>CAWBVP010000034.1:0-103333 GCA_963792265.1 uncultured Gemmatimonadales bacterium | reverse complement strand
CAAGGCCCAGCAATCGGTTGACTGTTGAGAAAAGCGGTCAGGTCACCGGCGGGAGAAGATCGGGCGGGCCCGGTCCACGATGAACCGCACCTGGTCGGCAAAGCCCATGGCCGTGGTATCGAGGTGCACCGCATCGGCGGCCGGCCGCAGGGGTGCTATGGCGCGGGTGGAATCGGCGTGATCACGGGCGGCCAGCGCCGCCGCCTCGGCGTCGAGATGGTCCTGCTGGATCGCGGCCCCCCGCTGGCTGATTCGCCGGCCGGCCCGGGCTTCGGGTGACGCGGTGAGAAAGATTTTGAGGTCGGCGTCAGGGAACACCACGGTGCCGATGTCCCTTCCATCTACCACCACGTTCTGGCCGGCCCGCACCATGGCGCGGAGCCGGGTGTTGACCCACTCGCGAACCACCGGAATGGCCGCGACGGCGGACACGTGCGCCGTCACTTCGAGGCTGCGGAGGGCATCCTCCACCGGCTCGCCCTCCAGGTACGCGGCAAAGCCCGCTCCATCGGACTGGAGCATGAGACCGCGATCCTCGGCTGCGCGGAGGATGGTCTCCGGGGGGAGGTCTCGCACCGGGTCGTCGCCGGGGCAGCCCCGCCGAGCCCACTCGCGCAGGGTCACCAGAGTGACGCCGCGATACCAGGAGCCCGAGTCGAGATGCGCGAACCCAAGCGCCTCCGCCACTGCCCGCGCGGTGCTCGACTTTCCGGAGGCGGATGGCCCGTCGATCGCGATCACGCCGCCGTTCATCGCCGAGCTCGCTTACCGATTTTACGGAGGGTCTGGGAAAAGTGCGGGAAACTGACTGCCGCAGACGCCAGGTTGTCTATACGGACCCGCGCTTTGGGTAGCGTGCCCAGTACGGCAAAGGCCATGGCCAGCCGATGGTCCGCTGCGGTTCGTACTCTGCCGGCAGGCACCGTGTCGCTCCCCTTCCACCACGAGATCTTCCCCCACCACTTCGGCGCGAGCTCCCACCGCGCGCAGATTCTCGGCCATGAGCCCAAGCCGGTCGCTCTCTTTGACCCGAAGCTCGCCGACTTCTCTGAACGTGGTGCTGCCCTCCGCCCGGGAGGCGAGCACCGCTAGAATCGGGATCTCATCGATGAGGCCGGGGATCTCCCGCGCCGCCACTTCAGTGCCGCTCAGCGACCCCGGTTTGACCACCAGGTCTCCCACCGGCTCGCCGAACTGGGTCGCTCGGCTTTCGATCCGCACCTCAGCACCCATTCGGCGCAGGACCTCGAGGAAGCCGATCCGGGTAGGGTTGAGGCCCACACCGGAGATCCGCAGCTCACCGCCTTCAGCCAGCACTCCCGCGCCAACCAGGAAAGCGGCCGAGGATGGGTCGCCCGGCACCTCGATCTCAAACGGCTCAACCCGGCCACTGGGGGCGAAGTGGATCCAACCTTCACTCTCCCGGACCCCGTATCCGAAGGCGCGGAGCAGCCGCTCGGTGTGGTCTCGAGAGCGGCCGTGTGGCTCCCGCAGCGCCACTTCCACCTCCCCGGCGACTCCAGCCAGCAGCAGCGCGCTCTTGATCTGGGCACTGGAAACCGGCATGTCGTAGGTCAGGGGTTTGAGCCGGGCGCCTTCGACCGTTAGCGGAAGGCCGTCTCCATCTCCTTCGATGAAGCGCGCTCCCATCTGGGTCAGGGGGCCGGTGACCCGGCGCATCGGCCGGCGGCGAAGCGAGCTGTCGCCGGTCAGCGTGGCCGAGAACTGGTGTGCCGCGAGAACCCCCAGCAGCAACCGGGTCGTGGTGCCCGAATTGCCGCAGTTCAGCGATTCAATCGGCCGGCGCAGCCGTCCCCGGCCCTGCACCGTGGTGATCGCCCCTGCTCGAAGCGGCGTGATCCCGGCGCCAAGCTGCCGCAAGACCCGCCCGGTGGAACGCGCATCAAGCGATGTGAGCGCACCGCCGATCCGGCTGGTTCCTCGGGCCAGCGCGGCGAGCATCAGTACCCGGTGAGTGATGCTCTTGTCTCCTGGAACCGAGACGGAGCCCGCGACCTTCACCGTTCGATCCCTTCCCGGAAGCCCTTGGCCACCTCGAGAAATCGGCGGAGACCGGCAGCGTCCCGGCTCGCCAGCAGTCGCCGCAACTCGGCGATCTCGTGCTCAGTTTGTTCCAGGGCCTCACTCACCGCCGCCTGATTGTAGAGCAGGATGTCGACCCACATTTCAGGATTGCTCGCGGCGAGCCGGGTGCTGTCCTTTGCCCCGCTGCCGAAGGAGACGGCGCCGAGTCCCCGATCCGCAAGGCTCTTGGCGAGGGCAGAGGCGACAGCTTGGGGCAGATGGCTGGTCCAGGCAAGCTGCCGGTCGTGCGCCTCGGCGTCTATTCGCACCGGTGCGGCTTCGAGGGTACGCTCCCAGAAACTGGCGACCAGGTCCGCGGCTCGGTGTCCGGCCGAGGTGCCGCTCTCGCAGATGTAGACCACGCAGCGGCGGAACCGATCGGGCCGGGCGGACCCGAAGCCGGTCTCGTGGGTGCCGGCCAGGGGATGGCCGCCGGCAAAGCGGTCGCCCAGCCCGGAGACCACCGCCTGCTTGACGACCGGCGTCTTTACGCTGCATACGTCGGTAAGGACGGTGTCGGCCTCGAGAGCGCCGGCCAGCCCGGCGATCAAGTCCAGCGTGGCTCGGGGCGGCACTGCGAGCACCGCCAGCTCGGCGCCCCGGATGGCAGCGGCAGGCGTGTCGGCCAGCTCCGTGATCGCGGTGGCCTTGAGGGCCCGCACTCCCTCAGAGGGCTCCGGCGAGTATCCGACGACTCGGGCCACCCCGGCCAGGCGGGCCTGCCAGGCGAGCGATCCTCCGATCGCTCCCAGTCCGATCACTGCCAGCGAAGACGGGCGCACGTGCCGCTAGGACGAGGGTTCGAGCAAGGCATCCGATGGCCGGGGGAAGCGGGAGCGATTGCGTCGTTGTTGCCGGAGGACAGCCAAGATTGTACTGATATGTGACCCGATTCTCAACGGACCGGACCCGTGGCCAAGATTCTGATCGTGGAAGACAGTCCGGACAACATGAAGCTGTTCCGGACGCTGCTGACCCTCAAGGGTCATGAGGTGACCGGTCTGACCGGTGGCGACGGCCTCCTCGACGCCATCGAGGGCGGAGCTCCCGATCTGGTGCTGATGGATATTCAGCTGCCGGGCAAGGACGGCTTCGCACTGCTCCGAGAGATCCGGAGCTCTCCCTATGGCACCGTGCGGGTCGTGGCGCTGACGGCCCATGCCATGACCGGCGACCGCGAGCGGGCCCTCCAGGCAGGCTTCGACGGCTACATCACCAAGCCGATCGACGTCCGTGGTTTTCCGGAACAGGTTCACCGAGCGTTGCAGGGCGAGCGACTGGACGGCTAGCCGGCGCTCAGTCCCGCTCGTATCGCAGCAGGATCAGCGTGCGAGCCCCCAGGTTCACCGAACCTTCGGACACCCGGCGAGCGGTGGATTGGGAGGTGTTCACCACCTCGGTCCAGGTTCCCGGATGAGCCGGCGTCGGTAAGGTGAAGGGTTTGGAGCGGCCCCCCGAATTCAGCAGTAACAAGACGTCTTCCGTCTGCCTACCATCGCTGTGAATCAGCATGCCGAGTACGTGATTGGCGGCATCGGTCCATTCTGCGACCGTCATTTCTTTCCCGTCGGGCCGCAACCAGGTGAGATCCTTGAGCTGCTCCGGGCCCTCCGGCTGACGCCGGAAAAAGCGGCCGCGGCGCAGGAGCGGAGTCGCCGCCCGGACGGCAAAGACTCTGCGGGTGAACTCGAGCAGAGCTTGCTGCTCGCCGGTGAGCTGCCAGTTCACCCAGGTGAGCGGACCATCATGGCAGTAGGCGTTGTTGTTGCCGGACTGCGTGCGGCCCACCTCGTCTCCATGGGAGAGCATCGGCACTCCCTGGGAAAATGCCAGCGTGGCAAGGAAATTTCGCTGCATCCGCTGCCGGACATGGAGCACGCGGGGCGACTCGGCGGGCCCTTCAACGCCCCAGTTCCGGCTCAGGTTATAGTCGGTGCCGTCCCGGTTGTCCTCGCCGTTGGCGAGGTTGTGTTTACTCTCGTAGCTGACCAGGTCCTGCAGGGTGAATCCGTCGTGACAGGTCACGAAGTTCACGCTGGCCTGCGGCGGACGCCCACTCGCTTCGTAGAGGTCGCTGCTCCCGGAGAGGCGGGAAGCGACCTGCCCCACCTGTCCCGGATCGCCCCGCCAGAACTGCCGCACGGTGTTCCGGTACTTGTCGTTCCACTCACTCCATCCGGCGGGGAACTTCCCGGTCTGGTACCCATCCGGGCCGAGATCCCAGGGTTCGGCGATGAGCTTTGCCTGAGACACGATCGAATCATTGCAAACCTCGTTCATGAACTGGCCTGCCATGTTCACCCCGCTGTCGTCCCGGGCCAGGACCGGCGCAATATCGAAACGGAAGCCATCGACGTGCATCTCGGTGATCCAGTACCGCAGGCTATCGAGGACCAGCCGCCGCACTCCCGGATGTCGCAGGTCCACCGTGTTCCCGCATCCGGTGTAGTCGGCATAAAGCCGCGGCCCGTCCGGATGGGGCCGATAGTAGCGGGCGTTGTCGATCCCGCGAAACGAAAGGGTCGGCCCCAGCTGATTCCCTTCGGCGGTGTGGTTGTAGACCACATCCAGCAGGACCTCCAGTCCCGCGGCGTGAAACCGCTGCACCATGGCTTGGAACTCCGTCACCTGCCGGCCCGCCGCTCCCTCCCGGCTGGCAAAGCGTATATCCGGGGCGAAGAACCCGATCGAGCTGTAGCCCCAGTAGTTGGTGAGTCCCATCTCAGCCAGGCGTCGCTCAGTGACCATGTGGTGGACCGGCAGGAGCTCCACGGCGGTCACGCCAAGACTCTTCAGGTGTTCGATGATGGGATCGCTGGCGAGACCGAGATAAGTGCCCCGGAGCTCCTCCGGCACGCCAGGGTGCAGCATCGTCATTGCCTTGACGTGGCACTCGTAGATCACGGTTTGGTCCCATGGAGTTCGCAGGAGCCGGTCCCCCTGCCAGGGGAAAGTCGGATCGACAACCAGCGCCTTGGCCATGGCGCCCGCGCTGTCCCTTGGATCGGCGATCAGGTCGCGCTCGGCCGGCAAGCCTCGCCGGGGAGATCCCGAGAGCGCGTCGTTCCATCCGATGGTTCCGCTGATAGCTCTGGCGTAAGGATCGAGCAGCAGCTTGGCGGGGTTGAAGCGGTGACCTTGCTCCGGCGCGTACGGTCCGTGGACCCGATAGCCATAGGCCTGCCCCGGTCCGACCCCCGGGACCGCCCCGTGCCAGACCCCCTCGGTCCCCCGGTGCAGCTCGATCCGCGCCGACTCCGTGGCGTCGCCCGACTGGGCGTAGAGGCAGAGCTCCACCCTCGTGGCGTGCTCCGAGTAAATGGCAAAGCTGGTCCCCTGGCCGTCCCAGGTGGCACCCAGCGGCGCCGGGGCGGAAGGGTTCTTCAGCGTGCTTTCCTGATTCGCGAGAGCCCCCGGATCACCACGACCAGGGTCACCAGAGTCCAGACCAGGGTGAAGGCCAGCTTCGCTGGATCGGAGAGAGCGCGCAGATGGCCGAGGAAGTAGGCGGCCACGAAGACGGCATCCACCAGCAGGACCAGTCCCACCAGCAGCAATGCTTCACGGGCCACTGGCTTCATGATCCGGTCGCCACCGGCCGGGCCGAGAGCAGCTCCCTCGTCCGCATGGCACCGACACCACTCTCGTGGCCGGTAACCACTCGGCGGTGGTAGTCGAGTTGGCCGAGATGATAGGCGAAGTGCGTGGCCAGGTGGACGAGATAGTCACCGGTGGCAAATCGGTCTCCGGCGATAACCTCGGGGAAGTCGGCCGCAAGCTGCGCCTCGGGAAGACGGCCCAGGCCCTGCCTGACCGCCGCCCGGGCCGCCTCGATCTCCTGCAACAGCTCGGCTCGAGGCACGTCGCGCCGGGCGAATTCCGCAGGCCGATCGCGAACGTAATCGGTCCCGCCTAGAGCGGGTGCCCAGGAAGTGCTGGACATTACCGGTGAGGTGAAGCACCAAGGTGCCTGCGGTGTTGATGATTCCGGGAACCGGTTGCCAGAGCGCACGGTCGTCGGGGTAGGCTTCGACTTCGCGCCGAAGCGCTTGCAGATCTCGGTCAAGGATGGCAGCAATCGCGGCCGGCATCATCCCGGACTGCGCCACTAGTGGGCGGCCCCGCTTCCCCCGGCGCGATGATCCTGACGCTGGAAGGCGAGGAACTGGTGGATCGCGTTGACCGCGGTGGTGTCGTCGGAGTGAATCCGGAGCTCGGCGCCCCGGGGAAGCGTGTCGGTCGTGTACGAGATCCGGTCCCGACGCTCCGCCATGACGGCGGTGCCGGGGACCGCGCGGTCGTGCACGAAGCCGGGCAGGGCGAAATCTCCGCCCTGGAAGGAGCGGGCAATCATTCGCATGTGGCTTCGGATCTGGGCGGTGCCGGCGGAGTCGTTCCCGTCCCGCTGAAGGACGATCCGGCCGCCGTCGGGGAGCGGTTCGAAGCGATGGGTGGAGGTGTATTGATCCACGCCCATGGCCACGTGTCCGCGCGATTGAACTAGGCCGAAGGCGCTGTCCGCTGAATCACGGGCCCGGGAATCTCTGGCTGACCCGCCGGTGCAGGCCGCAAGAATGCTCGAGAGCAACAGCAACGTGCGGGACATGAGCCCTCCGGCTTCACTCCTGCAGGTCGATTTGCTCCAGCTCCCGCTCGGTGGCGCCTTCGCGGAGCCGCCGAAAAACCGACTCCAGAAGCTCCACCCCAATGAGCAGGCCCACGGTTACCACGCTGAGGACCATGGCAGCCACGAGGTGGCCGAGGCCGATCAGCGATCCCAGTGCGGCGAGCACCCAGATCACTGCGGCGGACGTCACCCCGATGACCGCGCCTTCGCGAGCCAGGATTACGCCGCCACCCAGAAAGCCGATGCCGGTCACCACTTGTCCCAGCACCCGGGTGGGGTCGACCCGCTCTCCGCCAAAGGAGGAGCCAAGCGACACAAAGAGCTGGGTACCGAGACAGATGAGGATGCTGGTGCGGATCCCGGCAGCCTTGCCCCGGAGCTGCCGCTCGAGGCCGATGATCCCGCCGCAGAGAATTGCGGTGCCCAGCCGGAGCCAGAAGACCTGGGTGTCAGGGTCGAGCGGGTCGAAGGACGGGGTCATGGCTCCGCCGGGGTCACTTCCGGCGTGGGCGGGAAAGGGTTTGGACGTCGGCGCCGAAGACCTGCTCGTCAACCCAGCGGAGGAGCGCGCCATCGAGCTCCATCAGCTCCTGACCCGGGGTGTGCGGCAGGACCGGCCGCCGCTTGCCCTCATTCATCAGATACCACATCGGAGGAATGGCCGGCTCGCCGCGGCGCTCGTTGGCGACCTGGGCGTCATAGGACACGAAGTGAAACTCCCGGCCGCGGTGGTGCAGACGACGCTGTTCGACTTTATGGGTGCTCACGGAAGACTCGTTGGAGTGAACTGGCGCGCGGTATCCGGTGACCTCGCGCGCAAGTGCTCGCCACCGGGCGCGGGTGAAAGCCGCGCGCGGGAAATCTAATCGCTCAGCCGCCTCCGAGTATGATCTGATCCCGATCGAGCATATCAGGATGGTCTTTCAGCCAGGCGAGTACCCGCCCGCGCACCGAGGCCTCGCTGTCGGACCGCGTGGCCGGAAACCTGGTCAGCGCGGTCCCCCCAATGGTGACGTACCACATGGGAGGCTCCTCCCCGCTTCGATTCAAGGCGGCGACGATCTGTTTATCGCGATAGTCCAGCGTGACCTGATCCAGGGCCTTCTTCATGTACACCCCATTCTAGGCCGGTGCATCGGCGTTCGATTCAGTTGGTTGAGTGGAGAGGTCAGGTGCTGTCACGGGCGGGGAGCTCATTCCTGCCGCCAAAGGTGACATCCACGGTATACCCATCAGCGTGGATCATCGCGCCCAGCAGCCGCCGGGCGCTCTCCTCGGCGTGCGCCGTCACCGCCAGCTCGCCGGCGGCGCTCACCAGCTGGTCCCGCGCGAGCTGATAAATCGTGTCGCGATCTTCCGGCCGGAACACATTCCAGAGTCCATTGCGCTCATCGTAGGTCTGGAGCTTGGTCACCTCCACGCCGAGCACCTTGGCCCGGGGGAGGACGATGGCGATGCGGCGGGCTTGATGGTCGATGTTCACCTGGGTCCCGGCATCGAGATCGAGTCCGGCGAGCACCTTTCCAGTCACCACCACGAGCGATCGTTTGGTAGAGCCCAGGCGCCGATTCTGGTAGACCACGACATCCCGGACCGTCGTCTCGCTGCTGACCAGCTTGGCCACCGCCTGCATCTGCTCCACCACCACGCCGTGGCTGACCGTCGTCTCGCCCGGGCCGGGCAGCAGGGCGCGGGCGCGCGGCACCAGATGGCGGATGGCGACAGTTATAAGGAGGAGAGCCCCAGCCAGCAGCAGGAGGGCGACGAAAACAGCGATGATAGGCCGGCGAGGGCGCGAATGAGCCATGGCGCCCTTCAGAACTCCCGGCGTTTCATTTCCTTGAAAAGACGCTCGGTTTCGGGCTCTTCTTCGTCCGGGCGCTGGCGCAAGGTGGGATCGAACTGGACTGCGCGGTCCCGTTTAGGCCGCACGGCCTTTTCGGCGTTCTTCTTGGCCAGCGCCGCGATCCGGGCATCGTCACGTTTGGACATCACTCCTCCAGTTGAGGTTCAGTGCTGCTGAGCCCGCTCCACGCTGCGACTCAGCTCCAGCGCGGCCTCCCGTAAGCCGGTGAGCTCGGGATGTCGCCGGCCCAGGGCACCGGTCCCCAGATCGCCACTCAGGCCGCGACACATCTCCGTGGCCCGGCGGATCCGGAACCGTTCCTGAAAACCCTTGAAATCGTCCGCACCCGCGGCGCTGAGAAGTCCCCACAGCCGGAGCCGCATGTCGTCCAGCGCGGCCTTGAAATCCTCCAACCCCTCGACTGGCTCGGGATCTCGAGCCAGGCGCGCCTCGACGTTCTGCAAAGTCGAGTTCAGAGTGGCGACGAGATTCGCAAAATTCGGCTCCGCCATCGCGGCTCCACAGTGCGAGAAAACAATCCCTGCGGTTGGGTGCGGACAAGGGTCAGCCGTACAAGGCCACCGCCTGCGAGGCCAGCGGCGGACGCCGCCCTAAGCGCTCCGCGGTAAATACCTCAAGGATGACTGAATGACAAGTGTCTAACTATTGCTGCCGTAAATTGATACGACTGCGGATAGACAAATCACTTTAGAAGCTGAGTCCCCGGGCCATCGCGGTGGCGGCGAACACCATGAGCACAACGATGCCAGCCTGAACGAAGCTGATCCGAGCCAGAACCGGCGCGGCCCGAGTGTCGGGCAGCTCGCCCCTGCCCACCTGGGTGCGCCAGCGGATAAGCGCGATCATTGGCCGGAGCTCCAGGATGAGAATCAGAAGCAGCAGCCCCATTTTCGCCATAAAGGCGTGATTATGCAGGTAATAGTCGGTCGGCTTTTCGGTCCCGCCGAGGAGCCGCCAGAGGCCGGTGCCGATCCAGAGCACGGCGGCCAGGCCCCAGACCGAGTCGGCGACAAAGACCCGCCGAAGGCCCCCGGGGTCGAGCGGCCCTCGAAGCGCGCGGCCCCGGACCCAGACGGCGCCCAGGCCCAGGCCCAGCGCCAGAAGATGAAAAGCGGCGAGCAACCATCGGAGCATCATGGACGGCGCTCGCGGACCTCATAGTGAGCGGACCGCTCGTCGAACCGCAGCAGCAGCTTCCGGGCGGCGGGAGGGACGACCGCTCGCTGATAATCGTCCCCGGCAAAGGAGCGCACGGCGTCGAGCGACTCGAACCACATGATGGTGACGAACTCGTCGGTGCCGGCCAGCTCTCGACGAAGCAGATCGATGCCGAGGTAGCCTTCAAGCTTGCGTGCGGAGATGCCCTGGAAGATTTCTTCTCGAAGGAGAGAGTCGTACGCCTCGCCATTCTCTGACGTGGTCCAGCCATGCCAGATCCGGCAGATCAAGGACGGTTCTCCTTCACTCGGGCAGGGCCCCGCGATCGTCGCCACAACGTTAGCAGCATGGCGCCGAGATTAGCTCCCGCGAGACCGGCCCCGACCAAAATCATGCCTCGGGCGAAATAGCGGAGCACGGTGAGCTCTTTGACGTCCAGGGCTACGAGGAGCACCTTGGCGCTCAGCAGTGCGGCGGCAGCGGAGAAGAGCAGGAGCTGGAGCAGCAGGAGCGGACGATACCCCATGCCGGCGTAGAGCCAGTACAAGGCGAGTCCAACCAGCAGCCAGGCCACGATGCCGGTGCGGGTGCTCTGCCCCAAGGGCAGCTCGCGCACCAGCGGCACAACCAGCAGGCACAGAACTGCCAGCATGAGCAGCAGCTTCCAGCTCGCCCGCCACAGTTCGCGCGGGGAAGCGTCCTCTGCCGTTGGTAGGGTCGGTTCTCGGTACACTCAGCCTCGCTCTTGAGCCCGCTTCATTCTACGCCGATTCCCCGGCTTCGGGAACGGCAGGAGGGTGGGGCGATCAGTGCCGGCCGTGCAGCCTGGGTCGAAGAATGAGACGGTTGGGGGCGATTTGAGAGACCGGCCGGGCCTCCGTCTCGCCCGAGGCTCCCGGTCCCTGGTGGCCCATGGATTGCATGGTCGCGGGTTGTGACCACTCCCCCATCTCCCATCAGAGGTTCTCACGATCTCGAGCGCATTCGCACGGTGATCGTGGACGATCCCGATGATCTCGGCCGGTTGGTGGCCCAGCGCATCGCGGAGGTCGTCCGGACCAGGCGCGCGGCCGGACAACGCGCCGTGCTGGGGCTGGCCACGGGATCCACGCCCATCGGGGTGTATCGCGAGCTGATCCGGATGCACCAGGAAGACGGATTGAGCTTTGCCGACGTGATCACGTTCAACCTCGACGAGTACTACCCGATGGATCCGGCCAGCATTCACTCCTACCATCGCTTCATGCGGGAAAACCTCTTCGATCAGCTCGACATCCCTCCAGCAAACATTCATCTCCCCCGCGGCGACGTTCGCCGGGACGAGGTGGATGAAGAGTCCCACCGATACGAGCAGGCCATCCGAGCAGCGGGGGGAATCGATCTCCAGCTCCTCGGGATTGGGCGGACCGGCCACATCGGGTTCAACGAGCCTGGCTCCGGGGCGGAGAGCCGCACTCGCCTGGTGACCCTGGACCTGGTGACCCGAAAGGATACGGCTTCCGACTTCTTCGGCGAGGAAAACGTTCCGCGTGAAGCCCTCACTATGGGAGTGGAGACCATCTTCGAGGCCCGCGAGATTGTCATCCTGGCCACCGGAGAACACAAGGCCGACATCGTCCGCCGGGCGGTCGAGGGAGAGATAGATCACGAGGTCGCCGCCACGTTCCTGCAGCGGCATCCGAACACCACCTTCTATCTCGATCGCCCGGCCGCGGCGGCCCTCACCCGGATCGCCACGCCGTGGCTGCTCGGCTCGGTGGAGTGGACCAGCAAGCTGGTGGTGCGCGCGGTCACCTGGCTCTCGCATCAGACCGGGAAGGCCATCCTCAAGCTGACCCAGCGGGATTACGCCGAGCACCGGCTCTCGTCGCTGGTCGCCCGCTACGGCTCACCCGGTGCGCTCAACGGCGAGGTGTTCAACGCGCTCGGAGCCAAGATTCGGGGCCGCTCCAAGCTGCCTCGGAGCAAGCGGGTTATCTGCTTCTCGCCTCACCCGGACGACGATGTCATCTCGATGGGTGGAATTCTTCACAAGCTGGCCGCCAACGCCAACGAGATCACCGTGGCGTACATGACCAGCGGCAATCTTGCCGTCTTCGATCATGACGTGCGACGCCATCTCGATTTCCTCCATCGCCTGGCGGCGGAGCGTTACCTCCCCGAGGCGCCAGCCGCCCACCTGGGCCGCAGAGTGACTGATTTCCTGGTCAGCAAGCGGCCCGGCGACGTCGACATCGCCGAAGTGCAGGACGCCAAACGGATCATCCGAGAGATCGGAGGCAGTGGCGGGCATTCGTACGCTGGGGCTCGACGACCGGGCCGCACGCTTTCTGAATCTTCCGTTCTATCAGACGGGAAAAGTTCGCAAAGATCCCATTGGCTCGGAGGACGTGGCCATCGTGCACCACCTGCTCGATGAAGTCCGGCCTGACCTGGTCTTCGTGGCGGGAGACCTCTCGGATCCTCACGGCACTCACCGGGTCTGTAAGCAGGCGGTCGAGCAGGCGCTGAAGCTATACGTCTGCGCCGGCAACCCGCGGCCCGAGGTCTGGCTCTACCGTGGCGCCTGGCAGGAGTGGCCGGTCACCGAGGCCACCTGGCTGGTGCCGCTCTCACAGGAAGAGCTGCGCCTCAAGATCCAGGCGATCTTCAAGCACCAGTCCCAGAAGGACACGCGCGCCTTTTCCCGGACCGGATGACCGGGAGTTCTGGCAGCGGGTCGAGGCTCGCAACAAGGGAACCGCGGCGGAGCTCGACCGCCTCGGATTGGCGGAGTACTTCGCTATGGAAGCCTATGTCGTGGAATCCGCTGAGAGTTCCTAGGGACCCACGGTCGATGACGCCCGCGGATCAGGATTACTCCAACAACCGGTATACCACCCAATGCTGCGACCCAGGAACGATGAACGGTGCCAGCGCATCGGAGTGAGGCTTGAACTGGGGTGCGGCCATCCCGGAAAGCGCCGACTCGAAGTCGCCGAGCGATTCAAACGTGTACTCGTCGATCAGGTGAGAGGCCGAAGCACCCACCAGTCCCCCGAGCAGGCGAGAACCTCGGGCCCGGCGAAACTCGGAGCTGGCGAACTTCTCCGCTCCCCAGGCTCGCATGACCCGCAGCGCTTCGGCCTGTTTACCGTAGACGATATCCAGATGCCATTGGCAGATGAGCATGGATCCGCTCCCTAGGTTGTCGATGGACCCCAGCGCGGTATGGCGAGCTCCTCCTCGAGGATTCGCACCACATCTCCCGGTACCGCCGCTTCGAGTAGCCGTCCGCCGGTGGGAAAGCTCCTGAAAAACGAGCGAGCCGGCTCCGATGCCTGCAGTAGAATCACGATCTTATCCGCCCGGAGCGCGAGGGCAACTTCAGAAAGGGTTCCCCAACCCTCTACCCCGCAAGCCACGATGACATCGCCGGTGAGCACATTGATCGCGTTGCGGGCTTCGCCCATTCCGGTGAACACCGCGATGTCCACGTCCGGACCCGCCCCGGAGACCCCGGGCAGGATGCCGAGTGTCAGGCTGCCGGCGATGTTCTTGGCCCCGGCGGAGGCCGCCGCCATGACCCCTTCGGGACGACCGCCGGTGAGCACAATCCAACCTCGCTCCGCCAACAGCCCGCCCAGCTCACGGGCCGCGCTCAAGCAGCCAGGACTCGGCTCAGCCGATCCCATTACACCGATCACCGGTCGCCGCATCCCCGCCTCGCGTGATACATCGGTTCGCTTTGCCCGACCCACCATGGCAGTTCCTGAAGAGCTCTCCTAGCGGGAGACAGTGAATCTCTCCAGGCGTCGAACGTCGTATTGAGATCACTGCAACCGTCCTGTCATTGCCAACGGAAGAGGACCGTCTCATGCGAGCCCCACCCCCGCGTGCTCTGGCTTTCCTGCTGGTGATGTTAGCCTCCCCGCTGGTCGCTCAAGACCAGCGAGCCGCCCTGGTTACCGCCGATCGGGCGGTGGCGCAGTTGAGCAGTGATTCCGGGTTTGCGGCCGCGCTCCAGGGAGCCGCGCACTCAAGTGCCGTGCTACTTTGGCCCGGGGCACCGGTCGCCGCCGGCGGCGAGGCGCTCCGAGAACTGCTCGATGCCCTCCCCACTCGCGACTCCTTGCACCTCACCTGGCAACCGCTCGGCGTAGAGCTCGCTCGAGACTCCACGCTCGGGGTGACCTGGGGCATCGCCGTAGCGAGCGCTCGCGGAGGCGCTACCCCCCCGCGAATCGGGCGCTACACCACAACCTGGCGCCGCGACGACGGGCGCTGGAGTATCGCTGCATTGCTGCTGACCGGCATGTCACCGGTTGCGCCCAGTGCTCTACCATCAGGGCTGCCCCGTACCAAGGAACCGGCCCAGGCCTCCGGAGTTTCGGCACCATTCGTAGCTGCGGACCTTGCCTTTGCTCGCCTGGCCGGGGAGCGGGGAGCCGAGGTGGCCTTCCGACACTGGGCCGCGCGCGAGTCCTTTACCCTGGGGGGTGCCGGTCTCATGACCCGGGGACCCGCGGCCATCGGAAGCGCAGTGGCTGGTCCGGCGACATGGCGCTGGCATCCGGTAGCAGCGGGCGCCAGCCGGAGCGGCGATCTGGGCTGGACCGTCGGTGAGGCGGTGATCACACCCCAAGGTGCCGATCCGGACTATGGCAAGTACCTCACCGTGTGGATCCGCGGCCCGGGCAACCGGGTTCGCTTTCTCACCGATGGCGGCAACCCCAGGCCCCCGACACCCTGAGCATCAGCCCCCGGCTTGTCTCTGTGACTTTGGTCGCAGCAGCCACCAGACCAGACCCGCGAGGAGAAGGCTCACCAACGCGGCCACTGCGTTCACCATGAAGAAGCTTCTGTAGGCGTCGGCTGCCGACGGGTCCCGAACTGCCCAGGAATGCCACTCCCGCCACGATCGGACGGCATCGACTGTCCGGCTTCCGGCCAGAAACCCGGTGACCAGGACAACGAGGTGTCGGAAGACTTGCGCCGGGTGAAGGCGGCCCCAGATTCATAGGTTGACAGGACTACCCCATGGGGGTATATTCTTCCCGTCGCGAGCCCACCCTCTCGGGGGAAGAAGAGATGGCGCCAACCGGGCGGCCATTCCATCGCGAACTGTAGCCGTAAGCGGCTCGGCTAACACCACTTAGATCAACAGACCTCCGGCTGGTTCGAAGGCCGGAAACGCTCTCGCCCCCGCGACCGATTGGTCGGCCTGCTACCGTTATGGCCCCGCCGTGACCGCAGCATGCTTGGAGCGAATAGTGTGCGGTCATGTTCTCCCCTTGGGGGAGAGAAAGTGTGTGCGTCCATGATCTACCCTAAGAACCGCTTGTATGGCAGGGCCTGGTTTCAGGCGAGTACGATCGGACTGCTGGCATTTCTCGCGGCCTGTGGCGGCAGCGACGGTGTTGGCCCCACCACCGAATCACCCACCGCAGCGGCGCCGGCTCCGACGGACTCCAGCGCGGTTCCCGACTCCACCATGCCGGTGGACTCCACTCTAATTCCCGTTCCCACGGGAGATACGCTGGGGGCAGCAGGCATTGCGCTCTCGGGCTCCGCGGCACCCGGTATAGTGTTTGGCTCGTACGACCTCGACATCTCCCTTCTTGGTTCTTTGCACACCGGCGCGTTGAGAGTCCCCAGCCCGAACATGCTGCTCACTGAGCTTTCCACCGCTCGCGCACATGCTGCCCGCTTATGCTCAAGCTGGTTGGTGGCTCCGACTCCTGGGTGAAAAACTCGGATGGGACCTTCAGTCTCACCAAATGGAAAACGATGGTCGATCGGTTTAAGGGGATCAATTTCAGTTCCTACATCACCGACGGGACCGTTCTGGCCCACATTCTGATCGACGAGCCCAATCGTGCTTCCAAATGGGGAGGAAAGACCATCTCTACGGCAACCCTGGAGGCGATGGCCAAATACAGCAAGCAGTATTGGCCAGCTATACCAACGGTTGTACGGGTCGTTCCGAGCTGGCTGGCCGCTAGTCCAACTACCTACACGTATTTGGATGCGGGGTGGGCCCAATACACCTCCCGGAAGGGCGACGCGGCGAAAGTGGCTCGCGTCAGAGGTGGCGGCGGCCAGGACCAAGGGACTTGGAGTGGTCGTGAGCATGAATGTGCTCGACGGCGGGAACGGATCCAGCGGGATTCGTGGTTACACCAGCGGACTCTCCGCCATGAGCGCCACCGAAGTTCGTAACTATGGAACAGCATTGCTGAATAACAGCTATGCCTGTGGCTTCTTTCTCTGGACTTATCAGTACGGGAAGACCTACTACGCCCGCTCGGATATCAAGGCCGCCATGACTGATTTGTCGGCCAAGGCGAAGGTTCACGCGAAGACATCCTGCCGCCAGTAGTGCTTCGGTGGTAACGACGAGGGCCCGGTGAATTCACCGGGCCCTCTGCTTTTCGTCCTGGACGTGATCTACCGCCGCCTTGACTCCCCGCTCCCTCGCGCAGTGGGCGCAGCAGAAGAAGGTTCCTTT
The DNA here is from genome assembly GCA_963792265.1 of uncultured Gemmatimonadales bacterium. Lineage (GTDB taxonomy): Bacteria > Gemmatimonadota > Gemmatimonadetes > Gemmatimonadales > GWC2-71-9 > CAVVWJ01. The sequence continues at coordinate 87,106 of CAWBVP010000034.1, read as the reverse complement.
CGCCTCTATGCCGTGGCCTATGATCTTGCAGCCGCAGTGATCGCACACCGGCGCCAAGGAGTGGATGGCGCATTCGAAACTGTCGAAGGTGTGAGTTTTTCCGGCGGCGACGACCTGAAAGGACAGGTAGTAGTCGTTGCCGCAGAGTTCGCAGCGAGCCATGAATCCTCCACGTGGTCAGGGTTCGGCAGCCTGGCTTGCCTCTACTCGACGAGCGAGGTCTGCTGGCCGGGTGCCGATGAGGCGACCGACGGGGCTGACATAGATCTCGGCGCCACGGGGCCCGAACTCGGTGGCGGTTGGGTACGCCACGATCCAGCCCCGAGGCTTGGAACGGAGGGCCGAGATGCCGGCAAAGGCGAATTGCATGGTTGGCGATCCCTTGGCCTCCGGTCCCATCAGGCGGCCGGCAGTGAAGCGCGCGCCGGCGTAGGAGGCCCCCGCCAGTGCCGCCACGATGACGAGGAGCAGGAAGAAGGCGCGCATGCTCAGCCGCCGCGCTTGAAGTACTGAACCGCCCGCTCATGCTTCTCGGCTGCCGCTCGGGTCTTGAAGGTACCGAGGTTCCGCCGTTTACCGGTCTTGGGATCCTTCTTCCGGGAGTAAAGCCGATACCCACCCTTAGCCAGTTTCCGGATCATTTGAAGCTCCTTCGTGTTGGTGCTGCCGCCTCTGCTAGTCAAGATGGGCGGCTCGTCTGGGGCGGCTGCCGGGAAGATGGGAAAGAGCTCGAGGAATTTGTCTGACGCGTACGGGCCAGCAGGACCCAGCCGCCTACGATTGCTGCCAGGTACAATAGTACGCCGACGAGATAGACGGCGCCGCCGAGAGCCTGGTCTCGCTCCAGCCATCCCCATTGATCGAGCAGCAGCGCCCAATCGTGCTCCCCGCCGCCAACGAGAGGTAGTGCCTCGGTCCGCGCGTCCTTGACGTACACCGAGATGTTCCAACAGTTCTGGCCCAGCCACCAGAGCGGCACCGTCGCTCCGTGCCGATCGCCGGCCCGCCACAAAGCGATGATAAACGCAGCCGGCACGATGAGCTGCATCAGGGTGCCGCCGAGCAAGGTGAGCGTCTCGCCATCGAAGGCGAACACCAGGTGGCCGGTCTCGTGAATGGCCAGATCCAGACTGTCGAGCCAGCGATACTCCCCCGGGTCACGGAGGCAGATCCATCCGTAAATGGCGAGGATGAGAGTCAGCGCCGCGCGCCATCGGCGCTCGTTCACACCACCTCCGCTCCCAAGCCTCCGCCGCTCCTCAGCCCAGGTCTGTTGCGAACAGGAGCGAATGTGGGACACTCATCCCGTTGTGCGACCGGGTAACCCGACGGCCCGGCTCAGTACCGGCCGGTGTCAAAGTTGGCCGCCCGCCAATCCTTGGTGTAATAGACCGACGCCAATACCCCTGATTTCTCCCGAACTCCCCGGGCGTAGCAAATCCGCTCGATGACGGCACCCAAGCGGCTGATCTTGCGGCCGCCGACCCGGTCGCAGCCGAGCTCGGTCCACGCTCCCGTTTTCGAAAGCATGTCACTCAGCTCCTTACGGCTGGAGGCTGCCATGAAGTGATGCAAGCCGGGAGTCACCGCAGTGGAATCGGTCCCGTTTGCAATCCGGGCCAGGATCTCGGGAATAGCACTCGGTGGACTTGCGCCGGCCAACGCCACCGCCAACAGCTGAGGCGGTTGCAAGGTTGGCTGAAGAATGCCGGCAATGCCTTCGGCAATCGCGCCCGGCTCCGCCTCCGCCAGATTGGCCAGGACGATCACGCTCAGCCCGAACTCAGGGTAGCGGTACAGGGCCGTTTTGAAGCCCTGCCAGGAGCCGGTGTGCCCAATACGGGGGTGCCCGCGCTGCTCGGTCAGGTCCCATCCGAAGCCGTAGGCATATTCGCCGCCGTTATTCAGTCGTACTGGGGTCCAGGCCTGGGCGAGCACTGCCGCGCTGGGGGTGCGCTGGTGATTCAAGGCTACCGCCCACCGGGTCAGATCCTGGACGCTCAGGTACAGGGAGCCGTCGGCGGTGGTGTTGAGGGAAGGTGCAACCCAGTCCTGGTTCTTGAGCTGGCCGTCCACCAGCTGATACCCCGCCGAACGGTTGGGTACGATGTCGGACTCGGAGATGATGCGGGTCGTACGCATTCCTGCCGGCGCAAAGATCAGATCGTGCAGCACCTCGCCGTAGAAACGCCCGGTGATCCGGTGGACGAGCACCCCGAGGACCGCGTAACCAGTGTTGCTGTAGCTCCAGCGCTCTCCTGGAGGAAAATCCAGCGGCCGGGACGCCGCGAAGCGGACCAGCTGGTCTTCGGTATAGTCCTTCCGATAGTCGAACGTCGAGTCGGTGTACTCGGCAATACCGGAGGTGTGGGTCAACAGATGCCGCACCCGGATTCCGTCCCAAACCCCGCGCCCCTCGGGCAACCACTTGACGATGCTGTCGTCCAGGGACAGTCGTCCGGTTTCGGCCAGCATCGTGACGGCCGCAGCCGTGAACTGCTTCCCCAGCGAGCCCGATTGGTAGATGCTGCTGTCGCTGGCCGGAACCCGGAGCTCGAGGTTGGCATATCCGTAGCCCCGGGAGAGCAGCACCTGGTCACCCCGCAGGATGGCGACGGAGAGCCCGGGGATATGCTGCCGCTTCATTTCTGTGGTCAGGAAGCGGTTAACTGAATCGAGCGGTGTGGGATTCTGCCCCAGAGCCGAGGCGAGGAGGACCAGCCCAAACATCGTTATCTACCGGGCGAGAAGTCCGAGGGTGCTCGCAGCATCCGACCGTGCGTATGACATCGCCTCGATCGCTGCCAAGCGTGCCACTGGTGGCTGCATGACTGACAATTAACCATTCTCCTCACCCGGCCGCCACGTTGAAACGGTCATCGGGAAATCGAGTACGTTTAACAAACTGGTGAGCCGGGAACCCGCGAGGGAAGGACCCGGCGCTAGGGAGTGCCGGCTGCGCTGCGCTGGCGCACGACGGCGCGGAGATCACGGGTCCATCCCTCGGCGTCTCCGTCAGGGGGCTCGAACGACCAGAGCACTTCGGCCCGGCCTTGCCCCACGCGCACTCGAACGCGTCTTCCCTCCCGCTCAATCGTCACCTCCCGGCGAGTGCGAGGCGTCAGCTCGAGGCCAATCTTCGAATTCTTGTGAATCAGAATGGTTGTGGGGGTGACCACGATGGAGGCTCGCCGATCTTCCCAGCGAGTGCTTCGGCTCCCGGGGGCCTCGGTGTAGCGAAAGGTCAGGTCGGCGGCCCGCCGGACCACGCCTTCGCTCTCCACCCGGGCCTCGAGATCGGCCGGCAACCGGGCGGTGGACTCGGCACCGCACCCGGGAAGCAGCACGACAAGAGTGACGCAAATGAGTCGCCACACGGCGATATTGCGACACAAAGCGCCTAGCAGATGTCGCAAATGGGCCCTACCCTCGGCGATGGGAGTGAACGGTATGGCGACTTCTCTTCGAATTTCCGCCCTGTTTTTCATTCTCGCAACCGCCTGCCACAGTGGAGCCAGCACGCCGGGCGACACCGTGCCGGCAGACCAGACCCGGGCCCGAATCGAGAATCAGAATTCGGTGGACATGGATATCTATGTGCGCCGGAGCGACGGGCGAATAACCCGACTGGGCTTCGTGCCGTCCAACCAGAACGCCAGCTTTGCGCTCCCTGCAGGGTTGACGGCGGGTAGCCCGTGGATCCAGTTCGAGGCCCGGCCACCACGGGGCACAGGCGAGCCTGAGGTAAGCGAGCAGTTTCCGGTCAAGCAGGGAGACGAGATTACCTGGTCGGTCCCGGCGCAGTAGCTAGACAGCGAAACTGACGATGGGCGCTGCGAGAGTCGGGAGTTCTGCCTGACCCTCGGCAGCGCGCCCGCAGCCAGACCGCGATGAAATCCCCTATCGCTTTGTCATTGTTGACGATGAACCTGTGGCCCAGGACCTGCCTGCGTCCAGCGCAAGCGACGAGACTCACCTTGAAGCGCCCCCGCCACACGACCTGAGCGCTGCCGTCGATCCGCGGCGCCACGGAGTAACTGACCCATGGCTGACGCGACGGCATCCGTCAGGAACGGCCCACGCCCGGTGCGCCCCATCTGGATCACGACGGCGGTAGCCCTGAGCCTTCTCGTCATGGCGGCTCGAGCCACCGCGCAGCAGGTGCAAGACAGTCTAGCCCAGCCACCAGACTCCGCCTCGTCACCGACGGTCCTCAAGAAGCTGAGCGTCGAGGAGCTGATGAATGTGGTGGTGACCTCGGTGTCCCGCCGGGCCGAGCCACTCTCCCACGCAGCTTCTGCGATCCAGGTGATCACCCAGGACGATATCCGGCGATCCGGCGCCACCAGCCTTCCGGAGGCCCTCCGCCTTGCCTCCAACCTTCAAGTCGCGCAAGTCGATTCCCGCGAATGGGCCATCAGCGCCCGGGGTTTCAATGGCACCATTGCCAACAAGCTCCTGGTCCTCATAGATGGGCGCACCGTCTATACCCCGCTCTTCTCCGGCGTGTTCTGGGACGTGCAGGACGTGCTCCTCGCCGACATCGACCGCATCGAAGTCATCAGCGGGCCCGGGGCGACGCTGTGGGGCGCCAACGCCGTGAATGGCGTGATCAACGTCATCACCAAGCGGCCTCAGGACACCCAGGGGCTGTTGGTGTCTGGGGGCGCGGGCGGAGCGCAGGCGGCCTTTGGGAATGCCCGCTACGCCGGCACCTGGGGCGCGGGGCGAGCTATCGGGTCTACGGCAAAGGCTTCGACCGGGATGCATCGGCTCTCCCCACCGGGAGTGGATGCGGCCGACGATTGGCAGATGGGACAGGGCGGCTTCCGAGTCGACTGGGAAAACTCTGCGGTCAACCGCTTCAGCCTTCAAGGCGACGCCTATGGCGGCAAGATGACCATGCCCGCGGGGAGCGACGCGTTCCTGAACGGAGGCAACGTCGTCGGACAAGTGGTCGCGCACGCTGACCGCCACCTCCGATATCCGGCTGCGGGTGTACTTCGATCGGACCTATCGAGATAACCCGGGCGTCTTTGCCGAGGGCCTCAACACCTACGACATGGAGCTCCAGCACCGGACCTGCTCGGGCGGCGGCACAATCTGGTCTGGGGCCTCAGCTACCGCCTCCTCGACGACCACGTTCGCAACAGTGCCTCGGCTGGCATTTCTCCCGGCCGACATCGCTCGCAGTTGGTTCGGCGGATTCGTGCAGGACGAAATCACGCTGGTTCCCGACCGGCTCACCGCGGCGATCGGCACGAAACTCGAGCACAACGAATACACCGGCTTCGAAATCCAGCCCAGCGGGCGGGTGAACTGGAGGATGAGCCGCTCGAGCACCCTGTGGGCCGCGGTGTCCCGGGCGCTCAGAGCCCCTTCCCGGATCGATCGGGAGCTCTTTGTCCCCAGCCAGCCTCCGTACTTCCTCGCCGGTGGGCCGGATTTTCGCTCCGAGGAAGAGCTGGCCTACGAGCTGGGCTATCGGCTGCAGCACCGGGCCTTCTCGATGTCGCTGGCGACCTTCTTCAACCACTACGACGGACTGCGGAGCGTGGAGCAGGCCAACCCTCCCGCAGCATTCCCGCTGGTCATCGGAAATGGCCTGGATGGTGAATCCTACGGAGCCGAGCTCAGCGCCGAGTATCGGGTCCTGGATGCCTGGCGGGTTCGTATGGGCTACACCGAGATGCGAGTGAACCTCTGGGCTAAGCCAACCAGCACCGACAACTCCGGAGGGGCGGGCGAGTCCGCCAGTCCCAACCGCCAGTTCCTGCTCAACTCATCCGTGGATCTGCCGCTGGATCTGCGGCTCGACGGCGGCTTCCGCTACGTGAGCGAGATCGCCAATCAGCAGCTGCCCGCGTACGCCGAGCTGGATGCCCGCTTCAGCTGGATCCCAACCCCGCAGTTGACCCTCTCGCTGGTGGGCCAGAATCTCCTGCACGCCCAGCATGCTGAGTTTGGGAACCCAGCCGCCCGGCGCGAGATCGAACGAGGGGTCCAGGGAGCGGTCGAATGGCACTTTTAAGGGGCACGATGCGAGTGCGGCTCTGGTCCATAGCCGCCGGCGTGGCGTTGCTCGGCGCTCGTCCCCTCACTGCGCAAGGCGTGCGGGCGTCGGCATCCGAGGTGCAGGCCGTGTTTCTGTTCAACTTCGCCCAGTTCGTGGAGTGGCCCCCCGAGGCGTTCTCGGACCCGCAAGCACCACTCGTCATCGGCATCCTGGGTAAGGATCCCTTCGGGGGCTTTCTGGACGAAACGGTCCGGGGAGAAGCGGTCCGGGGGCGGACCTTCAGGATCGATCGGTACCGCCGGGTGGAGGAGGTCAAGGACTGTCAGATTCTCTTCATCAGCCGATCCGAGGCCAAGCGGCTGGACGAGCATTCTTGCCGCGCTCAAAGGCAGGCCCATTCTCACCGTCAGCAACGGCGATGACTTCGAGCGGCCCGGCGGCATCGTCCGCTTCATCCTCAACGAGAGCAAAGTCCGCTTGAGCGTCGACCTCGAGGCGGCCCAGGCTGCGCGGCTGACCTTCAGCTCCAAGCTGCTTCGGTCGGCAGAGATCGTCCCTGCTTCGAGCCGGTAGGATGGCGTTCGGCGACTGGCCCATCCGGCGGAAGCTGACCGCGATGTTTCTGCTGATCAGCGGCTTGGTGCTTCTGCTGACCTCCACCGCCTTCATCGGCTACCAGCACCTGTCGTTCCGCCGGACGACTCGGAACAGTCTTTCCATCCTCGGTCGTATTATTGCGGCGAACAGCACAGCGTCGCTGGCGTTCGCCAACGAAGCGGACGCGAGCGAGATCCTGTCCGCCCTGAAGGCCGAGCCTCACATCGTCGCGGCTGCGCTCTACGATACCCGCGGCCGGCTGTTCGCCCGCTATCCGGCGGATCTGTCCCCCGACGCGCTCCCCGCCGCGCCGGCGTCCGACGGGTACCGCTTCGACCACGGGCACCTGATCGGCTTTCAACCCGTGGCCGAGGCCGCCAATCGCCGGCTCGGCACGCTCTACCTCAATTCCGACCTCAAGGCAGTGTACAACACGCTGCGACTCTCCGGGCTGATTGCCGCCGGGGTCATGGCCGTGTCGCTGCTCATAGCCTACCTCCTGTCGATGGCGCTTCAGGGGACGATCTCTCAGCCCATCCTCACGCTCGCGGAGACGGCCAGCGCCGTGTCGGACCGGCGCGACTACTCGGTGCGCGCTCCCCCGGTCGGGCAGGACGAGCTGGGTATGTTGACCCAGGCCTTCAATCACATGCTTGGCCGCATCGAAGATCAGAACCGGGCCCTGCACGAGAGCAAGCAGCGCTTGGACCTCGCGCTCCAGTCCGCCGGCGTCGGCACCTGGAGCTGGGAGGTCGGCACCAATGCGCTCCTCTGGGACGATTTCCTTCCGCCGCTGTTCGGGCTTCCTCCCAAAGCATCAGCCATGACGTATGAAGACTTCCTGGCCCTGGTGCACCTTGCCGACCGGGAGCGCATCGCGCAGGAAACCGCGGCCGCGGTCGAGCGCGACACCCCGTATGATACGGAATACCGGATCGTGTGGCCCGATGGCACCGAGCGAGTCCTCGCCTCCAGGGGCCAGGTCTACCGCGACCGCGACGGCAAGCCGCCGCGGATGACCGGTGTGTGCTGGGACGTCACCGAGAGCCGCCTGATGGCGGAGCAGCAGCAGGCCCGCGAGGCGGCCGAGGCGGCCAACCGGGCCAAGAGTGACTTCCTGGCCAGCATGAGTCACGAGCTGCGGACCCCGTTGAACGCGATCATCGGATTCTCCGAGCTGCTGGAAAACCATACCTTCGGAGATCTCAACGAGCGGCAACAGCGCTACATCGGGAACGTCCTCACCAGCGGCCGGCACCTGTTGCAGCTGATCAATGACATCCTCGATCTGACGAAGGTCGAGGCCGGCCATATGGAGCTGGCCCTGAGCGACTTCGATGTGCGAACCGCGCTGGGCGAAGTGCGCTCGATTGTCGGTAGTCTGGTAGACAAGAAACGGCAGAGCCTCGACGTGTCGGTCGAGGAAGGAGTCGGCCCGCTGACCGCCGACCAGTCGAAGTTCAAGCAGATTCTGTACAACCTGCTGAGCAACGCGATCAAGTTCACGCCCGATGAGGGTCGGATTCGAGTCACGGTGCGACGCGCCGCGGAGATCGAGAGCGATGCGGGCGGCGAGTGGATCGAGATCGCGGTTGCCGATACCGGGATCGGGCTTCGGCCAGGAGGACCAGGAGCGGATCTTCGGCGCGTTCGAGCAGGTCGATTCCGCTTACGCCCGAGAGCAACAAGGCACCGGACTGGGATTGGCCTTGACCCGAAAGCTGGTCCAGCTCCACGGCGGCAGGATCTGGGTGGAAAGCGAGCCAGGGAAAGGCAGCACCTTCCGGTTCGTCATGCCGCGGGTCCGCCAAGCCGTCGCGTTAGAGCGTTCGGATCAGGCGAGTCCCCGCGCGAGCGATGCCTCCCCAACCGGACCCCTGATCCTGGTGGTGGAAGACGATCGGGTGGCAGGAGAGCTGTTGGCCCACCAGCTGAGTCAGGCGGGCTACCGGGTGGCCCGGGCCTCGACCGGCGACCAGGCGGTTGCGCTGGCGAAGGAGCTCCGGCCCGATGGCATCACCCTCGATATTCTGCTTCCGGATCAGGACGGCCTCAAAGTGCTTGCCCGACTCAAGGCCCTCCCCGAAACCTCCGAGATTCCCGTGGTGGTCGTGTCCATCACCGAAAACCAGGAGCTGGGTTTCAGCCTCGGAGCCGTTGACTGGCTGGTCAAGCCGGCGCATAGCCGGGACTTTCTGGCAGCGGTCCGCCGAGCGGTTGGGGGAAATGGCGCGCCCGACGGCCAAACCGTGCTGGTGATCGATGACGAATCACCGACCGTTGAGCTGCTGACCGACATGCTGGCGAGCCAGGGATTTCAGGTCATTGCGGCGCTCGACGGCCTGAAGGGAATTGCCCTGGCAAGAGCCAGAGAGCCGGATCTCATCGTCCTGGACCTCGTGATGCCGGGCCTGACCGGCTTCGACGTCGTGCGCGAGCTACGGAAGTATCCCGAGAGTCAGGAAATCCCGATTCTCATCTTCACGGTAAAGGATCTCAGCCCAGACGAGCGTGAGCGGCTGCGCGGCAGCGTGCAGGCCGTGGTCAGGAAGGGAGCCGTGGGCGATCTACTTCGGGAGCTTTCCCGAGTGCAGTTGGCGGCGGGACGAAAACGGGGAACCGCGGCAGAGGAGCCGGCATGAGCACGAAACGCGCGACCATTCTGATCGTCGAGGACAATCCGTTGAACCTCGAGCTGGCGACGGATTTGCTCGCGGTCGCCGGCTACTCCATCCGACAGGCCCGCACCGCCGAGGAAGGGGTGCGGTTGGCGATCGCCGAGCCACCCGACCTCATACTCATGGACCTTCGGCTACCCGGCATGGACGGCTACGCCGCGCTGCGCTGCCTCCGGGCGGATCCCCGGACCGCGGACATTCCCACGGTGGCGCTCACCGCCCAGGCCATGCGGGGGGATCAAGAGGCAGTGCTGGCGGCGGGATTCGATGACTATATCTCGAAGCCGATCAACACCGGCACCTTTCCCCAGACGGTGGCCCGGGTGCTGGGCGCGAACGGGCGTTCGTAGTCTCTGAGAGCAGGGTGCGCTGAGGAGCGCTGAGGTGCAGGGTTAGTGCCCGGGGCGAGACTCGAACCCGCACGAGGTTTCCCTCAAGGGATTTTAAGTCCCTTGCGTCTACCGATTCCGCCACCCGGGCCAGGGGTGAGGAATATACCGTCTCACGCGGTGATCGCCTCCCGCCGCACCCCGGCCGGATGCCCGGGTGCTCCAGGTCGCCGGCGAGCGACCGAAGGCCGCTCGAAAATCGCCCACGATCTCCGCCACGATCCTGCGCCTCTCGCTTCGCCGGCGCGAGCACCACCACCGCCCCTCCCCACCCCGCGCCGGTAGCCGAGCGCCGTACGCCCCATGCTCCACCGCCGATTCGACGATGAGATCCGCCTCGGGGATGGTGGACTGATAGTCGCGCCGAAGCGACTCATGCCCCTCCACCAGCAGCCGGCCCAGCCGCTCCAGATCACCGGCAGCGAGCGCTGCCGCAGCCGCCCGGGTACGCGCCGTCTCGGTGACGACGTGCCGAGCCCGCGGCACCAGCGGAGGCGGAAGCCGGCGCTCCATCTCCGGCAGATCTCCCAGCGTGAGCTGGGCCAGATAGCTGAGGCCGGGACGCCAATCCCGGCAGAACGCCAGCGCCTCCTCGCATTCGCGGCGCCGCTGATTCAGAGAGCCCCCGGTGAGCCGGTGCGACAACCCGGTCTCCACGATCCAGAGCCGGCCCGGGAAGGGACCGGCTGCAACGTGCCGGTGGCGGTCTCGAACAGGAGCGCCGAGCCCGCGCTGGCCGTGCGCGGCAATAGTCTGATCCATTCGGCCGCAGCGGACCCCCACCTGGTGATACTCGGCGCGAAAGGCCACCTCGGCCAGCTGACCCGGCGAGAGCCGCTTGCCCGCCAGCAGGCTCAACGCCTTGGCCGTGGCCACGGTGAGCGCGGCGGATGAAGACAGACCCGCCCCGATCGGCAGCGTGGTGGCCATAGCGATCTCGGCCCCGGGCGGCGCCGCCCGGAGCGCGCGAGCTCGCGCACCACCCCCACGATGTAGTCGGTCCAGCTCCCGCCGCATCGGCGCGTCGATCTCGATCCGGCGAACCCCGGGCTCGGTGTCGGAGACCAACACCCAACCGATCCGCCAGCCGCGCCGCCGCCGCCGTCCGCCGCTCCATGGCCACCGGAAGCACCGGGCCGCCGTTGTAATCGGTGTGCTCCCCGATCAGATTCGACCCGGCCCGGCGCCGATGCCGCCACCGTGGGACGGGTGGCAAAGCTCGCCGCAAACAGCGAACTTGCGAGCCTTGCTGCAGACGAGGGTTGACGCGGGACGGCATCTCTCGGGAGGGACTTTGGGGCATTGCGTGCGGCACCTCGGCATTATTGCCGTGTCTGGTTGTGCCATCGCGGGTGCGGGCGCAGCTCCCGCCGGTCGGGGTGCCCGGCGGACTGCTCCGAGTGGAGCTCGACGGCTCGCTGGAGACGTTCGACCGGCGGTTCCGGGAAGGACATCCGAGGGCTACGGCGCCGATCTGTCCAGCCCCGCTCTGGGCAGCGACCGGATCCCGCTCCTGGCCGACGTCGATGCCCGGATCGGGCGGATCATCGGCAATAGCGGCTACCACATCAATCTAGGCGCGCTGGCCACCGACGCCCACGCCGATGTGGGCACCGGATTTCTCGGGCTGAGCCTCGGGCTGACCGGACCCATCACCATCTTCGGCCGGATCCCCCTGGTGCGCACCCGGGTCCAGCCCGCCATGCGGTTCGCTCCAGCCGCCGCCGATGGCGGCCCCAATCCTGGAGATAGCCAGTCAGCTCGCTTTCTTCGGCCAGTTTCGACGCGGCGCTCACCACGCTGAGCAACAAGCTCGCCGCCGGCGACTACGATGCGCAATCCCGGCCCAGCAAGCCCTGGCCCAGGCCACTCTCGCCGATGCCACCGCGGTCAGGACCGATCTCTTTGGCCTCCTGGCCGATCCGACGACCGCATCGCCGATGTGATTCCCACGGCGCCGAGCGCGACCGGGTGCCGCGGTGCGACGCGCGAATCGCCGCGCTCCAAAGTACACTCGCCTCGAGTCTCAACGTCCCCGGCTTTCACCCTGACACCGGCCCTCGCGCCGGACCCTGTGGCCGACGCCGAGCTCGACCAGTACCTCACTTCGCCGGGCGGCCCCATTGCGCTCCGAGCTGGGCGAGTCCAAGCTGACCTTCCGGGCGATGCCGAGGCGGGGGCGGTCGCTGACTCTGTCGATAGTTGGGATCGCGGGCCAGCGACGCGGCGGGCTTCGGGCCGCGGTTTCCGGCCTGGTTCGCTTCCCCACCGGCTCAGCGGGCCAGCCCGACCGTCCGCTCGCCATCGGCACTGGAGACGGGCAGACCGATCTTCAGCTCGATGTGGTGGTTGACGTCGGCGGCGGCGCCTTCGGCGCGCGTCTGACCGGCAGCTATGTCCGCCAGCTCCCCGGCAACATACTGGCCCGGGTGGCCGCTCCCAGCCAACTCTTCGTTGGACCCGACCGGCTCACGCTGGTTCGCTGGGACCCGGGCGACATCGTTTCCATTGGTGCCCACCCGTTCTACCGGCTGGCTCGGACGATCGCGGTGCAAGCTGGGCTGGACCACTGGATCCGCGGAACCGACCACTTCTCCTACCCCTCACCTGCCGATTCGCTGCCGAATATCGATCCGAACATCATGGCGGAGGAATCGAAGGCGAACGCGACCATGCTTTCAGTGGGCATCACTTACTCCAACCCGGGAGCCCGGACCCCGGGGGGAACCGGGCTGCCGGTGGATGCGAGCTGGAGCTATGAGCGGATTTTGCTGGCGGGTGGGGGCCGGATACCGGACACGCACCGGGTGTCTGGCCCAGTTCCGGGTGTACTTCGGGGTTTGGTAGGTCCTAACGCTGCTTTACCGCTGCGGTTGTTCGGAGCATGGCCTGGGCATGGCGCCGGGCCGCGTCGCCCTCGCTGTCACCCAGCATCCGCGCGATCTCGTTGATCCGGTCTTCTCCATGCAGCACCTGCACGTCGCTGGTAGCGATCCCGCGCCTGGCTTCCTTGGATACCACGAGATGGCTGTCCGCCCGCGCGGCGATCTGGGGCAGGTGGGTGATCACCAGGACCTGGTGCCGCTCCGCCACCTCCGCCAGCGCAGCGCCGACCTGCACTCCCACCTCTCCTCCGATTCCCTGATCCACTTCATCAAACACCAGAGTGGCAATGGCGTCGTGCTTCACCAGGACAACTTTGAGCGCCAGCATGAGCCGGGAGAGCTCACCGCCGGATGCCACCTTGGCGAGCGGCTTGGCCTCCAGGCCTTGGTTGAGCTGCACGTTGAGCTGCACCGTCTCCTGTCCGTGGGCGCCGGGCTCGGCGAGAGGCTGTAACACCGACTGCCAGTTTCCCGCCCGGCAGTCCCAGCCGGGGGAGCAACCGGTTGACTCCGCGCGCGAGCCGGTCCGCGGCCTCGTGCCGCTTCTCACCTAAGGCCGCAGCCGCGGACGCGAGCCCTGCCTCGGCCGCCGAGCGTCGAGCCCCGAGCCCCCGGAGGTCGGTGTCCGCGGTATCCAGCAGGTCGAGCTCGGCGGCTGCCTCGTCCCGCGTGGCCAGAACCGCCTCGAGCGACGCTCCATATTTGCCGCTGAGACGGAAGAGGAGATCGCGCCGGCGCTCCACCTCCGCCAGCCGCTCGGGGTCCTCCTGTACCGATGCCGCATACTCGGTGGCCAGACGGGTGAGCTCGGAGAGATTGGCATAGGCCGAGTCGAGCATTTCCCGCCACTCTGCGGTCCCCGGATCCGCCTTCTCGAGAGTCGCGAGCGCACGATTGGCAATACCGAGCGCGCCGAGCGCATTGCCCGACTCGCCTTCGAGAGCATCTACCATGCGCTGAGCCTGCTCGACCAGCGCACCGGCCTGGCTCAGCCGCCGGGCCTCCACCTGCAGGGCCTCATCTTCGCCGGGCTTGACCTTGGCACCGTCGATTTCATTCACCACATGGCGCAGGTAATCGGCTCTCCGGCGCACCTCGTCTCGCCGGGCTGACAACGATGATTCCTCAGCCCTGAGCGCGGCCACGGCAGAGTACGCCTCGGCCACCGCGGCGCGTTCGGGCTCGGCGTGAGCAAAGGCATCCAGAATGTCCCGCTGCGCTTCCGGATGCAGCAGTGACTGAGTCTCATGCTGTCCGTGGAGATCGACCAGCAGCGCGCCCAGCTCTCCCAGCACGGCAGCCGTCGTGGGGCTGCCGTTGACCCATGCGCGGGACCGCCCCTCCGCCGAGACTTCCCGGCGGATTACCACCCTGCCCTCTTCGACGTCGAGGCCCAGCTCCTCGATCCGCCGGCGGGTTGCCGGGTCGATACCCTCGAAGGCCCCGTCGACCACCATTTTCGAGGCGCCGGGCCGCACGCTGTCACTCGCAGCCCGCTCTCCCAGGAGAAGGGCGAGTGCGTCCACCAGCATCGACTTCCCCGCTCCGGTCTCTCCGGTAAGCACGTTGAGACCGAAGCCAAGCTGGAGGGTGACATCGGCGATGGTGGCGAGGTCGCGGACCCGCAGCTCGGCGATCATTCCTTCAACTCTCGTCCCGAGAGGTCGCCCCAGTGAAGCTTCTGGCGCATCCGGCCGAAGAAGCCTTCGTCGCCGAGGCGGATGAGACACACGCGATGCTCGGCCCGGCAGACCTCGACCGACTCGCCCGGAGCGAGCGTGGTGCCGGTCTGGCCATCGAAGGAGACCAGGAGATCGTCGGACCAGCCGGCGATCGGCTCGATGACGATGCGATAGGTGGCCGGCACCACCAGTGGCCGGACGGCGAGCGTGTGGGCCGCGATGGGAGTCACCACCATCGCTTCGACCCCCGGCACGACGATGGGGCCACCCGCGCTCAGGCTGTACGCCGTGGAACCGGTAGGAGTGGCGACAATGAGCCCGTCGGCGCTGTAGGGCCCGACGTTCTCACCCTGGATGTAGACATTGACCCGGATGACGCGGGCGACACCGCCCTTGTGGACCGCAACGTCATTCACCGCCATCTGGGTGGAGCGGGTCTCCCCTTCGGCGTCGCGAATACCGGCCCGGAGCGCCTGACGCGGTTCGATCTGGTAGCGGCCAGCCACCAGCGCATCGAGCGCCGGATCCACCGTGTCGAGTGTGGCGGTGGTGAGGAAACCGACCCGTCCCAGGTTGACACCCAGGATGGGGATTTCCTGCGCGCCCAGGAGCCGGGCTCCTCGCAGTAAGGTCCCGTCCCCGCCGAAGGTGAGCAGCGCGTCGAGATGAACCGACTCGAAGGCCGGAACCTTCCGACTCCAGAACGGCTCCAGCCGCGGCTCGCTGTAGAGGGAAATTCCCCGCTCCGGCGCCGCGAGGGCCACGTGCTCGAGGACGCCCTTGAGATCCGCGTAACGCGGGTTGCCGACGACGCCGACGTTCATCGGGCCTCGAGCGTCTCCTCGTGCTGCAACGCCCCAATGCGCCGGGCGATTCCAGCGGCAGTGAGCCCGAAAGTTTCCAGCTGCTCCGCTCGGGGGGCCTGCTCGATCAGCCGGTCGGGCACTCCCAGTGCGACGACCCGAACCTCGGGGTGGGTGGTCTGGAGAGTCTCGGACAGGTAAGCGCCGAACCCATTCACGATGGTGCCCTCCTCGACCGTCACCAGGATCCGGTGCCGCTGGGCGAGCGACTCCAGCATGGCCAGGTCCATCGGCTTCAGGAACCGGCAGTTTATCACCGCACAGTCGATCCCGTCTGCCGCCAGCAGCTCGGCGGCCGCCGCGGCCGGCAGCACCATGGTGCCCACCGCGAGGATGGCCACGTCTTTCCCCCGGCGGAGCTGATCCCAGGTGCCGTAGGGCACCGGAGCAATTTCGGAAACCGGGCTGAGCTCGGCGGGTGCCTTGTCCCGAGGATAGCGGGTGCTGAACGGTCCACTGTGAGCCAGGGCGGTGCGCAGCAGCCCGACCAGCTCATTGCCGTCCTTGGGAGCGGTGACCGTCATTCCCGGCACCGCCAACATGTAGGCGATGTCGTAGAGTCCCATGTGGGTCTGTCCGTCCTCGCCGACCAGGCCCGCGCGGTCCATGGCGAAGATCACCGGCAGATGTTGCACCGCCACGTCGTGGATGACGTTGTCGTAGGCCCGCTGGAGGAAGGTGCTGTAGATCGCGCACACCGGCCGGATCCCCTGGGTGGCCAGGCCTCCAGCGAAGGTGACCGCGTGACCCTCCGCGATGCCGACATCGAAGAAGCGCTCAGGATACTTCTCCTGAAAGACGCTGGTGCCGGTGCCCGAGGGCATGGCCGCGGTGACCGCCACCAGCTCAGGATGTTCCGCCGCGAGAGCGGTCAGCCCGGCGCCGAACACCTGGGTCCAGGTCGGCGGGCCGCTGGATTTCTTGCGGGCCTCACCAGTGACCGGGTCGTACGCAGCGAGGCCATGCCACTTCTCCTGGTTCGACTCGGCGAAGGAGAAGCCCTTTCCCTTCTGAGTCATCACGTGAACCACGCGGGGCCCGGTCATCCCCCGAACGAATTTCAGGGTGTCGCAGAGCTTCTGGAGATCGTGGCCGTCGATCGGCCCGAAGTAGCGGAAGCCCAGCTCCTCGAAGAGCATTCCGGGAGAGAAGAGATTCTTCACGCTCTCCTCCACGTTCTTGGCGAAATCCACCACCCCTTCGCCGAACACCCCTCGCAGCGCAAAGGTCATCCCCTTGATCCGCTCACGTAGCCGATTGGTCCGTGGATCGGCGACGATCCGGCCCAGCATTTTGCTGATCGCGCCCACATTGGGCGAGATCGACATCCCGTTGTCGTTCACGATCAGGATGATGTCGCGCTCGGAGTGTCCCGCGTTGTTCATCCCCTCGTAGGAGAGCCCACAGGTCAGGGCGCCGTCGCCCACGACCGCTACGACCTTGTGCTGCTCGCCCTTGAGGTCGCGCGCGGTGGCCATGCCGAGCGCGGCCGACATGGCGGTGCCGGCGTGGCCGGCGCCAAACTGATCGTGATCGCTCTCGCTGCGCTTGAGAAATCCGGAGATCCCACCCTCCTGCCGCAAGGTGGGGAACTGCTCGTTCCGGCCGGTGAGCAGCTTCCAGGCGTAGGCCTGGTGGCCCACGTCCCAGACGATCTTGTCGCCCGGGGAGTCGAACTCGTAGAGGAGGGCGATGCTCAGCTCGACCACGCCCAGACTGGCGCCGATGTGACCCCCGGTGATCGAGCAGCACTCGATGAGGCGGTCGCGGATCTCCTGGGCCAGCTCGGGAAGCTGGTCTCTGCGGAGCCGCTTGAGGTCCTCAGGGCCGTGGATGGTCGAAAGGAGATGTAGTCATGACGTCCTGCTCACAATATACCCGGCCAAAGCACCCAAGGTGCCCGAAGGAACGCCGGCGCGCTCGAGATGGGCCACCGCGCTCCGAGCCAGTTGTTGCGCCTCGGTTCGGGCTCCGTCGATCCCCAGAAGGACCACGTAGGTCGACTTTTCCAGCTGGACATCCCGACCGGCGGTCTTCCCCAGCTCATCGCTGGTCCCGGTGGCATCGAGGACGTCGTCGGCGATCTGGAAGGCCAGGCCGATGTCTTCCCCATAGGCGGTGAGCGCTTCCAGTTCCGCCGTTCCCGCCTGTGCCGCCAGGCCCCCCAAGGTACAGGCTGCTCTGATCAGCGCCCCGGTCTTGCCCCGATGAACCCGGATCAAATCGGGTAGCTCGAGCGCTTGGCCCTCGGCCTCGAGGTCGAGCCACTGGCCCCCGACCATCCCTTCGATTCCACCGGCCTGGAAGAGCTCCGCCGCCATCCGGCCCAGTGCGGAGACGGGTAGGCCAAGCTCGCGGGTGGCGACGGCCAGCAGTCGGGCCGCGACCGGCACGAGCAGAAAGCCTACCCGGGTGGCAGTGGGGACATCGAATGCGCGGTGGGTGGTTGGGCGGCCCCGGCGGAGGTCGTCGTCGTCCATGCACGGCAAATCATCGTGCACCAGCGAGTAGGCGTGCACCGTCTCGACGGCAGCCGCAATCCCGACTATCCCTGGGGAATCTCCGCCGAGGGACCGGTAGGCTGCCAGCAATAGCGCGGCGCGAACTCGCTTTCCCGGGGTCTTGAGGGCGTAGGCCAGCGCCTGTCCCTGGCGCCCACCAACCTCTCCCTGCAGCCGCTCGGCCCAGTCGCCGAGGAGGAGGTCGAGCGCCTCACGGGTCTCGATCAACAGCTCGGTGGCACTCCCCGCCCCGAAGGCGGCCTCAGGCATCGATGTCGGTGAGCCTGATGTCTCCGTCCGCCTCTTCCAGCACGGCCTGCACCTTGAGCTCGGCGGCTACGAGACGTTCCCGTGCTGCGCGAAGCCGGGCGACCCCCTCTTCGAAAAGCGCGAGCGCCGCATCGAGCTCTACATCATCCGCCTCCAGCTTGCGAACAATCTCCTCCAGGCGGGCCAGCTCGTCGCCGATAGGCGGCGTGGATGACGATCCGGGACCGGGCTTTGCCATTATCTCACTCCACCCGGGCGCGAACGTCGCCATCCGCCACCCGGAGGCGGAAGCTCTCCTCGGGGACGAAATCCGCCCGGCGCTTCAACACCCGCCCGTTTTCACTCATCGGTACCGCGTAGCCCCGGGCCAGAACTCTGCAGCGGGCTCAGAGCCTCGAGCTGCGCGGCCAGACGATCGGTCAGATTGCGGCGCGAATCGAGCACCGAGTCGATCCCGGCATGAAGCCGGTCGGCAGTCCGTTCCAACCGCTCCCGGCCCAGGCGAGTCCGGCCCGAGAGGCCGGCGGCGAGCCGCACCGAGAGATCGTCCACCAGGCGGAGCACGTCGCGCCGGTCGGAGACCGCCAGCTCCGCCGCAGCCGACGGAGTCGCGGCCCGAATGTCGGCGACGAGGTCGGTAAGCGAAATATCCACCTCGTGGCCGACCGCCGATATCGTGGGCACCCGGACCCCGGCCAGCGCGCGGCACACCGGCTCACTGTTGAACGCCGCCAGATCGACTCGTCCGCCACCACCGCGGCCAATGATACAGACATCCAGGCCCTGGATTCGGTTCACCAGGCGAGAGAGCGCGCACCAGTTCGCCCACGGCACCATCTCCCTGTACCCGAGCCCCCACGACCAGAAGGCGAGCGCAGGGCCAGCGCTTCCGGGTGACGGTGACCACGTCGTGAATGGCAGCCCCGTCAGGACTGGTGACCAGGGCGACGGTGCTGGCGTACAGTGGGATCGGGCGTTTGCGGGCGAGGTCGAAGAGACCATCCTTCTGCAGCACACCCTTGACCCGCTCCAGCTCCTGCTGCTGCCGGCCCATGGCCGAGGTGGGAATGATCCGGGTGACCGAGAGCTGGAACTCGCCCTTTTCGTCGTAGAGCGCGGGCTTGGCCAGCACGAACACCTCGGTGCCGTCCGCCGGCGGCCGGCCTCCCCGTTCGGCGTACATCTTCCACATGCAGCACTTCACCTGGCTCTTCTTGTCCCGGAGAGTGAAGTACCAGTGCCCGCTCGACCACACCTTGCACTGCACGACCTCGCCCCGGACCCAGAGCGGCATCGGGTGGCCCTCGATGAGCCGCTTGACCGATGCGGTCAACTGGCCGACCGACCAGACCTGGTCGGTAGGAGAAGGAATGCTGAAGGTGAGGGACAAGGTCATAGCAAATTATTGCTCCTACACTTCGTGGCTGCAGTTAATCCAGCTCAGCCTGTTTCATTGCCTGTAAAGTATTCTGGAGCAACATGGCAATTGTCATCGGGCCGACGCCGCCCGGTACTGGAGTGATGGCCGATGCGATCTGGGCCACCTGCTCGTAGGCCACGTCGCCGACCAGGCGGTAGCCCTTCGGCCGGGACGCGTCATCGACCCGGTTGATCCCGACATCGATCACCACCGCTCCGGGACGCACCATGTCCGCGGTGACAAACTCGGCCTTCCCGATGGCCGCGATCAGGATATCCGCACTGCGGGTAACCGCCGGCAGGTCCCGGGTCCGCGAATGGCAGACCGTGACGGTCGCGTCGCCACCGGGCCCCTGCTGAATCAGGAGATTGGCCATCGGCCGGCCTACGATGTTGGAACGACCCACGATGACCGCGTGGGCGCCCTTGGTCTCGATCCCCGAGCGGATCAGCATCTGCTGAACCCCGTAGGGCGTCGCCGGCCGGAACGCCGTCTTGTCTCCCGTCACCAGCTTGCCGACGTTCATCGGGTGAAAGCCGTCCACGTCTTTGGCCGGGTCGATCCGCCGGAGCACCTTCTCGCTGTTGATGTGCTTGGGCAGGGGAAGCTGGACCAGGATGCCGTGGATCTCGGGATCGGCGTTGAGCCGGTCCACCGTAGCAAGCAGCTCGGCTTCGGGGGTATCGGGCGGCAGTCGCACCGTCACCGAATGCATGCCCGCTTCCTCGCACGCCTTTCCCTTGGACCGGACGTACACCGCGCTGGCGGGGTCTTCGCCCACCAGCACCGCGGCCAGCCCGGGCCGCCGGCCGCTGCCCTTCATCCGGGCCACCTCGGCCGCTACCTCCTCCCGGATCGCCTTGCCGATGACGGTGCCGTCAAGAATCCGGGCGCTCATCGGGCAAAATCCACCGCCCGAGTCTCCCGGATCACCACGACCTTGATCTGGCCGGGGTACTGCAGCTCACTCTCGATACGCCGGGCGATGGAGTCGGACAGCAGCGCCGCAGCGCCGTCATCGATGCGATCCGGCGTGACGACCACCCGGATCTCCCGCCCCGCCTGAATCACGTTGCTCTTTTCGACACCGGCAAAGCCGTTGGCGATCTCCTCCAGGCGGGTCAGCCGCTTGACGTAGCTCTCGAACGCCTCGCGCCGGGCACCCGGCCGGGAGCCACTGATCGCATCGGCCGCCTGCACCAGGACCGACTCGGCCGACTCGTGCGGCACGTCGTCGTGGTGAGCCTGGATGCAGTTGATCACCGCGGCATTCTCTCCGTACTTGCGGGCTACTTCCACGCCGAGCTCCACGTGGGTCCCTTCGCTGTTGTGGGTGAGGACCTTGCCGACGTCGTGCAGCAGGCCGCCCCGCTTGGCGAGGGCCACATCGAGATGCAGCTCGGCCGCCATCATCCCGGCGAGCCACGCTACTTCCTTGGAATGGTCCAGGATGTTCTGACCGTAGGACGTGCGGTAACGCATCCGACCGATCAGCTTGATGACCTCCGCATGCAGGCCATGCACCCCGGTGTCGTACGCGGCCTGCTCGCCCAGCTCGACCAGCTGGGTGTCCAGCTCCTGCTGGATCTTTTGCACGATCTCCTCGATCCGGCCCGGGTGAATCCGCCCGTCGGTGATGAGCGCCTCGAGCGAGCGGCGAGCCACTTCGCGGCGGATGGGATCGAAGCAGGAGATGATGACGGTGTCCGGGGTGTCATCGATGATCACGTCTACGCCAGTGGCGGTTTCGAAAGCGCGAATGTTGCGCCCTTCGCGCCCGATGATCCGGCCCTTCATCTCGTCGTTCGGGCAGGGCGACCGCGGCCACCGTGCTCTCCGCGGTATGCTCCGCGCCCAGCCGCTGTATCGCCATGGCGATGATGCGGCGGGCGTCCCGGTCGGCGGTGCGGCGCGCCTGCTCCTTGATGTCGCGGATCAGCGCGGCGGCCTGTCCCCGGGCTTCGTCCTCCACCCGCTGGAGGATCTCCCGCCGGGCGTCTTCGGTGGTGAGGCCGGCGATCCGCTCCAGCTTGACTCGTTGCTCCTGAGCCAGGCGGTCGGCCTCACCCTCGCGGCTGCGCAGGCTTCCCTCCCGCTGGGTCAGGGCCTCCTCCCGGTGAACCGCGCCCCGCTCGCGCGCCTCGATCTCTTCCAGCTTCCGTTCCTGGACCCGGGCTCGCTCGTCGGCCCGGCGCTCCAGCCGCTCCCATTCCTCCCGCCGCCGCTGGATCTCGCGATCGAGCTCCTCCCGCAGCTTGAGCGTCTCCATCTTCGCCGTCAGCAGCAGGTCCGACTTGGCCGAGTCCGCCTCCCGCTGGCCCTCGACCCGGAGCCGCTCCGCCTCGGCGCGAGCCACGCCGAGTATGCTCGTCGCACTGCGCCGTTGATTGCGAGTGTAGAGCAGGACGAACACCAGCGCGGCGGCCAGCCCGGCCGCCACCCCGGAGAGCATCGGCAGGAGGAGGGATTGCAGCATTTTACCGGGCGCTCCTCAGGAGGCTACGCGACGACCACGCTTGGCAGGCGGAAGCAGCCGGGCCAGATCGTCCGCCATGGCGGACAGCCGGTCGGCGATGTCGCGATCGCCGCGACGGGCCTGAAAGAGCTCGTCGGTGATAGCGAGGCCGGCCAGGATGGCGGCCTTGTGCGACTCGACCATGGGCAGAGTATCCCGCACCCGCTTGAGCGCGGCGTCGAGGTAGGCGGCCACTTCCCGGGTGTACTCGGGCGGTACCTCGGATCGAACCGTGTATTCCTCGCCGCCGATGAAGACCCGGACCGCGTTCTTGGTGGTATTGGTGGTATTCACGCCGCGTTCCCTCCGCCATGCTGTTCGAGGAACGAGAGCCGCCCGGACAGGACCTGCAACCGATCCTTGGCCGCGTCGATCCGCTGCCGGAGCGTCTGATTTTCGGTCTCGAGCTCGGTTACCCGTTGCCGGGCCTGGGTCAGCTCGGGCCCGGCGACGATGCCGCCATTGGCCCGCGCCTCCTGCAGCTCACCCTCGGCTTTCAAGGTGCGCCGCCGCCAGCCGGCCAGCTCTTCCGCCAGGCTGTGCACCACGTGCTCCAGATCGGTGAGCGCTTTCTGGTCGGGACGATCGTATTGGTATGACACGGTTACTCTCCACCTGCTGAGCTGCCGGCATCGCGGCGCTGGATTCCGAGCTCTCCGCTGAGCGCGGCGAGCATGCGACCTTCGACCGCATCGACCTCCGCGTCGCGCAGGGTCCGGTCCGGCGCCCGGAACGAGAGCCGGAAGGCCACGCTCCTGGCTCCCGCGGGTAGCTCCGGCGCGCGGTAGTCGCTTTCAATCAGAACCGATTCGAGCAAGGAGCCGCCGACCCGCCGCAGCAGCTCCTCCACCTGCCGGACCGATGTCCCCTCCCGCAGCACCAGCGCCAGGACCCGCTCGGCTGAGGGGGTCGAGGGGAGAGGGACAAAGCGAGCTGGGAGACGCGGAGCGGGATCGACCACCAGCTCGAACCCGAAGAGGGGTGCCGCCCATGGGGGCGCGTCAGCCTCGATCGGTCCGGCCTGGCCAACGGCTCGCCCCCGAGAATCCTGGGCGATCCACCCGGACCCTTCAACCTGCACCACGCCTCCCGGAACCGCCAGAGCGACAGCGGCCTCGAACTGCCCCTTGAGATCCCACAGATCGATGCGCTCCTCGCCCGATCCAGTCCAGTGCTGCGGCTCTCTCCGGCCGGTGAGGACGGCGGCCACGTGTCGCTCTTCCCGGGGACGCTCGCCGGCCGGCCCCGCGGTGAAGACCGTGCCGATCTCGAACAGGCGAACGTCTGCCACGTGCTTGGCCCAGTTGCCTTCAACCAGCCGGACCAGGCCGGGCAAAAGTCGCCGGCGAAGATACCCTTCGGTGCTGGAGAGCGGATTGGCCAGCGGCACACTCTCCTTGCCGTCCGCCGGAGCCATGGGCAGGGGCAGGACCTCGACCAATCCCTGGCGGGTGAGACCCTGGCGGACCTCGGTGGTGATGCGCTCGATGGCAGCGTCCGGGAGGACGCTGGACCGAAACGGGCGCAGCTCCGCCGGAAAGTTCTGATAGCCGTGCAGGCGGGCCACCTCCTCGATCAGATCGACCTCCCGGACCAGGTCGGGGCGCCAGCTGGGGGCTTCGACCGCGATCCGTCCATCGTCGGGCTTCGGCACCAGGGTGGCCCCGACCGCGACGAGATAGCTCTCCACCGCATGCCAGGGCAGCTCGATGCCGAGCACATGGTTCACCCGGGAGGGGCGGAGAAAGATCCGGGGCGGGTTCGACGGACCCGGCCCGACGTCTACCGGCGCCGCCACCAGCTCGCCTCCGGCCGTCGCACTGATGATCTCGATGCAGCGGCGTATGGCCTCGGCCCCGCCCCAGCGGTCGATGCCTCGCTCGAAGCGGTAGCTCGCCTCGGTAGAGAGACCCAGCGCCCTCCGGGTCCGGCGGACCTCGGTGGGATTGAAGTAGGCGCACTCGAGGAAGACGTCCACCGTGTCGGCGCTGACCTCGCTGCCCGCACTGCCCATGACACCGGCGATGCCGATGGGACCCTCGCCGTCGGCGATGACGGTCATGTCCGGAGTCAGCTTGCGCGCAACGCCATCGAGCGTCATCACCAACTCGCCGGCCCGGGCCCGCCGGGCGATCACGCTCGGCCCCTGGAGTTTGGCAATGTCGTACGCGTGCATCGGCTGGTTCAGCTCGAGCATCACGTAGTTGGTGGCGTCGACCACGTTGTTGATGGAGCGGACGCCCACCGCCTCCAGCCGATAGGTCAGCCAGGCCGGCGAGGGACCGACCTTGACCCCCCGCAGTACCGCACCCAGGAGGCGAGGGCACCCTTCCGGATCTTCGATGCCTACGCGTACGCCTCCGACCTCGGCCGTGTTGCCCACCCGCCGGGCCGGCGGCACGTCGATGAGCACCGGCCCCGGAATCGCGGGCAGCCGGAACGGCACACCGTACGAGGCCGACAGCTCCCGGGCCACGCCCTTGTGCCCCAGGAGGTCGGGCCGGTTGGGCCCGACGTCGATGACCAGGCGATGATCGGCGATCGGCAAGGCGTCGAGCAGTCGGGTGCCCGGCGCCGCGTCGGTCTGCAGCTCCCAGATCCCTTCCCCGTCCTGCCCCAAGCCCAGCTCCCGCGCCGAACAGAGCATTCCCTGGGAGGTCTCGCCTCGGAGCTTTCGCTCTTCGATGTGGAGACCGCCCGGCAGCGTGGCGCCGACCGGCGCGAACGGATACTTGTGCCCCGCCGTGACGTTGCTGGCGCCACAGACCACGTTCCGCCGCTCCGCCGCTCCCTGGTTGACCACACAGAGGCGGAGCCGGTCGGCGTTGGGGTGGGGACGGACCTCCTCCACCAGGCCGACCAGGACGTCGCTCAGGTCGGCATGGAGCGGTTGCACCGAATCCACCGGCGCGCCGAGCATGGTGAGCCGCTCGGCGAGATCGCGCGGCTCGAGCGAGCCGGCGGAGAAAATCTTCCAGCCAACGACGAGAGACGTTCATGCTCTGCCCCGCTGCCCTCCGCCCGCGCGGCCCCGCTATGAACTGCTCCAGAAACCTCATGTCACCATCGTACAGCAGCCGGATGTCGGGAATACCGTACCGCAGCATGGTGATCCGATGCGGTCCCATGCCGAACGCCCACCCGGTGTAGCGCTCGGGGTCCACGCTGGTATGCTCGAAGACCGAGGGATGCACCATGCCGCAGCCCAGAATCTCCATCCAGCCGGTTCCCTTGCAGGCAGGACAGCCGGTGCCGTGGCACAGTTGGCACTCGACATCCATCTCCGCCGAGGGCTCGGTGAACGGGAAGAAGGAAGGCCGGAACCGGACCTTGGTGGTGGGAGTGAAGAACCGGTGCGCGAAATGGACCAACGTCGCCTTCAGATCCACGAACGAGATTCCTTCGTCGACCGCCAGCCCCTCGATCTGAGAGAACGCCGGTGCGTGGCGACGGATCGAAGGGATCGTTGCGGTACACCATTCCGGGAATGACCACCCGCACCGGCGGCGGCGACTCCAGCAAGGTCCGGATCTGGACCGGCGAGGTGTGGGTTCGCAGCAGCAGACGACCGCCCTGTTCGCCGGCGATGGGGGGGCATCGAGGTACAGGGTGTCGTGCATGTCCATGGCCGGGTGGTCGGCCGGAAAGTTGAGCGCGGTGAAGTTGTACCAGTCGGTTTCCACCTCGGGCCCGACCGCCACGGAGAAGCCGAGGCCCCGGAAGATCTCGACGATCTCATCGACTACCCGGGTGACCGGATGCTCGGCCCCGACCCAGCGGCGGCGCGCGGGCATCGTGAGATCAATGCCGGCCTGCTCGCTCGCCCGCCGCTCGGCCTCCAGGGTCTCGCCCCGGCGGGCGAACGCCTCCTCGAAGCGGGCCTTGAGCTGGTTGACCGCGGCGCCGTACGCCTTCCGCTCCTCCGCCGGGCGCGACGGCACCGACTTGAGCGCCATGGTGATCGCACCATTCTTCCGCCCGAGGACCGCGATGATCTCCGCGGCAAGCGCATCGGACCCCAGCCGGGGAACGGCAGCGAGCCGGGGAAGCAAAGCGTCGAGGTCGGGGTAGCCGGTCGAATCGGACATGCAGCTCGAGAGTAGCCGGTCAGTTCGACTACGGTGATGGGGCCGCCCGCCCAGTGCGAACGGCCCCATGCGGGCTACAGAGTGGGCCGCACCGCGGTGCGGGCCGCGAGCGTCATTATTGGCTATCGGCGCCCTTGGCCAGCTCGGCGATGCGGGCAAAGGCGTCGAGATCGTGCACCGCGAGGTCCGCCAGGATCTTCCGGTTGATGTCGACCCCGGCCTTGCGGAGTCCGGCCATGAAGCGGCTGTAGCTCATGCCCTGGGTGCGCGCCGCGGCGTTGATCCGGGTGATCCAGAGCGAGCGGAACTCGCCCTTCTTCTTCCGGCGATCGCGGTAGGCGTAGCGCATGGCGCGCTCGGCGGTTTCCTTGGCCGCCTTGTACAGCTTGCTGCGGCCGCCGCGAGCGCCCTTGGCGGCCTGCATGATCTTCTTCTTCCGGGCGTGGTGGGCGACGCCGTTTTTGACGCGGGGCATGGGCTGTCCTTACGCCTGAAGGAGACGGCTGACGCGTGGAAAATCGGCCGAGCTGACGAGATCGCCCTTCTTGAGCCGGTTCTTCCGCTTGCGCGTCTTCTTGGTCAGGATGTGGCTGTGGTTCGCGTGCCAGCGCTTGAGCTTTCCGCTCCCGGTGACCTTGAAGCGCTTCATGGCCGCCCGTTTGGTTTTCTGCTTAGGCATTGAAATCCTCGCCGTCTTCCATCCCGGCCCATGAGGGCCGGGCTATTTAGGTGCGATCACCATCGTCATGTTGCGGCCTTCGAGCTTGGCCTCGGACTCGATCTTGCCGACGTCCGCCAGATTGGCCGCCACCCGGTCGAGCACCGCCTTGCCCAGCTCGAGATGGGCCATTTGCCGGCCGCGGAACATCATGGTGACCTTGACCTTGTTCCCGTCGCCCAAAAACTCGCGCGCGTGCCGGGTCTTGAAGTCGAAGTCATGGTCGTCGATGCCCGGGCGGTATTTTACTTCCTTGAGCTGGATGATGTGCTGCTTCTTCTTGGCCGCCCGCGCCGCCTTGGCCTCTTCGAATTTGTACTTCCCGTAGTCCATGATCTTGACCACGGGGGGCCGAGCGGTCGGCGCTACCTCCACGAGATCCAATCCGCGTTCCACGAGCGGCCGCCAGGGCCTCCTCGATCGGCAGGACCCCGAGCTGCTCTCCGGCGGCGGTGATGACCCGCACGGGGCTGATCCGGATCATGCGATTGACGCGGATTCGCTTTTCACGATCGTTCGTGGACAGTTCGTGCCTCCGACGCGCTGAAAGAAAAAAAGGCACCCGGCAAAGACCGGGTGCCCACGACCGAAGCACGGCGGCAGATGGCCACCGACCGGCTTCGAAGCCAGGACCCGGCTGCGCTGCGGCATCGGGCCGACAGGCTCAGGGTGGGGGAGCTGAAATCCCCGCTTTCACAAGGCCGCGGAAGCTACTCACCGGCCCGACGAGAGTCAACCAGAAAAGTTCGCCGCCGGCTCGGGCGCGGGGGTCACATCCTCGAGCACCACGCCCTTGCCCTCCTGGACCGGCGTCCCTGACACCACTCTCGGGTCGTGCTCGAAGATCAGGCGCCATCCTCCGGCAGTCGCCTCCGCCAGCAGGGCCCGCTTGCTCTCCAGGGTGCGGAGCGGCTCCAGGTCGTAGCCCATGATCCAGGGAAGCGGCAGGTGAGCGGTGGTGGGAAAGAGATCGCCGACGAAGACCGCGGTCTCGCCCCGGTCCCGGAGGATCACCACCTGATGAAAGGGGACGTGTCCTGGCGTCACCCGAACCGAGATCCCGGGAAGCAGCTGCTGGTCTCCATCGACCAGGCGCCAGCGGTCGGCCGCGGCAACCGGCTCGAAATTGTGCGGCAGATAGCTGGCCCGGGTGCGCTCGTTGGTGTGGCGGGCGAACTCCAGATCGCCTCGCTGCACCACGTAGGTGGCGTTGGGAAACGCCGGCCGGATGTGCCGCCGGGGATCGTTTTCCAGATCGGGGTCCATGGTGGTGTTCCCGCCCGCGTGATCGAAATGCAGGTGGGTGTTGATGACCCACTTCACATCGCGGGGAAGGTAGCCGGCGGAAGCCAGCGCATCTTCCAGCTGGGTGGCTCCCTCCAGTCCCTGATTCTCCACCCCGTAGATGTCGAGGAACTTGGCGTCCTCCTTGTTGCCGAGCGCGGTGTCGATCAGCACCAGCCCATCGGGGTGCTCCACCAGAACACAGCGCATGGCGAGGGGAATCCGGTTCCGCTCATCCGGCTCGATCCGGGTCTTCCACAGCGTCTTCGGCACCACTCCGAACATGGCCCCCCCGTCGAGCCGCTGCCGGCCACCCTCGAGCGCGTGGCAGCGCAACCCGCCGACCTGAAAGGTGTGCTGTAGGGTCACATCAACTCCTCGGGACAGGAATCGGCCCGCGGCTCCGTCGGCATGGCCCGCCGCTTCCGCCGCCGCGACCGAGCTCGGCGGCGCGACTCGATCGTGGTCAGGTCCTGGAGGGTGCGGGCACCTTCCTCCCGTGCCAGCCCCAGAAGGCGCGACAACAGCTCGGCGGTGACCAGCGCGTCGCCGGCGGCCCGGTGCCGCGCCTGGTTCTGAAAGCCGAAGAATCGGCACAGATTGTCCAGGCCGCAGGAGCGGACACCCTCGCACCAGCCGGCGGGCCAAACGCACGGTGCAGAGCCGGGTCCCTTGGAGGCGTGAGCGAGCGGGAGCGGTTCAATTCGGCGCTTACGAAATTCCAGTCGAACCGGGCGTTGTGAGCCACGAACACCCGGCCCGCGAGGGCGGAGAGGACCCGTTCCGCCAGGTCGGAGAACCGGGGAGCGTGGCGCACCATCTCGTCGGTGATATTGGTGATGGTCACAGATGGCCCGGGGGATGTGGCCGCTCGGGATTCACCAGCGAATCGAAGACCACCTCGCAGCGGCGGCCGTGGACCACCGCCACCGCGATCTCGGTGATCCGGTCTCCGAACCCCGCCCGCATCCCGGTGGTCTCGACGTCCACCACGGCAAAGGCGCAGTCATCCAGCAGCGGCGAGCCTTGAGCCTCGGCCACCAGCGACCAGCGCCCGTCCTCCAGCAGGCGGACTCGAGGATCGGCGCCGAGGAGCGCGTAGGCCACCCGGTCGCAGATCGCCGCCGGGGCTCCCAGCAGCCCCAGGATGTCGTGGCAGAGGCTCGAGGGCGTACGGGGCCCGAGACGCAACCGTCCCAGTACCCGGTCGAGCAGAGTGCTCTCCGGGTAGGCCGCGGTGCCGATCACAACGCCACCCGGCGCAACGGCAGCGACATGCAGCGGGGGCCGCCGCCGCCCCGGGCCAGCTCACTTCCTTCAATGGTGATGACGGTACGATGCTTGGCCTCGCTCCAATCGTCGAAGGCGAGGAAGTTGACTGCCGGCACCACCCGGAATCCCACCCGCGATGAGCTCGCACAGCGTCTCGTCGTTCCGGCGATAGCTCACCAGGGTGCCGGGCCGCACCGCCAGAAAGTTGCAGGCCGAGCTCCACTGCTCCCGCTCCTGGGTGATGCGCCGCTCCCCGCCGGCAAAGATCGGCTCCAACGGCAGGCCGACCGCGCGGAGGGCGGCGAAAAAGTTGGGCATCTCCTGCACTGACTCGGTCCCTTTCCGCCGGTGCAACACCGGCAAACGCTCGGGGCCTATAAAGAAGGGGGGATAGACCACACCGAGATCGTGGTCGATCTGGCTGAAGATCATGTCGAGATGGATGGCGGTCGGCGCCTTGGGCATGACCACCACCAGCACATCGGTGACCTGGCCCCGCTCGAACACAGTCTCGCACAGCTGATCCAGCGCGGCGGGAGAGGTTCGTTCGCTGAAGCCGACCACCAGCAGGTCGGGACGCAGGTAGTGGACGTCGCCGCCTTCCAGCGTATAGGTGTCGCGCCGCTCCTCCGAGCCATCGTAGAGCAGGCCGGCGTTGGCCAGCTCGGGATGGAAATCGGAACAACGCCTTGATCAGCAGCTCCTCGGTCCAGCGAACCCCGTAGCGCATCGAGCCGACCACGGCATGCTCGCCGATGACCATGCCGATATCCCGGGGAAAGAACAGGTTGGGTAAGCGGCGGAAAGGCAAATCCCACTTCGTTGAGCGACCGGGAGATCGGACCGCTGTCCTCCTCCGTGCCCTCGATCAGCATGGTCACGATCTGCTCGGCCGGGAGCGCCTCCAGCCGCTGGGCCAGAGTGTCCTGGCGGCACCACGTCCATGGTCTTGGTGATCAGGAAATCGCGCGCGTCTGGTTGCTGCAGGATCTCGGTCAGCAGATCGCGGACCTGATGCACCTGCGCGAACCGTTTGAGCACCGACACAAACTGGCGGTGCTCCCGCTGGGCGATCTCGAGATCGATGATGTCGTCGTAGAGGTAGTCCTCCCGATTGCCCGGCGTCACCGCCTCGAGCTCGCGGCCCGGGGTATGAACCAGGACGGACTGCAGCTCCCCGATCTCAGAGGTGACCTGAACGGACATACAACAAGCTATTCAGGAGAGCGGAGTTTGGGGTAGCCGGGCCCCCGGAGCACCTTGCCCGGCAGCGAGCCGGTCGCCTTTCCATCCGCGATGACCGGGACGCCGTTCACCAGCACCCAGCGCATCCCCTCGCTGAGCTGATTCGGCTTGGCGAAGGTCGCCAGGTCCCGCACCTGGGCCGGATCGAAGACCACCACGTCGGCCCAGGCACCGGCCTTGAGCACGCCCCGATCGCCCAGTCGCATCCGCTGAGCCGGCAGCGACGTGAACTTCCGGATCGCATCCTCCAGTGTCAGCGCCTTCTCCTCTCGCACGTACTTCCGAAGGATGCGAGGAAAGGTTCCGTAGGCCCGGGGATGGGGGTGCTCCTGCCCCAGAATCCCGTCCGGGGCTGTCCCCTGCGAGTCGTTGTTGATCGAAACCCACGGCTGTTTCAGGGCCAGCACCACGTCCCGCTCGGCCATACCGAACACCGCCACCGACGTGTATCCCTGGTCCTCGATCAGCAGGTCCAACAGGGCATCGATGGGATCGGCTTTCTTTTCCTTGGCGATCTGTGCCAGGGTCTTTCCCTGTAGCCCGAGCAGGGCCGGATTCTGGACCGCGCCGATCAGAATGGCTTCGGGTCCTGAGATCTCCAGCCAGGCATTGTTCTGCCACGAGCCCGGTGTCTCCATGTCCTTGCCGGATTCGCCGGCGGGCAGCGGGATCCCGGAGCCGTTCGAGCAGCTTGGCGGTGCCGCCGTCGTGGGCCCAATCCGGCACCATGGCGGAGAGGGAGTTGAACCAGGCGGTGTACGCGTAGGTATCCGCGGCGATGTCGACCCCGCTTCGGCGGGCGGACTCGATCTTCGCCACGATCTCGGGCATGCGACCCCAGTTGCTGCTTGCCGGCGACTTTCAGGTGCCAGATCTCGACCGGAATCTTTGCCTCCCGGCCGATCCGAATGGCCTCATCGATCGCGGGGATGATGTCATCCGACTCCGATCGCATGTGGGTGGCATAGACACCCGCCATAGCGGGACGCCTCAGACGCAAGCGCGATGAGCTCCTCGGTCTTGGCGTAGGGCGCCGGCGGATACTGCAGCGAGGTGGAGACACCGACCGCCCCATCCTGCATGGCCTGGCGCACCAGCTCCCGCATCTTGTCCAGCTCGGCGGACGTGGGCGCCCGGTCCACGTCCCCCAGCACCATCCGGCGGACCTGCGTGGCGCCCACGTAGTCGGCCGACGTTGATCCCGATGCCCTGCCGCTCCAGCCGGGCGAAGTACTCGCCCAGGGTCCGCCAGTCGGGCGTGATCTTGTAGTGCTCGTACCCCACCCGATCGGCCGCGATGATGCTGTCGTTCAGTGGAGCGGCGCTGCTGCCCTCACCAGTGATCTCGGTCGTGATGCCCTGAAAGATCTTCGAGGGCAGCTGGGGATTCACCAGAATGCTCAGATCCGATTGGCCCAGCATGTCGATAAACCCCGGAGCGACGACCATTCCGGCGGCATCGATCGTCTTCCCGGCCTTCGCATCGACCAGCGACCCAACCGCGGCAATCCGCCCATCCCGAATCCCCACGTCGCCGGCGTACCAGGGCGAGCCGGTGCCGTCGATGATGTGGCCGTTGCGGATGATGAGATCGTACTGCTGTTGCTGAGCGAGACAGCGGTAGCGGGCAAGGCAGATCAGCCGAGCAGCCATAGCTGAGAAGGCGACTGCCAGTAGTATCACTGGAAACGGAAGACGAACGCTCAAATCCCGCTTCAGTGTTTTCGTTTTTTTCCGTGTTTTCGTGATTGCTTTTGCTTGTTACCTGACTCGCCAGCGCGTAGCTCAGCGTCTCCAGCTCCAGCGCCAGATTCACCGTCTTTACCACGACGTCGTCGGGAACCGCGAGCTGCACCGGAGCGAAGTTGAGGATGGCCTTGACTCGAAGCGAGGTAAGCCGGTCGGTGACTGCCTGGGCGACCTCGCCGGGAACCACCAGCACCGCCATGTCGAGCGGGCGGTGGGCCAGCTCCTTCTCCAGGGTCGCGATGTCGAGCACCGTGAGCCCATTCCACTGCCGGCCGATCTTCCCCGGATCGCTGTCGAAGATGGCCACGATGTCGAAGCCCCGCTGCTTGAAGCCTCGATACTGCACCAGCGCGCTGCCGATCTTCCCCGCTCCGATCATCCCCACCCGGTACCGCCGCTTGAGGCCGAGGATCTCTCGCAGCCGGTCGGCCAGCTCGGGCACCGGGTAGCCCAGTCCCCGCTTCCCGAACGACCCGAAGAACGAAAGATCCTTCCGTACCTGCGCCGAAGTGGTGCTGCCTCTGGACGCGAGCGCGCCAGAGCTGACGGTCTCGATTCCCTGCCCCTCGAACTCCTCCAGAAATCGCAGGTAGAGAGAAAGACGACGGACGGTGGACTCGGCGACTTTGCGCATGCAGCCTGATTTATGTGAAATGTTTCACAAAGCTATCGCGGCTGCCACCCTCCGTCAACGAGTGCACCATGGAGTTGCACGAACTCCGCGGGGCTCAGCACCTCGGGCCGCACTGTGGGCGAGACCGCTGCCCGTTGCAGCAGCTCGCCAGCTCGCGCAGCGTCCCAGCCGGTCAACTCGCGTACCCCCCGCAGCAGTTGTTTCCGCCGGTAGCTGAAGAGGCCCACCACCGCGGCGCGGAAACTGTCGCGCTCGGTGTCGCTCACCAGGGGTTGCGCTAGCGGACTCAGTCGCAGGACGGCCGAGTCGACCTTGGGGCGCGGCTGGAATGCTCCGGCAGCGACGCTGAAGAGCCGCTCGACGCGGGCCACCGACTGCAGTCCCACGCTCAGCGCCCCGTACTCCGAGCTGCCTGGGCCCGCGGTGACCCGGTCGGCTACTTCCCTTTGCACCAGAAACACGATCCGGCGCGGAACCGGAGGCACCAGTGCCTTGTCCAGCAGCGGCGACGTGATGTTGTAGGGAATATTTCCGGCGAGGAGAAACGGACCAGGAATCAGAGCGTGCCAATCCAGATCGAGCGCGTCGCCTTCAATCACATTCACGGTGGGGAAACGGGCCTGAAGCGAGGGCACCAGCTCGCGATCCTTCTCGATCGTAACCACCCGCCCTGCCCGCTCCACCAGTGCACTAGTGAGCCCGCCATGGCCGGGCCCGATTTCCAGCACGGTGTCGTCCGGGTCCAGCTTCGAGCGCGTCGGCGATCCGCGCCAGGATTCTGGGATCGGTCAGAAAATGCTGTCCCAGCCGGCGCTTGGCGTGGGGCACCGCTAAATCCGAAGCACCAGTAGCGTGCGATCGTCGATCGGATGGGACCCGAATTCTTCGGCGTTCTGCAGCACCGCCTTCACCACCGCCTCGGGCGGCTCACCCCGGTGCGCGCTGACCTCCTCGAGCAACCGCTGTTCGCCGTACGGCTCACCGGCGTCGTTCTTGGCGTCGACCAGGCCATCGGTCCACAACACCAGCAGGTCGGTGCCCGTCGCCCAGGGAACCTGGCGCCGCTGGATGCTGCCCATGGCCGCAAGACCCAGCGGGGGAGCAGTGGCCTCCAGCCGCTGCGGCGGTCCGATCCGGGGCACCCGGAACGCGTGCGGGTGTCCGGCGCTGGCGTAGGACAGCCGGCCGGCGATAGGGTCGAGCACTCCGTAGAAGACGCTGAAATGCATCTCGGTCTTGGTCAGCTCGGTCGAGAGGCTGTCGAGCAAAGCCGTGAGCGCCTCATCCGGCGTCGTGGAAGCGCCGGCGTGGATGCCGGCCGCAGCCATAACCAATGCCATGACCAGGGCTGCGGAGAAGCCGTGCGAGGCGACGTCGCCCAGCATCACGCCCACCCGTCCCCGGCCCAGACGGCTGAAAGTGTAGAAGTCGCCACCCACCGAGTCGGCGGGCAGGCATCGGGCAGCCACCTCCGCATCGCCCTGAAGCACGGCGGGCGAAGGCAAGCAGCTTGAGCTGGAGATCGTGGGCCAGCTCCAGCTCCCGCTGCAGCCGCTGTTGCTGGAGGTCGCGATCCACCAGGCGGGCATTCTCCACCGCCGCCCCGATCTGATTGGCTACCGCGCTCACCAGCTTGCGATCGTCCAGCGGTGAAGCGATCACCCCCGATCCGGTCGGTCAGATTGATGACGCCGACGCAGCGGAGCTCGCTGCCCGGGGCCGCATAGCAGATGGGCACGCTGATGAACGAGCTGCCCCGATATCCCGCGTTCATCGCTGCCGGATGGGATCGCCCCCGGCGCGGTCGGATCGAAGGTCAGAATTCGTTGCTCGCGAAACACCCGGGCGGCCACTGAACTGGCGTCGTCCACATTGACTGGAACCAATCCCTCCGGCGCGAAGCCCCGGGCGGCCACGGTGCGGAGGGTGCGGCTGGCCTCGTCGTAGACCATGATCGAGGCCCGGCGGGCTCCCACCACGGCGCTGACCTCGCGGACGATGATCTGCGCCGCCTCCTCCAGTCGCACGGTACGGCCGAGGATCTCGCTGATGGCGTAGAGGAGGTCGATCTCCTCGTAGCGGCCGGCCAGCTCCTCGGCCACCAGAGCCCGCTGCCGCTCGGCCTCCAGCAGCGCGGCCACGATGGGCAACACCCGAGGCGCAGCCTGGCCCAGCTCCTCCGGCCGCTCGCCGGTTATCTCGAGCCAGAATCCGTTGCCGCCCGGCAGCGGCTCCAGCCAGGCCGGTCCCCCGGGCGTGACCACGAGACCCGGACCGGCCGGCAGGGCCAGGGACCAGCCGGCATCAGTGCCTCCGGCCAGATGGAGATTCTGGTCGGTGGAACGCCAGAGGCGCAGTCGCCCGCCCGACGAGCGAGCCCAGCCCCTGGAGCACGTGATCGAGCCGTCCTACGGACGGCGCAGTATCATGCAGATGGAGTTTCCTTGCTCGTTGAACTGCACGGCGTCGACGAGCTTACGGATGAGAAAGAGGCCCCGCCCACGGGCCTCGTCGAGCTGCTCCGGGCGGATCGGCTCGGGCACGGTGGCGGGGTCGAAGCCGGGTCCCTCATCGGTCACGTTCACCTTGATCGAATCGGGCACCAGCTCAACCCGCACGTCCACCCACTTGGTTCGGTCCTCGCAGTTTCCCCGCACGATGGCGTTGCTGAGCGCCTCCGAGAGCACGACTCGCAGCCGGAAGCGGATGGTCTGACTCGCGTCGTGGCCGGCGAGGCAGTGGAAGGTGACCAGCTCCACCGCCTCCTCGATGCAGTTCACATCGCTGGGCAGCCGGAGGGTTACCAGCGTCGCCGCGCCGCGTGCCTCCGAGGCCGGGGTCCGGCGGACGCAGAAGCGAAGCGGCGAAGTCATCCGAGTGCGGCTAGAAGCTGGCCAGCGCCTGCTCGGGGGTCTCGGTGATGGCGAACAGAGTGTCGAGCTTGGTCAGCTCGAAGAGGGATCGGAGATCGTCGTTGAGCCCCGAGAGCCGGAGCTCGCCACCGGCTTCCCGGATGCGCTTGGAGATCGACACCAGCGCGCCGAGCCCGGACGAGTCGATATAGCCAGTGCGGGAAAAGTCCACCAGCAGTCGCTTCTCACCCCGATCCAGGGCCGCCTGGATCAGGTCCTTGAGCTCGTGCCGGTTCCCGATGATCAGCTGTCCGTCCACCTGCACCACGGTGACCCCGCCCTGCCCCTTGGTCTGGCTGAAGCCCATCTCGTCTCTCCCTCAAGTCATTGGCGCATCGGTCTGCAAGGCCACCATCGCCGCCACCTCGACAATATCATCGGGGGTAGCGCCGCGCGACAGGTCGGCCATCGGACGCGCGAGTCCCTGAAGAATAGGGCCGATGGCCACCGCCCCGCCCAGCCGCTGGACCAGCTTGTAGCCGATGTTCCCGGCATCGAGATCGGGAAAGACCAGCACGTTGGCGCGCCCCCCCACCGGCGAGCCCGGCGCCTTCCGCTCGGCGACCTGGAGATTGAGCGCGGCGTCGGCCTGGAGCTCGCCGTCGGACGGGATATTGGGCGCGAGCTGCTGGAAGTGGGTGGCCGCTTCCTGGACCCGGGCCACCGGGGGGCCGCTCGCGCTCCCCTTGGTGCTGAACGACAGAAAAGCCACCCGGGGTGAGTCACCCACCAGGCGAGTCCGATCCCGCGCCGCGGCAAGCGCAATCTCGGCCAGCTGCCCGGGGGTAGGCTCGGGAACCACGGCGCAGTCGGTGAAGGTGAGGACCATGTCCCCCGGCAGAACCATATAGAAGGACGAGCTCACCAGACTGACCCCTGGGGCGGTGCCGATCGCCCAGAGGGCCGCCCGCACCACGTCGCCCGTGGTATGGCTGGCGCCGGCCACACAGC
Organism: uncultured Gemmatimonadales bacterium; assembly: GCA_963792265.1. Lineage (GTDB taxonomy): Bacteria > Gemmatimonadota > Gemmatimonadetes > Gemmatimonadales > GWC2-71-9 > CAVVWJ01. The sequence continues at coordinate 50,437 of CAWBVP010000034.1, read as the reverse complement.
CATCGGCCTCACCCAGCGCCACCAGGGCGGCGCCGAAGTTTATCGGATCGGCCGCGACATCGAGCGCGTGCACGCCGTCGCGAATCCGGTCGGGCCGGCGCTCCCGGAGGAACTTGGCGATCCGTCCCAGCCGCGGGTCCTTGGTCGGGTCGATGCCATCTCCCCCGAGCACGATCGGGTCCACCACCTTGTGGGCCCGGATCAGCTCGACCGCTGCCCGAACCCGCTCGTCCGCGCCCTCGCACAGCACCACGCGGGCTCCCCGTCGCGCGGCCCGCTCCAGCAGCTGCGCCCGGAAGCTCATCCGCGGAACCGCCGCGCCAGGGCCTTCGCCACGACCGGGTGCACCAACGGGCTCACGTCGCCACCGAACTTGGCAACTTCCCGCACCAGGCTGGAGCTGAGATAGGTCAGGTCGACGGCCGGGACCAGGAAGACCGTTTCCAGCGAGGGGTGCAGCTGCCGGTTCATCAAGGCCATCTGGAATTCGTACTCGAAGTCGCTGACCGCCCGGAGCCCGCGCACGATGACGCTGGCCCCGACCCGCTTGGCGAACTCGGCCAACAGTCCGTCGAACGACTGGAAGGAGACCCGGGAGTCGTCACCGATTGCGGCGCGAAGCATGTCCAGCCGCTCCTCGACCGAGAACAGCGGCTGCTTCAGCGCGTTCACCGCCACCGCGACGATGAGGCGGTCGGCCAGGGCCAGGCTCCGGCGGACCAGGTCTTCGTGGCCCTTCGTCGGCGGATCGAACGAGCCGGGGTACACCGCAATGCGGGTCATGGCGCGAAGCAGAAGGTGATGGCTGTGTCGCCGTAGCGGCGGGTGTTGTCGCCGTCGAGCTCGAGCCCGGACGGATGCTCGACCGAAAGAATGCGCCCGAACGGGGTCCTGCGGAAGAGCGCCACCAGCCGCGCCGCGTGATCGATGGTGTAGGGCGGATCGGCGAGCACGATGTCGAACGCCCGCTCCGGCAATCGCTCGGCGTAGCGCATGGCATCCCCCCGGTGCACCGTGGCGGCGTCCTCCGCGCCCAGGGCGGCGATGTTCTGCTCCAGAGCCCTGAGCGACGGGGGATTCAGCTCGACAAAGGTGGCCGACGCGGCGCCGCGCGATAAGGCCTCGAGTCCCAGGGCCCCGCTCCCGGCAAACAGATCGAGCACCCGCGCGCCGTTCAGCTCCTCACCCAGGATGCTCATCCAGGCCTCACGCACCCGATCGGCGGTAGGACGCACGCGGCTGTCCTTGGGCGGAACCAGCCGCCGCCCGCCGAACTGCCCGGCCACGATGCGCATTCAAACTGCAATCACGAAAGCACGAAGAAAACGAAAGCACGAAGGACCCACAAGTGCTTTTTTCGTGTTTTCGTGGTCTTCGTGTTTTCGTGGCTACTGTTCCTGCTGAGTCGTTTCATGGAGTCACATGGGGCGACAGTGCGCAGAGCCGGGCCTGCAAGCTGCTGAAGCCGTTCCACTCGTCGCACTCGATGCGGAACGCCGCGTCCACCAATCCGTCGCCCAGCCAGGGCACCCGGTCGGCCCACTGGAATCCGATGGCCCAGAGCCGTGCCGTGCCGTCGTCCAGCACGCCCTTGAGATGGCCGTTGCCCACCACGCTGCGACTGAGGAAGCGAACCCCGCGCACCCCGAACACCGGGCTCGAGTTGCCCTGGCCACAGGGCTCGAGGTGCCGGCATAGCCGCTCCAGATCGGGGGTGACCTCGGGAAGACTCAGCTCCAGGTCTACCCGCTGCTCGGGGCCCAGGTCGTCGGGGCCGAGTGCCTGGCGAGCCACGTCGCCGAAGCGCTCGCGGAAGGCGTCCAGGCTGGCGCGGCGGATGGTGAGTCCCGCCGCCATGTGATGCCCCCCGTACCGCTCTAGCAGATCGCCGCAGGAGAGCAGCGCCGAGTGCAGGTTGAACCGGGAGGTGCTCCGGCCCGAGCCCTTGCCGATGTCGCCATCGAAGGCAATGAGGAAGGTGGGGCGCCCGTATCGCTCCACCACCCGGGAGGCGACGATGCCTACGACGCCGGGGTGCCAGCCATCGCCCACCAGCACGAACCCGGCATCCCGATCCAGATCGGCGGTCTGCTCCACCTGCTCCAGAGCCTCGTCCAGCATGCGCTGGTCCAGGGCCTGACGCTCGATGTTGAGCACTTCCAGCTTCTGGGCCAGCGCGGTCGACTCTGCCGGATCATCGCTCAGCAGCAGGCGGAGACCGTCCGATGCATCGCCCACCCGCCCCGCCGCGTTCAGCCGGGGGCCCAGCACGAAGCCCACATGGCGCGCCCGGATCTCTTTGCCCGTGAGTCCCGTCGCCTCGACCAACGCGCGCACCCCGGGCCACCGGCTGTTCGCCAGCAGCTTGAGCCCGTGCTTGACCAGAATTCGATTTTCCCCTTGCAGCGGCACCACGTCGGCCACGGTGGCCAGGGCGACCAGGTCGAGCAGATGGAACGGGAGATTGGCCGGCAAGCCCAGGGCGGGGACCAGCGCCTGCACCAGCTTGAAGGCGATGCCGGTGCCGCAGAGGAAGCCGGCTCCGGAGCTGTCGTCGGAACGCTGGGGATCGATAACCGCCAGCGCCGGCGGTAGCTCGGCGCCGGGCAGGTGATGGTCGGTGACCACCACCCCGATGCCGGCCGCGTTTGCCGCCAGCACCGTATCGTTGGCCGTGATGCCGCAGTCGCAGGTGATGACCAGCGCCGCTCCCGCAGCCCGTGCCGCTTCCAGGCCCGCAGGACCGAAGTCATAGCCGTCGCGCAGCCGGTGGGGCACGAACGGCAGCACGTCGGCTCCCGCTTCCCGCAACACCCGGGTGAGGAGGGCCGAGGAGCACTGGCCGTCCACGTCGTAGTCGCCGTGCACCATGATCCGGCCACCGGACCGCACCGTGGCGACGATGACCTCGACCGCCTGGTCCAGGCCGGCCAGCGCGTGAGGATCCGACAGGTCGGTGAGCGCGGGCCGCAGGAAACGCCGGGCGGCGTCTTCGGTGTCATGGCCCCGCTGCACCAGCAACGCCGCCAGCGCAGCCGGCAGATGCAGCGCAGCGGCCAGGGCCTGGACCGCCGAGGCATCGGGCTGGGGAACCACCACCCAGCGGAGCACCGGCGGAGGGGAGACGCTCACCACGCCAACGTATCCGGTCGGAGGATGATCACGCCGACCGGTCCGACTCGGGTGGGTACAGAATCGCTCCACAGCCCTCACAACTGTCGACCACCGTGCCGGCCCGAATCTGAGTGCGGCGGTTGAGCGGGATCGCGGTATGACAGCCGCCGCACGCCCCACCGACAACCGGGACCACGACATCGTTGGAACGAGTCCGGCGCAGCCGTTCGTACCGGGTGCGGAGCGGCTTGTCGATGAGGGCCGCGCTGTTGTCCCGCTCGCGCAGGGCGGCATCGCGCTCGGCTTCCAGGGCGGCCCGCCGCTCCGCCAGCCGGGCGCGTTCGGGAGCCTGCGCCGCCTCCACCGCCTTGAGGTTCAGCTCTTCACTCTGCACCTTGTGCTCCAGCTGGACCACGGCATCGGCACTGCGCACCCAGTCTCCCTCCTCCTTGGCCATCACCGATTTCGCCAGATCCAGCTCGGCCATGAGCGTGGAAGCCTCTTTCGGGTTGCGCACGTGCTCCAACCGCTGGCTCCGTCGGTTCTGCAGGGTGCGGTAGCTCTCGATCTTGACCTCCAGTTCGTCCCGTCGCCGTTCCCCGTCCACCATGGCACGGCGGGCAGCTTCCAGGCTCTCGCGCGCGCGCGCGTGCGCCTGATCCAACCCGCGGCTGTCCTCGTCCAGCGCCGCCAGCCGTCCCTCCGCCTCGGTCAGGGCGGCATCTTTCGACTGCAGATCCAAGAGCTTCACCAGGTCAGCGAGCATCAGGCTCCTCGAGAACGTTGGGCCTTCCGGGCCTCTCTCCTGGCGGCCTTCTGGTATTCATACCACGCATCGGCCGCGGGAAAACGGGTCCTCAGCTCCGAGCGTTTCCGCTGCTTGTCACCGGGATCCGCCAGGGCGTGCATCTCCCGGTACTGCGGTCGCGCCCGAAGGATTTGGGCTGCTCGATCGTAGAGTGTGGCCGCATCATGCCGGTCAGGATCCTGCGCCGCCTCTTTCAGGTAGGACCATGCCAGCCCCGCCCCGTCCGACAACCCTTCCGGCATTTGATCCGAGGGAGCCTCCTGCCGGAGGAGAGCCTCAAAGACCTCGCGCAGTCGGGGAGATTCGAAGAGGGATGGGGCCAGCTCCTCCCGGGCTTTAGCGATCCATTCCGGCGCCGCGAGCAGGGCGGTGATCAGCTGCGACTCCGGACTTCTCCGCGCTCGACCAGTTCGCGCAGCTGGGCTTGGGGTGCCCTGCCGTTCAACCACTGCCCCGCTGCCCCGCCGCCCTGCTGCCCCGCTTTCAACTCAGCTCCAGCTCCAGCACTTCCTTGCTGACCCCAGCCCTGCCGGCGGCGAGCGAAAGATACAACTCGCGGGTGATCGGGTCGGCCGCCGCTCTGATGGTGGGCAACAGGCGATCCACCGCGTCGCGACGGTGCTCGACTCCCTCGAACCAGCCGTGTCGCTCCAACAACTGGATCTTGCGCTCGAACAGGTCGACCGCGTCGCGCAGCACCGCGTCCAGCGCCGGCACTCCACCCTTCTGGACCAGGGTGTCGGGATCTTCACCCGGCGGCAGGGTCGCGACTCGGACCCGCACACTCTGCCGCAGCAGCTCGTCGCCGGAGCGGAAGGTGGCTCGGAGCCCGGCTTGATCGCTGTCGTAGAGCAGGGTGGCCGCGGGAGTGAACCGGCGGAGCAAGGCGGCCTGATCGGGGGTAAGTGCGGTGCCCAGCGGCGCCACCACGTGCTCCACCCCGGCGAGCACCAGCCGCAGGACGTCGAAGTAGCCCTCCACCAGGATGACCGATTCCTCTTTTCGGATCGGACCCTTGGCCTGGTGCAGATTGTACAGCTGCCTCCCCTTGTGAAAGATCTCGGTCTCGGGCGAGTTGAGGTATTTCGGCTCGCCGGGGCCAAGCAACCGTCCACCGAACCCCACCACTCGGCCCCGCAGGTCATGAATGGGGAAGAGCAGCCGGCCGCGGAACCGGGCAATCACCTCGCCGTCCTCCCGCTGCGCCGACAAACCGGCCCTGAGGAGGATGCCGGGCTCGATACCCAGTTGCGCCATCGCGGTGAGGAACGGCTTGCCGGGTGGGGCAAAGCCGAGACCGAGCATGCCCGCGGTCTCCAGCGGGATGCCGCGATGCTCCAGGTACTCCCGGGCCACTTTGGCCTCGGGCAGTTCCAGCAGCTGGCGGGTGAACCAGTCGTGGGCCGCAGCGGCCGCGCCATAGAGCGGCTCATGCGGATCGGGACCGGCCCGCTCGGCTCGCTCCGGAATGGTGATACCGGTGCGACGCGCGGTCTCCCGCACCGCGTCGGGATAGCTCATGCCGTGTCGCTTCATGAACCAGGAAAACACATCGCCCGACTCATGGCAGACGAAGCAGTAGTACCTGCCCTTCTTGGGGATGACGGCAAAGTTCCGGTTGGTGCCCCCGTGGAAGGGACAGGGTCCGCGGTAGTCGGACCCGGTCCGCTTGAGCGCCACCGACTCGCCGATGAGGCCCACCAGGTCCACGCTGTCGCGGACCTGCTCGATGACCTCTTCCGGGATCATGCTCACGCGGAGAACTCGACGATGGTCACTCCAGTCCCGCCCTGGTTGCGCGGGGCAAAGGCGTACTTCGCGATCCGGCGATCCTTGGCGACCACTCGACGCACCCGTTCGCGCACGACTCCAGTCCCCATTCCATGGATGATGCGAAGATAGGGCTGTTCGGCCAGCACGGCTGCATCGACTGCGGCAACGGTCGCAGTTTCGGCCTCGTCTCCCGTCATGCCGCGGAGGTCGATTTCCAGCGGGGCGGTGCCCGGGCGGACGGGCCGCTGGGCAGCGGGGCAGTTTGGCTTCGAACTGCGCGATCATCCTTGCGCGAGACAGAGCTGTAAGAGTTGACGCGTCGGTTACCACTCGCATTGCACCCACGGATACCACCACCTTCCCATCGGCACGGATTTCCGTAACCTCTCCGGTACCGCCACGTTTCTAGACGTACGCGCGCACCAGGCGCGATTTCGTCTGACGTTTCTTCCTGCCCCGCTGCCCCGCTGCCCCGCTGCCCCGCCAGCCACTTCCCTTCCGCGACAATCCCCTCCTCCACCAACCGCCTCGCCTCCCGGGCCGCTGCCTCGTCTACCGCTCCCCGTGCTGCCGCCAGAGCCTCCTCGACCCGCTGGCGCGCTTCCAGCAGATAGGCTCGCGCCTGCTTCCGGCCCTCCCGTTCGGCTTCCTTTTCGCGCCGCTTGAGCTCGGCCTCCCGAGCGGTCTGACTCTCCTGCTGAACCTGCAGCCGTGCGGTGAGCGAGTCGAGCTCCACCACCCGTTCCTCCAGCGCGCTCTGGGCCTGCCGCATCTCGCCTTCGCGCTCTTCGACTGCGGCGAGCAGCGCGTCCAGCCGGCGCTCCGCGTCGGGGACCCGGGATTCGGCATCCGCGAGGATCTCGCCGCCGACGCCGAGCCGGCGGGCGATGGCGAGGCCGTAGGAGCGACCCGGCACCCCTTTGAGCAACCGGTAGGTCGGCGTGAGCGTCGCCGCATCGAACTGGAGCGACGCATTCACCACCCCACCGGTGCCGCTGGCGAGCTCCTTCAATGCGCCGAGGTGCGTGGTCGCGAGCGTAACCGAGCCCCGTTCGGTGAGCGAGACCAGCGTGGCCGAAGCGAGCGCCGCGCCCTCCACCGGATCGGTGCCGCTGCCGATCTCATCCAGCAGCACCAGACTCTCCTCGTCCGCTTCTTCCAGCACTCGCCGGACCATGCGCACATGCGCGCTGAAGGTGGAGAGGCTCGCCGCGATCGACTGCCGGTCGCCGATGTCGGCAAAGAATCGCCGGAAGATGGGGACGGCGCTCCCTTCCCCGACCGGTGGGATGATCCCGCTCCCAGCCAGCGCCGCCGCCAGTCCCACCGCCTTGAGCAGCACCGTCTTTCCCCCGGTATTGGGACCGCTGACCAGGAGCGTGCGCTCCCCCGTCGCCAGCTCGAGATCAAACGGCACCACCGGGCTGCTGCCCCCGAGCAGCAAGCGGATGCCGGCCATTCACAATGCGAAGCTCGGCCGGCGCGAGCGCCACCTCGGGTACCTCGCCCGCTGTGGCAACGGCGTAGCGGGCCCGGGCCACGAGATCGTCCACCGCCACGCACATCTCCACGGCGTCGCGCAGCAGGGCCAGCTGGGGACGAAGCAGGTCGGTCAGCTCCCGCAGCACCCGCAGGGTCTCCCGCTCCTCCTCCACCTGTGCTTCCCGCAGCGCATTGCCCAGCTCGATGGTCTCGGAGGGCTCGATGAACAAGGTGCCGGCGCTGCCGGACTCGTCGTGGATGATGCCCGGCGGGCGGCTGCGGGAGTCGCGCCGCACCGGGATCACGTAGCGATTCCCCCGCACCGTCACCGTCGCGTCGGAAGGCGCGGAGCCCGACTCGAGCCCTCGAAGCAGCGTGTCCAGCCGCCGCAGCAGGCGCTGCCGGGCCGCCTGCACCTCTCGCCGGGCGGCAGCAAGACGCGGACTGGCGGAGTCCAGCAGGTTGCCATCGGAATCGACCGACCGCTCGAGCCGGAGCTCGATGGCCCGGTCGGGGAGCGCTCGCGCCAGCGCCGCCGCAGCGGGAGCCGACTCAGCCACCCGGCGGAGATCGGCGTGAACCGACCGGGCCGCGACCAGCGCTCGCAGCAGGGCCGCGAGCTCGACGCCTTCGAGGACGCTGCCCTCGATCCGGAGCCGTGCCAGCGTGCGGGTCACGTCGGGGATCGGCTCCGCCAGTAGCCCATCGCCCCGGCGGAACAGTCCCGCGACCTCCCCCACCCGCGCCAGCTCCGCTCGAATCCAGGCCAGGTCGTCGGTGGGCCGGCGGCCGCGCACCCGCTCGGCGCCCAGCGGGCCGACCGCATGGGCGGCGACCAGCTCGAGCACCGGACCGAACTCGATGGTCTCGAGTGCATCGGCGGTCTGCTCCGCTGGCAACGGCAACGGGGTGCCGCCCTGCATCTGGGCCGGCACCCCGTCGGGAGAGAGTGGTTGCACCTGCGTCATCAGCCGGCCTGCAGCTCCTCGCGGGCGATCTGGTTGATCAGCTTGCCGTCGGCCCGGCCCTTGTACTGGGGCAACACCTGCGACATCACCTTGCCGATGTCCTTGGCGCCGGCTCCGATCGCGCTCCGCACCGCGGCGCGAATCTCTTCCGGATCTACGGCCGGAGGCAGGAACTCCTCCAGCACCTTGATCTGCGCCGCCTCGTTGTCGGCGAGATCCTTCCGCCCGCCCGCGGCGTACTGCTCGATCGCTTCGCGGCGGATCTTGATCCCTTTGCGCAGCACGTCGGCGACTTCGTCGTCGGTGGTAGGCCGGCGGAGCTCGATCTCGCGATTCTTGAGGTTGGCGAGGATGGTGCCGAGAACGAGGGTGCGCTCTTTGTCCTGCGCCTTGCGGGCCGCGTTGAGCGCGGCGCGCAAGGTTGCGGCGAGGTTAGGCTCGGGGGACACGGGGGCCATGACGAGTTTTACGGACCGCGGCATTCATCTTCCGCTTCCGCTTTTCACTCGGTTTCTCGAAATGCCGGTGCTTGCGAAGGTCCGAGAGAATACCGGCTTTCTCGCATTTCTTTTTGAACCGTTTTAGTGCCCGCTCGAAGCTCTCGTCATCGTGAATGACGACTTCTGGCATTCGCTTACTCACCCCTCTCATGCCCGGTAAGGGCAGCAACCTGAACAAGTTGAGAAATTTATTCGGGAGTGGCTGTGGGCGGAAGGGCGAGGGAGGACGGCGACTTCCCGTCTTAACCGGGAGGCCAGGTCATCTTGCGACCGCCCAGAACATGCAGATGCAGATGGTCCACGCTTTGACCCGCGTTCTTCCCCGTATTGGTCACGATCCGGTAGCCGTCGCCATCCAGGCCCAGCTCGCCCGCCACTTCGGCGGCAAAGCTGAGGAGCCGGCCCAGCAGCCGCTCACCGTCCGGACCTTTGGCATCTCGCACCGCCGGGATGTGCCGGGTGGGAATCACCAGCACGTGCACCGGGGCCTTGGCATCGATGTCCCGGAACGCCAGCGCGTCGGCCGAGCGCTTGACCACCTTCGCCGGGATCTCGCCCGCCACGATCTTGCAGAAGAGACAATCAGCCATGCAGTCCCCGCATTCTCGCCTGAGCCACCGCCGCGGCCGCCGCGAGCGCCGCAGTCTCGAATCTGAGGGTGTGCCGGCCCAGCGCCACCGGGCGAAAGCCCACCGCAGTGAGTGCCATCCGCTCGGCCTCGGTGAGACCACCCTCGGGACCGATCATGACGGAGACCGGGCTCCCGGTCCAGCTGGGCCGGGGGCGCAGCACCGCCGACGTCGGCCAGCCACCCGGCGCCATCGACCGTCCGCCGGGCAAACTCCTCCAACGAGACCAGCTCCTCCACCTGAGGCGCCCACGCCGAACCCGACTGCTTGATGGCTTCGAGCGCACCCCGGCGCAGCTTCTCCAGATGCGCCGGCTTCAGCCGAGTGGCCACGCCCGCGGTGCGCGCCGTCTCCAGCGGAACGATGCGGGTGACGCCCAGCTCGGCGGCCTTCTCCACCAGCCAGGCAAACCGTTCCCGATCGCCTGCCGCCACCGCCAGCGTCAGCTCGGCCGGAGGCTCCTCGCGCTCCACCGACTCGATTTCCACCGCCCACTGCTTCCCGTCCTGCACCAGCCGACCGGTTCCCCGCAGACCCGCTCCATCCAGGATCTCCACCGCTTCCCCGTCCTTCGCCCGGCGCACCCGCAGGTGATGCACCTCGTCTTCATCCAGGCTTACCCGCTGCCCCGCTGCCCACCCGCCCGGAGCCCCGCCCGCTGAATCACCACCCTCATCGCGGGCGCTTGGCCGCCACTCCCCACCAACCCGCGTCCAGCGCTTCCTGCTCCACCGAAAAGCCCGCATCGCTCAACGCTCGGCGAAACTCCTCGGCCTCCGCGTGCTCCATGCCGGAGAAAATCGCCACGGCATGGGGACGAAGCGTTTGGAAGATCACCGGCAAGAGTGCGGTGTTGACCGAGCGCAGGATATTGGAGAGAAGCAGATCGGCCGGAGCCAGAAGCGGAGCCAGTACACCCGCGTCGCCCTCGAGAAATTCGACCCGCTCGGCCACACCGTTGCGCGCCGCGTTCCGCGCGGCCACCTCGTTGGCCTCGGGATCGTCGTCGATTCCGATGGCGCCGAGCGGCGCCGAGCTTGATGGCGGCGATGGCGAGGATCCCGCTGCCGCTGCCGAGGTCGAGGACCCGGTCACCCGGCGGAGGGAGCGGGCCAGCAGCGTGAGGGCGACTCGAGTCGAGCCGTGCTCCCCACTGCCGAACGCGGTCTCCGGGTCGAGCACGATGGTGAGCGGGTCGGGCTCCGACGCTTCGGGCAGCCAGGAAGGAATGACGGTGAGCTGCTCGATATGCCTGGCGACCAGCCCGTCGCGCCAGCGGGTGGACCAATCGGTGCCATCGATCGCGATGGCGCTGGATCTCCACCGGCTGATCCGCCTGGCGACCCAGCTCGGCCTCCAACACCTCGGCCGACCGCTCGTCGGGGGCAAAGGCCACCAGGGTGCCGTCCTCCCGCTCCTCCACCGCATGTCCGGTCTGGGCCACCAGCCACGCTCCCATCGAGTCCCTCTGCTCGGCGGGCGTCCGGACGTCGATGGCCCACCAGCTCATGCGCCCAAGGCCTCCTTGAGCTTGGACCAGAAGCCGGGTGAACGCTTGGGCGGCTCTCCCTCCAGCTTGGCCAGCTCGCGGAAGAGGCGCTCCTGCTCGTCGTTCAGCCGCTCCGGGGTCCAGACGTGGACCCGCACCAGCAGATCGCCCTTGCTGTCCTGACCCAGGATCGGGAGACCCCGGCCCCGGAGGCGGAGGACCGTCTCCGGCTGGGTGCCGGCCGGGATGCGCAGGCTCTCGTCGCCGTAGGGAGTGGGCACCGGGTGCTCACCGCCCAGCGCGGCCTGGGAAAAGGAGAGCGGGAGATCGTAGATCAGATCGTCGCCCTGGCGCTCGAACCGCTCGTCTTCCTTGATGTCGAGCATCACCAGCAGATCGCCCTTGGGGCCGTTGCGGGGGCCGACCGCTCCCTCGCCCCGGAGGGTGAGATAGTTGTTGGTAGAGACGCCCGGCCGGAATGTCCACGCTCACGGTGCGCTCGCCCCGAACCCGGCCCTCACCCCGGCACACCTCGCAGGGCTGGCTGATCACGGTGCCTTCGCCGGCACAGGTGGGGCATGGCGCCACCGAGATGAACTGCCCGAACATGCTGCGGGCCGCCCGGCGAACCTCGCCACTTCCGCTGCAGGTGCTGCAGGTGACCGGCTTGGTGCCCTTCTTGGCGCCGCTTCCATCGCAGGCGGTGCAGCGCTCGAGACTCTTGATCTTGATCGACCGTTTGACACCCAGGGCGACTTCGGTGAGCGTCAGCCGGACCGTGACCCGGATGTCCTGGCCCCGCCGCTCGTCCGACCGGGACCGCCGGCCCCGCCGAAGAGCGACTCGAAGCCACCCGCCGAAGTCGCGCATGAAGATGTTGAGCGCTTCGCTGAGATCGACGTGGTGGAACCCGAAGCCGCCGGCGCCGGCGCCCACGCCGGCCTTGCCGTAGCGATCGTAGGCCGAGCGCTTCTGCGGGTCGCGCAGCACCTCGTACGCCTCGGTGATCTCCTTGAACCGGGCCTCCGCCTGGGGCGACGGGTTGCGGTCCGGGTGGTATTCCATGGCCAGCTTCCGGTAGGCCTTCTTGATCTCGGCCTCGGAAGCGTCCCGGGTAACACCCAGCAGCACGTAGAAATCGCTCACTCCAGCAATCCTTCCACCAGGCGGCTGGTGTGCTCCACCAGTCCGATGATCTTGTCGTAGGGCATCCGGGTCGGGCCCATGACTCCGATGACGCCCTTCAGCCCCCCGGCCTCGTAGGAGGAGGTGACCAGGGTGAAATCACTGAGCCGGGCATCGGGGTTCTCTCCGCCGATGGTGATGGAGAGCCCTCGCTGCCGGCGGGACTCAAGCGCCTGCTTCAACAGGTCCCGCCCCTCCGTCAACCGCAGCAGCTCGCGCATCCGCGAGTTGGAGGCAAACTCCGGCTGGTCCGCCAGCATCTGGGCGCTGCCGATCACCACCGCGTTCTCCGCGTGGGAGAGATCGAACAGCCCGTCGCCTTCGGCGATGAATATGTTGAGCAGCTCCCGTCCCTCGGCGCTGCCACCGGCATCGCGCAGCCGCTCGGGCAGGTTGGTCCGGATCTCCTTCAGCGTCAGCCCGGCGAGCCGCTCGTTGAGGATCTGGGCCACCTGCTGAACCGACGGGCCCAGCAACCCGGGCACCTCGACGAAGATGGTTCGCACCACCCCGCTGCGAAGATTGAAGACCAGCAACAGCCGCTCGGACGCTACCTGTACCAGCTCCAACCGCTCCAGAACGACCTGATCCAACGCGGGAGCCACGGCCACACCCAGCTCCTGGGTCAGCACCCCGAGGACCTGGGCGGCCCGCCGGAGAATCTCCTCCACCGCGCTCCGGGTGCCGGTCAGCTCGGAGCGGAGAGTGTGCTGCTCCTGGTGACTCGGCGGCGAGAGCCGCATGAGGGTGTCCACGTAAACCCGGTAGGCCCGATCGGTGGGAATCCGCCCGGCGGAGGTATGGGGGTGGAACAGATACCCCTTGTCCTCCAGCTCGCTCATGGTGCTCCGGATGGTAGCCGGGGAGACCCCAAGCCCGAACCTGCGGGCAATGGTCTGGCTCCCGGCGGGCTCGGCGGTCTCGATGTAGGTCTGGACGACCGCCTCGAGCACCCGCAGCTCCCGCTCACTCAGCTGATCTGAGGTTGGCATGGGGGAAATCTAGAACCGCCCGAGTGAACGGAGAAGTGAAACCAATGGCACTAGTTACGCTTGGATGGCTGCCACCAGCCCGTCGAGCCGGAGCCATCCCTCGGGCGAGAGGCGGATCCGGTCATCCGTCACGCTGGCCCAGCCGGCCTGCTCCCATTGCACCCTGACCGGCGGGCGGCACCCGGTCGAGGTCGGCGCCTTCGCTGGTGCGGAGCCAGAGATAAGATCCTCCAGCGCTATGGCCGCAGTCGTCCAGCAGCTCGCGCCCCTCCATTGGCGACTTGCCCGCGGCAATGATGCGCTCGTAGGCCGCCCACTCCCGGACATTCCACCGCCGTTCGGTGGCAAACCCGCTATGGGCCGACGGTCCCAGGCCGATGAACGGCGCTCGCCGCCAGTAGGCGGAGTTGTGCCGGGCGCGATGGCCCTTCCTGGCGGCGTTGGACACCTCGTAGTGCTCGAACCCGTGAGCCGTGAGTGCCTGGTCGTGCGCGCCAGGATACTCCGCGGCGTAGGTCTCCTCGTCCACCGGCTTTACCTCGCCCCGCCCGGTCCAGTGACCCAGCGGGGTGTGCGCCTCGACCGTGAGACCGTAGAGCGAGACGTGATCGGGCTCCGAGCCAAAGGCCTGGTCGAGATCCCGGGACCAGTCGCGCTGCAGTTCCGCCGGCAGGCCGAAGATCAGGTCGACGGAAAGATCGTCGATCCCGGCGCAGCGAATCGCTTCGACCGCACGGGGTACCTGATCGGCCGTGTGGGTGCGATGCATCCACTCGAGCACGCCGGGATGGAACGACTGCACGCCGAGCGACACCCGGTTCACCCCTGCGTCTCGCCAGGCTCGCGCCGCCGGCAAGCGTCACGTCGTCCGGGTTGGCCTCGAGGGTGATTTCGGCTCCCGATACAATGGGGCGATCGGCAGCGATTTGTTCCAGCAAGCGGGCGATGGCGGCCGGGGTCACCCGCGATGGCGTTCCCCCGCCGAAATAGACGGTCTCCACGTTCGGCGACGCGTCCCACGCCTGATCGGACTGCCAGAGAGCCCACTCGCCGAGCACGGCGGCGACGTAGGCGTCGGACGGAACCTGCTTCCGCACCGCGATGGCGAAGTCGCAGTAGCTGCAGCGGCGGGCGCAGAAGGGGACGTGAAGGTAGAGGTGCACGCTGAAATCTAGCGGGGAGGCCCCCCACCCCGCGCTGGAACACCACCTGGCTGCTCAGTGCGCGGCCGAGCGGCGAATCAGCGAGGCGTCCTCGGTGAGACCGGGCGCATCGTCGACGTGCGGGACAGCTCCGACCCTCTGCGCTGATCCTGCATCGCTGACGCAGCGCACTGCAGCGGCCGGAACGGGTAGCTGCTCATTCGCGCGCGACCGACGCTCAGTGCCTACACCCTTCTGAACACCCTACCCGGCCTCTGCTCCACCACCCCCGCGATCTCCAGCCCGCTAAGCAGACCCAGGACTTCGCCGATCGGCCGCTGCAACCGACCGGCGAGCTGGTCCGGATGTATCGCCTCGCTGCCCAGCAGCTCCGCCAGCTGCCGTTCCTCCGCCGAGAGCGCCTCGGGCAACGGCCGGACGGCGCCGGCATGACCGGTTTCGCGCGGAGCTCGCCGCGCCAGCTCGGGAAAATGCTGCAGCAGATCGTCCGGCTCGAGCACCGGGGCCGCGCCATCGCGGATCAGCTCGATTGGTGCCCACCGACACCGGGCTGGTGATGTTGCCCGGGCACCGCCATCACTTCCCTGCCCTGATCCAGCGCCGTTCCCGCCGTGATGAGCGCCCCTGAGCCGACGCGCCGCCTCCACGACGACGGTAACCCGGGAGAGGCCGCTGATCAGCCGGTTCCGGCGGGGAAAGCTGCCGGCATGGGGGCGTTCTCCGGGCGGAAACTCGGTGAGCAGGAGACCGTCCTTGGCCACCCGGTCGTACAGCGCTCGATTGGCCGAAGGGTAGACCACGCCGAGCCCGTTGCCGAGCACGCCGATGGTAGCTGCCGCCGCAGTCGAGTGCCGCAGTCTGGGCCACGGCATCGAGCCCTCGGGCCATGCCGCTCACGATGACCACTCCGGCCCCTGCCGCCGCAGTCGCGATGGCGCGGCAGACCTCGGCGCCGTAGGCGGAGTGGTCCCGGCTGCCCACGATGGCCGCGGCCGGCCGGCCCATCAGCGCGTCGTTTCCCAGCGCGAACAGCACCGGCGGCGGCTCGGGAATTGGCCGCAGCAACGCCGGATACTCCGCATCGTCCGGCAGCAGCACCCTGGCGCCCAGCCGGGCGGCGTGTTCCAGCATGGCCCGGCCGGTCTCCAGCGGCGTCGCCTTGAGCGCGGTCGCGAGGGCCCGAGAAACTCCGGGCACGGTGCATAAAAACGCGATCGGCGCCGAATGGGCGCCGAGTGCGGTGGAACAGACTGCGAGCAGATTTTTCAAGTCGGGCGCTGCCCATGCCGGGCACCTGGGTCAGCGTCAGGTAGGCGATGCGCTCATCGTTCACTCAGCTCCTCCTCCTCGCTCGCCTTGGCCTGTTCCACCTGCTTCCAGAGATACTCCTTCAGCTCCTCGATCCCCTGCCCCGCGGCGCTGGACACCGCCAACACGGCTGCCGCGTCGGGCGCATCGAGCCGAGGCACCGAGGCGCCGGCCGGCAGCAGATCCCGCTTGGTCAGAATTACTACGTGCTCCTTCTCTGCCAGCGTCTCGCTGTATTGCCGGACCTCCCGGCGGAGCCGGGTATACGCGGCCTGAAGATCTTCGCTGTCCAGCGGAACCAGAAAGGCCAGCACCCGGGTGCGCTCCACATGCTGGAGAAAGCGGAAGCCGAGCCCCTTGCCTTCGTGCGCGCCTTCGATGATCCCGGGGATGTCGGCCATCACAAAGGTGCGGTGCCCGGAGAGCGCCACCACGCCCAGGTTCGGTTCCAGCGTGGTGAAGGGGTAGTCGGCGATCTTGGGACGGGCGGCCGACACCACCGAGAGCAGCGTGCTTTTGCCGGCGTTGGGCTCTCCCACCAGTCCCACATCGGCAATGAGCTTCAGCACCAGCTCGATCTGCCGGTCTTCTCCCTCCTCGCCCGGCTCCCATTCCCGCGGGGCCTGATGGGTGGAGGTGGCGAATCGGGCATTGCCCCGCCCCCCTCGGCCGCCGCGGGCCACCCGCAGCGTATCGCCGGCTTCGAGCACTTCGCCGATCAACGCTCCGCTGGCGGCATCGCGCACTACGGTGCCGGGCGGAATCGGGAGATAGATGTCGGGGGAGGACGCACCGGTCTTGGTCTTTCCCTTGCCGTGCTCGCCCCGGTCCGCCTGCCATAGGGTGCGATAGCGATAGTCGAGCAGGGTAGAAAGGTTGGGATCGGCTCGGACGAAGACGCTGCCGCCGTGGCCGCCGTCTCCCCCGTCGGGTCCACCCTTGGGCTTGTACTTGAAGCGGGCAAAGGAGCTGGCCCCGGACCCACCGGTGCCTGCCACCACCCGGACTACCGCGCGATCGATCAGCATTATTGCTGCCCCTGCAACCATCCCTGCTGGACCGTGCGCCAGAGCTGCTTGACCTTCTTCCACTGATCGAACGAGAGCAGTGGATTGACGATCGACAGCGCCCCTTCGATCTGCCCCGGGGTGGCGCCGGCGTTGATGGCGCCGCGCAGGTGCGAGTGCAGCTGCCTCGGAGCCTCCAGGACGGCGGTCTGGGCCACGGTGCAGAGCTCCCGCCGCATGAGGTCGAGGCCAGGACGGGCAAGGGTACGGCCATATCCTTCGGTGATCATCCAGCTCTCCACCGCCGGGTGCAACGCGCGGACGCTCTCCCGCAGCTTGGGATAGTTCTCACCGTATACCACCTCGCACAGCTCCTCACCCCGCCGAGTCCACTCCGCCGCCCGGCCATAGTCTTCATCCGGATCGGCGTCCGGTGCGGAACCGCCGCCCAGCTTCCGCCACACCCCCAGGGCAATGAGCGCGCGCGGGTATCCTACCATCAACACGCTCTGCAGCAGCAGCTCTTCCACCCATTCCGCCGGCACCCCGGAGGACCGGAGCTTGGTCACTCGCTCCCGCAGCTCCGGCTCGTATCCCTGCGCGATGGCGGCGGCGAAGCGCACCAGATCGCGGGTTTCGGGATCGAGCCGGTCCTGTTTCGACATCATCTTATCCCCTCGAAGGCCGAACTCCGGATCAAACCGCCGCAAACGTGCACCCAGCCGCGCAGGCGAGCAAGATAGTAATTAGGTTTGGACCCGATGCCGGCATCAATTCGCGTTCTCCTGGTCGCGACGGCCCTGGCCGGCGTCGTGTCTGCCACCCCGGCCCGCGCCCAGGCCTCCCCCTACATCCCGCTTGGACGATCCCCGGCTCCCCTTGCTCGAGCATCTCATCGCGCGGGGAGAGGTGGAAGATCCGTCGCCCCTGATCCGCCCGTTCCGCCGCTCCGATGCGGTGCGCGTGCTGGCCGCGGCAGACACCTCGTCCGCGTCCGATGCCAGTCTGATCCGGCAGCTGCGGACCGAATTCGACGATCCGCCCGGCAACTCCTGGCAGCTGGAAGGTCGCGCCGGAGCCCAGGCCTATACCCACGGTCGCCGCGACCTGCTCCATCCCGCCGGCGCCGGCCGCACCCGCCCCTATGCCGAGCTGGGCGGCTCGGCCGTCTTCGGCAACGTGGTGCTGGTAACCCGGCCGATGGCGGAGCCGGCTCTGCTGGATGATCCCGATTGGGGCGGCCGCACTGATCTCAAGTTCACCGGCCGCATCGCCGATGCATACATCAGTGCCCAGTTCAAGTACGGCAACCTCTTCTACGGCCAGACTGACCGTAACTGGGGGCCGGTGGGCCTTCCGGGAATACCGCTGAGCAACTACGGCTACGAGCATCAGGGACTGGCGCTCGAGATTGGCAACGGGGATATCCGGCTCTCCGCCTTCGCCACCGACTTGCGGGATGAGATCGACTCCCTGGGACGCACGGTGCATCGCTACTACTTCGTGCATCGCCTCCATGCCCGGCCCTCGAGCCGGCTCACCCTCGGCTTCTGGGAGGGCGTGGTCCTGGCGGGAGCGGATCGCAACTTCGAGACCCGCTATCGCAATCCGCTCTCGATCAGCTATCTGGCCAACACCATCGGCCTGGGCGACCGGGGCAATGTCATCCTCGGCAGCGACATTCACTGGCGGGCATTCCGCCGGGCCACCTTCCAGGCCCAGCTCGCCATCGACGACATCTCCTATCAAAACCGGAGTGGACCGAACCGGGTGCCGGACCGCTGGGCGCTTACCCTGGCGGCCTTCGGGCCCTTGCGCTCGACCTGGGCCTGGCGCGCCTTCTATACCCGGGCCACCAGCCTGGCCTTTCGGACCTTCAATCCATTGGAGAACTTCACCGATCACGGGGTGGGGCTGGGCCGGAACTTCGCCGACATGGATCAGCTCACCGCCAGCATGTCGATACCGGTCGCGGACCGGTGGCTGGTCAGCCCGGACCTGACCCTGCTGCGCCAGGGCGAGGGAGCCATCGACGCTCCCTTTCCATCCGCGCCGGTGGAGCTGTCGCAGACGCCGCTGATCTTCATCGGTGTGGTGGAGCGGACCTATCGGCTGGGACTCGGGGTCAGCGGGCGGCAGGGTCCGCTTGACCTCATGGCGAACGCGGGCCTGCACCACATCACCAACTGGCAGCATGTCGCCGGACAGACTGCCGACCGCTTCGAGGGACGAATTCAGGTGACGCTCGGTCTCAGCCGGGAGGGAACCCTCCGATGAAACAGCCGCCCCAGCCGCTCACCCGGGAGCGGGTGCTCCAGCTGATCCAGCGGATGCGGAGCAGCCGAGTCGCGGTGGTGGGCGACATCATGCTGGACCGCTATCTCGTCGGCGACACCGAGCGGCTCTCACCCGAGGCGCCGGTCCCGGTCGTGACCTTGAAGGAACGGCACGCCGCCCTCGGCGGGGCGGCGAACGTCGCCGCCAACGTTGCGGCCATGGGGGCGAGCTGCCTCCTGGTCGGCGCCGTGGGTGACGACGCCGACGGCGCCTCCATCCGGCAGGAGCTGGCGGTAGCTCGGCTGGAAGACCGCTTTGTGCTCACCATCGCCGGCCGGCCTACCACCTCCAAGACCCGGATCATCGCCCGGGGGCAACAGATCGTGCGGATCGACGATGAAGTGGATTCCCTGCTGGACGGCCCCGACCTGGCCCGGCTGGTGGCGGCCGCGCGCGAGGCGCTGGCCGACGCCGACGCGCTCCTGCTGGAGGACTACAACAAGGGCGCCCTCCCGCCCCAGCTGATCGCCGCCGTGATGGAGATCGCCCGGCGGCGGGGCATCCCCATCGTGGTGGATCCCAAGTACCGCCAGTTCTTCGAGTACGCCGGCGCCACCGTGTTCAAGCCCAACCGGCGGGAGCTGGAATCCGCCCTCGGCGCGGCGGTGGATCTCACCAACGGGAACGCGCTGCCCGAGGTGCTGGCCCGGCTCAAGGTGGACAATCTGCTGGTGACGTTGGGCTCGGAGGGGATGGTGCTGGTGACCAAGGATGGAAACCTGATCCAGATCCCCAGCATGGCGCGGCAGATCTACGACGTCTCCGGTGCCGGCGACACCGTCACCGCCTGGCTCGGCACCGCACTCGCGGCTGGCGCCTCGTTGAGAGAAGCGGCCCAGCTGGCCAACTACGCGGCGGGGGTGGAAGTCGGAAAGCCCGGCGTGGCTACGGTGTCGCCAGAGGAAGTCTTAGCGGTGCACGAGGAACGGTTCGATCAGATCGGGAAACTGAGACGGGGAGGGCTTATTTGAGGTGAGAGATAAGAGAGGAGTTGTCAGCCTGAGCGCAGCGAAGGAGCCGGAACCCGAAGGTTCGACAACCCCTTACCCTCCGACGCCGGTCCCGAACCCCAGCCACACCCGCCAGGTCTCCTTCACATCATCTATGTAGCGCACCAGCCGGTGAGCCGCTTCTGCGTGGGCCGGCGCCAGCTCCACCGCGCCGGACTCCTCCATGCGGGAGCGTACCGCCGCCGCACAGTCGGCCATGGCCACCTCGGCCAGCCGCTCCTTGCTCCACGACTTCGGCGCCCGCACTCCGGCCTCGGCCAGGAAGCCGAGCAGCTGGCGGCGGGTCCAGCCGTGGAGCCAGCTCCCGGTGTCGGTCGCGGGGGCCACGATGCCGTTGTCCAGGATCATGCGGGACGACTCGCCCACCTCGAGACCGGAGCGCCTGGTCTCGTAGCGGCAGAGGCTCCCCAAGGAGCGGGGGGCGCAGGGATCGGCGCTGATGTGCCGCAGTGCGTCCACCGCGTGGGCCCGGGATCCCAGCGGAAGCTTCACGCAGGGAGCCGAGCAGCGATTGAAAGTTGGTGTCGTGGGGTGGAATGGGAGAGCGGAGCGCGTCGGGCGGGAGGGGCGGCCAGATGGCCCAGTACTCCATCTCCTTGCCCATCTCGAGAACGAACGAGTTTCGCGCATGCAGCAGCTCGCCCGCCTGGGCGAGGGAAAGGCTGTACGGCGCCATGACGGCGGCGACGAAGTCGGCCGACTCGCCCGCCATGATGAAGCCGGAGAAGCTCTCGTGCGCGGCCAGCATCACCAGCGCCACCCGGAGGTCGAGGTAGGCCTCGTCGGTGCCCAGCTCCAGATGCCGGCTCAACGGCGCGGCGAGCAGCGCCTGGGCCAGGTCGGTGTACTTCCGGAGCACCTGCTCGTGATTCCCGCCGCTCTCCGGGTTGGTCCGGCGCACCCGCCAGAGGTACTCGGCCACGCCGTCGCTGTCGCCCGTGCGCACCCGTTCCCTGATCCAGGGCGAGAAGTCCGTGCAGGGGACACAATTGGACGGGTTGTGCGCGCGGGACAGGCAGGGAAACTCGCGGTGTCCTTTCCCGGCCGCGTAGCTCAAGAGATCGACGCTGGGATCGTCGCCGGTGAGAACGGCGGACGCGCTGCGAAGTTCTTCGAACGTCAAACCATGGATCTCCGGTTTACAATTAAGGCAATGGGGAATGTTTCGCCGGATTGGCCAGTCTGCAAGGGTGTACCGGTGCTGGCGGCACAATGAGACAGTTTGGCCTAGCCCGCGAAGCCGCGGTCCGAAAAGGGAATAGCCGGTGCATGAAACGCGTGTCCGATGGTATGGACCTCTCTCGGTACCACCTGCTACGCTTGGGTCCGCCTGAATCCAGAGGAGGAAACACCATGGCAACACAAGGCAAGTCTCAACCCAAGGACAGCGGCGCCGTCAGCCCCAGCGCCGGCAGCCCGAGTCACTCCGGCTCCGCTCGATCATGCCGAGCTACACCGTCAATGACATCCAGAAGAGCGTGGCCTGGTACCAGGACGGGCTCGGCTTCTTCCTCGCCGAGCGGTGGGAGGACGGCGGCGAGCTAAAGGGCGTGATGCTGAAGGCCGGGAGCTGCCAGCTGGGGCTGACGCAGGACGATTTCAAGAAGGGGCGCGACCGCAAGAAGGGCGACGGGCTTCCGCATCTGGTGCGACACCAGCCAGGACGTGGACGTGCTGGCGGCCCGGCTCCGTGCCTTCGGCGGCACCATCGTGGAGGGACCGGGGAAGCAGTGGGACGCGTACGGCTTCACCGCCCAGGATCCCGACGGCTTCAAGATCACGATCAGCCAGGCGACGGGGGAAAAATGAAAGGCTAGCTCGGCGTCAGACGCGGCGGGTCCGGCTGCGACGGGCGGGCCCGGTTCCGGTAAACCGGTCCCGCCGGCGGTACGCCATGATCGCGATGCCGATGCAGATGAGCAGCGCCGGAAGCACCATGATCACCATGCCACTCAGCATGGCATGGACCGATCCGGGCATCACACTCATTGGTGCAGCAACCGGAGCCGGTGAGCGTCGGACCAGAACTGATTCATCATGATGAACACGAAGATGAGAGCCGGTATGAGGCTCCAGAAGAGAATCCGCCGCTCATACCGGAGATGCATGAAGTACAGCACGCCCAGTCCCGCTTCCACCAGCGCCAGCGCCAGCAGTGCCGCCAGCAGGGTCCCCGCCGGCAGACCAGCGTAGGTGAGCGCCACCTCGGCCCCCACAATCAGCAGTAGCCCGAGCCAGATGGCCACGTACAGCCGCATTCCCGGGCCGGCCCTCGATCCCGTCGTTGCCATATCCTGGCCTTTCACCTAGGCCCCCTCACCGGGCGTTCATCAGGTATACGAGGGGGAAGACGAACATCCACACCAGATCCACGAAGTGCCAGTAGAGACCGGTGGTCTCGACGTGGCTCGGGTCCAGCCGTCCCCGCCTGAAGGCCAGGGCAACGACCAGGATGGCCACCACCCCACAGAGAACGTGCAGCAGGTGGAGGCCGGTGATGCCGAAGAAGGTCCCGCCGAAGAGGACCGGGCCGCCGGTCGGGTTGGCTGGACGGGCTCCAGCCTTCGGCGAACAGGTTGAACCACTCCCGGAGGTGAAGCGCCGCGAACACGGTCGCCGAGGAGCGCCGTGAGCGCCGAGCCATCGCACCGCCGCGCTACGCCGGCCGGCCTGGGCGGCGCCCACCGCAGCCAGCATCGTCAGACTGCTGGTCAGGAGGACCACGGTCATGACCATCCCGTTGAGGATGGTCGGGATGAACGGGAACGGCCTGATCCAGTTCGGGCTTCCCACCCTCAGGTAGCCATAGCCGAACAGGAGCGCGCCGAAGGTCGCGGCATCGGCGACGATGAACAGCCACATCACCAGCTTCTTGGACTCGATACCGAGCGGCGATTCCTCCAGCACGGCGCCGTGGCCCAGCGCTACGGACATCTCGGATTCGCTCACGTCACCTCCGGCCGGCTAGAACCACAGGGCAAGGACCACCAGGAGATAGAGCCACAGCACGTCCATGAAGTGCCAGTAGAGCGAGGTCGCATCCAGCGCGCTGGTCGGCGGCCAGGCCGCGGAGCGTGCGCAGCCGGACCAGGACGTACCCCAGGGCCGTGACGCCGCCGAGCAGGTGCAGGGCGTGGAGCGCGGTGAAGACGTAGAAGAAGGCGCTGCTGGGGTTGGTGGCGAGGAACAGGCCCTGCGCAGCCAGGTCTGCGCCAGGCGAGCACCTGCCCCCCGATGAACAGCAAGCCCAGCACCAGCGTCAGCAGCAGCCAGGCGGGCCCCCGCGAGGTCGGCGGCGGTGCGCCAGGGTGCCTCTCTGAGGATCAGCCGGCGTCCCCGCTCCAGCGTTCCGCTGCTGGCCAGCAGCACCAGGGTATTCAGGTAGAGAATCGGCGGCAGCTGGAAGTGCCGCCAGTCCGGCGTGGCCCCCTGCCGGACGATCAACGCGCTGGTGTACGCCGCGAACGACATCGTGATGGCCGCGATGCCGATCCACACACCGGTGCGCGCCAGCGACGGGGGCGGTTCAGGTTGAGGGTGGCCACGTCAGGTCGTCACCGGCTGGGGAGCCGCTTGCATGACATAATCGCCGTCCGGTCCGGCGACGCCGTACTCGTTGGGGCCGTGGGTCACCACCGGCTGGCGCGCCCCCGAAGTTGTCGAACGGCGGCGGCGAGCTGGTCGACCACTCCAGCGATGTCGCCTGCCAGGGATTGTCGGGAGCCTTGGCCCCGCGGAGCCGGCTGCGGATCAGATTGTAGAAAAAGATCAGCTGCACGGCACCGGTAAACAGGGCCGCAATGGTGATGAAGCGGTGCAGCGGCAGCGACCCCTTCATGTAGTCGTCGGTGAAGGTGGAGTACCGGCGCACGTTGCCGGCGAGTCCCAGGTAGTGCATCGGCATGAAGATGCAGTAGACCCCGATCAGCGTCAGCGTAAAATGCAGCTTCCCCAGCCGTCTCGCTCATCATCCGGCCGTACATCTTGGGGAACCAGAAGTAGGTCCCGGCGAAGATGCCGAACATGGCGGCGACACCCATCACGAAGTGGAAGTGCCCGACCACGAAGTAGGTGCCGTGGAGGTAGGTATCGATGGAGGGCTGGGCCAGGAAGAAGCCGCTGATCCCGCCGGTCACGAACACCGAGATGAACCCCAGACAGAACAGCGCCGCGGTGGTGAAGCGGAGCCGGGCGCCGTAGAGGGTCCCGATCCACAGCAGCGTGACGATCGTCGCCGGAATGGTGATGATCAGCGTGGGCACCGAGAAGAGCGTGGCCGACAGCGGATTCATGCCGCTGAGGAACATGTGGTGGCCCCAGACGGTGTAGCTCAGGAAGCCGATGGCGATCAGGCAGCCCAGAAAGACCTTGGGCCCGAGCAACGGCTTCCGGGCGAACGCCGGGAGGATGTGGGAGATGATCCCGAATCCCGGCAGGATCGCGATGTAGACCTCAGGATGGCCGAAGAACCAGAACAAGTGCTGCCAGAGGAGGGGCGAGCCGCCCGAGTGCGGCTGCAGCTTGTCGCTCACGACCAGCCCGGCCGGGATGAAGAAGCTGGTGCCGGCCAGCCGGTCGAGCAGGAGCAGGACACACGCCGGCAGCAGCACCGAAAACGCGATCAGTGCCGATCACCGAGGTGATGAACCAGGCCCAGGTGGAGAAGGGCATGCGCGAGAGGGTCATGCCCTTGGTGCGGAGGTCGAGCGTGGTCGCGATGAAGTTGAGCGCGCCCAGCAGCTGGCCCACGCAGAACAGCGCGATGGAAACCACCCAGAGCGTCTGACCGGTGCCCTGCCCCGGGCCGGCGTCCTTGCCGATAGCGCTGAGCGGGGCGTAGGCGGTCCAGCCCGAGAGCGGCGGCCCCTCGGGGACGAAGAAGGCGGCGATCAGCACCAGGAAGGCGAGGAAGGTCACCCAGAAGGACATCATGTTGAAGCGGGGGAACGCCATGTCTTCCGCGCCCACCTGAAGCGGCAGCACAAAGTTGCCGAACCCGGCAAAGGGCGCGGTGGTCAGCACGAAGAAGACCATGAGGGTGCCGTGCATCGTCATCAACGAGAGATACAGCTCCGGGGTCATGATCCCGCCTGCCGCCGCATTCGGCGCCAGCTTCCCCAGCCCCGGGACCGCGGCATCGGGAAACGCCGAGATGGAAGCGCATGAGCCAGGAGAGCACCATGCCGGTGCCACCGCGGCCAGCGCCAGATCGAGGTACTGCTTCCCGATCACCTTGTGATCCAGGCTGAAGACGTACTTCCGGAGAAAGCTCCGGGGCGGGCTCGTGCTTCGCCTCGGCACCCTGGCCGAGGTTCCTCGGATGGGGACTAGTGGTGCGGCCGACATATCGGGCATGTGCCTTGACCTCTCAAAGCGAACCTCAGGTGGACTTACTGCTGCGCCGCCTGGTCCTCCATCCACTGCTCGAACTGCTTTTCCGGCATCACTTCCATATAGGCCCGCATGTTGTAGTGCCCCAGCCCGCAGAGCTGGGTACACACGATCTCCTTCTTCACCACCTTGGTCGCGGTGAAGTGGAGGGGAATGACCATGCCCGGGAATGAAGTCCTGCTGGATCCGCAGATCGGGGACGTAGAACGCGTGCCCCACGTCCTTGGCGTGGAGGGTCAGCAGGACCGGGCTGGTTGACCGGCAGGACCAGCGAGGCGGACACGATGTCGTCCCGCGCGGTCGTATCGTTCGCCGGGTCGAGGCCGAAGAAGTTGCCGTTGCCGTCGTCAATCAGCTCCGGATGCATCGCGCCGAACTTGCCGTCCCGCCCCGGATAGCGGAAATAGAAGGCGAACTGTTCCGCCTGGACGTCGATCCGCAGGGCCTTGGGATCGGGAGCGGATAGGAAGATCCCACCCCAGACCTTGGTCCCCACCAGCGTCAGCACCACGATCTCGGCCCCCACCAGCAGGGTGGCGAGCACCACCATCGGCACCGCCCCGCCGGGGAAGATCTTGATGGGCCGCCGGTCGCCCTTGTCTCCGTACTGCCAGACGAACAGGGCCAGCACCAGCTGGGAGGTCACGAACAGCACCCCCGCGGCGATCATCGTCTCCGACATCTGCCGATCGATGCCGACCCCGAGGACCGAGATGTCGGCCGGCAGCCACCAGATCCGGCTGAGGAAAATGGCGGACGATATGACCGTGACCACGACCACGATCACGGCGAATACTTTGCCCATCAGTACGGAGTCGCCTTCATGACGAAATCCGCGGTGGCGGGCTTGGCGCCGCCCACGGTCACTTCCTGACTCTGGCTGCCGAAGCGCTCATGCCACGCGGTCACGGTGTACTTGCCCGGCGGCAACCCCTCGAGGGTGAAGGCCCCGTCCTGCCCGGTCAGCGCGTGGTGGGGCGTGGTGAGAACCGCGAAGTTGCCGTGCATCCAGGGATGGACATTGCACTTCACCGCGATGAACTCGGGCTTCTCGAAGGCCGCCTTGATCGGCGGCGAGCCCGGCGGCTGGGACTTGTTCCACTCCGAGTTCACCTTGGCCAGCGGATGGATGTTGTGGGAGGTCTGATCGTCGTTGTAGATCTCCAATGGCTGGCCCACCTGCAGGACGGCCACGTGCGGGATGTATTCGCATCCCTTCTGATCGTACCGGGCCGCCGCCGTCGCCGGCCCGCCCGCTTGATCCCCCGCCGAGATGTACACCACCACGTTCCCCAGGGCGTTATTGGGACCCGAGACGACGCTCTCGGTCATAATGGGAGTCGCGTGCTGCTTGGCGCAGGACGGCTCTTTCGCCATATCGATCGGCTTCATCTTCGGCGGCGTACCGGTAAAGGTGACGTGGCCGCTGATGGCGCCGGCGTTCTTCGCCGGGTGCCCCAGCGCAACGGTAGCGGACGTGCCCACCGCCAGGAGGGCGAGAGAGGAAACCAGCTTGCTGGACATAGGTGCACCATTTCTCAGAGTGTGAGCGCGAATCATTGCCCTTCAACCGGGCCCAGCGGCTTGAGCTGACTGGCATGCTCCGGAAGCCAGGCGTGCCAGACCGCTGCCTCCGGCGTGGGGAGGGGCTGCATGGTGCGGAGGAAGTGCACCAGATCCCACGCGTCGGCCGGCCGGATCTGATCGGCGAAGGAAGGCATTGGGGTGCCGTCCAGGCCGGTCATGAAAATGCGGTAGAGATCGTGGTTGGTCTCCCCGCACTTGAAGCGCGACCCGGTCGCGAAATTGTACGGCCGGATCGGATTGTCCTTGCTGTCGGTCAGAGTCGAGGCGGACGGACCGTCGCCATGCCCGGCCGCGCCGTGGCATTTCCAGCACTCCATCTTCTGGAACAGCTGGCGCCCGTGCAGAATGCTCTCCGCCGTAGGAGGCGTTTCCGCCGGAATCGTGATCGGAGTTCCCGGCTTCTGCGTCTCCCACTTGGGAGAGAAGGTCTTGATGTAGGCCACCAGGTCCACCCGGGTCTGCCGGGTCAGCGCCAACCAGGGCGGCATATTGGTGGTGACGAAGCCGCGCGATACCGACTGATACAGATCTTCGATCGGTGGGAAGGGTTCCGGTCGGCGTCGAGCGGCACTTGAACACTGCGGCGGTGAAATCCCGGGGCTTGGGGTCGATCCATTGCGCGTTCTCCCCGTTGCCGTCGCCGTCGGGGCCGTGACAGCCCACACAGTACCGGCGGTAATCCTTTTTGCCCGCGGCAGCGTTGCCGGTGACGTTCCCCACGTGGGTTGCGCCCTGGGCTTGGGCGGCAGCGGCTCCGACGCCCGACAACAGCAGGCCGAGTCCGGCGGCCCAGGCCCCCAACAGAATGCGACTCATTCGAGGCCTCCTGATCAGAAGTCGAAGTCGAGCGCGAGGAGCAGGCTGGTGCTCCTCACCGGGGTGTCGGGCGCGAGCGGCGGGAGTCCCACCCCAGCGCCGCTCAGTGGGGCGGTACCGATGGTCTTGGTGAAGGACAGCTCACCGAGAACCGCCAGGCCGGCCCGGCTGAACATGATGGGATACCAGCGAGAGCCGAAGGTGAAGGCGTCGATGTTGCCCAGGTTCTTCGGGAACGCCGGCAGGGCCTGCTGGGACATCCGGACGATCTCGCTCCGCTGGGTCAGGATCAGCTGCGGACTGATGTAGTAGTGCAGCTCGAGCAGCCCACTGTTCCAGGTCGGGTCCTGGGTGCCACCGGCGAGATCCTTGTCGTCCGAGCCATGCATGAAGAACGGCAGCAGCTCGAAATTCCCGATGAAGAAATCCCCCACCGCGCCGACCCGGTAAAAAGTTCGGTTCTCCGTGCCGGTGCCGGGCGACCGGTTCTCCGACCGACGGTCTCGAACACCGTCGGGCGTCGCCCGGTGTAGCCGTACAGGCCCACCCGCTGCAGACCCAGCTTGCCGACGTCGAACGCCTGGCTCAGGGTGAACGCGCCATCGTAGCTCTTGCCGTTGGGGAGGCCCGGCGCGCCGTCCACCCCGCCCAGCACCGCCAGGCTAAAGCGGCTGTAACTGTTCGGTGAATGGCCCAGCCACTCGGCCCCGATCTGGTTATCCCCCAACCCGAAATCGGTGGCGTCTCCCGGCGCCACGAAGTGATAGCTCTGATAGAAGGTGCCGTTGGTGGACAGCATGATCGAGCGCTTCTCGGACAGCAGGTTGTCCAGCTCGAACTTGCCGACCTTGAGGTTGGCCCAGGTGGTGCGGAACAGGTTGTCGAACCGGACGAACGCCGTCTCGATCCCGACCCCCTCTCCGTCGGCCACCGTGGGCACGAACCCGAAAGTGATGTTCTTGTAGAGGGTGCCCAACATCAGGATGTCGGCTCCCGAGATGTCGAAGCCCGACTGGGTGAGGGTCCGCTCCACCAGCCCGCTGGTAGAATCGCCGGGTACGGCGTCCACCGGCTGGTGGGTATTGCGCTCCAGCCGCCACTGCGGAGTGGTCCGGATTCCGATGGGGATGTAGGCTGGGTTCAACCAGATGGGCGAATCGCGATCGTTGCCCAGTTGGTAGCCGTTGTCCTTAAACCTCTGGCCGAAGGCATTGAGCTCGGGCCACGCGGTGTGACAGGCGGAACAGGGGAGGCCGTACTTTCGGGCAAAGGGAGGAATCGCGGCAGCTGAAGGCAGAGCCAGCGCGTGGTGGGCGAGCCCGGACAGCATGCCGCCACGAGCCTTCACGTAGGCTGCGTAATCTGGGTGGTCCCGGTCTCCTACGGCCGTCGCACTCAAGACTGGTCCCGCCCACAGACAACCGCAGAATATGAGCGCGCCTCGTCGAGCCCAGTCGATCATACCGCCTCCTCGGTCCAGTGGTACGGGATGACGGATCAGCCGCTTGTCGCCTGAAGTATTTCGGTGGTGGATTCCCCGGTTAGTGGTTCGGTTTTGAAGCTGCGGTGCCAATCTGGCCTGATTGGATTCAATCCAGTAATGGTTTTTGAATGGCTTGTCAATAGCGATTAGGGGACGGCCGCGGGACATTTTGGCCCTCACCCCACGCGGTCAGTTGAATGACCGGGGCGAATGATTTCTAGTGGTGGGAGGGGAGGGAAATGGGCGATGAGGGGCTCGAACCCCCGACCTCGCGCATGTGAGGCGCGCGCTCTAACCAGCTGAGCTAATCGCCCGAGAGTAGAAGCGGGATTCTAAGCGATCATCCCGCCGGGCAAGTCATCGGAGCGAAAAGACCCCGCGAATGCTTCGGGGGGCCTTCCCATGATCAGATCCGGCCGACAGAATTCCGGCCCTGGGCTCTATCAGGTGCCGCGGCAGGACTTGGTGCTCTTGGAGCCCGCCCTTCCCGCGAGAAATGCTCGGGCCGACCTGATGTCCGACCGGTTCATGTACTTCGAGTTGTAGGCCCAGCTGAGAAACGCGCAGGGGTATGAATTGCTCAGGATGGCCGCGCCCCACGTGCGCATCTGCTTTGCACTCATGGCGTAGAACCCCCGTGCGATTAACCCTGACCGCCCGACCGGTCGCCCCCGCCCGGAGCTGGTTCAAGCCCGACCACCAGAGCTTGAGGTCGGCTCCCCTTGGCATCACTCACGTTGTTGTTGGCGAAGCGGAGATGGAGCCGAACCGGGCCGAGTATTGGGCCCAGGCCGCATCCAGATAGCGGTACTGGTAGCCCTTGAGATATGCCGGCCAACCGCGAACGATGGTCGGCATCGAGGGCCAGATCGACTTGCTGTAGCTGGCCATCTCGTCCACGGTCGCCCGGGACATCAGCCGCCCGCCCAGTTCGACGGATCGTGGGGCTCGTCCAGGATGTAGTGGCCGATGATGGTGCCGTCTTTGATGTAGGACGAGAAGTTGACCCCGTGTACTTGCCGACCCGCGCCTTCCACTTGGGCAGGCTGAACGTCCCGTTGCTGTTCTTATAGTAGTGGTCGGAGCCCACCAGGCTGATCACGACCTTGACACCGTTCCGTCTGGCGGCCGCGAGCAGGGGAACCAGTGCCCGGGTGGCGGAGGACGTGTTCGCCAACGATCCGCTGAAGCCCCGCCCATACAGGCTGGTAGGCAGGTGGAACACGCCGAACGGGATGCCGCCCCGGTAGGCGCTCATCGAGAGCCCTTCGGCCGAGCTGGCGGAGAGCGCGGCGGGGTCGACGACCTCGACCTGCACGTCGGTATCCTCGACGTCGCCCGCGCCGTCATCTTCATCGGCGATGGGCTGACCGCCCGACGGATCCGCGAGGGCGTCCTGAGTCGCCAGGGAATCTTCCAGCCGTGCCTCCGCCGCCGCCGAATCCGCCAAAGCCGGATCCGTCGCGGAGATGGGAGTGTCGGTGCTGGGGTCGGGAGGGCTGAGCCGGTCGGAGTTACAGGCGCCGAAGGCAAGCGCCGTCAGGGTAAGAAGGATGGGGGCTCGAAACCGCGCAGCGCGGCGAGGCAACCTAAAAGTATGGGTCATTCGCAAGAGTCCTCTCTCCGTCATGTGCATAGGGAGATGCCATGGTTTTGTCGCGGCAGGCGAGGGGCCGACGCCGGCAAGGCCAGGTCCGACGGCTCGTCGTAGTTTTCCTGACGCGAGGGGAAAGGCAGAGCCTTAACCCCAAATGGTTTTTACGAGGGTTCTGCTGAGACTAGGGGGATATAGTCGTACAGGGCGCGATGGAATGATTACCGGGGTGGCATCATCTCGTTTTCATTGCTCGCGCCGCGTACAGAATCGTGATCCAGGTCACATTTGTCAACCCCTAATCCCAATTTGTCCCGGTTGGCTGTCAAAAAGCTGGTCGAGCCGAGCCGTCCTGGGCCAAAAATTTCGCGAACTCCCTCTCCAAATCAGTTTGACATCAGGGGGCTTTGAGGACAGATTGTCTCAGTAGACGCACCAGGGCCAAGCTTTATCTAGAGACCGCGTTTTCAGAACAAATTGAAGCAATAGCAACAAGGACCTCTCCCCAATGGTCCGTTGTTCTACCGTGGCCCGCTTCGGCGGACCCATCGCTTGTCTTGTACTCATCACCTGCACCTTACCTACCGATGTGCATGAGGGACGCTCGCGTCCCTCTTTTTTTACGGCCAGCTCCACTGCCGTGACTCTGGTGGGTGCCGGAGACATTGCCGACTGCACCAACACCGGCTCGCAGCAGACCGCCGCCGTGGTCCAGGACGTGCTCACCGACGATCCATCCGCCACCGTATTCACCGCCGGCGACAACGCGTACCCGGATGGCTCGGCCGCCGACTACCAGAACTGTTATAACCCCACCTGGGGCAAGTTCAAATCCAAGACCCGGCCGGCCATCGGCAACCACGAATACAACACCGGCAGCGCCAACCCGACCTTCGACTACTACAATGGAGCGGGATCCACCGACGGGCCGGTGGGCAAGCGGGGCGAGGGCTGGTACAGCTACGACAAAGGCAAGTGGCACATCGTGGTCCTCAACGCCAACGCCGCGTTCGTCGGAATCCAAGCCGGCTCGCCGCAGGAGACCTGGCTCAAGGCCGATCTCGCCGCCACCGCGCAGCCGTGCATCCTGGCCTACTTTCATCACCCGCGGTTCTACTCCGGCACCACCAGCCCCCTTCCTGTCCCCACGCCCTCGCTGCTGGATTTCTGGAAGGACTTGTACGCCGCCGGAGCGGACCTGATCGTCAACGGCCACGCCCACGTGTACGAGCGCTATGCCCCGCAGAATCCTGACGGAGGGCTGGACATGACCAACGGCATCCGGCAGATCATCGTGGGCACCGGGGGCGAGAGCGGCGGGGATATCAGCGTGCTGCGGCAGAATGTCGAGGTCGTGGAAGGCCATACCCGTGGCGTCATCCAGCTCACCCTGGACGACGGGCGCTACGCCTGGGAGTTCCAGCCGGTGGCGGGCAAACTCTTCAACGACCATGGCGTCACCCTCTGCCACGGCAGTCCCGAGCCGGGCGGAAATGCGGCGCCGGGTGTCTCATTCACCTCGAGCTGCAACGGTCTCACCTGTGCCTTTACCGACCAGAGCGTGGATGTGGACGGCAGAATGGCAGAGTGGGGCTGGAGCTTCGGCGACGGCAAGAGCTCGGTGCAGCGGAACCCGACCCACACCTTCCCCGCGAGCGGTAGCTACAGCGTGAAGCTGACCGCGGCCGACGACGACGGCGTCATGCGCACGGTTACCAAGAACGTTGCCGTGAATGCCATCGCCCGGCGGGGGCCCGCCGCCCAATGCTCCGCCGAGCGTCTCCTTTAGTCAGAGCTGCTCCGGGCTGGCCTGCAGCTTTACCGACGGCAGTACCGACGGCGACGGCACGATCAAGGCCTGGAACTGGAACTTCGGCGACGGAACCAGCTCGGCGGCGCAGAACCCGACTCGGGTGTACACCAAGGGGGGAACCTACAACGTCACCCTGATTGCGGACGACGACGACGGCGCCTCGGGCACCAGCTCCGCGCCGGTGACGGTCTCGGGCAGCGCCCCGCCCGTCGTCCTGACGTCACCACCAGGTCGGACGCCACCACCCAGTACATGACCCTGGACTGGACCGGCGCCAGCGGCGACAGCGTGGACGTGTATCGCAACGACGCCAAGCTGACGGTGCAGTTCAACGACGGCCACTACAGCAACAGCCGCGGTTTTACCGGCCCGGCCACCTACACCTACCGGGTCTGCCAGCTCCGCTCCAGCGTCTGCTCCAATAACGCGACGGCTACCTTCGGCACGGTGCCGAATAAGGCTCCGAGCGCGAGCTTCAGCGCAAGCTGTAGCAGCTTGACCTGTACCTTCACCGACGCCAGCACCGATGCCGACGGCAGCATCAAGAGCTGGAGCTGGAGCTTCGGCGATGGCGGCAGCTCTTCGGTGCGGAACCCGACCTACACCTACGATCTCGAGGACAATTACACCGTCACCCTGATCGTCACCGACGACAAAGGCGCGACGGGGACCACGACCCGGTCGGTCACGGCTACGCCACCACCCACCAACAATTCGCCAGTGGCGGATTACACCGTCGATCTGCACCGACCTGAGCTGCCAGTTCACCGATAAGAGCAGCGATCGGACGGGAATGTGACCGGAAGGAGCTGGGACTTCGGGGACAATACGGCAGCCTCGACCGAAACCAATCCGCTCCACCTGTACTCGGCCGACGGGCCCTTTACGGTCACGCTTCACCGTCACCGACGATGCGGGAATACCGGCACCGTGAGCCGGCAGATGACCGTGATCGGCCGCCGGGGCGAATGCGGATCCGACCGCGGACTTCACCTTGAGCTGCAAGGGATTCACCTGCAGCTTCACCGACGGCAGCAGCGACACCGACGGCACCATCGCCGGCTGGAGCTGGGACTTTGGCGAGCCCGGGGCCACCGCCACGGCGAGCTGAAGGACCCGAGCCATGTCTACGCCGGCGAAGGCACCTACACCGTGACCCTGACCAGCACCGACAATCGGGGCGGCACCGGCACCGTGACCAAGAGGTCGACGTGACGCCGCCGCCGCCGAACGTCCCCCCGGCCGCCCACTTTACCTTCGAGCTGCACCGGTCTGGCCTGCGGCTTCACTGATGCCAGCACCGACCGACGGCAGCCAGATCACCGGCTGGAGCTGGGACTTCGGCGACGGCGCGACCGCCACGACCCAGAACCCCAACCATACCTTCAGCGCGGCAGGCCTTCCACGCTGTGACCTTGACGGTGCACCGACGATGACGGCGGCCCAGCGATGACCGTCAGAAGGATGTCACGGTCACCGATGCGCCGCCGAATCAGGCTCCCGGTGGCCAACTTTACTCCAGCTGCACCAACCTGACCTGTGCCTTCACCGACGGCAGCAACGACCCGACGGCAGCGTTACCGCCGGAGCTGGAAGTTCGGCGACGGCGAGCACCTCCACGCGCGCAACCCCAGCCGCACCTACGCCACGGCCGGCACCTTCACCGTCACGCTCGACGTGACCGATAACGGCGGCGTCACCGCCAGCACATCCGGCAGCGTCACGCACCAACCCAGCCGCCCAATGTCACCTCCGACGGCGAACTTCACCTCCAAGTGCACCGGGCTCACCTGCACCTTCACCGACGGGAGCACCGACTCCGACGGGAGCGTAGTGGCCTGGAGCTGGACCTTCGGCGACGGCGCCACCTCGACCACCCGGAGCCCCAGCCGGACCTACGCGGCGGCCGGCACCTACAGGTGTCGCTGACCGCCACCGACAACCGGGGCGGAAGCAACAAGAAGACCGCCAGCGTGACCGTCACCAAGCCAGCGGGGATCGTGCTGACCGTGAAGGGCAGCACCACCAGCACCCAACAGCTCATGACCCTGGACTGGACCGGCGCGGTGGGAACCAACGTCATCGTCTACCGCAATGGCGCGGTGCTCACCACCACCCCGAACGACGGGCACTACGTGAACAGCCGGAACTTCGTGGGCGCCGCCAGCTACACCTACAAGATCTGCCAGCCGCCGGGCAACACCGTCTGCTCCAACTCGGTGACGGTGACCTTCAAGTAAAACCAAAGCCCCGCGATTCGGCGGGGCTCCGGGTATTCGACTCGTATGCTGCTCGGTCGGTCTACTCGAAGCTCACTGTCGCCGAGTTGGAGCAGTGTGAAGTGCCCCGCTCGCAGACCTTGTAGGTGTAGGTGCGCCCCTCCGGTGTCCCGGTAGTTGACGTAGTGGCGGTCGTTCTCGGTCGTCTTCCTGAAATCCCCATCCCGATACACGTCCACCCGGCTGCCGATGCCCCGCTCCAGGTGAGGGTCATGAGCTGCACCCGCCCTGGGTCCGCCCGCTGACCTGAAGCTGATCCCGAGGTTGGTCGCGGGCTCGCTGACCGGCGGCTGCACCACCGGCGGCTGCACCACCGGGGGCGACCACCGGAGGTTGAACCACCGGTGGCCGAGTCACCGGCGGCGGCACGACCGGCGGATCGATCACCGGCGGCGGTGGCGGCGGCGGCGGTGGGGGTGGCGGCGGTGGATTGTTGTCCGGCGGCGGCGGATTGTTGTCCGGCGGCGGAGCGTTCTGGGTTCGCGACGTCGCGCAGGAGCTGCTGGCGTGCCGCTGCGCCTTCTGCGACAGGTGGCGGATGGCCGACTGGATGTCCGACCGCCACAGGTAGCGGTCGTCGTACTTCCAGACGACGAAGGCGCAGGGATAGGCGTCGCTCAGCAGCGCGCTGCCCCAGGTGGTGATCTGGCTCCCGCTCATCGCATAATTGCTGCTGCTGTTGCCCCGGATCCCGCTCGCCTTGGTGCCGCCGTCGAGCATGTTGAGTCCGACCACCAGCGCCAGGCCGGCCGCCTTGGCGTCGCGCACGTTGCTCCGGACGAACTCGGTCGATGTCGCCCTTCCGCTCGGAGTACTGGGCCCAGGCGGCGTCGAGGTACTTCCAGTTGAAGCCCTTGAGGAAGTCGGGCCAGCAGCGGATGATCGTCGGCATGCGTGGGCCACAGCTGCTTGCTGTAGCTGGGCCATCTCGCTCGACCGTCGCGGGCGAGACCACGGTGCCGCCCCAGTTGGTGGGATCGTGCGGGCTCGTCCAGGATGTAGTGGCCGATGATGGTCCCGTCGTTGATGTAGGACGAGAAATCGACCTTCTTGTAGGGATCCAGCTGCGCCTTCCACTTGTCCAGGCTGAAGCTCTTGTTCGAGTTCTGGTACTTGTCCGTCGGCGCCGGCGAACGACACGATCACCCGGACGCCGGCCCGCCGGGCCGCCTGCAGATTCGGACCAGGTGGTTGGCGTAGATGTAGCGGAGCGCACCGGTGTAGACCGGGCCGAACTTTTCGTTGGGGACGTGGGACACGCCCGAACGGAATGCCGCCGCCGCGCGGAGCTGCTGGCGAACAGGGCGACGGGAGCCGCCGCCGGCAGCGCACTGGCCGGGAGTGGTCTCGTCGGCGGGTTGGTGAGGTGGTCGGTGCCGTCACACGCACCGATGGCGAAGGAGAGGGCGACGAGCAGCGAGGCTCGGAGGCGCCCTCCACCGCGGGTGAGCGTACCCATGAGGGTCATACGCTGGTATTCCTCTGCAAGATGAGGGGTTGACCACAGCTGTTCGCGGCAGAGGGATGGGCCGGTGCCGGCAGGGCCGGAGCGACGGCTCGTCGCCTTGAAACCTGACGCGCTGGGGGAGGCGTTTACCTCTCCCGGTGGTTGTGTGACGGGGTGCTACTGAGACTAGTGGGGACTTAGTCGTACAGAGCGCGATGGAATGAGCGCCGGTCGGCGTCATCTCGTTGTCGATGCTCGCGCTAGTACAGAATTGTGACCCCCGTCACATTTGTCAAGTATCGGACCGGGATTTGGGGGCTTTAGCGGGGGGTTTTGTCGCAAAAAAGACCGAACTAGCGGGAAATGCGTCCTTCCGAAGGCGGCGGAGGCGCCGGGGACGCTGGGTGCGACTCGATTCGTGGACTGTGCCCGGTCGCTCCATCATTGTCGGTCACCGTCAGGCGTGACGAAGATGTTCCTGCCCGCTGCGTAGGTGTGACCGGAGTTAGGCCCCGAATTGTCGATCGGAGCTGCCATCGCCAAAGTCCCAGGCTCTCAGCCGGTGATGGATCCCGTCGGAGTCGGAGCTTCACGCTGCGCGTCGGAAGCTACAGTCTGAGGTCCGGTGCACTTGCACCGTAAACGTCGGCCGTCGGCGGACTGTTGAGCGGTGGTGGCGGCGACCGAGACGGCGCCAAGCCGGAACATGCCGGCCATGCCATCGGTCACGTCTCGACATCGTGAAGCCATCGTTACCGGTAAAGTCCTGAGTTCGATATCGTATGCAGACGGGTTCCATGTCCGTTCAGCACGCATTGCGTGGCTGCGGTCCGGTCGGATGTGCGCGTGAGCGCGTCACCGTCCGGACATTGTCGTTGACCAGGACTGGCGTCAGAGAATGTTGCAGGTCAGGTCCGTGACGCCGAAGTGAATTCGGCGCGCGGCGGGATTCTGATTGGGCGGCGGCGGCGGCGCGCTCGGATTCGCGTCGTGGGTCTTGATGTCAGTCGCCCCGTCATTGTCCGTGACCGTGAGCGTCACGTTGTAATGGCCCGGCGCCGCATAGGCGTGCGAGGGATTCTGCTCGGCGGAGCTCTGCCCGTCGCCGAAGTCCCATTGCCAGTGGGCGATGTTGCCGTCGTCATCCCGGCTCCGGTCGGTGAAGGAGCAGGTCTGATCGGTGCAGTGCACCTCGAACTCCGCGTGCGGCGGCTTGTTCGCGGGCGGCGGCGGCGGCCCGTGCACATCCACGTGAGCCGTCGCGGTGTTGCTGCCCCCGGCATTGTCGGTCACCGTGAGCGCCACGAGATAGCTTCCCGACCCCGGGAAGGTGTGCGCCGGATTCCGCTGCGGCCGAGGTGCCGCCGTCGCCGAAGCTCCAGCTCCAGCTCGCCAGCGTCTGGTTCCCGTCCGGATCGCTGCTGTGGTCGGTGAACTGGCAGGTCAGCCCGTTGCAGGTCCAGTTGTAGTCCGCGTGCGGCGGCGGTTCGTCGGCGGCTGGCGGTTGCGCTGCACTCACCCGATGCGGCGCCGTCGCGGAGCTGGCCTTGAACCCGGACGCGCCGGAGTAGGTCGCCCGCAGCGTCCGGTCTCCCACCCGAGTGAGCGTGAGCGAGCAGCTGCCGCTGCCGTTCTGCAGGGTGACGGTGCAGTTGGCCTGGGCGCCGTCCGCGGTCACCCGCACCGTGCCCGGGGGCACCGGACCGGATGAGGTGACCCGGACGTCCACGGTGAACGGACTGCCCGACACCGACGGATCGGGCGAGTCGCCGGTGATCGTGGTCGTGGTCGTCACCGTCGACGGGACGGCGGCTGTTCCGGTCGCGCTGAAGTTGGCGACCCCGACCCCCGACACCACCGCGTCCACCCGGTTCGGGCCCGGATTCGGCCCCAGCGTCCACTGGGCGGTCGCAACTCCCTGGTCGTCGGTGGTCCCGTTCTGCGGGGTCACGCTCCCGCCCCCGATCGCCACCACCCAGGTCACCGCGGTATTGGGCACGCCGTTCCCGTCTCCATCCAGCAGCTGGACCACCAGGTCGGACGGCAGCTTGGTCCCGACCTTGGCCGTCTGGTTGTTGCCCGAGATGATGCTGAGGGTGGAAGCGCTTCCCGCCGTGGCGGTGTGGGTGAAGGTCAGCGGCGAGCCGGCCAGCCCCTCGGAGCTGGCAGTCGTGGTCTGCTTGCCGGCGGCCGGGCCGAGGGTCCGCTCCACCGAGGCGAGGCCATTCTCATCGGTGGTGTTGGAGGCGTCGCTCACGCTGCCGCCGCCCTGGGCGCTCCAGTCGATCGGCACCCCGGAGATCGGATTGCCGAAGGCGTCAGTCACCTGCACCACCAGCGGCTGGTCCAGCTTGGCGCCGACTTTGCCGCTCTGACCGTCGCCCGAGGCCACGACGATCCCGTTCGCGTCCTTGGACACCGCCATCAGGGTGAAGGCAGTCGAAGGCGCGCTGCCGCCGTCGGTGACGATGCTGGCCTCGCCGGTCTGGGGACCGATCGTGGTCCCCAGGGTCACCGCCGCCGTCGCCTCACCCTTGGCATCGGTAGTCGTGGTGGACGGATCGATCGCGGCGCCAGGGGCGGCGGAGGTGAAGGCGAAGGCCACCGACACTCCCGCCACCGGCCGGCCCCGCGAGTCGGTCACCTGGGCCACCAGCGGGTCAGTGAGCGGCTCGCCCACCCGGCCGGACTGGTTGTTGCCCGCCGCGATGCTGATGTGGTTGGCCACCCCTTCGCCGGGGAGCAGCAGGTTGGACCCGCCGCCGCACCCGCTTGAGAGGATGAGGGCCGCAGCCAGAATGCAGGCGCCGGAGCGGCGAGAGCCTGAGGGAATGAGACCGAGGGGGCGGCAAGAACGGCACGGATTCGACTCTCGACGATAACGCCTCCCGGGGGAGGCGTGAGATCAGTTAAACCGCTGCTATGTGAACGGCCTGCTGGTCTGGGGTGTCCGGCCGGTTCTACGAACCTAGCGGGTCCCCGTCGCCCAAGAGGTGACGGATAACACTTTCGGCGCGGGTCCGATAGAGGGGCTGGCGGCGTCCTATCCGGCCCGGGGGCGGGCTCGAACATGACCTGGTCGGCATAGCACCAGGCCCAGTCCTCCCCCGGCTCGAAGCTCCGGACGATGGGGTGGCTGCTGTGGTGGAAGTGCTTGGTAGCGTGTTTGTTGGGCGATGAATCGCAGCAGCCGACGTGGCCGCAGGTCAGGCAGAGCCGGAGATGGACCCACCAGCTGCCGGTCTGGAGACATTCCTCGCATCCCTCCGGGGTATTGGGAGAGACCGGGCGAATCTGGTCCAGGTGACCGCATTGCATAGGCTCAGTCCTTTTCGCTGCGCTCGAGCGCCCGGCGGTCCCAGCCCGCCAGGTCGGCTCCGGCTTCGTACGTGGTCTGGAGAAACTGGAGCAGCATGTCGTCGGGCCGGCGGGCGCTCCGCACCGCCTCGTAGGGAAGGACGAACTCCCGCAGCTCCTTATGGTAGTACGCCGCCTCGGGCAGGACCCGGGCCTCGGCATAGCCGGGCGGCTCGGGATAACTATAGGAATAGAACGCCGCGTCGGGCATGGGTCCCCCGCCCGGCCACCAGCCCGCGCTGATGCACTCGTGGGAGTAGGCCTCCCGGGCGATCCGATCGGGGAGATGGGGGATGCCGCCGGGATGGGGCGGCGCCGTCCGGCCGGAGAACCGGGTGCAGGCCAGATCGAACGCGCCCCAGAAGAAATGGACCGGGCTGCACTTCCCGATGAACCGGCCGCGGAATTTCCCGATCACCTGAGCACTCTGGGACAGGATCTCCCAGCACCGGGCGGCATGATCGGGGTCATACGACCGGTGTTGCTGGTCCTCGGTGAACCGCAGGTCGTCCTCCATCTCGCTCGGCACCGGCCAGAGCTTGACCTTGAGGCCGAGCGACTCGAGCAGGCTCCGGTATTCCCGGTAGAAGTCCGCCACCGTCCGGGGCACCAGGGCCAGGGCCCGGGTGGATCCATCGCTGGTGCGGACCACCAGATTGTGGTCGATGAAGTCGAACTCGACCTCCACCGTCCGGTCGCCATAGGGCATCGGCGAGGTGGTGAGGCCGCGGGAGGTCGGGTAGAGGGTGACGTGCCAGGAGTGATTGACCGGCGGGGCCAGCGCCAGGCGGGTCTTCCCCACCATCTGCGCCCAGCGGTGCAGCGTGTCCAGCGTATCCTTCCACTCAGCCAGCGGCAGGCTGGGCCATGGTGCCGGCCGGTCGGTTGTCGCAGTTGAACCCGTCATCCCATCCTCCCGCCCATGTCCCTACGGTCACAGACTCTATGTACTCTAATTCCGTTCGAACTATAGGGTAATGGTAAAATTTTTCACCACAGAGGACACAGAGGGCTCCTCATCCGAACGGAGCTCACGACATCGCGGAAGCCACCATCTATCAACCAAATACTTTTTGTTTGTTTTTGTAAACAACAAACAAGAAAGTGGTTGTTGAAAATGGCTGCCTATCGCGATGTCGTGAGCTCCGTTCGGATAGAGGAGCCCTCTGTGTCCTCTGTGGTGAAAACTCTCAGGTGGAGGCACGTGAGTAGAGTCAGCCATTTATTACCCGATAGACCCCGTTTCGTAGCACCTCGACATTGAAGTTGATCAATAACCCAAGCCGGACGCCCGCTCAGCTTCAGATATGTCATCACCTGGGCCTTATAGATCGGGAGGATTTTACTGACGGCCTTTACTTCGATGAGGACTGATTGCTCAACCAGCAAGTCCAGTCGATAGCCGCAGTCCAACTGAACCCCACGGTATTCGCACCGGCAGAGGAACCTGTTCCTGTACTCGCATTCCGCGAAGCAACAACTCTCTACAAAGACACGATTCGTACGCCGACTCCAGCAACCCTGGCCCCAGTCGACGGTGCACTTCGATGGCCGCACCCACGATGGCGTGAGTTGTACGGCGAGATGGGCCCTCTGGCATCTGGGGAGCGGTGGCCGCGCGGCCACCGGGCAAGTAATCCGAGATAACGCCGGGCGGATCGTTTTGAGGAACTAAGGCTGGCGAACGCTGCCGAGGCCGATCTGGAAGGGCGCGCTCAGCACCAGCCGGTAGGAATACTCCCAATCCGAATGGCCCAGCGCGATGCTGTTCAGGTCGTCGAACTTGTGGAATCTCAGCTCGGCGTCGAGGGTGACACCCGACTCGATCGTCACCTGGCGGGTGACCCCGTACTCCTGATAGCGGCGGACTTTCCGGTAGTACTGCGGGTCGACGCCCCGGGAGTTGTAGCTGTTGTCGCCCTCCTCGGAGAGGAAGTTGCGTCCCCACCACTGGATGGTGAACAGCTCCACCCAGCCGCGGGGGAATATCGATCCGCGGACGTAGACCCCGTTCCCCTGGTCCGGACGGCCCGGCTCCGGGGTGGGATCGATCCGCCCGTGGCTGGCCAGCCGGAAGACGGCGAGCGAGCTGGTTCCCAGCTGGGGAAGGCTCCCCTCCAGCCGGGCGCCGAAGGCCAGCGCCTGATTGTTGGTGACGGGAACTCCGGCGTCGTACAGCTGGCCACCGTGA
Organism: uncultured Gemmatimonadales bacterium; assembly: GCA_963792265.1. Lineage (GTDB taxonomy): Bacteria > Gemmatimonadota > Gemmatimonadetes > Gemmatimonadales > GWC2-71-9 > CAVVWJ01. Next base: position 8,714 of record CAWBVP010000034.1, on the reverse strand, counting down.
TGGAGCCCGTGGCCCTGGAACTCCAGCCTCAGGTAGTGCCAGGGCCGGGTATGCAGCAGCAGCCCGTAGTCGAAGATCTCCCGGCTGGTCCGGGTGTTGAGGTGCTGCCAGTCGATGAACACCTCGCCGCCGATCCAGCCGTGGTCCTCCCGCCACTGCAGACCGTACTCGACCGGCCGGGTCAGCTCCAGGGTCGTCACCTCCAGCGGCTCGATGTATCCGTGGCGGTCTTCCGTCACCAGGGTGCCGAGCGCGCCCAGCGACGTCCGGGTCCGATAGCGGAACCCGAGCAGCGGCTTCACCTCGTCGAAGAAATCGCTCCGCCCGCTGCGGTGGTCGCCATAGACGCCGAGGATCACTTCGGTCCGGGGTCCCGGCTCGGCCGACAGCCAGGTCTGCATCTGGGCGCCGAGGATGGTCTCGCCGGTCCGGTAGGGATTGAAGAACTCGGTGTTGTCGCCGTAGAAGGTGCCCCGGTTCTTCCAGGTAAGGGTCTGGGCCGAGGCCGGCCGCGGAGCCGAAGTGAGGCATACGAGCGCCACCCAGATGATGCAGAGCGATCCCGCTGGCCTGGTCATGAGTCTGCTGGTGGAGGGGTGATACAATGTAGCCTGTGGGAGCTCTGCCCACAACGCCGCCGCCCGGCGTTCCGGCATGCAAGCTCCGGACCTCGGGCGCGGCTACCGGCGGGGACCAGCTCCGCCACCGCCTCGAGAAATGCCTTGGACTGGAACGGCTTCCGCAGCAACCCCTGACTCGGGCACCTCGGGGGTGGGGCCAGGAGGCAGGTCCCGCCCGGTAATGAAGAGGATGGGGACGGTGGGTTGCAGCGGCCGGAGGGCCCGGGCGAATTCCAGCCCGTCCATCACCGGCATGTGGATGTCGGTGACCACCAGGCCGAGGCCTCCTTTGAGTCTGCGCGCCGTCTCCAGCGCCGCCGCTCCGTTCTCCGCCTCCACCACGCCGAAGCCGGCATCGGCGAGGACGCGGGAGAGCAGCCGCCGGAGCAGCTCTTCATCATCGACTACCAGGACAGTGCCGCGGGGCGCAGAGTCTTGGATCGTTCCCATGGTTCGATTTGGCTGGGCCTGCCGCCGAGGCAGGCTGGTTTATCGCTGCCCGGGAACTACTGAAAATTTTGTGCCGGTTTCCTGCGAAAATATGCAGACTGGCGAATGCACAAGCCGGGTTTTGGGAAGTGTCGGCGGACTACATCCGGGGCTCAAACATGATGTGCGCCTTGGGCGTGCCGGGGTGCATGATCCAGGGAGACCCTTCCGCCGGCGTGGTGGAGAGACCCAGCGACTTCCCGGTGGCAAAGGGAACGTAGACGACGAAGAGCGGCTTGGCCTTGGGGGCGGTCCCGGTGGCGGGGTCGAAGCTGCCGGCTGGTCCGGTGAGCGAGTACAGCATGGCCGGGTGCCTGGGCATCGGGAGCTTCCCGGCCCGGATTTCCGCAAAGCGGACGCTGTCCACCTTGTCTCCCTTGACCCCGCCGGGCCCGGAGGGCTCGGCCCCGGGCCATGAACGGCTCCAGCGACCGCTGGTAGCAGGCCACATGAAACCGCTCGGCCTTGGGCTTGCTGGCCAGGCAGACCAGCGCTCCACTGCCCTGCCGCAGCGTCTTCAACTTCCCTGCATCATCATAGCCCAGCACCGTCGCCCCGGCCCGCATCTCCTCCGGCGCGGGAAGCACCGCGGCGGCGATCTGCTGCTCGGCGGTGAGCGGGGTGGCCGGTGCCGTGGTGTCGGCCGGCTGCGCCTGGGCGTGAGCCCGGAGGGGTGCCAGCAGTCCGGCGGCCAGGATGAGTGGAGCGGGTCCGGTTCATAGCCGCTTCAGCTCCTTCTTGGTGGGCTTCCGGCCGTGTTTCCGTTCGAATTCGGCCGCGGCTTCCTTCTTTTGCCGGCGCTCTTCGTTGATCGCCTGGCCGGCGGAGTCCTTGGGGAGGGTGGAGGGCTGCTCGCCTTCACGGGGGCGGTATGGGGTCGGCGGATCGTAGGTCATGCCAGGTTCCTTATTTCAATTATGCCGACTGGACCGTGGACCTGATGAACCACGGCGTGACCTCTCCCCCGGCTGACCAGCCACCGGTTCACCGGAAAAGCTACTACCCCAGCCACCAGGAGCGACAGCACCAGACTGCCCCAGAACATTGCGCTGTCGATTGGGGCGTCCATGGCGCCGGGAATGACCAGCATGAGCGCGCTGTCCACGATCTCCATGATGGTGATCGACACGGTGTCGGACGCAAAGGCGAGCTTCATTGCGGCCCGGGGGGCCAGTCCCGCCGCGAGGAGCGGCCGCACTGTGAGGCTGTAGCCGAAGAAAAAGGCCAGCACGATCGAGAGCACGATGGTAGCGCCATTGCTCCAGTGGAACACGGTGCCGATCGCCATGCCCACGACCTCACCGATGGCGCAACCGGTCAAACAGTGCGACGGTGGCGGTGAAGGCCAGCCGATTCAGGGTGGAAGTCCTGCCATAGCTCCCGTATTTGAGGTGCGGACGTTCTTGATGGATCTGGGTTGTCCCGTTGGAGCTTAATGTCGTTGCCTGCCGCTCTGAAGTCGTCGCTCCGCTACTGTTAGGAGTGCTTTCCGTCGAGCTTGGGGAGGTTCCGGATCGTCTTTAAGTGGTTGCGCGCCGCCAAAAGACGTTCCGCAGCGATCTGAGGACGTTGGTCTCGAGCCCAAAGACGTCGCTACCGGGTCGCATGAAGTCGCGGATCGGGTTCGGGGAGGGTCCGTTTCAGTTTTTGACGACGCTAATTGCGCTCGGGGTTGTCGCTCCGCGCAAAGGAGGACGCTAGGGCGCTCCGGGAAGGTCGGGGTTCGGTTTTTGACGCCGCTATCGCGTTCGGAGTGTGTCGCTCCGCGGCAAAATGAGGACGCCATGGAGCTCCGAGAGGGGTCCGTTTTGGTTTTGTGACGACGCTATCGCGTTCGAAATCGTCGCTATGGACCAAAATGAGGTCGCTATTGCACGCCGGGAGGGGTCCATTGCGGTTTTTGACGACGCGATTGCGCTCAAGGATGTCGCTCTGCGCCGAAATGAGGACGCTAGGGCGCTCCGGGAAGGTGGGGGTTCGGTTTTTGACGACGCTATCGCGTTCGGAATGGTCGCTCCGCGCCGAAATGGGGGTGCGATTGCGCTCCGGGAGCGTCCGTTTCGGTTTTTGGCGTCGATACGACTCCCGGTTAAGCGACGGTTCCACCTCAGCGCAGTCGAGCAGCAGCCGGATGTGCCCGGGATCGGCGTGCTTGCCGCCCAGCTCGAGACCGTGGCCGACCATCTGAACGCAGATGTGGTGGCAGCGGGTACACTCATCGATGCACTGCTGCATCTCGGCCGAGGGGTGACTGGCGGTAGTGTTCCATTCTTGACGAGGGCCGTACCGGCGCGTAACCTAGGGCCTACCAGTTGTAACCCCTACCGACAGGGCAACCGGCGAAAGCCGGCGCCACAAAGCGACGAGTCCTCGCCTTCCGACGCCTCACTTCGATGCCCCGAACCACCTGTCCCCACTGCGGAGCCGAGCACGATCCAGGCACGAGTCCGTGTCGCGAACCTATAGTATTTCCACTCCTCGTGCCCTGCGGACCGGCGAGACCAGCTTGGAGGCGTGCCCTCGCCCTCGGGGCCGCTGCCGCCCTAATCGGAGTGGTTGCTATACTCTGGCTGTCCCGGGGCACCCAGGAGCCGTCGGTAGCTGCATCGCCACGCGCCAGATCACAGGAACGCAGGTCGATTGCGGCCGTCGAGCCCGACTCGTCCTCTGCGTCTGGCCCACCTTTCCGCAGACTCCGTGCTCCCCACGCCCACCAGCCGGGCGAGCCACGACTCGGTTCCGGCGGTCGCCGAGTCGCTGTTGGTGGATGTGCAGTCGGTGGACTCCACCATCCAGGTCGACCTCCGCTACGCAACGGCGAATAACTTCACGGGTGCACCGCTTCCCGGCTACGAGGCGCAGCGCGCGCTGCTCCGCCGGGAGGTAGCTACCGCACTCGGCCGAGTTCAGGCCCGGCTCCGCCCCGGCGGCCTGGGCCTCAGGATCTTCGATGCGTACCGGCCGGTGAGGGCGACACTCGCGATGGCCGATTGGGCCGAGCGGACGGGACGCCGGGAGCTCCTCGAGAGCGGGTTTATCGGCCGGCGGAGTCGGCATAACCTGGGCGTGGCTGTGGATGTCACGCTGGTCGACCTGGCGACGGGGACCGCCGTCACAATGGGGACCGCCTTCGACAGCTCCACCACCGCCGCTCACACGGCCAACACCACCGGCCGGGCATTGCGCTATAAGGAGATTCTGGTACGGACGATGGAATCGGAAGGGTTCAGCACTCACGACCAGGCGTGGTGGCACTTTGTCTATGCGGTCGAGGGGGCGGTGCCGTTGGATCGAGTTATCCGATAGCCGTCAGGGGCCCATTTACCCGGGCCCTCCGCGAGCGTTCTTGAGCTGTTCACATTCGGAGCGATCGACCGGTGCCGGCGGTCCCATACGGGCCATTGCCCGCTGGTCCTTGTTATAGGGATCGTCGCGGAACTGAAGCACCCCGTCCCGCACGAAGGCCGTGAGATAGACCAGGTAGACCGGTACCGGGTGCTTCAGATACACTGAGGTGGGCGCGATGTCCTTGGTGGGGTCGGCCGCTATCGCCTCGAGAATCTTGTCGTCCCCCCAGCCCTCCTGTTGGTCCAGCACGTACCCCGCCAACTTGACCGCATGCTCCACTCTCACGCAGCCGCGAGCTCCCCGTCCGCTTCTGCTTCTCGAAGAGACTATCGGCCGGAGTGTCGTGGAGATAGATGGCGAACTGGTTGGGGAACATGAACTTCACGGTGCCGAGCTCGTTGTCCGAGCCGGGCTTCTGTCGAACCCGGAAGGGAAGCTTGTTCCGGTCCAGCTTGGACCAGTTGATTGCCGAGGGGTCGGCAATGACCTCGTTCCGCGCGATGTCCACCAGCTCGTACGAGTGCTGGGCCAGATAATGAATGTTCTTCCGCACATTGGGGATCACCTCGTCCACCAGGACCCGGTGCGGTACGTCCCACTGGGGCCGGAAGACGACGTACGTCATCGAGTCGGCGAACACCGGAGTGGCGTGGCTGTACTCGTCACCTACGATCACCCGCATCGTGAGGCGCTCTTTACCGTCGTCGTAGGCATGGAGCCGGTAGTCCGGGATGTTGACCAGGATGTAGCGCTTCCCGAAGTCGCTCGGCAGCCAGCGGTAGCGCTCGAGATTGAGCTCGATTATCCGGATGCGGGTCTCCACCGGCACGTTGAGGGCCGCCAGCGTCGTGGGGTCCACCGTGCCATCCGCCGTAATGCCGTGACGCTCCTGGAATCGGGCGACCGCCTTCGCGACCTTGTCGTCGTATATGGGCTTGCCTCCGGCCTCCTCCAGATCTCCCGTCGCCTTCAGCCGCTGGCGGAGGACACCGACCCAGGGGCCCTCGTCGCCCCACTGCAGCCGGGAGACTACTGCGATCGTGGGCCATCCGCCCTTCGCCTCGATCTCGCGGTACTCCGCCAGCATCTTGAGCAGCTCCTCGTACTCCTTCTGGCGGGGCCGGAGCGGCGAAACCATGTCGCCGAAGCCGTCCTTCGATAGCGCCGAGCGCAGGGTGCTGTCGATGGCTGCGCGCCGGGCCTTGATGTACCACCCGTTGTCCACCGCCTGGGGATCGAGCCGGCCGGCGAGCAGGTCGCCTCCGTAATCCAGGAAGGCTCGGGTCAGGCGGAGATCGAGTGCGGCAAGCGCCGCCGGATTGGATTTCTTGCTCCCTGAGCCGAGCCAGCTCGTCCTTGAGGCCGTCGAGGTCGTAGTCGGCGGCGCGCAGTCCGTCCCGTTCCGCGTGGCACAGCGTCTCGATGAGGTCGCGGGCTCGGCCTTCGAGTTTCGAGCCATCGATCCAGAGGGGCCGGTAGTCTCGATCAAGATAGACCCTGCGCACCAGCTCCAAGCGGGCGCCGACCGCCGCTCGGCATTGGCGGATGACAGGGTCACCTCGAGTTGTTTGGCCGTCTTATCCGGCCCGCAGGCAGCGGCTCCCAGCAGGGTGATGACGCAGGCAGAGTTAAGCAGGATGGCTCGGGTCATGGCTCCCCGCGAAGGCGAGGTCGGCGGCTGGATAAAGGACCGGCTTAAGCCTAGGGGGTCACGGGGGACGGGCGCCGTGGTCCGGCTCACAGTGGCGGGGTGGCTGCGCTCGGGCGCGGCGTACCGAGTAGAGAACGAGGCGGGGGCCCGCCAGCGGCCGCATGGTGAGGCTGTAGCCGAAGACGAAGGCCAGAACGATGGAGAGCACGACCGTGCCGGAGTTGCCCCTTATGCAGCCATCCGCTCGCAGGACTCGGCGCAGCGCCGGCACTCCTCGGCGCACTCCAGCGTCATCTGATCCCCGTCCGCGATCCGCTCGCAGTCGTCGGCGCAGGCCCGGCACACTTCGGCGCAGAGTCCGCAGGTGCGTCCGTGGAAATCCGAGCCCCGGAGCATGAAGTCGGCGCTGGTCTGGCACAGCTCCGCGCAATCCAGCAGCAGGCGAATGTGGGCAGGATCCGCGTACTTACCGCCGAGCTCCAGAGAGTGACCCACCATCTGAAGGCAGATGTGGTGACAACGGGTACACTCGTCAATGGCCTGCTGCATCTCGGCGGAGGTGTGACTGGCGGTATGTTGGGTCATGGGGGACCTCCAGGTTGGTGCGGTTGTGGTGCATCGGCAGTGGGCCCTCTGGGATTCGAACCCAGGACCTACGGATTATGAGTCCGCTGCTCTAACCGACTGAGCTAAGGGCCCCCATCAGCCCGAATACTAGCCAGTGCGTCTCCCTCGCAACCGATCGTCACAATCCTACAGCGCAATGCGTTCCTCCTGTGACCAGCATCAGGAGGAAAAATCCATGAGAACTCGCCTGCGTCACCTTTGCTGTCTGCCGCAGGGCTGTTCGCCTGTCGCCGAGTCCGGTCGGCCCCACCCAAGCATCGACCTCGGGACGAGTGCCGGCTCCCGCTACGGCAACCTCGGGCTGGACCGATCCGACCAGCGGTGGAGTGATTGTGTGCAGACCGGGGACGACGCCGGAGAGTGCGGCTCACCGGCTCCGACGGGACCGACACACGGAGGCTGACCCGAGACTCTCTTAAGAGCCCGCACAGCGGCCAGGTCGGTGATGACCAGCGCCACCTTACGCCGGGTGGTCCGCAGCATGACGGCCTCTGAACCACGCCCAGTTTCGCCAAGCCCCTGGACGCCATTGAGGCCATCGGGACTGCGTTTATGGACGCCTGAAGCGGCACCGTCGATAAACACAGTGGTGCCTGGCCTCAATGTTCCAGGGGCTTGGCGAAACTGGGCATCGTTGCAGAGGCCGTATAGATGCGGACCACCCGGCGTGAGGGTGGCGCTGGTCATCACCAACCTGGCCGCTGTGCGGGCTCTTTAAGAGAGTCTCGGGTGAGCTCTCCGGTGTGTCGGTCCCCGTCGGCAGCCGGTGAGCCGCACTCTCCGGTGTTGTCCCCGGTCTGCACACAATCACTCCCAGCCGCTGGTTGTCGTTCGGTCGAGCCCGAACTACGAGGCACTAGCCGCGGGTGGTCCCGAAGATGACGATAGGGTGGGCCCCAACCAGACTAGGCTAACCGACGAACAGCCCTGCGGCACGGACGCGGCGAAGGTGACGAAGGCGAGATGTCTCATCGATTTTTCCTCCTGGTGCTGGTCACAGGAGGAACGCGTTGCGCTGTGGGATTGTGACGATTGGTTGCGAGAGGAGACGCACTGGCTAGTATTTCGGGCTGATTGGGGCCCCTAGGTCACTCAGTTTGAGCAGCAGACTCATAACCCGTAGGTCCTGGGTTCGAATCCCGGAGTGGCCGCTCCCGAGGTGCAGGGCAACCGCGCCAACCTGAAGGGCCCCCATGACCCGACGTACCGCCAGTCACGCCTCCGCCAAAATGCAACAGGCCATTGACGAGTGTACCCGTTGTCGCCACATCTGCCTTCAGATGGTTGGCCAGTCTCTCGGAGGCTCGACGGTAAGTCGCGGATCCTGCCCACATTCGAGGTTCCTTCCCTCGGGTACGCAGAGCTGTGCCAGACCAGGCGCCGACTTCATTGCTCCGGGGCTCGGATTTCCACGGACGCACCCCACGGACTCTGCGCCGAAGTGTGCCGAGGCCCTGACGGCCGAGAGCGGATAAGCGAGACGGGATTAAGGATGACGCTGGAGTGCGCCGAGGAGTCCCGACGAGCTGCGCCGAGTCCTGCGAGCGGATGGCTGCATAAGGGGCGACTCCGGCACGGTCGTGCTCTCCCATCGTTCTGGCCTTCGTCTTCGGCTACAGCCTCAGCCCATGAGGCACTTGGCGGGCCCCACCCTGTTACTCTCTCGGTACGCCGCGCCCCAGACAGCCGCCCCGCCACCTGTGAGCCGGACCACGGCGCCCGTCCCCCGTGACCCCCTAGGCTTAAGCTATAGAGACCGCCGACCTCGCCTTCGCGGGGGAGGATGACCCGAGCCTTCCTGGGCTCTGCCTACGTCATCACCCTGCTGGGAGCCGCTGCCTGCGGCCGGATAAGACAGCCAAACAACTCGAAGTGACCTTGCCTCATATCACAATGCTCAGCGGCGGTCGGCGCCGGCTGGAGCTGGTGCGCAGGGTACTTATGTTTCATCGAGACTACCCGCCTCTGGATCGATGGCT
>CAWBVP010000033.1:0-9966 GCA_963792265.1 uncultured Gemmatimonadales bacterium | reverse complement strand
TCACATCGACAACCAAGCTCAAGACCAGCAGGCCCGCGGTTCGTGTCATGACGCCCAGGTCGGTGGATGGTGGCTGAAGTTCGCTGACTGATTTAGGTGGTGGTGGGTGCTTGGAGATACCGGGCCATGCCCGCCTTGTCAAATCGCGGTTCAGCGGTGCCGGGAGGGCCGCTGTAGAAGAGCGGGAAGTGCCGGGACGAGCCGGAGGGCTGGGTTGATTGGGAATGCGAGCTGCCGCCGAGGGACCAGCCCCCTATGCTGGGCCCGTGCCCTCGGCCCGGGAAGGCAAAGAAAGATGAGACGCTATGCCGGTCGGTCGAGGCTCGGTGCCGCGGGAGCGGGGGCCCGAGCGCTGCAGCGCTGGAGTCCATCGGGCCCAGGCTGGCCTGACCCGACCCGAGGTGGAGGTGGCAGCTCCAGGCCAGCTGGCTGGCGAGCAGCGCCGCAAGGAAAAGGATCCAGCGGGCGGAAAACGATCGGGACATGCGGCCAACCTAGGCAGGCGGACCGGGGATTGGTACCCGGATCCGGTTGTTCTGCCCGATCGGCCCGGGTTATGCTGCCAGTAGGGCGACCGTTCCGATTGGTGGGGTTCTCCCGGACCCCGGTCGCCGCCCCAAGGAGACGAAGGCATGACCCCGCACCGAAACCGGTTGTCCTCCCTTACCGTTGCCCTAACCGCGCTCACCATCGGCGCTTGCACCGGCTCGCTCGAGACCGGGAGCCCCTTGACCAACACCAAGCTGCCCGGCGATATCGGGGTCACCGCCCGGGATGAGGTCGAGTCTTCCATCAATTCCCTCACCCTGCCCAGCACCCTGGGCCCGGTGGGAACGGCCCAGACCACTCCCGGAGCGTCCCCCTCCTGTGTCACTCCGTCAACAGCCACGGACTCGGATGGGGACGGTGTGCCCGACGACGCCATCTATATGTTCACCGCTCCCCCCTGCCGTTTCTCCGGCTGGCGGGGCGGCACCCTCGACATCGTGGGCCAGCTCCGGATCCAGGACCCGGCCCCCACCGGCGCCGGCTTCGGCTACGAGGGCACCCTCACCGGGCTCCGCACCCGCTTCACCAGCGCCGACAAGAAGACCATCTACGACATCACCCGGAACGGGACCCGGACCCTGAGCGGCTCGGTCTCCTCGCTCACCCTCTCCGCCGATCTCCAGATCATCCGGACCTTCGTGGGCCAGCCCGATGCGGCCATCGACCAGCAGTGGACCGTGACCTACACCCCGGGCGCCTCGCTCCAGATCAACGCGCCGCTGCCGAGCGGCACGCTGGACATCGCCGGCACCATGAACTGGACCCGGGGCACCGAGGACTTCACGCTCACCGTCACCACCCCCACCCCGCTGCACTACAACGCCGGCTGCACCGACACGGTGCAGCGGATCGATGCCGGCGAGCTCGATGCCGCCGGCACCATCGAAGGTGTGCCTGGTTCGGTGCGGGTCCGCTGGAGCGGATGCGGGAAGGAGCCGAGCTACAGCTTCGTCGCGGCTCAGTGACGGCTTGATGCGCACTGGATAGCCGAACCGCAATCTTTGCTGTAGGATCAGTGGTGAAAATGGAAGTACCCGGCAGGGCCCAAGGCGGGTGAGTGGATGAAGATACTGCTGCGGCAAGCGGGGTTGATTCTGCTGGTGACTCCTGCGGCGCTCAGCTGCGGAGGGGATGATCTCACCACTCCTACCCCACTACCCTCACCCATGATCGCGTTTGAGGCTCGCGGGGAGATCTTCCTCGTGAATCCCGATGGGACCAGCCTGACCAACCTGACGTCGACCAGCAATGCCGTTGAGTTTATGCCGGTGTGGTCGCCCGACCGAAAGCAGCTGGCATTTTCTGAGTTTGACGGCATAGGGGTGATTCGTGCCGACGGGACCGGTCGCGCATCCCTCGCCAATCTCCCACGTTCGAGGATCGTCGAGATCCGCTGGTCGCCCAGTGGCAATCTGATTGCCTTCGAGACCTACTGCTGTGAAGACACGCCCACCGATGAGTTCGACATTTGGATTATGGGTAAGGATGGCGGCGGCCGGACCCGGCTGGTTGCGAACGCGGGAGACTTTTCCTGGTCGCCCAGCAGTGACCGGATCGCCTTCGTGCCGCAGCTCGTAGCCGACCCCGGAATCGACATCATTAATGTCGATGGGAGCGGCCTGACCCGGTTGGTGCCCGGTGGTCTCAGTCCCGCCTGGTCGCCGGACGGGAGCAAGATCGCCTTCATCACCAGTACGGAAACGACGTCGACCATCGAGACGATTCGCCCCGACGGCACCGGGCGAGTGGTACTCAAGCACAACGGCATCGGACGTGATGGCCACCCCGCGTGGTCCCCCGATGGCGGAAAGATCGCGTTCGAGATGAACTGGGATGTACAAGCGGACATCGGAGTCATGAATAGCGACGGCACCGGTCAGCTCAACGTGACGAACAACCCGGCCCCTGAAGCGAGCCCTACCTGGGCGCCGGCCGGCAATAGGATCGCATTCGTACGGGACGATTGGGTCAATATCGAGGCCGACATTTATGTGGTTAATGCGGATGGGAACGGCCGATTCAATCTCACGAACAGTCCCAACTCGTTCGATGACTCCCCGGCCTGGTCTTCCGGGCCCTAGGCCAGGCAGTCAAGCGAGAGCCAAGAAAAGATGCGGAAAGGGGCCGAGCTACAGCTTCGTGGCGGCGGGGTAGAGCAGGACCCACACTCCCCACAGTACCAGCAGCGCCCCGGTGATCCGTCCCAGCAGCCGCCCGTTGGGAACCACCTTCTCCGCCAGCACGAACACCGCGATCACCGCCACCCAGAGCAGGTTCATCACCCCGGCCACGAAGAGCAGCGCCATCAGCGCCCAGCAGCAGCCGACGCAGTAGCTGCCGTGCCGGAGTCCCATGACCAGCGCGCCGGTGGTCCCTTCCCGCCACTCCAATGAGAAGAATCCCAGCGGCGAGCGGCAGTGGGAGAGACAGGCGCCCTTGGCCGGGAGCCACTGGTAGGCCCCGGCGACGATGAGGAGTGCTCCGCCCAGTAGCGGGCTGCTGCTGGCCATGGCGGGTGAGAGGAGAGCGGCGGAGTGGAGCAGAGACTGTCCCAGGGCAGCCACGATCGCGAAGCCGACCCAGACCAGGAGATAGCCCAGCACAAAAACCGAGACCGGCGCCGCCAGCACTCCCTGCTGCCGGCGCCGGCGGGTTACCCCGGCAAAGAGCAGAATGACCGGGGTCACCGACGGCAGCATCATGGCGACCATCATGATGCTCCACATCAGCGCGAGCCCCGCCGTCTCCCCGATGCTCCAGGGCATGGCATCGGGCATCGCCATGCCCATCCCCATGTCCATGTGGCCCCGCATCAGCGAGGCGTAATGGATCAGGTAGACCCAGGCGAACCCCGCCACCGCGAGCAGGGCCAGGGTCACGACCAGGCGATCCCGGCGGAGGGCGGTCTCGAGCATCGCTGCTACTGGTTGGTCCAGTTCGCCACCGCGTACGCCGAGTAGTGGCCCGGGTGCTCGAACGCGACCTTGCCCTGCTTGATCCGCATTGCCGACGTGGTGCAGATGTTGCCGTCGTTCCAGAGGAAGCCGCCCTTGGGGTAGACGATGTGAATCTCCTTCTCGTTCCCCGAGACCACGTCCTTGATCGGCGTCTGCTGCATCTCGACCACGCCCGGAATCCGGAAGCCGGAGCGGTTGCCGTCCACCGTCATCTCGATCGGGGCCATGATCGGGCCCTCCAGCGAGCCAACGGTCCCGGCCAGCGCCTCCCAGGGCATCCCGCCGGCCTGCCCGGTGAGGATGCCGGCGATGGCGTCGACCTGCGCCGGGCTGGCCTTCTCGTCGATGAAGACCACCACGTCGCCGTTGCCCTCGTGGATCGGGCCGGGATATTTCCCGCCCACCACGAAGCGCACGCCGTCCAGCGACACGTTGCCGTAACTCCCCTCGATCACCTGGAAGCCGAACATGAGCTCGCAGGGGCCGTTGTCGGTCATCCCGCTGAATTGGCAATTGCAGCCGTGGCTGCAGTTACAACACTCGATGTGATGGAGCTTCACCCGGTACGGCGTCTTCTTTTGAGTGGCCGTCTGGGGTGAGGCCGTGGCCTGCGTCATGGGCACCTCCTAGGGAGAAGAGAAACAGGGTCCACGGCGCCCAATATGGTGGCGCGCCGGGGACCCCGGAAGAGGAAACGAGGACTCGATCCGGGTGGATTCCAGTGATCGGACTCACAGCATCGCAATTGCCTTTCATCTAATGTGTCTTTGCCGCCGCGGCCCGGCGGTTGGGTGAATCTCATAGGTGTGCTGAAGGGGTCGGAGAATCTCTCCGGCCCCTTTGGGTGTTCAGGGGATTCGCGTCACATCGCTCCAGTGCTCTCGCGTCACATCGCTCCCGTACTCTGACGTATAAGGTGTCGGTGCGTCCTGAGCATGCCGTCAGACCATCTATCCTGGAGCAGTCGTCATGAGCCTCGATTCATTGGACAAGCTCTTCCTCGAAGAGCTGCGAGATATGTACAACGGCGAGAAGCAGATCACCCGCGCCCTTCCCAAGATGGCCAAGGCGGCCGAATCGCCCGAGCTGAGCGACGCCTTCACCAAGCACCTGAGGGAGACCGAGGGTCAGATCCAGCGGCTGGAGCAGATCTTCCAGCAGATCGGCGAGGCCGTGCGGGGCAAGACCTGCAAGGGGATCCAGGGAATCCTGGAGGAAGGGAAGGAGATGCTGGAGGAAGACGGCGAGGAGCCGGTGCTCGACGCCGCCCTGATCTCCGCCGCCCAGAAGGTGGAGCACTACGAGATCGCGTCCTACGGCTGCCTGCGGACCTACGCCCAGCTGCTGGGCTACGATGAGGCCGTGCGGCTGCTGGAGCAGAACCTGGCCGAGGAAGAGGCGGCCGACCAGAAGCTGACCCAGCTGGGCGAGGGCGGGATCAACGAGGCCGCCGCGTCGGTCGGGAGCAACCGCGAGGAGGAGGAATGAGAGACCCTATGGACAGTCGATCCGAGTGGACCGCGTGGCCGGTCTCCTGGAGCGCGGTCTGGGTGGGAGCCCTCACCGCCCTGGCCGTGGGATTGATCATCGGCCTGCTGGGCTTCGCGCTCGGCATCAATGAGACCGCCCGCTATGTGGACTGGAAGAAGATCCGGCTGATCGGCGCCATCTTCAGCGTGGGCGGGGCGTTCTTTGCCTTCGTTGCGGGTGGCTGGGCTGCCGCCCGGATCGGCGGCTTTCGCCGCTCCGAGCCGGCCGCGCTCCATGGAGCGATCGTATGGCTGGTGGCCCTGCCGCTGTTGCTGGGCCTCGCGGCCGTCGGCGTCGGCGGCCACTGGGGTGGTTGGTACGGCGGGCTCTCCAGTATCCCCGCCTGGACCGCTCAGGCCGCAGCCGATCCCGATCTCGCCATCGCCACCCGCAACAACGCGCTCGCCACCGCGCTCGCCCTGCTGCTCGGCCTGATCGGTAGCGTCCTGGGCGGCTGGATGGCCTCGGGCGAGCCGATGACGTTCACCCACCATCGCAAACGCGACCGGCTTCCCCCGGAGCGCGTCACTGCCAACCCGATGAGAGAAGGGAGACTATAATGGGCCTCATCCTGCTGTGGCTGCTCGGCGTCCCCGGGTTCATTATCCTGCTCCTGTTTCTCTTTGGTGTCGGGCACTGAACCGGTGAGAGGTGAGAGGTGAGAGGTAAGAGGTGAGAGGTGAAGAAGTAAGAGGTGTTTCCGCCCTCTCACCTCTCACCTCTCACCTCTCACCTCTCACCTCCCAAAACCTTCCTGGCCCGGATGCGTACATTCATCCATGACCTGGAATCTCTCCGCCTATATCGATGACCAGATACGGATGTGGATGAAGGAGAGAGGTTGGGACGTCACCCGCACCGACTACGATTTCGGGTCCCGGATCTACTCCTGGCGGCACACGGCGCCGAGCGGTAAATCACTCACCTTGCGGATCGCGCAGCAGGTGCTCGACGAGTATCCTGCCTTCGTGGTCCTTTACTACCTGGACATTCTTCGCGTGGCGTCGGCGCTGCGACGGAACCCCCGGGCCAATCTGGTCGTGCGGCAGCGGGACACCGCGGTCGTTCTGGAGGAAGATGAGCCTGCCGGAGAGTGACGCGGCGGTGACCGCGTGGATGAAAAGCCAAGGCTGGAAGGTGTTCCCCGGCCGGCGGGAGGAAGACCCCGACCTGGTGTTCTACGTCTGGCAGGAGGACGAGCCGTCGATCGGCCGGTCGCACGCGCTCTGGATCGACGGAGCCATGCTGGAAAACTTGTCGCCCGACCAGCTGGTCCAGGTGCTGGAGCAGGAAGGCGTGGCCCAGGAGCTCCGGATCAACTTCAAGGTCCGGATTCAGGAGCGGGGAGCGGAGTACCGGATCTCGGTGGTCCCCCGGCGCTCCGGCGAGCAGCGCCGGCTGCAATAATTCTGTTTCAAATCCCGATATAACCACAGCGGAATGAGTTATGCCCAGGCCACCGGCTGCTCGTGACCATGGTCACAGCTTCGCTCTGGACCTGGGGGCCAGCTTCCCGGTCCGAAGTGTGGGGCGGAACCGCTCGCCCTCGCTACAACACGCAGAGCAGCCGGCAATGTGCGAGGCCGCTGTTCGCTCACGAGCTCCAGGAGGTTGGTTCCGATGCATGTACGTCGCTTCGCAGCGGGGTTGCTCGCCTGTGTGACCTTCGCCGCCTGCTCCGATAACAGCACCACCGCTCCGACCGCTCCATCCAACAACGACACTCCCGCTCTCGCTCGCGCCCACACCGGCCCGCTGGTCACCCAGCTGACTAACCTGGCCGTGGTCGGTGCAGCGAACAACGTGAACCCGCTGGTTAGAGGATCGCCGGGGACGTTCACTGGAGCGGCTACCATTACCAGCTTTGCGTCCAATGCCGCGGGCCAGTTGCTCGCCAATGGGACGATCACTGGAACCGCTACGTTTGTTACTGCAGCGGGTCAGACCATCACGCAGACTGTCAACCAGGCGTTCACCAATCTCCTGGTCACGCCCGCCGCTGCCAATTGCCGAATTCTCCATCTCGACCTGGCCCCGATCTTCCTCGATCTGCTCGGGCTGCAGCTCACTACCTCGGAGATCGTCGTAGACCTTACGGCGGTGCCGGGCGCCGGCAACCTGCTGGGCAACCTGCTCTGTGCGGTGACCCACTTGCTGGACAATAACCCGCTCATCCCCGCGATTCAGAACCTGCTCAATCAGATCAACGGGATTCTTGCCTCGGTCTAACTGACCAAAACCACGTGCGCCCGGCGGAGTTTTCCGCCGGGTGTACGGCGGTCAGGTAAGCGGGGCGGGCAGGGATGATGCGCGGTGAAGTAGTCAGCGGCGGCTGCCATGATATGTCTCGGTTATCCTAGCATGGGAGCAGGGCAGCCGGGATCTGGCACGCTCAGTGATGGCCATTGGGGGAAATGCTTCGCCAGGCAGTCGCGGCAGACTCCGTGACTGACCTCGACGTTCCTCCCCCAGTTCAGCCGGGTCGGATACGTCACCCACTCTCCCTGCGGAGTCCGCGCCCGGTCACAATAGGCGCAGCGCACCAGCATGTGGTCCGCCGGCTCGTAGATCATTCTCTCGAGCGACCGCCAGCTCCGCCGCTCGGCTCGTTGGGCCCTCCCCTCGCAAACGATCTGGCGAGCATGGGCCACGACGGTGCGGGCCTCGGCGCATAAGTGCTGGGCACGTTCGATGACGTCGGCTGGTGTGCGAGTCTGGAAGCGGTCGGACGAAGGGGGCCGTGCCACCACTGACCTGCCGCGCTCTCCTCAGTAGCGAAACTATCGATGCTTGGCCCGGGGGTATGCTGCCAATTTAGGAATCGACCAGCGCTTCGCAAGATAGGGGTCGCGACCCCGGTCCGGCGCTGGCGCCACCCTGACGCCAGCAGCATTCCGGCGTCGCCCAGAGGCCGAACACTTTCAGATTCCCGGCCTATGCCGCTTCCGACCTAGCTCGCCGTTCCCCGAGTCACCGATCCGGCCGCTCCACCGCCAGCCCTGCGCCGAGCTCCCCCTGAGCGTCGCAATGCCCTCTCGCTGAGGCTCGATAGAATACCCCAAGCGGGTGAGAGTCGTCTATTCCGATGGCGCCGAGGAGGTGGGCACCGCCATCGATGCAAACCACGTGGACGTGGGCCCCATGGGCCTGCAGGTGAAGCCGAAAGAAGTGGTGGAGATCGATGGGGTGCCCCGGGTGGTCAGCGGCTTCGCCCAGCCATCGGTCCCGAAGCACGCCCGGCGAATGGGGGACGAGGCCCCGGTGCGGCTGAGATTGAAGGGTCTTCCGTGAGGAACTCAATGCGCTTTGCGGCTCCTATCGCGGCCACGCTACTCGCGGCTTGCGCGGCTTCGAAGCCGGCCGACCCTGCGCCCGCGCCGGCCCCCTCCCGCCCGGCCGGCGCGCTCCCCGCGCGACCCGATTTGGACCGCCGGATCGCCCGGCTCGAGCTCGGGCTGCTGGAAAGAGATGCCCAGGTGGACGACCTGCAGGAGCGATTGGATGCCGCGCGGGAAGAGGTGGTTCGAGCCATGGCCAAGCTGCAGACCCTCGCGAGCCGGGCCGATGCGGCCTCCGGTATGGCCGAAGCCGAGGTGGCGCTCCAGCCGCTGAAAGCGAAGCCGGGTCCGTCGGCGCAGGAGGCCGGCCGGCTGCTGCAGCAGAGTGCCCAGGAGTTCGACCAGTCCAATTATGGCGGGGCCCTCTACCTGGCCAACCAGGCGAAGGCCCTGGCCAAGGCCGGCGGCACCCGGCTCTCCGGCGGGGAGCGAGGCTCCCCCCGGCCGGGCGAGACGCCCTTCGCGCTGCCCATTTCGCTCAAGTCGGCGGCGTCCGGCAACGTACGCAACGCCCCCGGCACCGACGCGCCGATCGCCTTCAGCGTGGCGGCCGGCGCCGCCTTGACCGGCTACTCCTACCTCAACGATTGGATTCGGGTGGGAGATATTCAGGGGCGCGAAGGCTGGATCTTTCGCAGCCTGGTGGTCCGCCCCTGAGCCCGCGGTGTGATGAAGCGCACGCCGGGGCCGGCTGGGGCCGGATAGCTTGGGGCTGCCCCCGTATCAGCGGTAACCCGGAGAAAAGGCGAATGATGGCATGAGCAGTCCCACCGGGCGGCAGGGTGTACCCGCGCGGACCCGCCTGAAGCTGCTGAGACCGCCCGCGACCTACCTCTGGGCGGTGGCCGCCGTCGCCCTCGGCGTGGCCCTGCGCACCCTGCTCGCCCCGGTGCTGGGCGCCGGCTTCCCCTTCATCACCTTCTTTCCCGCCATCTTCGTGGTGGCCTACCTCGGCGGGTTCGGGCCCACCCTCTTCGCCACCATCCTGAGCGCGCTGGCGGTCGCCTATCTGTTCACGCATCCGGTGCCGATTCTCCCCCTGGGAGACCCGGCTGCTCAGCTGGGCGCCGCGCTCTTCACCCTCAGCGGAATCGCCACCGGGTTGCTGGGCGAATCCCGGCTCCGGGCCCACCTCCGGGCGGAAACCGCCATCGCAGGAGGCGGCAGAAGAAGCCGCTCGGGCCGAGCAGGCCGCGCTCCAGGCCGAGGAGGAGGCGGCCCGGGCCGAGGAGGAGTCGGCCCGGGCGGAGGAGGAGACCCTGCACGCCGAGGAGCAGACCGCCCGGGCCGAGCAGGAAAGCCGGAGAGCCGCCCGGGAATCGGAGCGGGTGGAGCGGATCCTCAGCAGCATCGCCGACGCCTTCGTCGTGCTGGACCGGGAGTGGATCATCACCTACATGAATGAGCCCGCGGCCGCCACTCACCGGCCGGAAGCCCTCCGAGTACATCGGGCGCAACCTCTGGGAGGCCTTCCCCGAAACTGTGGGAACCTCCTTCGAGCACGCCTACCGCCGTGCCGTCGCCGAGCAGCAGGTGGTCCGGGTGGAGGACTACTACGCCCCCTTCGACCGGTGGCTTCAGGTCACCATCTA
>CAWBVP010000032.1:0-14661 GCA_963792265.1 uncultured Gemmatimonadales bacterium | reverse complement strand
CAGCTTCGGTCCACCCCGCTCCACCTGAGTGCGCTCTGCTCGGGCCACCACGGTGTTTTTACCGGGCTTCGTGCTCGCCATACCTATCGCTCCCTCGGGGTGTCATGATGGCTCGCTGCCGCCGTCCACTGCGCGCAGGTAACGCGCTACTGCCGTCTCTTCGGTAAACGGGTCCAGCGCTTCAGGGGGAACCGGAGTCACCGGACGTTCCAGGCTGTCCAGGATAGCCTTTCCCAAAGCTTCGTGATCCGGACCGGCACCAGACGTCCGAAGCGCCCCCCCTGAAGTATCTCCCGCGGACCGCTGGGACAATCAGTCGAAACGACCCGCCGGCCCAGGGCCAATGCTTCGATGACCACGGTGGGGAGCCCTTCCCAGGCCGAGCTGAGAGCAAATACAGCGGCCCGGGCCAGGAAGGCATGGATCCCCAGCCGGAAGCCGGGTAGCGCGACGTCATCGGCGATGCCGAGCTCCCGGGCCAGGGCTTCGAGTACCGGGCGGTCCTCACCTTCCCCCATAATCATAAGCCGGGCTTGGCGCCGGCGGCGGACCAGCGCAAACGCCCGCAGCAGGGTGGAGAAATCTTTCTGCGCCGTCAACCGCCCTACGCCCATGATCACCGGAGGCTCCCCTGGCTCGAGCCAAGGGTGCGGGGGCGAGGAGCTCAGGGCAGCCAGGAGGTCATCGGTGACCACCGGATTGTAGATGACCTTGACCGCTCGGGTGAGAGCCCACTGCCCTGCACCAGATCGTCTGCCACTCCCTGCGACACCGCCACGATCTCGTCGGCCCAGCCGTAGAATCCCCGGACGAAAAGCGGCGCCAACCGGGAGCGATGGTTCTTGGGTCTCTGGGTCGCCACGCTCATGGTGTTGTGCACCGTGGCGACAACCCGGGTGGGCGTGCCCGCCAGCCTCCGCGCCCACAGCGCTACGATGTTGGCGTGATGCATGAAGGCGATGAGCCCTGCCGGGCGCTGCTGGCGCAGATACCGGACCAGTGGAGGCAGACTGGTGAGCACCCTGCTGGTGTCGAGATCGACCAGCCGGACTCCCTCAGGAATTTGCGACCGGAGCGAACCGGTCGCGTCGGCGACTACCAGGTCGACCGGGCGTCCGGCCTTCAGCAGCCCCTTGCCCAGATTCACCGCCACCCGTTCCGCGCCCGAGGCACCCAGGGAGGGAACGAAGATAGCCACCGTCTGAGATCGTTGCGGACCGGCTGCGCTCATACCTGGCCGAAGGATAAGGACTATGCCACCCGAAAAGCCGCGGCAAACTCGCAAAGCGTCGCACCACCGAAGTTCGCAGACGCGCTGGAGAACAGCTGCTCCAAGTCGTCATAGAGCCGTTCCACGGCTTCGGCAGTGCGGAAAGTTGGACTCCCGCCCGGCATGAACTCGGACGAGTGCAGCATGAATTCGGCGTAGCTGCGTCCTTCTCGCAGCACTCGCTCGAGGACCCGCAGCATCTGACGCAGGTTCCGACCATTGGGCCGAAGCCAATAGATCGGCGGGAAGAGACGGTTCCACACCCGGGATGGGAGGGAGCGCTCGGGCAGCAGACCGCCGATTCGCCGGAGCGCTGCACTCTCGGAGCGGAGAATCGTCATCGGAAGCTCCAGGAGCGAGGAGCCGCCGGCCTGACTGATGTCCTTCAGGTCCACAGTGTAGGGCTTTTCGGGAAACTGGGAAAAGTCAGTACCCCCAGCCCGGGCCGGGTCGCCCTTGGAGTGGCGCCAGGAGACATGAGGCGTGACCGAGCAGTCGACCCGGTAGCCGGCTTCCACCAGTATGCGGGCATACACTTCGTTGAAGCTCCAGCGCCCGGCGCGATGGCTGGTAGGCTTCACGCCGAAGGTGTCCTCCAGGAGCCGGGTCAGGAAGTCCACCTTCTTGCGGATCAGCTGCTCGGGATACTCGATCAGGTAGGGCTGGTACCGGTAGTCATCGGCGGTCAGCTCGTCCAGCGGCGGAGAATTCCAGGCGTGGAGGTGCATCCCGATCTCGCCGGTTCCCCGTTTCAGCACATCCCGGGCGAATTCCTGGAACCCGGGAGAGGACGCCATCTCGTAGTCGGTGAGATAGGTGGGCTTCAGCCGATATTTCTCACAGAGGGCTTGAAACCGCGGCAGAAACGCTGCGTTCCGGGTGGTGATCTCCCTCGGCGCCGCCCAGAAGTTGTCTCCCTCCGTATCAATCGTGATCAGAAAGGCAGGGCGGCCGGTCATAGCGGCTTAGCCAGATGGAGATAGTGTAGCGACTTATTGCTCGACGGGTCGATCACCTGCTTGGAATCGATCTGCTCGAATCCCGATCGCCGATAAAGCTGAACCGCCGCGGTGCTGGTGGGGGACACTTCCAGTGCCAGGCGGCTGCAGCCTCGTTCCCGCGCCTCCTTTTCGGCCTCCTGCATGAGCTGGGTTCCGATCCCCCGGCCCCGCGCCGCCGGAACCGTCGCCACTCGGCTGATGTAGAGGTCATCAGGGAGCAGCTTCAGCAACGCTCGGCCGGCCAGCTGAAGCCTTCCCCCCAGGCTCGAGTCCGCCTTCAGGAAGTCCGAGTGGGTGAGCGCGAGGGCGGCCTTGAGCCGCCGGGCGCCGAGCTCTTTCCCGGACAGCACCGCCAGCAATCCGAGCGGTTGGCCGGCATCACAGAGCAACCGGCCGTACGGCGGTGAGAACTCGCAGAGATTCTTCTCCCAGAGATAGCGGCGGACCTCAATAGCCTGCTCGGGGGAGGAAAAAACGAACGACGTATAGGGCTCGGAGGCCTGAAACTCCAGGGCGAGAAAGACCTGCTCGTGCGCCGCGATGTCCGCCGTCAGCTTCATGCGCTCCGGCCGAGCCTCACTTCGCTCCGTCCAGCTGCTGGGCCAACGCGTTGCGATCGATCTTGCCGTTCGGATTGAGCGGCATCGTGTCGATGACCCGGATTTCCTTGGGCGTCATGTAGTCGGGCAGCTTGGCTCGCACCGTCTCGAGCAGCCGGGCGCGGTCGACGTCGGGTCCGGACACAAATGCTACGATCCCGAGCGCAGTGCCCTCCTCCCTGGGCCAGCCGACGGCAACCGCTTCGACGACTGCGGCATCGGCCCGAAGTGCTGCCTCGATTTCGCCCAGCTCGACCCGGTGTCCCAGCACCTTGATCTGGTGATCGACTCGGCCCAGATAGACGTAGTCACCGCTCGCCTGGCGGGCGGCGCGGTCTCCCGTGCGATACACCCGTACCGTGGTCGACGGCGAGACTCGGATCGACACGAACCGCTCGGCCGTCTTGGCTTCATCCTGCCAGTAGCCGGGAACGGTTTGCGGCCCGCACACGCATAGCTCTCCCGGCCTGCCGTCCGTGATCGGACGGAGGTCGTCGTCGAGCAGCATGGCGCCCAGGCCAGGATAGGGCCGGCCGATGGGGACCATGCCGTTGACGCAGAGCGCGGGAGAGCGCTCCGGATCCCAGCGATGCAGCAAACAGGCGATGGTCAGCTCGGTCGGGCCGTAGAGATTCTCCAGGATCGAATTCGGCGCCGCCTGCTGCCACGCTTCGGCGCTCGCCAAGGGCAGTGGCTCGCCGCAGAAGAGGCTCAGCCGGAGCGAGGGAAATCCGTTCGGCTTGAGAAAGCCCTTCTTGCGCATCAAGGCCGGAATGGAGGGAACGGAAAACCAGACCGTCAGTTGGTTTCGGGTCACAAACCGGGTCGGCGCCAGCAGCTCCAGCGGCTGCATGGCATAGACCGACGCTCCCCGTTCCCAGGCGACGAAGAGATCGAATACCGAGAGATCGAAGGTCTGGTCGAAGGTCTGAGAGAATCGATCGGCCGACGTGATGCCGTAACGTTGCGTCATCACGTCGATGAAATGGAGGACGTTGCCGTGGGTGACTGGCACGCCCTTGGGAACTCCGGTGCTTCCCGAGGTGAACAACAGGTAGGCGACATCGCTGGGGATGACCGGCGGCAGCGCTGCCAAGGGAGCGAGACCGGCGAGCTCGGTCTTTCCCAGGACGGCTCGGCCTGGTGCCGCGAATTCCCTGGCCTCACTCTCCGGGACCAAAAGCAGCGGCACCTGGCGCAGACCATCCAGGATCTCCGGCAGCTGGGCCGAGGAGCTCTGGTCCACGATGATGGCGTCCAGGTTTGCCGCCTCGATCATCTTCCGGGTTCGCGCCGGGGGGAAGGTGCGATTCAGGGGGACAAACGTCGCTCCACCGAACAGGGCCGCCAAAACACCGACATAGGACACTTCACTCCGATACCCGAAAATGCCGACCCGTTCCGGCCGGCGGCCGAGCCCCTCCCCGATCCCTTGAGCCCAGACTCTGGCCGTGGTTTCCATCTCGCCGTAGGTCCGGGTGACCCCCTGGACCACCAGCGCGGTAGCACTCGGCTGCGCCGCCGCATGGGCCAGAAATCCCGAGCGAAGGGAGCGGCCATCGACCTTATCGATCACCGGCACGACGGGCTCCATCACGCGCCGGTGGCTCCGTCCCGCAGAAATTCGCGGATGGCCCGGACCGAGATGAGCTCCAGCATTCGATCTTCATCGATCGTGACACCGTACGTCGCCTCCAGCGCCAGCATCAGGTCCATATGGGCCAGCGAATCCCACTCGGGTATCCCGTTGAACTCCAATGTATCGATGACCGCCCCAGGACTGATGCGGAAGGTTTCGGCGATGACTTGTTCGATGGGTTTTGACAAACCTGTCTCTCGGGCGCAGTGAGCCTGGGGCTAGAAACGGTAGGCCAGGTCGGTGGCGAGGTAGCTGAGGCCCCGCAACTCCTGAACCGCCGACCCCGCTTTGCCCGCGCAGATGTAGAGCGGACGCCTTGCCCCCAGCCGGAGGAACCCGGCCGAGCGCAGGGGCTGTTGCAAGTCGTGGTCCAGTCGCGAGACGATAGAGGAGACCGCCATCCCGCCCAGGCTGTAGATGGTCGCTACCGCCTCCCGGATCACCCCTTCGAGGCGATCAGGCTGCCCTGAGCGGCACCAGACGGCCATTCGCCAGAAGTCGCTCGAGTGCGCCGGCCTCCAGTAGACCGCGGCGGCCGAGGGTTCTCCCCCGGAGGGAGCGTAACTGGTCCAGCACTGCAAGAACGGCGAGCGGCCGATTTGCCAGTCGAGGTAGCCGAAATCGTAGCGGGGCGACCACCCCTCTTCCGCCGGGGGCTCCAGGAGCGGGGTGATCCGGGGCGATAAACCCGGTTCGGTCTTGATCTCGGCCGATCGGCCGCTTTTTCCGACCCACCGGAGCGGAATCATGTCGAGGAGCTTGGACTTGGGCAAGCGGGTGCCGATCCGCTTCCGTTCCAGCCGCCGGAGGAAAGCGCCAAGTCGAAGCGGCAGGTGTAGCGACACTCCTGCGTCGAGTACGCTGTGTGTGGCGATGCGAGGTAAGAGCCTGCGGGTATTCTCATTGCCGCCGAAGGCGAAAAGCTCGGTCGAGCACTCGATCGCCTTGCGAAGCAGGAGGATGCCCATCCCCGGGTTGGAGGACGGATCGGCGAGCATCCAGTCACTCGACCAGTTGACCGCCCGGGCCGGACCCGGACCTGCAATGTGAAATGGAATGAGGCCGATCATGCCCTCGATGCGGTGCTGCCGGATCCAGGCAAAGCCCCGATTGCGGCCCCGATTGAAAGTCGCATCCAGGTACCGCCACTCGGCTACTTCCCGGCTCATTCCCGTGCGACCGAGGAACTCGAGCAGCAGGTCCGCCGGGACTTCAGACAGCGGGACCACAGACGGCGGCATCAGGTCGGAAGCCGGTCCTCAGCCGCCCTGGTAGTCGACATAATTCCTCGGCGTTTCCCACAGCCGGAGCGAGAGCTTCAGCTCAGCCGGCACGGCTGAGCGTAGCTCGCGCCAGCAGACCAGCGCGATGTTTTCGGAGGTGGGGATCAGGGATTGGAACCAGGGCACATCGAGATTGAGATTCTTGTGGTCGAGGTGGCGCAGCAGCCGCTCCTGCGCCAGGTCCCTCAGCCGGTTGAGGTCCATGACGTAGCCGGTGTCCGGGTTGATCTCGCCCTCCACCGTGAGCTCGAGCTCGTAGTTATGGCCGTGAAAGTTGATGTTGCTGCACTCGCCGAACGTCTCCCGGTTCCACTGCTCCGAGAACCGGGGATTGAACAGGCGATGCGCGGCATTGAAATGCACGCGGCGGGTGACGGCGCAACGGGGCATGTACGCTATCCGCTATCCGCTATTCGCTATTTGGCTGGACGGTCATGGAGTGGAAACTACTCGGTTCAGGGAGTAGCCAACAGCGAATAGCAGATAGCGAATAGCAGATAGCGGATCGCGGATAGCGGATAGCCCCAAACAAAACGCCGATCTCGAAAGACCGGCGCAAGTGAAACGGCAACGGAGAGGGTTATTGAAGCCCAATGAGAAAGCTCGGCACCCTCACCATGACGTCTGCCTTCCCCCGAGGGGCATGACATCGGCCACGGCATTCGGGTCCTTCATCGGACCTGTTGGCTCAATAACGTGGCTCCCCGCTACCGCTCACTCGGGTTTAAGATAGGAAGCCCCTGGGAGACCGTCAACCGATCATACCGAGGTTCTTGCATGTTCATGACGCTGCTTGTCGCCCTGATCTCGCTGGTGGCCTGGGCGGTGCTCACGTTCGGCGTGGCCCCCCACTCCGGAGCCATCCACTTGCTGCTCGCTCTGGGGGCCACCTTGCTGGTGCGCTGGTGGGCACTCCGGGTCTGAGGCTGTAGCACGGGCTGAAGCCGTGTTGACGAATCACCACATTTTATTCCACCTTCGCGGGGCTCGCCCAGCCTGCTTTCGCGCAACCTAATTCACTGCCAAACAATACCTTGCACCCCTTCCGGCAGGGGGTCGGCACCCCCCGAGGGGTGGGCATAGATCGTGCTCCCGAGGCCCCGGGATGGCCGGCAGGTCCACCAAGTTCCCCACGGACGGTCTGCGTGATTCGTTGGATGGAGTCTCTGGTTGAACGGGCGGGCGCGACGGGGGCCCTGCCCACGATCCAGAGGCTCTGGGGAGCCGAGCGGAAACCGGCAGCCGGCCGGTCCGGCGAGCTGCTCCACCAGCGGCCTGAATCTCCTCCTCGCCTTGATCGCTCTGGTTCTGCTGCTCCCCGTTTTCCTGATTATTGCCCTGCTCGTTTGGCTCACTTCCGATGGTCCCGTGCTCTACACCCAGGTCCGGGTCGGTCTGGACCGTAGGCTTCCGGTGGATGGCACCCAGAACCACCGGCGGGAGCGGGACATCGGCGGGCTCCCCTTTACGATCTATAAGTTCCGCACCATGCGGGTGGATGCCGAGCACCACAGCGGGGCGGTCTGGGCCCAGCAGCGCGATCCCCGGGTCACCCCCATCGGCCGGCTCCTGCGCCAGTACCGGCTCGACGAGCTGCCCCAGCTCTTGAACGTGCTCAAGGGCGAGATGAACATCGTGGGCCCCCGCCCCGAGCGGCCCACCATCTTCGCCGAGCTGCGGGAGCACATCGCCGAGTATCCCCTGCGCCAGCGGGC
Organism: uncultured Gemmatimonadales bacterium; assembly: GCA_963792265.1. Lineage (GTDB taxonomy): Bacteria > Gemmatimonadota > Gemmatimonadetes > Gemmatimonadales > GWC2-71-9 > CAVVWJ01. Next base: position 7,154 of record CAWBVP010000032.1, on the reverse strand, counting down.
CAAGCCGGGGATCACCGGGCTAGCCCAGATCAACCATCACTACGACCGCTCGCTGGAGGATGTGCGGACCAAGGTGCACTACGACCTGGAGTACATCCGGCGCCAGTCGGTGAGCGAAGACTTCCGCATCATGCTGAAGACCCTCCCCGTCATCCTGCTCCGCCGCGGCGGCTGGTGAGCTCCGAAAAAGCCGACCGGCGACACGGGCCGGTCGCAGTAGCTGTGCTGGTCGGTCTGATCCTGCTTGGCTTCGCCCTGCGCTTTTACCGGCTCGGCGCCTGGGGTTTCGAGGCCACCGAGATGTTCACCCTCCGGGACTCGATCCAGCTCCGGCCCAACAATCCCCGGCCGCTGGTATACCTGCTCAACTACTACCTGATCCAACCACTCACGCCGCTGAATGAGTTCGGGCTGCGAATATTGCCGGCATTGTTCGGCGTGCTCGCCATCCCCCTGTTGTACTTCGTCAGCCGGCGCCTGGCCGGCACCCGGGCCGCGCTCTTCGGAACGGCCCTGCTGACGATCAGCAGCTTCCACATCTACTACTCGCAGTACGCCCGGTACTGGACCCTCGTCTTCCTGCTCTCGGCCGTGTACCCCTACGCGATCTATCTCGGTCTGCGCGAGCGCAATCGGGGCGCTCTCGCCGTGGGGCTGGTGACCGGCGTCCTGGGGGTCATGGCCCATCCGGTCGCCGTCCTGCTGGTGGGCGGGCTGTTCCTCTGGCTGCTGGCGAGCTATGTGCGAGTGGATCGACTCAGCCGGCTATGGCAGCAGAAAGCGGTGCGGTGGGCAACGCTGGTCGTGGTCCTGCTCGGGCTCGCGATTGCCGCGCGGTTCATCCCGGTGCTACGGAATTGGATCGCCGAGCGGGACACCGGAAAGGGTGGCCAATTTCTGTTGCATACCCCTATGACCCCTGGGGTAAAGCAGCTGGTTCTCCTGTTGGGCTTCGTGGAGATGGTCGACTATCCCGGTGGTGCTGGCCGGTCTGGTTGGGATCTACATCCTGTGGCAACGGGACCGGCAGCTGGCGCGTCTGTTAACCTGCCTCTGGATCTTCCCGGTCGCGTTCATCTTTCTGGTTTCCTTCCGGACCGCGGTCTCGACCGTATACATGATTCCGGCGGCCCCAGTCTTCTTCATCGGCGCCGGAGTCTTTCTCGACCGGCTGGCCAGCACCGAGTGGAACCTCCGTCGCCGATGGCTGGTGGCCGCGGTAGTGATGGCCATCATGATCGCGTATGACGCACCGACCTTGATCTCGCAGTATCGCGATGGCCGCCGCTGGGATTTCCGAGGAACGGCACAGTGGCTGGAGCAGCAGCGGGCGCCGGGAGATGTGGTCTACTCGGATCAGTACCAGGTGCTGCAGCATTATCTGCCGGGCGCGGAGGTCCAACGCCTGCGCGGCGATGCCGAGCCGGTGGTGGAGTCGGCCCGCCAGCTTCAGGCGGCAGGTGGGCGGAATGTCCTTTGGGTGGTCATGCCGGGCCCGTCCCATGCCTTTCGCACCAACCCCAATCTGGGAACCCTGAAGGGCTGGCTGTACCTGCATTGCCAGCTGCGTAATACAATCGGTGTGGGCCGGCTGGATTTCCGGCAGAACCTGCTGCAGATCTACCGCTGCCCTCCCGAACTGGCCCCCTCTCCCTGAGGCTCGGTAATTCGGGATAGCGTTCTACCCTTCCGTTGCAGCAGCTCGCGGTACATCTGCTCCCAGAGATCGACAATGTGAGGAAGCGAGTAATGGGCCTCGATGTGCTCCCGGCCCCGGCGCCCCAGCTTCCGGCGCTCCTCGGCTGACAGGCCGGCGAGCCGCAGCATCGCGTCACCCAGCGCCGCTGGATCCCTGGGTGGCGCCAGGAACCCGGTCTCGCCGTCGAGCACCACCTCGGCGGTGCCGCCGACCGCCGTAGTCACGATGGGGATGCCGGCTGCTCCCGCTTCCAGCAGGACGATCGGCATCCCCTCCCAGGCGGAAGAGAGAACGTACCCGTCTGCAGCGCTGATCAGCTCGGGGATGTCCCCCCGGACGCCGAGAAACCGGACCCTATTGGCTATGCCGAGCGAGCGGGCCAGCTCCTCGGTCTCCGGCTGGAGCGATCCCCGGCCGACCAGCAGCAGCACCGAATCGGGCCGGCTCGCGAGCACCCGGGCGAAGGCGGCGAGCATGGTGGGGTAATCCTTCGCCGTCTCGAATCGTCCCACCGCCAGCCAGGCGAAGGTCTCGCCCAGGCCCAGCTCGCGCCGGAGTCCGGCGCGGACCCCGGGAAGTGGCCGGAACCGGCCGGTGTCGACACCGTTGGGAATCACCTTCAGGCGATCCGGCGGCACCGCTCTCCCGGCCAGATAACGTCTGGCGGAGGCATTACTGATGATGGTGGTGTGATCGGCCAGCCGGTCGGTGAGGCGGTAGCTGAGCAGCCGGATCCGGCCGCCATCGAAGGTGCTGTGGATGGTCGAGATGAGCACCGGCACCCGCACCAGGGGGCGCAGCAGGCGAGCCATCAGATTCGCGTGGGCTAGCTGGCTGTGCAGAATGTCCGGTTTCCAGGACCGGATCAGGCCGGCGAGTCGGAGCACGCCACGGGGGTCAGGCACCCCCCGAGGCATGTCGAGCGAGTCAATGGGAATTCCCAGCTGCCGCGCCCGGAGACCCATCGGCCCGAGCGCCGTCATGGAGACGATTCGGGCGTCCCAGCCCCGGGTGCGGAGCGCCTCGGTCACCGAAAGAATCTGCTGGTCGGCACCACCCATCCCCATGCTGGTGGAAAGGATCAGCACTCTCACAGATCGCGCTCGTCAGAGCCGCCCAGCGTTCGCCGCACCAGGCGCTTCAATCGATTGGGCAGCCGGGCGTAGCCGAAGCGCCCCAGAGGATAGACATACATCCAGGCCGGCAGTCTCAGCTCGCGAATGATCTGGGCTTGCACCCGCGCGAGGTCACGCTGCCGCTCGAGGTAGGGGGTCGAGCTGACAAAGAAGCTGTTCTGGTAGACGTAGTGCTCGCCGATCACCTCGGGGAGATTGGCAAACCGCCAACCCTGCTTTGCCACCCTCAGCCAGAACCGCAGGTCGATCAGATTGCTCACCTCGGGATACCCGCCGGCGTCTTCCCAGGCTTTCCGCCGGAAGGTCGCGAGGGTATGGGCCAGCGGAATGCGCCGGGCCATGGTCCGGATGATTGAGCGGTGGTCCTTCGGAAGCATGCGGATGTAGCGCTCGCTTCTATCCTGGTCTACCAGCAGGTACGAGCCGCCGACCACGCCGAGCTCCGGCTCGGCCTCGAATCGGGCTACCTGGAGCCGGAGCCGCTCGGGGTAGCTCACGTCGTCGAAGTCCTGCCGGGCCACGAACTCGCCCCGGGCTTGCATGGTTCCGTAGTTCGAGGCCCGCGCCGGGCCGAGACGTCCGGGCATGAAGACCCGCACCCTGGAATCCTGAGCGGCCACCTGGCCCAGCAGCTCAGGCGTCCGGTCGGTGGAACCATCGTCCACGATGATGAATTCGAAGTCCTGGTAGGTCTGCGCCAGAATGCTTGGAATGGCGCGGTCGAAAAATGGCTCACCGTTATACACGGTGCTGACCACGCTTACTCTCGGCGCCACGTCAGAGCGTCCGGGCTCGAGTGGGAGTTCCTGCGACCCGGCGGGGTGCCACGGTCAGGATGAAGCCGGCTGCCTGACGATGGGAACAGGCCGGCGGGCAATTCGCTCGGGAATCGCCTGGGGCGCGAAGGTCTCGGGGTTGAGAGTGGCCGTCATGGCGCTCAGGACTGCGAGAATGATCCACACCGGTTTCCGGTCATCCCAGCCGAGTGGCAGGATGGCGATGGCCAGTGTCGCCATCAGGATCAGGCCAAATCGTCGCTCCAGTCTGGGGAGCCGGAGCACATTGAGCACCACGGCCACGAACATCCCGAAATACAGGATGAACCCCACGACGCCTTGCTCGATCAGGATGGCCAGGTAGGAGTTATGCGACTGGCCTTTAACGGCCCAGTTGAAGCCGCTGGTCCCGTACCCCAGGATTGGTTTCCAGGTGAAGACGCGCACCGCCACCCGCCAGGTGTTGAGCCGGCTATTCATGGTGCCGGTCTCTACCTCGCTCTTGGTGGTGCTCCATCGCTTCCAGGTGGTCTCCGGGATGTAGGAAACCGCGACGCTGCCTACCACCGCCAGCACGAGAATGGTCCCGACCACTTTTGCAGGCGACAGGCGAGTCATGGCGGCGGGGATGATCAGTAAGGCCACGAGCATGGCGATCATTGCGCCCCGCGAGGCGGTCAGCCCGATGCCGAGCACGCCAAGAGGGACATATGCCCGGCACGCCCAACGGATCAGGGGCCGCCGCTCGGTGACCGCGAGATACCAGGCCATGGGAATCGCCAGGGCGAGGGTCATCCCCAGATCGTTGGGGTCGAAGGCGCCGGTGGCAAATCGGGCGACCGCCTTCCGGATGTGGAGGCCCTCCCGGTAATCCATGAAGGTACTGGTAGCGGAGACGTACGCCCCGCAGACATAGGCCAGCAGCAGGCCCCGTTGCCGCTGGAAGCTCGGCGCGAGCTCCCAGATCATCCAAAGCACCAGCAGCAGCTGGAAATAAGTGATGAATTTGGTGATGGCGCGGGGCTCGTCGATGGAACGAAACACGCCCAGGCCAGCCAGGACCACGAAGAGCACCGCCAGGATATGGAAGGTCTGGATCCGCCGCACCCGCGCGTTGATCACCGTGGCCAAGGCGGTCAGCAGCAGCGCCACCATGCCCATGAGCTTGCTGATGGTGCCGAACCCCGGGATTACGATCACGTTCTCCATGGGCACAGCGAGGCAGAAGAGCCAGAGGGCCGCGTAGGCGATGTTTGTCATGGGGATACTTTTGAGGCTGGGACCCGGGCGGGACCGAGGATGGACTCCGCGAAGTTCTCGATCTGTACCGCGTTCTCTTCCAGCGGGCTTCTGGCATCGAGCCGCAGATGAGGGGCGCCGGTCGCGCGGACTCCCGCCACGATGACCTCCTCAAGATGATCCCGGTGCTGGGTCAGGAGTCGAACCGTCTCCGGATTGCTGCGATGGAAAGGCGCCGCCATCGGCCCCCGCTCCTCGATGCGAGCGGCCGCGAGCTGCGCGTCGACATCGAGCGAGATGAATGCGAAATCCGCCTCGCATGCCGTAAGAACCTCGCCGACCGCCTGGTCCAGCACGCGCGGCTGGCTGAGCGACCCTTCCAGCAGCACGCACCAGGCACTCTGCAGAATGCCTTGGTCGAGCACCACGGTCTGGTATCCCTTGGTTCGGGCGACAGACAACCGGTAAGGCCACACCGCAAGCTTGGCGGCAAACCGGGTGCGGAGGACGCGCGGAGGACTGACCGATGCTGCTAACCGGAAGGTCGCGGGGATGTAGCGCCCCTTGCTAGCGGTAAACCCGGCCAGGCGGGCATAGTGAGCCGCGCGGCTGCTTCCCAGCCGGCCGATGAGCTCCCGCTCCCCACAAGTGGCTCCCCGTGCCGCCAGCCAGTCGACCAGCCGGCGCGCAAGCGTCGTCTTGCCCGCACCAGGAAGCCCCACCAGCTCGAACACGGTCACAGGGCCTCCCACACCAGTCGCTTGACGTCGATGAGCACGAGCTCCAGGGGTCGGTTCGAATCCACGGCGACCACTTTTGCGCCCGAGGGAAACTCGACTCGGTTCACCACTTCCACCCGGCGGGCCAGGGACTCGAGCGAGCCGTCTTGCTTCCGACTCGCCGACACCTCAGGTGAGACTTGGAGCTTGATCACCAGGTCCGGCACCACCGCTTCCATGCGGCGATACGCCGAGAGCTCCCGTCGGGCCGCCCCTCGGAGCCACGCCCACGGGTGCCGGCTCCAATGGCTAAGCAGCGGACCGTCGCCCAGCGCCATAATCTGCGCCTGGGGGTACCGATCACAGATAGCGACCAAGCCAAGGTTGCGCGCTTGCTGGGCCTCCCGAAGACGGGCTTCCTTCTCCCGGCGGATCGACCAGCTCCACAGTATCCGCCAAATCGTCTTGGGTACTCCCCGCCACGAGGGAAGCGCCTCGGTGGGATTGCCGCCTTGACTTCGACCCTTGCTCGCGACAGCCTGCTGGGCGTAGAGCGCCTTTAGCGACTGAAGTGGCCGGCGCAGTGCACTAACGGGGCCGTCACCGAACCCGAAGTAGAGGGGTACGACCTCCATCCGCCATGACAGCCAGGAAGCAATCGCGCTGGTGATGGTGGACTTACCGGAGCCATCAGCCCCGAGGAACGCGATGATGACACCGCCTCGAGGATTCGAGAAACGGACGATCTCGCGGCGGCCGAAGCGGCGCGAGCGAATGCCGGCCCAGCGGGCTTGCCATTCACGGCCCCAGCGCCGCCGGGTCGCCTCTGCCGGAGAGTAGGTTCGGTGGGTGTCGGTGACGTTCCTGATGGCGGCGCGGAATCCTGCCAGAGCCGCGGACTGCACCCCCTGCGACACCATCTGGTCCACGAGCGCGGCTGCCTCGGCCCCTAACAGTTCAGTTGCCTCCTTCCGCAGCTGCGCCGGGTCGATGCGCTTCACCAGCCAGCGGAACTCCCGCAGGAAATCGCCGTCCGCCGGGCCCGATCCCGCACGCCGCAGCGCGTCACGCCGGCGGTGTTTCAGTGCCGCGCGGACCAGTAGCACGATCAGCTCCAGCTCCGGCGCGCTGATGTAGATGTCGGTCTCAGGATCGAGCCGCCGGGTGGAAAGGAGACGCGCTTCCCAGGGGAGCCGGAACCCTTTGAGAAACTTCTCGCCCACCACGAGCCGATAGTGCAGGTGGAGGTGGATCAGCTTGCCGGTCGCCGGGTCCATGCCGAGATAATCTTCAATGCCGATGTATGCCCGGGCGGAAGGAGCCGCCATGCGCTTATACCCGGTCTCCGCCAGCACCTGTGCTACCAGAGGAGCCGAGTCTCGCGCAACCAGCAGGTCCAGATCGGTCTCACCGAGTGTGGCCGGGCGAAGATGCTCGTTGCTCTTCCAGTGGCAGTACGCCACCTCTGCTGCCGTCAGCCGGCGGCAGAGCTCCGAGACTGCGGGGAGGGGTGAGTATGTCCGGGTCGGGACGGACTCCAGCTGGGCGGTCACGGCGCTAACCCTGGGCACCCAGGCGCACCCTC
>CAWBVP010000031.1:0-104096 GCA_963792265.1 uncultured Gemmatimonadales bacterium | reverse complement strand
GCTTCGAGGCCCATCATGTGTTGCTGAGTCGTCACGACGTGCTGGTCCCTGGACTGCCCTCGGGACTCGATGGCGTACGGTTGGCGCAGGTGACCGATGTGCATCTCCCCGGCAACCAGGTGGCTGCCCGGGCGGCATTGGAGCACTTGCACCGCGAGCGCCCGGACATCGTGATCCTCAACGGAGACATGACTGAGTCAGATCAAGCGTTGACTCAGGTAGCCGACTTTGCCGCGGCCGCTCGGGGCAGACTGGCCACGGCCGCGGTGCTAGGCAATTGGGAGTACCGGGCCGGGGTCGTGGGAAACGTGGCGGGGGATCTCTATCGCCGGGTCGGCGTCGAGCTGTTGGTCAACCGGTCGCTCACAGTTGAGGTTGGTGGAGCGCGCCTGGCCCTGGTAGGGTTGGACGACATTCTGATGGGAAGCTACGATCTGGTGAAGGCACGGACGGGTATAGCGAACGGCGTTGCAGAAATCTGGCTGTTCCACGAGCCGACTTTCGCGAGCGCTCCACCGGCAGGAGTGTCGGCGCGGCCCATGCTCCTTCTCGCCGGCCACACCCATGGCGGACAGATTCGCATTCCCCTTCTGCCCCCGGTGAAGCCCGAAGGTGCCGGCCGCTTTCTCGAAGGTTGGTATCGCGATACTTTCGCGCCGCTCTACGTCTCGCGCGGCGTGGGCACCACCGGAATCCCCGCCCGGTTTCGCTGTCCGGCAGAGCTTCCCATCTTCACCCTCCGAGCCGCGTGAGACTCAGATCCAGCGACGCACCTGGCCCCGGTAGACTCGATACGCCTCGCCAAACTTGGCCGCTAGATATCGTTCCTCCCGCCGCACCACTCCCCACTCGAGCACAACGAGCATCGGCACCGCCAGCACCAGCGGCCAGAGCGCGTTCACCAGTAAGGTGACAGCGAGATAGAGCCCTGTCGCAGCCAGGTACAGCGGGTTTCGAGTCCAGCGAAACGGCCCGTCGGTAACCAGGGCGAGCGTAGGTTGATCGGGGCGCACGTTGGTGCCGGCTCGCCGCATTGCTGCCTCCGCGGAGCGAGCCAGCCAACCGCTGAGAATGAGGAAGGCGATACCGGCCAGCCGGGCAACGGTGGGAGGCAGCGGTGAGACCGGCCGAATCCAATGCAGGATCAGCCCCAGAGCAAGAGTTCCCGCGAACAGCACCGGCGGGAAGATCGCGACACCCGGCGAGTCGGATGTCGAGGGGCTCATTCCGGGTTGATCGCGGCCAGCGTACCCAGATGCCGCTCCATCTCGTTGTCCATCTGCTTCCGCAGCTCCGCCACCCGCCGGGCATACGTCTCCAGGGCGCGATCCATATCACTCCGCGGTTGCCAGGGCGGGACCGGCGCTGGGCGTCCGTCGGCGCTGAGTGCCACGAAGACAATCACGCAGTGACCGGTGCGTCGGCGCTCGGGACTCTTGGGATCTCCGGCGTAGACGTCTACGGCTATGTCGAGGCTCGTGCGTCCGGTTCGGATGACCAGGGCCCTGAGCTCGACGACCTCGCCCACGTGAATGGGGCCGAGGAAGTGGACTCCTCCCACGTAAACGGTCACGCAGTAGGCCGCGGCCCACCCGGCGGCACAGGTGTAGCCGACCTGGTCGATCCACTTCATCACCGCGCCCCCGTGCACCTTCCCGCCGAAGTTGACGTCTCCCGGTTCCGCCAGAAACCGAAGGGTGATGCCTCGCTGCCGTTCCAGTTTGCTTGCGGCCATGCGTCCTCGATAACCGGAGTGATTCAGCCGTTGGCTCAAATAATACCCGGGTCTTCGACGTAGGGACGGCGAAGCTGAACCGCCTTGGTCTGAACCCGGCGCGCCCGCAGGTTCAGCAGCTCCACGCCCACCGAAAACGCCATGGCGAAATAGATATAGCCCTTGGGAATGTGTTGATCGAGCCCCTCGGCAATGAGGGCAACGCCGATCATGATCAGAAAGCTGAGCGCCAGCATCTTGATTGTTGGGTGCCGGCTCACGAAGCCACTGATCGGGTTGGAGAACGCCATCATGAATCCGACCGCCACCACCACGGCCGCCACCATGACTCCCACCTCGTCAACCATGCCCACCGCAGTGATGACGGAGTCGAGGGAAAACACAATGTCCAGCAGCATGATCTGGATCAGCACAGCGATGAGTGAGGGCCCCACCCGGGCCGTAGCCTTCCCCTCCTCTCCCTCGAGATTGCCATGAATCTCATGGGTGCTTTTGGCCAGGAGGAAGAGCCCACCCAGGATCAAGACCAGATCGCGGCCGGAGATCTCCTCTCCCAGAATCGTAAAGAGGGGTGCGGTCAGCCGAATGACCCAGGTCAGTGAGAAGAGCAGGAGGATGCGGGTCAGCATTGCCAGGGCAAGGCCCCATAAACGAGCACGAGCCTGCTTTGGCCGGGGGAGCTTGTCGGCCAGGATTGAGATGAAGATGATGTTGTCGATTCCCAGGACGATCTCGAGCACCGTCAACGTGGCAAAGCCGATCCAGGCCTGAGGGTCGGTGATCCAGTCCATTCAAGTCACTCCTTCGTGAGCTGCTCGCCGGCGTAACGTTTCGATCCAGCTGCAACAATCCGATTCACACTGCGGCTCGTCGATTTTCGCCAAATCACCGTGGCGGTAGAGCTTAGAGAGTTGGACCGTGGAGGCCTGTGGCTTGCCAAGAAGGGGGGCGTGTTGAAGGCACATCCCCATCTACCTCTGGAGGTAACCGAGATGAAAAAGGTTTCCCTGGCCCGCCTTGGGCTTGTTATGGTCATCCTCAGCGTCCCTCTCGCGGGCTGCGCAAATGAAGCCACGGCCCCCAGTGGCCCAATCGATCAGACCGCTCTTTCTCCCGCCAGGGTCAGGATTGGTGAACCCCCTATTCCAATCGGGAACCCACTTCCCTGCAATAATCCTTTTTCCGAACGGTTTTGCCCCGTCCCGCTTGATCAGCCTGCACTGGCCACTGTGAATGTCACCAGCCTGGCGGCGCTTCGGGTTCGCTGCGAGGCCCGGAAAGGTTCCCGTTCGAAGATTTCGGTGGACGGAAACAATCTGTCGCCCCGCAACGGTAGCTTCCGCGCCCGAGTGCTAGCCGCCAGTGGCACGGTAACTTCGGCTGCCAGGCGGGCCATCGGCGACGAGGTGGAGTTCGATTTTGACAGCGACCGGGGCGACATAGCCCGGGGCGCAACCCGGATCCCCGCCCGCTTCATCGTGGCCCGCTCCGGACCGGACGTGATCGGCGAGCTGCTCAACGCCCAAGGGCGGGTGGTTGCCCGCCAGGGAGTGGAGTGCCGCCTCCGTTGATCGGGCATGGCCCTTCTTGGGATCGTGGCGCTCGCCACTGGCCACGATCCCAAGCTCCTACTTCCTCGACTTGGAATCGTCCTCGCTGAAGCCGTAGTGTTGCAGCACATGATGAATCATCGGTGCCAGCATGACCCCGGTGACCACCAGAACCACCAGGCCCGCCAGCAAGGCATAGCTTCCAGCGAGCCACTTTCCTGCCTCGGTCTTCAGCGGGTCGACCGGACCCATCCCCCCGAGGAGCATGGCCGCGTTGACATAGGAACTGGACCAGCTGAGGTGCTCGACGTCGTGATAGATCAGCATTCCCAGGAGCAGGGTTATGCCCACCACCGGGAAGAGCGCCAGCCCACTGCTTAGCATGCGGTGGGCAATGCGCCACGGGTGCCGCTGAGGTGTCCGGTTCCCCCCGACCATCTGTCAGCCTCCTTGCTGGGTAGCCTGGGCTGCGCGAAATACCTCGTCAGCGATTCACCCGGCAGCGGCCTCGAGCTGGCGGGCATGGTGCCGGGTGTGAACTGCTGCAAGCTGAAGACTCTGCTTGGCTGACATCGGTCCGAAGTACGCGTGGCTCAGCCGGAGCCGGCGGTCGCCGGCCCGGGCAGCCAACCCTTGAGCAAACCTACTTGCCGTGATGCCCAGTGCCGCGAATGCCGAATCCGGGTCAATCATGCAGCTCGCGTGGCCGGGTCTCGCTCGGCGCCCGGGCCCCAGCAGGGAAGGGCCGGCCCCGGAGGATGCCGGCGAGGATGGTGTGACGGAGTACCCAGCGCTGCAAGGAAGAGCCGAGGAGACGCATGCCTGGCCCGCCATTCAGCTCGCGCCCGAGCACCTCGTATGCTTCGATGACGTGGCTGGCAATCTCCGACGGACTCCACTTGCCTGGCGCGAGCGCCCGGGACCAGCCTTCGCCCGGGAAGCGCCGGGCGGCGGCAACGAACTCACCGACCGCGGTGGCATGATCCGTCAGCATGGCGGTCCAGTCTGCGGCCAGGTCGGTCACGAGGGGGCGGGACTGTCCCGTCCGACGCGGTACAAGAGGCAGGCAGTGCCTTGGTGGTTGATCTCCCGCTCATACCGGAGACCGGCCTTCTCCATGACTCTCTGTGAGACCAGATGACGGGGGAGAGTAATGGCGACTACGGAGCTGAGCTCAACCTGCTCCAATCCGATTCTCACACAGCTTTGGGCCACCTCGGTTGCGAGACCTCGACCCCAGAACCCCGGAAGAAACCCATAACCGGTCTCGACCTCATCCGCCCCATCCACCTCCAGGTGCCGAAGAACCGCGCGACCGATCATCGCTCCATTCTGCCGATCCCGAAGCATCCACAGCCCGAACCCGTGCTCGTCCCAGTGCGCCAGGTTCCTATCGAGATAGGCTCGCGTCCCCGCCTCGTCCCGCACCCCCCCGAGGTGGGCCATGAATAGCTCGTTCTGATCCATCTGGCATAGGTCGGGAAAGTGCGACGCGGTGAGGCGCTCAGCCAGAAGCCGAGCCGTGCTGAAGTGGTTCAGACTCGTTCGCCCCATGGGCTAGACAGCTTCGCTCACCCGGGCCCCGATTCGCAGGGAGTCGAATAGTCGGCGGCCGGCGCCAGCCACGTCTCGGACGGCGGCGTCGAACGCGTCCTGGTTGGCGCGCGACGGGGCGCTAAACCCGCTGATCTTTCGAACGAACTGCAACGCCGCGTCGTGCAGCTCCTGGTCCGTGGGTGTGTGGCCTGGTGCGCGGAGCCGCTTGATGTTGCGACACATTCTGATTCCGGCCTTTCCCTGTCCTTATGGTTGGTTCGTCTTGCGCCGTAGTGTTTTCAGCAGACCCTCGGCGTCCTGTGGACTGAGGAGTAACGAATAACCGCGGTTGGTGGGCACATACAGCACCGGGTTGCGACGAGTCAAATACACCAGTGCTCGCTCGCCATTGTTGAGCCGGAACCAACCGGCAGCATACCCCGGGAGCCCGGTGCCCAATCGCCTCGATCGGGGGCGAAGCCCGCTTTCCTGGCTTAGGTCTACCAAGCGAGCTTCGGACGTTCGAAGCGCGGTCCACGGCACTTGCTTCCCATAAATATCGCCCCGGAAATCCAGCCCGGTTTCAGTCGCCACAAAACGGGCATGCCTCGAGGCATAGCCGGTTACAGCGAGCAAAATGAGAACCCCTGCGAGCAGCAGGAACACGGGACCGAGGATATAGAAGGGTCGCAGTCCCGCAGGAGCAATACCGTAGACCGTCTCCATACCGGCCTCCTACTTGACGACCTCAAACGTGCCCTGGACCGGATACCACTCTTTGGCGCCCGATGCGAATCCCATCATCCGGTGATCGCGAAAGTTGAGAACCACAGTAAGGGTATACCCGGACGCCGCCAGATAGGACATCACGTAGATGTCATCGGCTACTTTATTTGCGCCATACTTGGGGCGCTCTTTGGCGGCACCGGATTTGGGGGCGGCATTGGGGTCGTGCCATTCGACGGTGCCGTCCTGGTGAAAGACGTGCTCGTGAGTAGAACCCTTGGTGGGGCCTTCGGTCCAGGTCAGGCGAATGGTCTTGCCCCGTACGGCGGCGGCTGGCTGTACGCTGGTCATGGCATTGCTCCTCCGGTTTTACGCTTTACTTGGCTGCCGACCTCAGGCAGCTCCGCTCGCCAAGGGCCGGGTGATCCGAAGCTCGGCCCACTCGACCTCACGAGCCTGGATGACGTCGCGAACACTGCGTTCCCGGCTGGTCAGGCCGGCGCCCCCGGTCTTGACCTCCAGAAATACCACCCGCCGAAGCCGGCCGTCTGCCAGACCATCAAAGACCACGAGATCGACCGGGCTACCGAGAAAGCGCACATCCTTCGGATTGAAGGGAAAAGCGGGGAGGTATGGGATCAGCTGCTCGTGCACCCTGCCCGCAATAACCGCCTGGCTTCTCTGCACCGCGTCCTGTCGGATACTCGAGCTGTATTTGAATTTCCAGACCAGGAAGTACACCCAGGCCAGCAGGAAACCGATCGCTATGCCGACGCCGAGCCCGAACAGGTTCGTGGTCAAAGCGGCCTCGAGGATTTGGGAACGGGTTCTTAAACCTACATGCCGCAGCCTTGCGGCATAGCCCTGCTCGGATTCAGCCGACGAAACAGCCGCGGAGCCGACGCAACCCTTCTTCTATGGAAGCGGTTCTGATCGCCCCATAGCCCAGCACTAGTCCCGCCGGTGCCGGCCCGTGGACCCCGAACTTGGACAGCTCCTGGACCGCCACCCCGGCAGCGAGCGCCCGGCTGACCACGTCAGCCATCTGACCCGCGGATGCGGCGGGGGCCAGGGCGGCAATGTGCAGTCCGGCCGCCGAAGGGATCAGCTCCAGGCAGCCGCCAAAGTCCTGCGTCAGGCTCTTGATGACCTTCTCCCGGCGGGCGCGGTAGACGCCGCCGGTCTTGCGGATGTGACGGGCAAAGCCACCCTCATCGATGAAGCGCGCATGCGTGGCCTGCACCAGCATCGAAGTGTGCCAGTCGGTCACGAACTTCGCCTTGTGCACAGCGGCCGTCAGCGAAGGCGGCGTCACTACGAAACCGAGCCGGAGGGTAGGCAGCATCGTCTTGGAGAACGAGCCGACATAGATGACTCGGCCGGTGGCATCGAGGGTTTGCAACGGCTCGATCGGGCGACCCTGGAACCGGAACTCGCTGTCGTAGTCATCCTCCACGATGGCGGCATGGTTCCGCTCCGCCCAGGTCAGCAGTGCCAGGCGGCGGGGCAGCGACATCGGCACGCCGAGGGGATACTGGTGGGACGGGGTCACGTAAACGAGGCGGGTGTTGCGCGGCAGGGCGTCGACCACCAGCCCCTCCCGGTCGACCGGCACTCCTTCCACCCGGACACCCATGGAGTCGAGCAGCCGTCTCGGCGGCCCGTAGCCCGGATCTTCAACCGCGGCCCGGTCACCCGGTGCGAGCAGAACCCGGGCGATCACGTCTATGGCCTGCTGAGTCCCGCTGGTGATGGTGACATCGTCCGCCGACGCGATGACCCCCCGTGAAATCCCGATGTGCCGGACGATCGCCTCCCGGAGGCCGCGATGACCCGCCGGGTGGCCGTAGACCCCTGAGCCGACGGCCTCCGAGCGGAGCTCGCGGGCCATCAGACGACGCCAGGTCTCATGGGGGAACAACGATGCGTCGGGGAGGCCAGTGCGAAAGTCGAATTCCGCGCGTCGATCGAAGGCGGTGGAAAGGGGAATCGACTCCCAGATCTGGCGCGGTTTCAGCGCTCCATCGGCCTGGTGACGCTTGGCCTCGCCTCGGGGTGGAACGACGTGCTCGCTCACAAAGGTCCCAGCGCCGACTCGCGAGGTAACGAACCCCTCACCGGCGAGCCGGTCATAGGCAACGGTCGCCGTGGTTCGAGAGACCCCGAGGCCCCGGGCCAGCTCCCGGCTGGGAGGGAGACGGTCGCCGGGTCTCAGCTGGCCATCGACGATGGCGCGCCGCAGCTGTCGGTAGATCTCCCGGCCTAGGTTTTTCCGACCGATCAGGCTGACATGGAACTCCATGACGCCAAAAATATCCTCGTCCAATTGGCCTGCCCAGATCGGCCGAAATTGGCTCTCGCGCTGGTCCTCTTGGCTCCCTATCCTTGGCGCCCGACCGACCAGGCTGCGCCAATGCCAGGGAACGATTATGGCCGAGAATCAAACCCAGTCACCCGTGCCCAAGACTCGCCGCGAGTCCCAGCGCTCCGTGACCGACGGACCGTTCGCCGAGACCAAAGAGCTGATCTTTGGTTCGTGCTGGCGGCAGGAGTCGTGGCTGGAACGCTCGACATCGCCTACGCCTGTCTCTTCTGGGGGTTGAAGCGCGGGGTGCCGCCGCTGCGAATATTTCAGTCGGTGGCCGCCGGACTGTTGGGGGAAGCGAGTTTCGAAGGAGGGAAGGAGACCGCGGCGCTGGGGCTCGCGCTGCACTATTTCATAGCACTATCGATGTCGGCCACATACTACCTGGTCGCGCGCCGCTGGCCGCTGCTCTGGCGGCGGCCGCTGCTGTGCGGCGCCGGGTATGGTCTGCTGCTCTATGCCGTCATGAACTATATCGTGGTCCCACTCTCGGCAGCGGGAGGAGGTGGAGCAAAGGATCCGCTCTGGATCAGTCTCAGCATTGTCGTGCATGCGCTGCTGATCGGCGTTCCAATAGCACTCCTGGTCCGGCCGGCCGCTAGGCTCGGGGGCGGTCACAGATCATGAGCAACGCCCTGCCGTCAGGGGTGTGGATCTCGCGTACAGCCCGAAAGCCGGCTTTCTCGTAACACCGGATGGCACGGTGGTTCTCGGGCGAGGGATCGGTCTGGATGCGGGTTACGCTGGGGTCGGCAAATAGCTGCTGCATGAAGGCCCGGACCATCTTGGTGCCGAGTCCCTGGCCGAGCTGGCCGGCATGAGCCAGAAACTGATCGATTCCCCGTACTCCCGGGTCGTCTTCCTCTTCCCACCAGCCATCGCCCGATCCCATCGCCACGTACGACTGGATGTACCCGATCGGCGCTCCGTTGCCGAGGACGATATACGGACGTGCGGTCGACTGCTCCTCCAGCATCGGGCCGAAATCTTCCTCGATCTCGGCTGGTGAGGTCCGGTCGTCCCACCACTGGGCCACGTGGGGGCGGTTGAGCCACTCGTGCAGCAAGGGTAGATCCGCGCGGGTGAGGGGCCGGAAGGAGACAACAGGCTGGTGCATCAGGACTAGCTCTTGCGCGAGCGACAAAGGAACCGATAGCGCTCTCCCAATGGCCGCGTGCACCTGCCGGTCGTTCATCATGAATGTGTGTCCCACCGGCACAATCGTGGGCCGATCCGACGGTATGATCTTGGTTTCCTCCACCGCCACGAGCCAGTCGTTGGCGTCGTTGCCGAAGGGGCTGCGTACACCACAGGGACCTCCGCTGCCCGCAATTATGGTGTAGGGCACCCGCGGTAGCGGTAGCTGGTCAAAGAAATCCTGGCGGGCGAGCAGCTGGCCGCTCTCGCCACAGGCCAGACGATAGGGCCAGAACCGCTGGAGTCGGCGGGCCAACCGGGGTGATTGGTTGGGTGTAGCCAGCATGACAAGGTGGACCGGTGCCGGCTCCAGTCCGCTCATGGCCGCTCGTAACGCGAGTCCGCCGAGCGAATGTCCGATGACGGCGTAGGGCTCACCAGTTGCGGCAAGGGTCTCGAGCCGGCGGCGAACCCGGGTCCGGATGCGATCGAAGCCCTCGATGGCAGCCACATAGCCCATCCGCTCGGGCCGGTAGCCGTTCCTTCGAAGAAAACGGGCCAGCGGTCCCAGAGACAGCGGGGTGCGCCCCATCCCATGCACCAGGAGCAGCCGCATCAGTCGTCTCGAGGGCGCGCAAGGATAGTGTCTAGCCGCTCCAGCTCGGCTCGCGCCTTCGCCAGCGCCGCTTGGGCCTTCACCAGCTCCCCGGCATCCTGGGGCTCTTTCTGGCTGAGCTGGGTGGATTGAGTCTCGTAGATCCGAATATCGTTGAGGACCCGTCGGCGCAGGTCCTGCGCGGCTTCACGATCGATGTCGACTTTGGACCAGAGCACCGCTCGAGCAGATTCTTCCTCTTGAACTCGCGGCTCGAATTGCCTCCGGACCATTGCTTCCGCGGCTGCCGGGTCGCGCCTCCGAAGCGCTGCCGCCCGGAGCAACACAGCGAGGTCCTGACCGCTCAACTGGCCACGCTGCGGCGCCCAGACCATCCGGATAACCCGCCAGCCGATGGAGACAGCGACGATACCACCGAAGATGAGGAGGGGATGCGTGAAGAGAGCCCTGAAGAACTTCTCCAATGTCGGTGCGCTCACTCCTTACGGGACAATAGTGAAGGGCGCAGCTACTCCTTCGCGACCATTGTAATACCCACGGACTCGGTACTCTCCCGGCTGCATGGCCCAACCTCCTTCACGCCATTGCCTCAGGGTGACCTCTTCGTCCGCGACGAACCGGTGTCGTGCGCGGATGGTATCGGCCGGGCTGCCCCACCAATCGACCGACGGACCGGCGTTCAGGGGATCTGCCGAGCTCGCAATGCGGAATGACTGGGACAGTCCCTGGCTCTCGGTGGGGTCGCCAGTGATGCGGTAGGGCGGCCCGCCGGTTACCACGATCACGTCGTGTTCCGATGAATTCGAGACGCTCACTCGAATGTGGAGCACGGCGGTGGTGTCTCGCAGGCTGACCACCCGCGGAGTGACACTGGCTTCCACCCGGAGTCCCAGCTCGATATTGGACGGCCCCATGCTATCACAGCCAACCAGCAGGCCCGCCACCAGCAGCAGCGTCGCTCTCCGCATGCCTTTCCTCCTCACCCTCTCGCGCTGGAGCCGAGCGCTAGCCACCGCTCATCCACGGCGCGCCGAAGTACCAGCACCGACAGGGGCAAGTTCAGGACGGCGGCGGTGACCACCCCAGGCGCATACCCTCCAAAGAGTACCAGCGCTGCAGTTATATGCCAGATCGCGTTGAGCAGGAGGATGGCCCACATTGTCAGCACCAGCCCCAACGCCGTACGGCTGGCTGGACGGGCGGCGGCCCAGAGGCAGAAGCTCAGCGGGATGATGGTAGCCAGCGTCAAGGCGACTGCGATCTCACCCGGGCCCACCGGTCCGATCCAATCGCGCACGCCGACCGGGAGACGGCTGAGCACTCCAGGCGCGTACCGAGGGAAGGAGATGGCTTCCTCGAGGTTGTGGAGCAGCAGTACGCATGGCAGCAGCCAGATTGCCCAGGGCCGGGTCATCACAATTTGATGTCAGGCAGCCGAGACTTCTGCGCCTGCCAGGGCGAGGTCGCAGTATTCGAAGCGATCGTCACGGCGCACCCGATCTCCCACCTGTATCGGGATGGGTTGCCGAAAGATGGGGCCGGCATACACACAGGTGTGGAACTCGCCCCGCTCGCCACAGGGGTCCACCGTCGAAGGCAGCTCCCTCAGGAGCGCAGCATCGAACTCCCGCCCGGCAAACTCAGCGGCGAGCTGAGTGGTATCCACGCAGGTCAACACCGCGCGAAAGCCCGCCCCGATAAATTCGCGCGCCAGCGCGGCGGTGTCCCGCCCCCACAGCGGGAATAGCGGCATCCAGCCCAGCGAGGGCAGCACCCGCTCCCGATAGGCTCTCACGTCTTCCAGGAAGAGATCACCGAAGGCAAGCTGCCGCACCTGAGGGTGTTGCTGCCGCAGGACGCCCAGAGCCGTGGCCAATGACTCCTCATAGATCAGGTTGCTCGCCGCGGCAGGAATCAACGCCTCGATCAGGGGAAGGCCCAGTTGGGCGACTTGGGCCTCGAGCACGGCCCGGCGCACGCCATGCATGCTGATCCGGTCGTAGTCCCGTGTGACCGTAGTGACCAGGGCGACAACCTCCACGGTGGGATCTTCACGCAGGGCGGCCAGCGCCAGGCTGCTGTCCTTGCCCCCACTCCAGGCCAGGCGATCGGGCATGCCCTCACCGGCGAGCTCTCGAGTCCCTGATCAACGGCGGGTAAAGGCTAGTGGGCTTTCTGACCTTGCGCGTTCGCTAGAGTGCCTTTCAGGTGATCGGCATCTTCGAATTTGCCGCGAAGCTGAGCAGCTACCGAGTCGTAAAACAGCTCGATGTGATACGGGGACAGTAACTGCCTTTTATCCGCAGGGTGCCGGCTCGGCCCGCCTCGATAGCGTAGGATCCGGCTCCCGTGATGTTTCCGTGAGTCTGGTCGAGAGTGAGGATCAGGCTGGATCCGACAACGTCGAAGTTGGCTCGCCAGGTCCCCAGCGGGTCCGTGGTCGTGGGAACGAGAGTGTCGTTGCAGCCCACGAGCAGGAGCAATGAGAGTACCGCGACCGCTTTGTGCATGGAGACCTCCCAACGGATCTCTCCGGCTGACGACCACTCCTTGAATATGCCCCTCCCATGCTCGCCTGCAACTGCGGATGACCCCGAAACTGGCTCAGAGTTGACGGATAGGAGACCGGGTGAGACGTTGGTGCATGGACCTCGAGCGCACGGTAGGACTCAGGCCCGACGGCGGGGTGTGGCTGCCGGAGCGGCGGATGGCCATTCGGTCCATCCTGCTCAAGCTCGCAGCCATGGGCGTCCCGGTGCCGGCCGACACCGGGGATGAAAATGTGCACCAGCTCGCCGGTGACCTTTTCGCCCGCTATCGGGAGCAGACTCGGCTGCTCTCCGAGCATCTCTGCCCCGCCGACCGGCGGATCCAGCACTACATCGACGGTCTGCTGCGCGCCGCGACGTTTCCCGACCCCGTGCGCCTTCCGGGCGAGACGCTGATCCTCGACCGCTATGGCCTGGCCCGCGAGCTGTCTTTGCCGCTCGACGGCAACGCCTGGCATAACGAGCTGGTCTCCAGTTATCGCCTCGACAACGGCGTCCTGCACAACCCGATCAAGGACCGCCGCACCACTCAGGGTGTGTTCCACGTGGCCGAGGGCGGACTCCCCGTTCCCGCCGACAAGCTGCGGGTTCCGCTGGTGGCGTACCTCCGGCTGCTGCAGGAAGCCCTCCGTCCCCCGGCCCCGCTCATGCGCCTCCCATTCACGGCGAACTGGCCGCAGCCGGTGGAGACCATGGTGTCGTTGCTGTTGCGGCCCCTGGTCTGCCCCGCAGTCCCCAAGGTGCTGCCTGAAAAGCGCATGGAGGTGCGGTTCTTTGTGCCTGGTGGGCTGGTATCGAATCTGGATTTCCTGGAGAGCATCTTCGGGAACGCCGGCGATCCCTACCTGCCCGCTCACGACGCGGCGCTCGACATCGACCACTGGACCGGCCACAGCGGCTGCATCATCCTTGCGCCCCATCTCACCCGGCTGCGCAAGAAAGACCTCGGCCTGCCGCACCTGAGCCAGGCGACTGACGCGGAGCGGTCGGCCGGCATGTGCTGGTCGGATGAGGACGAGCTGTACAACGACGGCCGACCCTTCAAGATCACGTCCCGTGGCTTCGAGGGCGTGATGGTAACCATTTTGGCCGACAACTACTTCGGCTACTGCAAGAAGGAGATCAAGACCCAGATCGGCTACAGCGCGAATCTGTTCGGGCTGGCGGAGGAGGAGCACGCGGGTGGAACCCTGGCCTTTGCCACCTTCAATCTGGGCGACCGCTTCGTCCCCGATCTGGTCCGGATTGTGAGCGCCAATCACCGGTTTGCCGAGGTGCTCGCGCTGGTGGGGCCGCGGGCCAAATATGACCAGTCGGGCTACGCCACCGACGCGATCTATCCCGAGATCCACTACATGCCGGAGGACATGGAGATCGACGTTCACCGGCAGGACATCCGCTGGGTCAGCCGGGGCCAGGAGCAGCATCTGAAGCTCCTGCCCGGCAGGATTTATATCCATCCCAGCGGCTACAAGATCCGGATGGCCCGGC
This sequence comes from uncultured Gemmatimonadales bacterium, assembly GCA_963792265.1. GTDB lineage: Bacteria > Gemmatimonadota > Gemmatimonadetes > Gemmatimonadales > GWC2-71-9 > CAVVWJ01. Next base: position 90,391 of record CAWBVP010000031.1, on the reverse strand, counting down.
ACCCATCGGCGCCCAGCTGGCGGCTGATCGGCACCGTCCCCGAGGGAGCCTTCTGCCACAAGCCCTGCACCGTCTCGGGCGGGGGAAAGTCCGAGATCAGCAAGAGCCTGGTGGACGCGGTGCTGCCGGGGTCGTTCTACGTGAGCAGCTTCGACGATGACATGGCGATCGTCCAGTCGATTTTCGACCGGAACTATGACGACGCCCGCCTGGCTGAGTTCCGTGGCGGCGAGGGCCGTAGCGCCTCCCGCCCCATCCTGTCCCCCGAGCGCTCCCTCGGCTCGGTGATCAAGTTGCTTACTCCCAATCCCACCGAATTTACGCCGGAGTACAACGCCTGGCTGGAGGGCATCCCCAATCACGTGCGGGCGCTGGTGTTCGTGGTCAAACGCTTCTATCGGCCGGAGTGGGGCGGCGATTGGCGCAGTCACTTCAGCGTCGACATCATCAACGGGGCGCCGGGACACGAGCTCAAGTATGAAGGCCGCCGCCTGGTCGCCAGCTATCTCCGGATCGGTCGGGAGGAGAACGGGGCCTGGCGGACCTACAAGCTGCGGCAGGACTTCGTCGCCGCGGACAAGGTCCAGATGGAAGACGACATCACCGCCTCGGTGGTCGTTTTGGCCCGGCGGCTGGTGGGACTGCCCGGCGAGTACGATGGCCACCCCAGCCTCAAGCTGGCGCAGAACTGCGAGTTCAGGCTCTTCCAGCGCCCCGACGACGCGATTCATCCCGGTCTCGACCGGCAGACCGAGGAAGACATGGCAGGCTCGGGGCTGTTCTGCTCGAACTTTCAGCCGCTGACCGGGGATGACGCGCAGGAAATTTTCGAGGATGTGGCGGGGCACGACGCCTTCACTCAGCCGATGCGGGAGCATGTAGCGAGAAACGCCGCCCGCGCGGACGCCGGCTACTCGATCTGCTCGGCCCGGCCCCGGCTCATTGGGGGGAAACCCAGCAAGAACCCGCGTTATCTGCAGGTGCGGCCGGACATCGTGCGCCCGCGTGATCGATACGTGGCAGAGATGGGCGCCCGGCTCAACCGCCGGCTGCCGCTGCACGCCCCGGTGCTGTTTCCGGTGATCAGCGTGCTCTCGGGTCGGCGGAACAACCGGCCGGAGGCGGGCATTCGCCCGCTCTGCGTGTACGGACCCATCCACTATCAGGAGCTGCCCGAGCTGTTCATGGATTATGTGTGCTCGTTGACCGGAACGTCGCCGAGCACGACGGGCGCGGGATCGGAGGGCGCCCTCACCAAGGGGCCGTTCAACGCCCTCCCCGCGGCTGCGGATCTAAACAACTCCCTGGTCTCGATGCTGCTCACCGGGTACGCCGGCTTCAGCTCGGCCGCCGGCTTCATTGGGCCGCACTTCCGGGTGGATCACGACGTGAGTCTGCTGATTCCCGAGATCTGGTGCCGGCTGTTTCCTCACGAGCGCGACCCGAAGCGATTGATCCAGTCGGGACATCTGGAGAAGCTGGCGGACTACGAATTCGGTGGGAAGAAGGTGCTCGCCAGCCGGCTGGGATATCGCATCACCGCCAAGTTCGTGCACACCTTCTTCGGGCGAGTGTTCGACACCCCGACCGCGGTGTTCACCGACGAGATCCTCAGGCCGGAGATCCAGGACCCGGCGGTCTTTGCCGATGGGATCAATAACATCGTCGAGGCGCAGCAGTCAGTGGCCGAGGCCTACTTCGCGGACGGCACCATCGAAGATCTGTGCCCCCCGCTCAAGGCGCTGCTGCACATCATGGCGTTTGGCGAGTTCGAGGGCAAAGACGCGCATCATCCAGAGATTCGGGCGCTGTTTACCCGGGAAGCCCTGCTGGCGAGCGACTGGTATCGGGAGCGGCTGGCGATCAAGCAGCAGCGGGACGTGGCACTCTGGGAGCGCCACGTGCGCAGCCTGAGTGAGTTCCTGGCGCGGGCTGGCCACCAGGACGAGGCGGAACGACTGGGGATTGCCAAGCGGTTGGAGCAGGCCCGGAGTGAGCTCGAGCGGGTCAGCGCCCCCGCAATACCGCAGCTCTCTCGTGGGCACCATCGGTGCCGATGCCGTCCACCGTCCTTCGCGTGACCTGTGGGAGGAGCTCAGCGCTCGCCAGCGAAACCAGGTCCAGGCTCCCGTCGCTACCTAGAGCACTTCTCAGCTGCCTCGCGCCGCTCTATTTGTAGCAGCTGGGCCAGGGTGTGCCGGCAACTTCATCGGAGGGCCGGAAGGCTCCGCGCCATCCACTCGAGCTGGCCCGCCACTCTCACTCAGCCCGAGCAGATTGCCCTTGGCGACAAGCTGAGCCGCCAACACCGTTTGAATGACGCTCATCATGCTTTGTGCCGCGGTCTCCGGCGCACTCGATACTCCGTTCCCGCCCGAGACCGTGATCAGGCGCGCCTGGGCCAGCGCATTGGCGACAGCGGGAGCGATGATGGGCACCATCTCGATCTGGCGGTAACGGAAGTAGGACTCGCCGCCGGCCTGGATCGCCTCGTTCACCTTCTGGATGCTCTCGGCCTGCGCCGCGGCAACGGTCCTGATCCTGATCGCCTCGGCCTCGGCCGCGGCCTGGGCTTCGATCCGCACCCGTTCCGCATCGGCTTTGGCCTGGGCGATCTGGGTCGCATCGAGCTCGGCCACGCGCTGCACCGCGAGCGCGTCCTGCTGCTTGGCCTCCGCCTGCGCGATCAGCGCGGCGTTGGACGCCTGGGTCTGCTCCAGCTCGCGCTGCTTGTCCGAGATGGCGCGCTCGGCCTCGAGCTGCGCTTCCTTGGCGCGCCGGGACTGCTGCGCGGCGACGATGTCGGCGTTGGCCTGCGCCTCCGCCGCCGACTGCCGGCGCCGCGCCTCGGCGACCTCGGACTGCACCACCTTGATGTTGAGCGAATTGAAGATCAGGCCAGGTCGGTGAGCTCGCGCGAGCACGCCTTGCGGATGATCACCGCCAGCGGATCGTCTTCGTCCTCACCGGCGACCGCGAGCGGGCGCCGCGAGCGACCGGCGCGATGGCAGTGCCGGCCTGCTGCACCGGTGGCAGCGCCCGCCCGCCGGTCTTGGCCGAGAAGAGCTGGTCGTGCGTCAGCAGGTTGATGGCGCGGCGGCCGGAGCTCGAGAGCAGATCGGTGAGCGTGTTGATCTGGTCGCTGTCGGGCTTGGAGAAGAACCGGTTGGCCGCCGTCTTGATCAGCTGGTCGCTGTCGCCGACCGAGACGATGGCGCTCGCCAGCACCCGGACCTTGATCGGCCGCGGGGTGCCCTGTCGTCGAGTCGGCAGTCTGGTCGGTGATGTCCAGGTCGACGTTGATGACCTTGCTGGAGATCGTCGTGCCGGTGGTGAGCAGGGGGATCTCCTTCGACTTGCCCGGCCCGCGGTAGATCACCGTCGGCCGCGCAGCCAGCTCACCAGACGGATGGTGCCGGCTTCGACGTTCCGCAGAACGCTGTTGACGAGCAGCGGAATGCAAGAACAGGACCAGGAGCAGGATGGCGATGATCCCGAGCCCGGAGGTGAGGAAATCCATGATGATATCCTTAGAGGGATGACGAATTCGTCGAGCGGACTGGCCGGGATCGCGCCGCGAGACGGTGCATCGCTGCCGGGCCGGGTCGACCGCTTCAACGAGCAGCCGGTCGCCGGCGGCGACCCGGACGCCCGCCGCGCGCTCGCTGGATGTGAGCACGCCGAGCAAGCTGGACCACCTGTCCATCGAGGTCCAACCGGACCAGCCCCTCGCCCTGCGCGTTGAATCCGGTGACCGCTTCGGCGTCGTCCATGACGCCGGTCTCCAGGGTCAATCGCGGGCTCCGACGCGAAGCGACTGGCCAGGGACCAGACGGACGCACCAACAACGCTCTCGAAGACGAGCGCTCCCACCAGTGCGACGCCGAGCCGGATCAGCCCGCGATGACGTGCTGTCCGCACCAGCAGGCCCGTCGCGCCGAAGCCGACCAACAGGCTGAACCAGAGACGGGGAGAGAGGAACAGAGAGCCCAGTCGCGAGCTCGTGTCCGCATGGTGGTGGTGGCCGGCATGACGCGTGGGGGTGGCCTGAGTGGCGCCAGCGTGGCTACTGCCCGGACCAGTGAGTGGAGTGGTGCCCGTGGCTATGGCGAGAGGTGCCGGGAGCGTGCCCGTGATGGAAGCCGAGCACGGTCATCGCAGCCAGCCCGGCAGTGCCGAGGGCGAGTGCGAAGGCGTAGACGTCCATGGGACGTGATGTTCCGAGTGAAGAGGAATTGTTCGCTAAAGCTATAGCGGCGATCGGGTTTGCACGAGGCCGCACTGGGGCCCTACGTGTCGCTGGGCTTCACCAGGCGATATACCCAAGCGCCAGGCACGCAGCCGTAACCAGGCACAGAGCCGGCCAGGTGAACAGTAGATCAACCCGAATATCCGCGCGCTCCCGCCACGCGAGGAATTCCAGAAGCGCGAAGACTGCCCAGGCAGCGGCTGCCAGGAAGAGGGCGCGTCCACCACGGTTTCTGAAACCGAACCCCGCGAGTGCCAGCGCCAGGCTGACTACCAGGGCCCGGCCGGGGTGCCACACGAAGGGCTGCGCCAGCCGGTAGATCCAATCCAAAGCGCTCATTGGCCGCCCGAAACCGCGGCCGGTCGGATCTCGGTGGGTTGGACGCCGTTTCTAACCAACAGCTGCTCGTCCATGAACAACCCGTAGAAGAAGACGTTTATCCCCCGTGCGGCCATCGGTTGCTTCCTATACGGATGTGGGCTCCACCACCTGAACCGGTAGGTTTGTGTTGACCGTCCCGCCCTGGATCACCCGGGCATACCACCCGCGGCGGCCCTTCAGTGCTCGAAGGAAAGCAGCGCCTCGATCCACACCCACATAGGGGAGCGAGTAGAGAACGGTGCAGGGATCGCAGGCCTTGCTGACCTCCAGCACAACCTCCCCCAGACGGACCTGTACCCCAGGATGAAGTGCGCCGGTGGGGAGGTCAGCGATGGTCAGGTTCTCACCGAGGTCGCCACGCTGGACCGGCCAGCCTTCGGCCCGGAGTTCGGCAAGCGTCTCCTCCCTGATCAAGAGAACGGCCTGGTCTGGGTCGCCGTCGGCCTTCTCAGTGCGCCACCGGTTGAAATCACCGTGTACACCCTCCGCGGTGATGGTGAGGGCCGGCACCGGTCGCTTGGGAAGTCCCCGAGCCCGCCCTTCTCGAGGCTTGAGGCTGAGCTGCACGATACGGCCGTTCACGATGCTAGGCCCCCCCGTTGGTAAAGTGACAGGATGGCGAAGGCCAGCAGGTCTTGAATGATGTGAGCCACCATCACCGGTCCCAACCGTCGAGTCCGCAAATAGTACCGAGTGAAAATTACGCCAATGGGCAGAACACTAATGAGAGCCAGGGGTCCCTGATACGCGTGGACCATGGTACGAAGACCTATACTGACCACCGCAGCGAACCAGACTCCGCGGTGGCGCAGGGCATTCACAATGTACCCCAGCCAGAGAAACTCCTCCGCAATCGGGTCCAGTACCACTGCTGCAAGCACCGGGGCCCAGGAGAATGCCCCGCTCACCTGCATGGTGAACGCTTCGGTGGAGGCGCGCGGCCAGATCAGCCAGACGGCCAGTCGTAGTCCATAGTAGATCAGGGCGGTGTAAAGCCAGACCCCTGCACCCCGCAGCGCATCGCTCAGGACGAGAGGCTCGCTCATGTCCGCCCAGCGCCAGCCGCGCCGCCGCAGAAAGACGGCTATTGGAAGAGCCAGCACCAGTACTTGCACGACGACGGTCCACAGTCGCCAATCGCTTAGCACCAGCTGGCCCTCGCCGCCTTGACGCCACAGGCGGAGGAAGGACACGACCGTCAACAGGCCGACGGTCGGAACCAGCACCCAAGCGAGCTCGGCTCGCGCGGAGAGCCGCTGAACTCGGGTGCGAACTGGTGCTGCGGCCACATTCTCCCCGGTCAAAGCGATGGCTCTCCTGGTTGAATAGAGGGGCGACAGATCAGTGCACGACCGGTGCCAAGAGCCGGCGCCACAGCCGGTAACCCGACCGGGTCATGTGCAGGCTGTCCGGCCCGAACAGCTCGGCCCTCGGCTGCCCCGTGCTGTCGAGCATGGGCGTGAAAACGTCGACGTAGGTCTGCCGGCTGTCCCGAGCGATCTCCGCCCGGATCCGTCGGTTGGCCGCGCGTGCCCCCTCCAAATAAGCCCGGCGCGACGGGCTTGGCTTGATGGAGACGAAGACGATGCGCGTCCTCGGCAGGACGGACCGCAGGCGGAGGACGAACGCGCGGTAGGCGGCCAGCACCTGCTCGGGGGTGCGGCCTTCTGCCAGGTCGTTGTCTCCGGCGTAGAGCACCACGAGACGAGGATGGTACCGAAGCACTGCCCGATCCTCGTAGTACACCACGTCCGGCAGGGTGGATCCGCCAAAGCCGCGATTCAGCACCGGCAGCCCGGGGAAATCGGCTGCGACGTCGGTCCAGTTCTTGACCGAGGAGCTGCCCACGAAGACGATCCCACCCGCCGGCGGCGGACTGGCGCGGTCAGCCGCCTCGAAGGCGCGGATCTCCGCCTCGAACCGGGTGGGGTCGAGCGCGGGGGCTGCGGCTCCGCCCTGCGCGAGTCCGGCCCGGGCACCCGCGCCAGGAGCCACAGCACCACCAGGTGGCGAGTGCTAGGCGACAACCAGATACTCACTCTGAACCATACCGCTCGCGTACTGCCGGGTCCCAACGTGCTGAAGGACGATGTCCTGCCGGAGTGAGCCAAAGAGGGGGATCCCGGCCCCGAGCAGCACTGGAATGCGGGTGATGATGAGACGCTGGATGAGTCCGGCCTGAAGGAAGCGCTGGATGGTGATCCCCCCGTCCACGTAGATATGCCGCACTCCCCGCGCGGCCAGTTGGGACACGACGTCCGTTGGTGTCCCCGACATGCGCTCCACGACCGCTCCGGCGGGTGCCGGGGCGAGCTGCCGGGTGCTGAGGACGAAAACCGGTTTCTCACCATAGGGCCACTGGTCGAAGGTCAGCACCTTTTCGAAGCTCCTGCGGCCGATGACCAACGCGTCCACCGTGGCCATAAACGCTTCGTAACCGTGCTCTTCGCCGCCGCCCGGCGGCAGCCAATCGAGATCGTCATTGGGTCGAGCGATGAACCCGTCCAGGCTGGTGGCAATAAACACGGATGCCTTCATGGAATCAGTTCCACCGTCATTGCTTCCGAACCAGGCGTGAGAGCACCCGGTCCAGCGCAGCCGCAAACGCCCGCTTTGCCCGGGCATCGTAAGGTGGGGGGCCGCCCGTAATGACTCCGGCCATTCGGGCCTGCTCCATGAAGTCGCGCACCGAGAGCCGTTCGCCCACGGTCTCAGCAGTGTGTTCCTGGCCGCGGGGATCCAGAACCGCCACCTGAAGCGGCACCAACCGGGCCGCCAGAGGCACGTCCTGCGTCACCACCAAGTCCCCGGCCAGGGCATGGGATGCGATGTACTGGTCTGCGACGTCGGCTCCGCCATCAACCCATATCGCGCTCACGAGCGGATTGCCGGGGGGTGTTTGGAGCCGCTGGTTCGCAACCAGGACGGTCTCGATGTTCAGCCGCTTGGCTGAGCGAAATACCAGCTCCTTGACGTCTCTCGGGGCAGCGTCCGCGTCGATCCAGATTCTCAGGGCAGGACCTCGACGTCATCCGGCTTGACCACGACCTCGCCATGCGCCGGGATGTCTACCGTCACCCGATCCTGGAGCGGCCCGGTCGGCGGCCGGCGGATGCGAGATACTTCGACGATAGTCCCCGTCTTCCCGGCTACCCGTCCCACGCCGGTCTGCCGGATCCGGGCTTGGCGGCCCGGCACGCAATCATCGATGTGCGCCATGCGCACCTCCAGGAGAAGACACTCAGCCGCGAGCCGGCTCCAGCAACACATAGCCAGTGAACTGATCCACGCGAGCGCGGCGCTGCGCGGGTACGATCATCCGGACCAACCTGCTGAGCAGCCGGATCTTCCAGGGGAGCGGAGCCGGCCGACCCAGTCGCCGTCCCTCCACCGGCAAGTAGCGAACCTCGCGGGGTCGCCAGCCATGATCGGCAAAGAAGCCAAACCAATCCTGGGGCTGGAACTTGAAGGGGGCCCGCTCCATCTGGCGAGTGGCTCCCATGCGCTCGCGATAGGCATGGACCTCCGGGGAGAAATAATCGATGATCCAGGAGTCGATGCTCGACAGGGCGCGCAAATCGTCACTCAGGGCCGCCGCTTGTTCGATCGTGAGATAGGGAACCACACCTTCCGTCAAAACCAGAAGGCGACCTGCCCCGGCGTCCATCCCGGCAAGGAAAGATTCCCGGGCTGAGCGGTCCGCCAGATCGAGGCCGACGCGCTCCAGTCTGCAGTGGGCCGTTTCCCCGATGAGGCGCTCCTCCTTGAACGCGATCACGTCGGGATAGTCCACTTCGACCCATCTTAGTTCTCGGGGCAGCTCGAGCCGGTAGGGCCGGGTATCGAGCCCTGCGCCGAGGCTGAGGACGGTCCCGATGCCCCGAGCGAGCGCACCGCGGATGAAGTCATCGATGACGGTGGTACGGATCGCGACGCTCCACCCGGTAATGGCCGCCGTGGCAAACGTCTCGGCAAGGCGCCGGCCCTTCTCACCCGCCAAACGGCCGGCAAGAGGGTCGTGGAACAACGCGCCAGGCCGGGCCGACTCGAGGGCCCGAAAGTAGGCGACGAGAAATGCAGTATCTGAAACGTGCTGGATTACGGTTTCGGTCATGTCGAACGGTTATGCGAACGGGGCCATCTATTCCACGGCAGCCAGGTTGTACATCGCGCGCCAGGCCCGGAACACCTCCCGATAATCGTCAGCAGTATAACTGACCGTCCGTCCGCCAGTCCGACTGCTCCCCGGCACCAGCTCGGCCATGTCCGCCATCTGACTCACTACGAAATCCACCTCCAATTGGACCGGCGCCTGGAAGGTAAACGGCGCGTGCCTTCGCTTGAGGGCGGCCGCCGCGCCGGTCCGGATTCGCTGGCACGCCACCGCGGGCGCCAGACTCTTCGCCGCGAAGCGGCCGACCGCTTCTTTCACCACCACTGTCTCCACCGTGCTCCCCAGCAGCGCCCTGGCCTCTGCTCCCAGCGCCTGGTCTCCGCTCACCAGTGCAACCGGGACACCGTGGATGCCTGCCATCGCGGCATTAAGCGCCAGCTCGCCCACCGGCTCGTGGTTGATTCGTGCCTCGTATACCCGGCTGGTGTAGGTATGGTCGATGATGGCGTCTCGAGTTCCCGCCCGCGCGTGGTATCCGACGAACATCGCTGCGTCGAAGCCGCCATCGATGCCTTCGACCATAGAGAGCCGCTTCGGGCCGCCGCTCAACAGCTCAGCTACCGGATTGAGCTCTTCGGCCAGCAGATTCCGCATCAGCCAGTGGCTGTCGTTCACCACGACTCCCGTGGCGCCGGCCTCGAGCGCGCCGGCAATGGCAGCGTTGGCCTCGTTAGTCATGAAGCGACGGAACCTGTTATACTCTCCCGCATGACGGGGCTCGATCGGGTCGGTCTGATCTTCGTGTACCACCCCGGCGACTCCCTCCATGTCGATCGAGATATAGACCCGCATGACATCTCCGTTGGTGTAGTCGGCGCGAACAATACCGAGGACCCGTGATGGATGCACCCAGATGGCTTCTGGCCCTGACCTTGGCGGCGGGGGCCTGCGGTCCCCGAGCAGACCCGCCCGACCAGCAGCTGATCCAGGAGGGCCGGACCTACACGGCCTGGCTCTATGACAGTCAGTATGACAAGCTGTGGGAGCGGTTCTCGCCTGACATGCGGCAGACCTTCGGCAGCGTGGCCGATCTCTCGAGCTTTGCCACTCGAGCACTGCGTCACCTGGGCTCGGAGCAGGGGAAGGTGGATGAGCAGGTGAAGCAGGCCGATCCCTACCGGGTCTATAGCCGCAGCGCCTCGTTCGATAAGTCGCGCCAGCGGATGCTGATCGAATGGAGCTTGGCCAAGGATGGGGCAGTGACGGGATTGGTGGTACGACCGGCGGGGGAATGAGAGACGCTTAGTAGACTCTTCCCCCCAGCGGCACCTCACGCTCAACCCCTAGCAGCACCACATCGCCCTGGTCACTCGGCAGCCCGAGCACCAGAACCTCCGAGGCAAAACCGGCGATGTTTCGGGTTCCCAGATTTACTGCTGCAATCACCAGGCGTCCCACCAGCTCTTCGGCTCGGTAGAGTGCCTTGAGCTGGGCGCTCGACGTCTTCTCTCCCAGCGGACCAAAATCGATCCACAGCTTGTATGACGGCTTCCGCGCTCGCTCGTTGACTGCTGCTCGAGTCACCCTCCCTACTCGCAGGTCAAGGACACCGAAAGCTTCCACCGCATCCATTCTGACCTCGCTCAGTAGAGCAGCTCTCCCCGGAGCATGGTGATGGCCTGCCCTCCGAGATGGGCGCGATCGCCCTCGAGCCGGACCCGCACCGTCCCTCCGCGCTCCGAGGCTTGATAGCCCACCAGCTCCCGTTTGCCGAGCCGGCTGGCCCAGAACGGGCCGAGGCCACAGTGGGCAGAGCCGGTGACCGGATCTTCGTTTATGCCGGCTCCTGGCGCAAAGAAGCGAGACACAAAGTCATGCGAGCCATTGTCCGAGCGCGCCGTGATGATTACCCCGCGGACGCCCAGACGGGTCAAAGCGCTCAGGTCCGGCGCCAGCGATCGCACCGCGGACTCGGACCCGAGCTCGACCAGGAAATCGAAGGGCGTGCGGCCGATGTATTTGACGTCCGCGTGCTCCCCCAGTCCCTGGCGCAGATCGATCGGGGGAGCAGCCGGCTCCGGCGGGGTTGCCGGAAAGTCGAGCCAGATGAGGTTGCCGTGGCGGGATGCGGTGAGCGTTCCACTCCGAGTATGAAACCGCGCGCTCTCGGTCGGCTTCAACTGGCCTTCCTCCCACAGGACATGAGCACTGGCCAGCGTCGCGTGTCCGCAGAGGTCCACCTCCACCGAAGGCGTGAACCACCGCAGATCGAAGCCGTCGTTGCGGCGGACGAGAAAGGCGGTCTCCGCCAGATTCATTTCCCGGGCCACCTGCTGCATCCATTCCGGTTTGGCGGGAGAGGGCAGCAGGCACACAGCGGCCGGGTTGCCGGCAAAGGGGCGGTCGGCAAAGGCATCGACCTGGGAGAACCGCTGCGCTCCGCTCACGGGAGTAATGCCTCGGCCTCGATCTCGACCAGCATTTTCGGATCGATGAGGCGACTGACCTCGACCATGGTGGTTGCCGGACGCACGTCGCCAAAGATCTCCCCGTGCGCGCGGCCCACCTCGGCCCAGTTGTCGATGTTGGTCACGTACATCCGGGTGCGGATTACATCCTGGAGGGAGGCGCCGGCTGCCTGGAGCGCATGATCGATATTCTTGAGTGCCTGGACCGCCTGGGCGTAGGCATCACCCTCGCCTACAATGCGGCCGTCAGGTCCGGTGGCCGTGGTTCCAGAGACGTGAACCGACTTTCCAGCCCGAACCGCGCGGGAGTAGCCGACGATCGGCTCCCATCGGGTTCCGCTGGAAATGAGCTGCCGCTTCATGAACCACCGTTGTCAGTGGGGAAGAGCGGACGGGCCTTTCTGCGCCTGGTTCAAATCCGCCAACACCGAGGCGGCGATCCGCTCCGAGGCCGGAGGGACCTCGTAGAAGTCACTACGGAGCCGCTGCAGAATCAGTTGCACCCGGCTGGGCTCGACTGGGGCATTGGTGGGACGTGGATTGGGATTCGGCACGCTCGACCTCTCCAAAACTCGGGCGCGCGACGCCGGCACATGCATGGCGGCAACCCGTCCGGGATGATGATCACCAGGTGAGTTTTCGGTTTTCCGCAGCCGATTCTGAAGCGATGGTGGAGTTCATAGTAACTGGCCCTCACGACCGTGACCAGCCCTTGACTGCACCAGGCTCCAGGGGGTCATGCGATGCCATCCGCAACTCAAGAAAATCCCCCGGCATCCGATGCTTCTTCCGAGTTTCTCTGTGTCCCCCGTTCACATGCCGGACCTCCGGCTCTCTCCCAAATGCAGGCTCAGGCGAGGAGTTCCATGCCGACGGTCAGAGTGCCCGAGAGAATTCTGGTGGTGGACGATGAGCCCGCGGTGCGCCAAGCCGTCGAAGCCCATCTGACGCACCGGGGTTACGAGGTACTCACTGCAACCTCCGGGGAAGAGGCTCTGGGCATACTGGCTCGGCAGAAGATCTCCGCGATGCTGGCCGACGCACGGCTGTTCGGCACCCGGAACGGGGAGCTGCTCTCCCGCGCTCTGTCCCGGGATCCCAACCTGGCGATCGTGGTGCTGAGCGCCCAGCCCGACGTGAACGACGCGGTACACTACCTCCAGTACGGCGCCATGGATTATCTGCCGAAGCCGCCCGACCTGACTCAAATGGAAGCGTCAGTGCAGCGGGGCCTGCGGCGCCGGGAAGAGCTGACTCGCGAGCGGGGTATGGCGAGCCTGCTCAAAGAGGAGGTCATCAACCTCGGTGCCGAGCTTGCGCGGGAGCGGGCCAAGGTCAAGGGACTCTCGGTGGCAACCCTCGAGGCCCTGGTGGCGGTTATTGAGGCCCGCGATTCATGGTTTGCCGGGCACTCGCTCCGGGTAGCCCAGCTGGCGGCATCGCTGGCGGTCGAGACCGGACGCACCGACGAGGAAATCGAGCTAGTCCGCCAGGCGGGCCTGCTGCACGACATCGGGATGATTTCGGTCTCGGAGGGACTCCTGTCCAAGCAGGGTACCCTGACGCCCGCCGAATTTGAGATCATTAAGCGGCACACTCTGGTAGGGGCCGAGATCCTGGCGCCGCTTCCGCATCTGGCCGGCGTCAGCCCGTTCGTGCGGGGGCACCACGAGCGGTGGGACGGGAAAGGCTATCCCGATCAGCTTTCGGGCGAGGCGATTCCCTGGGGCGCCCGATTGATCGGGGCAGCCGAGATCTACGACGCCCTCGCGACCGCCCGCCCCTATCGGGAACAGCTCACCCCGGAACTCGCGGTGGAGCGGATGCACGAGCTGGTGGGGACGGTCCTGTCCCCCGAGGTGCACCGGGCGCTGGCGGCCGTGGTGGACCGGGGAAGAACGCTGGTCTTCGTGGACGATGAGCGAAGCAAGGAGCGCTCCCTGTAGGGCCCTGCATCTTGCCGTCACCCTCGCCGTTTCACCTTCCCCATCGCCTCACTCGGTTGGTTGTGCCGTCGCGTCCTTGACTCATCATCCCCAAGTACCGTCCACTAACCAAGTGTCGCTTAATCCATTGTAATAGCGCTCTTTAGACACCTCATGCAAAAAGCTGCATCACTGCGAGTGCATTGATCAGCAGTCAGTGGTACAGCCGTTGCCTTCCTCTCCTGCCGAAGGTGAAGGCGCCTGCGGTCCCCCAGAATTGCCGGGTCCTCAGCAGCGTCCGCCCCCGATCACACGTCGAACCTGGATTTCCGATGCCGCTTGCTCCCAACATCTGGGGGGCCATGTGACTGCGGTCCCGATCGCGGATACCGAGCCCCGTACCGACGCACTCTGGGTTCGCTATCGCACCGCCGGAGACCCGGAAGCGCGGTCCCAACTGCTGGTGCGTCACCTCGGCCTGGTCCACCACGTCGCCCGGGAAGTTTCCCGCCGGATTCCTTCAGTCGAGCTCGGCGAGCTGGTGAGCGCCGGCGCGCTCGGCTTGATGAAAGCCCTGGACAGCTTCGACCTGACCCGCGGACTCGCGTTCAGCACCTATGCCGTGCTGCGGATTCGGGGAGCGATCCTGGATGACCTCAGGAGCCGGGACTCGACGCCGCGGTCCGTGCGCATCAAGCGCAGACGGATCGACGCGGTCGCGGCCGAGCTCGAAGGACATCTGGGCCGGGCGCCGAACCCGGCCGAGCTGGCTCACCGGTTGGGAATCGACCTTGCCACGTTCTGGAAGTGGAGAGATGCCGTGGGGACCTATGCTGAAACCGAGACACCCCATCCCGCGCCGGGCCGCCGGTTCTCCCGTGATGCCGAGAATCATGCCGACCCGTCGGTGACGCTGCCAACCCAGCGGCTGGTGGAGTCCGAGCACGTCGCGCATCTGCGCAAGCTGATCACAGGTCTGCCCGAGCAACAGCGCCGGGTGCTCGCGTTGTACTACTATGAGGAACTGAATCTCCGCCAGGTCGGCGAGGTACTGCATGTAAGCGAATCCCGGGTGTCCCAGATTCGGAGCCAGGCATTACGGCGGCTCCGGGCGGAGCTTTCGAAGGCGGCCATCGAAGGGTAGGCCGGGATAGCCCGCGGCAAGCGCAGGAAAACCGAATGGGGCCCCAAGCTCAAGTTGAGCTTGCGGCCCCTTTATTCGCATGTGTCCCCGCTTCGCCCGCCTACGCTCCTACTCGTCATCTACACCGGGATTCGGGTCCAGATCCTGCTTTGCCTTTCCGAACTTCTCCTGCACCTTGCCCTTGATCTCCTGGCCCTTTCCCTTCACCTGCTCTCCGGTGTCCCCGGTGGCGCCGCCGACCGCGCTGCGGATTCTGCCTTCAACCTGCTTCGCGGTGCCCTTGAGCCGGTCCTTGGCCCCTTCGGTCGCCATGTCTTTCCTGTCAGTCATGTTCACCCCCGTAACGGGTTCGCTATTCCCAGAATGAGGGTAGAACATCGGCCTGATCCCAGGGGAGAACCGTGACCACGATCACCGCAGGCTCATGCCACTCCGGCTTCGGCGGGTTGTGGGGTGCTCTCCGCGTAGTGACAGGCGGCTAGGGTCCCCTGCACTGGGCGCAGCAATGGTAGCTCGGTGCGACACCGCTCGCTCCTGAGCGGATGGAAGCAGCGGGGGTGAAAGGGACATCCGGGAGGGGGATTCGAGGGACTCGGTAGATCGCCACCCAGCACGATGCGGTTGCGGCGGGTAGTGGGATCGGGCTCGGGCACGGCGGAAAGGAGGGCCACGGTGTAGGGGTGGCGGGGGTGAGATAGGAGGCGATCGGTGGGACCTTCTTCCACAATGCGCCCCAGATACATGACCGCCACGCGGTGGGCGATCTGTCGGACGACGGCCAGGTCGTGAGCGATGAACAGATACGACAGCCCCCGCTGGCGCTGAAGATCAGAGAGCAGGTTCAGCACCTGGGCCTGGACGGAGACGTCGAGTGCCGAGACCGGCTCATCACAGACGATGAATGCGGGCTGTACCGCCAGGGCTCGGGCAATGCCGATGCGCTGGCGTTGTCCTCCGGAAAATTCGTGGGGATACCGGCGGGCATATCCGGGATCCAGTCCCAACCTCTTCCAGCAGCGCCGCTACCCGTGCCGGGATCTCGGCCTTCGGCGCCAGCTGGTGGATCTCGATCCCCTCCGCAATGGCAGTTCCCACCCGCATCCTGGGGTTGAGCGAGCTGTAGGGGTCCTGGAAGATGATTTGCATCCGCCGCCGCAAACTCCGAAGCGTCGGGCGATCCAGCGAGAAAACATCCGCTCCCTCGAACAGCGCCTTCCCGCTGGTCGGCTCTTGCAACCGCAGAATGGTGCGGCCCACCGACGACTTGCCACACCCCGACTCGCCCACCAGCGCGAGCGTTTCTCCCGGGGCCACGTCGAAGGAGACGCCGTCCACCGCACGCACCGGCGGGGCAGCCCGGCCGAACAAGCCGGTAGAGTGATAGTGCTTTACCAGATCCCGAACCGAGAGCAGCGGCGTCATGGTTCCGCGAGCCAGCAGCGCATCTGGTGGTCCGGCCCGACCGGCAGCAGCGGTGGCTCCAGCTCACTCTTGTCGAAGGCCTTGGGACACCGAGGCCGGAAGCGGCAGCCGCTGGGCCATGCCGTCGGTGCCGGCACGCTCCCTCGAATGGGGTTGAGGCGCTTGAGTGGGCCGCTGATGCGCGGCACCGATGCGAACAGGCCCTGAGTGTAGGGATGCGAGGGATTGGCGAATAGCTCAGCAGTGGTGCTTTGCTCCACGATCTGGCCGGCGTACATGACCGCGACCCGGTCTGCCCGGCCCGCGACGATGCCCAGATCATGGGTGATGAGCAGTACGGCCATGCCCCGGCTGGCTCGCAGCCGGTCGAGCACCTCCAGGATCTGGGCCTGCACTGTGACATCGAGCGCCGTCGTCGGCTCGTCCGCGACCAGAATCTCGGGTTCGGCGGCAAGCGCAATTGCGATCATCACCCGTTGCCGCATGCCGCCGCTCAACTGGTGGGGATACGCGTCGAGCCGCCCGCGGGGGTCGGGGATGCCGACTTCCTGCAGCAGCTGCAGCGCCCGCTCCCGGGCTTTGCTGCGGGGCATCTTAAAGTGAGCCAGAATTCCTTCGGCGATCTGGTCGCCCACGGTAAATACCGGATTGAGACTGGTCATCGGGTCCTGGAAGATCATGCCGATCCGGCGTCCCCGAATCCGGCGCAGCGCCTCTCCCTGCAAGGCGAGCACGTCGGTGTCTCCCAGTCGGATAACGCTGTCGGCCTCGACCCGCCCGGGAGAGGGAACCAGCTGCAAGAGCGCCAGGCTGGTCAGACTCTTGCCGCACCCCGATTCCCCCACCAGGGCGAGCGTCTCACCCCGCTGGAGCTCAAAGCTGACTCCATCGACCGGATAGAAGCGGCTCCCGGCAGGACCGGGAAATGAGACCCGCAGATCGCGGACTTCGAGCACTCGGGTCATGCGCTGCGGGGATCGACGGCGGCGCGCAATGCGTCGCCGAACAGGTTGGCCGACCAGACGGTGATTACAATGGCAAGGCCCGGAAAGATGCCGGCCCACGGCGCGCTGACCAGCACCTCCTTCGAATCGAGAATCATTCCTCCCCATGATGGGGTTGGGGGTTGGATTCCGAGGCCGAGGAATGAAAGCCCCGCCTCGAGGAGGATCACGTCGCCGACGCCCAGAGTAGCCGCAACCAGGAGTGGCCCGAGCGCATTGGGCAACAGATGCCGGAAGATAATGCGCCTCCGCGGAGCGCCTAACGCCTCGGCGGCCCGCACGTAGCCTTCTTCCCGCAAGCGGAGTACCTCGCCCCGGATCATCCGACTGGTGGTGAACCATCCGGTGGCGCCGATTAAGAGGACCAACGCCACCACCGGCACTCGTTCCCAGACCGCCAGCACCAGAAGGAGAATGAAGAGCCGGGGAATGGCCAGGGCTCCATCCACCAGTCGCATCAGCACCGCGTCCACCATGCCGCCCCAGTAGCCGGAGACCAGCCCGATGGTTGCGCCGATAGTGGCCGATAGCATAACCGCCAGGAGGGCCACTGCGAGCGAGATCCGCGCCCCGGCCACGACGCGGGCCAGCACGTCGCGGCTCAACTGGTCGGTGCCGAAAGGATGCCCCCACCGGGTGGCGCGCTTCCGGCCAGGATATCGGGCTGCGCCAGCGGATCGGGAAGAAACCAGGGACCGAGCAGGGCGGCGAGGGCGACAACCAGCAACAGAATCGCACCCGCGCGGCCTTCCGGATCGCGCCAGGCGTTCCTCAGCGGTGCCAGCGCTTCGCTCACGCCAGCCGCACGCGAGGATCCAATACCGCGTAAGCCACGTCGGTGAGGAACGCGCCGATCACGACGAGGGCGGCGACCAGCAACGCGGCGCCCATGAGCAGGGGATAGTCCCGTCCGCCCACGGCCGCAGCGGCCAGCGACCCTAATCCGGGCCAGGCAAAGACTGCCTCAACGAACACCGATCCACTCACCAGAATGGGAAGCCAGAGGCCGAACAGGGTAATCACCGGAAACAGCGCATTGCGCCACGCATGCCGCCAGGTGACCTCCCGCTCAGGTAGGCCCTTGGCTCGGGCCGTCACGATGTACGGAAGCCGCAGCACCTCCAACATCGCCGAGCGCTGATAGCGCATCGTGGCCGCGATGCTCACGATCGAGAGCGTGAACGCCGGCAGCACCAGATGTCTTGCTATATCGACCGCCCGCGTGGCCATGCCCGCATCGAAGCCGAGCAGCGGATCCTGCATGCCGGCGGCCGGCAGCAGGTGCCACTTGATGCCTACCAGCCAGGCGAGCACCAGGCCGAGCCAGAACGATGGCATGGCATAGCCGGCGAGCGAGAGGGTGGTGAGCCAGCGATCCTCTCGTCTGCCCCGTCGCACCGCCTGGCGGACCCCCAGCCAGAGTCCCACCGTAAAGTTGAGCAGGAGAGCGCTGCCACCGAGGAGGATGGTAGCCGGCAACCGTTCGGCCAGGAGCGCCGTCACCGGGCGGCCGTATTCGATCGAAGTGCCGAGATCGCCTCTGAGGAGGCCGCGAAGAAAGCTGGCAAACTGTCTACCGACCGGCTGGTCCAGTCCGTAGCGGGCCCGGAGCACCGCGACCTCACGAGGAGAAAGCGGCCGGTCTTCACTGAGGCGGGAGAGCGGGTCGCCCGGAGCGGCGCGCATGAGCACGAACAGCAAGGCCATGGCGACCGCAAAGGTGATCACCGCCTGCCCGGTCCGGCGCAACAGCCAACTGCTCACCTCACCGGCCCGGCTGACCACTCACGCAACAGGATCCAGGACGAAACCGGACTGATCCTCACATCCCGGAACCTGCGCTTCACCGCGTAGACATAGGTCGGTGCGTAGAGGAAAGCAGCTGGCGCGTCGGCTTCAATCTGCTGCAGCGCCGCCACCCAGTTCTGCCCGGGGTCTCCCTTCCCGAGGACCGCTCGGTCCATCAGCGAATCCACCCGAGGGTCGCAGTACTTTGCCACGTTGCTGCCGCCGTTGCAGGTCCAGGCCTGGGTGAGACCGGCAGGCGACGGATCCTGCACCGTCGAGCTGAAATCGATATCGAAGTTTCCGGCGGAGTGCCGCTCGGCCCAGACCGGAAACTCCAGCGACTGCAGCTCGAGCTTGATCCCAATCTGACGCAGCTGTTCCTGAACCAGTAGCGCCATCTGACGCCGGATGCCGCTGGTGTTGGGCAGGATCAGCTCGAGTATCAGCGGCTGTCCCTTGCGGTCGAGCACTCCATCGCCATCGGAATCATTCCATCCGGCCGCGGCGAGAAGGCGGCGTGATTCTGCCAGGTTCTGTAGCGCGGGCTTGGGCGAGCGGTGGCGGATCCACAGGAGTGGCGATACCGGACCATAGGGCACCTGGCCATAGTTTCCGAAGACGGCCTGCACCATCAGCCGGCGGTCCAGTCCCAGGGTGATTGCGCGGCGCATCCGGATATCCGAGAGGATCGGATGAAGCTGGGAGCGGTCGCGCCGGTCACGCTGGTTGAAGAGCAGGAACCCCACGGTGGGGGAGGGCACCGGGATCAGCCGGATGGAGGAGTCCGCGGCCACTCGGCGCAGATTGTCGAGCGGTGGCGGAACGTTGTCCATGGCATCCGCCTGACCGCTCAGCAACATGTTCAGCCGGGCATCGGCATCCGCCGCCACCCGGATGATGACCCGGTCCACCTTGGGTCGGCCCAGAAAAAATTCCGGGTTCGCCGCGAGCTCAACGAACTGACCGGGAACGTTCCGCACCAGCCGGTAGGGTCCGCTGCCGACCGGCTGGGTTACAAACGACGACCGAGACAGGGCTTCGGCCGGAATCGAATCCAGCAGATGAGCTGGAAGCGGCGCCACGTGGAAGGTCGCGTCATAGAGCTGCTCCGCGTACGGGTGAGAAAAGCGGAACACCACTCTCCGCTCTCCTTCAGCCGTAACCGAGGTGATGTGTCGCAGCAGGTCGGCCAGCCGCGGTGCAATCGCCGGGTCCCGCGCCCGGCCGAACGTGAAGACCACGTCGCGTGCGGTTACCGGGACGCCGTCCTGCCACTTCGCTCGGGGATCGAGATCGAACGCGAGAGTAACCGAGTCCCGCCGGGTCCAGGAGCGGGCCAGGATGGGCACGAAGTTGCGGTCTCCCGCGGTCAGCAGCGGTGGGCCCCAGCTCGGCCAACCGCAGGAAGAGCTGGTCCGCCAGCTCCATGTTGCCCAGGCTGGAGAAGGCGCCTTCCATGAGCGTGGGGATCGGCATGGTGGGCTGCTGCCCGGTGACGATCACGATGCTGGTAGCCGAACTCCGCCCCGATTGTGCTGCCAGCGGGTAAGCCGACGGCAGGGCAGCAAGGGCAGTAAGGATGGCGGTCCGTGGCGTCCAGCGCGTCACAGAAGCTCCAGGTAGCGATGCATTGTGTGGGGTTGCGGAATCTAGCGGACTTACCTCGCCCACGTCCACGCCGGGGATTGAAACTGCGCGAAGTGCACGGCGGCGGCCTTCAAGATGGCCGCAGAGTCCGCGATCCGGCTCCAGGCTCCCAGCCAGCGGAGGGCTGCGGCTCGCGCGACCGCCTCGACCACCTCAGAGGCTCGGAGCCTGCGGCCGAGCAGGAGCGCGAGCGGCGTAGCCGGAGCCGAGTGGTCCTCGCCGCCGCCGAGGGTAAGGCGGGCCACCATGGCCTGGTCGTCTTCCAGCATGATGGAGCCGTGCTGCAGCAGAGCGCCGCCGCGCCGAAGCTGGGCGCTGCCGACGACCTTGCGTCCGGCCACCATCACCTCACCTCCGGCGGCTCGGGCAAAACAGGCGCCGGCATCGAGCGCCGCCGAGCTGGCCGGGGCCGCGAGAGAAGCTGCCGTACCCAGCTCTTCGAGCGCAGCAGCCAACACCCGGTGGATCTCCAGATAGGCGGCTTGCAACGAGCCCAGCCGCTGAACCGGAGTGGCCACGGCGTAGGTCAGCTCCCGGCAGTGCCAGACTGCCCGGCCACCGGTCGGGCGCCTTACGGTATCGAGGCCCAGCCCGCGGATGCGGTCCGCGTCGTATCGCCGAAGGGCTGGCTCGTGTCGCCCGAACGACAGACAACTGGGCTGCCACTGATAGAGCCGGAGCCAGCTCTCCCCCCGTTGCTCCGCGCTGTCGAGCAGGGTCTGGTCGATGGCCATGTTGGCCCAGCCGGGACGGGGGAGCTCATCGACCCACAGCTGCCACTCACCCATAGGCCTCGACCGGAGGACAACTGCACATCAGGTTCCTGTCGCCGTAAGCACTGTCGATCCGCCCTACCGTCGGCCATACCTTGTGTTCCCGCACCGCCCGCGAAGGATAGGCCGCCCGCTCCCGCGGGTAGGGGCGGTCCCAGGAGTCGGAAATGACTTGCTCCAGGGTGTGCGGCGCGTTGGTCAGCAGATTGTTCTCCCGGTCGGCCCGGCCCTCCTCGATCTCCCGGATCTCCTCCCGGATGGAGATGAGCGCATCGCAGAAGCGGTCGAGCTCCTCCTTGGACTCGCTCTCGGTGGGCTCGATCATGAGCGTGCCGGGCACCGGGAACGAGACCGTTGGCGGGTGGAAGCCATAGTCGATGATCCGCTTGGCGATGTCCTCCACATCCACGCCGGCCGACGTTTTGTACGGACGGGTGTCGATGATGCACTCGTGGGCCACCAACCCGTTCTGCCCGGTGTAGAGCAGGGGATAGTGCTCCGCCAGCCGGCGGGCGACGTAGTTGGCATTGAGGATCGCGATCTGGGTGGCCTCGCTGAGCCCGTCGTAGCCCATGAGTGCGATGTAGGCCCAGGAGATCGGCAGGATTGCGGCGCTTCCCCAGGGTGCGGCGGAGATGGTTCCCGAGGCCGCGGGGTGACCGAGGTCTACCACCGGGTGACCGGGCAGGAAGGCAGCCAGATGTGCCGCCACCCCGATCGGTCCCATTCCCGGACCGCCGCCACCGTGGGGAATGCAGAAGGTCTTGTGCAGGTTGAGATGACAAACATCGGCTCCGATGTCGCCCGGACGGCAGAGTCCGACCTGCGCGTTCATGTTGGCCCCATCCATATAGACCTGGCCACCGTGCTCGTGGACGACTCGGCAGATCTCTTTGACCGAGCCTTCGAACACCCCGTGGGTCGAGGGGTAGGTGATCATCAGCGCGGCCAGGGTATCGCGATGGGCGGCGGCCTTGGCTCTCAGATCCTCGAGATCGATGTTGCCCTGCGGGTCGCTCCTCACCGGTACCACCTGCATTCCAGCCATTACGGCACTCGCCGGGTTGGTGCCGTGGGCCGACTGCGGAATGAGGCACGTCGTCCGATGAGCCTCACCTCGAGAGCGGTGGTACGCCCGGATGACCAGCAGCCCCGCGTACTCGCCCTGCGATCCCGCATTGGGCTGCAGGGACACCGCCGCAAAGCCGGTAATCTCGGCCAGCTGGTACTCCAGCTGGTTGAAGAGCAGCTGATAGCCGGCCGCCTGATCCCGGGGGGCGAAAGGATGCAGCCGGTTGAACTCGCGCCAGCTCACCGGCATCATCTCGGTGGTGGCGTTCAGCTTCATCGTGCAGGAACCCAACGGGATCATCGCTGCAGTCAGCGAGAGATCGCGTGCCTCGAGCCGCTTGATGTAGCGGAGCATCTCGGTCTCGCTATGGTGCCGATGAAAGACCGGATGCTCCATGTACGAGGTGGTGCGGGCCAGCGCCGCTGGAATGGCACGCTCCCGCTTGACCCCGATGTCATCCAGCATGAAGGGGAGCGCCTCGTTGAGCGAGAAGATGGAGATCAGGTCGGCCACATCGCCCAGGGTGACCGTCTCATCCAGCGCCACGCACAGGCGGGTGGGAGACAGCTGCCGCAGGTTGATGTTTCGGACCCGGGCCGCGTCGAGTAACCGGGGGAGCGCCCAGTTCTCGGCTTCGACGCAGATGGTGTCGAAGTATTCCTCGTGCACCAGCCGGTAACGCAGCCGGCGGAGCGCGTTGGCCAGGATCACCGTCCGGGTATGCACCCGTTCGGCTATGCGGCGGAGGCCGGATGGCCCGTGGTACACCGCGTACATGCTCGCCATGACTGCGAGCAGCACCTGGGCGGTGCACACGTTGCTGGTCGCCTTGTCCCGGCGGATGTGCTGTTCCCGGGTCTGCAGCGCCATGCGAAGCGCCAGCCGCCCGTCGCGGTCCTTGGACACCCCGATGATCCGGCCAGGCAGATGACGCTTGTAGGCGTCTTTCGTGGCAAAGAACGCCGCGTGGGGGCCGCCGTAGCCCATGGGGACGCCGAAGCGCTGGCTGTTGCCGATGGCCACATCCGCGCCCCATTCCCCGGGGGGCAGCAGCAGAGTAAGGCTGAGCAGGTCGGTAGCTGCGGTGACCAGGGCGCCAGCGGCATGGGCCTGCTCGCATAAGGGGCGGAAGTCGCGCACCTGCCCGTCGGTGGCGGGGTATTGCACCAGCGCCCCGATAACCTGGGGCCCAAACTTGAAGTCAGAGGGATCGCTGACAACCACTTGGATGCCGCGGGCCTCCGCCCGGGTGCGAACCACGGCAATGGTCTGGGGATGACAGCGATCGTCCACCAGGTAGACCGGCTGACCCTTGACCTGGCGCACGGCATGACTGAGGTGCATTGCTTCCGCGGCGGCGGTAGCCTCGTCCAACAGCGATGCGTTGGCGACTTCCAGTCCGGTCAGACCCGAGACCATGGTCTGGAAGTTCAGCAACGCCTCCAGGCGTCCCTGGGCGATCTCGGCCTGATAGGGGGTATAGGCGGTATACCAGCCTGGATTCTCCAGCACGTTGCGCTGGATCACTTGCGGCGTGAAGCACCCGGCGTAGCCCATACCGATGTAGGAGCGGAACACCCGGTTCATCCCGGCCAATCCCCGCAGCGCCTGCAGCACCTCGCGCTCGCTTCGACCCGGCGGCAGCGCCAGCGGGCGGCGCAGCCGGATCTCCTCTGGCACTACGGCGTCGATGAAGCTCTCCAACGTCTCATAGCCAAGGAGCTCCAGCATTTCGTCGACGTCGGGTCGCCGGGGACCGATGTGCCGATAGGCGAAGTGCGAGGGGTGAAGCACGTCGAGCGTGGGAGTGCTCAACTTGCGATCCAAAACGCCGGTCACCTTGAGCTCTTCCTGAGAAACTCTGGTCGCCATCTTTTTAGCCATCTCTAGTTCCCTCAATCCCATAAAAAAGGCCCCGAGGCAACGCTCTCGAGGCATGACGCTTGTAATCACTGATCCCACAATGCTGCTGGCCTACTGGAAAGCGTGGCATCGTCTGGGCGGTCATTCCCCTATGTGGGACCGGTATGCCTGAGGGGTCATGAGCTCCTTGAGCTCTCCCGGATTGGAGGCCTTGAGCTTCATCATCCAGCCCTCACCGTACGGATCCCGGTTGATGACGCCGGGGTCGGCGTCGAGGGATTCGTTCACCTCGACCACCTCGCCGGCCATTGGGCTGTAGAGCTCGGAAACGGCCTTGACCGCCTCGATCTCGCCGAAGGATTGATGCGCGTCGAAGTGATCGCCCCGGTTGGGGAGTCTGACGAAGACCACGTCGCCCAACTCGCCCTGGGCATAGTCAGTAATGCCGATGGTTACGATCGGGGACTTGTCGGCGCGGGCGATATACTCGTGCTCCGCGGTGTAAAGCAGGTCGTCCGGTACCTTCGACACCCACGCTCTCCATGTGGTTGCGCGACTGAGGATAGGCGGAGCGGCCAGTGAGGTCAAGCGCGCGCGAGCAGCGCCTGCCACACGGTCGCGGCCGCGCGCTCCAGCGCTGCGAGGTCGTACGCGTTGTCGATGACGTAATCGCTGCGCCCCCGCTTCAGCGCAGGGGAGAGTTGGAACCCCATCATCCGGTCGACCTCGGCAGGCGACCACGAGCGGGAGGCGAGCAGCCGGGCTCGGCGGACCGGCTCCGGTGCGTCCACCAGGACCACCGCGTCGAATTCCGCGGGGTCGGCTGCTTCGAACAGCAGGGGTATGTCGCTGATGACAACGCGCACGCCACGGGCGCGGGCATCCTCCAGGAGCTGCTTCCGCCGCCGGTGCACCTCGGGGTGCACGATGCGATTGAGATCCGCCAGCGCTGCGGGGTCCTTCAGAACCTGCGCCCGCAGGGCCGCCCGATCCAACGTGCCATCGGCGGCGGATCACCTCCCCGCCGAACCGGGCCGCGATCTGTTGCAGAACCGGTTGCCCCGGCGCCTGGACCTCGCGGACCAACTGGTCCGCGTCGATGATGGTCGCGCCCCAGCGCCGGAAGAGCTCGGCGACAGTGGTCTTGCCGGCTCCGATATTACCGGTCAGGGCGACGGAGAGCATAAGCCTCAGAGCAACGCCGTCTGATCTTCGTCCTTCCGCGGCACCTTGTGGCAATGCCGGCAGCGGGCCTGGTAGCTCTCCCGCCCTCCGATCATGATCGTGGGCGAGTCGTAGCGGGCCGGCTTACCGTCGATGAGACGCTGATTGCGGCAGGCGGGGTCGCCACAAATGACACAGATGGCCTGGAGCTTGTCCACCATCTCCGCCACCGCCATCAGGGCTCCCCATGGCGCCGAACGGTTCGCCTCTGAAATCGGTGTCGGTGCCCGCCAGAATGACCCGGACCCCGCGGGACGCGAGATCGGTGGCAACGGTGACGATCTGGGCATCGAGGAACTGCGCCTCATCGATGGCGATGATCTGGGTGTCGGGACGCACCAGACGAAAGATCTCACCGGCAGAATCGACCGGACTGGCCTCGAATTCCCGCCCATCGTGGCTGGAGACGCTGTAGAGTCCGGCATAGCGCGCATCGAGATGGGATTTGAAGACCTGGACCTTGCGCCTCGCGATGGTGGCTCGCCGGACCCGGCGAATCAGCTCCTCGCTCTTGCCGCTGAACATGACGCCGCTGATGACCTCGATCCATCCGGGATGGACCCCGTAGTTCATCGCTGGTTCTCCGGTGGGTAAGGTGAGGCAGGCAAATGTAGAGGAGCGGCGGTGAAACTCCAGCCATCTTGCGGACGCTTTACTCGCTCCGCGATATTCGTCCGCCCAATCGTCGCTACCGCCCCGCAAGGAGCCCCCGTGAACAAGCAGGAGCTGGTCACTGCCGTGGCCCAGCGCCTTGGCCTCACCAAGGCCAGGGCGAGCGAGATCGCGGATCTCTTCTTCGCGTCGGGCGGTCTCATTGCATCCGAGCTTAAACGGGGTGGAAAGGTTGCCATCACCGGGTTTGGCAGCTTCGAGACCAGAAAGAGGGCCGCCCGTGACTGGCGCGACCCCCGCACCGGGAAAACGAAGACCATCAAGGCCTCGGTGGTTCCCGCGTTCCGGGCCAGCCGGGCGCTGAGAGATCTGGTAAATAAAAAACGGTAAGGCGGTAGGGCGGTAAGCCAAGGAGTCTTAGCGCCGGACCGGTTTCCCCGCTGTGGCGCGGGGAGGCCGAGTTGGTCCCCGATCCACCCGCGCCGTCACCCGCTTCCGCCGCACCGTCGTCCCGTTCAGGCCCGCCGCCACCTTCTCCGCCTCCTGGGCCGGGATCTCAATCAAAGAGTAGGCATCCCTGAGCTCGATCCGGCCGATCTTGCTGCGATCGACCCGGAGCTCTTTGGTGAGAACGGCTACGAAATCGTTGGCGGTAGCCCCGTCCTTCTTGCCCACACCCACGAAAACCTTGGCGGTAGCGGGAATGTCCGGCACTGTCGGCGCCGGCGCAGCGGCCGCCGGTCCAGAGCTCGAACAATGCTGCCGCCACGGCCGTCGGGTCGTGCCGCTCGAACAGCGGAGCCAGGGTCAGCAGCGACCGGTCGAGCTTACCGGCCTCAATCGCTTTGACGATGGCCGCCCGGTGCGCCGCCCGCTGCGCTGGTGACCGTATCCATGAGTCCCGGCAGCTGGAGCGGCCGGCGCGGAGCCGCGATTCGGGCGACGTAGCTTTCGGTCCCGGGTGGAACCAAGAGCACCACCTCACCGGCGCCGAGCAGCTGGCGCAGCCGCTCTCCGGTGGGCAGATCGAAGGCGACGATCGTCCCCGCTGGGGGTGCGTCTCCGGTGGCCAGGCGGATCTCGGGCTCGTGCAGCGGCACGGCCTGGGCGATGGCATCGTGATAGCTCCGGTCCACCGTCCAGATCACCAGCGATACCGGATCGAGCAGCTCCACCAGGTCGCCCAGCAGCTGGACCCGCCGGGCCCAGGGCACGCCTACCGTCCGCACCGGGCCTGCCGGGGAGCCTTCCAGCCCGGGAGCCTGGACGGTCAGAGCCTTCCGGGCGTAGCGCTCCACCAGTCCACCTACCCGCTGGGCCTCCGCCGTACAGATGATGCGCTGAGCCTCCTTGGGTAAGTCCTGCATCAGCGGCGCGACGCCTTCGTCCTCCAGCCAGTTTTCCGGGCCACGCCAGCAAGAGGGAGGCGATCGATTCCATATTCAGCGCCGAGCGACTCACCAGGGTCAGAGCCGTTTCCGGGCTCGCGATCACCAGGTCAACCGCATCCGCCCGGAGCTGACGCATGACTCGCGCGGTTCCATGCGCTACCTGCACCCGCAGGCCGCTTGGCTGCGCCAGGCGGTGCAGCACGGCTCCCCACTCATCCAGCTGACTCGCGGGGCAAAGCAACAGCGATCGGGTCCGCTCTCCGCCCCGACTGAGAAGCCCGGCTATCGCGGGTGTGGCGTAGGCCGGGGTGGGGGGCGTGATGACGATCAGGTTATGGCCCCGGGCGGCGGTCGGAGCCGCCTCTCTGGCGAAAGGATCGTCCGGGCTCCAGCCCAGTCGTTCCAATGTCTCCGCGATGGACGGCTGGAGATGGAGGTCTTCGAAGGTGGGCACGGCTTCTCCGCTTGCAGATACGATTACCACACGGGGGACCAAGGTAAGTCCGCAGCGGTTGACATCGCCAGGCCGCGAACAAACTTTTCCCCGGTCTCCCAGCGACTCACCCCAATTCGGACCGTCGCATGCCCGACCCCTTGTCAATCAACGTCCAGCACCTGAAGGCCTCGGAGACGGTGGCCATCAGCAACGAGGCCAAGCGCCGGAAGGCCGCCGGCGAGGATGTCCTGGACCTCGGTGTCGGGGAGCCCGACTTTGACACCCCCGCGCCGGCGGCACAGGCCGGAATTCAGGCCATCCAGAAAGGGATGACTCGCTATCCACCCAATGTTGGCATTGCGGAGCTGCGACGGGGGATTGCCCAGCAGCTGTCGGCCATGTCGGGCGGCCGCCGGGTTGACCCCGACCAGATCGTGGTGAGCTCAGGATCAAAGCAGTCGATCTTTAACGCCTGCTTTACCCTGTTCGGGCCCAAGGATCGGGTGCTGATCCCGTCACCGGCCTGGGTCTCCTATCCTCAGATCGTACACCTCACCCGAGCCGAGCCGGTACTGGTACCGGGCGATCCGGAGTGGGGGCTCAAGGTGAGCGTGAAAGACCTCGACCGGATGAGTCACAAGCTCACCCGGGGCCTGATCCTCTGCTCACCGTGCAACCCGACCGGCGCGGTGTACACCAGCGCCGAGCTCAAGGCCATCGCAGAGTGGGCCAAGAAGAACGATATCTGGATCATCTCCGATGAGATCTATCGCCGGATCAACTACGGCCCCGGTCCCGCGCCATCGCTGCTGGATCTGCCGGATGAGCTGCTGGAGCGAACTATCATCATCTATGGTGCCAGCAAGGCGTACGCGATGACCGGCTGGCGAATCGGCGCGGCCCTGGCGCCTCCGCATGTCACCAAGGCGATGGCTGCGCTCCAGTCCCACACTACCACCGGTGCCAATCATCCAGCCCAATGGGCGGCCGCCACCGCGTTTACCGACGAGCGGGTGGACGCCGAAGTCACCCGCATGGTGGCGGCATTCCGGCGCCGGCGCGATTATCTGGTAGAGCGCTTCCGCAGCGAGGCTCCCGGCATCGAGTTCGTCGAGCCCCACGGCGCGTTCTACTTCTTCTTCCGGGTCGATGGCATTCGGGAGGCCGATCCGGTGACCGGTACCAGTTTCTGCGAGCAGCTGATGAAGCAGGAAGGTGTCGCGCTGGTGCCGGGAGCTGCCTTTGCCGATGACCGGTGGGTTCGCTTGAGCTATGCCGTCTCCGACGCCGAGTTGGAAAAGGGGCTGGATCGAACCCTTCGGCTGATCGATAGTCTGGCCTCGGTCCGTGCCGCCTGAGATCGGTGCCATGAGCATGGACGCGCGGATCGAGCCCCTCAGCGGAGCCTTGCCTTCGATCAACTGGCGGTGGGATTCGGAGACCGACATCCTCTCCGGCGCCTTCAAGGGGAACCGCAAGAGTGGCGGGCTCACCGGCACGGTGGAGCTGACCGACGCTGAGGGCTCCGTGGCGGTGCTGGATGTCAACAACGGAGTGATCTGCGGGCTGGACGTCGTAGTCTGGCCTGAGGTGACCACCGGGGCAGACCTCAGCGTTCCGGCCAAGCTCACGGACGGACGCGTGGTGCTGCCGTCGCGCCCCTCCCGGCCGGGTGTGGCCTCAGTCGAGGTAGACACCACCTTGTCGGTCCAGACCAACAGTGCGGAGAGCGTCTTTCATCTCCAGATCGGACCCAGACGCCCGGTCGAGTGTGTCCGCGCGGCCGATAACTTCTACGTTGAGGTGGATCAGCAAGGCGGGTTGGCGGGATTCTGGCTGACCAACGTCCCGCCGTTCACCGCGATGGAAGAGGATTAAGCGGCCCGCTCCGACTCCTCGAGGAACCCCTCGGTCTGCCGGGCCACCAGCGAAGCGTAATACCCGCCCCGCTCAAGCAACTCCGCGTGGCTCCCCACCTCACCGATCTCTCCCTCCTTGATCACGACAATCCGGTCCGCATCCCGCACGGTCGAGAGCCGGTGGGCTATGACGAATGCGGTGCGCCCGTGGAGCAATGTCTTTAGCGCCTGCTGGATGAGCCGCTCGGATTCGCTGTCGAGCGCGGAGGTGGCCTCGTCGAGAATCAGAATGGGAGGGTTCTTGAGCAGCGCCCTGGCAATGGCGATCCGTTGCCGCTGGCCGCCGGAAAGTCGAGTGCCCCGTTCCCGGACCACGGTGTCATAGCCATCGGGCAGATCCAGGATGAAGTCATGGGCATGCGCGGCTCGGGCCGCCGCCTCGACCTCGGCATGAGTGGCGTGCGGTCGGCCGTAGGCGATGTTGGCCCGCACGGTGTCGTTGAAGAGGTGAGCGTCCTGGAACACCACGCCGATCTGGCTCCTCAGCGAGTGCTGGGTCATGTCCCGGATATCCACCCCATCGATCGTGATGGCTCCATCACTCACGCTGTAAAACCGCTGCAGCAGGGTCGCCAGAGTGGTCTTCCCGCTGCCGCTGGGACCCACCAGGGCGATCGTTTCGCCCGGCCGGGCGGTGAGGCTGATGCCCCGGAGGACTGCCGAGCCCGGCTGATAGCCGAAGCTCACGTTGCGGAACTCGACTTCGCCTTTCAGCAGCCGCACGTCGGCTGCTCCTGGTATATCTCCCACGATGTCATCGGCGTCGAGAATGCCGAAGATGGTCTCCAGTGACACGCTCACCCGGCGGAAGGTCTGGTACGCATTGGTGAGGCCTTGCACCGGTCCGAAGAGGCCGCCGATGTAGCCGAGGAAGGCGACCAGGGTTCCCACGGTGATCTCACCGGTCAGGGCGAAGTAGCCACCCAGCGCCAGCGCGACCAGACGGGCAGTGGTCGCGGCGAGAGTGCGAAGCGTGCCGGTCCGGTTGTCGGTGCGCACCCCTCGGCGGACGATCTCGTTTCCCTCCCGGACGCCCTCGAGGAAGCGCCGCTTCTCCTCCTCCTCCATGAGGTAGCCTTTGACCGTCATGATCCCGGCGAGCACCTCGTTGAAGCGGGAGTAGATCGAGCTCCACCGCTCCACCAGCCGCCGCTCCCGGCGCATCTGCTCCGGAGCCGCTTTGGCTCCCACGAGCGCAGGTAGAGGAGTGAATACGATGACGGCCAGCGCCAGCCGCCATTCCATCTGGAGCATCGCGGTCACCGACAGGATCAGGTAGAGCAGGGTCGGAAGCAGGTTGAAGGCGACGTCGCTGAAGGCGCCGACGTAGCCGCTGATGCCCTGGTTGACCCGGTTCATCGTTCCACCCACGCCCTCACGCTGGTGAAATGAGATGGGCAACGAGTTCAGCTTGCTGACGACCTGTTCCCGGACGGTGTATTCCACTCCCAGGCGGACATCCCAGCTCAGGATCCCGAGCCAGGCCTGCAGCCCTGCCCGGATCAGCTCCAGGACCACCATGCCCCCCACGATGAGTCCGAGCGCTGCCAGGCCGCTGCGGCGCTGGAGCTCGTCGAAGAGGTACTTCATGATGAGAGGATCAATGGCGCTGAGCGCCGCCAGGACCAGGGCGAGGGCTATGACCCCGCTGAGCGGGCGGCAATAGGGGCGGACAAACTGGAGCGACCGCCGGGCAAGCTGTAGACCGTTGTGTGGCATTTACGCGGGGAAGGAGTCGTGCTCGGATCGAGCAAGTTCGGTGCCTTGGCTTCTCTGTCTCGCGGAAGAAGCTGCTGCAGGTGGATTCGAGGGGGCGGGGTATGGAGGGTCCTGGAATCGGGTGCCCGAGACACGGGCCGAACCGTTGTCACTCAACCGGTTAGGCGCAACTTACCTGAGCCCGGCGACCGCTGGGCTTCGCTTCCATTTCAGGGGACCTGTGGGGAAGGCGGGGCCGTCCCGCACCCGGATTCATCCCCGGCACCCGCATCCTGCATTGCCCACCAAGCAGAGTTCCAGGCTGTTCCTAGTCCCGCTCACGCTTCTCTACTAGAATCCACAGCATGCCTCCTGAAGCCCCGCCAGTCGGCCGCGTGGTGGCCACCGAGCTCAAGCCCTCCACACCCCACCAGTTTCACTTCTGGACCGCGCAGGAATCACCGATCGGAATCGGAGCGATCGTGCGGGTGGAAGAGAATGGTCGCGTCGTGTTTGGGGTCGTGACCGACGGCTTCGCTTATTCCGATCTGGTCTCCCCCCTGCACGCCGTAATCGGCGCCGACGGCGACCCGGTCGCCGCCGCCGCCGAGCCCACGACTCGGGCCGAGATCCGGCTGTACTCCGCCGCAGTTCTGCGCCAGATCCCCGAGGAGCCGCTTCAGCCAGTGCCCCTCGGCTCGGTGCTGGCTCGCCTCCGATGCCGACGTGGTACCGGCGCTTCGCATGGACGCCTACACCGGCAGCGACCGCGGCACCGGGATCCCGGTAGGACTATATGCGGCCGGCGGGCTCGAGTCCCCGGTCTACCTCGATTGCGATTTTCTGCTCGGCCCCGAGGCGGCGCACCTCAACATCACCGGCGTGTCCGGCCTGGCCACCAAGACCAGCGCCGTGGAGTTCCTGCTCGGCAGCATCTTCCAAACCTTTCCCGCCCACAAGGGATCGGTCGCCGCGCTCTGCTTCAACGTCAAAGGCCCCGATCTCTGCTTTCTCGACCAGCCGGCCACCCTGAGCGAGGAAGACCGGCGGCAGTACGCCCGGCTCGGACTCCGGCCCGAGCCTTTCCGCAACGTCCGCTACTACGCACCGCTCAAGCCCGATGGGGTGAACCTCAACACCCTGCGCACCCACGAGGCGCTGGCCGCTAACACGGAGCCGCTCGTGTGGGGCCTTCGCGAAGTGCTCGATTACGCTGAAGTGGTGCTCAATCGCGACGACATCGACGCCAAGGCCGACGCGTTCATCGATTTCCTGGCCGAGCGGGTGGTGGGGCGGGAGTATCATGACGAGATGCTGCGGAGAAAGCCGTTCCTGGTGCAGAGCTTCGCCGATCTGGAGGAGTTCTTCCGCAGCATCTTCGATTTCATGGAGGCGTTGGGAAAGGGCGCCGAGGTGTGGAGGACCCACCATGTCGCCACCATCCGGAAGATCCGGAATCGGCTCAGCAACATCAGCACTCGGTCCAAGGGTCTGGTCACTGACGATGGCACCGCCAACGATCTTCCTTGGGGCCGCTTCGAAGACCGCAGCGTGCACGTCATCGATGTAGCGGGACTCGATCCGCTGGCGCAGGATCTGGTGTTTGCCCGGGTGGTGTCGAAGCTCCGGGAGCATCTCGAGCGGCGGGATCTGGGGGTCGACCACGTCGTGGTGTTCGTGGACGAGCTCAACAAGTACGCTCCCGCGGACGGCCCGGAAACCTACGTGCGCAAGATGTTGCTGGATCTCTCGGAGCGGGGACGCTATCTCGGGCTGGTGCTCTTCTCCGCCCAGCAGTTCCGCTCCCAAGTGCAGCGGCGGGTGGTGGGGAACGCGGGCACCGCCATCTACGGCCGGATGGATCTCGACGAGCTGGCCACGCCGGGGTACGCTACCATCTCACCCGCCACCAAGATCAAGCTGGCCACCCTGCCAAAAGGCGAGCTGATGCTGCGCCATCCGCACTTCACTCAACCGATCTTCGTCAAGTTCCCCCGGCCCGCCGTCCTCAACAGCCGGGAGGGAATCGAACGGTATCCCCCCGCGGCGGAGCTTCCCTTTGCCGACGCGGTAATCCGCCAGCTGCGCCAGCTCGATCGCAGAG
The DNA here is from genome assembly GCA_963792265.1 of uncultured Gemmatimonadales bacterium. Taxonomy (GTDB): domain Bacteria; phylum Gemmatimonadota; class Gemmatimonadetes; order Gemmatimonadales; family GWC2-71-9; genus CAVVWJ01. Next base: position 57,157 of record CAWBVP010000031.1, on the reverse strand, counting down.
TGTCAGCTGGAGGCGGCTCGCGCCCTCATCGAAGGACGGCGGGAGGATGACGTGCGCCGGGCGCTCGCCGCCACTCGCCGGGAGCGTCCCGCGGATGTCTATGCGTTCTTCACCGCGTGTCTGGGCCGCCGGGTGCAGGCCGAAGTCGTGGCACCTCGGCGGGGAATTCCGGCGCTGAAGCGGAACGGCGATTCCTACGGGGGATGATCCAGGTCGTTATTTCTTGCCGGGTGTCGGGGCAGACGTCCAGCGCTGCAAGGGTCGCGAGAGCCAGCCGGTGTCCTGGACCTGCTCCTCTTCGAACAGAAAACGCCAGCCTGCCGCGATACCACTCCGTCCCAGATAGCCGAGCAGATGGGTTCGGTTGCCTCGTTCGACGACCGGCAACCTTCCAATGTCGTGCCGGACCATCTTATCGACGGCCTCTTCCAGCAGCTCGTCCGGATAGGTAACGATCGGATTGGCGCTTCCCGCTTCCAATAGGCTCACTTCCCGGTCATCCTCACGCGCGAGCACCCGCACCAGATCTCCCCGGGTCACGATGCCCACCACCCGCCGGCTTCATTCACCAATGGCCAGGCGTAACGACGACCCAGGACCGGGTCATGGGCCGCGAGCCGCCGGAAGATCAAGTCCACTTTCTGGTCGGCCCGAATGGTCGGAGCATCGCGCTCCATCACGTCTCCCACCCGGACCCGGGTGAGCGGGTTCACAATGTACTCCCGCATGACGTGGTACCCGCGCCGGGCAACCTTCTCGGTAAGAATCGATCGGCGCATTATCAACACCGTCACGGCGTGGGCGGCGGCGCAGGCGATGAGCAGGCCGGGAAGCACCCGGATGTCGTCGGTCAGTTCCAGCATGAAGGCCACCGCGGTAAGCGGAGACCGCATGGTGCCGCCCATCATTGCCGCCATGCTGATCATCGCCCACAGCCCGACATCGCCGACCGGAATCCAGCGGGCCTCCACCGCTCCGAGCGCGCCGCCCATGATCAGCAGCGGCGCCAGCACGCCGCCCGATGTTCCCGAGCCCAGCGCGATGGCCCAGATGAGCGCCTTTGTGACCATGAGACCGATCAGAAATCCGCCGATCAGATGTCCCCCAAGCAAGTCGCCGATGGTGTCGTAGCCGACGCCCAGTGCGCGAGGGAATACCAGGCCACCCAGCCCTACGAACAAGCCCCCGATCACCGGCCACCACATGAAGTGAATCGGGAGCTTGGCAAGAGATCTTCAGCGGTGTACACCAGCCAGGTGAGGACCCCAGAGCCGAAACCGGCGAGGATGCCGACTGCGAGGGAGAAGCTGAGCTCCTGCCACGATAGCGGCGCATGAGCCGCGACCGGAAAGATCGGACCCGGAGCCCAGCAGGGGACTCGGAGCGCAGCGGCCACCGCAGCGGCGGCGGCCACGGGAATGAAGCTCCGTGGCTTCCACTCGAACAGCAGGAGTTCTACCGCGAGCAGCACCGCGGCGAGGGGGGTCGCGAAGATTGCGGCCATGCCAGCGGCCGCGCCCGCCACCAGGAGAGTCTTCCGTTCCGCGGGGGAGAGATGGAACGCCTGGGCGAAGAGCGAGCCGAGCGCGCCGCCGGTCATGATGATCGGACCTTCGGCGCCGAACGGGCCCCCCGTACCGATGGAAATCGCCGAGGAGAGCGGCTTCAGCAGCGCCACCTTGGCGCTCATGCGGCTGCGCCCGATCAGGATTGCTTCCATTGCTTCGGGAATGCCGTGGCCCCGAATTTTCTCGGAGCCGTACCGGGCCATGAGCCCAATGATCAGGCCGCCCGCCATCGGGACGAGAACTGCCGCAAGGCCGAGCTGGTTGTCCGCCGGAGAGATCAGCTTCGTGCTGAACCGGTGATAGTACGCCAGATTGGTGATGAGGCCGATGAGCCAGACGAGCACGTAGGCCACGAGAGCGCTGATCACGCCCACCAATGCGGCCATCGGCGTGATCAGAAGCAGGCGTTTGTTGGTGCTGAAATCCCTTAGGCGGTCTTCGTCGGGGAAGGATGGCGCCGCGCCATGCGCGACTTCAGGATTCGACATCGTTCAGGCTGACCGAAGAAATTTATGGCAGGGCATGTAAGAGGATATGAGGATTCGATGACGGCGACAAGGTAAGGAGTCGATCAGCCGAGGGCTAACTGCTTGATCTTTGCATTTTTCAGGTCCATTCTCCACCCGTGAAACTGGCTCATATCGCCGATCCGCATCTCGGAATCCGGCAGTATCACCGGCAGACCTCGAGCGGCATCAACCAGCGGGAGGCAGACCTCGCCCAGGCCTTCCGTGCCGCCATCGACGGCGTGATCGCCGCCCGGCCGGACGCTGTGGTCGTCGCTGGAGACCTGTTTCACTCCGTGCGCCCCACCAATTACGCCATCGTCTTTGCATTCCGGCAGTTCCAACGGCTGCGTGAGGCGCTTCCGAACGCGCCGATCATCCTCATTGCCGGCAATCACGACACTCCTCGTACCATCGAGACCGGCTCGATTCTTCGATTGTTCGAAGAGCTCGGCGTGGATGTGGCCACCGACGAGCCTCGCCGGCTGATCTATCCGAAGCTCGATCTCAGCGTCTTTGCGGTGCCCCGTCAGGCTAGCCTGTCGCCGGAGCCTCCGGCGCTCGAGTCCGAGCACTCCCAGAAGTATCAGGTGCTCGTCGCCCACTTCGAGGTGGAGGGCGAGTATCCGCTGGGCCACATCGCGACCGACTACGGTGGCGCGGTCATCAACCGGAGAGAGCTTCATCTCGAGGATTGGACCTACGTCGCGCTGGGGCATTACCACACCCAGCACCGGGTGGCCGCTAATGCCTGGTATGCCGGCTCGCTCGACTACATCGGCCCCAACATCTGGGGCGAGGCCGCCGACGAAGTCGACCACGGCTCTCATGGAAAAGGCTGGCTGCTCATCGATCTCGACTCCGGCGCGGTCGAGCGCCGGCCGGTACCGGCCGCGCGAAGGATTCTGGACTTGGAGCCGATCAACGCGGAGGGGAAGTCCGCGGAGGCGGTGGACGAGCTTATCGCCGAGCGAGTGGGCTCCATTCCAGGCGGCATCTCCAATCAGATCGTCCGGCTCAGGGTGTTCGATGTCCCCCGGCATGTCGCCCGAGAAGTGAACCATGCATTTATCCGGTCGCTGAAGGCTCAGGCGCTGCATTTTCGCCTTGACCTCCGCCGTCCCGAGATACATCGAACCACCGGCGTGGGGTCGCCCGGTCGCCGGCAGACGCTGCCCGAGTTGGTGAGCTCCTATCTGGAGCGCCGCCCGTTGCCGTCTGAGCTGGACCGCGACGCCTTTGTTCGGTTGGGCCGGGAGCTGATGGAAAGCGTCGAGCGCGACCTGGCGGGGGCCTGATGCAGATCAACCGGCTTCGCCTGCTGAACTTCCGGCAACACGCCGACACCGAGATCGAATTCGGGGCTGGTCTGACTGGAATCATCGGCCCTAACGGCGCGGGCAAGACCACGCTGCTGGAGGCGATCGCCTGGGCCATGTACGGCATGCCGGCGGCGCGGGGCAGTCGGGAGACACTCCGCCGTCGCGGGGCGCCGCTCAAGGCCAGAGTCGAGGTGGAGATCGAGTTCACCCTCGGGGCCCACCAGTATCGCGTCGCTCCGCGGCCTCAACCATGCCGAGCTGTACCAGGACGGTGATCCGTCGGCGATCGCCAACAGTATCGGGACCGTCACCGAGCGGGTGACCCGGCTGCTGGGCATGACTCGCGACGAGTTTTTCAATACCTACTTCACCGGGCAGAAGGAGCTGGCGGTCATGGCGGCCATGAGCGCGCCGGAACGGGCCCAGTTCCTTTCTCGGGTGCTGGGATACGAGCGGCTTCGGGTGGCTCAGGACCGGCTGAAGGAGAGGCGTTCCGGGTTGCGTGCCCGTCTCGATGCTCTCCGGGCCGGGCTCCCGGATCTGGCTGAGCTGGATGCGGACCAGCGCCTTGCCGGTGAGCGCTTGGGCGCCGCGCAGAAGGTCGAGCGCGCGGCCGCCAGCTCGAAGGAGACCGCCGAGAAAAAACTGGCCGAGATCCGGCCCCAGTGGGAGCGATTGCAGCAGCTTCGCGAAACCGCGCTGGCGCTCGCGACTGAGCTGCGCGTGGCCGATCAACAAGCCGCCGCCGCCGCCCAGCAGATTGCCCGCATGGAACAGGAAACTCTGGAGCTGAATGCTGCCCGGGAGCAGCTCGATGAGCTGGCCCGCCAGCTCAGTCCATTGCCGACGTTGCGGGAAGAGGCCATGGTCCTGGAACGTCAGGCGGAATCCGACGCGAGCCGGAGAGGATATCGAGCTCAACTGGTTGAGGTCCAGTCCCACCTCACCTCGATCGAAGACCGGGTGTCGCAGCTTCCCTCTCGCCAGGCGATCGAAACGGCTACCGAGCGCGTCAGTGAGGCCCGTGCCGCACTCACCGCCGCCACCCTGGAGGCGGAAGAGCAGCGAACCGTGTGGGTGCGCGATGCCCAGGACGCCAAGACCAAGCGGCAGGGCCTGCTGGAGCAGTATCAAGACCTGAAGGAACAGCGGCAGCGGATCGTGAACGCCGGCGTCGACGGTGTTTGCCCGACCTGTGCCCGTCCGCTGGGGGCGGAATTCGCCAAGGTGCTGGAGCTTCTCGACCGGCAGGTCGAAGAGGTCCGCTCCAACGGAAACTTCTACAAGCAACGCATCGAGCAGCTGCAGCAAGAGCCCGCCTCCCTGACCGAGGTCGAGCGCCGTCGCCTCGAGCTGGAGCATGAGCTTTCCCAGGCCACCGGCGAGCTGGGCCGGCTCACTGCCCAGGCCCACGATGCCGGTCCGCTTCGGGAAGAGCAGAACCGCCTGGTGCTCCGGGTTGGTGAGCTTCAGGGCATGCTCGATCAGCTGAGCGGGTCGTACGATCCGGATCGGCACCAGGCCGTGCTGCGGGAGACCCGGGCCCTGGAGCCGCTTGCGCTTCAGGCCGAACGCTTCCGCGCGGTCGTCGAGCGCAGCGAAGAGGTGGCTACCGAACTGGAGACCGCTCGCGCCGTAGGGGCAGAAATCGGCGTCCGGATCGAGGACCTCCGGTCCAGAGCCGCCGGCCTGGGGTACAGCGAGTCCGCCTACCACCAATTCCGCAATGCCGAGGCTACCGCCGAGCGCGCCCGCCAGGAAGCGGAGCTGGCCCTGGTTCGCGCCAGAGCAGAGAGCGCCTCGGCGCAGGAGGCCGTTGAGGCGGTGGCTCGGCGGCGAGCGGAACGGGCCGAGCGGGAACGGGCTGCCAACCAGACCGCGGGAGAGCTCGCCTTGCACCAGGAGCTGGACCGGGCCCTCACCGATTTGCGCAACGAGCTGAATGCCAGCCTGCGTCCCGACCTCTCCGAGCTGGCCTCCGGTTTCCTCAGCGATCTCACCGACGGGCGCTTCGGCGAGCTCGAGCTGGACGAAGACTACTCCGCCACCGTCCTCGATGACGGCAATCCACAAGCGGTTATTTCTGGTGGCGAGGAGGACGTGACCAATCTGGCCTTCCGTCTGGCCATTAGTCAGATGATTGCCGAGCGGGCCGGCCAACCCCTGTCGCTGCTGATCCTGGACGAGATCTTCGGCTCACTCGATGAGAGCCGCCGCAGCGCCGTCATCGATCTCCTCCGGGGCCTGGCTGACCGCTTCTCTCAGGTCATTCTGGTCACCCACATCGAGTCGGTGCGAGAGGGATTCGATCGGGTTGTCCGGGTTGGGTATGACCAGGCCAGCGGGGTAGCGACGGTGCGGGAGGAGCCACTGGGGGATCACGATGTGGCGGCCTGACCGCAGTGTCCGCGGGCCCGACCGGCCCACGCTGCGGGACATCGAGTCCCTGAATCGCGTCTTTGCCGACGCCTTCACTGATCGATACAGCCGCGACGGGCTGGTGGGGGTGAGAGTGCCCCAGCTCAACAACCTGGTGTGGCGCTACGCGCTGGAAGACGCGGGAGACGGCTCGATGGTATGGCGCGATGTGGATGGCCAGATGGTGGCCTTCAACATGGTCCATCGCTCGGGGACGGAGGGTTGGATGGGTCCCTTGGCCGTGCGTCCCGATCGCCAGGGCGAGGGCCTCGGATCCGCCATGGTGCGAACCGGGATCGATTGGCTCCGCAGCCAGGGCGCCACCACGATCGGCCTCGAGACGATGCCCCGCACCGTGGACAATATCGGGTTCTACAGCCGGATCGGACTGGTCCCGAGTCATCTCACCGTGACTCTGGTCCATGACGTCGCGCGCCGGCCCTCCGGCTCGCCGGAGCTGCTCTCCAGCGCCGGAACGGCCTGGGATGAACGGCTTGATGAGTGTCGCGACCTGACCGATCAAATACTCCCCGGCGTCGATTTCACTCGCGAGTTGGCGCTCACCCAGGATCTCGGCATCGGAGACACCACCCTGGTTCGGGAGGGGTCCCGCCTCACCGGCTTTGCGCTCTGGCACTCAACTCCGCTGGCCGCGGGCCGGCCCAAAGACGAGCTCCGGGTGCTCAAGCTGGTCGCGGCCACTTCAGAGGCCTTTGATCGCCTGGTGCAGGCGCTCCAACTCTCCGCGGTGGCCGAGCGAGTGAGCCGGATGGCCATCCGCTGCCAGACCGAGTTCTCCCCCGCCTACCTTCGTCTCATCGAGCTGGGGTATCGGGTCCACTGGACCGATCTGCGGATGCTGCTGCAGGGCTATCCCCAGCGGACTCCCGCCGCGGGAATCCTCATGTCGAACTGGGAAATCTGACCCATCCGCTCCAGCTTCAGGCGGTGTCACCGAGGTGGCGCCGGATCGCTGCCATAAGCTCATCGTTCCGGAACGGCTTGGCCAGGAAGGCAAGATCGGGCGAGATCAGCCGCATATCCATCAACTGTGCGGTATATCCCGACATGAAAACAATGGGGAGATTGGGGCGGACTCGAGCCAGCGCCGCCGCCAGCTGGCGTCCGTCCATGACTGGCATCCGAAGGTCGGTCAGCACCAGGGCCACATCGCCGGCGGCAGGGTCCTCCAGCAATCGCAGGGCGGTGGCGCCGTTCTGGGCCTCCAGCACGGTATAACCCTCCGCCTGGAGTACCCGGCGGATCGAGGTTCGGAGGGGATCCTCGTCCTCGACCAGGAGGACCGTCGGACCCGCGGTGGGCGGGCGCGGCCCTGCGCTGCGCTGCGGGGTTGGGGTCATGGACGGGTATTGGGCCATTCTGAGAGGACCGAGGTCAATGTAGGTCCTCGAGGCGGAGCGTCCAGTGGGCGAGAGCAGGGAGGAGAGGGTAAGGGTGCACTTTCCCGCGTCCAATTATCAAATTTTAGACAGTTTTTCGTTACAATTAACAACTTATGTGCTATTTAAATCACTGTTAAAACAGCTGTTAGAAGATTGCATCTTTGTTACTTGTCAATACGCTGTCTAACATTTGACAATTGAGCATGGCTGCGGCCCGGCCTATAGTACCTTCAGCCCAAGGGTGGTGGTGGACTAAGGGGAACGGTTGGGACTCATGCAAGGAGAGCGATGAAAGGGTAGAGACAAATGACGTACACCTTTAAGCTTGCGCGGAGACTGGCAGTCTCACGACACTTGAGCATGCTGCCTGCCTTCCTTCTGTTCGCGGCGTGTGCTGGCGGCGACGCCACTGCCCCCGACGGCTCTCAGTCCGAACCACCCGTAGGCTCACAATGGAGACCTCGCGACATCACTCCGGTGGCGGTGCAAGTCGAACCCAGCAGCGTCACCCTCGAAACCAACCAGCTGATTCATTTCCGAGCGCATGCTCGTAACGCTTCCGGCGACAGCGTCGGTGCAGCGGTAACCTGGAGCACCACGGGCGGCACTATTCTGCCCGACGGTCGGTTCTCCGCCGCTGCGATCGGCACCTACAAGGTCATCGGTCGCAATCGCGCTCGCGGCGAGGTCCATGTCGATACCTCGATCGTTGTAGTCGTCCGGCACCAGCCAAGGCTGGAGTCAGTCGAGGTCAATCCCGTCAGTTCCAGCCTCACTCCTGGAGTCAAGCAGTCCTTCACTGCGGTAGGCCACCTCGTCGGCGGCACCGCGGTTCCCATTGGCGCCAACTGGTCCGCCACCGGCGGCACCGTTGACGGTGGTGGGTCGTACACTGCCGGCGACACGGCCGGCACCTTCCAGGTGATTGCGACTAATACGGCCGGAACCCTGGCCGATACTGCGAAGATCACCATTACCGTGCCGCCGGCCCCAGAGCCGCCTCCTTCGCCGGAACCGCCCCCGGGTTCGCCGCCGCCGCCGCCTCCGGCGCCGGTGCTCGAAAAGGTGACATTGGTCCCAGCGACCGCTACCCTGGCCGCCTCGACCAAGCGGCAGTTCTCCGCCTATGGCCGGACTACCGCCGGTGACAGCGTCGCCGTCCCCGTGGTCTTTACGGCGACCGGCGGGACCGTGACCTCCAATGGGTTGTTTACCGCCGGCAGCAACGGCGGAACGTTCCGGGTGGTCGCCACCTCAGGATCGCTGGCCGACACCTCGGCCGTCACCATCACCATGTCCTCGGGTGGTGGAACTGCTTCGGGCCTGGCCTTCGGTGCCTTCCACGTTCCTCCCGACAGTCTCAACCGACCGAGTCTTGGCTACACCGGCGCGGTCATGAATCGCCAGCGCTTCCTCTCTCAAAGCCGATCTGGACCGGGTTCGGGCGCGCGGAGGCCGGATCGTGCTCGGCCTTTCCCGCTCGAAGACGAAGGACGCGAATGGACTGAGTGTGGCGGCAACTCGATGCTGAGTTGGCCCGTTGGCAAGCAGCGGCCGACCTCAACCCCTACCTCGCCGACGGCACCATCATCGCGATCTATGTATCCGATGACATCACCAGCACGGAATGGGGACCCGCTCCGCCCTACCTCGTCCCGGATCGACTCGCTCGCCGGGGCGGTCAAGGCCCGGTGGCCGTCAGCACCGACCATCGTACGGGCCAAGCCGACCGAGCTCAGCGGCCATACCTGGCGGTGGCTCGACGCCGGTTGGGCCCAGTACCGCGGTCCCTACCGGGACGGCACGCCGGCGCAGTTCCGTGACATCCAGGTCGCCAGCGCCAAGGCTCAGAAGCTCGGCCTCGTCATCGCGCTCAACGTGCTCGACGGCGGATGCGGTCTGACCCCAGCGTGTCTGCCAGGAGTCCCGGAACTGGAATCCTGGGAACTTTTGCCGACGCGGCGCAGTGTCCGTCGCTTCCAGATGAGCGCCGCGGAGGTGCTCGCCTACGGCAAGGTGTTCGTGGCCGAGCCTTACAACTGTGGCTTTATTGGCTGGCGCTGGAGCCCCTCGTACCCTACCACGACTCTTCCTGCCGCTCAGTTGGCCGCAATACGGGCCTTCGATACGCGGGCAGATGTGCGGGCCGCCATGGGTGATCTCAGCATCCAGGCGGGCCAGCGCGCCGAGTACCAGCTGCAAGCAGCGATGATGGTCGTGGTCTGATCCACGACTGAAGCACGACGACAAAGCCCTGCGCCAGTAATCGGTCGCAGGGCTTTGTCATTGCAGGCTGGCGGGCCGGACTTAAAGCGGCTCGATCTTGCTTGGGCTGCTTCCGGGCCGTTCGCCAGCTACCGAGCTGATGGTTCCCAGAGTCTGCTGATAAACCGTGAGCGTCTTCTCCACCGTGTGGTCTAGGGTAAAGTGCGCTTCGTAGCGTTCGCGGCCCTGTCGGCCCATTGCGGCGCGCAGTCCCGGATCAGCCAGTAGCTGTCCCAGGCGTTCTCGGAGCGCTTCCACATCAGCCCACGGGACAACGAACCCGGTTTCGCCATCGTGCACCGACTCTGCGATGCCACCCACGGCAGAGGCGACCACCGGAAGCCCGGCACGCATCGCCTCGAGGATGCTGCGGGAAACCCCTCCCAGTTGGTGATGAGGACCGCCACCTGCGCCTCGGCCAGTCGCTCGGCCACATCCATGCGCTGGCCCCAGAACGGACCCGCTCGACGAGCCCCAGGTCGCGCGCCATGGCTCGCGCTTCGGGCGAGCAGCGGGCCGTCGCCGATGAGATCGAGCTGCCAGGCGCTGGCATCCCGGCCAGAGCGCGGAACAGGGTGGGGTGATCCTTCTGCGGCTCGAAGCGAGCGATCATGAGGAGACGCACCGGCGAGCGCGCCGGGTCGGCCGCGCAAACCTGGTTCGATGTCAGGCATGCCGTTGTGCACGGTGACGATTCGGTCCGCCGAGGCCACCCGCTCGGCCAGCGCCAGTCGACGATCGAACTCCGACACGCTGATGATGCGGGACGCGAGCGGCGCCGCCAGATCGCTCGATCCAACGGTAGACCACGGCTTTGCGGCGAGCGTATGCCCGGGGTGAAGTTCCAGCCATGCGCGTGTGAATACCACCGGTAGACCCAGGAGCCCGGGCAGGCAATCCGACCCAGCACGCCGGCCTTGGACGAATGGACCGAGACCAGGTCTGGCTGCACGTCGCCGGAGCGCTGAGTAGATCTCGGCCAGCGCGCGGGTATCCCGGTAGGGGCTGATGGCGGCCGCCAGGTGCTTGAGGGAGATGGTTTCGGACGCCGGCGACGCGCAAGGCCTCGGTGTAGGGCCCGCCTCCCGCCAGCCAGCACCACTGGCTCGTGGCCCCGGGCGGCCAGCGCCGTGGCCAGATCCCGGACGTGCACCTGCACCCCGCCGATGAGATCGGACCGGGTGATGATGTACGCGATCTTCACAGGGTCACGTTCAGGCATCGAAATTGGTACGTTCCTCCTTGACGTGGGCGAAGCAATACCCACCATGTTGGTCGCACGCAACAGATCAGGGGTCCAGCCTACGGGAGCAGCAATCAGCTCGGCCGGGTCATGCATCACATTTCCGGGTCCAAGTGAGACCGTTGTGCGCCCCGGGTGCACTTCGGAAACAATTCTGGTACATTGCGTTGGCCGATTGCGCCCGGGCCGGAAGCCGAGGTCTGGACCCATCGTGGGCATACTTCGTGCGCCTTGGACGCGGAATGCTCCACTCTGGGTCCGGCGGGATCGCTTTCGCACCTTCTGCGCCGCCGACCTTTGACACACCGGTGAGGATCAATGCAAAACCTGCTCCGACGGCCTCTGCCTTTTGTCCTTCTCGGCTTTCTCGGTGCAGTCCTGCCGGGTGGAATTCTCGCCCAAGCTCCAGATACCAAGGCTGAACAAGTCATGCTGGCACCCGGTGACTCGGTTCGGGTAGTGGTGTGGCGTAAGCCCGAAATGAGTGGGGACTTCATCGTAGCGCCGGACGGATCGATCACCCATCCGCTCTACCGGACGGTCCGGGTCGGCGGCATTCCCTTCGCTACCGCCGAGGCCAATCTCCGAACGTTCCTGGCCCGGTTCGAACAGGACCCTCAATTCGTGCTGGAGCCGCTGGTTCGAGTAGCGGTCTCGGGCGAGGTCGGGCGACCGCAGGTGTTCGCCGTGCGGCCGGAGACCTCGATCGCTGAAGCCGTAGCTCAGGCCGGTGGTCCCACCGCGAGCGGGAAGCGGGATCAAGTCCGGGTCCTACGAAGAGACCCCACCGGGCGGCAGCGGGAATTTTATGTGAACCTCCTCGACCCCGAGGGTAACTCGTCCAATCTGCGGGTCCACTCGGGGGACCAGATCGTCATCGATCGCCGGAAATCTTTCTTCCGAGACATCTTCCTGCCGGCACTGAGTGTAGTTGGGTCGGCCGCCTCTATTTATATCGTCGTCGACCGGGCCAGGAGGCTCAAGTAAACCGACAATGTCAAACTCTTACTACCCAGCACGCCAGCTTCCCCCGGCCCCCGGCCAGCAGAATGGTGGATTCGAGCGTCCGCCCCCGCCAGCGACAGCCTGTCACTGGGGCACATTTTCGGTGTCCTGAAGCGGCGCTATCGCCTGGTCCTGGTCCTGACGCTCATCGGCCTGGCTGCGGGAGCGTACATCGCGGCCAAGGCTCCGGCGCACCTATCAGGCGGTCGCCACCATCCGGCTGGCCGGGGAACGCAAGGCGCTCACCGGTCAGATCGAGGATCCCACGCCCGAGCTCGGGCGGACCGCGGACCCGCTTGCGTCGCTGACCCAGCTGATTTACAGCCGGAGCGTGCTGGGTGCGGTGGTCGATTCCCTCGGCCTGCGGCTTCGCTCCGCCACCCCGGAGTTCGGTCCCGGCCGACTGAATGACATCAGGGTGGACTCGCTGGCCCCCCGCGACACCATTTTGGTGACGTTCTACCAGAACGGGGTAAAGGCCAAGCTCGCCAATCGGGAGGCGCGGGCTCACTATGGCCAGGTGCTGGATCTGGGCACTATTCGATTCGCGGTCCCCGCTGTGCCGGACGTCCCCAATGCACAGCTGTACGCAATTGGTCGGGAGCAGGCGATCGACAATCTCCTGGACGCGGTCTTCGTGAACCAGCGGCTGGGCACCGACATTGTGGATGTCAAGTATCTGGCAACCAGCCCCCGCACCGCGCAGCGAGTGGTCAATACCACGGTGCAGGAGTTCCGGCGGCTGAACATTCGGTCCGCCAAGGAGAAGTCTCAGCGCCGGCGTGCGTTTCTCGAGGACCAGCTGCATCAGACCGACAGCATGCTGGCCCGGGCCCAGGCCGAGCTGGCCATGTTCCGCAGCAAGCAACAGCTGGCCAGCTCACAGAACGCGTTGGATGCGGCCCAGACCTATCGGGCCACGCTCGACGCCAGGGCCAGCGAGCTCGAGGCCGACCGGAGCACCTTCTCCGGCCTGCTCGCCCAGATGAAGAAACCCGGCGACAACGAGGCTGAAGCGCTCCGCGCCCTCGCATCATCGCCGGGGATCGCCACCAATCCGACGGTGAGCAACTATTACAAGGAGCTGGACGACTATCAGTACAAGCTGGACTCGATGACCACGGGTCCCTGGCGGGCTGCTCCCACCAACCCCGATCTGATTCGGCTGAAGAGTCTGATGGCTTCCAAGCGAGCCCAGCTCAAGCAGGCGGTGGCCAGCCACGTCGCCACGCTGAACGGGCAGATTTCCTCGATCCGGAACCTCCGGGCCCGCAGTGGCGCCGCGCTCCAGGTGCTCCCCGCCATGGCCGAAGAGGAGGCCCGTCTCACCGGCCGGGTCCAGACCCTGACCTCCAGCAGCGACAATGTCCGCCAGGAGTATCAGAAGGCCCGGATGGCGGAGGAAGTTGAAGCGGGTGACGTCGACATCGTGAATCTGGCTGACCTTCCGTACGCGCCGGTCTGGGCCACGGCTCCCCTCAAGCTCGGCCTGGGCCTCCTCCTCGGTCTGCTGTTCGGGGCTGGCGGGGCGTTCCTCCTCGAGGCGCTGAATACCTCGATCCGGAAGCCCGAGGATCTCGAGATCGCCTTGCATGTGCCCGGGTTGGCGGTCATCCCCCGGCTTACTTCCGGTTCGGCTCCGGCCCCCCGCCGTCTGGGCGGTCTGCTGGGCCCTGGTAAGAAAGCCGAGCTCGATAAGCGGCCCACGGCCTCATCTCTGGGGACGGTAGCCCAGCCATTCTCGATCGGGGTGGAAGCGTTCCGCATGCTGCGCACCAGCCTGGTATGGTGCGAGCAGGGTGACAGCATGAAGACGCTGGTGGTGACCAGCGCGGCCCCGGGAGAGGGAAAGACCCTCACCTCGGCCAATCTTTCCGTCACCTTTGCCTACGATGGGCTGCGGGTACTGCTGATCGATTGCGACGTGCGCCGTCCCCGGCTCCACGGTCTCTTCCAGGTCCCCCGGTCTCCCGGCCTGATGGAGCTGTTGACGCCGTCCTATAACGGGTCTGACGCCGCCCAGTCTCTGACCTTCAACCCCAGCGCGGGCCGCACCGACTCCGGGCGTCCCATCACCGATGTGATTCGGCCGACCAACGTGCGGGGACTCTCGCTCCTGACCTGCGGAGCATTGCCGACCAATGCCTCGAATCTCCTGAGCGGAGTTCGGATGCGGGCCCTGCTTCAGGAGCTGGCCAAGAGCTTCGATCTAGTCATTCTGGATACGCCCCCGGTACTCGCGACGGCGGACGCCGGGATTCTTGCCTCCCTGGCCGATGGGGTTCTGCTGGTAGTGCGGGCGGGACAGACCGACCGCGTAGCCGCCAAGCGAGCGCACCAGCAGCTGGTCAATGTCGGGGCGAGCATCGTGGGTACGGTGCTCAACGATCCCGGCGGCGAAGTCTCACAATATGGGGATTACTACTACCCGTACGACTACGCGGCGGAGCGCGAGTGAGCCAGGGGATGGGGAGTTTCCCGTGGCACAGCGTCCTGGAGTGAGCGAGGAACCTACCAGCCTCACCCGCAGCACCATGTCAGGGATGTTCTGGACGGCGTCAAGCAATGGATTAAACGCCGTCCTCAAGATCCTGGTGCTGGTGGTGCTCACCCGGCTGCTGACGCCGGCCGACTTCGGCATTGTCAGCGCCGCCCTGATCGTCATCGGCTTCTCAGTCACATTCTCCCAGCTGGGTCTCGGGCCCGCCCTGGTTCAACGGCGGCAGCTCGACGCCACCCATGTCCAGACCGCCTTCGTCGCCTCGGTCACCCTAGGGCTCCTGCTCGCGGGGGTCATCTGGCTCGCCGCCCCCCTCATTGCCCGGTTCTTCCACATCGAAGCGTCGGTGAGCGTGCTCCGGGCTCTCGCCTGGATCTTCCCGCTTCAAGGGGCTCTCTGGCGTCGCCGAATGTCTGGTGCAGCGGGACCTGCGCTTTCGCTGGCTGGCCACCCGGGACGTCATGACCTACGCGCTGGGTTACGGGGTGGTGGGCATCCTGCTCGCCTGGGCGGGGCTGGGCGTGTGGTCGCTGGTGGCGGCACAGCTGACCCAGACGATCCTGAATTCAATCATTCTGCTGGCCGCCCGGCCGCCAGCTCTGCGGCCCGCGCCGACCTGGCGGGCGTTCCTCGATCTCCTCGATTTCGGGGCCGGCTTCACTGCGGCCCGGGTCGCAAACTTCATGGCCAATCAGGGGGACAATCTCGTGGTCGGCCGGGTTCTGGGTCCGGTGCCGCTCGGTATCTACACCCGGGCGTACCAGCTGATGGCGGTGCCTACGACACTATTCGGAGATGTGCTGGATCGGGTGCTCTTCCCTACGATGGCCCGGGTGCAGGGGGACCCGAAGCGCCTGGCCAATGCCTATCTCCAGGCGGTCGCGTCGATCGCCCTCGTGATGCTCCCGGTTGGGGTGGTGCTCACGGTGGTGGCCCCGGAGTTCATCACCGTCCTGCTCGGGCCCCGCTGGGGTGAGGTGATCTTGCCGTTTCAGGTGTTCGCCATCGCACTGCTGTTCCGGACCAGCTACAAGATGAGCGATTCGATCAGCCGGGCGACCGGCGCCGTGTACCGGCGCGCCTGGCGCCAGGCGATTTATGCGGCGCTGGTGTTCGGCGGAGCCTGGGTGGGCACCCGGTGGGGAGTACGCGGCGTCGCCATCGGAGTCCTGGTCAGTCTCACGATCAATTTCATCCTGATGGCGCACCTGAGCCTGGCCGTGGCCCAGGCGAGCTGGCGGTCGCTTTGCCGAAGCGCACCTGCCGGCCATTCGCACCGCCGCCCTGGCCGGCGCGTTCGCCCTGCTCTCGATCACCGCATCTGCGGCACAGCGGCGCGAGCCCACTGATCCGGCTGGCCGGATCGCTGCTGGTGACCGGGACCGGCATGGCGCTGGTGTTGTGGCAAGCGCCTCGCCCGTTGCTCGGTCCGTACGGCCTCAAGATGATCACCCTGCTGGGAAGTTTCTTCCCTCGGAGGGTGCGCCTGGGTGCCCAGGGTTAGCGCTGTGACCGCCCAGCTGGAGTCCGTCCCGACCCGCGCGTACTCCCCCCTCCCCGCGGTCTCGGAGCTCTGCCGCCGGCTGACGGCAGCAGAGGTGCCGTACTGCCACTGGAAGAGCAACGAACATCTCCGCCCGGCCACCACTCGGCGAGACCGATCTGGACCTGCTGGTTGCGCGAGACTCGGCTCCTCTGGTAGCACAGGTGCTGGCGGAGACCGGCTATAAGCGCATGACGGCTCCGCCCGCCCGGGCATACATCGGCATTGAAGATTATCTCGGCCATGGACCCCGCCAGCGGGAAGCTGATCCACCTCCATCTGCACTATCGCCTCGTGGTGGGCGAGAAGTTTCTCAAAGGGTACCGGCTCCCCTGGGAAGACGCGCCTGCTCTCCACTCGGCGGCTCGACCCCGAGACCGGGATCTACGTCAGCGCGCCGGAGCTGGAGCTGATCGTGCTGCTGGTCCGCGCGGCGCTGAAGCACCGGCGGCGTGACGCGCTAGCGGCTCGAGGATCGGGCCCGGCTCGACGGCGATTTCCTGCGGGAATTCCGCTGGCTGGTGAAGCGTATCGACCCGGCGCAGCTGCGGAATGAGGCAACTGAGCTGTTGGGAGCCCCCGCAGCCGCGCTCCTGGACCGCATGGTCTCTCACGGGAGTGGAATCGGCGGCTCTTCGCGGTTCCGCGCTGCCATCAGGAGACGATCACCGACAGCTACCGGACCTGCTCCTCCGGCGAGGCCACCCGGCGGCGGTGGAGCCGGGAATGGCAAGCGCGCTGGGCCGGCTTTCGCTCGCGCCGGTTCGGCCGCCGCCAGATCGTCCGGTTCTCCAATCCTCGGGGCGGTGTCATCATCGCGTTCCTCGGCGCCGACGGCTCCGGCAAGTCGACCATCACCAGCGCCATTGCATCCTGGCTTTCCTGGCGGATGGAGGTTGTACCGCTCTACTTCGGGTTTGGTGACGGCCCCGTGAGTCCTCTGCGCCGGCCGCTTCAATCTCTCAAGCGCGCTGTATTCCCGCCGGCCTCCGAGAACAAGAAACGAGTCCAGGGCAATCCCACTGAGGGACCCACCTCGTGGCAAGGAGTCCCAGGCGATCTGGCGGGTGACACTGGACTGGTCGATCCGTCCGGGAGAAGGAAGCCCGTCTTCGGGAGGCCCAGCAAGCGCGCAACCTTGGGCTTATCGCTATCTGTGATCGGTATCCCCAGGCGCAGATTATGGCGATCGGCGACGGTCCGCTGCTCAGCCATTGGATTCGGCACCCGTGGGGCTGGCTGCGAGGGGCGGCGCGCGGACTCTCCCGTATCGCCGCATGGAAGGGTGGTCCCCGACCTGGTGATCAAACTGCAAGTCTCGCCTGAGGTATCGGCGGGTCGAAAGCAAGACGGCTCGCTCGAGTCGCTGGCCCGCCGGGTCGAAGTGGTGAATCGGGTTTCCTTCGCCAGCGAGGCGCGGGTCGCATCGGTGGACGCCGACCAGCCGCTCGAGCAGGTGCTCCTCGACGTCAAACGGATGGTCTGGGAGGCCCTCTGACCGTCTCGAGGCTGGTGGGGCTTCCTGGTGCGGGGAAGACGACGCTCGCGCGGGGTGAGCTGGCCCGGTTGGGGGCCCAGGGACCCGCTTGTGGGGACCGGGACTGATCGGGCGGCTGGGAACCAGTCGCGCGGCTCACTATGCCCCCTGCCCGATTTACCCTGGAGAGGGGCGCTACATGCCGGCGACCTTTCGGTTGGCCGCGTTGGTCGGTCCCCCGACCCCCGCGAGGACCCGGTTTGCCGCCAAGCTTGCAGTCTGGCCCTACCGGTTCTCTGTGGCGCGGGCGAGGGGATTCGAGGCCGTCGTACTCGACCAAGGCATTCTCCAGAGTGCCTGGTGCGTGCTGCTGGAGGGGTGGCTAAAGCGCGACGCGATTCTGGACACGGCGGTCAGCGAGATTCTTGCGGCTTGCGAGGCAGATTTGCCTTGATCTCACTGGATTCGACGCCACCCTCGCGGCCGCCCGCATCCAGGCCCGGGGGCCCATGGCCCCGCCTTTCAACCGAAGCAATCCGGAGACGGTTCGACTGCTGACCGAGCACCGGAACATCTTGAGGAGGTCGTCGTGGCAGGGGTGCGAGCAACCGGCGCCCCTCATCTCCGGCTCGATGCCAACCGTCCGGCCTCCGAGAATGCCGCGCGGATCGACGCCTTCGTGGATGCCGTGCTCGGGTCACCAGTCTTCTAGTGGACCGACCCTGCGCGGCTCCGATTGCGTTCTTCTCAGCGTCACTGCGTGGCGGCGGCGCGGAGCGTGTGATCGTCAACCTGGTACAGGGGCTGGCGAGTCGGGGCCTTCCGGTAGATGTGGTCCTTGCTTCCGCCGAGGGCACCTACCTGGCCGAGCTGCCGCCCGGGGTACGGGTGGTGGACCTGGGCTCCAAGCGAGTGCTGCCCGGCGTGCTCCCCCTCGCCCGTTATCTCCGCAGGAACGGCCCCGGGTTCTCGTGTCTTCGATGAGTCACGCCAACGTCGTCGCGCTCTGGGCCGGGGCCTTCGCTCGGGTCTCCACGCCGGTGATCGTCACCGTGCATAACACGCTCTCGCAGACCACCAGGAATGGCTCCGGGATCAATGGCTGGGTGTCGCCCTTTCTGCTCCGCGCCTTTCTATCCCCGGGCCCACCGCATAGTGGCAGTCTCGCGGGGCGCCGCCGACGATCTGGCCAACACCTCGGGGATTCCCCGCGAACGGATCGAGGTGATCTACAACCCGGTGATCACGCCCGGGTTGCGGGAACGGGCCGGCCGGGCTCCTGCTCATCCGTGGTACGCGGCCGGCCAGCCGCCCGTCGTGCTGGGCGTTGGACGGCTCACCCGGCAAAAGGATTTTCCCACCCTGATCCGCGCCTTTGCGGAGGTGCGGCGGCGTCGGCGGGCCCGCCTCATTATTCTGGGCGAGGTGAGGAACGCGCTGCGCTGACCGCCCTGATCTCCGAGCTCGGTCTGGAAGCCGATGTCGCGCTGCTCGGTTTCCAAAAATGCGCCGGCGTTCATGGCCCATGCCGCCGTTTTTGTCCTCTCCTCCGCCTGGGAGGGTTTCCACGGTGCTGATCGAGGCGCTGGCGGCAGGCACCCGGGTGGTTTCGACCGATTGTGAAAGCGGCCCCCGCGAGATCCTCCAGGACGGCCGCCTGGGTGAGCTGGTTCCGGTGGGCGATTCCGCTGCGCTGGGTCGCGCGATCGATGCGGTGCTGAGCCGGCCTTTCCAGGCCCCGCCGCAGGACGCCTTGTCGCCCTACACCCGGGAGACGGCGGTCGACCATTACCTGCGGGTGATCGAGCGTGTCTGAAAAACGGATGCAGAACGTCATGTCGATCGACGTGGAGGACTGGTTCTGCGTCTCAACCTGAGCCGGCTGATCCCGTACAGCGACTGGGACAACTACGAATCCCGGGTAGAGGGCAGCACGATCCGGCTGCTGGACCTGTTCGCCCGGCACCAGGTGGAGGCGACATTCTTCGTCCTGGGCTGGGTGGCGGACCGGTTTCCCGATCTGGTCAGGGAGATCGAGCGCCGGGGCCACGAAGTGGCCACCCACGGCTACTCCCACCGGCTGCTCACCTTCATGCAGCCGGAGGAATTCGGGCCGATCTGCGGCGGTCGCTGGAGGTGCTGGCAAAGACGGCGAGCCAGGAGGTGCGGGGCTTTCGCGCCCCGTCCTTCTCCGTCACCCAGAAGACGCTCTGGGCCATCGGCATTATGAAGGAATGCGGCATCCAGTACGACTCGTCCGTCTTTCCGGTGGACTTCCATCCCGAGTACGGCATCAGGACGCCGAGCTGCGGCCCCATCCGCTGTCCGAGGGGCTGACCGAGCTGCCGATGGGAGTCGCCGAGCTGCTCGGCCGGCGGGTGCCCTGCTGCGGCGGGGGCTACTTCCGGCTGTATCCCTATCGGATGACCCGATGGCTGATGCGGAGGTGCAATCAGCAGGGGCGGCCGGTGATGTTCTATCTTCACCCCTGGGAAGCCGACCCGGGACAGCCGAGGGTGGAGGGACTGCCCTGGTCCAAGCGCTTCCGGCACTACACCAACCTGGACCAGACCGAAGAGCGGCTGGAGCGGCTGCTCGGCGATTTTTCTTTCACCTCGGCGCGGAAGTTTCTCTTGCGAGACTTTGGACGATTCTCCTGACAGGGGAGATCATGAACGCCCTGACAAGCTCCGCGAGTGTTTCAGTCGCTCTCTCGGCATTTCCCCGGAGCGCGTCACCGATGACCTGGCCTACAACACCCTCGAAGGAATGGGACTCGGTCGGCCACATGGCGCTGGTGGTGGAGCTGGAAGGTGCCTTCGACGTGATGTTCGATACCGACGACATCCTGGGGATGAGCACCGTGGGCAAGGCGCGGGAAATTCTGACCCGGTATGGGGTGAGCTTCGATGCTGCTTGAGGGTCGGGTCGCCCTGATCACCGGCGCGAGCCGCGGCATCGGCGCCGCCATCGCGCGCGCGTACGCGGCGGAAGGCGCCACCCTGCTGCTGTGTGCCCGGGGCGAAGGCGTAGAGACCCTGGCCGCGGAGCTGACCGCAGAAGCAGCGGCCCGCCCGGGCCATGCGCGGCGACCTGAGCGACCCGGCCTTCGCTCGGGAGCTGATTGCCTCGGCGCGCAAGGAGCACGGCCGGCTGGACGTGCTGGTCAACAACGCCGGGATTCTGCGTCAGGGACTGATCGGCATGACACTCGGCCGAGCAGATGCGGGAGCTGCTGGAATGTAACGTGCTCGCCGTCATGGCGCTGACTCAGTACGCCATCCGGGTCATGGACCCGAGCGGTTCCCCAGCATTGTAAACCTCGCCTCCATTGCCGGCACCGCACGGCATGGAAGGCGTCACCGCCTACTCGGCATCCAAGGCGGCCGTGGTGGGCTACACCCTGTCGAGCTGCCAAGGAGCTGGCGCCGAAGGGCATTCGGGTCAACGCCATCGCGCCCGGCTTCATCGACACCGAGATGGTGCGCGGCGTCTCCCCGGACTGGTACGAGCGCCGGATCCAGAGCATTCGCATGGGCCGCATCGGCACTGCCCGAGGACGTGGCGGGGGTGGCCGTGTTTCTCGCCTCCGACCTGGCGCGCTATGTCACCGGCCAGGTCATCGGTGTCGACGGAGGCATGAGGTCGTGATCGACGCGGTGCTGCGGCACCGGGACGAGCGAGCCGGCGCTGATCGCGCCGGCGCAGGGCGCCCGGCTCAGCTACGCCGAGCTGGGCGCCGGGTGGAGGAGCTGGCCGAGCGGCTGCCGCGGCGGTCGGGGCGCGCCGGCTCGTGTTCCTGGCCCCGGGCCCGGACCTGCAGGCGGTGCTGCTCTACCTCGCCTGCCTGCGCGCCGGCCTGCCGCTGTGTCTGGCCGAGCCGCAGGCCGAGCCCCTGGCGCGGCTGGCCCGGGCCTACCGGCCGGCCCTGGTGCTCGCCCCGGACACCCTGGCGACTCCCGAGGGCTGGACGCCCCGGAACCTCGCCGGTCCCGGGTACGTCGCCGCGCTCGCGGCCGAGCCTCCGACCAGCCGCTCCACCCGGATCTGGCGCTTGCTGCTCACCACCTCGGGCTCGACCGGAAGCCCCAAGCTGGTACGGCTCACGGCGCCGAATCTGGAATCCAACGCCCGCGCGATCGCGCAATACTTGGGGCTCGGGCCCGGCGAACGGGCGGTACAGAGCCTGCCGATGCACTACAGCTACGGCCTCTCGGTGCTAACTCCCATCTCGTCGCCGGCGGCACGGTCGTACTGACGCCGCACTCCTTCATGCGGCCCGAGTTCTGGCGCGACGCGGACGACAGCAGGCGCCACCTCGTTTGCCGGCGTGCCCTACATGTACGAGACGCTGCACCGGCTCCGGTTCGACCCGGCCCGGCATCCGACGCTCCGCACCCTCACCCAGGCCGGCGGCGCGCTCCGGCGCGACCTGATCGCGCATTTCCACGAGCGCAGCCGCAGCCGGTGCCCGGCTGGTCGTCATGTACGGCCAGACCGAGGCCACCGCGCGGATCAGCTACGTGCCGCCCGACGGCTGGCCGAGAAGGTCGGCACGCATCGGCGTGGCCGATTCCCGGCGGCAGCCTCCGCCTCGAGCCGCTCGACGGCCTGGAGCGCCGCGCCGAGCTGGTCTACGAGGGCGACAATGTGATGATGGGATACGCCGAGTCCCCGGCGGACCTGGCGCTGGGCGACGTGCAGCACGGCGTCTCCGGACCGGCGATCTCGGCACCATGGATCCGGACGGCTACTTCACGGTCGTGGGACGGCTGAAGCGTTCGCCAAGCTGTTCGGCCGGCGGGTGAGCCTGGAGGACGTCGAGCGCGAGCTGGAGGCGGCCTTTCCGGTCCAGGCCATCGCGACCGACGCCGGGGAGCGGCTCGGCGTGCAGTCGCCGCGGACGGCCAGAGTTGCCGACGCGACTGGTCGGCGCATCTCGCCCGCTTCCTCGCCGTGCCCCCTCCGCCATCGTGCTGCGCCGGGTGGCGGAGCTGCCGCTCACCGCCACCGGCAAGAAGGACTACAAGGCGGCGGAGGCCGGTCCGGTGAACAGCCCCGCGCGCGCCTTCCTCGAGCTGCCGCCGTTTGGCCTGCGCCAGGCCGAGAAGCGGGAGCGCCTGCTGCCGATGATGCGGGAGCTCACCGCCCATCACGCCGAGCGCTGCCTGCCCTATCGCCAATGTGCTGGACCGGGTCTTTGGGGGAGTCGACCGCCTCTCGATCGAGCGACTGGAGGATGTGCCGTTTCTTCCGGTCACCCTGTTCAAGACCCACACGCTCTCGAGCGTGCCTGAGCCCGACGTGCTCAAGGTCCTCACCTCGAGCGGCACCACCGGCCAGCAGCCCAGCCGGATCTTTCTCGACGCGGAGACGGCGTCGGTCCAGTCCGCCGTGCTGGTCAAGGTGGCCCAGCACTTCCTGGGCAAGGACCGGCTGCCGATGGTGATCGTGGATCATCCGGGCGTGGTGCGGGACCGCGGCAGTCATTCCGCTCGCGGCGCCGGCATCCTGGGCATGGCGCAGTTCGGCC
Source organism: uncultured Gemmatimonadales bacterium (assembly GCA_963792265.1). GTDB lineage: Bacteria > Gemmatimonadota > Gemmatimonadetes > Gemmatimonadales > GWC2-71-9 > CAVVWJ01. The sequence continues at coordinate 34,374 of CAWBVP010000031.1, read as the reverse complement.
ACCGGCCGTTCTACGCGCTGCGGGAGGACATGAGCCTGGACGAGGAGGGCTGATCGCCTACCTCGAGCAGGCCGCCGGCCGGACGGGTCCTGCTGTTCGGCTTCACCTTCATGGTGTGGCAGTATCTGGTGCAGGCGCTGGAGCGCATCGGGACGGCGGTTGAACCTCCCGGGCGGGATCCTGGTTCACTCCGGCGGCTGGAAAAAACTGCAGGAAGCCGCGGTCGATCCGGACACCTTTCGCCGGCGGGTTCACGCCGTCACCGGCGTCGGCCGGGTCATCAACTTCTACGGCATGGTCGAGCAGGTCGGTGGCGTCTACTTCGAGAACCCGATCCACCACCTGCACGCGCCGATCTTTTCCGAGGTCATCATTCGCGACCCGCTCACCCTCGACGCCGCTGCCGGACGGACAGCCCGGTCTGGTCCAGGTGCTGAGCTGCCTGCCGACCAGCTACCCCGGGTCACTCGCTGCTCACCGAGGACCTGGGCGTGATCCGCGGCGTCGATCCCGAGGGCACCGGGATGGGCGGGCGCTGCTTCGAGATTCTGGGCCGCGTGCCCAAGGCCGAGCTGCGCGGCTGCAGCGACACCTTTACGGCCGCGGGCATGAGCACGGGCGAGATGGCCGCGTTCGAGCGCACGGAGCGACCCTGGCACGCAGATCGCCGACCGCGGTCCGGGTGCTGGCGCCGGCGGACGACGGCGCCGGTCTGGCCGGGTTCCTCGACGCGACCCGGCACGCTCCGGCGTCAGCCGTTCGCCGCCGCCCGGCTGGACACCCTGGCCCGGCTGTCGGCCGCCCTGCTGGCCGACCCGGTGCTGCGCCAGGATCCGGCCAGCGTCTCGGTGGCCTACTGGCTGCGCCGGGCCCAGCTCGCCCGTCTGGCTGAGGAGTACGCCGCGCGCGCGGCCTCGGCGGAGCCGGACGTCGCTGCGGGTCCCGGTGGGCCGGGTGCTGCACCTCGCGCCGGCCAACGTGGACACGTTGTTCATCTACTCCTGGGCGCTGGCCTATCTCTGCGGCAACGCCAACGTCGTCCGGCTGTCGCAGGAGCAGGGCATCATCGTCGAGGCCCTGCTGCGGCGTGATCGACCGGTCGCGCGGGACGATGCCGAGCTCCGGCGATCGAACCGGTTCGTCACCTATGGCCACGACGACGCCATCACCGCGGCGCTGTCGGCCTGGTGCGCCCACCGGGTCATCTGGGGTGGAGACGAGACCGTGGCCGCGATCCGGCCGCTGCCGCTGCCGCTCGCACGCCAGCGAGCGGGTGTTCGGCAACAAGTACTCCTTCGCGGCGATCGACGCGGCCCGCTATCAGCGCGGCGTCCGAGGAGGAGCGGGCAAGGTAGCGTCCGGCTTCTTCAACGACCTGTTCTGGTTCGACCAGATGGCCTGCTCGTCGCCCCATGTGGTGTTCTGGATCGGCGCGCCCGGAAGCGGCGGAGTCGGCGCGCGCACGACTTCGAGCGGGCGCTCCAGGCCGAGGTTGCCCGCCGGAAGTTCGAGCCACCGGTGTCGAGCGCGGTACACCGGCGCACCTACGCCTTCGGCCTCGCGGCCTCGTCCGACGTCCGGGTGGTGCTGAGCATCCCGGCTTCGTGGGGGTGCACGTGCGCGACCGTGCGGCGCTCGACAAGGACGTGTGCGGGGGAGGCCTGTTCCGCCACCTGCCGGTCGCCCAGCTGTCCGAGGTCCTCAGCTTCGTCGATGAAGGCGACCAGACCTCACTCACTGGGGCCTCGACGCCGACGCGCTGCGCGAGTTCGGCCGGCCGCCGGCGCCCGCGGGCCTGGACCGCCTGGTCCCCATCGGCGAGGCGCTGGCGTTCGACGTGGTCTGGGACGGCTTCCACCTGATCGACGACTGCTGCGCCGGGTCCGGGTGCGCCGCGCGTGATCGGCTTTTCCCCTGAGCTACTCGCTACCACTGCCGAGGTTTCGTGAGAGCTAGTTATCCCAAGTATCTGCTGCGACTTCTGGTGCTCGGCTCCCCCCGAAGCAACTGTACGGGCTCCAGGCCTTCGTGAACCATCTAAGCTGGGCCGCTGGATGCGCGACCATGGCTATCAGTTGAGCAGGTCGTTCCCGGATAATGGGAGGTGTTGACGTGGTCGCCGCCGAGGGTGCAAGGACAGCGGCTGCTCTACCTGGAATTCGGGGTATTCATGGCTCTCACCACCCGCTACTGGTCAGCCAGCTCCGCGACCCCGAGGCCCGGCTGCCGTGGGTTTCGATAGCTTCAAGGGTTGCCCGAGGATGGGCCACCATGCCAGCGGCAAGATCTTCAAGTGCGGGAGGGGACTGCCAGTGCTGCCGGACCCCCGGGTGAAGTTCTTCAAGGCCGGTTCAATAGGTGTTGCCGACATATACCGTTCCCGATGACGATCTCCTGGTCCTGATCATGGACGCCGAACCCCAGACCTCGACTACCTACGTGCTGAGTCACTGCGCCGGTATATCCGCCCGGGGACCCCGATCTTGATCGACGGATGAATCATGTGGAGCACGAGCCCAAGGCCTTCGACGAATTCATGAAGGAAGACGCGTTGAAGTCCCGCCCCATCGCTGCTGACTGTACCCTGACCTGCTGCCGTTTCTCGACTGTGAGGGAAGAGGGAGCGAGCGGCACGCCCCTCGCTCGGCCACGGCGGCAACCGCTGCGGCGCTCCGACTGGTCTGCCTACGAACCGGGTGTTCCCCGGCGGTGATCGGCCGATGCGGTCTTACTGGAGTGGCAGTACCTCAGAATCTGGTGGGCCCGGCGCGTGACGCCAACGCTTACTCCAGTTGGACGAGCTCATCGCCGACTACGCGGTGCTTCCCATGCCCTCGCTGGCCCAGTCTCCCGTCGCCTTCGCCGGCAGCTACTTCTCCTCGAACACCGCAGCGGACCCAGAGCCCAGGTACCAGGCCTGACGGCCCCGACTGCCGGGGCGCTGTTCCGGCAGCCGCAGGCCAAGGGTCCAACGTCGATCCCCCGCGTGGCGATGAAGTAACTCGTTTCAGGGATTCGTGCGGGTGTGGGGTTTCGCTCGCTCGGCAGGCTGTCGCTCACGCTGCATCCGCCCGGGATGCTGCCTTCCGGTCAGTGCGCCGCGAGCGCTGGCCGCGACGACCCGGCGCAGCTGGCCTGGCGCGCCTACCGGCCTGGGGTACCCAGCTTTCTCGATCCGAGCCCGGGGCGCACTGGCGGCCCGCCTCCATCACCGGGGGATGCCGATGACGCTCCTGCTCTCCATCCGGCTTGCCCCCCGGCGTCACCGAAGGCGGGCTGGCGCTGCCCCGGCCGGCGTGGTGGTTGCCCCGCCTGTACGCGTCATTCGGGGGGCGGGTGGCGGGGGGCTCGCCGTTCCCGACCGGATCCGCCCCAGCCCGCTGGAGTACATCGTCCGCGTTCTGGGCAATCCCGGCCTGCTCGAACCAGTAGCCCCGGCATACCCCGCCACCCGGCGCTTCGAGCTGCTCGATTTCGACGTGGTGTGACGTCGCTCACGGGGTCATATTGCGGCGGTGTCGGGTGTCGCCGGGACGCACCCCTGGTGCTGCATTTCTGCGCAGTTTCGGGCTCAGCGGGCTTGCCTGGTGACCGCTTCACAGGGGCACAGAATCTGCTCAGTAGGCCCCTTCCGGTGCGCCGGATTGCACCAGTCTGAGTCCGCTCTTGAGGATGCATGGGACCAACGTAGCCTACGCCGCCCTTTGGCTCTTCTGCTTTGCCGTCCCCATGGAGAACGTGGTGGTGATCCCGGGGTTCGGCACCCTCAGCCAGCTCATGGGAGCGGTGGCCCTGCTGCTCGCCCTTCTGGCCACGGTGGTCAACGCGCGGGTGCGGCGGATCCAGACCTTCCACATTCTGGCGCTGCTGTTCGTAATCCTGGCGGGGCTGGGAGTGTCTCGTTTGTCGACGAGCCCCGGGCTATCGGAAAGTTCATGACCTATTTCAGCTGCTGCTGGTGCTCTGGATGATCTGGGAGCTGGCTCCCACTATCCAGCGCCAACGGGGTCTGCTGCTGCCTACGTCTGCGGCGCCTACGTCTCGGCATTCAATACCTTCATGGATTTCCGGGAGGGCTTGCACACCCACAAGGCGGCCACTCGATTTGCGCCGAAGGCTTCGACGCGAACGATCTGGGGATGACTCTCGCGCTCGCGCTGCCCATGGCGGCATATCTCGCCGTGACCTACAGGAAGCCTCTCATCCGCTGGTCTGCGGGGATACCTGCCCCTGGGCGTGCTCGCCATCGGGCTTACCGCTTCCCGCGGGGCCCTGATCGCCACGATCGTCGCCTTGCTCATCATCCCCGCGACCATGACCCGCCTGTCGCCGGCGAGGCTGGTGGGAACCATTCTCGTGATGCTGGTTGTCGGCACGGTAGCGGTGACCCAAATCCCGGAGACCACCTGGCAACGCTGGAGCACCACCCGAAGAGAGGTGGAGAGCGGCACCATGAACAGCCGGCTGGGCACCTGGAGGGTGGCGGTGAGAGTCTTTACCTGGAAGCCGATCCTGGGATACGGGACCAGCGGTTTCAACTGGGCGGTCAAGGGCCAGTCGCACAACTCCTATCTGGCCATCCTGATCGAGCAGGGCGTGGTGGGATTCATCCTTTACTTCGGGATGTTCGTCGCCGTGTTCATGAACGTACTGCGACTCCTCCCCTGGAGCGACGATTTGCCCTGATCCTCATGGGGACGCTGGCCATCGCCATGCTGCCGCTCGGCTGGGACGACCGCAAGCCGGTGTGGATCATCCTGGCGGTGCTCTGCGCCATGACGGCGTCGCTCAAGCGCGAGGCCCCCGCGTTCCAGACGGTTCCCCGTCCACTGCCCCGCAGACCCGTCCCCATCGCCAGGCAGCCGGCCTCATCCTGACCGCAGCATCCCGCCCGGCCGCGCCGAGAGTGAGCGTGGTCAGCACCGTGTATAACGGTGAGCCCTTCTTCGACCGCGCCATACCCGGCATTCTGGCGCAGACCTATCAGGACTTCGAATTCATAATCGTGGACGATGGCTCCACCGACCGGACCCCGAGCTGCTGGGCGAGCTGGCCGCTCAGGATCCCAGAGTGCGGGTACTCATGCCCGGACGTCTCGGCCCGGCGCGGGCCTCGAACTACGGAACCACGCATGCCCGGGGCGAGTTCGTGGCCCGGCAGGACTTCGACGACGTGAGCTACCCCGAGCGACTCCGGCTCCAGGTGGCCCGCCTCGAGGCGGAGCCCGAGCTCGGCGTAATCGGCGGTTCGTACCTGCTGGTAGACGAAGATAGAAGCGAGCGCTACATCCGCGTGCTGCCGGAGGATCATCGCTCGATCATCCGGACCATGGCCCGGCGCATTCCGCTGGCCCATACCCTCGCGACCTTCCGGCGGAAGGCGTGGGAGGACGCCGGCGGCTATCCCGAGGTGAGCAATCTGATCGACCTGCGGTTCTGGCTGAGGGTAGCAAAGCAGGGCTGGCGGTTTGCCAATCTCCCCGACGTGATCGGCGAGCACTACGTCTACCAGAACAGCTTCTTCGTCAGCTCCAGCCCCTACCTCGACCGGCAGCGCGACCTCGCGCGGGTGCAGACCGAGATCATTCGCGAGCTGGGCCTGCCGGCCTGGATGTATCTCTATCCCCTGGGGCGCTACGGCTACGCCCGGCTGCCCAATCGATTGAAGCGCATGGTGCGCCGAACCCTGGGCGGCTCGGAGGAGCGCGACCTGTGAGAGTGCTGATCCTCTCCACCAGCATGGGGATGGGCGGAGCCGACCAGCAAATTCTCTCGGTGACGGAGTCGCTTCGCGCCCGGGGCTGGGACGCCCGGATCGTCTCCATGACGGCGCTCGGGCCGATGGGTCTCCAGGCCAGGCAGCGGGGAATCCCCACCGACTCGCTCGACATGCCGCGGGGCGTGCCCGACCCCCGTGGGGTGCTGCGACTAGCCGCCCTGATCCGGTCCTGGAAACCGGACATTCTGCACAGCCAGCTGGCTCACGCCAATCTGATGGCTCGCCTGCTGCGCCCGCTGGTGCGAGTGCCGGTCCTCATCTCAACCATCCACAGCACCTTCGACGGCGGCCGGATTCGGCTGCTCAGCTATCGGCTCACCGACCGGCTGGCCGATCACACCACCATCATCAGTAACGCTTCCGCCGAGCGCTATCTGGCCTCCGGGGCGGTACCGCGGGATCGCCTGAAGGTGATTCCCAACGGAGTCGATACCGGACGCTTCCGGCCGCTGCCCGAGGTCCGCGCCGGACTCCGGCGAGAGCTAGGCCTGGGCGAGACGTTTGCCTGGCTGGCGGTGGGACGATTCGAGACCGCGAAGGATTACCCCACCATGCTCGCCGCATTCGCCCGGGTGCTCGCGAGCCGGCCCGATTCCGTGCTGCTGCTGGTCGGTCGGGGATCGCTGCAGCCGGAGGCCGAGGAGCTCGCCCGCTCGCTCGGCATAGCCAATAAGGTCAGGTTCCTCGGCGTGCGGGCGGACATCCCCGAGCTCATGAGCGCGGCCGACGGCTACGTCCTCTCCTCCGCCTGGGAGGGGATGCCTATCGTGCTGCTGGAGGCAGGAGCCGCCGGCATCCCCATCGTGGCCACCGCGGTGGGCGGCACCGCCGAGGTGGTGCTCGACGGCGAGACCGGGTTCCTGGCGCCACCCAAGGATCCAGCGGCGCTGGGCGACGCGATGCTGCGGCTCGCCGGCCGGTCAGCCGAGGAACGCCGGAAGCTGGGCCGCAGGGGCCGGGAGCACATCGAGGCCCACTACTCGCTGCCTCACATCGTCGATCTCTGGGAGCAGATGTACCGCGAGCTGCTGCAACGGAAGGGTAGGACGCTATCCGGAACTACGGCGGCTCAAGGGGAAGTGGCCAGCTCGGGAGGGCAGCGGTAGATCTGCAGCAGGTTCTGCCGGAAGTCCAGCCGGCCCACGCCGACGGTATTGCGAAGCTGACAGTGCAGGTACAGCCAACCCTTCAGGGTCCCCAGATTGGGGTTGGTGCGAAAGGCATGGGACGGGCCCGGCATGATCACCCAAAGGACGTTCCGTCCACCCGCCTCCTGAAGCTGGCGGGCCGCCGCCACCAGCGGCTCGGCATCACCGCGCAGCCGCTGGACCTCCGCAGCCGGCAGATAATGCTGCAGCACCTGGTACTGATCCGAGTAGATCACGTCTCCCGGCGCCCGCTGCTGCTCCAGCCATTGTGCCGCTCCCCGGAAATCCCAGCGCCGGCCATCGCGATACTGCGAGATCAGGGTCGGCGCGTCATGCGCGATCATGATGGCCATCACGGTGGCAGCGAGCAGCCAGCGGGGACGCAGGTTCCATTCGATGCCGGCCAGCCGGTCGAGAAAGACCCCGGCCCCGATGAAGAAGACCGGAACCGCCGGAATCATGTACACGGTCGAGACCGCGGTGCGGAACGAGACCAGAAAGATGAATCCGACCGGGAAGATCCAGAGGCAGTTCAACAGTCGGGCCAGACGGCCGGTTCCGCTGCCGGAGCAGGTAAATGCCGACGAGACCGCCCAGCACCACCGGAATGGTCACCATATCCACGAAGCCGACCAGGAGGATCAGCTGCTTGACCCCCGGAGCATTGGGGATATGGAGCATGAACTGGCCCCCTTTGCCGGTGTCCCGCTCCGAGATCCAGTTGCGGAGCACTGGTACGTAGCGCACGGCAATGACTACGCCGATCAACACCACGATTAGCGTCGCCCACCGGACCGCCTTCCGCTGCCACAGCCGGCTCAGCTTGTCCCGCTGCACGTAGCTCGCCAGCAGCCACAGAAACAGTCCGCCGACCAGCAGCACCGCCACCGGATGCGCCATCACGCCCAGCAGGCCGGTCACCAGACCCAGTGCCAGCGCTGCCCGGTTGCGCTCCCTGAGGCCGATATAGATCGCGTAGGGGTAGATCGCGGAGAGCAGAAATACCAGGGTCCAGTAGCGGGCGTACTGCGAGTAGTAGACGTGGAAGCTGCTGACTGTGAGCAAGGCGGCGCCGAAGAGCGCGGCGCGGGTACCGACCAAGCGCCGGCTCACCAGATAGAACAGGGGGATCGCGAGCACGCCGAACAAGGCCGGCAGCAGCCGAAACCCGAACTCATTCAGCGGCGTGAGCGGTTGGATCAGGTAGTAGTTGAGCAGGTACACCAGCGGCCGGGGATTGTTGGGCCGGAGCTGGATCGAGTCTCGGAGGGTGAACATCTCGGTGGCCTCGAATCCCCAGGCGCCCAGCCGGTAAAAGCGCAGGGCGAAGCCAAGCAGGATCAGACCGACCAGGACAGCTAGTGCGACCGGCCCGTGTCGCCGGTCGGCTTTTTCGGAGCTCACCAGCCGCCGCGGCGCAGCAGGATGACGGGGAGGGTCTTCAGCATGATGCGGAAGTCTTCGCTCACCGACTGGCGCCGGATGTACTCCAGGTCGTAGTGCACCTTGGTCCGCACATCCTCCAGCGAGCGGTCGTAGTGATGGTTGATCTGGGCCAGCCCGGTGATCCCCGGCTTGGCCCGCTGGCGCAGGGGATACTCGGCGATGTGCTCCCGCAGCTCGGCGAAGATGGTGGGCCGCTCGGGGCGGGGCCCCACGATGTTCATCTCGCCCTTGAGCACGTTCAAGAGCTGGGGCAGCTCGTCCAGCCGGTACTGGCGCAGGAGCCGGCCGATGGGGGTGACCCGGGGATCGCGCTGCTGGGCCCAGACCGCCCCGCTGTGGTGCTCGGCGTCCACCCGCATGGTGCGGAACTTATAGATCGTGAAGGGCAGTCCGCCGATATCCCGCTCCCGCCGGTGGTTCTGGCTGCCATCCACCGGAAGCCTGCGGTCCAGCCCCACCCGGACCTGGGTATAGAGCACCGGGCCATCGGAAGTGAGCCAAACGAGCAGGGCAATTATCAGGAAAACGGGGAGCAGCAGAACCAGAGCAATCGAAGCGAGGAGGAAATTCAGGCCACTGTGGAGCAGCTCGGCGGCGGACCGGCCGGCTGCCGGTTTCCGCTCGGCTCCCCAGAGCCTCTGGATCGTGGGCAGGGCCCCCGTCGCGCCCGCCCGTTCAACCAGAGACTCCATCCAACGAATCACGCAGACCGTCCATGGGGAACTTGGTGGACCTGCCGGCCATCCCGGGGCCTCGGGAGCACGATCTATGCCCACCCAGCAGGGGGTGCCGACCCCCCGGCGGCCGGGGTGCAAAGTATTGTTTGGCAGTGAATTAGGTTGCGCGAAAGCAGGCGGGGCGAGCCCCGCGAGGGCGGGGTAAAATGTGGTGATTCGTCAACACGGCTTCAGCCCGTGCTACAGCCTCAGACCCGGAGTGTCCACCAGCGCACCAGCAAGGTGGTCCCCAGAGCGAGCAGCAAGTGGATGGCTCCGGAGTGTGGGGCCATGCCGAAAGTGAGCACCGCCCAGGCCACCAACGAGATCAGGGCGACAACCAGCGTCATGGACATGCAGGAACCTCGGTGTGATCGGTTGACGGTCTCCCGCGGGCTTCCTATCTTAAACCCGAGTGAGCGGTAGCGGGGAGCCACGTTATTGAGCCAACAGGTCCGATGAAGGACCCGAATGCCGTGGCCGATGTCATGCCCCTCGGGGGAAGGCAGACGTCATGGTGAGGGTGCCGAGCTTTCTCATTGGGCTTCAATAACCCTCTCCGTTGCCGTTTCACTCGCGCCGGTCTTTCGAGATCGGCGTTTTTGTTAAGGAGTCGGGAGTCGGGAGTCAGGAGTCGGGAGTCATGAGCTAGGAGTGAGTCGATGGTCCGAGTAGCTTCCTACCTATGATACCCGCCTTGCGAGTGCTGCCTCCCGACTCCCGACTCCCGACTCCCGACTAACATGGCCCGCTGCGCCGTCACCCGCCGCGTGCATTTCAATGCCGCGCACCGCCTGTTCAATCCCCGGTTCTCGGAGCAGTGGAACCGGGAGACCTTCGGCGAGTGCAGCAACCTCAACTTCCACGGGCACAACTACGAGCTCGAGCTCACGGTGGAAGGCGAGATCAACCCGGACACCGGCTACGTCATGGACCTCAACCGGCTGAGGGACCTGGCGCAGGAGCGGCTGCTGCGCCATCTGGACCACAAGAATCTCAACCTCGATGTGCCCTGGTTCCAATCCCTGATCCCCACCTCCGAAAACATCGCGCTGGTCTGCTGGCGCGAGTTGCGCGCCGCCGTGCCGGCGGAGCTGGCGCTGCGGCTCCGCCTGTGGGAGACCCCGAGGAATTATGTCGACTACGAAGGGGCGTAAGGAACGGGGAAGCCCGCCGGCGGAGCCGTTTGCCGACAAGGTGCGGGACATTTTGACCGCGCTGGGTGAGGATCCGACCCGAGAGGGACTGGTCAAGACGCCGCAACGGGTCGAGGCCTCCCTGCGTTTCCTCACCCAGGGCTACTGGATGACCGTCGAGGAAGTGATCGGCGACGCCGTCTTCGAGGAGTCCCACCAGAGCATGATCATGGTGCGGGACATCGAGCTGTACTCCCTCTGCGAGCACCACCTGCTGCCGTTCTTCGGCCGGGCCCACGTGGCCTACATCCCCAACGGCAAGATTCTGGGGCTCTCCAAGGTCGCCCGGATCGTGGATCTCTTTGCCCGCCGGCTCCAGGTGCAGGAGCGGCTGACCGACCAGATCGCGGACGCCATCATGGACGTGCTCCGGCCCACCGGCGTCGGCGTGGTGATCCAGGCGGCGCACTTCTGCATGATGATGCGGGGCGTGGAGAAGCAGAATTCGCGGGCGGTCACCAGCGCGCTGCGGGGGATCTTCCGGGACGACTCCAAGACCCGGGACGAGTTCCTGCGGCTGGCCCACGGGGGTCGTCTCCCCGAGTGAGCGCGGTGGCCGGCCGGGTGGCCCTCGTCACCGGCGCGTCACGCGGCATCGGGGCTGCCACAGCGGAGGCACTGGCGCGCGAGGGCGCGACGGTAATCCGGGTTGCCCGATCGCTCGAGGATGGTGCGCACGGCCGGTTTCAGGATCTCCGCTGCGATCTCACCGACGCAGCACAGGTGGAGCGGCTCGCGAGCCGGGTAATCGAGCAGCACGGCGCGCCCGACATCGTGGTGAGCAACGCCGGCGCCTTTCTGCTCCGGCCGCTCGAGTCCACCAGCGCCGAGGAGCTCGACCTGCAGCTCGCCGCCAACATCAAGGCGCCGTTTGCGGTGGCAAAAGGGTTTCTGCCGGCGATGCGGGCCGCGGGGCGGGGAAGCTTCATCACCGTGGGAAGCGTGGCCGACCATGTCGGCTTTCCCGAGAACGCGGCCTACGCCGCGAGCAAGTACGGGCTCCGGGGACTGCACGAGACGCTGCTGGCGGAGTATGCTGGAACCGGCGTCCGGCTGACGCTGGTGTCTCCCGGCCCCACCGACACCGCGGTGTGGGACCCGGTCGATCCCGATCACCGGGACGGGTTCATCCCTCGAGCGGCGATGCTGGCTCCCGCGGACGTGGCCGAGGCCATTCTCTTCGTGGCGACTCGGCCGCCGCACGTGCTCATCGACTGGCTTCGTCTCGGGCCAACTGGAAAGACAATAAGCCACGGATGAACACAGATGAACACGGATCGCATTGAATACCCACTAACAATGTGCCGGGTGCGGAGCTAGATGATGACAAACCAGCGGAGCAGATCCGTGGCGATCGGTGCTCATCCGTGGCTTTTGTTCCTGTTTTGGATGATGAGCCTGGGTGTAGGCCAGCGGGCTGCCGCTCAAGGGCCTCTACCTCCGCTTCCCGACAGCACCGGCTGGGGCGTGCACGTGCTCTCCGTGGCCCGGGACGCGCAGGGCGCCATCTGGGTCGGCACCTATGGCCAGGGGATCTTCCGCCTTCCGCTCGGCGCCACCGCGTGGCAGCAGATCAAGCACGACACCACCGGCCACTCGATCTCCTGGGACTTCGTGCAGGCGCTCGCCTTCGGCTCCCGCGGCGAGGTGTGGTACGGCACGGTGGGGAACGGCTGGGGCGTCTCCACCGACAACGGCGCCACCTGGAAGAACTGGACCCTCAAGGAGCTCGGTCCCGAGTGGCAGTACGTGGCTCCCTCCGGCATCGTCATCCGGGGAGACACCACCGTCATCGGCACCGCCGACGGGCTGCAGGTGACCACCGACAACGGAAACAAATGGACCGCGATCGGCGACGCGGTTGGCCCCGCCGCGAAAGGCCCGGCGGACACGGTCTACCCGATTCTTCCCAGCGAGTACGTCCGCCGAGTGGCGGCGGGACCCCGCGGCTGGACCGTAACCACGCTGCGGGGCAATCTGCGGCTCCGGCACACGCCGCACGGGATGGCAGACCGAGCCGATGGCCGCGGCCGCGTTTCCGCCGGCCAACGCGTTGCTCTTCGGCCGCCAGCTGATCGTCGGCACGCCGTGCGGCCTTCGGCCGGTCTCGGACACGTTGCCTTGCCTGCGGCAACAGACCAGCGACACCGCTCAACCCAAGGCCCCGCTCACCACCTGGTTCCGCCGCCCCATCGGGATGAGCGACAACAGCTTCATCGATCAGACCTACCGCTACGGCTCGACCATGGGAGGAAACTTCCAGCAGCATCAGGGCGTGGAGTTCAACAATCCGGACGGCACGCCGGTCCTGGCGATCGGCCCCGGCAGAGTGGTGTACGCCGGCAAGGCGGAGCAGGGGGCGCTCACGGTCACCATCCGGCACGACACCACGGTGACGGCTCACGGGAAGAAATACCGGATCTACTCGACCTACTACCATAACTCCTCGCTCAAGGCCAAGCTGGGGCAGCGAGTGACCAAAGGCATGGTGATCGCCCGGGTGGGCAACACCGGCCGGGCCACCAACGATCATCTGCATCTGGAGATGTCGGCCTCCCCCACTGATTCGATCGGCGCGATCGTGGATTCATTGCAGCGATTCCCGCCCTATACCACGAATCCGGAGCTCTGGATCGAGCCGCTCCCCAACACCGGGATCGTGGCAGGACAGGTGTTCGACGGGGCCGGCGCGCCGGTGCCGCAGGCGCGGATCTACGGGATTATCAAGCGGGACCCGGTGGAGACGCCGTTCTCCTACGCCGAGACGTATGGCGACAAGGCGCACCCGCACCCGCTCTATGGCGAGCACTTCGCGGTGAGCGACGTCCCCCAGGGAACCTATGTGATGGGAACCGCGATCGAGGGGAAGAAGGTGTTCCGGACGGTCACGGTGGAGGCGGGGAAGCTGACCTGGGTGGTATTCAAGCCGTGAAGGTTAGAGCCGAGGTTGCGGGACTAGCTCTGTTTCAACCGTAGCTCGGAGCTAGGAGCTGGGAGAATGTCGTCCCACCGCTCCGGGTGATCCATCCGAGTGTTCCGGCCGCTGCAGTGCGCTGCGCCCAAAACAGATGTGGCACAGAGGCGGTCGCGCACTGACGCGGACTCCATCCGCATGCGGCACAGAGGCGGTCGCGCACTGAGCGGCCTCCACACTCGGTGGCTCACCCGTCGCTCTCCTCCGCGAGTTGGCACTCTCTTTTCTGAAGGTGTGGAAGCTTGTTCATTGAGCTCACCGATCATCTTCGCTGTCCTGCCGAACACGAAGAGAGCTTTCTGGTCTTGCTCCCCGACAAGATGGAAGGTCGCTCGGTCCATGACGGGACAGCTCGGCTGTCCGGTGTGCGGCCGCACCTACGAGGTCAAGGATGGATCTGTCGATTTTGGGGGTGCTCCCGACTGGACTGAAGAGAGCGACACTGTGCTCGACGCTGCGGCAGTCACCGCGCTCACCGGACTGCATGGTCCGGGTGGTTACCTGACCTTGGTGGGAGACGTCGCTTCGATGTGGCAGGAGATTGCCGAGCTCAATCCTGGAATCGCCTTGGTAGCGGTGAACCCTCCACCAGGTATCACCACTGCGCCGCAAGTCAGCGTGCTCCGAGCAGGGCGACTCCCGCTCAAGTCGGGCTCGATGCGTGGTGTTGTTCTAGGAAAGAACTACGGTAGCAACCCGGACTGGGTCAGCGAAGCGGCTCGAGCGGTGCTCCCCGGACTGCGTGTGGTGGGGGAGGGGACAAATCCCATCAGCAGCAGTTATCGACCTGATGGCCAGCGCCGACGGCGTCTGGGTAGGAACTAGAAGCAGAGATAGTGCGAGCCTGAGACGCCACGTAATCACGCACCCCCATACAACGCCTCTATCGCATCCCGATGCCGCTGTTCCACGATCCGCCGCTTGATCTTGAGCGTCGGCGTCAGCTCCCCCGCCTCCACGCTGAAGTCCCGCGCCAGCAGCAACAGCTTCTTGGGCATCTCGAAGTGGGCCAGGTCCTGCAGCGTCGCGCCCACTTCCTTCTGCATCTTGGCCTGTACCTCCGGCCGCGCCAGCAGCGCCGCCATGTCTGACGTCGGCAGCCCTTCCTTCGTCGCCCAGGAGCCCAGCGTCTCGTAGTTCGGCACGATCAGCATGATGGGGAACCGCCGCCGGTCGCCCAACATCACCGCGTTGGAGACGAACTTGCAGCGTCTTGGCCCGGCTCTCGATCGGCTGCGGCGCGATGTTCTTGCCTCCCGCGGTGACGATCAGGTCCTTCTTCCGGTCGGTGATCTTGAGAAACCCGTCCTGGTCCAGCTGCCCGATGTCGCCGGTGTGGAACCAGCCGTCCGGATCGATCGCCTCAGCGGTCGCCGCGGGCTTGAGATAGTACCCCGTCATCACGTTCGGACCCCGGGTCAGGATCTCGCCGTCAGCCGCGATCTTCACCTCCACGCCCGGAATCGGCCGGCCCACGGTGCCGAGCCGGAGATACTTGAAGGTGTTGACCGCCATCACCGGCGACGTCTCGGTCAATCCATACCCTTCGAGGATCGGCATCCCCGCCGCATGGAAGAACCGGGCGATCTCGGCCGACAGCGGCGCGCCCCCCGAGATGAAGAAGCGGAGCCGCCCGCCGGTGCGAGCCCGGAGCTTGGCAAAGACCAGCCGGTCGGCCAGCAAGTATTTCACCGATAGGCCTGGCGAGATCGGCTTACCCGCCAGCTTCAGATCCACCCAGGTCTCGCCCACTCCCTTGGCCCAGTAGAACAAGCGTCGCTTGAGCGCCGAGCCGTTCCGCACCCGCTCCAACACCCGGCCATAGATCTTCTCGTACAGCCGGGGCACCGAGGCCATCAGGCTGGGCCGGATCCGTTCCATGTCCGCCGCCACCGTGTCCACGCTCTCCGCGTAGTTGATCAGCACCCCGGAGTGGAACATCGAGTAGTGGCCGAACATCCGCTCGAAGATGTGGGAGAGCGGGAGGAACGAGAGACACTCATCGTCCTCGCTGAAGCTGAACAGCTTGCAGCAGGTGGTCACGTTGGACGTGATGTTGCCATGGGTCAGCATCACGCCCTTCATGTCACCGGTGGTGCCCGAGGTGTAGATCAGGGTCGCGAGATCGTCCGGTCTCGCCCTGAGCGCGTCCTGCCGCCAGCCGGGATGCCGGTCCCGCGCGGCTCGGCCCTTGGCGTAGACCTCATCCAGGCTCAGCGCGCCGGTGCCCGCAGTCGCCGCGTCGAAGGCGATCACGTGCCTGAGGGCGGGGATCTGGGACCGGATGTTCTGGATCTTCTCCAGCTGTTCCCGGGAGGAGACGAACGCGGCGACCGCGCCGGAGTCGCACAGGTTGTATTCCACCTGCTTGGCGGTGAGCGTGGGATAGATCGGCACGTCGGTGCAGCGTGCGGCGAGGCAGGCGTAATCGGCGATGGCCCACTCGGGCCGGTTCTCGGAGAGGATCGCGATCCGGTCACCGGGGTGGATCCCCAGCTCCAGCAGGCCGAGGCTCAGGTCCTGGACCCGGTCGGCGAGGTCGCGATAGCTCAGGTCGTACCAGGCGCCGTTCCGCTTGGCCCGCATTGCGATCGGGCGGGAGCCGAACCGCTCCATCGCGCCGAAGTAGAGCTCGTTGAGGGTCCGCGCCGTCAGAGCCCCCTTACTGGAAGGTGACGGTGAAGTGCTGTCCCGACCCGGGGACCACGGCCCCATGGGTCCGGACGGCTTGTACTTCGACGGTAACAGTGGCTGGTTGAGCGGCATTGGATCGGGTTAGGGTCACGTTCGAGACCGCACCATCCGTGCCAGTGGCGCCGGTGACCTGCAGTACGCCCCCAGGGAGCAGAACCGAATTATCGGTCGGGCTGAGTATGGTATAAATCACCGATCGGGAGGGCAGCGGGCCGTCTGAAAGGCTTTGCACTGAGGCCACGAGCGGTGGCGAGGTTGCCACGCCCGGCGCCACGGTGATCAGGGAATCGGTGACCACCAGCGTATCCGCCCGGGGGATGATGGTGAAGGATTCCAGGGTGGAGGCCAGCGACCCGACGAAGGCTTGCACTCTGCCGGTCCCGGGAGCGATCCCGGTGATCACCCCGGTCTGGTCCACGGTCAGGGTGGGATCGGGAGCCCGCCACTCGATTGTGGCGGACACCGGGTTGCCGCCCTTATCCAGCGCCTGAGCGGACAGGGGGACGCTTTCGCCGAGCTCGAGGGTCTTGAGGACGGGGGTCTGAATTTCGATGCCGACTATGCCGCCGGCGCCTTCGGTGAGATTGCTGCAGCCCAACGCCACCAGAGATACAACCAGAAGAGCCGGACCCTTCACTTCGTCTCCGGTGCCGGGCTGCGGTCGATCTCCTTCAGCGCCGTCTCCGCGTGCCGGACCCAGCGTTCGGCGTCGGGTCCCTTGGGCGGGCGGGCGAGAAAGGCCTTGAGGTGCTGGACCGCCTGCTGGTTGTCGCCCCGTTTGAGCAGGAGGAAGGCGACGCCGTAGTGCGCTCCGCCCAGGCTGTCGTCCAGCTCCAGCGCGCGCTTGTAGTGCCGGATCGCCTCTTCCGGCTGCCCGGTCTTGGTAAAGGCGATTGCCATGTTGAGCAGAATGCGCGAATCCGCGGGATTGTCTCGGAACGCCAGGCGATACGACGTCAGGGCCGACTCGAAGTCGCCCTGGCGCTCGAGCGCCAGGCCTTCGTTGAGGTAATCCAGTCGTTGGGGGTTCAGAGTCTTCTGAGATCCCTTACCGAGCATGCGTCGCCAGAAGCTCATGTCGAGCAGGGCTTTCCGAGCAAAGTCGAGTGGGCACAACGCGTTGGGGTTGGGATAAGATAGCCTAGGGTCTAGAGTGAACAAGTCACGAGTCGCGAGTCACGAGTCGAGCACTTTCGACTCTGGACGTTTGACTGTAGACGTGCCACCTTAGACACTGGTTATCGTCCTCCTCGACTCGTGACTCGTGACTCGCGACTCGTGACTCCCACTGCCCGCCGCTCCGGTCCCACCCCTCGCGGGGTCCTCGAGGTCGACTGGCCGTTCTTCGGCGAGCTCTGCCGGGCGCTGGCGCTCCGGGTCGCTCGCGACTATCAGCCCGACATCGTGCTCGGCATCGCCAAGGCGGGCGTGATTCCCGGCGTGGTCGTCGCCTCCATCATGCAGACCGATTTCGCCTCGCTGACCGTCACCCGGCAGCAGGAGGGTGGTCAGCCGATGCTGGTGTCGGGGCCGCCTCCCAGCATTCGAGGTAAGAAGGTGCTGGTGGTGGACGAGACCTGCGACACCGGCAGCACCATGAAGCTGGCGCTGAGCGAGGTGCGGGCGCTCAAGCCGGCCGAGGTGAAGAGCGCGGTCTCGTTCAAGACCGGCGACTACGCGCCCGACTTCCACGCCTTCGAGACCGAAAACTTCATCATCCTGCCCTGGGACCGGGAGATCATCCAGGGTGGCGAGATCATCATGCGGCCGGACTACGCCGCGAGGTTGTAGCTACCTACAGGTCCCCGCAGAACCACATTGTCCTTCGGTTTTCTCGAAGGAGGGCTGGATCGCTCCCCGAAGGACCCGTCGTTCTTTCGCAACCGGTTGCGCTAAGTACCAGAGCGGTGAGAAGAAACAATCCGGTCATCGTTGATCTGTCCAGCATATGTCCTCCCCAGGGGAGAGTACCTGACGGACTGCGTACCGAGTATTTGCCGGTTGCTGCTGACGGGCAAGGTCCCCTTTGCGACATTGGGGGACCAACTTGCGACAGAACCCGCGTGAATTTGATCACCCGCTCGCTGCCTCGCGAAGTCCCTTCTCGTGCTGAGTTCTTATCTCTCCGTACACTCGGAGCATGATTTCTTCGGCAAGCTCCGCTCGTTGCCTCCAGCTGAGGCCATTAGCCTGGAGAGCCTCATTATCCGCGAGTATCTCTCTAGCGAGCATGCGATTCTGTGCGCGATTCAAAATCGAGGGTCGCCTTACAGATATACTCCATCTTTCGTTGAAGGTCGAAACAGTAGGCAGCGACCATATAGAACGCCTCGACTGACCCAGCCTCAACCGACTCCAGCTTTTTCGTCGTCTTTCGCATTGGAGAATCGCTCGCGGCGCAGAGAGCCCCCAGCGTACTCTTGACCTGGTCTATGTCACCTGCCATAGGTCCTCCTGTTGAAAGACAATTGAGCGAGGCGGGAAAACAAAGGTCCTACTGTGTTATTCGGCTCCTGATCTCTTGTACTCGGCGAGCATAGAGCACATCACCGACTGACCAGGTTCTGGAAAACGAATCGAGCCACTCTTTCCCTCCCCGGACGTCGCCGGTCGCGATCAAAAGCTGCGAAGAAGCAGTCTCTCCTGCGCCATGGAGGTAAGCGGATAGTACCAGATAAAAGGTTCAGCTATCCTGGCCACGGACCTCCGTAGCAGGTTAATGGCACTTGCTGTGTCTGCAGCGAGAAGCGAGAGCCTTGCTTGTAGGGAGCTTCGCAGGGCGTCCGGTGTTGGATCAGTTAGTGGTACGGGCTTTGGATGCTCATCCAACCCGCGGAGGAGTCTCAGAACCTCGCTTGAGTCTCCCCTCACCACAGCGCGCTGAGCTAGGGCGAAAAAGGCCTGCTGGGTCGGCTCCCAAAGTGGTCGGGAGAAGTCAGGGGAAGTACCATCCAGACACTTGCTGGTGAGCCCACTGGAGCATCGGGTCCACCGTCTCGCCAGCTGGGTATCCCGCCAAATATGCCTGTACCACCCGAACTATCCAGTTGTCCTACCCCTTCCACTGCACGCCATGCAGCCAGCCCTTCATTCCACCGGCCTTGCACCGATAAAGCGACCAGGCGGGCGTCCGCCCCGCGCAAGTTATCGTCCGGCGTCATCCCCGGCCCAGGTAAGGATGACACCGAGGCTGTCGGCCATCACTGGGTCTTTGGCATCTCGGAGCCACACCGCCACGAGTTCGGAAAGGGCCTGCCTGCCGCTTTGACGCAGTTTCCGGTATGCCGCTGGGTGGCTCGATTGTTCTGAGAAACGCAGCACAATTGCTGCTTCCCGTGATGAACGGGATGTTTTCTTCCGTATGAAACTTACGTACCGTTTTGCCAAGTGCTGATTACCGGAGAATAACCCTAGGTCAACCAAGTGCTGAGCAAAAAGAGGTACTGAGGTGCTGTCGAGAACCGCTAGACGCTCGAAGGCAGATATGGCATCCTCAGGTCGGTATCCGGCATACCCCCCAGGTGAAACAGTGCTTCACCCAGACCGAGCCAACCGTCGGCGTTGTAAGGATCTTCGAGAACTACACCCTGAAACCCATCCACTGCACTGTCTCCAGCACCTAACAAGAAGTACCGCTGAGCCTCCAACAGGTGGACCCATACCGGTGCGAATTGAGGGCTACGCCGCAGTGCCCTTTCAACAGTGGCAAGGGCGCCGGGGAAATCGTGTTGCCGCTCCTGAACCACACTTAGGCGGTGATAGGCGAGGCCGCAACCGGAATCTGCCTGCAAGGCGCTGGCGAACTCGCTAGATGCGGTAGGTGTGTCCTCCCGCCATAGACTGCTCTGTCCCCTGACGAGGTGACCCAGGGTAACGGCGGACGAGGTGGAGGTCAGGAATGTCGGTTGGGCACCGAACGGGAGCGATTTCGCGTTTGATGATCGGGAGTGCCGCCTGAAGCGCAAGTCGCGCAGCCGCTGCCTCCAGGCTGTCTGTTGGGATACTGTACTCCGAGCGGGCCAGCAGCAGTTCCCGCTCCTGTCGCATATACGTCAATGTGCAGGCGCGATCCAGCGGCCTGCGGATCTACTCTGACCGTAATCAAGTACTTGGCACCGGATTGTGCCGCGTTCCTTTGCATTTGGGCGAAGTCACCGGCGTGCCCGCTCCGATTACCGCCAAGAGAAGACTGCCGTCCACCACCCGGATTCCAGGAATCCAGCCGAGGGCCTCGCTAAATACCAAATGCGTGGGAGGTCTCTTGTCGGGTGGGCCTGGGTTAAATCCTCAAAGGGGAGGACTGCGACTCCAATATCCTCCCGGGCCGTCGTCGCCGCTGCGCGCCATGCATTCTTCAAGACCATGACGCTGGTAATGGCCAGTATGATCGCGGCCCAGACCTTTGGATTGAGCCGTCGATTTTGCCCGACCCGCGGAATACCCCCCGGTACGCACTCGATGCTGCAGCCAATTCTTCGGAATTAGCGAAGCGGTCGGCCGGCATCTTGTGGAGCGACTTGATGACGACCTGTTCCACCTGGTCGGCACTCCGCTCCGCTTGCTCCCGCAGCGACGGAGGCGACTCCTGTCCGTGCTTGGCCATGACCGCCTGGGCGCGTGGGTCCGGTGAAGGGCGGCTCCCCCGCCAGCATCTCGTACAGCACGCAGCCCAGGCTGTAGATGTCGGCCCGCCCGTCCAGCTGCTGGTGGCCGGCCGCCTGTTCCGGACTCATGTAGAGCGGCGTCCCCAGCGCGAGCCCGGCGCTCGGTGAGCCGGAGTCGCTCGCCGAGCGACCAGGCTGATCGCCCGCGCGATGCCGAAGTCGGCCACCATCGCGTGGCCCCCTTCCAGCAGGATGTTCTCCGGCTTGATGTCGCGATGGATGATCCCCTGGCGGTGGGCGTAGGCCAGGGCGTTGGCCACCTCGCAGGCGATCTCGCACCGCGTCTCCCACCGGCAGCTGGCCGCTCCCGCGTCGAGCCGGCTCCGCAGGGTCTCGCCCGCGACGTAGGGCATGACGTAGTAGAGGAAGCCGTCGACCTCGCCCGAGTCGAACACCGGCACGATGTGGGGATGGACGAACCGGGCCGCGATCTCGATCTCCCGAAGGAAGCGGTCCGGCCCCAGCGCCATGGTCAGCTCCGGGCGCAGGACCTTGAGGGCGACTCGGCGGTGGTGCTTGAGGTCGTGGGCGAGGTAGACTGTGGCCATGCCGCCGCGGCCGAGCTCGCGCTCGATCGTGTAGCGGGGGGCCAGGGCGGCGAACAGCCTGGAGATGAGATCTTGCACGGAGAACCTGACTCCGGGGCCGGACCGCCCCGGAAGTCCTACTATACGGCCGGTGGCCCCGCAGCCCGTTAGGGCTAGGACGTACCAATGCGTCATTTCGAGCGTAGCGAGAGGCCCGGTTACGTCGGAATCCAGATCTAAACGTCCAGGCCGTCCGATCTCTGTCCCGAGCTTCGGGGCTCGAAATGACCCGGCTGTCTGCAACCTTCTAGGCCTAAGCCCCGTCTAACGCTCAGTTTCCCCTCAAGGAGCCAGCTGCCATGCAGGCCGTCGCGTTCTCCACTCTGCTCGCCGGATCCATCCTGCTCCCCCTCCGCGCCCTGGCCCAGCAGCCGGAACACTACGCCGTCAGCGGAGACGAGGTCGCCATCTACAACCTGGCCGGCGAGGTGCAGCTCCTCCCCGGACCCGGCCCCGACGTGACCGCCGAGGTGACCCGGGGCGGCGCCGACGCCGCCAAGCTCAAGGTGGTGCAGGGCGAGGTGGACGACCAGGAGACCCTCCGCTTCCTCTATCCCGCCGACCGGATCCACTACGGCCAGCCCGCGTCGGGCACCTCCACCCAGATCCGGGTGCGGGACAACGGCACCTTCGGCGACGAGGACGACGACCGCAATCACGAGCGGCGCAAGCCCAAGGGCAAGCAGATCACCATCAGCTCGCAGCCGGGCGGACTCGACGCCCACGCCGATCTTCGGATCTCTGTCCCGATGGGCAAGCAGGTCGCGCTCTACCTCGGCGTGGGCAAGGTCGCCGTCACCAACGTGAACGGCGATCTCAGCGTGGACGTCGCGGCAGCGCCGGTCTCCACCTCCAACACCCGGGGCGAGCTCGAGATCGACGTCGGCTCCGGCGCGGTCCAGGTCACCCAGGCCCGGGGCGACCTCAGGGTGGACACCGGATCGGGCACGGTGTCGGCCACCGATGTGCGGGGGGAGAACGTCTCCATCGAGACCGGCTCGGGCGACGTCACCTCATCCGATCTCCGGAGCAGCGAGCTCTCCATCACGACCGGGTCCGGCAACATCGAAGTCACCAAGCTCATGGCGCCGAAGGTGCAGCTCCAGACCGGCAGCGGCTCGGTCAGCGCCGACCTCAACGGCGAAGTCTGGAATGTCGGAGTGGAGACCGGCTCGGGCGACGTCACCCTCAAGATGCCGCCGACCCTCGGGGCCGAGGTGGACATCGAGACCTCGAGTGGCGACATCGAGACCGACTTCGAGGTCGCAGTCACTCGGCACGCGCGGGATCACATGACGGGTAGGATTGGCGACGGACGGGGGAAGATCGCGATCGAGACGGGGAGCGGGGGGATCAAGCTGGTGAAGGCGGGGACGTAGGGCGACAGTTGTCATCCTGAGCGGAGCGAAGGAGCCGAAGAGTCGCGGCTAGTCCAGGTGACGGCTTGTGTCGAATGGTCCTGGCCCCTTCGCTTCGCTCAGGGTGACAACGCCTACCGCCTTCCGTCCCCCGCGAGCGCTTCGAGGTACCCCGACCCCTGCGCCATTCGCTCATAGAGAATCCCCAGCGTCTCCGGCGCGCCGGCCAGGAACCGGCAGCGCGGCTCGCCCCGGGAGCGGCACTCCACCTCCATCACCGCCACCAGCCCCTCCGAGATCCGGCCGAGGAAGTCGGCCAGCAGGCCGCAGCTCAGATGACAGGACGGGTATTCCGTCCCCGGCTCATCCAGCGCCTCGGCCCAGTCGGTCGAGTCGAGGGCGAGGACTGCCGGGCCCAGCTGTAGCGTGTCCAGCCGGCCCCAGCCCTGCTCCGAGAGAAACTCCGACAGCACCTCGCCCAGCTTCTGCGCGTCCAGATCCGCGGGTCGGTCCACGCCGTGGATCTGGGAGAGCCACGCGGTGAAGGACTTGTAGAGCTCCTCGCCGCCGGCGAACCCGGCTTCCTGGAGATGGGTGGCGGCCTGGAGACCGGCGTCGCGCTCCAGCGAGGCCCGGAGCTGATGAATCACTCGGCGGCCGAGGCGGAGTCCGTTCGTGGATGTCGAAGGGGTCATGGGAAAAAGGTAAGGCGGTAAGGCGGTAAGGCGGTAGGGCGGTAGAGGTCGTCATTTCGAGCGGAGCGAGTGGCTCAAACAGCCGACTCGCGCTCATGCCTGTCTGCCCACCCTCTCACCTCTCACCTCCGACCCCGGCGGCGCTTACGGGCAGCCGGTGATGCCCATCGTGCTGGGATCGGACCAGTAGCCCGGCAGATACACCGTGGTCTGGGTCCAGAACTTCCGGTACGCCACTTCCGAGTGCGGCATGGTCTTGCCGGCGCAGAGGTCGCTGGAAATAATGCCAGTGGTCACCGAGCTGTAGGTCATGAAATCCAGGCCCTGGCTGGCGAGGTGGCAGGTCCGGCAGGTTCGCTTGAACACATCGTACACATTGGGCTTGGCCGCCCACCCCGCCGGCACCCATTGGTCGCTGGCGTGGGTACCCGGCGTCGAGACCGCGTTGCCGTACATGCCATCGATATAGGTGACGATGGGGTTGTCGGGATTGCTGGAATTGGGATTGGTGCTCTTCACCAGGGCGTTCAGCTTGCGAAAGTTCTCCTGCTGATCGTTCAAGCTGAAACCGGGAGCCGTGGCGTAGACGAAGCCGAACACATCGAAGGGCAGGAACGAGGCCCCGCTCACCGTGTTGCTGGTGGCATCGTAGCGGCCGCCGTGGCAGGCGGTGCACACGTTGGGCATCGCCTTCGGGCCCTCGTTGTCCAGCACCACCGCGGGCACCAGCTGACCGTCGTCCTTATATGCGTAGAAATTGACGTTGCCGTTGGCCTCCTGGTCCATGGCGACCGTGGCAAAGGGAGGCTTGCCGGTCACCATATCGTTGAGGGCGGCCTGCGCGTCGGGAAAGCCGGGCTGCCCCGGGGGCGGGCCGCTGTTGTTCTGATAGCATGCGAGGTGGCCGGGAGACGTCTGGCGGCAATGGGTATCCCGTCCCAGGTTGAGATCCTGCGCGTTGAAGTACTCGGCCCGAACCTCATCAGCGGCGGCACCCTGAGACGGAAAGCCGTTCGCCGTCTTCCACTTGGTGAGATCCGATTTCCCCGGCGTGGCCCCGACGGTGGAGTAGTACTCGCCGGCTTCGGTCGTGCTGCCGGTCCCGTGCTTCGAGAGCCAGGCTATGCCGTTCTTGGGCAACGCCGCGCCCCGAACCCTCGAGGGGTTGGCGACATCGGCGTAGTACTGGTTCCCGCCGCCGAGGTAGTAGGCGACCAGGGTGTAATTCTGGGGGCCCGCCGCGACGTTGGAGAGGTCGAGTGTCGCCTGGTTGACCTGGTAGCTGGGGGGATTATTCCCCTGCACCACGTAATAGGCGGCCTCGCTGCGGGGACTCCAGGTGAAGATGAGCTCGCCCGGGGCGCCTGCCTTGACGGCGAAGTCGGTCGGATTCTTCGGCACCGAGGTCGTGGCCGACACCACCGCGCTCGAGCCCGGAGCTGCATTCGAATAGTTGGCCGTCACCACCCAGTAATACGTGGTGGCGGGGATCAGTCCGGTATCGGTGAAGGAGGTTGCGGTCACCGGCCCTGGAGTCGCAACGTCGAAAGGTCCGGCGGCGCTGGTCGCCCGGGACACGGTGTAGCCGGTGGCACCCCCGCCGCGGTCCAGGAGATCGTGGCGCTGACCGGAGATCCCGAGGCGGCGGAGAGGCCCGTCGGGGCCGCGCCCTGCGCCTGGTATCGCCGGGCGATGTCACCGGAGGGCGGTCGCACGATGGTGCCCGGGGCCATCTGCGCCGTGGCCGGAGGCGGGGTGGTGTCGACCGCCGTGAGCTGGGGCCGGTCCCGTACGATGATCCCGGTCCGGGGATGCGCCATGACGACCTCAGGCGACGGCTGCGGCAGCACGGTGAGCGAGGTGGAGTCCCTGAGCGTGCGCCCCTTCGCGTATGCTATCACTCCGGTGTTGGTGGGCCCCGCGACGCTGGCCGCCTGAAGACAGACCAGACCGGTGGTGTCGACCCTGAACGCTGCGGTGTTAGTCACATTCCAGGTGAAGTGGGCGCGACGAACCTTGCCCATGACGTCGGTGTACGTCGCGGTAAATGGCTGACAGGTGGTCGGCAGCGTGATCGACGGATCCCGGGGGGCGATGACCACGGTGGCGGTTTGAGCGAGCAGATAGCAGGGCAACAGCGAGAGTACCACCAGAGTCATGCAGGCGGGACGACCACGCGCGCGCATAGGTGCCTCCAGACTACTCAGCGACGGCTTTTTCCGGGCGGGATGAAGCGGGGATTGCGCGAGTATGTTCGCCGGTACCGGCTTCCGCAATAGGGGGTGGTGGCCTCAGGCCGTCCGCCCGGCGCGACGCAAGAGCTCCGCCTCGTCGATCACCTCCACGCCCAGCTCCTTCGCCTTCTCCAGCTTGCTCCCCGCATCATCGCCCGCCACCAGCGCCGTCGTCTTCTTGCTGATGCTGCTGCCGACCCGGCCGCCCGCTCCCTCGATCACGCGCGGTGGCCTCCGCCCGGGAGAGGGTGGGCAGCGTGCCGGTGATCACGTAGGTCTTTCCCTCCAGCTTCCCGCTTCCCTCCGCCGCCTTGGGCTCCTTCAGCGTCAGCCCGGCCTGCTCCAGCCGCTCCACCAGCACCCGGTTCCGCTCCTCGGCGAAGAACGCGGTGACCGCCTCTCCGATGGTGGGCCCGATGCCGGGCACGTCGCCGATCCCCTTCTCGGCCGCGGCCATCAGCTTCTTCATGGTCCCGTACTTCCGGGCCAGCAGCACCGCGACGGTCTTGCCCACGTGGCGGACGCCGAGCCCGAAGAGCAGGGAAGAGAGCGGCCGCTCCTTCGAGGCCTGGACCGCGGCCACCAGCTGCGCCGCCGACTTGGTGGCGAAGCCCTCCATCTCCACCAGCTGGTCGTCGGTCAGGTCGTACAGGTCGGCCACGTTCTCGATCAGCTTCTCGCTCAGCAGCTGGCGCACCCGCTCGTAGCCCAGGCCCCGGATGTCCATCGCGTCGCGCGACGCGAAGTGGACGATCCCTTCGAGGATCCGGCCGGGGCAGGAGACGTTGGGGCAGTAGCGCATCGCCTCGCCCTCGGGGTGCTCCACCGGCGTGCCGCAGCGGGGGCACTTGTCCGGCATCTTGAACTCGGCGCCCCGCTCGACGCCGGGCTCGATGATGGGGCGGACGATCTGGGGGATCACCTCGCCGGCCCGGATGATCTCCACCTTGTCGCCCTCGCGGATGTCCTTGGTGGCGATCAGCTCCTCGTTGTGCAGCGTCGCGCTGGTGACCGTCACTCCGCTCACCTGCACCGGCTCCAGCTCGGCGTAGGGGTTGAGCGCGCCGGTGCGGCCCACGTTGACTCGGATCTTGAGCAGCCGAGTGACGGCGACTTCGGGCGCGAACTTCCGGGCGATGGCCCAGCGCGGCTCCCGGCCGCCGATCACGCCGAGCTCGCTGTGGAGCGGGAGATTGTCGACCTTCACCACCACGCCGTCGGCCTGGAAGTCGAGCTTGGCGATCAGCGCCTCGTAGTCGTCGATCTCCTTCTGCACTTCGGCCAGCGTCTTGAATCGTTTGCGATTGGGCTCGACCTGGAATCCCCACGCGCGACAGCAGGTCCAGCTCCTCCCAGTGCGTGCTCGCCTTGAGCCGGCCTTCGATCGCTTCGACGGCGAAGACGAACATCCGGAGCCGGCGTTTCTTGGTCAGCTTGGGATCCAGCTGGCGGAGCCCGCCGGCGGCCGAGTTGCGGGGGTTGGCGAAGGGCTCCTCGCCTTCTTTTTCCCGTTCCTTGTTGATCCGGGTGAAGCTGGCGTAGGGCATGTACACCTCGCCCCGGACCTCCATCACTTTGGGGTAATCGTTCCCTTTAAGTGAAAGTGGGATGTCGTTGATAATGCGCAGGTTATGGGTGATGTCCTCACCTATTGTCCCATTGCCCCGGGTGGCGCCCAGCAGCAGGCGGCCTTCCTTATAGGTGAGGCTCACCGCGGCGCCGTCGATCTTGATCTCGGTGGTGTAGCCGGCGGTCCGGACCTCGGGGGCCAGGCGCGCGTTCCGCTCCTCCCACTCGGCCAGCTCCTCGGCGGTGAAGGCGTTGGCGAGGGAGAGCATGGGGCGGGCGTGGGTGTGCTTGGCTAAGGAGCTGGCGGCGGTGCCGCCGACCCGTTGGGTGGGGCTATCGGGCGAGGCGAGATCGGGGTGCGCGGCCTCGAGGGCCTGGAGCTCGCGGAAGAGCCGATCGTACTCGGCGTCCGGGATCTCGGGCGCGTCGAGGATGTAGTAGGCGTTGTTGGCGCGCTCGATCTGCTCCCGCAGGCGGGCGACCTGCTCGGCTGGCGACATGGCAGTGATAATAGCACAGCCCGCCAGATAGGTGTCCAGCCTCTCGTTGATTGACGGGCATCAAAAGCGTATCCCGTTGACCCTCCCCCCTCGTGAATGCCTTGGATCCGGCTGACCCTCGCAACGTCACCCGGGCGGTTCAATGTGGGAGTGCAATCCAGGTTGGTCTGAACAGCCCGGAGTTGTCCCCCGCTATCCTGGCGATGGGGAGGGCGTCCCCGGTCGCCCCCGGCGCGTATACTGTGATGCTGCCCGGGTGCGCCGGCCAGTCCTGATAGTACGGGCATTCTGTGGTATTGGCGACGTACAGAAGCCCCGCTGCATCCACAGCGATGCCCGTCGACCCGTCGAGTCCCGTGTTGCTGCCCTCAATCCTCGCGATGGGCGTGGCGTTCCCCGTAGCCCCGGCGGCGAAGACCAGGACACTCTCTCCATGGGTGGCCGTATAAGTGGGGTCGAAGCACTGGACGAAGTGGGTGACATAGACGTTGCCACTCGCGTCGACGGCAATGCCCGTGGGGCGCAACTGGTCCAGCCCGGTGCTGCTGCCCTGGATCGTGGCGAGGGGGGCCGCGTTTCCGGTCGCCCCCGCCGAGTAAATCGAGATGCTGTTCGCGTTGGCGACGTAGAGCCGGCCTGTTGCATCGACGGCGATGCCGACCGGGCCGTTCAGCCCGGTGTTGCTGCCCGCGATGGTGGCCACTGGAGCGACGTTTCCCGTGGCCCCCGGGGCATAGACTGTGACGCTATACGAGTCAGCCGGAAACGGTATGCTGTTGGTCACGTACAGCTGGCCCCCGGCGTCGAGGGCTACGCCTTCGGGATAGCTCAGTCCGGTGTTGCTGCCCGCGATCGTGGCTGCTGGAGCGATGTTGCCCGTGGCCCCCGGCGCGTAGACCATGATTGCGTTGTGCCCACCGATGTCAGCAACGTAGAGCCGTCCCGTGGCGTCCACGGCGATGCCCTGCGGACCGTTCATTCCCGTATGGCTGCCGGCAATCGTCGCCGTTGGGCTGGGGTGCACCCCCTCGTAGAGCGTGATGCTCTTTGGGGGGGAGTCAGCGGTGCTGAAGCCCGCGCCGTAGCCGCCGTTGGCGACATAGAGCAGTGTACTTGGTACAGGCATTGTGACCACAACTGCCTCGCTGCCGGTGATCGAGCTCGAGGCCACGTCGGCCACGGCCACATTCTGCGTCCCGGCGCTCCCGAACTTAAGTGCGAACGTGTAGCTCCCCCGGTCGGCGGGGGCGAACGTGTGGTCTGCGGGCAACTGCGCGGCTGGGTCCGTGGATGAGAAGTGTACCGTCCCGGTGTAGCCGATGGCGGTATTCCCGGCCGCGTCCTTTGCAGTGACTGTGCCCGTGGCGGCGGCCCCGACCATTACCGGGCTCGGAAGGCTTGAGACCACCAGCGAGGCAGCCGCTGGCCGCGAGGCAGGCCCTGGCAGCGGTCCGGACACGTCGCCACAGCCGAGTGCCGGCGAAGCGACCACGAGTGCGACAGCCGTCCGAACCAGCCACCGCCGGTTGTACGGGGAGGTGGGCATACAATCCTCTTTCCTGGGTTCGGCTCCACTGTCGCACCGCGTCGCTCCGCGATCCATGACCTGCGGCTGAACTCTGGCTGATTTCGAGCTGAACCGCTAAGATATTGAAGGGATGAGCATTATGTGATGTAGGTGCGGTTTGGAGATGGGGCCCGGATGGCGCGCCGGATGTCAGGTCAGGTGCTTCGAGGCTCACCGATGACGGTGGTTAGGTTCGGGTCATTCGAGGCCGATCTTCGTGTCGGCGAGCTGCGCCAGCACGGGAGGCGGATCAAGCTGCAGCAGCAGCCGTTTCGAATCCTGGCGTTGCTGCTCGAGCACCCGGGCGAGGTTGTGACGCGGGAAGAGCTCCGCCAAGCGATCTGGCCCACCACCGGGTTCGGCAGCTTCGACGAGGGCCTCGACGCCGCCATCTACAAACTCCGTGGCGTACTCGGCGACTCGGCCGAACAGCCGCAGTTCGTGGAAACGCTCCCCCGGCGCGGGTATCGATTTATCGCGGCGGTAGACCGCGCCGGGGAGCGGCCCCTGCCGGAACCTGCAAGACCCGCCACA
Source organism: uncultured Gemmatimonadales bacterium (assembly GCA_963792265.1). GTDB lineage: Bacteria > Gemmatimonadota > Gemmatimonadetes > Gemmatimonadales > GWC2-71-9 > CAVVWJ01. The sequence continues at coordinate 4,714 of CAWBVP010000031.1, read as the reverse complement.
ACGATCTCACAGGGTAGACCGCTGATTTGGGCTGGCGGACTGGCGATCCTCGCGGCTCTCTTTTTCGTGGCGGCTACCGGGGGCAGGTCCGTTCGTCTGCTGGGTCGCGGCGCCGGACCCCGAATCCACTCAATCGTGGTGCTCCCGCTCCGGAACCTCTCCGGAGATTCTGCGCAGGAGTACTTTGCGGAGGGCATGACTGAGGCGCTGACCACCAGGCTCGGGCAAACCGCCGGACTGCGGGTGATCTCACATACCTCGGCGATGCACTACCGGGACACCCGCGAAACCCTCCCCGAAATTGGCCGGGAGTTGAAGGTGGATGCGGTCGTGGAGGGCGCCCTGGTGCGGGCAGGGAACCGCGTGCGAGTAACCGCGCAACTGGTCGAAGCGTCCACTGACCGGCACCTCTGGGCCGAAACCTACGAGCATGACCTGCGAGACGTGCTCGGTTTGCAGGACGCCATTGCAGGTGCGATCGCAAACGAAGTCCAGACCAGGCTCTCATCTCCGCAGCCGAGTCTCATCTCCCGTACGCGCACCCGGCCGGTGGATCCCGAAGCGTATGACCTCTATCTCCGGGGCCGTGCCAAGTGGAATGAACAAACCCTGGAGGGCCTCAGAGAGAGCATCGAATACTTCGAACGGGCCATTCATGAAGACTCGGGGTACGCAGCGGCTTGGGCAGGACTGGCCGATGGCTACGCCGGAATGGGGGCGTACAACTTCCTGGCCCCGAAGGTGGCGTTCACGAAGGCGAAAGCCGCGTCGCTCAGAGCGATCCAACTCGACGAGACCCTCTCAGAAGCGCATGTCCCACTCGCCATCGTGTTGTTGCACCTGGACTGGTCGTGGAGTGAGGCGGAGGCGGAGTTCCGACGAGCCATCGCGCTCAACCCGAACAACGCCTTCGCCCACCAGGCCTACGGCCATCTGCTCAACAACCGAGGCCAGTTCGCCGCGGCCATTGGGGAGATGCGACGTGCGCTCGAGATAGATCCCCTCTCGCCATCCTACCAAACCGCCCTCGGCTTCACATTGTACCGGGCCGGTCGTTTTGATGAAGCGCTGCAATACTTCCGCGAAGTCCCGGATCCCGATGCGCACTCGGCAGATCGTCATCGTCGTCTCGCTACCATTTGGGAGCGCCAGGGGCGGCTGGGAGACGCCATGGGCGAATGGCTGCACCATGCTGAGACTTAGTGGAAACGCGCCCATCGCTGCCTCCGTCGAACGCGAGTATCGCTTGGCCGGCTACGCCGAGGCCAAGAGGACCTACTTGCTCGGAGATGTCCGAGAGGCACAACGGCGAGCGCAGAACCCCTATCCCCGACCGCTCTCGTTCGATATAGCAGCCGACTACGCGCTCCTGGGTCAAAAGGACAAGGCCTTCGAGTTCCTCGAGCGCGCGTTTCGCGACGGGGAATGGCCGCTCACATCCCTCACAGTAGACGACCGGTTCGAAAACACTCCCATCCGATTCCCTCGCTTCAGTGACCTCGCGCGCCGGGTTGGTCTGCCTGGTGCGGGAGCGCCAGCGTCGTTTTCTCAAAGATCGCGTTAATCCGGGAGATTGCTGCTTGGTCGCACCGACTGGGCGTGGCCATCGCGGGGTTGCCGTCTCTCTCATCGCCGCCCTTGCCGGCGCAGTGCCGTCCTGCGTTCATGCCCAGGACGCTGGATCAGTCAGCGGCACCGTGACAGACCCGGCCGGGGAGCCGCTCCCGGGCGTCGTGGTCGGCGTGCCAGGGCTCGGCCTTTCGGTCGCCTCCAACGCGAGCGGGCGGTACCTCCTGGCCCGCGTTCTCGCTGGACACCGCGTCTTGCAGTTCCGGCGGATCGGCTTTGCTCCCCACCAGGCCGCTGTCGACGTCGCCGTCGATACTACCCTCACCGTCGATGCAGTTCTCCCACCAGCCGGTCCAATTGGACAGCATCCTCGTGGAAGGAGTCTCGCGGGCGCCGGACCGCATGATCGATGCGCCCGCCGCCGTGGACGTCGTGCGGCCCGCCACCGCCGAGCCCCTCTCGCTTACCGGCGAGGTCCCCCTCGCCCTGGCGCGGGTGCCGGGCCTCGATGTCACGCAGGAGGGCGTCACTGACTTTGACGTCAACGCGCGCGGATTCAATACAACACTCAGCCGTAAGCTGCTCGTCTTGCAGGACGGGCACGATGTCGCCACCGGGATAGGAGGGTCACAGATCTGGGGAGTCTGTCGGGAGCCCCTCGAAGACCTCGGGCGGATCGAGGTCATCCGCGGCCCGGAATGGCGTCGTATGGCGCGAACGCCTACAATGGGGTCATCAGCATCACCACGCCGCCCGCGCGCGACATCATCGGGACCAAGCTTACGGTCGGAGGTGGCGAGCTCGGCACCATGCGCACCAACCTGCGACAGGCGGGCGTTTTGTTCGGCGACCGGTTCGGATATCGGGCGAACGCCGGGTACACCCGCAGCGACGACTGGACGCAGTCCCGCACGAGCAAGGACAGTTTGGACTGGGCCCGAGAGTATGAGCCTGCCACCTCGACACCGCCGCCGCCGGCGAAGCCGGAGCGCGTGCCCTTGATCGGGCAGACCAAGGACCCGGTAACGGGCCGAGCCCTTGGCACTCCAGATCCGGTGGTCTCAGTCTATGGGTCTGCGCGGGTCGATTTCTACGCGGCGAATGGCTCCGTCTTTACACTCGAGGGCGGGACGGCCCGGCTGGACAATTCCGTTTTTCTGGGCGCCAACGCGCGCAACCAGGTGCCCCGAGTCGTACGCCCCTGGGCGCGACTCGCGTGGGGCACGGACGGGAGCGGCATCTCCGCCTGGTACTCTGGTACATCGTCTTCGTTCGTCGGGCTGGCCTCGGGGACGACGGCCTTTCTCGACGAGAGTATCTTCCACCTGGACGGACGCACCAGCCGCACGGTCCACGGGGGCGCCGGCCGCGTGCTGGTGGGGGCCTCGGTTCAGCAGAACAAAGTCAACTCCCAGGGGACCGCCCTCAGCCCGCCGTACGACGATCGCAGCGATCAATACGTTGGGGCGTTCGCGCAGCTCGAGTATGGCTTCGGTCGCCTGCGCGTGATCGGCGCAGTGCGCTGGGACGACAGTGACCTCTTTCCCACGCAGCTGTCGCCCAAGGGCGCGCTGGTCTTGAGCCCTGCCAAGGACCAGGCACTGCACCTGAGCGTGGAACGCGCATTTCTCACGCCCATTCTGGCGCACCTCTTCTTTGGGAGCGGGCCCGCCGGTGCCGGTCTGCGGGATCTGAGCGCAATCGAGGCCCAACTGCGGTCGAGCCCATCCCTCGGTCATGCCCTCGACGGCGTGCCGTCGGGGAAGCTCTTCGACAATTCTGCCGCGGTGCCAGAGTCTTCGTTCGGCAACCCCCACCTCGTCCCACAGACCGTGACGAGTTACGAGGTCGGTTACAAGAGCCAGGTCGGTCGCCACGTCTTCGTTACCTTGGACGCGTATGATGCCCACCTGCGCAACTTCCTGACCGATCTCTTGCCCGCGGGGACGACCGGACTGAATCCCGCATACCACTTGTGGACTCCGCCGCCCAGGTGCCAGCCGCCTCCAGAGCTGCGGTGGACTCGGCTGTGCAGAGCGCGCTGATGGCCGCTGCAAACCCAGTCGCCGCGAATGGGCTCACGCGCCTGGCCAACGGCACGACCGCCATCGTGCTGTCGTTCGGTAACGCCGGAACCGTGGACGAGTGGGGTATCGAGCTGGGCGGGAATGCGTCACTCGGCGACGCGCTCAGCGTGAGCGCCAGCTACGCCTGGTCCAAATTCGCCATCCGACAGAACCTCGCAGGTAACCTGCTGAAACCGAACGCGCCGCAGAACAAGGGCACCGTGGCGCTCACCTACCTTGGCCACCACCGCCTCGATCTCGGCGTGGCTGCACGCATCGTGTCGCGGTACCATTGGACGGTGGGCGTCTGGGATGGGGATATCCCGGCGAGTCGGTCGTGGACGTGAACACCGGCTACCGCGTTAATCCCCACCTCCGGGTCTTCGCCAACTGCTCCAACCTTTTCGATCGGCGGCGCTTCGAGGTGTACGGCGGCGCGGTGATCGGGCGCCGCGTGCTGGCTGGGGTGACGTCGACGTTCTAGCGAGCGCGCCACCGGCTTGAGGTGCCTAGGCACGTACTTTCGGGCCTCCTGCTCATCTCGTGCCGGCGCCGAACCCAGTTGAAGACTATGGCAGGGGCTTAACTAGTAAATGGACTGCAAGCCGGAGCTGTCTAAGCTGGTCGGTGCTCCGCCTGCCCAGCTGACTCTAGAGCCTGTGGGCCACGCGCTGTTACTCCACGCGCGCAATCTTGCGTGCCAAAACGACGCCGTCGAGCCGCCGAATCAGGGATCGATGAAATGCACGTCGTCCCTGCCAACGTCGAGTAGCGATCGGCAGATTCCTGCGGAAGCCGGCACGCCCGGCCTGTCGCACTTTGTGCAATCCTCGCGTAAGCGACAGCTCGCCCTCTAATCTGCCGTGACTGCACACGAATCCGTCCATTCCCGACAAGCGCTCGAGCAGGCGAAATCATCCGGCAGAACCCGCGATGAGCCGGGAGAACCGGCACTCATCGGCGAAGAGCCGGCGCTCACAGAGCAGAGCACCCGCAATCAGCTGCCTAGAACCCAGGCTCATCCCCGCCGAAGCCCACTCACCGGGGCCGGAGTGAGGACCGCCGCGCCCCGGAGTCGC
>CAWBVP010000030.1:0-69039 GCA_963792265.1 uncultured Gemmatimonadales bacterium | reverse complement strand
TCGAAGAGAGTCTCCTGGAAGGCGCTGAGCGCCGCGGGTGTAGGCGCTACCCGAAGCACCCGGTTGACGTTGTAGTTGTATCCGCCGGTCAGCCGGAGCGTGCTGGTCGCGCCGATGGCGAATCCGTAGTTGGCCACGACGTCCACGCCCAGCGTCCGGGTGTCGATGGCGTTGGTGAAGAACCGGCCGCCCGCGACACCGGGAAAGCCCTGGTTCTGCAGGAATGTGCGGATGCGTGCACCGGTGAAGTTGCCGGATAACACGATCCGATCGTCGATCAGGATCTGGTAGTAGTCCGCGGTGATCGAGAAACTCTTCACCGGGTTGAGCGCCACACCGAAGCTGTAATTCTTGGATGTCTCCGCCTTGAGGTCGCTGGCGCCGAGCGCCTGGGCAATCGGGCTGGCTCACCGGGAATGTCCGGTTATCGAACGGCGACCCCGTTGATGAAGTTGGTGGATGTGGCCGAGAAGAACGACTGGCCCAGGGAAGGGGCCTTGAACCCGGTCGCGATGGCCGCCGCGGACGGCGAACCCGGGCACCGGCTCGAAGCGCGCGGTCACCTTGCCGTCGGTGGTGGAGCCGAAGTCGTTGTAGTGCTCCACCCGTCCCGCCACCCCGAGCAGTACCCGTCTGCACCACCTGCGCTTCCAGATCGACGTAGCCGGCCACGTTGTTGCGGTTCTGTGAAGTGGCGTCGCCCGGCCGGAAGCCCGGGAAGACCTGGGCCCCGGGCGCCGCCAGGCTGTCCTGGTTGGGCCCATCCAGAATCCGCACACCGCCGTCCCGCTAGCTGTCCGGCTCTCCCTCGGTAATACCGTAGCCGTCCCTGCGGAACTCACCCCCGACCGCCACGTTCAGCGGGGACGCGAGCCCGACGGCATAGGACTTGGCCACGTCCAGGTTGGTGATGAACTGATCGACCATCAGCGTGCCGGCGTAGAACTCGGTCGGGCTCGCGGCTCCCAGCGTCACGTTGGCGCTGTTACGGACATCGAAGTGAAAGAGGTTGCGGCCGTAGTCGGCGCTCAAGTCCCATCGCCAACCCGCCCGGTCGCCCCGAACCCCGCCACGCCGGAGAAATCCGAGATCTTGGTGCCGATCAGCGGCAGGAATCCGTTGGGATAGATCGGCCCGCACGGTCCGGTCGTCCAGGGCGCGACGCCAGAATCCGGCCGACTCCCCGCTGCGAAGTGTGCCGCCGCCGAAGAAGTAGACCTCCGTCGCGTCCGCTACCGGCTTGGCCAGGTTAAGGAACAGCCCGGCATCCTCGGTGTCGGCGTCACCCTGCCGGTGATTGATCTGGCCAGTGAGGGCCGGATCGCTGTTGCGCGGGTCGCCGGCGAAGTACTGGGGCCGAAGATCGGGGGCCGAGCGGTTGGTAAAGCCCCGGTTGCGATACTCGCCGGCGAGCTGCAGCACCCCGTCGCCACCCAGTGGCAGCGCGTAGTTGCCGCCGCCCTGGATAACTCCGCCGTCGCTCTCTACCGTCTGGCCCGAGGTGGTGCCCAGCTCGTTGGGCGCGCCTTCCTTGAGAATGATGTTGATCACCCCGGCGATGGCATCCGAGCCATACTGCGCGGCCGCACCGTCCCGCAGAATCTCGATCCGCTCGATCGCGCTGGCCGGAATGGCGTTCAGGTCCACCATGCCGGAGCCGCGGCCGATGCTGCCGTTGACGTTGATCAGCGCGCTCGCGTGACGCCGCTTGCCATTGACCAGCACCAGCACCTGGTCGGGCGCCAGGCCCCGCAAGCGTGGCCGGCCGGGTGTGGTCGGTGCCGTCCGAGATGGTGGCGCGGGGGAAGTTGAACGAGGGCGCCAGCGCCTGGATGATCTGGGCCGTCTCGGTCCGGCCGGTCTGCTTGATCTCCGCCGCGGTGAGCACGTCCACCGGTACCGGTGCCTCGGTCGAGGTCCGCTCCGCTGCCCGGGTGCCCACGACGGCGAGCTCCTGCAGCGCCAGCGGCTCGCGCGTAAGGGGGAAATCGTGAGTGAACGTGGCCCGGCCTCGGCCTGCAGACCGTATCGCGCGCAACGCCGTAGCCGATGTAGGTCACCCGGACCTCGTGGGTACCCGGGCGCAGCCGCAGGCGATAGGTCCCATCCAGTCTGGTCTGGTCGCCATGACGGTGCCGGGCACGAATACCCGCGCTCCGCTGAGCGCTTCGTTGCTGGCGGCGTCGCTGACCTTGCCGGTGAGGATGGCGTCCTGGCTCTGCCCGGCCAGAGGAAGCCGGACCGAAGGACTATGGCACCAGCGGCGAATGAGATGCGGCGATGCGGCGAAGGCCGGGCCAAACGCGTCGGACCATGGGTGCGAACATTGGCGTGCCTCGAGGCTAATTTCTGAAGGAGCCGTGCGGAGCTTCGACTGGATCGTTCCCACGGAACGCCTCATTGGCCCGGTTGTCAAGCACGGCTCCTCCATTCGGTTCCGCTCGGTTGACGTCAACCTGATTCAGCCATTAGATTTGCGCTGTAGAAGGGGAGTAGCTTATCCGCCGGCAAGGCGGACGGATGGATCGTCAAGACTGTTCGCCAAGTGCGGGCACGGTCCATTCGGAAGGCAGCAGTAGCCTTAGAGCGAGACCTTCGTCCACGCGAAAGCGGAGCGGACGGGGTCTCGCTCTTTTTTTTAGGCCCCACCAGGAGGGGATTATGAACAACGTCAAGACTTTCGTGCTCATGGCCGGGCTGTTGGGCCTGTTCGTGCTGGTGGGCCAGCTGATCGGCGGCTCCAGCGGCCTGATCGCAGCGCTGGTGTTCGGCAGCATCTTCAACTTCATCATGTACTTCTTCTCCGACCGGCTGGTCCTGAGGATGTACGGCGCCAAGGTCGTGACCGCCCAGGAGGCGCCGGAGCTCTACGCCATGGTGGATCGGCTGCGGCAGCGGGCCGGCCTGCCCATGCCGACGGTGGCGTCGCGCCGCACGAGCAGCCCAACGCGTTTGCCACCGGCACGGAATCCGGAGCATGCCGTCGTGGCGGTGACGACCGGGATCCTCAAGTACGTGCCGCAGGAAGAGCTGGAGGGCGTGCATCGCGCACGAGCTGGCCCACATCAAGAACCGGGACATGCTGATCGCCACGGTCGCGGCCGGCATCGCCGGCGCACTGAGCAACCTGCCCTACCTGCTCATGTTCGGCGGCGGCCGGGACGACGACAACGGCCATCCGTACGCCCAGCTCGCGCTTATCCTGCTGGCGCCGATCGGGGCGATGCTGATCCAGTTTGCGATCTCCCGGCAACGGGAGTTCGAGGCCGACCGGGTGGGGGCCCAGATCCTGGGCCGTCCCATGCCGCTGGCCAAAGCGCTGGTCCGGCTCGACTCCCTGGCGCACCAGATCCCGATGCAGGTGCCGCCGGCGGTGGCGCCGCTGGCCCAGGTCAATCCGCTGGCGGCGCAAGGAGGAGTGCTCACCAAGCTCTTCAGCACCCACCCGCCGACCCCGGAGCGGGTTGCCCGGCTCGAGGCCATGGCGCTGAGCCGCTGAGTGGGCAGCTCACCCTCCGGCCGTCTGGCTGGGCTTCACCGGCCTGGTGCGTGGCCCTCCTGGTCCTTGACCTGGGGGTGCTCAACCGCCGCTCCCATGTCGCTCACTCTGAAGGAGGCGCTCGAGCTGGAGCGGCGGGCTGGTGGTGCTGGCGCTGCTGTTCGGCCTGTTCATCCTGTGGCGGGAGGGCACCCAATCGGCGCTGGAGTACTACACCGGCTACCTGATCGAGCTGTCGCTCAGCGTCGACAATCTCTTCGTCTTCCTGCTGATCTTCTCCTATTTCTGCGTCCGGTCCGACGCCCAGCCCAAGGTCCTCAAGTGGGGAATTCTGGGTGCCATGGTCATGCGGCTGATCATGATCGGCCTGGGCGCGTTTCTGCTCCAGCGGTTCAGCTGGATCATCTACGTGTTCGGAGCCATCCTGGTGGTGACCGGCATCAGGATGTTCACCCAGAAGCAGGAGCAGGTCGACCTGGAACGAAATCCCGGTGGTGCGCCTGGCTCGCCGGTTCATGCCGCTGAGCCAGAGCTACGACGGGACCAGGTTCTTCACCCGCACCGTCCCGCGGACGAGTGCTCGCCACCCCGCTGCTCCTGGTGCTGATTCGTGGTGGAGTGGTCCGACCTGGTCTTCGCCATCGACAGCATCCCCGCCATCTTTGCGGTGACCCGCGATCCGTTCCTGGTCTACAGCTCCAACGTGTTTGCCATCCTCGGGCTCACGGGCCCTGTTCTTCGTGCTGGCCGGCATGCTCGACAAGTTCGTCTATCTGAAGCCCGGCGTCGCCTTCATCCTGGTCTTCGTCGGCCTCAAGATGACGCTGAGCGGCTGGTTCCATGTCCCCATCCTTCTCTCGCTCGGCGTCATCATCACCACGCTCACGGCCGCGGTGGTGCTCTCGCTCCGCCACAGCGCCCGCGAGGCACGGCTCGCCGCCTGAGCTCTTACGGGTGGCCACGGTACCGCCTAGCTTCCCGCGTCATGCCGAAATCTTCCCTCCTGTCCCGTCTGGGTCTCGATCGGCCCGAGCTGCGCGCCTGGGCGATGTACGACTGGGCCGCCTCCTCCATGCAGACCACCATCATGGTGGCGGTGTTCCCCATCTACTTCGTGAAGGTCGCCGGCGCCAACCTGGTGGAGAGTGGCGCCACCCAGCGGCTGGCAACGGTGAACAGCATCGCCCTGGTGATTATCGCGCTGCTCTCTCCCATCCTCGGCGCGGTATCGGATTACCGGGCCAACAAGAAGCGGTGGATCGCGATCTTCATGCTGCTCGGGGTGGCCGCGGTCCTGGGGATGTTCTTCATCCATCATGGAGACCTCGACCTGGCCTCCCTCCTGTTCACCCTCTCCATGGTGGGGGTGGCGGGCAGCTTCGTGTTTTACGAAGCCCTGCTGCCCCACATCGCCCGCCGGAATGAGATCGATCGGGTGTCGTCGGCCGGCTACGCCGTGGGCTATGTCGGCGGTGGGATTCTGCTGGCCCTCAATCTCGCGTGGATTCAGCGTCCCGACTGGTTCGGACTGCCCTCGGGACCGGGATTAACTGAAGCGCAGGCCACCCTGCCGGTGCGACTGGCATTTCTCTCCGTCGCCGTGTGGTGGTTGATCTTTTCGCTCCCCCTCTTCCGCAGGGTGCCGGAGCCACCGGCGCTGCTCGAGCCCGACGAGCGCCGGGGGGAGAACCCGGTGAAGGTGGCGTTCATTCGCGCTGGGCGAGACCTTCCACGAGCTGCGCAGCTACCGCAACGCCTTCCTCCTGCTGCTGGCGTTTCTGATCTACAACGACGGCATCCAGACCATCATCAAGATGGCGACGGCCTATGGCACCGAGATCGGCATTGGGCAGAGCGCGCTGATCGGGGCCATCCTGCTGGTCCAGTTCGTAGGCATCCCCTGCACGTTCTTGTTTGGAATGGTGGCGGGGCGGATCGGAACCAAGCAGGCGCTCTTCCTGGGATTGGTGGTGTACACCGCCATCAGCCTTCTGGGATACTTCATGAAGACGGCGGCGCACTTCTATATTCTGGCCGGCCTCGTCGGCACGGTCCAGGGCGGAACCCAGGCCCTCAGCCGTTCGCTCTTCGCCAGCATGATACCGCAGCACAAGTCCGGCGAGTTCTTCGGCTTCTTCAGCGTCTTCGAAAAGTTTGCCGGGATCTTTGGGCCGCTCATCTTCGCCGGCACCATCGCGGCTACGGGGTCCAGCCGGAACGCGATCCTGTCGGTGATTGGGTTCTTCGTGGTGGGGGGAGCTCTGCTATACCTGGTGAATGTCGAGGAAGGCCAGCGGGCGGCGCAGGAGGCGATCAGTCCCGGCAGTGGATCTTGAAGTCGCTGGGATACTGCAGGCCGGCCGTCAAGACGAGAGTGCGAGGATTGGGCCCGGCGATATCGCAGCCCTGTTCCGAGCCACCGGTCAGCGTGATGGTGACCGGTCCCGCGGGCACTGCGGGGAACGTCACCTGGGCATTGGCGCCGATCTGCTCGGAACGACCGATGTCCAGGTCAACCCGATAGTGGGCCGGCCCGGTCCCGTAGGTAAATGTCTGGATCAGGAGCCTTGCGGTGCCGGGTTGGCTGCAAGTCACCAGAAACTGGATCTCAGCCGTCTGGCCGGCCGTGGTCTGCACCGTTCGAGGGTTCACTCCATGCAGCGCGCAGCCGGTGGTCAGCCCGGTCAGCGTTACCGTGTGGGTCCCCGCCTCCAGCTCGGAGAACAGCACTACCCCGTTCGTGCCCAGCTTGCGTCCCGCCGCGCCATCCAGGCTCAAGGTGTAGCCGTCTTCGATCGGGTCTCCGAAGGTCATGCTGGTCGCATAGATTCTGGCGGCGGTGGGACTGAACGTGGTCACGTCGCCGCACGCTCCGAGCAGTATGCTCAGAGCTCCCCAGCCCAAACGTCTCGTCAACCCGGAAGCCGTCATGATGGATCCTCTTGCTGTAATTAGGAAGCCGGTACGGCAGCGTCAAGCCCACACTTGCTCCGGGTTGGACCATCTCCTAGCTTTCGCGTTCCATGCCGAACCTCATTGTCGTTGACGCCCTGCCGCGAACCTGCCGGTGCCCCAAGCGGATGATGCGCGATCACATGCGCGGCGTGCTCGGGAGTGACCGGTCGGCATAACAGGAAGTAACTCTCTACCAAGACCAGGAGCCCCGTCGCGCATGCCGCTGGCGGGGCGCTCTCATTCATGGACGTACTGGAACTGACCCGGGCCCTGGTGGCTCTGGAATCTCCGACTGGATCCGAGGGACCGGCTACGGATTTTCTGGATAGCACACTGCGTCGTGCCGGCTATCAGGTCGTGCGCCAGCCGGTGACCGCAGGACGGCAGAACCTGTACGCCTACCGGGAGCCGCCCGCCCTGGTCTTCTCCACCCATCTCGACACGGTTCCACCGTACCTGCCGCTCGCCGAAGACGCCGAATCGATCCATGGCCGGGGAAGCTGTGATGCCAAGGGTCTGGCCGCCGCCATGGTAAGCGCGGCCGAGCGGTTGAGCGCCAGAGGCGAGCGCCGGATCGGCCTGCTGTTTCTCGTGGGCGAGGAGAACGGTTCCGACGGTGCCCGCGCGGCTGCCGACCTGGGACCCAAGGGACGCTACCTCATCAATGGAGAGCCCACCGAGAACCGGCTCTCGATCGGGCAGAAAGGGTCGCTCCGGGTCGATCTCACCGCCGTGGGGCGCGCTGCCCACTCGGCCTATCCCGATGAAGGCGTGAGCGCGATTGCGGCCCTACTGGATACCATCGAGAAAATTCGGTCGCTGCCGCTGCCGCACGATCCTCTGCTGGGTCAATCGACCCTCAACCTCGGCCTCATCGAAGGCGGCGTGGCCCCTAACGTGATCCCGCCGTCTGCCGCGAGCCCAGCTGCTCATCCGCACCGTGGCGCCCACCGAACCGCTCAAGGCCGCCATCAGGCAACTGCTCGCGCCGGGCGTATCGGTGGAGTTCAAGGTCGAGCTTCCGTTCCATAAGGGAGGGGGTGCCCCGCCGGGGTGGGAGACCACGGTGGTCAGCTACGCGAGCGACCTGCCCTTTCTGGAGGCATGGGGAGAGCGATACCAGCTCGGACCCGGCACCATCCGGGTGGCCCATACCAATCACGAGCACATCCGCAAGGCAGACCTGCTCCGCGGCGTAGATCTCTACGAGCAGCTGGCGTCGGATTTGCTCGCGCGGGGGCGGGTATGAGGGAGAAGATCCCGGTCGCTATCCTGGGGGCCACCGGCACCGTGGGCCAGAAGTTTGTGCGCCTGCTGGCGGAGCACCCCTGGTTCGAGGTTGTTGCCGTAGCGGCTTCATCTTCCAGCGCCGGCCGTAGCTATGGGGAGGTGGCTCGCTGGCGCGAGACCGTGCCGCTTCCTCCGGCGATCGGCCGGATGACGGTTCGCGAGTGTAGTGGCAGTCTGCCCGGCCGAATCCTCTTCTCGGCGCTCGACGCCGAAGTCGCGGGTCCAATCGAGCAGGCCTTCGCGAGCGCCGGCTCGGTGGTGGTGACCAATACCCGCACCCACCGCATGGAGCGAGACGTTCCACTTCTCATCCCCGAAGTGAACGGCGACCACCTCTCGCTCATCGACTGTCAGCGGGAGACCCGGGGCTGGAAGGGCTCCATCCTCGCCAACCCGAACTGCTCGACCGCCGCGCTCGCGCTCGCCCTGGCCCCGCTGCACCGCGCCTTCGGCATTGAACGGCTGTTCGTCTCCACCCTCCAGGCGGTGTCCGGCGCCGGCTATCCTGGAGTGCCCTCGCTCGATATCCTGGGCAACGTGATTCCCTACATCGGCGGAGAAGAGGAAAAAATCGAGCGGGAGACCCGCAAGATTCTCGGCACCCTCTCGAATGGCGCGGTGGAGGCGGCGGAATTCCCGGTCAGCGTTCACACCAATCGGGTCGCCGTGATCGACGGTCATATGGCGACGGTTTCGGTGGGCTTCCGCCGCCGGGTGACCCCGGATGATGCCATGGAAGCGCTGCGGGAATTCCGAGCCTCGGCCCGAGTCGCCGAACTTCCTTCCTCGCCCAACCCGCCGATCGAGGTGGACGAGCGGATCGACCGACCCCAGCCCCGCCTGGACCTGGAACGGGGCGGCGGCATGGCAGTGACCGTGGGTCGGGTGCGTCCCTGCCCGGTGCTCGATCTGCGAATGGTCCTGCTGGGGCACAATACGATTCGGGGGCGGCCGGCCAGGGCGTTCAGATCGCCGAGCTGCTGGTGGCGGAAGGCCGGGTGAAATGATCGTCGCCAAATTCGGTGGCACCTCGGTGGCCGACGCCGCGGCCATCACGAGGCTGATCAGCATCGTCCGCTCGAGGGTTGCCGACCAGCCCGTGGTCGTGGTTTCCGCCCTGGCCCGGGTGACCGACGCGTTGCTCAATCTCGGGCGAACCGCCGAGAGCGAGGAGGGCCCGGCCATCGATGCGGCGGTGGCCAACCTGGTGGCACGGCACGAGCAGATCGCCGGAGCATTGCCGGGAACGGAGGCCGCCCTGGAAGCCATCGCGACCGATGCGGCGGAGCTATGCCAGGAGCTTCGGGCCATCCGGCATCGCTCTGCCACCGCCGCCGAGCTCGACGCCATTGCCAGCCGGGGCGAGCTATGGAGCTCGCGACTGATCGCGGCGGCGCTGGCAGGAAACGGGCTGGATGCCGCCTGGGTGGACATTCGGCCGATCATGGTCACCGATGGCCGCTTCACCCGCGCTACCCCATACATTCAAGTGCTGAACAAACGGGCGCGGGACTGCCTCAAGCCGCTGGCCGAAGCGGGACGGGTGCCGGTTACCCAGGGATTCATCGGCGCCACCGCCACCGGCACTCCCACCACGCTCGGCCGCGGCGGCTCCGATTTTACCGCGGCGCTCCTCGGCGCCGCCTTGCACGCTGGACGGGTGGAGATCTGGACCGACGTGGACGGGCTGATGACCGCCGATCCCCGGATCGTGCCGACCGCCCGGACTCTTTCCGGCGCCAGCTATGAGGAGGCGGCAGAGCTGGCTACCTTCGGCGCCCGGATTCTGCACCCGGCCACCGCCTTGCCACTGGTTCGCGCGGGGATACCCATTGTGATTCTTAACTCCACCCATCCGGAACGCAGCGGGACCACCGTCGAGCCGGAAGCGGCGGTCGAGCGGGTGGGCGACTCGCCGATCCGGTCGATCTCCTGGAAGCAGGGCATCACCGTCATCAACATCCGGGCGCCGCGCATGCTCGGTACCTACGGCTTTCTCCGGGCGCTGTTCGAGGTGTTCGAACGCCACGAGACCGTGGTGGACGTGCTGGCCAGCGGCGAGGTCAGCGTGTCGCTCACCGATCGAGGACCGGTCCCGGCTGGATCCGCTGGTCCGCGACCTGGGCGAGCTGGGCGAGGTCTGGATCGAGGAGCAGCGGGCCATCGTCGCCATCGTAGGAATTGGGCTCCGCAAGACGCCCGGGTTGGCTGGGCGGGTGTTTAACGCCGTCTGGCCCGCGAATGTCGAGATCATCTCTCAGGGAGCATCCGCCATCAACATGACCTTCGTCGTGCGGGAAGAAGATGGCCCCGACGTCGTGCGCCGGCTGCATCAGGAGTTTTTCGGATCGTGTTGATGAATCCTGACTTCTGACCCCATGCGCATCGCCATCGTCGGCAACGGGAAGATGGGCAAGGCGGTGGCGGCCCACGCCGCCGAGCGGGGCCATACCATCCACACCGTGGTGCACCGGCTGGAAAATCCAGGCGGTAGCGCGCTGACCAGCGAGCGGCTGAAGGGAGTCGAGGTGGCCATCGAGTTCACCCGGCCCGATGCCGTCGTCGCCAATCTGGAGCGCTTGATCGAGCTGGGCATTCCGACCGTCACCGGCACTACCGGCTGGACCGATGCCCTGCCCCGGATCACCACTCTGGTCGACCAGCGCGGGGGCGCCCTGCTTCACTCCGCCAACTTCTCGGTGGGGGTACATCTCTTCTTTCGGGCTGCCCAGGAGCTGGCCCGCAGCTTCAGAGGCCGGCCCGAGTTCGTGGTCTCCATATTGGAAGAGCACCACGCCTCGAAGGTGGACGCGCCGTCCGGGACGGCGCTGCTGCTCCAGCGTCGGCTGTGGTCCCAGGAGCCGGGCCGGCGATTCCCCATCACCTCGGTTCGGGCCGGCACTTCGCCGGGAACCCACACGCTGACCTATGATGGCCCCCACGAAACCGTGACCTTGAGCCACGTCGCCAAAGGGCGGGAGGCGTTCGCCGCCGGTGCGCTGGCGGCTGCCGAGTGGCTGCCGGATCATCCGGGTGTGTTCACCTTCGAGGAGATGCTGTTTGGAGGAGCCGAATGACCCGGCTCCAGGGCTGCGGCACGGCGTTGGTGACGCCCTTTACCGAGAACGGCCAGGTGGACTTCCCCGCACTGCGGGCCCTGGTGGATTGGCAGATCGCCGAAGGCATCGACTTCCTGGTGGCGTGCGGGTCCACCGGGGAGGCCCAGACGATGGATGACTCCGAGCGCGAGCGGGTAGTTGCGGCAGTGGTGGAAGTAGCGGCGGGCCGGGTACCGGTCATGGCCGGCGCTACCAGCAACGACACCGCGCGCGCGGTGGACGAAACCCAGCGAATGTGCCGCCTCGGTGCGGATTACATCCTCAGCGCCACGCCGTATTACAACAAGCCCACCCAGGAAGGCCTGTACCGCCATTTCATGGCGGTGGCCGATGCCGCCACCAAACCGGTCTGCCTCTACAACGTGCCCGGTCGAACCGCGGTCAACCTCAAGCCAAGCATCGCGGTTCGTCTCGCCGCCCACCCGAATATCATGGGCATCAAGGAGGCGAGCGGCGATCTGAAGCAGGTGATGGACATTGTGCAGGACCGGCCCGACGGGTTTGCGGTGTTCTCCGGTGACGACTGGCTGACCTTGCCGGTGATCACCGCCGGTGGAGACGGACTGATCTCGGTAACCTCAAACGAGGTGCCCGCTGCCATGACCGCGCTGGTGCACCTCCTGCTCTCCGGCAACCTGGAAAACGCCCGCATCTGGCACTACCGGCTGCTCCCGCTCATGGATGCCAACTTCCTCGAGACCAACCCCGCGCCGGTCAAGGCCGCGCTCCACCTCATGGGCCGGATTCAGAATGTGCTTCGCCTGCCCTTAGTGCCCGTGAGCGAGGCTACCTGTGGCGCGCTCCAGGCAGGACTGCGCCAGGCCGGAGTGACCGGTGTCTGAAGTCGGCGGGAAAGCGGGAAAGCGGGGAGATCTGCGGGCGGCTATCGAGCGCTATGCCGGAGGAGTGCCGCCGGGCGAGGAGCCCAAGGCATTGGCAGCATTCGAGGCGCTCAAGGCCGAGCTCAACGCCGGCACCGTGCGCGCCGCCGAGCCCAGCTCCAATGGGACCTGGCGGGTCAACGTCTGGGTGAAGGCGGGAATTCTCCTCGGCTTCCGTCTGGGGCGGATCGCGCCGGCTGCGGTGGGCGGTCCCTTCCCCTTCTATGACAAGGACACCTACCCGCTTCGGGCGGTCGGCCCCGATGCAGGAATTCGCATCGTTCCGGGGGGCTCGGCCATTCGGGACGGCTGCTACGTTGCCCCGGGCGTCGTCTGTATGCCCCCTATGTACATCAATGTGGGGGCCTACGTGGGTGAGGGCACCATGGTGGATTCGCACGCCCTGGTGGGCTCCTGCGCTCAGATCGGCCGGCGAGTGCATTTATCTGCAGCAGCCCAGATCGGAGGGGTGTTGGAGCCGGCCGGCGCGCTCCCCGTGATCATCGAGGACGAGGTGCTGGTCGGGTGGGAACTGCGGGGTTTACGAAGGAACTATCGTGCGGGAGCGGGCGGTGCTGGCGCCGGGCACCATGCTCTCGGGTGGGACTAGCGTCTTCGACCTGGTGCACGACCGGGTCTACCGGCGGGAGGGCGACCGGCCGCTGGAGATTCCCGCCGGCGCGGTGGTGGTTCCCGGCACCCGGCCGGTCAAATCGGGAGCGGGCGCCCGGGCCGGGATCGGGCTGTATGCTCCGGTGATCGTGAAGTACCGGGACGAGAAGACGGAGACGGCAGTAAGACTGGAAGAGCTGCTGAGGTGACCACCCATACCCACTACCTCTGGTTCGAGACCAAGAAGCGCCAGGAGATCATCGACATCACCGATGAGGTCGCCGAGCAGGTGCGGATCAGCCGGGTGCGCGAGGGCCTGGTGCTGGTCTCCGCCATGCACATCAGCGCGTCGGTGTTCGTCAACGACCACGAGCCCGGCCTCTGGCACGACATCCTCAAGTGGCTGGAGGAGACCGTCGCCCCCTGGGACCCCGAGCGTTACCGCCATAATGAGACCGGGGAGGACAACGCCGCCGCTCACCTTCGGAGCCTCACCATCGGCCACGAGGTGATCGTCCCGATCACCGCAAGCAAGTTGGATCTGGGGCCCTGGCAGCGGGTGTTTTATGGGGAGTGGGACGGCCAGCGGCGCAAGCGAGTGGTGATCAAGGTCCTCGGCGAGGTATGAAAGCCGCGAGGCCAGGGCAGCCTCACCGGGCCACCCTGACCTCGCTCTAGCTGTTGCATTGCCGTGCTATTTATTTGCTGCTTTTGACCAGGGCCGATGCCTTCATCCGGATGTCGCCCTTGTCCTTGTCCTTGTCCTTCCCTTATCCTCGCCGTGTCCCTTTACGAACTTGAACAGCGCGGCGTGCGAGGTGCCGTCCGCCAGGGTAAGCACGAACTTGCGGCAGGTCCCCGCCCAGGTGGAGCTGGTCTTCCAGACGTAGGTGTACTTCTCCCCCTCCGCCCGCAGACCGCTCGAATTCTCTGAGTCATCGTCCTCGTCGGTCATGGTCTCCGACGGGATAGTGCATGCGACGGTCGACACGGCCGGCGTCGCCGTCCGCATGACCTGCAATCCCTCGTGCCGCCCCAGCGAGAACTTGATGGGGATGGCACGGCCGGCCCGTACCACGTTCATGACCGGCAGATTCTTCACCGGCTTGAAGAAGCCGGCAAAGCGGTAGTTCACCGACAGCTGAACCGTCTTGCTGGCCGGGCTGTAGTTGCCGTTGGCCGGGATAAACTGGACGCTCAAGGTCTGCGGTCCGACACCCAGCACAGTGCCTGCCCGTGGGGTGTAGAGGAAGCCGCCATCAAGAGCGAGCCCCACCTACGCCCGTGGCCGTCGCGTTGAGCTGCGCGGCGCTGAGCGGAGTGCCCGCGAGAATGGCCGCAGGGGTCGCCCAACTGATGAGCGGCGTGGCCTGCGTGATGGTCAACGTACCAGTCGCGTCCGTGGCCTCGAAGTTCGGGTTCTCCAGATGGGCCAGCACCTGGTACACGCCCACGTCGGTCGGATTGGCGACCGGCCTACCATTCTGGCTGTAGGTGACGGAGACCACAGTCAGCCCCGCCGGCGCAGTCGTGATACTGGACTGCTTCGGGGTGCCGTCGTACACGAACTCAGTACCCACCGTTATGGTGGCTGTCGCCTTAGCAATCACCAGGGTTCCGCTCGCCGGAGCCGCCTGGTAGTCGTCATTGGTCAGCGTCGCCACCACAGCATAGCTCCCCGCGTTCACCGGCGGCAGTGGCCGACCCGTTGTAGGTGATGGTGACGGTGCCGAGCCCCGCAGGGGTGGTCGTCACGGTAGCAGCCATGGGGCTGCCATTGTAGGTCCCACTCAGACTGCCCAGGGCAAGGGTCGCCTGGCCCTTGGCAATCGCGAATGAACGCGATACATCAGCCGCGGGATGGTAGCTGGCGTTGCCCGCCTGGTGCGCGGTGATCGAGCAGCTTCCCGCTCCGCTGAGCGTGACAGTCGCTCCCGACATGGTGCACTTGCCGCTGGCGGTAAAGCTCACGTCGAGACCGGAGCTGGCCGTGGCGGCCACCGAGAAGGCCGGGTCGCCAACCGTCTTGTCCGTCAAGGCGGCAAACGTGATCGTCTGATTCTGGACCGGCTCGCAGGCATCCCCGACCCCGTTGTGATCGCTATCGGCCTGATTGGGATTGGGAACGCTCACGCAATTGTCCGACAGATCCGGGATGCCGTCGCCATCAGCGTCCGGCGACCATCCGGTGGTCCAATACAGCGCGTTCACATAGAGCCGCTGGATGTTCGGGTCCAGCAGCGTGACACCGTCGCCGCCCAGCGCCATAGTTGGGCGAGAAGCTGAAGTTCACGACCTTGCCGCTGCCAAACTTGCGGACCAGCACAGCCGGTGCCCCGGTAGCCGTCTGCATCAGCACCATAGAGGGGTCGGTCGCAAACGAGACTATGGGTCCCGCGTGATGACCATCGGCCTGGAAGGTGAAGGATGAGGGAACTCCCCGAAGGACGGGGTGTCCCGCCTGACTCGCAATGGTAGAGTAGATCGGATGGCATAGCGGCACCCGCGCACTCGCCCTCCCTACCGGTGAATCCATAGGTCTGGAGCACCAGGTTCGGCATGCCAGTTTGGCCGACAGTGGCCTCATATCCATTCCACTGCCCGCCGACGAACCCGCCGCCGTTCTGGACGAAGTTGGTCAACGCGGTCTGCGCCGTAGGCGGCAAGGGCACGTTCCAGGTCGCCCCATTTAGGTGGATGACCGCGGCAAATCCGGTGAGGGCCGGGTTGGTCCCATTCCAGGTGTACTCCGGCGCGAGCCGGGACGTCACCTGGAACCCCGCGGCGGCTACGCTTTCGCCAGCGCGGTCGGTGGAGACGCCTTCGGCATCGGCCAGGATCAATACCTTCGGGCCGGTCGCCGCAGTGCGGCCGAGGCCACGCTAAGCGACAGCCTGCGGCGTCGCCGACGCGCTGGCGCTCGCACTCGCATCCACCATCAGATACGGGTGGTGCCGCTGAGCCGCCGCCGACATCTGCGCTGTTGCAGGCTGCGTCTCGGTCGGCTGATCGCCGGTGCACGCCAGCGGGCTCAGGCCAATGACTGAATAGAAATGGCAGGAGGAGCCGACCCCGGCGGCGGTGCGGGTGCACAAGGGGAGTGCGTGGGCCGGTCATAATATCCTCCGATGCTGCGAAGGTGGAACTACGGTTAAGAATCCCTCTCGTTAGGCGTGAACCTGTTCAGACTCCAGTGGACTTGACCAAACTTGGTGTCTACTAGACTGCCCTTGGTACTGTACTAACCTGTTGTCCCTAACTTACTAGGAGCTTGCTGCCGAACCTTGAACACACTGAGCTACCCTTGAGCGTACCAACTACGTCGACAGGTTCTTAGCAATCATCGCGCGGCTATCGTGACGCGCGCTTCACGGTTTCTTTCTTGGTTGACACCACCGCCTTGGCCGGCGCTGCCGGCTCGGGCGGCTCCAGTATAAAAGTGGCCCGGGCATCGCTGCCCTTTACCGCCGCCACCAACGTTCGTTTCCCAACCTTCGATGCCGGGGTCCAGCGGGTATGCGCGCGGCCCCGGGCATCGGTCATCACTCGTGCGGGACTGACGGTCCCGAACTTGGTGCTGAACACCACCGGCTGGTCGGCGACCGGATTGCCATAGGCATCGCTCAGGTCGACATCCAGCGACTGTACCGCCCGCATGGCCGTCCCCGGTTTGGGGGAGACGAAGGCCAGGTTGGCCGGCCCCGCCGGCCGCGCCCGCGCCGTAATCCCGATCGGCCGATCGACGCCCTCGACCGTGGCCGTCAGATGCTGTACGCCGGCGGTGCGTCCCAGGGTCCAGTGCACCCGTACCCGGCCGGTCGAATCGGTGGTGAGGATGCTGTCAGCCACCGTGCCGCTCGCCGGCAGAAGGGTGACCGATACGCCAGGCACCTCGTTTCCGGTCTTATCCACCACCCGGATCTCCACCGGTGGGCGCAGCACCTTGCCGACCGACCCTTCATACTTCGCCAGGCCCACGATGGAGGCGTTGGCAGCTGCGCCCGCCCCTGCGAACGCCGATACGGCGAAGCGGGGTACCGTGCGCGCGCTACCGACCTGGACATAGGCCCGCTGTGCACCCGACCGGTCACCGAGGGTCCAACGAGCTCGCGCCTCACCCAACGAATCGGTGCGAGACTCCGCCGCCACGATGCTTCCGTCGTCACCGGCCGACCAGGCCACGGCCACATCCACCATGGCCACTCCGCTGGTGTCGGTCACCCGTACCGTCACCGGATCGGGCAGGGGAGCGCCGGCGGGGCCCTGCAGGTGCTCGCTCACCAGCGTCACGCGGGTGTTGGCGGCAACCGGCTCAGCCTCTGCCGTGACCACCGTCGGACTGGCTACCCCTTCTGCCGTAACCGACAGCGACTGCCTCCCGGGAAAGCCACCCAGGGTCCACGACGCCCGGGCGATGCCCTGCCCATCCGATGAATCGGCCTGGGGCTCGGCTCGGCCCGCACCCTCCTCGAGCGCGAAACGAACCGGGATACCCGGGATCGGCCGGCCACTGCGCGACACCACCTGGACCGTGACCGGCTGCGCCACCTTGCGTCCTGCCGGCGCCCGCTGACCATCGCCCGACAGCAGCGTGAGCGATGCCGGGACCGGGAAGACCTCAACGCCCAGCTGTGCGATCATCCCGTCCAGCGTCGCTGTGAACGTGGTCCGCCCGGGCGCCATCCCGGTTGCGTTCCCCATGCTGTCCACCGCGGCGATGGAAGCATCAGCCGAGCGCCACTTGGGCGCGTAGCTGGGGATCTCGTGGCCCCGGGAGTCGACCAAGTGAGCCCGGGCCCTGCGCCGGTCTCCCTCGGGCATCCGGAACAGGCTGTCCCCAATGATGCTGAGCTCCACCGGCTTCTGCTGCACGTACACGTGGGCCCTGGCGGCCTTCCCTCCGATCGTCACCGTGATGGCGGTCGTACCGCCGCCCCGTGCCACCACCGTCCCGGCGCTGTCCACCGATGCAACCGCACTGTCCGTGCTGCTCCAAACCGTCGGCGCGCCGAGCAACGCATTGCCCCGCTTATCAGTGGCCGTCACCGCCAGCTGGATCGTGTCGCCGATCGACGTGGCCGTATCCACGGTCGGCGTGATTCCCACCCAGCGCACCGCCAGGGCCGCCGCTCGCCAGCGAGTCCGGCCTCGAACTTGGACTTGAGCGAGTGGGTGTACGAGAGAATCGACACCAACCCCGCTCCGGCGGAGATCACACCCGCGCCCCAGCGCCAGGCATTGCTGATCAGGCCATGCGGACGCAGGGCCTTAATCGCCGGCTTGGATCCGATTGCCTCTACCGGCTTACTCCATCCGGTCACAGAGCGGCACCCTTTCCTCTCCCGCCATCTCTCCGTCTCCGTCGGTCTTTGGAAGCTCCAAGCCACCCAGTTGTCCCACGAACACCACACAGCTCCGTCCCGGCCGAGCCCGGTGAGTCGCCTTGGCCCGCCATCCCGCCGCGGTGACCCGCAGAATCTGAACCTTCACGTCGGCGCCCGGCTTCACCGGCAGCAGCTCAACCGATCCAGCATAGGTCGGGTGAGTGAGCCGGTACTTGTCCTCGGCGGCGACGAGGTCGCGCAAAGCATTCTTCAGGATCGATGCCGGCGTCGATTGCCACGCCGCGCTCGCGGTCTGACCCTGCGCATCCAGCGGCGCAGCGAGGCTCAGTCCGAGCGCGAAAGCGAAGGCCGTCATGTGTCCAGCTCGCGGCATCATTCCTCCTGCTTTCAAGCAGCGCAGGTGGCGAGCGGCCATTCGGCCCACGATGCCTCTGAGATGAAATCCCGGCGCACCGTTGACCGTTTGTTGTCGCCCGTCCCTACTGTGCGTACCGAAGGCTTTGATGCACATCTATTTTCGGTAAGACCCGCCGTTCCCACAATTCATAAGAACGCGACACCGTTGAAGAATCAGCCACGCAGGAAACAGCACTGCGAGGCGAAATGACCGAAGCTGTTGTAGAGGGAGCTTATGAGTGCTGCAGGAAGTCGCAGTGCCGTAGCGCCGGGGTTGTCACATCAGCCGGTACTTGGGTCCGCTACCTCCTTCGCGCGGTGTCCAACGAGGTCCGAGCACATCGGTGGCCTTACAGTCGATACAGTTGGGGGCGTTCACCCGGAGCTGGTCGCCCACCCGCTCGTACACCCCGGCGGGGCATACATGGGCATAGAAGTCGGCGACTTCGGGGGTGATGTCCGGGCCGATGAGCAGGTGCGAGGGTATGGTGTCACGGGTGGCGTTGCCCGACTTGAACACCGCATCGAGTTTGCTCGACGGTGAGCGAGCTGTGCGGGGAACTTGAGGGCCGGCCGGCCGCGGTCCGCGGAACCGATGCGTCTGCCGGCATGTCGATCTTGCCGCCGGGAAAGCGTCCGCCCGTGAGGGTCATGAGACCAGCCTTGGCCCCGCCCAGGAAGAATCCGTCCTTGAATGCCAGCCGCATGTTCCGGGTCCGGTACAGGTCGGCTGCGATGTAGCTCTCGTTCACCATCCGGTCGTAAGGAGCCAGCGCGCCCGCGGAGACATCGCCTGCCTTGAGTCCGGCGAATGCCGCCCGCGCGGCATAGATCCCCGACTGCATGGCGTAGTGGATCCCTTTGAGCGAGGGGACGTCGACAAACCCCGCCGTGTCCCCCACCAGCAGAACACCATCTCCATAGCGCCGCTCGGGCAGCGAGTAGTACCCGCCCTCGGGGATGGTCTTGGCGCCCCACTCGAGCAGCTGGCCACCTTCCAGATACTGCCGGAAGAATGGATGCAGCTTCAGCCGCTGGAGCAGGTCATGCACATCGAGATTGGCGTCGTGATAGTCCAACCCCACAACCAGGCCGAGAGCGACCTGGTCCGGTCCCAGGGGGTACATGAAGCTGCCCCCGAAGGCGTCGGTGGGAAGCGGCCATCCCAGGGTGTGTACCACCCGGTCGAGCGGGCGCGTCGTCTGCCACACCTCCTTCACGCCCAGGGCAAACAGCTGCGGGTTGGATGACCCGATCTGCTGCCACTCCCGGTAGGCTTGAGCCAGGAGACCCCGGGTCCCTTCGGCAAGCACGGTGACCCGCGCCGTGACATCGGTGGGCTCGGCGTAGCCCGAGCCGGGCTTGCCATCCCGATCGAGGCCGGAGGGAGTGGTGCGCACCCCGCGGACCACTGAGTTCTCCACCAGCAGCGAGTCCACTGGGAACCCGGCGAACAGGTTGATACCGGCCTGCTCGGCGCGCTCGCCCAGCCAGCGGACGATCTCGCAGAGCGAGGCGGTGTAATAGCCCTTGTTATGCATGGTGGGAGGCGTGGGAATGCGCTGCGCCCGCCGCTCAGTAAGCAGATACACCGACTCGGTCTCGACCGGTTGGCGGAAGGGCAGCTCCTCGACCTTGACATCGGGGAACAGCTCCCGGAAGGCGCGGGGATTGACCACCGCGCCCGAGAGGCTGTGCTCGCCCAGACTGCCGGCCTTCTCGAGAACGGCAATGCTGAGATCGGGCATTCCCCCGCCCGCCTCCCGGTCCTGCTTGGCCAGGCGGTCCAGCTCGAGCGCGCAGGCAAGTCCGGCCGGGCCCGCGCCGACGATGACCACGTCCATCTCGATCGCTTCGGCATTGGGGGAATCACGCGAGATCAGCCGGTCGAGCGGGAGGCTACGCTGGTGGCGAATGGGGAGAATCGTCGGCACTGGGAACCCGCTCCTGAACATTGAAGACGGCGCAACTTAAGTTTGACCATGGCTCTGGTCAAAGCGAGGACTACGTGAGCATTCCCGGTTTCCGTCCGGTTCCCTTTACCGGCGTCATCTTCGTGATGGCAGAGGCGGGACGGCTGGGCTACCGCTACGGTCACCCTGACTGGTGCAACCTGGGCCAAGGCCAGCCGGAGACCGGCCCGCTGCCGGGTGCACCGCCGCGGGTGACCCAGGTGAAGATCGGGCCCGGCGATCAGGACTACGCGCCGATTCCGGGATTGTGGGAATTGCGGCGGGCGGTAGCCGACCTGTACAACGAGCTCTACCGCCAGGACAAGCGGTCGAAATACACCGAGCACAACGTCTGCATCTGCGGCGGGGGCCGCGCTTCGCTCACTCGGGCGGTCGCGGCACTCGGCGAGATCAACCTGGGACACTTCCTGCCGGACTACACCGCGTACGAGGAGCTGCTCGACATCTTCAAGCTCTTCACCTCGATCCCGATCCTCCTCGAAGGACAGACCGGCTACCACTTCAGCCTCGACGAGCTGCGCCGCGAGATTACCGGCCGGGGACTCTCGGCGCTGCTCCTGTCCAATCCCTGCAACCCTACCGGAAAGGTGATCCAGGATGAGGAGCTCGCGAGCTGGGTGAAAGTCGCTCGCGAGCTGAGCTGCTCGCTCCTCATCGACGAGTTCTACTCCCACTACATCTGGAGTGACCCCGCGGACAATGGCGGCCTCGTCTCCGCGGCCCGCTACGTGGACGACGTGGATGCCGACCCGGTCGTCCTCTTCGATGGGTTCACCAAGAACTGGCGCTATCCGGGATGGCGCTGCACCTGGATCGTAGCTCCCCAGCAGGTCATCGAGGCGGTCTCCAGCAGCGGCTCTTTCCTCGACGGTGGCGGCAGCAAGCCGCTCCAACGGTCGGCCATTCCGCTGCTCGCGCCGGATCTGGTGCGGGCCGAGACTGCGGCCATCCGGAAGACGTTCCTGAAGAAGCGTGCGATCCTGAGCGAGGGGCTACAGCGAGGCCGGCATTCGGTTCGACCTGGAGCCGGAGGGAACTTTCTACTGCTGGGGAGACGTCTCCGGGCTGCCGG
The DNA here is from genome assembly GCA_963792265.1 of uncultured Gemmatimonadales bacterium. GTDB lineage: Bacteria > Gemmatimonadota > Gemmatimonadetes > Gemmatimonadales > GWC2-71-9 > CAVVWJ01. Next base: position 47,897 of record CAWBVP010000030.1, on the reverse strand, counting down.
CATCGATCAACGACGGGATGTCCTTCTTCCGGGCGGCGCTGGAGCGAAAGGTCATCTGCGTACCGGGTGAATTCTTCGACGTGAATCCAGGCAAGCGCCGCAGCGGCCGCCCGTCGCGCTTCCGCCACTACGTGCGGTTCTCATTTGGTCCGGAGGAAGCAGCGGTGGCGGAAGGGGTGCGGCGAATTCAGGCTATGGTGTCCGAGGTTGACTGACGAACCTTTCGGATCTCCTCCGTGAGCCGCGGGCACCACCTCGAACAGATCCCCTACGATCCCGTAGTCCGCCACCTTGAAGATCGGGGCGTCCTTGTCCTTGTTGATCGCCACGATGGTCTTGGCCGTGCGCATGCCGGCGAGATGCTGAATGGCACCTGAGATCCCCACCGCGATATAAAGATCGGGACTGACCAACCGGCCGGTCTGGCCGATCTGGTCGGTTGCCGGGCGCCAGCCATCGTCGGTCACCGCCCGGGTGGCACCGACCGCTGCGTTACCCAGCGCGGCGGCGAGATCCTCCACCAGCTTGAAGTTCTCCGCCGCACGGAGACCGCGACCACCACTCACGATGATCGAGGCCTCTCCCAGGTCGAGCTTGGTCGGACCGCGGGGAGCCGACTCCTTCACCGTCACCCGAGCCGCGCCCGGTTCCATGGCCGGGGCAGCGGTCTCCAGCCGTGGCGAACGCATCTTCTCCACCGGGCGTGACGGCCCCCGGGCGGATCGAAAGCACCGCCGGTGTTCCCCTGAGACGCAGCGTGACGATGACCTTGCCGGTGTATGCGGGGTGCCGGGCCAAGACCGAGTCGCCCTGGAGCTCGAAGCCGGTCACGTCGGACGCGAGACTGACACCGAGCCGGGCCGCGACCCTTGGCGCCAGGTCCCGGCCCTGAGCAGAGGCAGAGAACAACGCGGCGCGGTATCCGCCTGACTTGATCCGATCTGCTACTGAAGCCGCGAACACCTCGGGGTTGTAGGCGCCCAATCCGGCGTGCTCGACCGCAATCACCACGTCAGCCCCGTACCGCCCCAGCGCCTCCGCGCGGGACGCGATCCCGGGAGCGCCGATGATCATCGCGTGCACTTCGCCGCCACCGGACGAGTCGGCCACCTGCCTCGCTGCGGTGACGGTCTCGAGCGCCACCTTGCGGAGATCGCCGCCCCGGGTCTCCGCGAACGCGAGAATCGGAGCCATCACAACACCTTGGCTTCGGTCTGCAGGAGGCGCAGCAGCTCCGGCACCGCGGCGGCACCTTCGCCGATGATGCGGCCTGGCGGGCGGTCCGGTGGAAGCGCCATCGACTCGACGACCAGCCGCGACTCTCCCAGCTGTGCCGGCTTTACGTCCAGCGGCTTCTTCTTGGCGGCCATGATGCCCTTGAGTGACGCGAGCCGGGGACGGGCGATCCCCTCGTCGATCGTAAGCACGGCGGGGAGCGGGAACTCCAGTGTTTCCGCCGCGCCCTCGAGGTCGCGACGAGCAGATCCACGTCCGTCCGCGATTTCCAGATGCGAGATCGAGGTGACGCAAGGCAAGCCGAGCAGCTCCGCGGTCATCGGTCCCACAGTTCCGTTGGCTGTATCGGTGGCCATGCGGCCGAACAGAATGAGGTCGTACCCGCCATCCTTGAGCTCGGCAGCGAGCGCCTGGGCAATGGCAAGCCCGTCGAAGGGGACTTCCTCGGCCTTGAGCTGCACCGCGCGGGTTGCCCCCATGGCAAGACCCTTCCTTAGGATCTCCTGCACCCCGTCGGGGCCTATCGAGTAGATCACCACCTCGCCGGGTCCCTGTTTCTCGACCAGCTGGAGACCGACCTCGAGCGCGTAGCCATCGAAGTCTCCCATTTCATACTTGGCGCCGCCCGGCTCCAGCGACTTGCGGTCTCCCGCGATGGAGAACCGCATCTCCATGTCCGGCACTCGTTTGATACAGACGGCAATCTTCATTGGTAATGGCTATTGGGTATGAGCTGAATAGCTGTCGATGACGGGGCAAAGCTAGCTCGCCGCAAGATGGAAACGCAACGAGGCCACCGTTGGCAGTGGCCTCGCGCGCATTCGGCTCTCGCCTGATCAGCTGGCGGCGTCTCCACCCATCCGGCGGTCCCTGATGCCAGGCCGTTCGACTCGGCGACGGTCACCCTCCGACCGCTCGACCCAGTTGCCGTTGCCCGTGGGTCCGGCCGAGTGCTGCCCCGCTGACTGAGCTTGTTGCGCCATCCCCTTGGCCTGCTGGCCTGCGGCTGCGGCGGCCTTTTCGAGCTTCGGTCCAGCGCGCTGGGCCTCCTGACCAATTCGGTCGAGCAGTTGAGCTGCCTTGTCCCGGCCGCCGAGCCCGAACGCCAGTCCGAACGCGATGGTGAAGGCCCCTACGACCCCGATCAACAGGGTGTTGATCAGCGTGGTTGCAATGCCGAGCTGGTTGACCGCAACGATGACGGTGAACGCCCAAACCGCTACCCGGGTGACCGTTGCCAGCATGTTGGGGTTGCTGAAGCCGGCTTCGGCAGTGGCCCCTCGAACCAGCTGAGACAGTGCATTGGCCGCGAGCCCGCCGATGACCAGCACCACCAGAGCTACGACCAGGTTCGGCAGCCAGAGCAGGAGCTGCTGCAGCACGTTGGACACCGCGGGAAGTCCCAACGTGTCGAACGCCACCACCAGCGTAATCAACCGGACGAACCACTTGACTATGCTCGCGATCACGCCGGCCGAGTCGTCCTTCACCCCCATCTTCTGGACGAAGCCGGCAAATCCGGAACGCCGCGCCAGGTCGTTGAATCTGACCGCATGAAGCAGCGCCTGCACCCCTCGCGCCAGGAGGGAGGAGATGATCCAGCCGACTATGAGGACGACGAGAAAACCGATGATCCGGGGAATCGCGGAAAGGAAGGTGTTGAGAGCGCCGGCGAGAGAAGCCTTGAACGCGTCACTGGTGCTTTGGACCGGCACCGCGATCGCTGTACCCTGCATGATTGCCTCCACCTATTAGGTCATGTTTGAGCCCCCAACAGGATGGCGTTGCACATTGTGTCGGTCCGTGACCAGGGTCACTAGTCTGGGGGTCCGCCGAAGCCGCGGCGGACAACCAGCTTGAACGTCCGCGCGTTGAGCGGGGTCAGGAAGCGCTCCAGGACGCCGGTCTGACGATTCTCATTGAAGGTTCCGAAGATGGGATGGTGCGAGTCGAGGAGGTTGTCCACCACTGCCGACACCTCCCACTTCTCTCGAGTGTAGCCGACCCGCGCATTGGCCACGAAGTACCCGCCGAGCGGTTGGGTCTCATTGGCTTCATCGCCCCTGAGCCATTGCTTCCCGAAATACCGCGCGTCTACCCCGAACTGAATGCCGGCCGGCAGGCTGAGCAATCCACCCAGCTTCACCTGGTGATCCGGAATCGTCGGAAGCCGGTCACCCACGCTCACAGCGTTGGGCCCGGCGAGAGGTGACCCGCTGAATGCGGTGTCGGCCCGGATGCTGAAGATCTCGGCCGGGCCCCGGAAGGTGGCCTGGGTGAAAGCGTAATTGGCGTAGAGCGAGAGCCGCTCGGTAGGGATGACCTGGACTCCGAGCTCGACTCCCTCGCGGCGAGTGTCCCCGATGTTGTTGAAGAATCCCTCGAACACGGCGTTCGGCGACTGGATAAAAAAGATGTCGTCTCGCACGTTAGTCCGGTACACCGATGCGGTCAGAATTGCGGGACCCCGCACCAGCTGGCCTCCCACCTCGAAGGTCGTGGCCACCACCGGCTTGAGCGGCGGATCGTCGCCCAGGGCAAAGGGCAGCGGGCAGGCCGCGGTCTCGTCGGCGCAGGCCAGCTCCAGCACCGCGGGCGCCCGGAAGCTCTGCCCCACCGAGGCGTAGACCGATGCGCCAGGGGCCGACATCCAGGCTCACACCGCCCGCGGACTGAGCCGGCTGAAGTTGCTGGTCGTGTCGCCGGTGGGATCGAGCTGGTCCTGGAACGGGATGTGGATATAGTCGTAACGAAAGCCGCCAGAGAAGGTGACGTCCTGGAGCCGCAGATCGGCCAGCGGTACCCCGCCACGTCGTAGCTGGGGCTCTTGACGTCGGTGGTCAGGGTAGTGTTGGACGGATTGATGGGATCTTCCTCGAGCAACTGGATGTGCACTCGGTTGGCCGCCGCCGTCGGCGCCGAGACGGATGGAGAGACTCCCGTTGGCACGCGGTTTGGTCCAGCGCCAGTCGAGGTTGCCACCGATGGTCCGGTTATTGGTGAACGAGCGAACGTTGTTGTCCGGCGCCTGATTGACGTTGAATCGCTCGGCGTGACTTCGACGCACATAGGCGGTAAACGAGCCGCGACCATTCCCCAGTGACGCGTAACCCGAGACCGAGCCCTGCAGCTGGTTCAGATCCTCGAAGTCGCCCACCGTGAAATTGGTTTGCGGGAGAGCTCTGGAAGATGCTCTCGGGGAGTGATCCGGCGGTCTGCGCCTTGGACTCGGCGCCGAACCCCTGGAAGCTGATGCCTCGCTCCGGTCCTCTGCGTCCCAGGTTGAGAAAGCCGTTCAGGTTTTCGGCGCCGGTGGCCTGCCGCCAGCCGTCCTCGTTCTCGTAGCCGCCGGCAAGGTAGTAGTCCCAGCCGCCCCGACTGAGGCCGTCGATCGACGCCTCGCCAGAGTACGATCCGAACGACCCGCCCGACAGCTCGGCCTCGGCCTCGAGCGGGCCGCTCCCCCTCCGGGTGATCAGGTTGACCGCGCCACCGAGCGAGTTCGGACCCAACAGGGAGCCGGAGCCGCTCAGCAGCTCGACTCGCTGGACGTGCTCCATCGGCAGAAGATCGAAGTTCACCTCCGCCGCATCGGGCTCGTTCTGCCGCACGCCATCCAGGAACACCGAGACGCCGGGCGGCAGCCCCACCACCGGTCCCACGTTGAAGCCCCGGGTGGTCATGTTGAGCTTGAACGGGCTGCCCAGATCATCGTAGAGCGAGATTCCCGGCTGGGTGGCGAGCGCGTCGGCCAGCAGTCGCGGCTCCCAGGCATCGATGGCCGCGCCGGTGACGGTCGAGATCCGCGCCGGGATGCCGGATCCGATGGTCGGTCCAGCGGTGGGCGCGATCGAGCTGGTCACCTCGATGGTCTGGAGCTTGGTGACCCGGGTGGTGTCGCGCCGGAGCGTATCGCCGACGGTGCTGTCAGGCTGCTGAGCGAAAACGGTCGCGGGAAGAAGGGAGAGGCAGAGAGCGACCTTCAGAGAAGCTGGGGAGAGCTGCATCAGGATACGTTGCCCGTCGCCTCGATCGGCTCGAACTGAATCTGCCGGTAGAACCAGCGGAATTTCTCGTGCCGTCTCAGGTAGGGAGAAAACCCTGCGCGCACGCACCCCTTCACCGATGCCGAGTTCCGCTCGTCCACGAAGGTGATGACCCAGCGGGCTCCGAAATCGGCCGCCCGCTCCGCCACCTGCGCCATGGCCGCACCCATGATGCCCTTTCCCCGATAGGCAGTCGGCGTATACGCCCCCTCCAGCAGGGCCTCATCGGGGCCGAGTTTGGGATACAGGTTCCCGAACACCGCGCGCATCCGTTCGTTTTCGGTTGCCGGAATGGCCCATTGCATGTAGCAGGGCTTGCCATCGTCCGCGATCGCGACGTAACACACCCGGAGCCCCGATCCCAGCAGCCGGCGCTGCGCCAGACGGGACATGGCTTCGTCCGGAGGCAGATCGGGCTCGGGATCGAGCGCTGACATGTCGTCGCTCGAGGAGATAGGGCGGATGGTGATCGGGATCTTGGCCGTGGGCTTGTCGAAGGGCAGGCGCAGGTCCCGGCGAAGGCCCAGCGATGTCGAATCCGAGTAGACCCGGTAGCGGATTGCCGACCAGGCCTTGGCCGGCCCCTCGGTAAGCACGAGGCGGCTGAGATCGAGAGCTCGAGTGAGAAATCTTCGCAAATGAGCGGCCGGACTCGGTCCCTTGGAGCCGCTCACCCGAAGAGCCGCTGGGGCAGCGACGAAGATAAGGCCAAAGGCAAGCAAAGCGACGCGTAGGAACGGCATTGATAACCCGCGAAGGCGCTACGTGCAAAGCCCCCCGAGAGTCCCGACGGGGGGCTACCCTGCGGGAGTCTGCCCGCGCAGTTACTGCCGGCCGACGTCCATCGCCGGACGGCTGCGATTGGCTTCCAGCCAGCCGAGGATCTTGTCTTTCACCGCACCAGCGGATTCATCCGGCTCCGCCGCGAAGCTGGTGACGGGTGCCCCGTCGTGCAGCAACTGCCAGACCGGAGCCGGATCGGGAGCAGCATCCCGCCCCTGCCGGCGAACCGCGTCGTATTCCTCGCCTTGCCACCAGACTGTCACTCGGTTCGCCATGGCCTGCTCCCTGAAGAAGTTTCCTGGTCTTCAGAGTCGCAACTTGGCTGGTCTCAGGCCGTGACGAAGGTCACGTGTAGGCGCCGTGTCCGGTGATGGCTTCGCCCACGATCAGCGAGTGCATATCGTGGGTGCCCTCGTAAGTGTACACCGACTCCAGGTTAGCCATATGCCGCATCGAATGATACTCGGCCAGGATGCCGTTGGCACCGAGGAGCCGGCGGGCCTCGCGGGCGCACTCGCACGCCATGTTCACGTTGTTCCGCTTGCAGAGCGAGACCTGGAATGGAGTCATGCTGCCCGCGTCCTTTAGTTTCCCCAGCTGCAACGTCATGAACTGCGCCTTGGTGATCTCGGTCAGCATCTCGACCAGGCGGACCTGCTGGATCTGGGTCGCCGCGATGGGCTTGTCGAACATGACCCGGCTCCCCGCGTAGCGAAGCGCCTCGTCGTAGCAGGCCATGGCGGCGCCGATGGCGCCCCAGGCAATACCGTAGCGCGCCTGGGTGAGGCACATGAGCGGGCTCTTGAGGCCGCCGGACTTGGGCAGCACCGCGTCCTTGGGGAGATGGACGTCCTGCAGATGGATCTCGCTGGTGTCCGAGGCCCGAAGCGAGAGCTTCCCCTTCTGGTCCTTGGCGGTGTAGCCCTTGGTATCGGTGGGGACGATGAAGCCGCGGATCGACTTGGGATCTTTGACGTCGCCGGTCTTGGCCCAGACGATGGAGACGGTGGCTTGAGAGCCGTTGGTGATCCACATCTTGGTGCCGTTGAGGATCCAGCCGTCCTTCGTCTCCCGCGCGGTGGTGATCATGCCGCCCGGGTTGGAGCCGAAATCGGGCTCGGTGAGGCCGAAGCAACCGATCTCCTGACCGGACGCGAGGAGCGGGAGCCAGTGCTTCTTCTGCTCGTCGCTGCCGAAGGCGTAGATCGGGATACATCACCAGCGCGCCCTGCACCGAGGCAAAGGAGCGGATCCCGCTGTCGCCCCGCTCCAGCTCCTGCATGATGAGCCCGTAGGCCACGTTGTTGAGCCCGGCGCAGCCGTATTCCTCGGGGAGGTTGGCGCCGAAGAGGCCCAGCTCCGCCATTCCCGGGATCAGCTGCTTGGGAAATTTGCCCTCCACGTAGGCCTGGCCGATGACCGGGATCAGGTTCTCGTCCACCCAGGCGCGCACCGTGTCGCGCACGGCGCGCTCTTCCTCGGAGAGGAGGGAGTCGAGGTTGAGGAAATCGACCCCGGTAAACTGGGATGTCCCTGCGGCCGTGGCCATCGCTGCCTCGTGAGAGTGGAGTCTATTCTTGGCGGGAATATAATAGCGGGGGAGGGGGGTGGATCCGGACGGTTCGCTTGGCCGCCGGAACCACTCCGACCTCACGCGCCTTCCTCCTGAACGTGCCACCGTGATCCACCGGCAGCGCTCCCTCCGCCTGCCACTGGTGCACCATCTCGTGCAGCAGCGTGTGCTCCACCTCCGACCACGAATGCCGGGCGATGTGCCGGCGGCTGATCGCGATCTCATTGGGCCGGCCCGTCTCCAGATCCACCGCCAGCTCGCCGAGCCGGCTCCGCATGCGGCCGGAGAGGCGAATGGGAATGTGGCCGAGGGTTCCGCCGAAGTGCTGCGCGTTCAGCGCCTGATGGAGCGTCTCCAACCGGTGCAGCAGCACCAGATCTCCCGGTTGCGCCCGCTCCATCTGGGGTGCCCGTTTCGGCGCGGGCGCATATACGTGGACCGGAAAGGCGAGGAACTCGCGCTCGGCGGCCCGCCGAAGCACCCGGGGAACTCGAGGGTTCAGGAATCGGACGATCGCTTTGAGCACCCGGTCCGGCGCAAAAGCGTAGCCCTCATGCAAGCGGAGGATTCCGCTTCGGCTCAGGCTCAGCATCACAGTTCGATTTCTATGGGTGACGAATCGGATGTGCCGCGAACCTAGCAGGCGCAGCCGATCTTCCAGCTGAATGTGCCGCCCTGCCTCCCCGCTTACCTGCTTCCCCGCCTTCATCACAGCCCCTGATCCCCGCCCGCCACCGACACCGCCGCCTTGGGCGCCCCCTTTCGTCCGAAGGAGAACTTGTCGGAGGGGATGAACTGCCGGCTCTCGGAGACCCAGCGAAAGTGCTGAATGTGCACCGACACCTCGTCGACGTTGACCAGGTTGAACACCGACGGACGGCCGCCCCGCTGGCGGTAGCTGTGGGTTCCGGAGGTGCTGACCGCGACTCCGCCTTCGATCTGGCCCGCGCCCTCGTGATGGTCGTGGCCACAGAGAATCACATCCGCACCGGTGGCGAGCAGGCGCTTGTGGGCCGAGCGCCACCGCGCGAGGCCCATGCGGCCGGTGCCCCCGGCCAGCACGTTGTGATGGACTACCAGCACCTTGGCGACCCCCGACGCGGCGGCGAAGATTTTCTGCACCCGCCGGGTCTCCGACCTCGGCAGATGTCCCTTCACCGCGAGGTCCCGCAGGTTCCAGGTCAGGGAACCGAAGGCCACGCCGTAGCTGCTGAGCGCGCCTGCCATGATCGCACCCGGAACCTCCAGCACCGGCCGGAGCTCGCTGTAATACTTGAGATACTTGGCGTATTTCTGCTTCTCCCCCAACAGGCCGAGCGGGCTCTTCCACCACTCGATGTCGTGGTTGCCCGGCACCACGATCATCGGGGTCTTCATTTTCATCCGGTGAAAGAAAACGTGGGCCGCCTGGAATTCGCCGTGCCGCGCCCGCTGGCTCAGGTCTCCTGAGACAGCGATCGCGGTTGGGTTGAGCGTGGGAAGGAACTCCTCCAGCGCCTCGATCTGGCGGAGGTCGGCGTAGCCGCCGAAATGGAGATCGGAGAGGTGAACGATGGTGATGGACGAACCGCTCACCAGATGACCCTGACTCGGTACGTCAGCACCGCCTCGCCCCGGACCGGCACCCTGACCCGGAAGCGCGTCATGGTGGATGAGACCTTCTCCGCCGGCACCGAGCTGGCGACCACTTCCCACTCCCCCGCCCGCTCCTCCTGCACGTCTACGGTCACGGCGCTGTCGGTCGCGTTCTTCAAGGTCACCTTGTAGTCCGCCGTGGCGACAGTGTGCACTCCGCGAGTCTTGGTGCTGTCCCGCCGGGTGCTGTAGCTGGTCTGGATCCGCTTCGCCGTGATATCGAATGCGGTGCCGGCATCGAGCTTGAGATCGTTGCCCGCGGGAGTGTGATTCAGCGTGGCCTCGCCCACCAGCTGCAGGCCTCCCGCGCTGTCGGGCTGATACATGCGAGCGATGCCTCCGGGCAGCGGCCGGTCGCCGAAGTCGGTCTTCCTGGGGCGCTTGAGGGTGTAGATCACTTGGACCGGCGGCTCGGTCTCCTCGCCCCGCTGCGGCAGGAAGCCCCAGAAGGGCAGCTCACCGTGCACCACGTAGTTCTTCTCATACTTGGCCTGGGCCGGCTGGAATAACGCGACCGACGTGGTCAAACCGGGGAGCAGCGTGCTCTTGCCGGGAAGCGAGTACAGATGAAACTCGCCCACCTTCTGCTCGGTGGCGAAGCCCGATACCGTCTTGGCCGCCGCCTCCATACGGTCCATCATCATCGGACGAGCCTCCGGGGGCGCCGCTCGACTCACCGAGCCGGCCAACAGCTGGATCTCGGCATCCTCAGCCCGGAGCGACTCGGAGGGAAGGACCGCCATCCCAGTCACCCGGGCGTCCTCCCGTCCCAACACCACCTGATAACTTGCCTGCCAGCTGGCGCCGGTCGTGAAATATCCCAGCCGCATCTGCTGCTGCCCCCGCGCGCTCCGGACTGAGAGAATAGCGGTCGGTTCCACCACGACGACGTCGCTGGGATACAACGCGAGCCCGGGCGGGCTGAAGCTGATCCGCCCGTCGGGCAATTGCAGCCGCAGCGGATCCACGCCGAGCACCAGCGCGCTGACCGTGTCGTGCGGGTCGGAGATCCGGAAGACCAGCCGCTTGCCCACCGACCGCCGCAGCACGCTCGCCTCATCTACTGCCCCATCGTACGCCACCCGTTCCAGAGTGACCGACGAGTCGAGCGAGAACAGCGTCCCCGGGTCCAGCGCGCCGAGCGCAAGCCGCTGAGTGGATGATCCCTTCGGTACGTTGGCGGAGACCGACCGCCGCACCAGCACGCGGCCATCGTTGTAGATGGTGAGAGAGGTCTGGGCCTGAAGGGGCGGGGCAGCGCATCGCGGCACAAGAAGTCGCCAGCTCAGTACGAACATGCTTCCAAGGCGGAACCGCTGACCACTGCACAAGACCCTGCTGCGCAACCGCTGCCCCGCTGCCCCGCCGCCCCGCTTCTCTTGCCTTCATTTCGGTAGATACTCCATGGCCACTCGGGTGACGATCCGCCGAACGATGATGTAGGTGGCCAGCACCGCGATGGCCCCGTACAGCCGGGCCATCGGAGCGGCCGGCACGCGGACGGCGACGTACGCTGCCATCAGTACCGTCGCGGCGAGGGAGATGCGGCGCGCCAGCTTTCTTGCACGACCCTCCCGTTCGGCCAGGCAGTCGGGGCACAGGTCACCCCAGCGCAATCCCCGGACCCGGCGCTCGCACCTGGCGCAGGGGACCTCAGGCAGCCCGCTTAGCGACGGCACGGCCGAACTCCTCGGTACTGGCGGTCCCACCCAGGTCGCGGGTCCGGATGCCGTCGCGCACGATGGTGGCAACGATGGCGTCCCGGATCCGGTTGGCCCGCTCGAGCTCGCCGATGTGATCGAGCATCATGGCCGCGGCGAACATCTGGGCCGACGGGTTGGCGATCCCCTTGCCGGCGATGTCGGGCGCGCTCCCGTGCACCGCCTCGAAGATGGCCGCCTTGGTCCCGATGTTGGCGCCGGGCGCGAGGCCCAGGCCGCCGACCAGGCCGGAGACCTCGTCGCTCAGGATGTCGCCGAACATGTTGGTGGTCACCATGACGTCGAACTGCTCCGGCCGCATCACCAGCTGCATGGCGGTGTTGTCCACGATCATGTCGTTGGATTCGACCCGGCCCTCGTACTCCTTGGCGATATTGCGGCCGACCTCCAGGAAAAGCCCGCTTACCATCTTCAGGATGTTGGCCTTGTGGACGATGGTGACCTTGCGCCGCTGATGCTTCAGCGCGTACTCGAAGGCGTAGCGGATGATCCGCTCGCAGCCTCGACGGGTGACGATGGCCATCGACTCGGCGACCGCGCGGGGATCGTCGCCGACGGCGACGAAGTGCTCCACGCCGATGTAGAGTCCCTCCAGATTCTCCCGCACCAGCACGATGTCCACGTTCTCGAACCGTCCGCCCGGCATGATGGTGCGGGCCGGCCGGATGTTGGCAAAGAGCTCGAATTCCTTTCGGAGCCCGACGTTGACCGAGCGGAACCCGGTGCCGACCGGAGTGGTGAGGGGTCCTTTCAAGGCGAGAGCGTTCTTCCGAATGCTTTCGACGGTGGCGTCGGGCAACGGCGTGCCGGTGGCCTCGACCGCAGCCACGCCGGCCAGCTCCTCGTCCCAGTTGAAACGCAGTCCGGTGGCCTCCAGTACCTTCACGGTCTGCGCGGTGATCTCGGGACCGATGCCGTCCCCTGGTATCAGCGTCACATCGTAGGTCATTGGGCCGGAAGCACGGCGGCGAGCGCTGCGTTCAGCGCCTCATCCGGCGACTTCCCCCGCCCCAGCGCAAGCGAGCGCCATAAGATCTTCCCGGTACGCACGTCACCCAGCACGATCGAGAGATCGGCTCGAATCCGGCCGTCCGGCTCCGGGCCGAAGCCGAGCGCCGCCGGCACCAGAGCGAGCCGCCCATCCGCGATGGCGAGGAGACTTCGAAGCGAGGACCGCAGCGGGTCGGGGATTGCAGTCATCTTGGGCGAGCGCAGGACCGCCTGACCCATCTCATCCGGCTCGGGAACGAAGCCGGCCGAGCGCCGGGCCATTTTGCGGAGCTCGGGCGGAAGTATCCAGTGCACCTCGGGCCCGCGGCCCAGAAGGGCCTCGGCGATCAGCGAGTCGGTCCGTTGCAGCGCCGCGCGGCGATCCCGGTAGCGAGCGTAGCCGGTGTCGGATTGAACCGATGAATCGGCTACGACGAGCGTGATCGGCAGGACGGCGACCGATTTCCCCGCCAGCGCCTGGGTGGACAGCATTGGCACTGGCGGCAAGGGCGTGGGAGCGGTCTCGCTGGGAGCGGCCTCGTGCTGGGCCTTGGCACACCCCGGAACCGCAAGCATGACAACGAGCGCGCGGCTGGTGATCATGCGGAGTCGTTTTGGGTTGGCAATCATGGGAGAAGCGTAAACGGTGAATGGCGGGCCGTAAACTGGAGCGCTCAACTCATTCCAGCGACAGGCCGCCATCCACGACGATCGTCTGCCCGGTGATGTGGCGGGCCGACTCCGAGCAGAGGAACGAGATGACGTGGGCCACGTCGTCCGGCTCGGCCACCCGACCGAGGACCGAGCTCTTCTGGGCCCGTTCGATGACCTCGGAGGGGAGCATGGCCATCCGCTCGGTGCGGATGAAGCCGGGTGCCACGGCGTTCACGTTGACGTTGGCGGGGCCGAGCTCCACGGCCGCCGCGCGGGTGAGACCGAGAAGCGCGGCCTTGCTCGCGGCGTAGTTGGCGACCCCGAAGCCGGGCCGTTCGGCCTGATGGGCGCTGACGCTCACGATCTTGCCGTAGTGCTGCGCCCGGAAGACCGGTGCCACGGCCCGGATGCAGTTGAAGGAGCCGGTGACGTTGGTGTCGAGGACCTCGTCCCAGGCCACGCTCGACAGCCGCCAGAGTGCCCCGTCGCTGGCGATGCCGGCGTTGTTGATCAGGAAGTGGACCCCGCCCAGCTTCTGCTTGGTCTCGCCGACGAACTGCTCCACATCCTCCCGGTCCCGGACGTCGCAGCGCCGGGCATGGACCCGGACTCCCATGGCGGTGAGGGCGGTCTCCGTCAGGAGCGCCTGCTCGCTGACATCCCGCCCCGGCATGTTGACGAAGCAGAATGCGACGTGGCAGCCCAGCCGGCCAAACTCCATCGAGATATGGCGGCCGAGGCCGGTGGCTCCCCCGGTCACAATGGCCACCTTGCCGCGCCAGCCCTTGCTGATCGGCTGCGGCCGGGGCGCTTCGAGCACGGCTCCGCTTCCCTCCGGCGCCTCATGTTCCCACGAGGGCCGTTGGCCGAAGCCGAAGGATGGCAATGGCATGGAGTTCGAAGGTACGAGCGGATTTGGGGAGGGGCAAGGCGTCTTTCCCGGCCTTCCCGCTCCTCTATACGTTTTCTCAATGTCCCTCAAACACATCGGTTGGCTGGCGCTCGCCGTGGCCGGTGCAGTGGCCTGGGGAGTGCTCGCGCTCCACCGGGGCGAGACCATCAGCGCCGCGTGGCTGGTCCTCGCCGCTGTCGGCACCTACCTCATCGCCTACCGTTTCTATAGCCGCTTCCTGGCCCAGCGGGTGTTCGGTCTCAATGACCGGCGCGCCACCCCGGCCGAACGGCTCGCCAATGGCAGAGACTTCGTCCCCACCTCTCGCTGGGTCCTTTTCGGCCATCATTTCGCGGCTATCGCAGGGGCCGGCCCTTTGGTGGGCCCGGTGCTCGCGGCCCAGTTCGGCTACCTGCCCGGAACCATCTGGCTCGTGTTCGGGGTGGTGCTGGGAGGCGCGGTGCAGGACTTCATCATCCTCTTCGGATCCATGCGGCGGGACGGGAAGTCGCTGGGCCAGATGGCCAAGGAAGAAACCGGTCCGATCACCGGGCTGCTGGCCATGGTGGCGGTGCTGGCCATCATGGTCATCCTGCTCGCCGTGCTCGCGCTGGTGGTGGTGAATGCCCTGAAGGACAGCCCCTGGGGCGTCTTCACTATCCTCTGCACCATTCCGGTTGCGGTGTTGATGGGCTTCTGGATGAAGGTCTGGCGTCCGGGCCGGACCCTCGAGGCTTCCCTCTTCGGGGTGGTGCTGCTGTTGCTGGCCCTGGTCGGCGGCCGCTACGTCGCCGCGTCGCCCACCCTGGCGCCCTGGTTCACCCATTCCGGTCTTACGCTCGCCTACGGGTTGATCGCCTACGGCTTCATCGCCAGCGTGCTACCGGTGTGGATGCTGCTCTGTCCCCGCGACTACCTCTCCACCTTCATGAAGATCGGGACCATTCTCCTGCTGGCACTGGGGATCTTGCTGGTGCTGCCGCCGCTCAAGCTGCCGGCGGTGACCCGCTTCGTGGACGGAACCGGACCGGTGTTTGCCGGCAAGCTCTTCCCCTTCGCCTTCATCACCATCGCCTGTGGGGCGATCAGCGGCTTCCACGCCCTGGTGGCGTCCGGCACCACGCCCAAGATGTTGACCCGGGAGAGCGACGCGCGACTCATCGGCTATGGCGGCATGCTGATGGAGTCGTTCGTTGCGATCATGGCGCTCTGCGCCGCCGCTCTGCTCGATCCGGGGATTTACTTCGCGATCAATGCCCCGCTCGCCACCCTCGGCGGAACCGCCCAATCGGCGGCAGAGGTGATCCGCGGTTGGGGATTCACCGTCACCCCCGAGCAGATCCAGACCTTGGCCGCATCGGTAGGCGAGAAAACCTTGCTGGGCCGGACCGGCGGAGCGCCTTCGCTCGCGGTCGGCATGGCTCACATCTTCAGCAACGCCTTCGGCACCGGGCTGATGGCGCTGTGGTATCACTTCGCGATCATGTTCGAGGCGCTGTTCATTCTCACCACCGTGGACACCGGCACCCGGGTCGGCCGGTTCATGCTGCAGGAGCTCGCCGGGCAGGTTTGGCGCCCGCTCGGCCGCACCTCCTGGTATCCCAGCACCGTGCTGGCCTCCGCGCTGGTCGTCGCCGGCTGGGGTTATTTCCTGGTCCAGGGCGTCCTCGGACCCGCTCGGTGGGATCAACTCCCTCTGGCCGCTGTTCGGGATCAGTAATCAGCTGCTGGCATCGGTGGCGCTCTGCGTGGGCACCACATTGATCATCAAGAGCGGCAAGGCGCGCTACGTCTGGGTCACGCTCTTGCCGCTGGCGTGGCTCCTGGCGGCCACGCTCACGGCCGGCTGGCAGAAGGTGTTCGCCGCGGATCCGCGGCTGGGCTTCCTGGCCCACGCGGCGTCGGTTGGAGAGCAGCTCACCTCGGGCGCACTGGATCCGTCCCGCGCCGCCCGCCTCATCTTCAACGATCGGCTCGATGCAGTGGTGACGATCGCTTTCATGCTGGTAACCGTGTTGGTGCTGCTGTCGTCCGCCCGGGAATGGGTGCTGGTGCTCACCCGGCGGAAGCCGGCCAAGGCCAAGGAGTCGCCGTTCGTGGAGACCGCTTATGCTGGATAGGCTGACGGACAGGACGCAAATTGCGCATCTCGCCGCGCTTCGAAGAATCGCCGGGATGCCGGACTACGCCGCGCATCGTGGACATCTCCGCCGCTGTCATCCGGAGCTCCCGGTCCCCACCGAACGCAGTTCTTCCAGGATTTCGTGCGCACCCGCTATGGAGACGGTCCCACTCGCTGTTGCTGACGTCGGTGCAGCTTGAGACTTCGCTTGACTCTCTGCTGATCCCGCCGTACCCTAGCAACTGGCAATCCCTTCCCAGGCTTCCGAAACACTCGCCCGTGGCGCGTAGGCGTCGCGGGGTGTTGGCATATCTCTCACCCGACGGAGGCCCTAATGAAGAGAGCTTTCACCCGTAACGTCTGGCTTACTGCCTGTGGGGTGGTCTCGATCCTCGCGGGCTGTAATCGGACCAAGTCTGACGCCACTCCCGAGAGCGGGGCGATCAGTGCGACGGACAGCGCCGGCACCGCCGGAAGCGTGCGCGGCAAGGTGCCGGTGAGCACCAAGTCCGAAGAAGCCAGAAAACTCTATGACCAGGGCCTGGCCTACGCCGATCAGCTCAAGCCGCACGACGCCCGCCAGGTGTTCGAGAAAGCTGTGGCCCAGGATCCCGACTTTGCCATGGGGCACTACCAGCTCGCGCTCACCTCGCCGACCGACGAAAGAGTTTCGCGCGCATCTGGATCAGGCGTCAGCCCTCTCCACCAAGGCCACCGAGGGAGAGCGGCTGCTGATCCTCGCGCTCCAGGCCGGCGCCGATGCCCAGCCGGCCAAAGCGCTCGACTACAACAAGCAGGCTGCCAGCAAGTACCCGGACGATCCTCGGGTACACGCGACCCTGGCCAACTCCTACTTCTTCGGCCAGCAGGACTACGAGAAGGCGCGGCGGCGAGCTGCAGAAGGCAATCGAGCTCGACCCCAATTTCAGCCCCGCCTACAACATGCTGGGATATTCCGAGCGTTTCCTCGGCAACTACCCGGAGTCGGAAGCGGCCTTCAAGAAGTACATCGAGCTGGTCCCCAATGACCCCAATCCCTACGATTCCTACGCCGAGCTGCTGATGAAGACCGGGCGGTTCGACGAGTCGATCGCCCAGTATCGCAAGGCTCTCTCGATCGATCCCCACTTCGTCAGCTCCCACTTCGGCATCGCCAGCGATCTGATCTTCCAGGGCAAGCACGATCAGGCGATTGCGGAGGCCCAGAAGATGGAGCGCGCCGGCCGCAACGACGGCGACCGCCGCTTCGCCATGTTCACCACCACGGTGGTGCTGGTGGATCAGGGCAAGACCGACCCGGCGCATTGAAGGAGATGCAGCGCCAGTACGATCTGGGCGCCAAGATTGGAGACACCGCCGCCATGGCCGGCGATCTGGTGTCGATGGGAGACATCCTGCTGAATGCCGGCAGGCCGGATGAGGCCAAGAAGCGCTACGATAAGGCCCTCGCCATACAGGAGAAGTCCGGGCTCTCCAATGAAGTGAAGGAGGACGCAAAGCTGGGCAACCATTACGACCTGGGGCGGGTGGCACTGGCCAAGAACGATCGTGCAAACGGCCAAGTCGGAAGCAGAGACCTACCTGAATGGGCGCCAAGGAGAAGGAAAACCCCGCCCGGATTCGCCAGGCTCATGCGCTGGCCGGAAGGATCGCTCTAAAGGAGAAGCAGTACGACGAGGCAATCGATCACCTGGGCCAGGCCAACCAGCAGGATCCGTACGTGTTGTACGTGACCGGGTTGGCTTACCAGGGCAAGGGCGATCAGGAAAAGGCCGGGGAGATGTTCAAGCAGGCGGCCCAATCCTACAACCTGCCGACCCTGAATTACGCCTTCGTCAGGGCTAAGGCGAAGCAGGCAGCTCCGCGACCCACTTCGTAAGCCATTTGCCGGTCCGCGAGATCACCGCGGAGCTGTCGTTGGCCAGAAAATCATAACCGCCGCGAGCGAGGCTGGAGTCGGCATAGGCGCCTCGCTTCGCGGCCTCCGCTCGGGCATCGAGCAGTGCCTGAAGGCTGGCCCGGGTCCCGATCCAGAGCAGTCCGTCTGAGGCGCGGATGGCATAGCGCTTGGGGATCCCGAAGCTGTCGGGGGCGACGTACACCCGGGTCAGCAACGGGATGAGCTTGGGGTCGGTGAAGTAGGAGAGCAGGGTCAGGTAGCGAACCCGGAACTCTTCCGAGTCCGCCGAACGAAACCGCGCCCAGATTGAATCAGCGGCCCCGGCGCCGAGCCGGCCGAGCACCCAGGCGTCGCCATGGTCGTACTTCTTGGTCGGTATCCGGGCCAGGATATCGGCCAGCACCGCTGAATCACCCTGCACCGCTCGGCGCCGCTCCAAGATGATCGCCTGAAGCGAAGGCTCCAGATCTTCCGCCTTGAGTCCCGGATTACCCGGAAAAGGCGGTGAGTCAGGGTCTGCCTGGCTCAATCGGCGTTGCATCCTCGCGGCGCTGTCGGCATAGGCCGCGCTCCTCAGCTCAGCCAGCCGGGTGAGCGCCACGAGCCCCGAGTTCCAGTCTCCGGTTCCTCGCACCGCCGCCCACATCCGGCGCCAGAGCCGCGCGGGAGACTTGGAGCGCTGCAGAGCCAGCATCGAATCCGCTGCCGGAGTTCCTTCCCGCAGTGCCTCGTGCAGCTCGGAATAGGTTGCCCGTCGCGGATCTCCCACCCGCACCTGCACCTGCGCCACCGCGCCGGTTGAAGCAACCGCGCTCGCCACAGCTACCAGCCAGAAAACCTTCATAGTCAGCGGTCTCCCTCGGGTGACGCGGGTATCGCCAGCCAGACCAGGACCGCAGCCAGCATCCCGCCGGCCGAAGTCCAAAGCGCCGTGCGGCCGCTGACCGATTGATAGAGCGCTCCGAAGATCAGCCCGGCCGGGAGCGCCGTCCCACCGGTAAGCGCGTGGTAAATGCCAAACCCGCGCCCGGTGCGTACCGGTGCCAGCCGGCTCACGATCGATCGCTCCCCCGACTCGGTGAGGCCCGCCACCAGACCGAAGGTCAGGAAGAGTGTCGTTGCTGTGGCAGAGCCGATCGCGCCACCGAGGGCGAGTGCCACCCCCGCGAACAGCAGTCCTCCCGCTGCAACCATGCGGCGGGGTCCCAGCCGGTCGGCCAGCCACCCACCGGGGTAGGAGCTGGCGCTCCGCACCACATGGAGGCCGGCCCAAACCAGTGGAATCGCCGCCACCGCAACGCCGAGGTCCTGCAGCCGGAGAATGAGGAGGGTCTCGGGAAGCCGGAAGAAGGTGAGGGCGGTGAGGGCGAGCACCGAGGGCCAGAAGGCGGACGGGCGGGCGCGGGTCGCGGTCGACGAGAAGAGGAAGTCTCAGACCGTCTGTCCGCCTGTCCGGCCGTCCGCCCGCCCTTCAGCACCACCGCCAGCACCACGAACGCCACCACCCCCGGCACCACGCTCCACTCGATCACCTGCCGCACGTCGGCCCCCTGTCGCAGCAGCCACCAGGCGGCCAGCGAGCCGAGCACGGCGCCAAAGTGGTCGGCGCCACGATGAAACCCGAAGGCCCGGCCCTTCAGCTCCGCCGGCGTGATATCCGAGATCATGGCATCGCGCGGCGCGGTCCGGAGCCCCTTCCCCACCCGGTCGATGACCCGGAACCCCACGACCTGCCAGGCCTTGTTGGTAAAGGCGATGAGCGGCCGGACCAGGATCGCCGTCGCGTACCCGCCCAGGATGAGCGGCCGGCGCCATCCGGGCCGGTCGGCCAGGCGCCCGCTGATCCATTTCAGCACCGAGGATGTGAGCTCGGAGGCGCCGTCCAGAATTCCCAGGATCAGCGCGCCGCCGCCCAGGGTCCGGGTGACGAAGGCCGGCAGCAAGGGGTACACCATCTCGCTGGCGAAGTCGTTGAACAGGGAGACCAGCGACAGCCCTTTGACCGCCGGCGGCACCCCGGAAGGCCGAATAGCGCCCCTTTCACCTACATGTATGTTTGTTGCCATGTCGTCCGAGCCGTTGCGGTTTCATGAGTCGAATCTCTGGTCCACGCCGATCCGCGATCTCGGACTCACCATCGAAGGGACCCGCCTGGAGCCGATCCTCGCGGAGTTCGAGAACGAGCTCCGCCAGGCGGGGATCACCCGGGTCCGGCCCCGCTTCTACCTCTCCACCGAGTGGGGTGTCCCCTTCGAGACCATCGCGATGGCGATCCCCTTCTATCTGGCCCGGCCCGACCTCACCGCGCTCCACGCCGAGCGGGTAGGACACGTGGAGGGATTCGACCGGGCCGATATCCTGCGCTACCTGCGTCACGAGATGGGCCACGTCATCAACTACGCCTATCGGCTCTACGACCAGGAAGAGTGGGTCAAGCAGTTCGGCTCCATCACCCAACCCTACTTCGAAGAGTACCGGCCCGAGCCCTTCAGCCGGCGCTACGTCCGGCACCTCCCGGGCTGGTATGCCCAGAAGCATCCCGACGAGGATTGGGCGGAGACCTTTGCGGTGTGGATGAGTCCGGGGCTCGACTGGCGCACCGAGTACGGGGGCTGGCCGGTTGCCTATGCGAAACTCGCCTATTGCAGCCGCACCATGGCCGGGCTGCGGGACCGGCCTCCCGAAGTCACCAACAGCGAGCTGGACGAAGATGTTGGCGACATCGAATACTCGCTGGATCAATACTACGGCCGAGCCCCGGCCTCACTGGAGCTGCCGCCTGGACTAGATGGGGCGCTGCGGGCCATCTTCGAGGATCTCGGCCCCAGCGACGGGCTGTCGCTCGATGACCCGCTCCGTCCGGCTGAGGCGCTGATTCGCCGGCTCGAGCCCGAGCTGATGGCCAACGTGTTTCGCTGGACCGGCCATTTCCCCGAGCGCACCCGCGTGCTGCTCCGCTATCTGGCCGAACGGGCCGCCCAGCTGGAACAGGGCTATCCGGCCAACCGGGAGGACTCCGCCATCATGGCCCTCACCACCCTGGTGACCGGCCTGGCGATGAACCACGTGCAGCGGGGGAGCTACTTGCCGTAGCGCTCCAGCGCCAGCTGCACGATCCGCTCGATCAGCTTGGGATACTCGAACCCCGCCGCTGCCGCCGACATGGCGAACTCGCTGGACTTCTCGAGATAGCAGCTCGCGTTCACTTCCAGCACGTAGATGTCGCCCGTTTCGGTGAGCCGGAGATCCACTCGGCCATAATCCCGGACCCGGAGCGCCCGGTAGGCGTCGACCGCTACCTTCTGCAATCTGGCCCGCAGCTCATCCGGCAAATTGGCCAGCACTGACTTGGTACCCTTGTACTCCTTGCTGCGCTCGTCCCATTTGGCCTTGCTGTCCAGCACCTTGGGCACGCCCTCGGGAAAGCCGGTGAAGTCCACCTCGATCGGCGGTAGCGCCTTGGGTTGCCCGTTCCCCAGTACCCCGACGTAGAACTCCCGCCCATCGATGAACTCCTCAGCCAGTGCGGAGTCGTTCAGCTCCTTCCGGATGTAATTCACCCGCTCCATCAGGGCCACGGCATCGTGCACCAGCGACTTGCCGCCGATGCCGAGGGAGGAGTCGGAGCGGAGTGGCTTCACGAAGAGCGGCATCCGCAGATTGCCGCCGGTCTCGAACGCCTGCTGCCGGGAGAAGACCGCGAAGCGGGGATAGAGGATCTCCTCGAACGCCAGCAGCTTCTTGGTGAGACCCTTGTCCTGGCTGAGATAGAGCTCGCCGGGGCCGCTCCCGGTGTATTTGAGGCCGAGGAGATCGAGCAGGCCGGTGACGGGAATGTCGCCGAAGACGTTCTCGCTGAACATCTCCATGAGATTGAACACCAGGTCCGGCTTCCGCCGCGACAGCCCGGCGATCGAGCCGCTTGACATCGCCGTGGACCCCGAGGACGGACACCCGGTGACTGAGAGTCCGGAGCGCGCGGGCCACCTGGGGGACCACCGCCTCGTAGTCCTTGGAGTTTTCGTCTTCGCTGTCGAGATAGGTCAGGACGGTGATCTTCATGGTCACTCCACGAGATCCATGCCCCAGCGCGCTAGCGACACCGGTATTCCGCCGTAGCTCATCAGCTCGTCATGGAATCGCCGGGGGTCGAAGGAAGCCGCCTCTCGCTCCTGGTATGCCTCCCTGAGCCGCAACAGCTCGCGCCGTCCCACCGCATAGCACAGCTGGTAGGTGGGCCACGCGCAATACCGGCGGACCTCCGCCTCAGCGCTCAACCGCTCGATCGGCAGATGCTCCACCAGATAATCCACCGCCTCCGCCGGGGTCATGCCCCGAGTGTGCAGGCCGACGTCCAACACCACCCGGATGGCGCGCCAGAGCAAATTGACCAGCTGAAACAGGCGGACCTCGTCGCTCTCGTAATAGCCGGCCTCGCCCATCAGCTGCTCGGAGTACAGCGCCCAGCCTTCCACCATCACCGGGCTCCAGACGTGGCGGCGCACCTCGGAGTCGAGCCCTTCGCTCGTCAGCAGCTGGAGATGGTGGCCGGGATAGACCTCGTGCGCCGCCATCACCGGGATGGCGTGGCGGCAATGGCCCCGGCGCTGCTGGGAGAAGGCTCCCGGCGGCAGCGAAGGGTCGGCCGGGTGACGTAGAAGCGTCCGGTGCGCTGCTGCAGGAAGATCGGCGGGGGCTCGTAGGCGGCGAAGGGCACCAGCGATGCCAGGAAGGCCGGCGTCGGAACCACCTCGACATTGCCGTCAGGCACTCGCACCAGATTGTGCTGCCGCACGAAATCACACGCGCGATCGAGCTCCGAGCGGTAGACCCCCAGCAGCTCATCGGGCTCGGGCGTCTGATCCCGGAGATGGTCGACCAGCTCGCGCCAGGGACGGGGATCGATCCGCGCCGCAAGCGCTACGATCTCCTGAGTCACCTCCTCCTGCAGGTGAAGCCCGTAGCGCCACAGCTCCGGCGGGCCCGCCATCAACGCGTGCTCGTGATGCAGCCGGCGGCTGAACTGCTCCTCGCCGATGGCGAAGGCGTTGGGATCGGGATTGGGCTCGATCTCGTCCTTGAGCGCGGCCCCAAAGCTGACCAACGACTCCAGCGCCTTCTGTCCCACCCGCTTGAGCTCGTCGGCCAGGGTGGGAGCCGCGCTGCCGAACACGGACACCACCTGCGCGATCAGCTCCCCGCCGCCGCCGAGCATGCTCAAGGCCATGTCGACGAACACGGCCGGCGGTTCGCTGATGGTCGCGCGTCCGGAATCCAGAAACGCCGGGGCATCGGCCAGGCGGGCTGCTACGGCCGGGGCCCGCTCCGCCGGATCGGTCTCGGTGCGGGCGAGCAGGGCGTAGAGTCCCTGAAAGAGATGCCCGAGCCAGAAGCCCGGATTGCGGACATTGGGCTGCTCGTGCTCCAGACGAAAAATGGCAGTGCGGATCTCGCCCAGCAGGGCGGTGCGATCGATCTCGGCCGCCAGAGTATCGGGCTCCAGCTCCTCCACCGCGCCGGCTACCGAACGCAGTGCCGAAATGTGCTCTCTGATGGTCTGGGGATCGAAGCGGCCCAGCCTGGCGTCTTCGGCAACCAGGCCGACGATGCTGCCCGCGGCCGGGTCGAAATGATACTTGAGGTCGAGGTACGACCGGCAGAGATCGTCTACCGAGGTCACCGCGCTCTGGCTCTTCAGACTCGCCCCGAGCACTGCGAGGGATGACTTCCCCGAGTTGGGTTTTGCGGTCACCTCCGAATGATCGCCCAGGGTTACGCTGCCGTGGAGACCGTCCACTACCACGCCGTTCCCCAGCAGCGAGCCGTCCAGCTCCACCCGGCTCAACTTCGAGTCTCGACCGACGATGGTGTTGCGCAGCCGGCTCCCGCTGACCTTGGTGCCCTGCTCCAGGGAGACGTTGGGGCCGATCTCGCTGCGATCGATGGTGACGCCATCCTCGATATACACCGGATCGTGAATGGTGACGCCAGGAAAGCTCCGCTTTCGGGCCGCGCCCTTGCGAAGCAGAATCTCGTTGGTCTCCAACAGGGTGTCGAGCTTGCCGCAGTCGTACCAACCGCCCACTTCGGCGGTGAGAATTTTCTTGCCGTGCTCGATCATCCACTGAAAGGCGTCGGTGAGATACCACTCGCCCTTGTTGGCCGGGTTGGCCAGCACGTGGTCGATCCCCTGCCACAGGCTGTCTACCGCGCGAATGTAGTAGAGGCCGATGTTGGCCAGCTTGGAGATGGGCGTGGAGGGCTTCTCCACGATGCGGGTCATGTAGCCCTTGGCGTCGGTCACCACGACGCCGAAGCGCTGGTAGTCCTCCACCTCCTTGGCCCAGATGATCCCGTCCGCGTCGGTGCGATTGATCAGCGTGAGATCGGCCTCGAACACGGTGTCGACGAAGATGATCAGCACCGCCTCCTTCACGTGAGGCCGAGCCAGGTTGATCGCTCCAGCGGTGCCGTCCTGCACTTTCTGCTCGATGAAGCGGGACGGAATCCGATAGCGGGAGCGGGCAAACGCTTCCACCTGCTCCTTGAGATGCCCGGTGATGAAGATGAGCTCGCTGACATCCAGACCCTGGAGCCGGTCCATCACCCAATCCATGACCGGGCGGCCGGCCACCTTGAGCAATGGCTTGGGCACCAGGTGGGTGTGCGGCCTCAACCGGGTGCCTTTGCCGGCGAGCGGGATGATCACTTGCATCTCAACCTCGTCCGTATCGGTCCTGGAGGCGCACCAGGTCGTCGAGCTCGGGCGTCGAAGCCTCGAGCACGTCGCTGTCCACCACCGCCTCGATCTGGTGAATCAGCTTGGGCGGAATGTGCACCGTCTCCCCCGCCTTGAACGGCCGGGCCACCAGGCGGTCACCTTCCTGGGTTCGGAGGGTGAGCTCGCCGGAGAGAACGTGCATCGTCTCGTCCTTGAAGTTGTGATACTGCAGGCTGAGAATGTGGCCCGCCTTCACATGGAGAATCTTGCCCACATAGCGATCGGTGCGGGCCCAGATCAGCTCGTAACCCCAGGGTTTGTCCACCCGGTATGGCACCGGAGGCACTCAGCCGCCTGCGTAGGTGAGCTGGAATGATGAAGGCGTCGTCACGCAGACCTGAGCGCAGACGCCGCAGCCCACACATCCCTCGGCCCGGAGCAGCGGATGGCCGCCCTCATCGATCGACAGCGCCGCCGGCCCCACCGGACATGCATCGGCACACACGCCGACAGGGAGTGCCCCGAAAGGTGATGCAGCGCTGGGGATCCAGCTCCACATAGCCGACGCGATATCCGCTCCATCCGTTCGCCGGCACGGTGAGCGCCGCGGTGGGGCACGCGGCCGCGCACGGCATGGTGGCGCAGGCGATACACGGCTGCGCTTGAGGATCGATGTATGGCGTGCCGGCGGCGAGCCCGCCATCGGTCGGCACCTTGAGAATCGCATGCGGGGGACAGACGTCGACACAAGCACCGCAGCGGGTGCAGGCCGCGAGAAATCCCATCTCCGGCAGCGCACCGGGAGGCCGGAAGTATCGCCGGGCGATGACGCGATCTTCGGTGTTCGCAACCAGCCGCTCGAGCCAGTCGCCCAGGGCCGAGCGCAGCAGCTCGCGGCGGTTGGTGTCGTAGGGTTTCAGCATGCGGGGGAAATATGGCAGGGAAGCGGGTAGGCGGGAAGCGGGAAGGACGGGAAGCGGGAAGCGGGAAGGAGGGAAGCAGACAGTCAGTATTCAAAGAATCGGACTTCAGATCCGACTCCTTTGCTCTATTCCGCTGCCTCTTCCCGTACTTCCCCGCCTCCCCGCTTCCCGCCTCACAACTCCGGCTCGAAGCTGAAGGTCCAGCGAAACGCGAATTTATCGTCGCCCGGCGCGCGGTCCTGCGCCAGCTCCGGCCGATTGACGTACAAGCGGGAAATCGAATCGGGTGGTGAACCGGGTGTCGCCGATGCGATGCTCCGCGCGAAGGCCGACGCCGGCATCGCCGAGAAAATGGATGTCGTCTCCGTACGAGAGATCGCCGAATGCGGCGACGGTAACCCGGTTGAACAGTTTCGCCGATGCGCGAGCGAGCAGCGCCCGCTCCAGCTCCAGATTGAAGCCGGCTATCGCGCCGGTGGACACCCGGGAATCCACGCCGCGGACGCCGGCACCGCCGGGGGCCTGGTAGTGGAAGTCCTCACCCACCAGCAGCGCACCGCGGGAGCGGAGAAATGGATTGTTCAGCTGCTCTAAGGGATCGGAGCCCTGGACGTAGAACTGGCGCTGCTTGGCGGCGGTGTGAGTCCCGCCGGCTCCGCCCACGAACAGGCGAGCACCGAGACCGAGTGAGCGGCCGATCGGCCGGCGCGCGGTGGCTTCCAGCGAGCCGCGAAAGTAGAACGGATCCAGATCGGGCCGGCCGCTCGCGGCGAGCCCATTACGGTTGTACGCCAGTCCCCCTCCGGTGTTGACCCGCGCCGCGAGCTGCCACTTCCCGCTGGTGGTCGCGACGCCGCTGCCCATAGCCAGCTCGACCGTGCCCACCGGATCGTAGAGGCCGGGATCCAGGTAGCGGAAGTCGTCGGTAGCCACCCATTGCAGCCTCAGGCTCCGACTCGAGGTCGGGCCGAAGCTGAGATGAGCCCGCCGCGACCACTTGAAGCTGGCGGTGGCGCCGTAACGCCCCTCGAAGTTGAAGACGTCGAAGGTCTGGCTCAGGTTGGGGGCCCGGAGAGACACCGGATTGCGCACCCGGAAGAAGAAGTCGGTGTCCTTCACGCCATTGTCCGTGCCCCATGTCGTGCTCGCGCTGATCAAGCTCTGATTCTGGTCGAACCGGCCGAGATAATCGTCCAGGGCTCGGAGGCCGAGCGTCACGCCCCCGGCGTCGTTGTACCATACCGTGGGCTGCATACCCGCGGTGAGCCGGTCGCGCCGGGAGCGGGTCGAGAAGTACGGATGGAAGTAGCCTTCAACTCCTGGCTTCGAACCGAACAGCCGGGTCAGCAGCCCACCGACGCGCTTCCGGTTGTTGAGCATGTTCCAGTCGTGGGTTCGGACCAGAGGGTCCAGCATCACCAGCTTCGGCTTGCTGCGGGTCTCCACCTCCACCCATTCCCGCTCGGCCAGTCCCTCTGCGCGCACGACTCCGGTATCGCTCTTGGCTATGACGGCGACGTCCACTGGAATCCGTCCTTCACCCTTTCCGCACCACTTCCACTCGAGTCATCCACCGCCCCGCTTCCCCGCTTCCCCGCCTCGCCCGCCTTCACCCTCCCCACCGCGTAGTCGTACAACTCCACCCCATGCAGCCACTGCGCGAAGAAGGTGGACAGATCCTGATGCGACACCTCCTCCGCCACCGCTCGAAAGGCGGCCTCGTCCACGTGCTTCAGCTTCCACCGCTGATAGAAGGTCTGGAGGATCCGGTGCATCGTCTCGTCGCCCACGATGTAGCGCAGCTGGTGAAAGAACAGCTCGCCCCGGGTGTAGATCGCGATGTTGTAGGAGTTGAAGTCGCGATAGGCCTCGCCCGGTAAACTCGGCGGCTCGGAGTAGCCGTCGAGATCCAGGTCCAGGACGCCCGGCTCCTCGTTCTCGTAGGCGCCGCCCTTGCCGAGCGCCTCCCAGAACCAGCTGGTCTGAAAGCTGGTGAACCCCTCGTCCAGCCAGCCTTCCTTCCATTCGTTGTTGGCCAGGATTCCCATGACATAGTTGTGGCCCAGCTCGTGGACGATCAGCCCCTGATCGGCCGAGCCGTCCATGATCATCATGGGGAACTCGGTGCCGCCGCCTTCGATCCGGTGCACGTTGGTGATCTGGGGCCAGGCGAACTTGCCGAAGAGCCGATCGAGCCAGGCGAGCGCGGTCTCGGTTCGCTCCACCGCGACGCCGCCGCCCCAGCTCGCCTCGTCTCCCGGCTGGTAGAGCACCCGCACCGCGACGTCGCCGTAGCGGCCTTCCTCGTAGCGGTACGCCGGGTTGAGCGAGAGCGCGAAGTGGTGCACGTCCTCGGCGTACCAGCGGAGCTTCTTCCGGCCGGCGGCGGGACGCTCGCACGCACCGGCCGACGGAGTGCGCGCCCCGTAGTAGTCCCGCTGGTAGTCCACCGGGCGTGACCGGTTGCGGTTGGCCCGGGCCCAGCCGGGGTCGCCGCAGACCGGAACGCCGGTCGCTCCCATCACCTGGTCCTCGGGCACGTCGAGGTCGACGGTGAACGAGGCGAACTCGCCGTAGAACTCACCGGCGGGATAGAGCGGATGCTCTTCCCACCCGTCGCGGTCGTACACCACCACCTTGGGATACCACTGGGCGAAATCGAAACGGCGGCCCTCCCGTCCCTGTCGCCGGGGCACGGTGGAGGGTCGCGCGTCCCAGCTCAGGTCCACCGCCATCGAGTCGCCCGGCAACAGCGGGCGGGGGAGGTCGAAGCGCACGATGGTGCTGTCGGGGGCGAAGGGATACACCGGGCGCACCGGCGTGCCCATGATCCGGACGTCGCGCACGTGGTTGTAGGCGAAGTCGGGGTCCTTGAGATCGTTGAAGCGGCGGCGGCCTTCGACCGAGTCGGCATCGGCCCAGCGGGAGCCGGGGCGAAAGGCGTTGAGATGGAGATGGAGCGAGAAGGTCGTGAGGGTGTCGGGCGAGCGATTGGTGTAGTGGATCCGCTCGGTGCCGGCCAGCACCCCGCGCGGCTCGTCCAGGCGGGCTTCGATCTGGTAGGCCACCTGCTGCTGCCAGTACGGATTCGGCGTTCCGGCTGCCGCTTGCTGGACCACAAGGAGCGCGACGGCGATCACGAAGGGCTCGAGTCAGGAGTCGAGGCGCGGGTTCAAGCCAGCGGCGAGAAACATAGGTGCCGCCCGGAGAATTTGGCACCACAGCGCGAAGTGATGATTCCCACTACCTGGATCGAGAGACTAGGGTGAAGGGTTCATGGCAGACACCTATCTCTCGCTTCGCCTGCACCTGGTCTGGGCCACCAAGAACCGGAGGCCCTGGCTGGACCCCGAGTGGCGGCCTCGGCTGTTCGCGTGCGCCAGCAACATCATCTCCCGGAAGGAGGGCAAGCTGCTCTGTGCCGGAGGAGTCAGAGATCATCTGCATCTCTACCTCGAGCCCCCGGGCACAGTGACCATTGCGGAGCTGGTGAGCACCATCAAGGCAAACACCTACCCGCTGGATCCATCGAGACCATCCCCCACCGGCGTGATTTCCGGTGGCAACACGGGTACGGGGCATTCACGGTGACAGGTTTTGATGATGAATACCTGCGCGAATACATCCGCAATCAGGAGATGCATCACCGGGAGCGGGCATTCACCGGGGAATTTCTGGGGCTGCTGGAACGACACGGGATCACCTACGACGCCGCGCACGTGTTGGATTGACCACGGCCCGCGTCGCGGGCCTATGGGATGCCGTTGGGCATGGATGCCAAGGCCACCCTCACGGGTGGCCCTCCCGATTTGGCGCGGTCCTCCGGACCGCGGACGCTCCGTGTTTGGTAGGGTTCTGTACACACATTTCGAATGGAGCTTGTCTGGTCGGCGGGTATCCGCGGTCCGGAGGACCGCGCCAAATCAAGAGCCCGGCCCGTAAGGGCCGGGTACGCGGCACGCGTAATAAATCAACCAAGGCCCGCCCCAGGCGGGCGTTTGGGATCGGGATGATGGCCGAAAAACATCGGGGCCACCCTCATGGGTGGCCCTTGGGATGATCATACATCCATAACACGGCGCGACGCGCCGCGTCGCGCTTCATCGATGCCTACCGCGCCAGCAATTGCCGCCTGAGCTTCGTCATCCGCCGCCGCACCGAGCCGTCCAGCACCATCTGGCCCACCCGCACAATGGCCCCACCCAGAATCTCCGGCTCAACCAAAAACGCCGCGATCACCTGCTTGCCCAGCTGCTTGGTCAACGCGTCCTGGATGGTGCGCTTCAACTTCTCATCCGGGTTCCGCGCCAGGGTCACCCCGGCCCGCACCCGGTCGAGCTTCTGGTCCAGCAAGGCCAGGTACTCGCTCGCGATCTGCCGCAGGAGCACCTGGCGGCCCCGCCGGACCAGCGCCTGAATGAACAGCACGAACTCGCGGGGCACATTGGGCAGCGCCGCGCTGAACAGGCGGGCCTTCTCGGTCTTGGAGACCCGAGGCGACATGAGCACCGTCTGCAGCCGCGGGGTGTTCTCCACCGCCCCGGCCACCGCGTCGATCAGATCGGCATACCGATCCGTGTTACCGCTCTTCTCGCCGAGCTCAAACAGCACCTCGGCGTAGTTGCGGGCGACCGTCTCGGCTCTCAATGCCGGGTATCCAGGCCGGCGAGGTATTCCTGCACGATCTTCTTGTCGGTCTCCGAGGTGAGCCGCTCCCCGATGAGCTTGGAGGCGGCCGCCAGCGAGAGATCCACCGCCTCGCGACGGAGCTCGACCAGGGCCCGGTCGCGCTCGGCCAGGATGTCGCGCCGAGCCCGCTCCAGCAGCTCCTCCTGCTCCTGCCGGGTCTTCTCCAGCGCCAGCGCTCGTTCCTTTTCCCCGGCGGTGCGCGCCTCCTGGAGCAGGGCATGCGCCTGCGCCCTGCCCTCGACCACCAGCTTCTCGTGCTCGGCCAACAGCCGGCTTGCCTCCGCCCGCTGCCGCTCCGCCTCGGCCAGGGTCTCCTCCAGGTCCCGCTCCCGCGCTTCCACCGCAGCCATAATCGGCGGAAGCGCGTACTTCTTCAGAATGAAGAGCAGGAGGCCGAACACCACCAGCGTCCAGATCACCAGTCCGCCGTTCACCACCAGTGGACCGCTGGCCGCGTGTTCCTCTTGAATCAGAGCGAGCGTCAAAGCAAGCATGAAAGCTCCCCTAGAACGTGATCTTCCCCTGCATGAGCAGCGCGATAACCGCGACGAACAGCGCGACTCCTTCGACCAGCGCCGCGAAGATCAAGCCGCCGGTCTGGATCCGCGCGCTATTCTCGGGCTGGCGCGCCATCCCGTCGGCGACCGAGCCACCGATCCGCCCGATCCCGATCCCCGCGCCGATGACCGCGAGACCGGCGCCGAGACCCGCGCCCACCATGCCGTACCCGCGGCCGGCCGTCTCCGCCGTCGCCTGTACCAGAAGTAACATGTCCACCATGTTTGAGCTCCGTTGCTTGAGCGGGAGACCCGTTACCCGGCTGCGCTCGCCCCGCGTGGGCCGACTCTCCCGAAACGGCCTCGCCCTGGGCAACCCGCCGTCGTTCCAGAGCCAAGGCTCGGAACAGCGGGCTTCATCCGCCGCCCGGCGGATTACCGACTCAGCTCGGCGCGAACGCCCGCCGGCTGATCTACCTGCTTTCCATTCCCTGCTTCCCCGCTTCCCCGCCTTAATGCTCCGCCCGCATCAATCCAATGAACACCGCGGTCAGCAGCATGAACACGAATGCCTGCAGGAACGCTACGAACAGCTCCAGCAGCATGACCGCCGTCGCCATGGCCGATGCGGCCACGCCCACGACATAGCTCTGGAAGGTGAAGGTCAGGCCGATGAGCGCGAGCACCAGCGCGTGCCCGGCCGTCATGTTCGCGAAGAGTCGAACCGCGAGCGCAAAGGGCTTGGCCAGCTTGCCGATGAGCTCGATCGGCGTCATGACCAGGAGCATGATCGGCTTCATGAAGCCCGGCAGCCCCGGCGGTAGATAGAAGATCGTCTTGAGGTAGCCCTTGAGGCCCAACGCCCGCATGCCCGAGATCTCGATCACCACGAACGCCAGCAGCGCCATCGCGCCGGTGACCGCGATGTTGCCGGTCGGCGTCGCTCCCCAGGGCACCAGCCCCAGCAGATTGCAGAAGAGGATGAAGAAGAAGACCGTCACCAGATAGGGAACGTAGCCCTCGCCGTGGTGGCCGACGTTGGGCAGGATGAACTCCTGGCGAAGGTAGAGCGTGGTCGCCTCCACCGCTCCGGCGAACCCCTTCGGCGGCTTACCGCGGGACTGGGCCTGCGCGACGGATCGAGCCGAGGTCACGAAGACCAGCGCCACCAGCAGTGCCGCGAGCACCACGTAGACCGAGTGCTTGGTGGGTGACAGATCGATCTCCAGCCGACCGATATGAATGGGCGGAATCCGGGGGAGCGCGATCTCTTTGGTGTAGCGCTCGTTGAACCAGGGAATCTCGATCACATGGGAATTCGCGAGGTGCTCCATGACGTCCACCTCGCGCTCGCTCGCCCGGTGCTCACCCTGCGCCGACTTGAAGGCTTCCTTCTGGATCGGGGCCACCTGGGCGCCCACCAGCCCGCTGCCAAGGAGAACCAGCAGGGCGGCGAGTCCGGTCCCCCGAGCCAGGCGCTTCACCGGGCGGGCACCTTCCGGAACTCCTGCATCGAGACCAGGCCTTCGAGGGCCAGCGAAGCCATCAGGAGAAGGACCAGGCTGAGGAGTCCCGGTGCCGCGGGCCAGTGAAAGGCGGGGAAGAGCGCCAGTCCCGCGACGCCCAGCAGTGCCAGGCGGGCCAGGATCCCGAGGACCCAGACGGCAAGGAAACGATCGCTGCCGAGGCTCGCCATCAACCACATGCCGAGGGGAACCTGAAGGGCCATGGCGAGACCGAGCGCCAGCCACAGGCTCGGGCGCCAATCGGGAGGAGCAAAGGCCAGGACTCCCAGAAAGAGAATCAGCACCACGCCCATACCGAGGAGATAGCGCTTTGCCCGCGTCATTCGCCCTTGTTGTCCCGATTCAGACTGCGAACGATCGAGAACATCGTGCCCCCGAAACCGATTAATGCCGCCAGGATGGTGAGCAGCCCTCCGGTGCCCAGCTTGCGGTCGGCCCACTGTCCGATCCAGACGAAGACCAGCAAACTCACCGCGAGTTGGAGGCCCAATCCGGCGTAGCGCATGGGGCTAGGGCCCTTTCCTCCACCGGGTTGCGAGGGCGTCACGGCGGCTAAGCTATTCGCTTGTGAAATATTTCGCAATGTCGGGCGCGCATTGCGCGCGCCGCTCATCGGCTATCCGCTATTGGCTGCGCCGATGACGGGATGAATTCCATGACCCTCATGGCGTCCACCTCCTGAACCATGGGGAAATCTCAGCATCAGAACCTTCGTAGAGAGATCATGACCGCTACGCAAGCCGCACCCCACGACGACGTCCAGCAGCTCGAGCGCCTGGTCGGCGCGGTCACCCGGCTCAAGAGCCAGGTGGCCCAGCGCATCGTGGGCCAGGAAGACGTCGTCGACGGGATCCTGACCGCCGTCCTCGCCGGCGGCCACGCCCTGCTCGATCGGCGTGCCCGGGCTGGCCAAGACCCTGATGGTCCGACCGCTGGCCGAGGCGCTGGACCTGAGCTTCAACCGGATCCAGTTCACCCCCGACCTGATGCCCAGCGACATCACCGGCACCGAGATCATCGAGGAAGACCTCACCACCGGCAAGCGGGCGTTCCGCTTCGTGCAAGGGCCCCATCTTCGCCAACATGGTGCTGGCCGACGAGATCAACCGCACGCCGCCCAAGACCCAGGCCGCGCTGCTCCAGGCGATGCAGGAGCACCAGGTGACCGCCGGCCGGCACCACCTATCGGCTGCCCGATCCGTTCTTCGTGCTGGCCACCCAGAACCCGATCGAGCAGGAAGGCACCTATCCGCTGCCCGAGGCCCAGCTCGACCGCTTCATGCTCGAGCTCCGGGTCGGCTATCCCAGCCGGGTGGAGGAAGAGGCCATCGTGGAGCAGACCACCGGCACCGCGCGGGCGGCGCTCGAGCCGGTGCTCGACGCCGAGTCGGTGCTCGCGATGCAGGCGCTGGTGCGCCGGATCCCGGTCTCCCGCGGGCTGATCCGGGCGGCGGTGAGCCTGGCGCGCATGACCCGCCCGGTCGACAGCGACGCGCCCGGACTTCATTAAGGAATACGTCGAGTGGGGCGCCGGCCCCCGCGCCTCGCAGTACCTGGTGCTCGGCGCCAAGGCGCGCGCCGCCATCGCGGGCCGGCCCGATGGCCGACCTGGACGACGTGCGGGCGGTGGCCGCCTCGGTGCTGCGGCACCGCCTGGTGACCAACTTCGCGGCCGAGGCGGCGGACCGCTCGCAGCGACGACCTGGTGCGGGAGCTGGTGGGGGGGAAGGCCTGGCTTGGAGGCTGAGGCATCCACGGATCGCCACGCAGGCTGCGCCTGCTCGCGATGACTACAAATGAAGAAGCCCGGCCAAATCGTCGGGCTTCTTCTGTTTACCGCTTATCTGCTTACCGCCCTACCGCCTACCGCCTTCACGTCGCGAACAACGCTCCCACCGGCGCCAGCATCTGATCGAACGCGATGAAGGCTCCCGCCTGCAGCTCGAACACCCGAGTCATCGCCCCCGCCTCGTCGTTGCTGAACGGCTGGCCGTCGTCTCGAGTGTAGGTGACGGTCGTGCCGTCCGTGGTGACGGTGGCAAAGGCCTGTCCGTTGATCCGCACGTGCAGGAGACCGGTCGTGTTGGTGAACTGCCCGGTCATGCCTACCGTGCCGTTGGGACCCCGGAGCGTCAGGTTCACCGTCAGCGTCCCGGTCTGCTGGGCCAGGTCCGTCGCAGTCAGGGTGAGGTCGATCGCGACCCCGCGGTCGGGCACCCCGAGCGAGTAGTTCAGCGTGAGGCCACCGGTGAAGGTGATGGACGAGCGGAGATTGACGTTGGCCTGGACCAGTCCATCGGTCACGTACCCGACCACGGTCACCCGGCCGCTCGAGGCAGTGCTGGTGGCGGTGATGGTGTAGTCGAGGTAGGTGGTGCTCCCCGAGACGACCACGATCTCAGCCGCCTGAGTGGTGCCGGCGCTCCGGTCGATCAGATCCACGTAGCCGGTCTCCACCAGCGGGTCCACCGGAGCGAGCGTCACCGGATCGACCGCATAGAGGATGAAGCGGACCTTGTTGAGCGGCAGCAGCGGACGGGACGACACGACGTAGGCGCCGGTCGCCAGATCGTACTCGAAGGTCTTTCCCGCCACGTTGGACGGAATCGCCATCATCGAGATCCCGGCACCCTGCTTCGCCGACCGGGTCATCATCCCCGCCAGGCGTTGGGCGCTCTGCACCGCGGCGGCCCGCACGTTCGAGCTGCTGCCGCGGCGCCCGATCGCCATAGCTGCGGCGGACGTCGAGATGATGGGCGCCCCGCCGATGGCGGCGTCGAACTTGATGCTGAGGGCGGAGAAGCTGTTGAAGGTCTCCGATGAGAAGCTCGATCCCACCGCGTCCAGGTCCGCGCTGGTGCCGGCCGGATTGAACGGCGCATCCGGGCTCGAGTTGTCGGTACATCCCGCCAGGGTGGCGCTGATAAACGCCACCGTCATGACAGATCGCTTCGCGAATTGCAGTACGCGCATGAGTTCCGCCTCCATAATCGGGAGCAGTTGAGGGCCCAAGCTGGGTCGTTCTGGCGTTCTAGGGGGGGCCGCGGGCCGCTGCGTTGGGCAACGGCCCTGACTGCGGGGGGATTATGGCAACGGGTGTGCCAGGGGCTGCGCTATCCGCTATTGGCTATTAGCTATCCGCTATGGGCTATGGGCTCGGCGCTCCTGGGTTCGACCGGGAGGCCCTCCTGCTGCCAGCGGCCCAGCCGCCCACCAGCGCGCGCGCCTTGGGCCAGCCTGCCGCTCGAAGCTCTCGCGCCACCCGGGCGCTTGTGGCTTCATCCTTTCACGCACAGTAGAGCACTACCGTCCCGTGATGCTCCAGGCCCAGCTCCCGAGCTCGGCGCACCGCATCGTCGGGCGGGAGCCGGATGGCGCCCTGCGCTTGCAGATTGTCGGCCCGGTAGCTCCGCTCGGTGCGGACGTCGGCCAGCACATAGGGCTCGCCCGCGTCGCGCAGCTTCTGGAACTCCTCCAGGGTGATCTTCTCGGGGACCTTGGCGTCGGGATCGGGCTCATGGGTCACCGCGTCGCCGCCGGTAACCCGGACCGGCGCGTTGGTCGTCCCCTCGTCCCCGGAGGAACAGGGCGATCCCGGTGCCGTGCAGCGCCACCGAGAGCAGCACCACCAGACAGGTGATGGCGAAGAGCCGCTCGCTCCCCGGCACGCCGGCAAACACCGGCAGCAGGATCAGGAGCAGCGAGCTGAGTCCCCGGGGTCCCCGACCAGGCCACGATCCTTCGGGTTCGCCGGTCGATCCCCTCCCGGGCGAGCACCGGTAGCAGCACCGCGGTGCGCGCCACCAGCGCCAGCAGCGCAAACAGCAGCGTGCGGCCATCGGCAACGGTGAAGCCACTCCAGATCAGCCAGGCCCCGAACGCGACGAAGGTGAACAGCAGGAACATCTCGGCCGTGGCCTGGCCGTAGTCGAGAAAGCAGTCGCACAGCTCCACGTCCAGCCTGGCGATCACCACGCCGGCGGCAAACGCGGCCAGGAAGCCGCTCCCTCCCACCGACTCCGCCGCGGCGTACGCGGTGAAGGCGACAGCCCAGGGCGTAGAGCGACTCGTAGTCCCGCCGCACCCCGACCCGCTTGCGCACCTGCTCCAGCACGGTGATGGCGACGTAGCCGATCAGCGCGCCGAGCAGCGGGCCCAGCACGAAGAGTCCCACGGCGTGCCGGCTCATCTCCAGCGCGAAGTTTCCGGCCGGGGCGGGCTCAGCAGCAGCATGCTCAGGACCACGATCGGCAGCAGGATCACGTCGTTGATCCCCGCCTCCAGCCGGAGCGCCGCCCGCACGCCCGCCGGCAGGGTGGACCGGCGGACCAGGCTCCGGAGCATGACCGGGTCGGTCGAGGCCAGCGCTGCGCCGAGGATGGCGGAGGGGAGCGGATCGAGACCGAGGATGAAGTGCGCGGCCAGCGCGATGAGGATGGCGGGGAGCAGGGTCGCGGGGCCGAGGACCAGGAGCAGCACCCGGCGGGGCCGCCGGATCTCGCTCAGGTCCATGGCGATGGCATCGGTGAAGAGCACCAGCACCAGCGCCAGGATCGCGATCCACTGCAGCGTGGGCGACTGCAGCGTGAGGTTGACCAGGTTGAGGCCGGCCGGCCCCAGCATCGCGCCGAGCAGGAGGAAGATGGCCACCTGGGGCACACCGGTCCGCTCGACCAGGCCGGACAACAGCGACGCCACCAGGATGACGATGCCGATCAGGGCCAGCGCGGAGACGAGGCTCTCGGCGGACATGGGGGAAGTATGGGGAGGCTATGCGCTATGCGCTATGCGCGGTTGGCTATTCGCTGGTCCCGCTAGCACTATAGTTTGGAGCTGGTCTTGCTTCCGCATCCAAGCCCATAGCCCATAGCCCATAGCGATGCAGCGTGTTTCCCCACGAGCCCGAAGCCACCGCCCTGCTCCTCGCCACCTGCGGGCTGCTGCTGGGCGTGAGCGTGATCTTCAGCCGGGCCTCCCAGCGCACCGGCCTGCCGATCGCGCTGCTCTTCCTCGTCGTCGGCATGCTGGCCGGCTCCGAGGGGATCGGCCGCATCGCGTTCGACGACTACCGCTTCGCCTTCCGGGTCGGCGTGCTCGCGCTGGCGCTGATCCTGTTCGACGGCGGGCTCAACACCCCGCTGGGCGCGGTGCGGAAGGCGCTCGGCGCCGGCCGGCGTGCTGGCGACGGTCGGCGTCGCCGGCACCGCGGTGCTGGTGGCGGCGCTGCGCCCACTGCCTGGGGCTGGGCTGGCGCGAGGCGCTCCTGCTCGGCGCGGTGGTGTCCTCCACCGACGCGGCCGCGGTGTTCTCGGCGCTCCGCGGCAGCGGGCTCCAGCTCAAGCGGCGGGTCGGCGTCACCCTCGAGGTGGAGTCGGGCATCAACGACCCGGTCGCGGTCATCCTCACCACCGTCCTCACCGCAGAACCTGCTGGCCCCGGGCTCGGCCGCGCCGGCTCCGGATCCCGCTGGAGATCGCTGCTCCAGCTGGTGGTGGGCGCCGCGTTCGGCGCGGCGGTGGGATACGGCGGACGGCACCTGCTCTCGCCGGCTCAGCCTCCCCAGCGGCGGGCTCTATCCGGTGATGACCCTGGCGCTCGGCCTGCTCGCCTTCGGCGTGGCGACGCTGGCCCACGGCAGCGGCTTCCTCGCGGTGTATCTCGCCGGGCTGCTGCTGGGCAACGGGCCGCTGCCCTACCACACCGGGCTGCTCCGGGTGCACGACGCGCTGGCCTGGCTCAGCCAGGTGGGGATGTTCCTCATCCTCGGTCTGCTGGTCTATCCCTCCCGGCTGCTCGATGTGGCCGGGGTCGGGCTCGCCATCGCGCTGCTGCTCGCGTTCGTGGTCCGGCCGCTGGTGGTGGCGCTCTGTCTCCTGCCGTTCCGCTATCCCCGGAGGGAAGTGCTCTACATCGGATGGGTGGGCCTTCGGGGCGCGGTGCCGATCGTGCTGGCGACCTTCCCGGTGCTGGCCGGCGCGCCGGGCGCGGAGCGGCTGTTCGACCTGGTGTTCTTCATCGTGGTGGCGAGCGCGCTGGTGCCCGGGCGCGACGGTGGCCTGGGTGACCCGGCGGCTCGGGCTCCAGAGCCAAGGAGCCGCCGGCGCCGCAGGCGGTGCTGGCCATCGAGTCGCGCCAGCCGCTCCAGGGCGAGCTGATGTCCTTCTATATAGATGAAGCGCTGGTGGTGGCCGGGGTGCCGCTGGAGGACCTGCCGCTTCCCGACGGAGCCGCGGTGACGCTGATCGTCCGGAAGAACCGGCTGGTGCCGCCCAAGCCGGCCACCACGCTCGAGCCGGGCGACCACGTGCACGTGATCGCGAGCCGGAGGACCAGGGGTTCATTCAGCTGATGTTCGGCCGTCCGGAGGAGGAGTGATGGGCTACCTCCTGCCTCCGAACGCCTTGCCCAGCATTCCGCCGATATCGTCTACCACCGAGCCATCGTTGTTGCGGTCCAGCAGACGGCTCAGGGCATTCATGGCGCCCGGCGCCGATTGGCTGAGATGCTGCTGCTCCTGGCTGAGCAGATTGGAAAGACCGCCCTGGTCGAGACGGTTTTCCTGCTTGGCCCGGCCGAGCGCGCCCATGACCAGCGGCGCCAAGGTGGTCAGCAGCGAGCCGACTTTGTTGGCATCCAGCCCGGTGGCCTGGCTCAGGCCGGACTGAACCGTCTGCTGCTTGTCTCCGAGGACGTGCTGCAGGATCGCGGCTCCGTCTTGCTGGTCAGGAGCGCTCACGTGTGCCGGGACATTCTCGAGTATGGCGCCGCTGTGATCCTGAGCCACGGCGGTATCGAGGGAGCGGGCCTTAGCCGGATCCTGAGCGTTGTGGGCCAGGGCGGAGATGAGTAGCGGAAGCGCGGCATCGATGGCGTTACCGGTCGTGCCCGGGTCGGCGCCGATCCGGCTGCTGATCCGGTTCACGACGTCGCCACCCAGGCGTTGTTGCAGCATCTCGAGTAATGACATGAAGTCCCCATTTCAAAGGTGATCTTACCCGGTGCAACATGACCACCCGCTGTGGTACCTGAATGTGAGCCCGGTCACCGTCGCCGCCGTTGCCCTGGTTCTCGCCTGCGCGTCCGCGAAGGTAAACAAGAGTAGTGGCAGCGAGTCATCCGAACCTTGCGTGGCTGCCAGCGTGCCCGACCTGCCTCCGGATACGGTACCGGCATGGTTCAGCGACGACAGCAGCTGGACCCGCTCGGGATTTCGGCACCTCAAGCACATCATTGGCGTGTCGTTTAAGCCCGGCACGACCCCAACCCAGCGGCGGGATGCGGTAGCTGCAGTCTGTGGAACGGTCGTGGGCGGCTGGCGGATCGCGACCCCGGAGAGGGGGATCTATGCTGTCCGAGTGGACGATGGCGATGACAACGAGCGGATATGGCAGCTCATCGAGCGGCTCGAGAGGTTGCCGCAGGTTCGGCTCGGCAGGAGTCGATCCCCTTCTCACGGTCGGGCCCCATTAGCCCGCCC
This sequence comes from uncultured Gemmatimonadales bacterium, assembly GCA_963792265.1. Lineage (GTDB taxonomy): Bacteria > Gemmatimonadota > Gemmatimonadetes > Gemmatimonadales > GWC2-71-9 > CAVVWJ01. The sequence goes on along the minus strand of CAWBVP010000030.1, from coordinate 8,512 downwards.
CGTAACGCGTGTTGTCTAGCGGGTAAATGAAGCGCTATTGGGAAGAGTCTGCTCGGGAGGAACCCATGAAGAATCAGCGCCTTCTCATCGTCATAACCTTCTTGAATATCCTGCTGCTGGCGTTCTCGGTCGGTCAGACCCGCGCCGTTGTCGCGGAGCGGGTCGCCCCGGTGCTACGTGGCCGTGCGTTGGAAATCGTGGACGACGAGGGGCGGGTCCGGGCCAGCATCACGGTTTTGCCGGGAGACCCGAAGTTCAAGATGCCGGACGGCACGGTGGGATATCCGGAGAGCGTGCTGCTCCGGCTGATCTCTCCGGAAGGGCGGCCCAACGTGAAGCTCGGCGCCTCGGGGCAGGGCTCCGGCCTCGGCCTCGGCGGCGAGGACGATCCGACCTACATCCAGATTCTGGCGCAGGGATCGAGCACGTCAATCAAGCTGACCAACAAGGACCGGCGGGAGCAGGTAATCAAACCTTAGTTCCACTAGGGTTTACTCCGGAATTGATTCGGTCGAGGTTCAACATGAAAAGAGTGTGACTGAATCAGAATTGTTACATTGGCGCACGCGAAGTGGACTGAGCCGCGAACACGACGTAGCAGGGCAGTAGCCTGTCGCAGAACATCGTGTTTAAAACAAAATTGCGCACTGAGAAGAGACGCCATAGGGAATGGTTTGCCTGTTTTTCTTTGCGATTGGCTCCCACGCCTCCTATCTTCGTTCAACTCTTCACACTTGACCTTCGCAGTGCCCGTAAGCTGAGCGTTAATCGCGTTCCATAGACCAATGGCTCGCTCGCTCGCCCTTCTGCCATCCATCGTCCGAGGAGCCCGTGAGTGACCTGGTATCAGGTCCGCATTTCCTTCGGCCCGCCCAGCAAAGGTGATTGCACCCAAACGCGCAAGGAGTAGCTCCATGCACCTGCTTGATTCAGCACCCCTCCGGGTAATTCTCCCTCTGTGCGGGATAGTAGCAATGATCGGGGGTTGCCGTGACGCCACGGAACCGGCGGAACGGCGGAACGCGATCGAAGTACCACCGATCGGCCCTGCGCTGACAGTCGGCAAGCAGGTAGGTCCGCAGATGGATGCGTATATCCGCAGCGATGCCGCACACAAGAACTACGGCTCGAACGACAGCCTCCTGATCCGGGCGGCGAATAGCGGAATGAATCGGATTCTGCTCGCGTTCAGTCAGGCGGGGATCACGGATTCTCTCGCCGACGACTCACTAGTTTCCGCCAGCCTAGAGGTCACCATAAAGCGAAATGGCAACGACTGGGGCACTTCGGGCCGTTCAGTGGCGGCCCACCGAATGACGCGGGCCTGGACCGAAGGAGGCGCCACCTGGAACTGCGCCAATGACACCAATGTCAGTAACAACGTCGCAGACTGCCCCGGCAACAGCTGGACGATGGCGAGCGGGACTCGGCCCTTCGCAACCACGCCGGTGTCCCAGACCCTGATCAGCAACAATCAAACCGGGGTCGTGACTTTTGACGTGACCGCAGACGTGCGAGCGTTCTTGTCTGGGCAAGCCCCGAACCTGGGCTGGATGCTCAAGCTCGCGGTGGAAACCCAGTCCGGGACTGTGGTATTTCACGCGAGGGAAAGTGCGTCCAAACCACGTCTCGTGCTGTCGGTCACTCACCAGCAGGGGGTACCTGCTCACGCGCCCGACACGCTCGCCAGTTGGGTATACAGCGCCAGTAATCTGGATAGCAACACGGCAGCCCTTCCAGGAGTGTTTCTAAGAATGTCGTGATTGTCGAGTTCAAGTCCTCGGCGACGACCAGTCAACGCCAAGCAGCAGTGGATTCGGTCCACGGGGCAGTAGTTGGTGGCGTTCCATCTAGCGCGGGGGAGGGCCACTACTATCTCCGCGTGCCGGACAGCACTGGTGGTGGAGGCCTAGTAAGCGCCGTGCAGAAGCTCGAGCGCCTTTCTCAAGTGCAGCTCGCGACCTACGAGATTGATGTCGCGCCCATGTATCGTCGGCCTGTCGATGATGCCAATTGGAGTTCTTGGCACGTGGACCGTAAAAGCTTAACCGGACAGAACTGGGCATTGGAGGCCGTCCTGGCGCCGATGGCCTGGGGGTGTACAACGGGGGATGGCTCAGTGAAGGTGGCTGTGGTCGACGGCGGGTTTCCCACTCTGGCCGCTGATCATGACGTGACCATCACTGTTCATCCGGCGCCCGGTGGGGGAAATCCTCTCTGGCGCCCATGGCATTGGCGTTTCATCAATCCTCGCGGCCCGTGGCAACAACCAGAAGGGCATGACCGGGATGATGTGGAATGCTGACCTGCATGGCTATGAGGTGGGAGAGATCGGCGGCAACGGGTATGGATTCGTCGGGCGGGTGCTGCAGCAGATCAAGAATGCGGCGGATGACGGGGCTCGGATAGTTAATCTCTCTCTCTCGGTCCGGCCTCAGTGGGACGATTCCACTCGGGCACTTGCCGGCCGCGGCTTGGACTCGACGCTGTCGGCGTTAGGCGCCCGAGGCAAACGACCGCTTCTGGTGATCGCTGCAGGGAACTACAAGACCGGCGCGGACACGGCGGGCTTCTTCGCGCGAGCGAGGGCCAGAATGCGGATCAGGTTATCGTGGTAGCTGCAAGTACCAAGCGATTCAGTCCTTTGGGCTGAGCTCGGAGCCAGGCGGCGGCGGCTCAAACTATGGGTCATTGGTTACGGTGGCAGCACCGGGTAAAGGTGTGTTTTTCATGAACCAAACCGGAGCGATCATCAATGGCGATGGAACTTCCGCCTCGGCGCCGATTGTGAGCGGAATCGCAGGTCTCTTGCTGTCCTTCGACAGCCGACTCAAGGCTTCCGATCTCAAGTCTCTTATCGTAGACGGCGCCAATGCCGGGGGCTGGAAAGCGACGAGAACAGCCGGCGGAGAGCAGTACAATATCGTGAACGCGTATGAGTCACTCAAGCTCGCGGCGCGTCGTCGGGGGGCGCCCCTCTGTGGGAACCGTCTCTGGGCAACGCCGGACTCACTTATGGCGGAGCGTTCCGATGGAGATGAGACGCTATATGCCCAGGCGGGTTCGAGTTTCGGGGTTCAGCTTCAATCGGTTCCACGATGGCCATTTCGTGAACTTTTTCGGCTTCCAGGGATTGCTCCAGTGGACCGCTGGTCGGTGGGCCCCAGCCGCCAACTTTCCGCCCGACTTGACGGAGTCCGGCTCGACCTTGAGTCCGCGTGGTTTGTCCCACGATGGCGACACAGTGGTGGCGACTCGTCAGGTGTCCTTCAATCCCAACCCGGTCATGGAGGTCACTCTGCGAATACCGAACGGCCCCCAACTCGCGCAGCTCACGACTTTCCAAGGGTTCCAGGTACCTGGCGCATACTTCTCTCCTACGGGAAAGGAGGTTGTCGTTCCAGTCCGGCAGGTTTCCCCCGAAGGCGGGGCAAATCTGGGAACCGATGTGTACGCAGTCGCGGTGCCCGGTGGACAGTCGCGCATGCTGTACTCGTTGCCAGGAGGAGATCTATTCTTCGGGTATGCGGCTGTATCGGAGGATGGCAAGGAGCTCGTCGCGGTCGCTTCGGGGCGGAATTTCTGAGGATTGACTTTCGCTCGATGGCGGACGGTTCCCTACTTCGCCCGTCCATCACCTTTCCGTATACCAATGGGACCTGTACCGCCTTTGGTGTGATGGCGCCATGATGGCTAAACACTAGCTCAAGGTCAGGAACCCTAAGAGGAGAGTGCATCCTCGCTCTCCTCGTGACCCCAAGGCTCACCATTTCGAGGAGTGCTACGGCATGCCATCTGACGGTCGCCAAAACGGTATTGCAAACGGAACCCTGATTGTGGCCATTTTGCTCCTCCTGGGTTGCACCACGAACCCGGAGCCCCGAATCATTTCTGAGCTCGTTGACCACAAAGCCGTCTGCCTCGCCTTGGATTGGGGCGCCGGTCCGCGTCCCGATTTTTTCTGGGCTGGACGCCGCCGGATACAATGGTGTTGTTGCCCGGGAGCGGAGCTATCCGGCATGCCGACAGTGGCGGTGCGGAGGGTCGCGTCGCATTGGTCACCAGTGAACGGGACCGAAACCGGGGTGGTTGGATCTGGTGGACGCAGAACGATACCCTCGTGATCTCGAGTACGAGTCCGACGATGGACGACCTCGTGGTGTTAGCCACTCGGCCGAAAGGGAAGGTTCGGGCGCACTGGAGGGGGTGCTGGAATGGCAGCCAGCCAACGAGGCGAGGTTGGTCTGTATCGGTACGGGTGTCGGAAACCGTCAGACCTGTGCCCTAGAATCTGGCCCTATCCCCATCGACAAGCCAAACCTCACCCCGCCCCGAGATTCGCGGCTCCGGCAGCGGTCGCGTTAGTGCTCTTGGCCGACCAGATCAATCAAGCTGACCAACAAGGACGGGCGGGAGCGGGTGATCCAGCCTTAGCACTTCACCTGCACGGTGTCCTCGACAAAGCGAACCGGCAAACCGGTGCGCCGCACCCGGACCACATCCAGCGGCTGCGTCTCCATGGCGCCCCCGGGGCAAGAGTCATTATTGGTGACTCGTACGAAGATCAGCTGCGCCAGCGGGTGACCGCTGCGCTGTCCACGGTGATGTCATAGCCGGTCGAGGCCCTGCTGCCCAGAGCAGCGATCACCACCACGTTTTTGGCGAAGTCCACCGCAGGCAGCTTCTCGATGGCATTGCCCCGGATAAAGCGCCAGGTCTCCGCCCAGTCAGCGGAGTCTCTCACCACCTTCCGATCCGAATGGGCCACCTGGCTGGTGGACTCGTGGTACAGCCGCACCAGCGAGTCGGGCCGAGCCGGCGGGGTGATGCAGGGAGAGGAGACCTCGAGCAGCCGGGGCGTGGCGGAGTGATTGAGCAGCAGCGCCGTGACGCCCTGCTGGTTGGAGCAGCCTGCAACGTTCTCGACCCAGAGCGCGACCAGCACCGTGTCGCCCCGGCGCTGGCCGGCATAACTCACCAGCTGGCGGGACCAGTCCGCCACCATGCCCGGCTGCCGCTCGGCGGCGTCGAGCACCCAGGCTACCGGCTGGGCGCTCACGGAGTGCTCTCTCAGAGCGCGACGGAGTCTCCCCGAGCTCCCGCCGCCAGGTATTCCCGCACCGCCGCCGTGTATGGCTTCCAGGGGTCGGCGACTCCGTACATCCGGAGGGTCCAGCTGCCGAACAGGGCCGCGCCAACGGCGACGACCGCGATGGCGGCGAGCTTCTCTCTATCCATGGTGGCGGCTCGCTCAAGGTAGACAGAAAAAGTCTCACTGGATTCGCCTCGATGGTGACAACCATCACGGTCCGGCCGCTCGCAAGGGAAGTAGGTTCGCGGAGTGTGGTGGGGGCGGAGGCGGCGGCGGTTCCGGCGAACACTCGAGGTGAAGCAATGAAACGGACTCCATGGCTCTTGGGATGCATGACCGCTGCCCTGGTTGCGGGCTGCCATCATAACAATGAAACCGGTGCGGCCAGCGTCGCCCCGAAGGATACTACCGGGGCCAGACACCAGCAGGGTCCGGACCGCCAGCGACAGCGGGTACCGGACCAACGATACCACGACGATGAAGGCGAAGGTCAGCGACAGCACGAGGTCGGACACCAGCTCGATGAACGGGATACCACTCGATGAAGGATACCAGCAGCACCAGCCGTAACCCGAGCGCGGCCGGCGCGGTTACGCCCGATACGATGGCCATGCCGCGCGACACCAGCAGCATGAAGCGCGACAGCACCGGCGCCAACGGCACCGCGAGCGCCGACAGCACGTCGAATCAGACCAAGTCGGGCGTCACCGATACCAAGACCGGCAAGTCGACCCTGGGCAAAGGGGTGACCAAGACCAGCCCGGATCAGGGCCAGCCGGTCACCGCTAAGGGCGATACGCTGAGCGCCGGGGACAGCACTTCAAGCACCAATCGATAAGTCACATTTCTGACGGCAACAACAAGGCTGAAGGAGGAGCGGTGCTCCCTCTTCAGCCTTGTTTCTTACGCGGCCATCCTCGCTATCTGCATCGAAGCCCTGAAAGGAGAGGGTGTCGCAAATTACCTGGCCTCAGGAAGCTACGCGCCAGGCAGGGACGGGCAGCTTCGAACGTGTGGACCGCCTTGCACGAATAACCCGTTACAGGTACAGTGGCGTTGCCCCCTGATTCACATCATCGGTTCAAACTGCGTCGGCTAGCCAAGCGGGACCGCTTCGAGCAAGCTCGAGCTCATCCCGCTCTAGGAGCGCAAGATGTTGTCAGCCACAAACGGAAGAACCGAAGAAGCTTTCACCTGGCCATTGCTTCTCCTTTCAGTCCTCGCCTGTCATGGGACGCGGGCGCCCGCAGGAAATCTAGAGCAGCCTGCCGGCCTCCCAGGCTGGGCTAGCGACGGTTTACAAAGCACCCGAAAGCTACTTCAGACGCACGGTTCGAGAAGCCATCCTGGACTCCGCAAGGTGGTACGCCGTGTGGGACTCCCTTGGAGGCCGCGAGCAACCCAGCAAACCCCTCCCCCACGTGGACTTCCGTCGCAACATGCTGCTGACTGCCGCTGGGCCCCCACTCGGCTCTGAGGATTCGGTGATCATCCGTAGCGCATCGCCGAGTGGAGGAGGCATGCGCGTCGCGGTGACGTCCTATCTGCATTGCTACCCTCCCAATGTCAGGACGGTGCCGGTTCATGTGGTGCTGGTTCAACGCGCCTCGGGGACAGTCCGCTTTGTGAACATTCTGTCAGGGGTCCGAACTGCGTTCCGTTGCAACCCCAACAGGCTCGGTAAGTCGGTCCTACATAATTCCTCCCAAAGGTTTTTCAATGGACGCTCACATGTTCCCCGTCAAGAAGCTTGCCCGCGGCCCTCGCACTCCCGGGCGGTGTTAAGCCGATTGTCCAGATGTGCACCCTGGCTGTTTTGCGCTAGCCGCTTGTGGGGGGGGGCCCGAGCACCTGCGGGAGATTTGGAGAAGTTCTCAGCAGGAGGTCGCGTTTGTGACCATCTACAAGTCTGACGATAACTCCTTCCGACGAATCCTGCGGGAGGTCGTCGGGGATTCGGGTCAGGTGGTCAGAGATTTGGGCCTCACTCACAGCGGGCCATAATCCACCCAGTCCCCTTCCCGAAGTTGATTTCCACCGCAATGTCCTGCTTGTGGCGGTTGGACCAGCTCTCGGAACCGGTGACTCGGTGATTATCAGGCACGTTCTCCGAACCGGCCAGGCAGTGAAAGTGATAGTTATGTCTTACAGGCAGTGCCTGCCACTCGACGTAGTTAACGTGCCGGTTCACGTAGTTCAGGTTCGTCGGCCGATCACCTCCTTGCGCTTCCAGGAAGACTTGACAACAGGTCCGATCATCAGCTACGAAAAGAAGGGCGTGGAAGCCTACCTCCTGGATTACCCGCTTCCTCACGGGCCGCGCAGGCTTATAAAGACACTCAATAACACCGTGGTGAACAGTGTCGCGATCTCGGAGGATGGCACCCAATTGATCGTCAACGAAGGGATGAAGCACGAGAGCTGGGACGCGTTGCCGGCCGGCCCAAGAGGGCTGCTCACCGGTTCAACCAGGAATCTTTGGCTTCTGTAACATAGCGAACTACACGGAGTCGAACGCCAGCTGTATGGTCACGTACCGTTCGTTCGCCACCGGCGATATCATCGAGCCGAGCATACCGGCTCGCTATGCTTGCGAGCTGCCGGTCGGCGCCTCGGCGGCCTGGCGCGGCGGCCGGCGGCTCTGAAAGCACCGCGCACCCATTAGCGTGGTGGAACCTGCAAAAAGGAAGAGGGAGCTCTCGGGCTCCCTCTTTCAATTTTTTGAACCTCGAAACGCTAAAACCATCGAGTCGAGCACCGAGTCTTTCAGTTCAGCGTCGGCGGCAGGGCGCATAGGGCCGCGACTTCGCCATCACCGACAGCGCCCGCATCTGCGCCCGCACATCGGGCCGCAGATCGAACGCCTGGATCCCGGCCACCTGCTCCGGCGACCGGCCGCTCCCGTTCCATACCGGCGACCACTGCCACTGAATCGCCCCGCAGTTGTACGGCTCCGCCAGGAACATCGCGCCGTAATACCCCGCCTCGGCCGCGCTGACCTGATAGCGGCGCACCGTGGTGTCGCTGTAGGTGCCGTAGATCGGAGTCCCCGGAACCTTGGGGAGACAGGACCCCTTGGACACCGGGCCGCAGCCGCCGTCGAGCGCGTTGAACCAGAGCACAAGGCCGAGCTTCTGGGCCTTGGCGCTGGCGACTTCGGTGTCGCGGTATTTCTCCGGCGGCCCGTCCCGGTAGGGACCGTCGTACTGGCCCCAGGCGGCGTCGACCCAGCGCCAGACGTGTCCGGTCATCGACGTCGGTGGCGCCCGGAGAATGGTGGTGGCCGAGTCGCCCCAGAACGATTTCACCACCCCGGCGATCGAGTCGAAGCGCGCCAGCCGCACCGCGAATCGGCGACCCCCCACTCCTTGGACTTGATGTCGTCGCCGACGTAGATGGCGAAGATCGTGGTGTCGCGGA
>CAWBVP010000029.1:0-20054 GCA_963792265.1 uncultured Gemmatimonadales bacterium | reverse complement strand
GGAACCGCATCGGATTCTCGATCGATTCGGTTGCCGAGCGGAAGCGCAGCCGGAACCGCTCCTCGGTCAGCTCGGTGAGCTTGGACTCGAGGTCTTCCAGCGACATGTCCCGCAGCTCGTTTGGCTTCACGGACTAAATCTCCTCCCGCTTCACGAAACGGGTCCTGACCGGCAGCTTGGCGGAGGCGAGCGCCAGCGCCTTCTTGGCCAGGTCCTGGCTGATGCCTTCGATCTCGAACAGCACCCGGCCCGGCTTGACTACCGCGACCCACCCCTCCGGGTTGCCCTTTCCCTTCCCCATGCGGGTCTCGGCCGGCTTCTTGGTGATCGGCTTGTCCGGGAAGATCCGGATCCACACCTTGCCGCCCCGCTTCATCTCCCGGGTCATGGCGACGCGGGAGGCCTCGATCTGCCGGTTGGTAATCCAGCCCGGCTCCAGGCTCATCAGCCCGAATTCCCCGAAGGCGACGGTGTTGCCCCGGGCCGCGATTCCCTTGGTCCGGCCCTTGAACTGCTTCCGGAACTTGATCCGCTTCGGCGCCAGCATTGCCTACGCCCCCGTGCTGTAGGTGCGGCCGGCCATGTCTTCGATCACCTCGCCCTTGAAGATCCACACCTTGATGCCGATGGTGCCGTAGGTGGTCTTCGCGGTGCTGGTGGCGTAATCGATGTCCGCCCGCAGCGTGTGCAGCGGTACCCGTCCCTCGTGGTACCCCTCGGTCCGGGCAATCTCCGCGCCGCCCAGCCGGCCGGCCGCGCGCACCTTGATGCCCTGTGCTCCCATCCGCATGGCGCTCTGCACCGCGCGCTTCATGGCCCGGCGGAAGGAAATCCGCTGGGTGAGCTGATGGGCGATGTTGTCGCCGACCAGCTGGGCCGACAACTCCGGCCGCTTGATCTCTTCGACGTTGATCGCCGCTTCCTTCCCGGTGAGCTGCGCCAGCTCGTCCCGGAGCTTGTCCACCTCGGCTCCCCGCTTGCCGATCACCACTCCCGGCCGGCCGGTATGCACCGTGATGGTCACCTTGCCCGGGCGCCGCTCGATGTGGACCTCGGAGATGGCCGCGTGCCCCAGCCTCTGTCTTGAGGTATTTCCGGATCAGCTCGTCTTCCTTGAGCAGCGCCGGCATCTCCTTGGTGGCAAACCACCGGGAGGAGGACTGCCGAACGATGCCGAGCCGTAGCCCGATCGGGTTCGCCTTCTGGCCCATTACTCAGTCTCCTTGCTGTCCACGTGGATCTCCACGTGGCTGGTGCGTTTCCGGATCGGGGTGGCGCGCCCCTGCGCCGCCGCGGAGAAGCGCTTGAGTGGCTGCCCCCCGTTCACGATGGCCTTCTTCACGAACAGCGCGTCGGGATCGAAGCTCTCGTTCTCCTTGAGCGCCTTTTGCTCCGCGTTGGCCACCGCCGACTTCAGCGTCTTGGCGATCTGCCTGGCCGCCAGCTTCTTGTTGAACTTCAGAATGGCGTACGCCTCGTTCACATCCTTGCCCCGGATGAGATCGATGACGAGCCGCATTTTTCGGGGCGACTGGCGCACCAGTCGCTGGATCGCATGGCCACTCATGGTCACTCCGGCTTGGCCTTCTTGTCGGTCGTGATCTTGCCGCTGTGCCCCCGGAAGAGGCGGGTCGGCGCAAACTCGCCCAGTTTGTGGCCCACCATGTTCTCGGTGACGTACACCGGGACGAACTTGTTCCCGTTGTGCACCGCAAAGGTATGGCCCACGAACTCAGGCAGGATCGTGCTCGCCCGGCTCCAGGTCTTCACCACCCGCTTCTCGTTCTTGCTGTTGAGGACCTGCACCTTGGTCATCAACGCGTCCTGAACGAAGGGGCCTTTTTTTACGCTTCTTGCCATTAGGTCGTTGCCCTTCCACGCTTGCGTCCGCGGACGATCATCTTGTTCGACGGCTTCTTGCGATGCCGGGTCTTCTTGCCTTCGACCTTGCCCCAAGGCGACGTCGGGGGCCGGCCACCGGAGCTCTTGCCTTCACCGCCACCGAGCGGGTGATCCACCGGATTCATGGCCACGCCGCGGACCTTGGGCCGCTTGCCCAGCCAGCGGCTCTTGCCCGCCTTGCCGACCGAGAGGAGCTCGTGTTCCGCGTTGCCCACCTCGCCCACAGTCGCGAGGCACCGCCCGTGGACCAGGCGCATCTCGGACGACCGGAGCCGGAGCGTCACGTACTCGCCCTCCTTGGCCACCACCTGCGCGCTCGAGCCCGCTGTGCGGGCCAGCTGTCCACCACGTGCCGATCTTGAGCTCAACGTTGTGCACGTTGGTGCCCAGGGGAATCTCTCCCAGTGGAACCGCGTTGCCGGTCCGGGTATCGGAGCCCGGTCCGGAAATCACCGAGTCACCCTGGGCGAGGCCCTTGGGGTGGAGGATGTAACGCTTCTCGCCGTCGGCGTACACGATCAGGGCGATACGGGCGCTCCGGTTGGGATCGTATTCGATCTCGGCGACCTTGCCCGGAATCCCGAACTTGTTCCGCTTGAAGTCGATTTTCCGGTACTGCCGCTTGTGCCCGCCGCCGCGGTGCCGGGAGGTCAGATGGCCCTGATTATTGCGGCCACCGGTGCCCTTCCTGGGCTCCAGCAGCGATTTCTCCGGCGTGGTCCGGGTGATCTCGTCGAACCCCGAGACCGAACGGAACCGGGTAGCCGGCGTCATCGGACGAAATTGCTTGATGCTCATATCAGCCCTCGAACACGGCGATGGAGTCGCCGTCCTTGAGCGTCACGATCGCCTTCTTCCAGCGCGCCGTGGTGCCCCGGGTACGGCCCCGGGTGACTTCGTGGCGCCGCATCTGCATGGTGCGCACGTCGGTGACGGTCACGTTGAAGAGCTTCTGCAGCGCGTCCCGGATCTGGTACTTGTTGGCCTCGGGATGCACCTCGAAGGTGTACTCTTTTCTCGTCTGGTAGGCGGCCGAGCTCTTCTCGGTGACCACCGGCCGGACCACGACCTGATGTAGCGTCGGCATTTACTTGGATCCCTTCTTCTTCGGCGCAGCCTTCTTCGCCGGCTTGGACGCACTCTTTTTCGCCGTGGTCTTTTTGGCCGGCTTGGCTTTGGCTACGGGCTTCTTCTCTGCCTTGGGCTTCTTGGCCTTCGCTGCCGGCTTGGCGGCAATCGGGCGCCGCTTCTTTTCCGAGCGTTCCGCCCGTTCCGCCTCGGTTTCCTCCGGCAGCGGTTCCGGCATGACCCCGGTGAGCGCGCCTTCCTCGACCACAACGGCTTCCGACCACAGGATGTCGTAGGCGGAGGCCTCGGGATACGCCATCACTTCAACGGTCGGCAGGTTCCGGCCGCTCAGGTACGCGTTCGGATTGTGCCCCGCGGTGAGAACCAGCGCCTTGCGTCCATCCAGGCCGAGGCTGTCCAGGAGGCCGGCGAGCTGGGCGGTCTTGGGAGCGCGGAAGGCCAGCCGCTCGACCACGTGCACCGCGCCTTCCCGGGCCCGCGCATTGAGCGCGCTCTTCCGAGCCAGCTGGCGCACCTTGCGCGGGATCTCGGTGCGGTAGTCTCGCGGGGTTGGCCCGAAGACGATGCCGCCACCCCGCCAGTGCGGAGCGCGAATCGAGCCCTGCCGGGCCCGACCGGTGCCCTTCTGCTTCCAGGGCTTCTGGTTGCCTCCGGAGACGAAGCTCCGGCTCTTGGTCTGGTGGGTGCCCTGGCGCTGATTGTTCAGGTACACCTTGACCGCCTGATGCAGCACCGGCTCGTTCACGGTGCCGTCGAAATAGTCCTCGGGCAGGGAGAAGTTCGTTCCCCGCTTGGCGCCCTCGGCGGAATAGTGCGGAGCCTCAATCATGGCGGCTCGGGCCCTCCCTGTTTTGCCACCGTCACGATGCCGTTCTTCGATCCGGGAATGGCGCCCCGCACGAACAAGAGGTTTCGCTCGGCGTCCACCCGTACCACCCGGAGGCCGACCTCGGTGTGCCGCTCGGCACCCATGTGGCCTGGCATCCGCTTGCCTTTGATGACCCGCGACGGGTCAGTGCCGGGACTGATCGAGCCCGGCTTCCGATGCCGGGTATTGCCGTGGGTGGCCGGGCCCCCGCCGAAATGGTACCGGTGCACCACACCCTGGAATCCGCGGCCCTTGGTGGTGCCGGTGACCTTCACCAGCTCGCCGGGGGCGAAGATGTCCACCTTCACTTCGGCGCCGGGGGTCGGGGCATCGCCGTTGACCGTGAAGCTGCGGAGCACCTGGGGCGCGGTCTCGAGACCCGCCTTCTTGGCGTGGCCCAGCTGGGCCTTGCTGGTGCGCTGCTTGCGCCGAGCCCCGAACCCGAGCTGGATGCCGCCATCGCGCACCTGCACGACCCGGCAGGGGCCCGCTTCGATGACCGTCACCGGCACCGCGGTCCCATCCTCTTCGAATACCCGGGTCATCCCGAGCTTGCGGCCGATCAGTCCCATGGTCATCGCTATTCGACCTTGATCTCGACGTCGACGCCGGCCGGCAGATCGAGCTTGGTCAGCGCGTCCATCGTCTGCGGACGGGAGTCGTTGATATCCATCAGCCGCTTGTGGGTGCGCAGCTCGAACTGCTCCCGGCTCTTCTTATCCACGTGGGGGCTGCGCAGCACGGTCCAGCGCTCGGTCTTCACCGGGAGCGGAATCGGACCGGACACCTGGGCACCGGTCTTCTCGGCGGTGCGCACGATGTCGGCCGCGGCCTGGTCCAGCACCACGTGATCGAAGGCTTTGAGGCGAATCCGGATCTTCTGAGCCATAGGTTACCCGCTCTCGTGGCCTACTTGAGAATCTTGGTGACGACGCCGGCGCCGACGGTGCGGCCGCCCTCGCGGATGGCAAAGCGGAGCCCCTCGTCCATCGCGATCGGCGTGATCAGCTCGATCGTCATCTGCACGTTGTCCCCCGGCATCACCATCTCCACCCCCCCCGGCAGCTCCACGCTCCCGGTCACGTCCGTGGTCCGGAAGAAGAACTGCGGCCGGTACCCCTTGAAGAACGGGGTGTGCCGCCCCCCCTCTTCCTTGGTCAACACGTACACCTCGGCCTCGAAATGCGAGTGCGGCGTGATCGACCCCGGCTTGGCCAGCACCATCCCCCGCTCGATCTCGTTCTTCTCGATCCCCCGCGAGCAGCAGCCCCACGTTGTCGCCCGCCTCCCCCTGGTCCAGCAGCTTGCGGAACATCTCCACCCCCGTCACCACCGTCTTCTTGGTGGCCCCAAAGCCCACCAGCGCCACTTCCTCGCCCACCTTCACCACCCCCCGCTCGATCCGGCCGGTGGCCACCGTGCCCCGCCCGGTAATCGAGAACACGTCCTCCACCGGCATCAGGAACGGCTTGTCGATCTCCCGCTTGGGCTGGGGGATATAGCTGTCCAGCGCATTCAACAGCTCCTGGATCTTCTTCCCCTGCTCGCTATTGGGGTCCTTGCTCTCCAGCGCCTGCAAGGCACTCCCCTGGATGATCGGGGTGTCGTCCCCCGGAAAGTCATAGCTGCGAGAGCAGCTCCCGCACCTCCAGCTCCACCAGCTCCAGCAGCTCCGGGTCGTCCACCATGTCCACCTTGTTCATGAACACCACGATGTAGGGCACGTTCACCTGTTTGGCCAGCAGGATGTGCTCCCGGGTCTGCGGCATCGGCCCATCCGCCGCCGACACCACCAGGATCGCCCCATCCATCTGGGCCGCCCCCGTGATCATGTTCTTCACATAGTCGGCGTGCCCCGGGCAGTCCACGTGGGCATAGTGCCGCTTGTCCGATTCGTACTCCACGTGCGCCGTCGCGATCGTGATCCCCCGCTCCCGCTCCTCCGGCGCCTTGTCGATCTGGTCGTAGGCGGTAAACTGCGCCAGCCCCTTCTTCGCCTGGATCGCCGTGATCGCCGCCGTCAGCGTCGTCTTCCCGTGGTCCACGTGCCCGATCGTCCCCACGTTCACATGCGGCTTGGTACGCTCGAATTTGGCCTTGGCCATGGTGCCGTCGTCTCGGGTTAGGGTCTAGGGTCAAAGGTCTAGGGTCTACCAGGGCCGAGCGTCAATCCGATTGACTCTAGACCCTGACTCTAGACCTCCTATGACTTCGCCTTACTAATGATCTGCTCGGCAATCGCCTTCGGCACTTCCTCGTAGTGATCGAACTGCATGGTGTACACCGCTCGTCCCTGAGTCATGCTGCGGAGTTGGGTGGAGTAGCCGAACATCTCGGCCAGCGGCACGTCGGCCGCCACCACCTGGGCCTCGCCCCGCTGGGTCATGCCGCCGATCTTGCCGCGCCGGCTGGAGAGATCGCCGATCACGTCGCCCAGGAAGTCGGAGGGGCTCACCACCTCGACCTCCATGACCGGCTCGAGTAGAACCGGATGCGCCTGGCGGGCCGCTTCCTTCACCGCCATGGAGCCCGCGATCTTGAACGCCATTTCGGAGCTGTCCACGTCATGATAGCTGCCGAAGACGAGCGTGGCCTTCACGTCCACCATCGGGTAGCCGGCCAGCACGCCGTTCTCCAGCGCCTCCCGGATGCCCGCTTCCACCGGCTTGATGAATTCCCGGGGAATGACGCCGCCGACGATCTTGTCCTCGAAGACAAAGCCCAGCCCCGGCTCGCTCGGCCCGAAGTTGATGACCACATGGCCGTACTGGCCCTTGCCGCCGGACTGGCGAATGAACTTGCCCTCGATGTTGGTCACTGCCTTCTTGACCGTCTCGCGGAACGCCACCTGCGGCTTGCCGACGTTCGCCTCGACCTTGAACTCGCGCTTCATCCGCTCGACCAGGATCTCGAGGTGCAGCTCACCCATGCCGGCGATGATCGTCTGGCCGGTCTCCTGGTCGGAGCGAACCCGGAACGTCGGGTCCTCCTCCTGGAGCTTCTGGAGCGCGGTGCCCAGCTTGTCCTGGTCGGCCTTGGTCTTGGGCTCGATGGCGACGTCGATGACCGGGTTGGGGAACTTCATCGCCTCGAGGATGATCGGCTTTTCCTCGTCGGAGAGCGTGTCCCCGGTGCGGGTGTCCTTGAGCCCGATGGCCGCGGCGATGTCGCCCGCAAGCACTTCCTCGATCTCGTCCCGCTTGTTGGCGTGCATCTGCAGCAGCCGGCCGATCCGCTCCCGCTTGTCCTTGGTGCTGTTGTAGACGTAGCTGCCCGACTTGAGCGAGCCCGAGTACACCCGGAAGAAGGTCAGCCGGCCGACGTAGGGGTCGGTGGCCACCTTGAAGGCCAGCGCCGAGAACGGCTCGGCGTCGGAGGCACAGCGCTCGATGTGGGTCTCGTCGTGGAGCGGCAGGTGGCCCACGATCGGGGGGACGTCGGTCGGGCTGGGCAGGTAGTCGATGACCGCATCGAGCAGCGCCTGCACGCCCTTGTTCTTGAAGGAGGCGCCGCAGAGCACGGGGACGATGAATCCGCCGGTGGTGGCCTTCCGGATGGCGCTGCTGGATCTCCTCGTAGCTCAGCTCGGCGCCGCCGAGGTACTTCTCCAGCAGCTCCTCGTCGTGCTCGACCGCGGCCTCGATCACCTCGTGCCGGGCGGCCTCGACCCGTTCCTTGTACGCCTCGGGAACCGGCAACTCGGTGAAGGTCTTGCCCAGGGTCTCCTCGTCGAACACCACCTCGACCCGCCGGATGACGTCGATGTGCCCGGTGAACATCTCGCCCGAGCCCACCGGCAGCTGAATCGGATAGGCCTTCTTGGTGAGCCGATCCCGGATCATGGTCATGCAGCGATCGAAGTCGGCTCCGACCCGGTCCATCTTGTTGGCGAAGATGAGACGGGGAACCCCGTAGCGATCGGCCTGGCGCCAGACGGTCTCGGTCTGGGGCTCGACACCGGCCACCGAGTCGAGCAGCGTGACGGCGCCGTCGAGCACGCGGAGGGAGCGCTCTACTTCGACGGTGAAATCGACGTGGCCCGGGGTATCGATGATGTTGATGCGGTAGGGAGTGCCGTTCCGGTTCCAGAAGCAGGTGGTGGCGGCGGAGGTAATGGTGATTCCGCGCTCCTGCTCCTGCTCCATCCAGTCCATGGTGGCCGCGCCCTCGTGCACCTCACCGATCTTGTAGTTCTTGCCGGTGTAGTAGAGGATCCGCTCGGTCGTAGTCGTCTTCCCGGCATCGATGTGGGCCATGATGCCGATGTTGCGATACAGATCGAGGGATGTCTGTCGTGCCATTCCACCTACCCCTAATGAAAAAGCGGGGCGACCGACCGGGAGGCTCCCGTGGTATCGCTCCGCGCACATCCGGCTTTCGCCTGGATGAGGACCCCACAAGGGTCCCACGCGTTGTCATTTGAAGATCAGAGGTGGCCCGGGCTGAATCGTGGGTCACGTAATCCGATGTCTGCGCGCGGCAAAAAGCTGCCAAGCCGGGGAAAAATAGTTAGTTACGAGTCGTGTGTCAACCGCCCTGCTACCACCTGTAGTGAGCAAACGCCCGGTTCGCTTCCGCCATCCGGTGGGTGTCTTCCTTCTTCTTGATGGTGTTGCCCTCGCCCTTCGATGCCAGGATCAGCTCGGCCGCGAGCCGCTCGGACATCGTCTTTTCCGTGCGCGCTCGGGAGAACGAGATGATCCACCGCATGGCCAGCGCCGTCCGGCGATCGGGCCGCACTTCGACCGGCACCTGCAGCGAGGCGCCACCCACCCGGCGGCTCTTCACCTCGAGCGTCGGCTTGGCGTTGTTCACCGCCTGCTTGAAGACCGAGACCCCTGGCTGGCCGGTGCGCTCTTCGATCAGGTCCATGGCCGAATAGAAGATCCCCTCGGCCACGCTCTTCTTCCCCTCGAACATCAGGTTGTTCACGAACTTGGAGACCGTCTGGCTGTCGTACCGGGGATCCGGCGGGACCGGCCGCTTGACCGACTTGTTGCGACGACTCACTACTTGCCTCCCTTGCCGCCGGCGGCGCCGGTCTTGGGTCGCTTGGCGCCGTACTTGGACCGGCTCTTCCGGCGATCGTTGACCCCCGCCGAGTCGAGCGTGCCCCGCACGATGTGGTAGCGGACGCCCGGGCAGATCCTTCACTCGGCCGCCGCGGATCAGCACGATCGAGTGCTCCTGAAGGTTGTGCCCCTCGCCGGGAATGTAGGCCGTAACCTCGAAGCCATTGGTCAGGCGGACCCGGGCCACTTTCCGAAGCGCCGAGTTCGGCTTCTTCGGGGTGGTGGTATAGACCCGGGTGCACACACCCCGCTTCTGCGGGTTCGACCGGAGCGCAGGTGCCTTGTCCTTGGCTTCGACGTCTTTCCGGCCGCGCCGGATGAGCTGATTGATAGTCGGCATAACCCTTGGAGCTTGGGAATCCGAAATGCCCCGTTCCGGGACAGACTTGCAAAAGTAGTAGCGCGACCCACTTAGGTCAAGAAAGCCAGCAAAGCATCGGCGGTCTCCTTCGGGGTCTCCTCCGGAAAGAAATGGCCGGCATTGAGGGCGCGACCCTGGACCTTCTCAGCCCACTCTCGCCAGAGCTCGAGGGGCCCACCGACGTCGGCTTACCAGTTGCCCAGCGCTCCCTGAGCACTCCAGAGCACCAGGACAGGGCAGACGATGCGCCGATCGGCCTCCCGATCGGCCTCGTCGTGGAGCCGATCCAGGGTGGCGGCGGCCCGATACTCCTCGCAGATGGCATGGACCCGGGCAGGGCCTCGCAGCGCTTCGACATATGCCGCACGGACCTGGGCATCGAATACGGTCGAAGGGGAGCCCCAGGCGCTGAGCGCATCGTCGATAATGGCTTCGGGTGCCGCTTGGATGAGGCGCTCCGGCAATGGTTCGGGCTGAGCCAGGAGTGACCAGGGCCAGTAGGCCAACGCGAACCGCGAGTCGGCTCGCTCCCACACGGTTGCGGTTGGCAAAATATCCAAGACGGCGAGTCGCTCGACCCGGTTGGGATGGTCAAGAGCCAGCCGATAGGCAACCCGACCGCCGCGGTCATGCCCGGCAACCGAGAAGAGGGGGAAGCCGAGCTGTTCCATCACGGCCGCCATGTCGCGGGCCATAGCCCGCTTGGCATAGGGCGCATGACTCGGGAGTGGAAGCCGGGCAACTGCTGCGACCATAGCCCCGAAGGTCAGCACAGACCACCGTGAAGCGGCGAGCCAAGAGCGGCGCCACCCCCTGCCACATCAGGTGGGTTTCAGGGAAGCCGTGCAGCAGCAGGAGCGGTGGCCCCGAACCGGACCAGCGCGCGAAGATTCTTGCCTCGCCTGTCTCAACCTCCAGAGTCTCGAACCCATCCAGCATCCCAGACCCCCGTTTTAGACGTGCACTCGATGCGTTAGCCGAGTAACCCTACCCCCTGCTTTCCCGCCATCCAATCTCCAGCCCGCCGTCTTTTGCCCCCGGGGCTGGCTTTTTGAAAGGTCCAGCCCTCCCAACCCCGCTGAAATCCTCCATTTACAGTCACTTCTCGCAGCGGCCCCCAACTTGCCCTTTCCCCAGCAGGCCTGTCCCCCCCATCAGGCAGTCCACTTCCGTATCCGGAGTTGCCGTGTCCCACTCAGCTCGATGGTTCCTCGGCGCAGTGCTGGCCGGGTGCAGCGCCATCAGCGCCAGCGCGCAGCAGTCGCCGGACTCGCCGAGTCCAGCGCGCACGGCCAGTGTGGCCGACACGACGACCCTGCCAGCCTTCTCCCGCGATGAAGTCCTGCTGCCCGAGCGCGATCGCAAGGACGTTCCCTGGAAGTCCTTCTCCGAGGTCACCAAGGGCGCGCGGATCCAGAGCGGCGTCTTCACCCTCTACCAGAAGCGGGACAACAGTTATCTGTCGCTCTCGCCCGCTCAGCTGGATCGGGACTACCTGTTGGTCACCCAGCTTTCTCAGGGCATCGGCGAGCTCGGCCTCGATGGGGGCAGCTCGGTGCGGACCGACCTGGTTCGCTTCCACCGATCGGCCGACCGGATCGAGCTCTGGGTGGTCAATCCCCATTTCGCGGCGACGCCGGGGACACCCATGGCCCGGGCCGTCGCCTATTCCTTTGGCCATTCGGTCGCCCAGTCCTTCCCCATCGCCACCATGCGGGACAACGGCGAGATCCTGGTTGACCTGGTACCGTTTCTTCTGTCCGATTGGGCCGATCTGGGATCGTTCTTTCAGGGCGTAGCCAACCAGCGGAAGCTCTCCGGCACGATCTTCCTGGACCGGGATCGTTCGAGCCTGGAACAGCTGCAGCTCTTCCCCGGTAATCTCGAAGCCGAAGTTCGCCTGACCTATCAATCAAACCGGAACCTCGGCCTCGATGCCATCGCGGACTACCGCTGGATACCGGTGGGCGTTCATTATTCGCTCCTCGAGCTGCCAGCCGTTCCAATGCGCCCCCGCTACGCCGATGAGCGGGTGGGCTATTTCGTGTCGGCGATCAAGGACTTCTCGCGGGACACCGCCGAGAGCTTCTTCGTTCGCTTCGTGAACCGCTGGCGCTTGGAAAAGCGCGACCCCGGCGCGGCCCTCAGTGAGCCGGTCAAACCGATCGTCTACTACATCGATCGCACCGTCCCCAACGAATGGAGACCGTGGGTCCGGGCGGGCATCCTGGAATGGAATCGGGCCTTCGAGGACGCCGGGTTCCGCAATGCCATCCAGGTGTACGATGCGCCGGACGACTCGCTCTGGAGCGCGGAAGACGCGCGCTACTCGACGGTGCGCTGGACCGCGACCAATCGGTCGGTCTATGCCGTGGGTCCGTCGAACGTGGATCCTCGGACCGGTGAGATCCTCAACGCCGACGTGCTGGTCTCCGCGGCCTGGATCCAGACCTGGCGGGGCGAGTCGGGCGAATACGTAGCGCCCCAGACCGTGGTGAGCTCGACCTTCGTGGAAGATTCCGCGGCCAGCGGTCCCAACGGCCAGAGCCGGCTCTGCAGCTATGCCGACGGCATGCGGCGCGAGGGCACGCTGACCCGGGCGATGCTCGCGGGCCAAGCGGGCGCGGAAGACGGGGGAGCGGCTACCCGGCTCTACATCGGGCAGGCGCTCAAGGCCCTCATCATGCACGAGATCGGTCATACCCTGGGGCTGCGCCACAATTTCCGCGGCTCCGCCGGGATCAGCCGAAGCCAGCTGCTCGATCGCGACTACACCCGCGCCCACGGGCTCGGTGTCTCGGTGATGGACTACAGCCCCCCGGCGTTGTCGGCCGATCCTCGGAAGCAGGGCGATTACTACGCGGGCACCATCGGCAGCTACGATCGCTGGGCCATCCAGTATGGCTACACGCAGCTGGCCAGCGACGCCGGTCCGACCACGGCCAAGGGCTCTGCCGGGTTCTCACCCGAGTGGACGCCGGATGCGGAGGTCAAGGCGCTCCGGTCCATCGCTGGAGAAGCTGCCGATCCGGCGCACCTCTACGGCACCGATGAAGACGCCGGCTTTGGCGGGCTCGGCCTGGACCCCACGGTCTCCCGGTACGATCAGACCAACGATCCGCTCGGCTGGGCTCGGGACCGGGTGACCCTGATCAACGGCCTCTTCGACTCGTTGCCCAGTCGAATGGTGGCGCCGGGACAGGGATACGCCCGCTTGCGCTCCGCCTTTACCGACCTGCTGACCGACCGCTGGTACGCGATGCTCGTCACCACCAAGTATCTCGGCGGCGCGACGACGGCCCGGGATCACCGGGGAGATCCTTCGGCCCGGCCGGCCATTGTCACTGTACCGGCGGCCGAGCAGCGCCAGGCATTGGCGTTCGTGGCCCAAGCTGGATTCGGGGAGCGAGCCTATCGCTTCTCGCCGGAGCTGTTGAGTCAGTTGGGTCCCGACCGCTGGCGCCACTGGGGAGCGACTCCCGGAGCCGATGGCCGAATTGACTTCCCGCTCCACGACTGGGCCATGGCCCAGCAGGGCGCCCTGCTCGCTCAGCTGCTGGATCCCGTCGTGCTCTCGCGCATCCGGGATGCGGAGCTTCGGGCGACGGAGAAAGAGCCGACCGTCACCATCCCGGAGCTGTTCTCGACCCTCACCGGAGCGATCTGGACCGAAGTAGGATATCCGGGACCGGACGGTAAAACTGGAATGCTTCGGAACATCACGTCGGTTCGGCGTGATCTGCAGCGGATGTATCTCAATAGTCTGATCCGGATGATCGTGAGCCCCCTGCCCGACACCCCGGAAGACGCTCGCACCCTGGCACGGGCGACATTGCTGGACCTCGCCACTCAACTGGACCGCGCCATGGTACGCCGTGGTATCGAGCTGGACCCTTACACCCGGGCGCACCTGGCCGACTCGAGAGAGCGGATCAACCAGGCCCTCAACGCGCAAATGTTTCAGAACGCCGGAATGACGAGGTAACACGATCATGCTGTCTGTCGCTACTTCCGATCCCTCCCCGCTGGTCCAGACCGCCGTCTACATGGCGGGTATCCTCGCCGGCTACGTGCTCCTGGTGCGGCCCGACGAATGGCAGCGGGCCTGGGAAACCATCCGCAACACCTGGTCGAAGCCACCCCAAGACTGAGGCGCCGGTCCACGCCGCCCGCATCCGGGCGGCGTTATGATTCCTCGCATGAGGAAGCCTCATCAGGGCCCTGCACTCCAGGTTCGCAATCTCCGGAAGGCCTACCAGGATGTCGTCGCAGTCGACGGCCTCGATCTCCAGATGTACTCGGGAGAGTGCTTTGGCCTCCTGGGTCCCAACGGCGCGGGAAAGACCACCACCATCGAGATCTGTGAGGGGATCAACACTCCGGATGATGGCGAGGTGCTCGTGCTCGGCCGCCGCTGGGGTGAGAACGACCGGGAGCTGCGGGAGCTGCTGGGAATCTCGCTGCAGGAAACTCAGTTCTCCGAGAAGCTCACGGTCGAAGAGACAGTCCACTTGTTCCGCAGCTTCTATCGCGAGGGCGCGTCGCCCGAGGCAGTGATCGCGATGGTCCAGCTGCAGGAAAAGGCCCGATCTCGGGTGGGCGGCCTTTCCGGAGGTCAGAAACAACGGCTTGCCCTGGCCTGCGCCCTGGTGGGAGATCCCGAGCTCCTCTTCCTGGACGAGCCGACCACCGGCCTCGATCCTCAGTCGCGCCGGCAGCTCTGGGAGCTGATCGAGGGCTTCAAGTCCGATGGTCGCTCCATCCTGCTGACCACCCACTATATGGAAGAGGCCGAGCGGCTCTGCGACCGGGTGGCGATCGTCGATCACGGCCGTATGATCGCCCTGGGGACGCCGGCCGAGCTGATCGAGGATCTCAGCGCCGAGCATGTGCTGGAGTTTGCCCTGGCCGGAGACGGGGTGGTGGACGAGAGTGCTTTGAAACAGATCGATGGGGTGCGCACCGCCGACCGGCGCAACGGCGCCTATCATCTTCAGGTGGAGGAGCTGCATCGGGCCATGCCGGCGCTGCTGCAGGAGCTGCGGCGGCAGGGCGTTCAGCTGGCCGAGCTCAAGACTCACTCGGCCACGCTGGAGGATGTGTTCGTCTCGCTGACCGGCAGGCATCTCCGCGATGAGTGAGCGGCGCGCCTGGACCGAGCATCCGTTGGTGCAGCTCACCCGAGTCCGCTATCGGGAGTTTTTCCGCGAGCCGGAGGCGGTCTTCTGGGTCTTCATCTTTCCGGTACTGCTTGCCGCCGGACTCGGCATTGCGTTTCGGAATCGGGCCCCGGAGCGGACCATCGTGGGAGTGGTCGCCGATGGCCCGGCCACCGACAAAGTGGCTCAGGCGCTGCAGCACGCGAGCGACGTGAAGGTCCTTCGGTTGAGCGACTCCGCTGCCGCGGAAGCCCTTCGGACCGGGGATGTGGCGCTGGTGGTGGCCCCGCTCCCCGGTGGCGGGGTGGAATACCGGTACGATGACACTCGGCCGGAGAGCCGGACTGGTCGCCTGCTGGTGGACGATGCGCTTCAGCGCGCCGCCGGCCAGCGCGATCCGGTGGCAGTGGCCGATCGGTTGATCCGGGAACGGGGAGCCCGCTACATCGATTTCCTGGTTCCCGGACTTCTGGGCATGAACCTCATGGGGAGCGGCATCTGGGGTCTGGGCTTTGCCATCGTGGACGCCAGGAAGAAGCGGCTGCTCAAACGCCTCATTGCCACGCCGATGGCCCGGTGGCAGTTCCTGGCGTCGTTCGTGCTTTCCCGACTCACCCTGCTCTTCATCGAGGTTGGCCTGCTCCTGGGATTCGGGGTGCTGGTGTTCGGCGTTCCGCTGCGCGGCTCCCTGCCGCTGCTGGTCCTGATCTGTCTGGTGTCGTCGCTGGCCTTCGCATCCCTCGGATTGCTGATCGCGTCCCGGGCCCAGACCATGGAGGGAGCGTCCGGGCTCATGAACCTGGTGATGCTGCCGATGTGGATCTTTTCGGGCGTGTTCTTCTCGGCCGCAAGGTTTCCCGACCAGATCCAACCTCTCATCCAGGCTCTACCTCTTACGGCGGTCATCAACGCGCTGCGAGCCAATATTCTTCGCGGCGCAGGCTGGGGGACGGTGGCGCCCGAGCTTGCGATCATCACCGCGTGGCTGGTGGTGTGTTTTGTACTTGCTCTGAAGCTGTTTCGCTGGCGCTAGACTTTTTTCCCAACCAGGAGGAGTCATGAGAAGCGTGCTTTACTCGCTTGCAGTATGTACCGTGCTGTCAGTGATGAGCCTGCAGGTAGCCGCCGCCCAGGGTGGCCAGCCTCCGAAGCCCGGCCCGGAGAATGAAAAGCTCGCCTATTTCGTCGGCAAATGGTCCGTCGAGGGAGACATGAAGCCGGGGCCGATGGGCCCAGGCGGGAAGTTCACGAGCAACGACAATTGCGAATGGTTCGACGGGCACTACAGCGTGATCTGTCATTCCGAGGGGACCACGCCCATGGGGCCGGCCAAGAGCATCGGGATTCTGGGCTATAGCCCGGAGGAAAAGGTCTACACCTATTACGGGGTCGACAATTCCGGCATGACCATGTCCAGTGTGCCGAAAGGAACGGTGGCCGGCGATACCTGGACCTACTTGGACCAGGGCACCATGGGTGGGCAGAAGTACAAGTCGAGGGTCGTCATCAAACAGGTCTCTCCCACATCCTACACCTTCAAGATGGACATGCAGGGACCCGACGGAAAATGGATGCCGATGATGGAGAGCAAGAATACGAAGCAATGAGGCAGTGAGCGGTAAGCGGTGAAACGATCCAGCGCACACGCAAAAGCGGCCAGAGGAGATGATCTTCTCTGGCCGCCCGCTTACCGCTTACCGCTCACTGCTGACCGCTGCTACTCCTCGTCGGCCAGCAACCCCGCGGCGGTGAGCTGCGGTGCTGCCACCGGCACCTCCTCGATCCGCGGCGGCGGCGGCTCGTAGCCCGCCGGCGGCTCGATGTCGATCTCGGCGTAGCGGTAGATGCCGCTGCCCGCCGGGATCAGGTGCCCGATGATGATGTTCTCCTTGAGGCCCAGGAGATCGTCCTTGGCCCCCCGGATCGCGGCATCGGTCAGCACCCGCGTGGTCTCCTGGAACGACGCCGCCGAAATGAACGACTGCGTGGTGAGACTCGCCTTGGTGATGCCCAGGAGCACCGGCTCTGCCTGAGCCGCCGAGCCCTTCCGCTTCACCACCCGCTCGTTCTCGTCGCGGAAGGTGAGGCGATCCACCGTCTCGCCCTCGAGGAAGTCGGTGTCGCCCGGCTCGGTCACTCGCACCTTCTGCAGCATCTGGCGCACGATCACGCCGATGTGCTTGTCGCTGATGCGAACGCCCTGCAACCGATAGACCTCCTGCACCTCGTTGAGCAAGTACTCCTGCACCGCACGGGGACCCTTGATCAACAGGATGTCGTGTGGGTTCACCGGGCCTTCGGTGAGCCGGTCGCCGGCTCGAACCCGATCGCCCTCGTGCACTCTGAGGTGCTTGCCTGCCGGCACCTCGTAGAGCTGGGGCTCGACCTCGTCCGCCACACCGGGCTGAGTCTCCGGATAGACGAAGATTTCGCGCTTGCCGCGCTTGATCTCGCCGAACTTGACTACCCCGTCGACCTCGGAAATCGTCGCCGGATCCTTGGGCCGCCGAGCCTCGAACAGCTCCGCGATCCGCGGCAGACCACCGGTGATGTCCCGGGTCTTGTACGCCTGTCGCGGGATCTTGGTGACCGTGATGCCCTTGGTCACCTTGACCGGCGCGCTGAGGAAGACCGTCTTGTCCTTGCTCTCCTTCTTGGTCTTGCTCGGCCACGCCTCGTTGATCGGCCGCTCCTCCACATGGAACTTGGTGCTCCACGGGTTGGCGGCATCGGGAATGTCCATGCCCCGGGTGACCGGATCGGTGGGCGAGCCGAGGATGACGCGGCTGCCCTCCGCCAGGGTGTACTCCTGGGGATCCTTCCGATTGCGCATGTACACCAGCACGCTCGGATGGAGCTCCCGGTCCGGATCGGCCATGACCACCAGGCTGCGGAGGCCAGTGCCCTCGTCCAGCTCCTCGCGGAGCGTGACGCCCGGAACCAGGTCCTTCCAGCGGAGCTCGCCGTCGGCCTTGATGATGCTGGGATCGTTGTACGGGTCCCAGGTGTACAGGATCGTGGCCCGGCGCTCGTTGTCGCCCTTGCTGACCAGCTCGCCCTCCTTGACCTGCAGGAGCGCGCCCTCGGGAACCGGATAGCGGTTGAGTACCCGCTTCGGGTCCTTCGGATCTACCACCAGGATGCCTTCCTTGCTCTCGTCCGACGCCGACTCATCCTCACGAGTGAGCACGACCCGGATGGTGGACTTGGTGCCGTCTTCGTACTCGACCGGCACGTCGGCCCACTCGAGACCTTCGGTGTACTTGACCTTGCCGTCCGACCGGGCCCGGCGCTCCGCCTCTTCCGCGATGCGGGACGAGGTTCCACCGATGTGGAAGGTCCGGAGAGTCAGCTGGGTGCCCGGCTCGCCGATCGACTGCGCCGCCAGAATGCCCACGGCTTCGCCCATGTCCACCATGTCCATGGTGGCCAGGTTTCTGCCATAGCACATGCGGCAGATTCCCCGCCGGGCCTCACAGGTAAGGACCGAGCGGATCCTGACCTTATCGATCCCGGCATCGTCGATCGCGTTCGAGATGTCCTCGTCGATCAGCTTGCCGGCCTCGACCAGAAGCCTCGGATCGCCGTCATCGTCCAGCTCGTGCGGATCGAAGACGTCTTCGCTGGCCACACTGCCCAGGATGCGCTCCCGGAGCGGCTCGATGATATCCTCGCCCTCCTTGAGTGCCGCGATCTCCAGACCCAGAATCGTTCCGCAGTCCTCCTCGGTCACCGTCACGTCCTGCGCGACGTCGACCAGTCGGCGGGTCAGGTAGCCGGCGTCGGCGGTCTTGAGCGCCGTATCGGCCAGACCCTTGCGGGCGCCGTGAGTGGAGATGAAGTACTCCAGCACGGTGAGCCCCTCGCGGAAGTTCGACTTGATCGGGCTTTCGATGATCTCGCCGATGCCTCCGGTGAGCTTCTTCTGCGGCTTGGCCATCAGGCCGCGCATGCCCGCGAGCTGCCGGATCTGGTCCCGGCTACCCCGTGAGCCGGAGTCGAACATCATGAACACCGGGTTAAACCCGCCGCGGCTGACCCGCATCGAGTTGATCATCGCCTCGGCCACGTCGTTGTTGGCGTGGGTCCAGGCGTCGATCACCTTGTTGTACCGCTCGCCGAAGGTGATCTGACCGGTGTTGTAGGCCCGCTGGAACCGCTTGACCCGGGCGTCCGCCTCGGTCAGGAGCTCGGCCTTCTCCGCCGGAATCTCGAGGTCCTCGATTCCGATGGACACACCACCCATGGTGGCAAACCGGAAGCCGAAGTCCTTGAGCCGGTCGAGGAACGTGACCGTGTCGGCCAACCCGGCCCGACGGTAGCTCTGCAGCACCAGCTCCGAGAGATTCTTCTTCTTCATCAGCTCGTCGCGGAAGCCCAGCTCGGCCACCACCCGACGCGGCAGAATGCTGTTGAACAGCACCCGGCCCACCGTGGTCCGGAGCCACCGCGGGGTGGCGTCCTCCGACTCCCGGGGCGGGATGTACCAGAAGCAGATGGCCGTGTGATAGCTCACGCTGCCGTTGAGCAGCGCCATCTCCAGCTCGGCCAGGCTGCCGAAGTGCTTGCAGCCGTTCCACAGCCGGGCCCGGGCCTCTTCGGTCTTCCCCGCACCGGCCTTCCGAAGCTCCTCCTCGAAGCCTGCCGGCAGCTTGGTGAGGAAGTAGCTGCCCAGCACCATGTCCTGCGACGGCTCCGCCACCGGCCGGCCGTCGGAAGGCTTCAGCACGTTGTTCGACGAGATCATCAGGAGGCGCGCCTCCAGCTGAGCCTCGAACGACAACGGCACGTGCACCGCCATCTGGTCGCCGTCGAAGTCGGCGTTGAACGCCGCGCAGACCAGCGGGTGAATCCGGATGGCCTTGCCTTCGACCAGCACCGGCTCGAACGCCTGAATGCCGAGTCGATGCAGCGTCGGAGCGCGGTTGAGCAACACCGGGTGGTCCTGGATGATCTCTTCCAGGATCTCGTACACCTCGGGACTCTCCCGCTCTACGATCTTCTTGGCCCGCTTGACCGTCTCGGCGATCCCCTTCTCCACCAGCTTGTGGATGATGAAGGGCTTGAACAGCTCGACCGCCATGGCCTTGGGCAGACCGCACTGGTGCAGCCGGAGCTCCGGGCCCACGACGATGACCGAACGGCCGGAATAGTCCACCCGCTTGCCCAGCAGGTTCTGCCGGAACCGGCCCTGCTTGCCCTTGAGCATGTCGCTCAGGCTCTTGAGCGGACGCTTGCCCCGGCCCCGGATCGCCTTGGAGCGGCGTCCGTTGTCGAACAGCGCGTCCACTGCCTCCTGCAGCATCCGCTTCTCGTTCCGGAGGATGACCTCCGGCGCCTTGTGCTGGATCAGCTTGGTGAGCCGGTTGTTCCGGTTGATCACCCGCCGATACAGGTCGTTGAGATCGGACGTGGCAAAGCGCCCGCCGTCGAGCGGCACCAGCGGCCGGAGATCGGGCGGAATGACCGGGATGACATCGAGAATCATCCAGGCCGGGTCGTTGGCCAGGTCGCCCGAATCGCCGGACGACAGGAACGCGTCGACGATCTTGAGCCGCTTGAGCATCTGCTTCTTGCGATGCTGGCTGGTCTCGGTGGCCACG
>CAWBVP010000028.1:0-313166 GCA_963792265.1 uncultured Gemmatimonadales bacterium | reverse complement strand
GGCGTTGAAGTTAGCTGAATGCCCCATCCGCGCTCCACCTGTTTGCACCCTCCAGTGCACCACGGCATTTGGTCTCCGCCAGATCCTCCGCATGACAGTCGAGCTCTTTGGCGGCGCCAAAGATTCCATCCAGCAATCCCGACGCGGAAGCCGCAACCACGCCAAGGAGGTGCAACAAGGCGTAGGTATGCGCTTGGTGATCCACGCTGTTATCGAAATACTGCAGGATCAGGTGGTAGTCGCTCTCGCCAGCCGGCCGCAGCTCTCTGTGCCTGGAGAAGTAGGAGGGGTTCAGGTGCATGAAATCATCGTTAATTCGGCTTAGAACTCCCTGGATGTCTGCTGATCGTGGGAGGGCCATCGAGCGCAGAGCTTTCCCGGTATAGGCATCTTTATACGCATTCCGGTCTGATGCGCGATTCTTCCATATCGCGGCGTTGACCTTATCGTCCACCCACTTGCCCATGATGAGGACACTCTCAAGACAAGGCCTGAGGAGTACCCAAGCTTGGTAGCTCTGATGGCTTGCCAATGCTTCGAACGCACTAAGTGCCTGGCGCTGGATCAGCAGAAGAAACGTTATGAAATCGGGGTATGTCTTGCCGTTACTATCTCGCCCGCTCTGCACTCGAGTATTGAGATGCAGGAAGCAATCGTTGAGGCCGCCGATCGCGTGGAAGGCATATCCGTGATTCAGAAGGAAGATGTCTCGATTCTTCGTGATTGCCGCACGATAATCGAGGACGATTTGGCGTCCATTCCGCCCATGTCCAAACCTCCCGGCGCCAGTTTGAAATATTCACTTAGCGTACCTTCCGCCGCTTTCCGTCACGCGTGACCTGCTTCTCCCAATGCGCTCGGTCCTCTCCACTCGGTACGAACAGGCCGTAGGTCTGTCAGCATCGGCGTGCTGTGGCCGAGCTGGCGCCGCACCAGCTCGAGCGGCACGCCGGCCCGGTAGCCGCATCACCGCCCAGCGACGCCGGGCTGCGTGCACCTTAAGTCGGCGCGTCAGCTTCAGCTTCTTGAATTCACGATCCAGTGTTGCCAGGGGTGGTTTACCTGGTAGGGCTTCCACTCCGCCGGGAACAGCCGGACGGTGGGCAGCAACCGCCGCGCATGGGCCCCCAGGATGGGCCTGAAGCCCAGTCAGCTACGACGGCTACCTGATCGCGGGGACGCGTCTTAGTGCCAGCGGGCCGGGATCTCCCGCGTGAAATCCGCAGACATCGGCCCGGGTGAGCCGGAGGGCAGTGCTTACGACGCCGGTCCCATACAGGACGGCGAACAACGCACGTCCGTCTCTTCGCGGTCGGTTGTGCTGCCGACGATGCGTTGCACCTGGGCGAGCTCGTAGAACTCTCACCGGCGGCTCTTCCTCGGCGGGCCGCGTCGACCTGCGTCCATCGGATTCGTGGGAAGAGGCCGTGGACCCGAGTGACGTGCTCGAACAACAGCGACCAGGCGCTATGTACCTGCCGAAGCGTGTTCCGTTTCCCGGGATAGGAGGCCAACCGCTCAGTGAGCCAGGCCGTGGTGACCCGCGAGAGGGGGCAGGGCTCGGCTTCGGGTAAGAGCGACCGCACGTGCACGATGATGTGCTCGGTGTAGCCCGTGGATACCCCGTGCAGTGGGAGGCGCGCCAAGGCTCGACGCAGCGGCTCGAGGTTCACATCGGACAGGAGTCGGCGCATCTCGCCGACGTCGTAACGGGTCGAGACCCACAAGTCGTATAGGCGCCCGAGCCGCGCGGCCTGCTCGCCGTGGCTCGCCGTCAGCACCTTTTCCAGCAGGTCCCAGGCGCGATGCTCAACCGCGACACTCTCCGACATGGCCGCGATGCGCTGCGCCAGCGCCTTACCTGCCGCCGTGAACGGCGCCCCGGTCGGCAGCCGCTTGTGATCGGCCGTTTGGGAGGCGTGCCTGGACGCGTAGGTCTTGCCTCCGGTGCGCTTGAAGATCATCGCTAGCTCGCTCTCTGAGAGGTGGTGCGGATGGGCGGGTCACGCTGCGCCGCCTGACCCTCCAGCCATGCGTCCAATTCCCGAACCAGATAGACGACCACAGGCTTTCCTTCGGTCCATTCCCACGCACCTGGAGCGGGGTAATGGGCAGGCTCTGGAGGAACGTGAGGCCGACCCCAGATATTGGGCCGCCTGACTTGCCTGGAGGCCAGCTGGGACGATGGCCATGACCGCGTGCGGAGGGTCAGGCATCGAGGCTGCCTCGTGCAGTATCTCCCCGGCATCGGGGTAGCGATGCCGGGGAGAGTGACTCGGCGAGGGCGCGAAGGCCGGCGAGGGGCGACATTGTCAGCCCACCCAGCGAGCCGAGGAGAGAAGGACTGGCCGCGGCGGCATCCAGCGGAGTCCCCACCAGGCCGCGATCGCGACCGCCAGCACCAAGTCATCGGCGCCCCTCGCGCCGAGCACTGTAACTATCGCTCCCGCCGTCGAGGTCGCTGGTGCTCCACAAGGTCGAGGGCCTGTCGCAGTTGGTGGATCTGGCCGCCAGAGCGGGCCGCCCGAGGGCAGTCAGGGCCTTCAGCTCGGGCGGGCGGGGGTGGGAGTATTGTGGGCGGAACATTTGGAGGGCCTTTCCTTTGCCGGCCCGACCGTCCAGTATTGGGGACGGGTGGCCTTTCGGGGTTCGCCTCAGAGCCGTCCGGGACTCTTCCAGGGGTGACGGGCGGTCGCTCACTACCCCAAGGAATCTATACGATTGTATAGTAGTCAGGGGTTGGCAACCGGCGAAGTATTGACCGGCAAGACCGCATCGCATACCTTAGAGCATGGGCACTTCCGCGGTGACACCTATCCACATCAGAGTCCAAGAGCTTCGCGAGGCTAAGGGCTGGAGCCAGGCGGAGCTGCCCGGCAACGGGCGTGCCGCAGCCGACGATCTCTCGTATAGAGGGGAAAGCGGGTCCATTACCTTGGCCAACCTAGAGCGCTTGGCAGACGCCCTGGGCGTGAATCAGCATTGCTGATCGTGCACGAGCCGAAGGAGAAGAAGGGGAAGCGGGGGTGAGTGATTAGCTGGAGTATCATTGAGCACCGGCGTGATGGAATCGCTTGACCCCATCGCCAGCGCTCTAGCCGGTCGCTATACGGTCGAGCGCGAACTTGGCCGCGGCGGCATGGGTGTGGTGGTTCTGGCCCGAGACGTTCGGCTTGGACGCCAGGTCGCGATCAAGGTCCTCCTGCCCGAGTACGGGGGGTGGGCGGGATGGCGTGACCGTTTCATGCTGGAGACCCGCACTACCGCCGCCTTTTCGCACCCCAACATCGTGCCTGTCTTTTCGGTCGAGGAACACGGCGATTTCCTCTGTTACGTGATGAGCTATATCGAGGGGGAGACACTTGCCGGCCGGGTTCAACGGGATGGGCCGCTCGGTACTTCAGAGGCAGCTCGGCTCATGCGGGAGGCAGGGTGGGCGCTCGGCTACGCGCACGCCAGGGGTGTGATCCATCGGGACGTCAAGCCAGAAAACATCCTGCTCGAGCGGGCGACCGGGCGGGCCCTGATTGCCGACTTCGGCATCGCTCGCTCCAGTGCCTCCGCGGAGCTCGGGCTCACGGCGGCCGGCTCGATCTTGGGCAGCCCGCTGTACATGAGCCCCGAGCAGGCGGCAGGAGATACGCTCGATGGCCGTACCGACCTGTACTCCCTTGGCGCGACAGCCGTCTACGCACTGACGGGCCGACCACCTTTCGAAGCGCCCACTGTCCGTGGGCTGCTCGCCAAACAGTTGACTGTGCCGGCCCCTCGGGTCCAGGCCATTCGTCCCGACGTCCCGGACGCCCTGGCAGCGATAGTGGATCGGTGTCTGGCCAAGGAGGCGGCCGACCGATTCCCGAGCGGGGAGGCTCTCGTGGAGGCGGTAGAGGCGGCAGGGGCGGCCCGCCCGCAGGTGCCCCCATCGGTCCGGGTATTCTGGGCCGACGCGGACAGTCTGCTTACGCTGGTTCCCTTGTGCCTGCTTCTTGTGGTCATCCCCTTGTTTGCCCAGAGCGCCTCATCGGCCATGCTTGGTGCAGCATTCGCACTTGGCGTCATAGCGACGGCTAAGGCTGCCTCGTCCCTTCGCAAGCTGGGAAGCGAGGGATTCTCCTTCACCGAGCTGCGGGCCGGATTGGAGGGGATTCTCCGAGAACGAGCTGACCTCGCCGCAAGGCCCACATCTCAGCTCTCCCGAGACCGCCGCATCGTGTTGACCTGGGGGTGCTGGGGCGCCGCCTTGTTACTCGTCTTGGCCGCCGATACGCTCGACCTCCCTGATGCGGCCGTGCTGGCACTGCAGCTCAGCTGCTGCCTGCTCGTTTTGGTCGGAGCGACCACCCTGGTGCTAGACCCAGGGCGCGGACTTACCCTGCTGAGCCGCCGGATCCACCTCTGGACCGGTCCAGCCGGCCGCTTTCTGTTCCGGTGGGCGAACAAGAGGTCCGGGGGAGGTTAGGCGAAATGGGCTAAGTCTCCCGCTGGGTCTATCGTTTGACGCCCAGACGCGAATTCTTCGCGACTATGACTGAGGCTCCTGTCTATCCTACACAACTCCCTCTCTCATTCTCCCAAGCCATCGAAATGGCCGTGAGCCGCAGCTGCGTGGAGCGCTCTAAGGACGTAAGCCAATGGGCCGGAACGGTGATCTTCTGCTGCGCGAAGATGTGTGCGAACGTGAGGCGTGCCAGCGTGCCTTCTTGCACTCGGCGATCATCGGGGCTTACGCTTACGGTCAAGTGCGTCACTGCTGAACCTAGAAGCGAAAGCCCACCTCGACTACAAGCGAAAGAGCATCCAGCCGGATTCTGCTGAGCAGTGCCCGCGTTCTCGAAATTCGCCGTCAGGCTGCTCCACTCTCGATCAATATTCAACAAGGCGTCAGGTGCGGAAGGTGCCCACGCCGGAGTGGAGTGCGGAGACGCCGTAGCGCGGACCGGGTGGCTGGCGCTGGATCAAAATGAAGGGACCCTGAGCCAGGGTCCCTTCGGTCTGCAGACCCCGATACCCACCGTGCAGGGATGGACCCCGGCGCCCGTCGGACGAGCATGCTTGACTTTGTCCATATATAACTATATAGTTGTGCATATGAGCTACCGCCGCCTCCTCCTGCTCCTGAGCTTCGGCGTGGCCGCGCCCGCCGGGCTGGCCGCCCAGCAGCTCACCTTGGCCGACGCGCTGGCTCGGGCCGAGGCCACCGGGTACGCCAATCGCGCGGCCCGGGCCCAGGCCTCCGCCGAGCACGCCCGCAGCCTCGGCGCCCTCCAGGGCACGCTCCCCACCCTCCGGGTAGAGGGCGGTTGGGTGAAGACCACGGACCCGCTCGGCGCTTTCGGATTGCTCCTCCGCCAACGCGCGGTGACCCCGGCCGCCTTCGATCCTGCCGGCCTCAACGACCCCGCGGCCCGGAACAACTGGAACGCCGGCGTCGTGGTCGAGGTCCCCCTCTTCAATGCCGACGCGTGGGCCGGGCGGAGCGCCGCGCGCGCCGGGGCCCGCGCCGCCGCTGCGAGCGCCGATTGGACCGCCGTCACGACGCGGTCGCAGGTAGTGCAGGCCTACTACGGTGCCCGTCTCGCCTCCGAGGTGGTGCTCACGCTCGAAGTCGCCGAGGCGATGGCCGCGGCCCACGTCCACCAGGCCAACTCGAGGCTCGAGCAGGGGATGGTGACCCGCTCCGATCTGCTCCTGGCCCAGCTCCGGGCCGGCGAGATCAGGGCGCAGTTGATCGGCGCGCAGGCCCAGGCTGGGCTCGCTCGCCGGCAGCTTGCGCTGGTGCTTGGGGTCCCGGCCGATACCGCCTTCTCCCTGCCCGACTCGCTCCCGTCTGCCGAGCGGATCCGCGGCGTGGCCGAGTTGCTCGCCCCCGTACCGCTCGCAGCGCGCGCCGACGTAGACGCCGCCAAGGCCGCGGCCGTCGCCGCAGGTCGCGATGTCCTTCGTGCCACGGCGCGGCTCCTCCCCCGGCTCAACGCGTTCGGCCGATACGACTGGAGCGACCGGACCACCCCGTTCCATGGGCAGCGCTCGTGGACCCTCGGCGTGATGGCATCGTGGACGCCGTTCAGCGGCTTCAGCGAGATCGGCGATGTTCGCGGCGCTCGCGCCCGCGCCACGGCGGCACGCGCGATGGCCGAGGCCGCCGAGGGTCAGGCGGCACTCGAGGTCTCCGCCCGTGAAAGCGACGTGACGGTCGCACTCGCGCGGCTCGCCATCGCGGAACAGGCCGTGGATCAGGCGAGTGAAGCGCACCGGCTCGTGGCGCGCCAATACGCCGGCGGCCTCGCCGGCATCACCGAACTCCTCGGTGCGCAAGCGACCGAGACCGAGACGCGACTCGGCCTGGCCCAGGCGCGCGTCGCACTCATCACCGCCCTCGCCGCGCGCCAGCTCGCGCGCGGCTCCGATCCCGCGGCGCTCACCGCCCTGGAGGAATGATGTCCCGTCCGTTGACGATCCTGACCGCCGTTGCCCTCGTCGTGGCCGGCTGCACCCGCCCCGCGTCCACCCCCGCTCCCCTGAGCCTCGGTGTCTCGTCGCTTGAGACGGTGACCGCCGTCGACACGGTCATCGCCGCGACCGTCGAGGCGGCGGGGATCGCCGCGCCGATCGAACAGGCGACGCTCAGCACGCGGCTGATGGGAACGGTCACCGAGGTGCTCGTCCGGGAGGGGGAGGCCGTTCGCCGCGGCGAGCTGCTGGTGCGGCTCGACACCCGCGATCTTACCGCCAAGGACGACCAGGTGCGGGCGGGGCTCGCCGCCGCCGTGTCGCAGGCCGACGAGGCCGAGCGGTACGCGGTCCGGATCCGCGCGCTGTACGCCGACAGCGCCGCGCCCAAGGCGCTGCTGGACGGCGCCGAGGCGGGGGTAGCGCAGGCGCAGGCGGGGCTGGCGCACGCCCGTGGCGCGCAGCGCGAGCTCGCCGCGGTCGCGGGCTACGGGGCGGTGCGTGCGCCGTTCGACGGTGTCGTCACCCGCCGCCTCGTCGATCCCGGCGCCTTCGCCGCGCCGGGTACGCCGCTCGTGACGGTGCAGGACGGGCGCACGCTCCGCATCTCGGTCACGACGACGCCTGACCTCGCCCGGGGCATCGCTCGCGGCCGGATGATCGAGACCCGGATCGAAAGCTCTCCCGCCGCCGCGAGGGTGGAAGGAGTGGTCCCCGCGCCGGGCGGCGCGCTCTACACGATCAATGCGCTCGTGAACGACCGGGACGGCCGGTATGCCAGCGGTGGCGCGGCGGTGCTCCTCGTCCCGCGCGGGACCCGCCATGCGGTCTTCGTGCCACAGGCCACCATCGCCCGGCAGGGAGACCTCACCGGCGTCCGGGTGCTCGAGGCTGGCGGGCCGACCCTTCGCTGGGTGCGGCTCGGCGTCGCGCGCGGCGACCGGGTCGAGGTGTTGAGCGGGGTGCAGGGTGGGGAGCGGCTGGTGGTGACCCGCGTGAGCGAAGGGAACTGATCATGCGGATCGCCGGACGGATCGCCAAGGCGTTCCTGCACTCGAAGCTCACGCCGCTGGTGGTGGTCGCGTCGCTGGCGGTGGGCGGGGTCGCGCTCATCGCGACGCCGCGTGAGGAGGAGCCGCAGATCTCGGTACCGATGATCGACGTCACCGCCGCCTTCCCGGGTGCCAGCCCCGCCGAGGTGGAGCAGCTGGTGACGCGTCCGATCGAGAAGCTGATGTGGGAGGTCGCGGGGGTGGAGTACGTCTACGCCACCGTGGGCGACGGCTGGACCCTCGTGACGGTGCGCTTCAAGGTAGGCGAGAATCAGGGGAGGAGCGTGAGCGCGGTGCAGGCGAAGCTCGCCGCTGCGGCCGGCGACGCCCCCCGGGCGCCGTCCCACCGCTGGTGACGCCGCACTCGATCGATGACGTGCCGATCCTCGCCCTCACGCTCCACAGCGCGAGTGACGGCCCCGAGGTGCTGCGCCAGGTCGCGGCGCATCTCGACGATGAGATCCGCACCATCCCCGACGTCGCGGCGACCTACCTGATCGGCGGGCGGCCGCGCCAGCTCCGGGTGACGCTCGACCCGGCGCGCCTCGCCGGCGCCGGGGTCTCGCCGCGTGAGGTGGCGATGGCGCTGCAGGGCGCCAATGCGCGGCTCCCGGCCGGTGAGTTCAGCGCCCGCGACCGGACCTTCCTCGTGACGGTCGGCACCGAGCTCCGGAGCGCGGACGACGTGGCGTCAGTGGCCGTGGCCGAGCGCGGGGGCCGCACCGTGCGGGTGCGCGACGTGGCGACGCTCGTCGACGGGCCGGCGGAGGTGGTGGACTACGTCGGTCACGCCGAGCGGGGCGGAGAAGTGGAGCACGCGGTGACACTGGCGGTGGCCAAGCGCCCCGGCGCCAACGCCACGGCGCTCGCGCGCACGGTGCTGAGTCGGGTGGAGCAGGCGCGGGCGCGCCTGGTGCCGCCGGGGATCACCCTCTCGGTGACCCGCGACTACGGCGAAACGGCACGCGAGAAGGTGAACGAGCTCATCCTCGCACCTCCTCCTTGCCACCGGCTCGGTGTCGGCGCTCATCTGGCTGTTCCTCGGCTGGCGCGAAGCGCCCGTCGTGCTGGTCGCCATTCCGGTCACGCTCGCGCTCACGCTCTTCATGTTCTATCTCTATGGCTACACCCTCAACCGCATCACGCTCTTCGCGCTGATCTTCTCCATCGGCATCCTGGTGGACGACGCGATCGTCGTGGTGGAGAACATCGTCCGCCACGCTGCAGCTGCGGCGAGCCGAGCCGGGCGACTGGCCGCGATCGCGTCGAGCCGTCGACGAAGTCGGCAACCCGACCATCCTCGCCACCTTCGCGGTGATCGCCGCGATCCTGCCGATGGCGTTCGTCCGGCGGACTGATCGGGCCCTACATGCGGCCGATCCCGGTCGGCGCGTCGGCGGCGATGGTCTTCTCGCTGGTCGGTCGCCTTCGTCGTGACGCCGTGGGCCGCGGTCCGGCTCCTGCAAGCAGGCGCCGCCCAGCGCATCCGAGCACGGCGAAGGAGAGATCGTCTTCGACGCGGCTCTACCGCCGCGTGATGAGTCCGCTGCATCGCCAGCGGCCGCGGTCGCGCGACCGCTTCCTGGCGGGCGTCGGCCGTCCTGCTGCTCGGCTCGATCGCGCTGGTCGCCGCTCGGACTGGTGAAGGTGAAGATGCTGCCGTTCGACAACAAGAGCGAGTTCCAGGTCATCATCGACATGCCCGAGGGCACGGCGCTCGAGACGACGGCGCGCGTCGCGTCAGCGACTGGCGCCGCGCGCGCTCCGGACGATGCCTGAGGTCGTGAACGTCCAGATCTACGCGGGCACCGTCGGCGCCGTACAACTTCAACGGCCTCGTGCGGCACTACTTCCTGCGGCGCGGCGCCGCAACGTCGCCGATCTGCAGGTGAACCTCGTGCCGAAGGGCGAGCGTCAGCGCAGAGCCACGACATCGCCCGCGCGTCCGCGAGCGGCTCGACTCCGATCGCGCCAGCGCTTCGGCGCCACGCATCAAGGTCGCCGAAGTGCCGCCGGGGCCGCCCGTGCTGCAGACGCTCGTCGCCGAGGTCTACGGGCCGGACCCGGCGCGCCGGACCGCGGTCGCCGCGCAAATCAAGCGCGATCTTCGAGCAGACGCCCGGCGTGGTCGACGTCGACTGGTACGTCGAAGCCCCGCACGCGAAGTCGCGCTCGCTCGTCGACGGCGAGAAAGCCGCGGCCGCGGTGGCTCGACGCGGCGGCGGCGTCGCGCAGGTGACGCAGACGCTGGCGCTCGCGCTCGGCGAGGCGCCGGCCGGCCTGCTGCACGATCGCACGCGCGCGCGAGGACGTGCCGATCGTGATGCGCCTCGCCGCGTCGCAGCGTTCGCCGCTCGAGGCGCGTGCAGTCGATCCGATCGGCGCGGCGCGCGGCCGGTGCCGTTGGGCGATCGTCACGGTGCGACGCACGACGCAGCGAAGAGGAGCGCTTACCACAAGAACCTGCAGCCGGTGACCTACGTGACCGCCGACCTCGGCGGCGTGAACGAGAGCCCGGTCTACGCCATCCTCGCAGATGAACGCCGCGATCGACACGGCTGCGCTGCCCGAGGGCTACGGCACTCGAGCTCTTCAACGCCGTCCAGCCGTTCGACCCTCGACGCTACGCGATGAAGTGGGACGGCGAGTGGCACATCACGATCGAGGTGTTCCGCGACCTCGGCCTCGCGTTCGCGGCCGTGCTGCTGCTGATCTACGTGCTGGTGGTCGGCTGGTTCCAGTCGTTCAAGACGCCGCTGGTGATCATGGCCGCCATCCCGTTCTCGCTCGTCGGCATCCTGCCCGGCGCACGCGCTCGATGGGCGCGTTCTTCACCGCGCCACTCGATGATCGGGTTCATCGCGTTGGCGGGGATCGTCGTCCGCAATTCGATCATCCTGGTGGACTTCATCCAGCTGCAGGAGGAGCGGGGACGGTCGCTGCGCGACGCGGTCCTCACGGCGGGGGCGGTGCGGTTCCGCCCGATCGCGCTGACGGCGGCGGCGGTGGTCGTCGGTGGGGCGGTGATCCTGTTCGATCCGATCTTCCAGGGGCTGGCGGTGGCGCTCATCAGCGGCGCCGTGGTGGCCACCGGGCTCACGATGGTGGTGGTGCCGCTGCTCTACTGGGAATTGCGGCGGCGGCAGGAAGCCGTCGGCCCGAGAGCCGAGCAGGTCGTATGATGACGCTGCTCTTCCTGAGCCCTGCCGGGGCGGCCCCGGATCTGATCGCCGGGCTCTCTCGCCACCCCAAGGGGGCGGGGGCCTAACCCCGCTGACGGAGCTGTTTACGGCGGCGTTCGAGGACCTTGTCGATCCCTGCCGAGATCAGGGAGCAGAGCTCGAACACGGCAGGGTCGGCGACGCGGTACCAGGTCGTCGTCCCTTCCTTGCGCCGCTCGATGAATCCCTGCTGGAGCAGGAGCTGCAGGTGCTTGGAGGCGTTGGCCTGACTCGCGCCGCTGTCCTCGGCCAGGTCGCCCACGCTCTTCTCCCCCCGCCTGAGGGCGTTGAGGAGGCGGAGGCGCATCGGCTCCGCCAGGGCGCCGAATCTCTCGGCGATCACCTCGGCGCTGCTGTCAGTCAATTCCATCACGGGTAGTGTCTCCTTTTCAACTATCTATCAATATAAGCATATAAAACCCCGAGCGCCAGATTCCGGGTGTCCCCGTGAACTATGGTCCTTTGTTGCCGCTGGGATACCGGACGCCGTCGGCGCTCGGCGTCGCCCTCTTCGTGATTCGTGACACAGACGGGGGGGGGGGAGGCAGCCAAACGACTGGGGCATCAGTTGCGGGCCGTCGTGCCCGTGCCCGCACAAACCTACGTGCCGCAGCCGGGGACACTTCCGGCCCGGCGACTGCATGCGCGGGTTAGGCGGCGTGAGGGTCCGGTCTAAATACATGGGTAACACTTAAGTCGCAGGACATGGGTGACACTATCGCCAGGTTTCGGGCTCCTCAAGGAGGGTCCGATGCCGTGGCAGGAGGTGGTCACCGTGGAACTCCGTCAGCAATTCGTCCAGGACGCGCTGCGCCGCGTCGTGCCCGTCACCGAGCTCTGTCACGCTTACGGCATCAGCCGGAAGACCGGCTACAAGTTCCTGGCCCGTTATGACACCCTCGGGTCGGCGGGCCTCGCGGATCAGTCTCGGCGTCCCCACCGCTCGCCAGCCGCGCTGGATCCGGTGCTGCTCCAGCGCCTGCTCGAGGCGCATCAGCGTCACCCCTACTGGGGCCCGCGCAAGTTGCTCCGCCTCGTGGGTCAGCGCTGGCCGGACGCGCCGTGGCCGGTACGCTCCACCGTCGCCCGCTGTTTCCAGCACCTCGGGCTGGTCACCGCGCGTCGCCGCGTCCGCCGTCCGGGTGCCGCGGGGCCGCCGCGCACCCCGATGGACGCCCCCAACATGGTCTGGACCACCGATTACAAAGGCCAGTTCAAGCTGGGCGACGGGCAGTACTGCTTTCCCCTCACGGTCGCCGATGGCTACAGCCGCATGCTCCTGGCCTGTCAGGCGCTCACCAGCACCAAGCTGGTCGAGGCCCACCCCGTCTTCGAGCGCCTCTTCCGCGAGTACGGCCTGCCCCAGCGGATCCGCTCCGACAACGGCGTGCCGTTTGCTACGCAAGCGCTGGGGCGACTCTCCTCACTGGCCGTCTGGTGGATCCGCCTCGGGATTCTGCCCGATCTCATCGAGCCCGGCTGTCCCCAGCAGAACGGCCGGCACGAGCGCATGCATCTCACCCTCAAGCGCGAGTGCACGCGCCCGCCGCGGCACAGTCGCGCCCAACAGCAGCGCGGCTTCGACCGCTGGCGGCAGGAGTACAACACCCTCCGGCCCCATGAGGCGCTCGGGGACGCCACCCCCGCCTCGCGCTACACGCCCTCGCCCCGGCCGTATCCGGCCCAGCTGCCGCCGCTGGAGTATCCCGGCCACTACGAGGTCCGCCGCGTCAGCCGCAACGGCGGGATCCGCTGGCACAAACAGTGGGTCAATGTCAGCCAGACCCTGGGCGAGGAGGACGTCGGTTTGGTCGAGATCGATGACGGCGAGTGGGACGTCTACTTCGGTCCGCTCCGCCTCGGCCGATTCCATGAGCGCACGCTCCTCATCGAGGATGCGCTCGGCCGGCACTACCGCCGGCGCTACTAACCCCTGTCACCTATGTCTTCGGACTTAACTGTTACCTATGTCCTGGACTACTCACGGGCATCGGGGGCTCGGCAAATCCCCACAGTGCCGCGGTAGCCAGCTCGATGCTATTGCCCGCTGGGTCCCGCAGATAGAGCGAGTAGCCCCCTTGGGGCCAGCGCACCTCCGCCTCAATCGGTACCCCCGCGGCGGTCAGGTGCGCCTGCCACCGCTCGGCGTCCCGCTCCGGTAGCCGGAACGCGAGGTGGCCCGAACCGTGCGCCCCATGCGGCACCATCGGCGGTCCCCCCGTCGGAGTTGCTGGGTCTGCCGTCGCATCCGGATTAAAGAGGAGAACCATCCCCTCTCCACAGCGCAGGAAGACGTGGCGGCCGGATTGCCTGGCGACTACTTCGAGGCCGAACACATCACGGTAGAAACGTTCGGCGGTGTCCAGGTCGGGGCAGTACAGCGAACTCTCCAACACACTCGGAGGTCGCAGTCGTGAGGCCGACATTATGGCAATCTCCGTGGCGTGTGCCTAACTAGTATTCGATTCCATTCCTCACCCACCGCACCCCGCGCACCCCGCAGCCTAATTCGCCTCTGGCAGCGCTAGGCGCCGAGCCGTCGCCCGTCTCGCATCATCCCGCCGTCCTACGCGACGCGTCCCGATGCCTGTCAAACTGGCGCTGCAAGGCCCGCGGCCTAATCCTGCCTCGCGCTGGTGCGCCGGTTCCCCATGCGGACCCGCTGAGGTGCCCCCGAAAATGCGCCGCGCCGCCGACCGGGGAGTGGCGGCAGACTGAAAGTGCCGCCCATGTGGTCTCGAGTCCCCTAAAGATCCACCCCCTCCGCACCCCGCGACAGGCCCCGATTGCGACACCGAGGCCCCAACTGCGACGGCCGCCCTCGACGCAATTCCTTGCGCGCCCGGCACACCGCCCGCCTCAGCGCCGGTCCGCCGGGCTCCGAACGGCGAGCCCGCCCCGATTGAGCACGTGGGTGTAGATCATCGTCGTGCTCACATCCCGGTGCCCCAGCAGCTCCTGCACCGTGCGGATATCGTAGCCGTCCTCCAGCAGGTGCGTGGCGAACGAGTGGCGCAGCGTGTGACAGGTGGCGCGCTTGGCGAGCCCGGCGGCGATCACGGCCCGCTGCATTGCATGCTGAACGGCCGACTCGTGCAGATGGTGGCGACCTCTCGCGCCCACGGCATCGAGCAGGCTCGGCCGGCTGGCCGGGAACACCCACTGCCATGGCCACGACCGGTCCGCACCGGGAAGCTTCCGGGCCAGCGCTTCCGGCAGACGCACGCGCCCCGCTCCCCGCGTCAGATCCCGGCGGTGCTGCGCCTGCATCCGGGCCACGTGCGCGATCAGGCCGGGCCGCGACACCTGCGGCAGCACCGTCACCCGATCCGTCTCGCCCTTCCCGCGCCGAACCACCAGCTCGCCCATCGCCAGATCCACATCCTTCACCGGAGACAGAGGGCCTCGAGGAGGCACAGCCCGCTCCCGTACAGCAGGGCGCAAACGAGCCGCGGCGGTCCAACCAGCTCGGCGAGCACGGCGGCGACTTCCTCACGGGTGAGCACGACCGGCAGCTGCCTCGGCTGCTTTGCCCGGACCAGCTGCTCGAACCGGCCCAGCGGCCGGTCCGGCACGTCTCGATACAGGAAGACCAGGGCACTCGCCGCTTGCGTCTGCGTGGCAGCGCTCCCGTGACCCTCCTCCGCCAGCCACGACAGGAACCGGGTGGCGTCCCGCTCGGCGAGCTCGTGTCGGGGTGGCGGGTGCCGTGGAAGCGCACGAACCGCCGGACCCAGCCGGCGTAGGCCTCGACGGTGCGGAAGCGGTAGTGGCGGAGGCGCAGCGCCGAGCGCAACCGGGTCAGGAGCGACGGCGCGGCCGGAGAAGGGGGGCAGGACACGCCCAACGGTGGGGCCGGGTGTCTGGATTGGCGGAGTCGGGGCCGTGCGTGATCGAATCGCGCGCACGGCTTGGATCCCAATTCGAGGCGGTGCCCAGATGAAGGGGCAGGCTAGCGGCCGGGAATGCCCCGATTTCATCCGGCGGCGGCGGCGCGCGGTTCGACGGCACCGACGCGTTCATCGGACGCGAGACCGACCGCTGGGCCCGCGACGCGGCTCCGACCCCGGCGCCCCTCCGATGACACGAGCCGCCGGCCACCCGATCCTTCCTCCGGGAACGTTCTCAGCCCGCCAAACGACTGCCCACCGACCTCCCGCGATCACTCCCTTGCCGGCGTCGCCCAGACGGCCGTCGGCGGGGTCGCCCCCGCGTTGACGGCGCTCGCCTCCGGTCTGTCGGCGACCATCCTGGTTCCGCCGGCGCACACCTCCGCTTCGCCGGAGCTCGTCGCGTGCCTGACGGCGAACGCCTCGAGCCCGCCGGCGTCGCAACGCACTCGCCGACGCCTGCTCGCGGACCGGCGGAGTCCGGATATTCCCGCCGGAGCACGCATTCGCGCTGCGGCGTCCGTGTTGGTTGTGCCGGCGGTCGCTTCATTCCCGCCGGCGAACACTTCATCCGCGGCGGAGGACGCCTCCCGACCATCGGAGCCCGCATCGCGGCCGCCGACGTCCAGCTTCGACCCGGAGGCGCACGCTCGCGTTCGGAGGAGCCCGGATTTCGGCATCGGAGCTCGGATTTCTTCAGCGGAGACCGCTTCGGCTCCGACGGAGGCCATCTCTTCAGCCGCGGAGGCCACCGTCGCGGCAACGGCCACCACTTTCGCGCCGCCGCCGGCCACCTCGCGCTTGCCGGGGTTCATCTCGGCGTTGACGGAGCTCGCTCCGGGCGTGCGGCGTCCGCACCGGGTTCGACGAAGGCCCGCATTCAACGGGCGGAGGCCGCCTCCGATCAACCGGGGCCCGCATTTCCAACGACTGGCGGCTGCCTCCGACCTCCAGGGAACGGATTCGACCGGAGTACCTCCTTCGCCGCCCCCAGGGCACACGTCGCACGCGGGGGACCTCGTCAGGGAATGGCTCGAGCCGCGTCCCAGCAAGGTCCCTCGCTTGCGCTCGGGATGACGGAGTGCACCTTCGCCGCGCCCTCTCCGCCCTCTCCGCCCTCTCCGCCCTCTCCGCCCTCTCCGCCCTCTCCGCCCTCTCCCCTCACCGCTCCACCCGCACCACCCGGATCTGCCGCCGCCGCACCGCGGGCTCGCTCCCCGCGCCCGTCACCTTCACCTCGACGACGTAGGTCCCCGGCCTGAGCCGGCCGAGCTGCAGCGTGCGGTTCGCGCGGACCACCGGCCCGTCCGCGCGCTCCTCGAAGCCCAGCGTCACGACCGGCCGAGCCTCGAGCCGTCCTTCGTCCTTGGCGCGGTAGACGGCGATCTGGTGCCGGTACGTCGTGCCCGGCGTCGCCCCGCTCGCCTCGTAGTACAGCTCGACCTCGCTCTTCTCGAGGAACAGGTTGAACGGCGTGAGCAGCACCGTGTCGGCCGGCGTCGGGAGCCAGCGCGCGCTGGCGGCGCGGACGCCGAGTGCCAGGTCGCTGAGCGCGAGCCCCGGGCCCGGCGCCGATACCCGCACCGTGTCACGCGGCAGCACCACGCCCGCGTCCGGCCCCTGCGACAGCGCCGCGCGCCAATCCCAGTAGCCCGCGCGGAGCGGCAGCTCGACGCGGCCGATGAGATACTGCCCGTGGCCGA
Organism: uncultured Gemmatimonadales bacterium; assembly: GCA_963792265.1. Lineage (GTDB taxonomy): Bacteria > Gemmatimonadota > Gemmatimonadetes > Gemmatimonadales > GWC2-71-9 > CAVVWJ01. Next base: position 296,850 of record CAWBVP010000028.1, on the reverse strand, counting down.
GCGCGCGGTCGAGCCGGAAGTCGAGGGTAGTGTCGGCGGTGCCGATCGCGTGGTCCGAGCCGTCGAGCACCACCAGCCGCACGCGCACGGGGTAGCGGACGCCGCCGATCTCGGGCGACGGCGTCGTCTCCGGCGCCGCGATGGCGAACACGAACTGCCCCAGCGGCGCGGTGTCCCTCGAGCCGACGGCCACGAGATTGGCGTACGCCGTCAGCCGCCGCGCGAACTGCAGCTCGTAGCTGTCGCTGGTCGTGCCGAACGCGATGCTCGCCTGGCCGATGTCGCGCTCCCGGTCGCGGGCGCGAGCCCGGCCGTTGGGTCCCCAGTTCATCATCCGGCCGTAGAGCGGCGAGAGCGACGAGCGCGACAGCAGCAGCTGGTCCGGCGGCGCGTCGCCGGCGCCGCGGAGGTCGGTGACGCTCTCGACCAGGCGGTAGTCGTAGAGGTCGCCGCCGCCGTTGCTGTCGTAGCCGGCGCTGAAGTGAAACAGGAGGTCGCCGTCGGCTCGGCCGTAGCGCCAGGTCTCGTTCGGCATGAGGCCGAAGACGAACGGCTTGAGTCGGGTGCCCGGCTCGCCGTGGCGCACGTAGATGACGCCGCGGTCGTCGATCTCGTCGCTGCCCGAGCGATACGCGTCGGCCGCGCCGTAGAAGCGCCGGGCCACGGTGAGCGCGAAGTGGCGGCGGGCGTAGAGCAGCCGCCGGTAGTGCTCCGCGATCCGCTCGCCGTCTTTCCGCAGCTCGGCGCGGTCCCGGTCGGCCCAGAAGCGCCGCAGAAACGCCTCGCGCGCGCGGCCGCTCGAGGCGTCGAATCTTGCCAGATCACTGTCCGCGGCGATCGGCACGAGGTCCGCCCGATACTCGGCCACGAGCGCCGAGTCGTCGGCCGCCGCGCCGTCGAAGTAGGGCGCCTCGCCCTCGCGCGATCCCTGCGCCAGCCGCGTGCGCGCGAGCTCGAGTCTGGCGACCCTGGCCGGCTCCCCCGCCGCGGTGTCGGCGGCGGCGCGCGCGAACGTCGCCGCCGCGGAGTCGCTCTCGTCGGTGGCCCGCTCCAGCCGCCCGCGCGCGAGCAGCAGGGCGGCCGGCGGCGCGGCGTGCGCCGCGTCGGCCCGGCGGAGGGCGTCGCGTGCGCCGGCGTAGAGCGCGGTGTCGTGCAGCTCGAGCGCCAGCCGAGCCAGCGTGAGCGCCGAGGGGAGGAAGCCGGGGTCGACGGCCACCGCGCGGCGCTCGTGCTCGATGGCACGCTCGAGCGTGCCGGTGCCGACCCGGCTGCCGAGCGCCAGCGAGTCGGCTCGCTCCCACGCCGCGCGCCGCATTTCGGCCGCGGCCAGCGCGTGCCACGCGACGGGCCAGCCCGGCTCGCGGTCGGTGAGACGGCGGAGCTCGCCCAGTGCGTCGCCGGCATCGGGGTCGGCGCCCAGGTCGGTGAGCCGGAGCGACACGAGTGCCGCACGCAGCGAGAGCAGCGGGCCGGCGGACCGCTGCTTCATCAGGGCGCGCTGGCTCACGCGCAGGGAGGTGGTGTCGAGGACGAGGGCGAGCGAGTCGCCGAAGCGGTCGAGCGCGAGCCGGTCGGACGGAGCTTGGGCCGAGAGGGGAGCGAGGGGGGCCAGCAGGACGAGCAGGGCCGGGAGCCACGAGCGCACGGACTACACCCCCTTGTCCCCCAGGAGCAGGAGGAATTCGTCCGCCGACTTGAGCGCCGCGAGCCGCTCCGGGATGTCGGCGTCCTTCGCGAACTGCGCGATCTTCCCCAGCACCGGGAGGTACTGGTTCGAGAGCTCGAGCGGCGGCGCCACAATCAGAAAGAAGTCGAATGCCGGGCGGTTGTCGATGGCCTGGAACTCGACGCCGGCGCGGTGGTGCCCGTACGCGAGGCGGAGCCGCCCGACCACCAGCGAGCGGCAGTGCGGGATCGCGATGCCTCGGCCGACGCCGGTCGAACCGAGCGTCTCGCGCCTTTGCAGCATGCGGAGCAGCGTGTCGCTCGCGGCCGCGTCGAGCCGGAGCAGCCCGACCAGCTCGGTGAGGATCTCATCCTTGGTGCCGCCCCGCAGGTCGAGCGAGATGGCGTCCGGTGCGAAGAAGTCGGCGAGTTGCATTGGGGTGGCGAGAACCTAATTCCGCCACCGAGGCGAGTCAAAGCCGCAGCCGCAGCACCAACGGCGCCTGCAGCCGGTCGGGCGCGGCGATGCCGCCGTCCTCGCCGAAGCGCTCCCACTGGCTGTTGGCCACATAGAACAGCTCATCGCCCACCACGACGCCGAGGGTCGGCTCGGCATAGTCCGGCCGGGCGCGCTCCAGCACTTCCAGCGTCTCGACCCGGTCGCCCCCCGTGCTCAGACGGAGACGAACGACGCGGGCGGGGTCGACACCGTTCTGGATCCCGACCAGTCCGCCGGGGACGGGGTAGAGGCCGTCGAGGCCGAGGAGCCCGAGGTCGGGCGCGGCCTCGAGCAGCCGGACCTCGCGGGAGGCCAGGTCCACGCGGAGGATCCCGCGCGAGTAGTCGGCCACGTAGAGCGTCCGCTCCGCGGAGTCGAGCACCATCCCCTCCGCGGAGAGGAACAGCGGTGACGTGACGAACCGCTCGAGCGAGTCGGCGCCGGCGCGGACGCGGTAGATCGCGGGGCTCCGGCTGTCGCTCGCGTACGCGTCGCCGGCGCGGGTGAGGACCAGGTCGCCCAGGCCGTGCGCGGCGCCGTCGTCGGGGATGGGGAAGCGGCCGGTGAGCTTGCCCGTGCGAACGTCGAAGCGGAACAGGCCGGAGCGGAGACTGTCGGCCGGATCGGCACCGGCCGACTGCGGCACCGCGGTGGCCGCGACCCAGAGCACGCCGCGCTCGGCGTCCACGCGCATCCCGAGCGGGGCCCACGGCAGCTCGGGACCCGGATGGACGAACTCGGTCACGCGGCCTCCCCGGTCCACGCGCAGGATCTTCCGCCGGTGCACGCTGCCGACGAAGAACGCGCGGCTCCGCGCGTCGTACGCGATGCCCTCGGTGAGCAGATCCTTCTCCGGCAGCGTGAACGCCCGGCGACCGCGGACGAGCGGCGCCGCGTTCCGGCCGATGCCCGCCCGGATGCTGTCGAAGGCCGGCAGCGCGCGCAGCGAGACGAGGTCGGAGTCCGCGGCGACGTCGGCGGTGTAGCCCAGCCTGGCGAACCGGCGCAGCGCGTCGAGCGCCGCGGCGGTGTCGTGACGTCAGCGCGCGGGCGCAGGCCAGGTTGTAGACGGTCGTGCCGTGGTCGGGCCGGAGCCGCTCGGCTTCGATGGCGTAGCGCAGAAAGCCGGGCACGTCGTGCGCCTGGTACGCGCCCACCGCCTGCTGGGTTGCGGCGCGGGAGGCGAGCACGGGGTCGGTGTCGGTCTGGGCCAGGGCGCGGGGGGCGGTGGCGGTGAGGAGCGCCAGGGCGAGTGCGGAGATGTGTGGGGGCATTTGAGAACTACGCTCGGCGGCGGGCGGGGGTTCCATTGACTGAGCCCGATACAAGCCGCCGTGCCCGCGCGGCTGCGGCAGCATGCCCACATGCCCGCAACCAGCGACACACGGCAAGCCCCCGAACAACATTGCCCAACCCCCCGCCGCCAAGTATTTTCTCCCCATGCAGTTGCCCTATCCCTCCGCGCACCCGTTCCCGCTCCTCCTGGCCCCCATGGCCGGGGTGTCGGAGCCGCCGTTCCGCCAGATCTGCCGGCGGATGGGGGCCGACGTCGTGCTGTCCGAGTTCCTCTCCTCCGAGGCCATCCGCCGCCGGATCCGGAACACTCTCGAGGGCGCCGAGTTCGAGGAGGTCGAGCGGCCGATCGGCATCCAGATCTACGGCGCCGATGCCAACGCCATGGCGGAGGCCGCCGCGCTCATCACCGAGCACTACCGGCCCGAGTTCATCGACATCAACTTCGGCTGCCCGGTGAAGAAGGTGGTGCAGCGGAACGGCGGCTCCGGCTGCCTCCGCGACCTGGATCTGGTGGACCGCATCATCCGCGCGGTCATCGGTGCCACGCACCTGCCGGTCACGGTGAAGACCCGGAGCGGCTGGAGCGACGAGCAGCGCGACCCGGTGAGCATCGCGCTCCGGATGCAGGACGCCGGCGCCCGCGCGTTCACGCTGCACGCGCGCACCCGCACCCAGATGTTCTCGGGCAAGGCCAACTGGGACGAGATCGCGCGCGTGGTCGAGGCGCTCGACATTCCCGGTCATCGGCAACGGCGACGTCCAGACCGCCGAGGACCTGGTCCGGATGCGCGACCACACCCGCTGCGCCGGCGATCATGGTCGGCCGCGGCGCGTTCGGGAACCCGTGGCTGTTCCGCGACGGCCGGGCGCTGCTCGAGGGCCGGCCCGCGCCCGCGCCCGCCGCCGCGGCCGAGCGGTTCCGGTCGCGCTGGAGCACGCCCGGCTGGCGCTCCGGCTCCAGGGCGACACCCGCAAGACGGTGCATCGAGTTCCGCAAGCACCTCGGCTGGTACACCCGGGGCCTGCACGGCGCGAGCGACCTGCGGCAGCGGCTGTTCCAGATCGAGTCCATCGCCGAGGCCGAAGCGATCTTCCTCCAGTATCTCGAGCCGGTCGCCGCGGTGGCGTGAGAGCCGAGCAGCTCGAGACCCTGCTCGCCGACGTCGCCGCCGGCCGACTCGCGCCGGCAGCGGCGCTCGAGCGCCTGCGGCAGCTCCCGTTCGAAGATCTTCCGTTCGCCCGCATCGACCACCATCGCGCGCTCCGCCAGGGGCAGCCCGAGGTGGTCTTTTGCGAGGGGAAGACCGCTGGAGCAGGTGGTCGCCATCTGCGAGCGGCTCGAGGCCGCGACCGGCGTCGTTTCTCGGCACCCGCGCGAGCGAGCCGATGGCGGCGGCGCTGCAGGCGCGGTTTCCCGCGGCTGGTGTGGAACCCGGTCGCGCGCACCGTCCTTCTCGCTGCCCGCCGACGCGCCCGCCGCCGACCGGCGGCCCCGTCGCTCGTCGTCTCCGCCGGCACGAGCGACCTGCCCGTCGCCGAGGAGGCGGCCGTCGTGGCCGAGGCCTTCGGCACGCGCGTCGAGCGGCTGGTGGACGTCGGCGTCGCCGGGCATCCACCGGCTGCTCGCGGCGGGCGACGCGCTGCGGCAGGCGCGCGTGGTGATCGTCGTGGCCGGGATGGAGGGCGCGCTGCCGAGCGTGGTCGGCGGGCTGGTGGCGGTGCCGGTGATCGCGGTGCCGACCAGCGTGGGCTACGGCGCCTCGTTCGGCGGGCTGGCCGCGCTGCTCGGCATGCTCAACTCGTGCGCGGCGGGGGTGACGGTGGTCAACATCGACAACGGGTTCGGCGCGGCGGCCGCGGCGAGCCGGATCTGCCGCGGCATGACCGTCCGCACGCGTGCTCGAGCGCAGCGAGCCGCCGCTGGTGTGGCTCGACGTCGTGAGCCCGACGGCCGAGGAGCTCGAGCGAGCTCGCCCGGACGCACGGGCTGCACCGCCATGGCGGTGAAGGACTGCCTCGACCCCGAGCACCTGCCCAAGTTCGAGCAGTTCGACGGCCACACCTTCATCATCATCCGCGCCTTCGACGAGCGAGTCGGAGGCGACCTGCGCCACCGTCCAGGAGCTGACCCGGAAGGTCGCGATCTTCTCCGGCGCCCGCGTTCCTCATCACCATCCACCGGACCGAGCAGCAGTGGCTCGCGGCGCTCGAGGCCGAAGCTCGAGCCGAGCCGGGCGGCCAAGGCCGGCAAGGAGGGCTCCAGGCCTACCTGCTCACCCAGGTGCTCAACGGCGCGGTGGACACCTATCTCAAGCCGATGGAGGCGATCGAGACGCCGGATCGACGCCTTCGAGGAGCTGGTGTTCGGCGGCAGCGACGCGGATGCCCGCGCGTTCGCCGAGGACCTGCGCGAGATCCACGTGCTCAAGCGGCAGGTGACGCTCATCAAGCGGCTGCTCTGGCGCATGCTGGACGTGGTGCAGCGGATGACGCCGGCCACGGGCCGCGCGGCTCCCTGTTCCGGGACGTGCAGGAGAACGTCGAGAGCATGCACTTCTACGCCGACGAGCTGCTGGACGACGCCAACACCGTGCTCAACGTGCAGCTCGCGCTCGCCGCGCACCGGACCGGCGAGGTGATGCGGATCCTCACGGTGTTCTCGGTGTTCTTCCTGCCGCTCACGTTCCTGGTGGGCGTCTACGGCATGAACTTCGACTTCATGCCCGAGCTGCGCTGCGCGCTGGGGCTATCCCGCGGTGCTCGCGGCCATGGGCGGCATCGTGCTGGTCGATCTATCATGTGGTTCCGCCGGCGCGGGTGGCTCCGGGAGTGAGCGTCGCTCGCGGTGGTCCTGGCGGCGCTCGCCGGCGCCGGAGCGGGCTGGGCCTTCGCGCGGCGTCGCGCCGGTCTGCCGCTGGCCCCCGGAGCGTCGGACCCCACCTGCTGCCCGATCCCGCGCTCGAGTGGCTCCGACGCTCCTACGACGCGCTGGGCGTGTGGGTGGCCGAGCTCGACCCGCAGGAGGAGGGGCCGCACGCCGAGCGGATCGTGGACGCGGAGCGGCTCTCGGTCGCGCAGATCGTGGCGGTGGACCGGCGGCTCGAGCGGGCGCGCGACCAGGAGCAGAGCGGGGCCGAGCGGATGGACAGCGGCACGCTGGTCTTCCACGCGACGGGCGGCACGGCGGTCGGGCTGCTTCTGCCGCCCGGATTCGACGCCGCACGGCTAGGCCTGGTGGAGGCCGATCTCCGGCGGCTGATCGACGGCGTCCGCCGGCGGCCGCAGATCGTGGCGCTGGCGCAGGCGCAGACCCAGGAGGCATCGCTCGAATCCACCGGGAGCGTCGGACTTCGCCTGGCCTACCAGCTCGAGCGGGCGCTCGACGCGCAGGTGGTCGTCGCCGCGACCGAGGCCGCGGCCGAGCACGCGCAGGACGGCACGCTCGAGCCCCTGCCGCAGGTGCGGATCGTCGGCGTCTCGGGCCGCGGCGACCGCCGCCTGCTCGACGCCGTGGTGCCCGAGATCAGCGACCTCGCGCGCGTGGCGCGCGGCGAGGTGCCGCAGCTCACCATGGAGGGCGACCCGCTCGGCGGCGTGGTGGCCGACCGGCGGCAGCGGCCGGGCACCGTGATGCTGCTCCCGATCCTGGTGGGCGACGAGGCGTTCGGCGCAGTCGCCATCTGGCCGCCCGGCGGCCGCGAGCCGATCGGCGCCGCGCTGGCCGAGCTATGGAGGCGCTGGCCAACGCGGGCCCGCGGCTCGCCAGGGCGCTCGAGGCCGACAAGCGGACGGCCCACGCCACCTCCGACCGCCTGACCGGCCTTGCCAACCGGCGCAAGTTCGACGAGCTGATCGATCAGGCCGAGCCCCGCGGGCCGCGCGACGGGCGCCCTCATCTACGCCGATCTCGACCGCTTCAAGCTGCTCAACGACACCCTGGGCCACCCCGCCGGCGACGCGGCCCTCATCCACTTCGCCCGGATCATTCAGGGCCAGATCCGCGCGGCGACGTCGCCGCCCGGATCGGCGGCGAGGAGTTCGCCATCTGGCTCCCCAAGGCCGACCTGGACATCGGCGCCCGAATCGCCGAGCGGATCCGGATCAAGCTGGGCACCACGCCGTGGGACTGGAACGGGCCGCCTGGCCCCTGAGCGCGTCGTTCGGGGTGGCGGCCTGTCCGGAAACCGGACGGACGCTCAAGACCTGCCAGCCCAGGCGGATGCGGCGCTGTACGTGGCGAAGAACAGCGGGAGGAACCGGGTGGAGCGGGCGGGGAAGGCGGAGAGGTGAGGTCGGGACGGGGTTGACGGCGCCTGTCATCGAGCGCAGCGAGGAATCTGGGCCGAGTTCGACGCCATTCCTAGCAATGATCCCTCGCTCGCTCGGGATGCCAGCGAGGCCGTACCCCGCCCGCCCGGGCCCCTTCCACCCCCACCCTCCGTCTTTCCCCATGCTCCCGACCGTCTATATTCTAGCCACTCGGGGGCGACTGGCTTCGACGGGTTTGTTGAAGGAATGGCAGCGTGCCCAGGTCCAGAGTCCTGGTAAAACCATCTGGAACGCTTCAACTGCCAACACTGAACTGGCACTGGCCGCGTAAGCTGAGCTAAGCTCGCTTGACGCGCCTTCGGCTGGAGGAGCCCGCCCGGAGCGCCTCCACGTCGAATCGCAAACCTGGGCTGGCCGGACGCGTCGCTCCGACGTGAACGGTGAGATCGTTCAGGAGCTAGGCCGAGGGTAGGTCGGTTCGGCACCGACCCGAGGCGACGGCAAGAAGACGAGCCTACGCACGTAGACGCGGTTCTGGAAGCTTATTCGGACCAGGGTTCGATTCCCTGCGCCTCCATCTGACACGAACGGGACCCACGGCCGCGACCGCGGGTCCCGTTCGTCGTCGTCAGGGCCGACAGCGCGCTCCGCGCAGAAGTGACCCCTCCGCGGCTCGCCCGCGGTCGCCGCTCGACCAGGTGCCGGCGAACCGGTCGGGTCGATGTCGCGGACGGTGAGGCGAAGTATCCGCCGTCGAAGCGCGCCAGGCCGCGCCGGTTGGCCTCGGCGCCGAGCCGGAGGATGATCGCGGTCGAGCGGCCGCAGGGGCGGGTGACGCTCGATCACCAGCACGCCCGGGGCGAGCGCGGTCCGCGGAGCCCGAGGTCTCCCGGTCGCCGCCGCACCGAGCGCGGCGGGATCGAGGTCGAGTCGAGCCCGCCAGCGGGATAGCGCGTCGTCGTGTCGCGGACCCCGGGATCGGCGCGGCGACGCTGCAACGAATCCTGCCGGGGCTGGAGCACGCAGGCGGCCTCCGGGCGACGCGCCCGGCCGGGGCCCGTGCGTCGCGATGAGGCGAACCTGATACTCACCGGCCAAGCCCGCGCCGCGGTCGGCGCGGGCGAGCCACCGGCGCGTCGGCGCCGAGCACGCGTCGCCGCGGGCTCCGGGCGGCGGCGGCGCCGAACGTGACACGCGAGCGCCGGCGAGCAGCGTGCCGAGCGCGGCCGATCGCGCGCCGCGCTCACGGCTGGACGACCTGCATGACCCGGCCGGCCTCGTCCACCTCGCGCACGCGGGATCCGGAGGATGTCGTTCGCGCAGCGCGACCCGCGCGCGCACGGCCGAACGCCCGGAGCGCCGGCGCCAGCGTGTAGGGATCGGCGCCGGCCAGGTTCACCGACGTATCCCAGGTCGGCCATCGAGCGCGACCGTGACTCCGGCTCAGCGGATTGACGCCCAGTGCACGAACCCGGTCATCAGCTCGCTGCCGAACACCGACTCCCGCCAGTGCGCGTCCGCCGTGCCCGGCCCCGCCCGTGTTCTCGACCGGCACCTTGAGCGCCGCCGTGGTAGGACGTGCCCCCCGCGGCATTGAAGGCCGGACTGCGCCTGCGCGCCGGTGAAGTGCGGATCGGCGCCGCCCGCGAGCGAGGAGCCGCCAGAGGTCGGTCGGCCAGATGGTCCCGTAGCCCAGGACGTGCCCCATCTCGTGGGTGATGACCGGCTCAGCAGACCCGCGCTCTCGAGCACGTCGAGATCGTCGGTGTCGAACTGCATCAGGCCCATGACCGGTGAGCTTGCCGTGGTCCGGACGAAGCAGGGCGCCGCCCCGCCGAGCACGTTCCCGGCGCCGTCGATCGGCTGCAGCGTGACCAGGATGAGGAGGTCGTCCACCGGTGCGCTGGATCGCGGCGAGTTGGCGCCGCAGCTGCCCGCGGCGGCGGAGAAGTTCGGAACGTTCGGCACGTCGCCCACGATGAGGCTCTGCCAGCGCTGCCTGGCGGCCGTCGAAGGCCTGCATCTGCGCCGGGGTGACGGCGGTCAGGAACTGGAGTTCGATCGCTGAACGGCGAGACGCCGGTGTCGGTGAAGCTGGCCGAGAGCGGGGTGCCGGGCAATCGAGGCGGCACGACCTGCTGGTCGCCGCTGGCGTGAGGGGTGAAGGCGGTCGAGGCGCGGCCGTCGGCGCCGGTCGACGCGCTCGCCGGTGCCGAGCGTGCCGGCGGTGGCGGCGAAGCTCACGCCGAGGCCCGCGATCGGCGCGCCGCCGGCGTCGTTCACCTGGACCGTGAGCGGCACGGCGACCGGCTGGCCCGGCGTCGCCGTCTGGCCGTCGCCGGCCACCTTCTGGATGCTGCGCCGGGCGTCTGCGACACCGTGACGTCGGCCTGCGCCGATGGCCGACCCCGCGGCGACCGTGATCGGTCGCGCTGCCCGTTGCCGGCCGCCGTCACGAGGCCCGGTCGAGGTCACGTGCGCCACTGCGCTCGTTGGACGAGGTCCAGGTGAGCGCGGGCGACGCGATCGTGTCGCCGTGCTGGTCGGTGACGGTCGCGGTGAGCTGCGTGGTCTGGCCGAGCGGCGGTGAACGACAGCGCCGCGGGCGCTCGACCGCGGCGGTGGTGGGCACCTCGGGCTCCGTGCTGCCGCCGCAGCCGCCGCGGCGAGGCGGCCGCGAGGAGCAGGGCAGGGCACGAGACGCGGCGCGGGCAAGGCGAGGCATGCGGCGCTGTCCGGATGAGGTGCGAGGGCTCGCCTGCCCCGCGGTGACCGGGGCAGATTGGCGACGGGCTGATCGCGGCGCGGCTTCGCGGAGAGCTAACTATCGCCGAGCGCTCGGCATCGGGCGCAGCCGGCCGCCTCGGCCGCGGGCCGGATCGTTCGCGCGTGCGTTCTTGTTCAATGTTTGCAGCGTATGCTCATTGTAACTGCCAACGACTTGAGTGCTTCCACGTAACCTTATTTCTCACGGAGTGCCGCGCCATGACCACCACTGCTGCGCGCCACCGCGGCGCCGACGTCGCGTCGACCGCGGACATTCGGCGCCGCTTTCCGGCGCTCGAGCGCCGCGCACGGCGGCCACCCGGTCGCGTACTTCGACGGGCCCGGCGGCACGCAGGTGCCCGCGGTCGGTCGCCGACGGCGATGGCGACTATCTCTCACCACAACGCCAACACGCACTGGCGCTACCCGACGAGCGAGGAGACCGACGCGCTGATCGCCGGCGCGCGCGAGGCGCTCGCCGACTTCCTCGGCGCCGCGCCGCGAGGAGATCGTCGTTCGGCGCCAACATGACGACGCTCACCTTCCACCTCGGCCGCGCGCTCGGGCCGCGAGCTGGGGGCCGGGCGACGAGATCGTCGTCACCGAGCTCGATCATCACGCGAACGTCGCGCCGTGGCGCGCGCTCGCAGCGCGAGCGCGGCGTCACGGTTCGCGTCGGTGCCGATCGATCCCGCGAGCGCGGCGAGCTCGACTGGGCCGCGCTCGAGCGGCGCTGTCGCGCCGCGACGCGGCTGCTGGCGCATCGGCGCCGCGTCCAACGCGCTCGGCACGATCAACGACGTCGCCCGCGCCGTGCGCGCTGGCGCACGCGGCCGGCGCGCTGAGCTTCGTCGACGCCGTGCACTACGCGCCGCACGCGCTGGTCGACGTGCGCGCCATCGGCTGCGACTTCCTCGCCTGCTCGGCGTACAAGTTCTACGGGCCGCACGTCGGCGTGCTGTTCGGCCGGCGGGAGCTGCATCGAGGCGCTCGACGCCGCCGAAGCTCGCGCCCGCGCCCGACACGGCGCCCGAGCGGCTCGAGACCGGCACGCAGAATCACGAGGGCATCGTCGGCGCGGGCGCGGCGGTGGACTTCCTCGCCGTCGCTCGCGCCGGCCGGACCACGCGGCGCGAGCGGCTCGACGCGCGCCTTCGCCGCGCTGCACGAGCGCGGCGCAGGCGCTGCTCGAGCGGCTGTGGGAGCGGGCTCGGCGGGATCGACGGGGTGCACGCTCTACGGACCGCCGCCCGGACCGCCCCGGACGCCCACGGTCGCCTTCACGCGTGGCGCGGGCGCACGACCGACGAGGTGGCCACGCGCGCTGGCCGGCGCGGCGTGTTCGTCTCCAACGGCGACTTCTACGCCACGACCGTCGTCGAGCGGCTCGGCCTCGACCGAGCACGGCCTCGTGCGCGCGGGCTGCGCCTGCTACACGACCGCCGACGAGGTCGACCGGCTGATCGAGGGCGTTCGCGCGGCTCGCCGGCTGAGCCCGGTCAGGACGCGGCGATCGGAATCCGCACCCGGGTCTTCTCCCACTCCACGAGCATCAGGAGCTCCGTCCGAAGAGGTCGCGACCGCCGGCGCCGGAGCGAGCGCGGCTCGGGCTTCGAGCGCCAGCGCGAGCGCCTAGTCGGCGTCGCGGGCCAGGCAATTGAGGTGGCCCATCTTCCGGCCCGGCCTGGGCTCGGCCTTGCCGTACAGATGCAGCAGCACGCCGGGCCGCCGGAACGCCTCGACCCAGCGCGGCTCGCCGTGCTGCCAGAGGTCGCCGAGCAGGTTGATCATCGCGACCGGCGTCAGCAGCCGCGGCTCGCCGAGCGGCAGGCCGCAGAGCGCGCGCAGCTGCTGCTCGAACTGGTCCACCGCGCACGCGTCCATCGTGTAGTGCCCGCTGTTGTGCGGCCGCGGCGCCATCTCGTTGACGAACAGCCGCCCGCCGTCGGCGACGAACAGCTCGACGCCGAGCACGCCGACGTAGTCGCATCCGCTCCGGCGACCGCCACCGCCAGCGCGCGCGGCCTCCGCCGCGAGCTGCGCCGGCACCCGCGCCGGCGACGACCGTGGTCTCCAGGATGCCGTCGCGATGCCGATTCTCGCCCACCGGGAACGCGGCCACCTCGCCGTCCGCGCCCGCGCGCCAGCACGACCGAGAGCTCGGTCTCGAGCTCCAGCCGCTCCTCCAGCACGCAGGGCACCCGGCCGAGCCGCTGCGAACGCCTGCGGCGGCCGACGTCGGCGTCGCTCGACGGGCGCCTGGCCCTTGCCGTCGTAGCCCAGGCGGCTGGTCTTGAGCAGCGCCGGGCAGCCGCACCGCGGCGACGCGCCGCCTGCAGCTCGGCCGCGTCGCGCACGGGCCGGAATGGGGCGCGTGGCGAAGCCGCGCGCCCGCAGGAAGCTCTTCTCGCGCGATCCGGTCCTGGGCGATCGCCACCGCCTCGACCGGCGGCCGGACGAGCGGGTCCGCGGCCAGCCGCTCGAGCGTCTCGGCCGGGACGTTCTCGAACTCGGTCGTGACCGCGGCGCACGCGGCCGCCAGCTGGTCCAGCGCGCGCGCGTCGGTGTAGGCGGCGCGCAGGTGGACGTCGGCCACGCTGCCGGCCGGGCTGCCGGGATCGGGGTCGAGCACCATCACGCGGTAGCCCATCGTCCGCGCGCGCAGCGTGAACATCCGGCCGAGCTGGCCGCCGCCCAGCACGCCGACGGTGGCGCCGGGCAGGATCACGCGGAGCTCCGGCAGCTTGAGGGCGAGCACGCGCTCGGTCTGCGCGGCGCGCAGCGCGTCGAGCCGCCCGGCGAGCGCGGGTCCGCGAGCGCGAGGATGGCCGCCGCGTAGAGCGCCGCGTTCTGCGCGCCGGCCGCGCCGATGGCGAAGGTCGCCACCGGCACGCCGGCCGGCATCTGCACGATGGACAGCAGCGAGTCGAGTCCCTGCAGGTGGAGCGACGGCACCGGCACGCCGAGGACCGGCAGCGTGGTCTTGGCGGCGAGCATGCCCGGCAGGTGCGCGGCGCCGCCGGCGCCGGCGATGATGCACCGGAGCCCGCGCCCGCGCGCCTCCTCGGCGTACCGGAACAGCAGGTCGGGGGTGCGGTGCGCGCTCACGACCCGGCGCTCGTGCGGCACGTCGAGCTCGGACAGCCGGCGGCCGGCGTGCTGCATGACCTCCCAGTCGGAGTCGCTGCCCATCACGATGCCCACGAGGGGTGCGGTCATGGCGTCCTCACGGAGGGGATGGCCGGGGCGGGGCCGGCAGGCAGGAATAAAGGGCGGGCGTAGGCTGGCAGCGGCGGCGGGCAAGCTTGGCTGCCGTGCGCGGCGTCGGCACGGCGGTCCCTTCGGTCGCTGCAGTGCGCTTCGTGGATTGAGATCGCGCAGGGACCTGGAGGCGCACTGACGCTCCCTCCAGGGCCACCGCGCGGATGCGCGCTGCTCGACGATCAGCGGGTCGCGTTCAGGGAACCAGGACGTGTTCGTGTGCGGCGTCACGGCCCTTCCCGGCGACGATGACCCCCGGCTCGACTGGACGGAGAAATCGATGCCGGACCAGCAACACGCCGTGCGAACACCGCACGCGCTCGAGGAGCTCACCGGCGGCGAGCGGCTCGTGCTCGCGATTCTGGAGCATCGGGTGGTCCGGCTCCGCTATCAAGGGCACGACCGCATCGTCGAGCCGCAGGTGATCGGACTGCACGAGGCGGGCGAGCCGCTCCTCGTGGCCTACCAGACCGGCGGCACCAGCCAGAGCGGCACCTTGCCAGGGTGGCGGACGTTCATCACGACTTCCATCGAAGCGGTCGAGGTGACCGAGGAACGGTTCGCCAGCGCCCGATGGACCTGAATGTCGGGGCGCACGGGATGCAGGAGATCTTCGCGCGGGCGTAGAGGACCGCGGCGCGCGGAGAGTGCGGGTTCTCGACGGCGGCCGAGACTCATCGAGTCGAGCAGCCGGGCGGGCGCGGTGATCCCGCAGGGAGCGCCAGTGCGCCTTGAGGTCGCGCGTGATCTTCACCATCGAAGCGCACTGCAGCGACCGGAGGGACCGCCGCGCCCGCCCGGCTGCGGCAGCATACCCACATCTCCGCGACAACGACCCTAGACAGTCGCCCGCGTGCGGTCCATGGTCCCCCGCGTCGCGAGCGCGGCCTGGGCCGCCGCCAGGCGGGCGATCGGAATGCGGAACGGCGAGCAGCTCACGTAGTTCATTCCCAGGCGGTCGCAGAAGGCGACCGCGGCCGGGTCCCCGCCGTGCTCGCCGCAGATGCCGAGCTTGAGGTCCGGCCGGGTCCGCCGGCCGAGCTCGCAGGCCATCTGGATCAGCTTGCCGACGCCCGGCATGTCGAGCACCTGGAACGGGTCGTCCTCGATGACGCCGTGCTCGATGTAGTACGGGCAGGAAGCGCCCGGCGTCGTCGCGCGACATGCCCCAGGTGGTCTGGGTGAGATCGTTGGTGCCGAACGAGAAGAACTGCGCCTCGCGGGCCATCTCGTCGGCGGTGAGCGCGGCGCGGGGCAGCTCGATCATGGTGCCGAGCAGGAACGGCACGGTGATCTGCCGCTCGCGGAACACCTCCTCGGCCACCTGCCGCACGATCAGCGCCTGCTTCCGGAACTCCACCACGCTCGCGGTCAGCGGGATCATCACCTCCGGCATGACCCGACCCTTGCGCGCCGCGACGGTGCACGGCGGCCTCGAAGATCGCGCGCACCTGCATGCTGGTGATCTCGGGATAGATGATGCCCAGCCGGCAGCCGCGGAGCCCGAGCATGGGATTCACCTCGGCGAGCCGGTCGATCACGCGCCTGCAGCGCGTCCACGCGCGATCTTGAGCTCGCCGCGCCAGCGCCTCGATCTCGTCGCGCTCCTTGGGCAGGAACTCGTGCAGCGGCGGGTCGAGCAGCCGGATGGTGACCGGGAAGCCCTCCATCGCGCGGAAGATCGCCTCGAAGTCGACGCGCTGCATCGGCAGCAGCTTGGCCAGCGCGCGCTCGCGGCCGGCGTTGTCCTGCGCGACGATCATCTCGCGCATCGCGGTGAGCCGGTCGCCGTCGAAGAACATGTGCTCGGTGCGGCAGAGGCCGATGCCCTCGGCGCCGAAGTCGCGGCCGCGATGGGCGTCGGCCGGCGTGTCGGCGTTGACCCGCACGCGGAGCTGGCGGATCCGGTCGGCCCACTGCATGAGCCGGAGGAAGTCGCCGCTCAGCTCCGGCGTGCGGAGCGCGGCCTGGCCCGCGAACACCTTGCCGGTGCCGCCGTCCACGGTGATCCACTCGCCCTCGGCCACGCTGCCGGCCGTTCACCGCCAGGTGGCGCGCCCGCTCGTCCACCTCCAGCTCCTGCGCGCCCACCACGCACGGCTTGCCCATGCCGCGCGCCACGACCGCGGCGTGGCGAGGTCATGCCGCCGCGCGCGGTGAGCACCGCCTTGGCCATCACCATGCCGTGGAAATCCTCGGGCGAGGTCTCCCGCCGCACCAGGATCACCGCCTGGCCCGCGCGGCCCAGCTTCTCGGCGCGGTCGGCGTCGAACACGACCGTGCCGCACGCGGCGCCGGGCGAGGCCGGGAGGCCGGTGGTCAGCAGGTCGAGCTGGCTGTTCGGGATCGATGGTCGGGATGCAGCAGCTGGTTCAGGTCGTGGGGCGGGATGCGGGCGACGGCCTCCTCCTCGGAGATCAGCTCCTCGTCCACCATCTCGCAGGCGATGCGCACCGCCGCGTGGCCCGAGCGCTGGCCCCGGCGGGTCTGCAGCATGTACAGCGTGCCGCGCTCGATGGTGAACTCCATGTCCTGCACGTCGCGGAAGTGCCGCTCGAGCGTCCGGGCCACCCGCTCGAGCTCCTGGTACGAGGCCGGGCAGCCGGTCCTTGAGCGTCGCGATCGGCAGCGGCGTGCGGATGCCGGAGACCACGTCCTCGCCCTGCGCGTTGAGCAGGTACTCGCCGTAGAGCGCGCGCTCGCCGGTGGACGGATCGCGGGTGAAGGCGACGCCGGTGCCCGAGTCCTCGCCCAGGTTGCCGAACACCATCGCCACGACGTTGACGGCGGTGCCCATGCTGTCGGGGATGTCGTGCAGCTTCCGGTAGTCGATGGCGCGCCGGGTGTTCCAGCTCTCGAACACGGCCGCGATGGCGCCCCAGAGCTGGTCCATCGGATCGTCGGGGAAGTCGCGGCCGGTCTCCTGCGCGCACGTGCTCCTTGAACCGTCGCACGATGCGCCTGCATCTCCTCGACCGGGAGATCGATGTCGCGCTCGACCCTGCAGCGCTGGCGGTGCTCCTCGAGGATCTGCTCGAACGGCTTGCGCGACAGGTCGAACACCACGCTGCCGTACATCTGCACGAAGCGGCGGTACGAGTCCCAGGCGAAGCGCGGGTTCCGGCTCTGGCGGGTGAGCCCCTCGACCGTCACGTCGTTGAGGCCGAGGTTGAGGATGGTCTCCATCATGCCGGGCATGGAGACCGCCGCGCCCGACCGCACGCTCACCAGCAGCGGATTGTCGCCGTCGCCGAAGTGCTTGCCCGTCGCGGCCTCGACCCGGTGCAGCGCGTTCTCGACCTGCACCTGGAGGCGCTTGGGGAACTGGTGGCTGTCGAGGTAGCTGAGGCAGAGACTGCTGGCGATGGTGAAGCCGGGCGGGACGGGGATGCCGATGGTGGTCATCTCGGCGAGGCCGGCGCCCTTGCCGCCGAGCACGTCCTTCATGCGCGGCGGTGCCGTCGGCGCGCCCCTGCCCGAAGAAGTAGACGAGGGGCTGCGTGTAGGGGCCGCTCATGCCGGCGTCGCCACGAGCGGGGAGGCGTGCCGGAGCTGCACCAGGTCGCCCGGGATCGGCGTCGGGTACTGGCCGGAGAAGCAGGCGTGGCAGTACCCGTTGCTCTCGCCGGCGGCGCGCAGCATGCCGTCGAGCGACAGGTAGCCGAGCGAATCGACGCCCAGGAACTCGCGGATCTCCTCGATCGAGTGCGTGGCGGCGATGAGCTCCTCGCGGGTCGGCGTGTCGATGCCGTACTGGCACGGCCCGGTGATCGGCGGCGAGCCGAGGCGCAGGTGCACCTCGCGCGCGCCGGCCGCCGCGGATCATCTGGACCAGGCTCTTGCTGGTGTTGCCGCGCACCAGGCTGTCGTCCACCACCACGACCGACTTGCCCTGGATCACGTCGCGCACCGGATTGAACTTGATCTTCACCTTGGCCACCCGATGGTCCTGGGTGGGATTGATGAAGGTGCGGCCGACGTAGTGGTTCCGGATCAGGCCGTACTCGAGCTTGATGCCCGCTGACCTCGGAGAAGCCCAGCGCCATGGCGTTCGAGCTGTCCGGCACGCTGAACACCACCTCGCGCGCCCGGCGCGGGCTGCTCGCGCGCGAGCTGCCGGCCCAGCTCGCGGCGCACCCGGTCCACCGACTCGCCGAACACCGTGCTGTCGGGCCGGGCGAAGTAGACCAGCTCGAACACGCAGCGGCTCACCGGCCGGGGCGAGAGCCGCGGCAGCTCGGTGACCCGGCCGTCCTCGATCCGGACGAACTCGCCCGGCTGCAGCTCGCAGGTGATGTTCGCGCCGAGCAGGTCGAGCGCGCAGGTCTCGGAGGCCACCACCATCCCGCCGCCCAGCCGGCCCATCACCAGCGGCCGGAAGCCGCGGCTGTCCACCACGGCGTAGAGCGTGCGCCCGACGGTGATGACCAGGCTGTACGCGCCGTCCACCTGCTCGAGCGCGTCGCGGATCTGGCCCTCGACCGTGGCGGCCTCGGAGCGGGCGATGAGGTGGACCAGCACCTCGGTGTCGCGATCGAGGTGGTGAAGATCGCGCCCTTCTCGACCAGCTCGCGCTTGAGCTCGGCGGCGTTGATGAGGTTCCCGTTGTGCGCGATGGCCAGCGGGCCGCAGCGGGTGGCGACGTTGCACGGCTGCGCGTTGGCCAGCACCGTGCTGCCGGTGGTCGAGTAGCGGGTGTGGCCCACGGCGACGTCACCGGGCAGGGTGGCGAGGATCGGCCTCGTCGAAGTTCTCGCTCACCAGCCCCATGCCGCGGTGCGAGCGCGCGTGGCCCTCGCGGTCGATCGCGACGATGCCGGCGCTCTCCTGCCCGCGGTGCTGCAGGGCGTAGAGGCCGAGATAGGTGAGCCGGGCCGCGTCAGGGATCCCGGAGACGCCGATGATGCCGCACATGCGCTTACTCTCCCGCCGAGCGGTCCACGTCCGGATGCTGCATCCGGCGGGGAATCGCCGTGAAGTAGGTCTGGCGCAACGCGCCGATGGACCACGTGAACAGCTGAGCCGCCAGCCGCAGTTCCAGCGCGCCGCCGGGCTGGCCCACGTGTCCGGCGCGGTGCACCGGCACGCCGTGCTCGCCGGCCAGGCGCCACCAGCGTCGGCCACGTCGCGCCGGCGCCGCCGAGACGACCGCCCGGGCGCCGTCCTCGCCGTACAGCACGCCCTCGGGCGCCACGTCCGGGGCGTACTGCCGAGCAGGTCCACCGCCGCGCCCAGGCCGCCCGGCGCGTAGGCACCGCCCATGGCGGCCTCCGCCAGCGCCACCGCGAGGCCGCCCTCGGAGCAGTCGTGCGCCGAGCGGAGCAGGCCGCCGCCCGGCCGCCGGCCACCAGCAGCCGCTGCAGCCGGCGCTCGGCGTCGAGGTCCACCGGCGCCGGCCGGCCGCCGATGAAGTCGCAGCACCTCGGCCCAGTAGGCGGAGCCGCCCAGCTCGCCGCGCGGTGGCGCCGAGGATCAGGATCTCGTCGCCGGGCGCGGAGAAGTGGCTGGGCACGCGGTCGTCCACGCTGCTCGAGCAGGCCGACCATGCCGACCGTCGGGCGTCGGATCCACCGCGCCGGTCGGGCTCTCGTTGTAGAAGCTGACGTTGCCGCCGGTCACCGGCGTGTCGAACGCGCGGCAGGCGTCGGCGATGCCGCGGCAGGCCTCGCGGAACTGGAAGAAGACCTCGGGCTTCTCCGGGTTGCCGAAGTTGAGGCAGTCGGTGATGCCGAGCGGCACGCGCGCCGGTGCAGGCGATGTTCCGCGCCGCCTCGGCCACGGCGGCCTTGCCGCCCTCGTACGGATCGAGCGCCACGAGCCGGTTGTTGCAGTCCACCGTCACGGCGAGGCCGAAGTCGCGTGCCCGGCACCCGCAGCACGCCGGCGTCGCCGCCGGGGCCGAGCACGGTGGAGGCCTGCACGGTCGAGTCGTACTGCTCGTACACCCAGCGCTTGCTCGCGATGTTGGGCGAGTCGAGCAGCAGCTCGAGCGCCGCCTGCAGGTCGGCCTTGGCCGGCCGCTCGGTGGCGCGGCCGCGCCGGCGCGCCTGCGCGTCCTCGCCTTCGCGCGCCTCGGGATCGTAGATCGGGCAGTCGTCCACCAGCCGCTGGCCCGGGAATCGCCGCGACCACGAGCCCGTCGTGCCGCACCCGGAAGATGCCGTCGTCGGTCACCTGGCCGATCGGCGTGGCGCTCGAGCTCCCACTTGGCGCACACCGCCTGGACCTCGGCCACCCGCTCGCGGCTCGGCCACGACCAGCATCCGCTCCTGCGACTCGGACAGCAGGATCTCGTACGGCGTCATGCCCGGCTCGCGGGTGGGCACCAGCGCCGTGTCGATCTCGACGCCGACGCCGCCCCGCGCCGCCATCTCGGCGCTCGAGCTGGTGAGCCCCGCCGCGCCCATGTCCTGGATGGCGACGATGAGCCCCGAGGTGATCAGCTCGAGGCTCGCCTCGAGCAGCAGCTTCTCGGTGAACGGATCGCCGACCTGCACCTGCGGGCGGCGGGCCTCGCTCTTCTCGCGACAGCTCCTCCGACGCGAAGCTCGCGCCGTGGATGCCGTCGCGGCCGGTGCGGGCGCCGACGCAGAGCAGCACGTTGCCCACGCCCTGCGCCGCGGCGCGGATCAGGTCGGCCTCCCGGAGCAGGCCGACGCACATCGCGTTGACCAGCGGATTGCCGGTGTAGCCCGGCGCGAAGCCGACCTCGCCGCCGAGCGTCGGGATCGCCGACGCAGTTGCCGTAGTCGCCCACGCCGCGCACGACGCCGGCGAAGAGGTAGCGGTTCCGCGGGTGATCGAGCGGGCCGAACCGGAGGCTGTTGAGCACCGCGACCGGCCGCGCGCCCATGGTGAACACGTCGCGCAGGATGCCGCCGACGCCGGTGGCCGCGCCCTGGTAGGGCTCGACCGCCGACGGGTGGTTGTGCGACTCGATCTTGAACGCCACCGCCCAGCCGTCGGGCAGCCGCAGCACGCCGGCGTTCTCGCCCGGGCCCTGGACCACCTGCGGCGCCGGTGGTGGGGAACGTCCTGAGCACCGGCTTCGAGTGCTTGTACGAGCAGTGCTCCGACCAGAGCGCGGAGAAGACGCCGAGCTCGGTGAGCGTCGGCGTGCGGCCGAGCATCTCGACGATGCGGCCGTACTCGAGGTCGTTGAGGTTGTGCTCCCGCACGACCTCGGGCGTGACCGGCGCGCTCGCCCGGGAAGGCGAGCGCCTCGGTGGCGCCGGCGGCGGCGGAGCTGGTCACCGCTGGTCCCAGTTGCGGACGCGCTTGAGGCTGCCGAAGGCGTCGGAGATCACGCGGGTGAGCAGCGCCGGGCCGCTCCTCGTGCGCCACGGCGTCGATCTCGCCGGCGTCGAGCCACATGCCGCCGCAGTGGGGGCAGGTCTCGATCTGCACGCCGTGGTAGGTGCTGCTGGCCAGGTCGTAGCCGTCCTTGGGGCACTTCATGTAGTGCGTCTTGCGCTCGGCTTCGCGCGGCGGCGGCTTCGGCCGGCGGCGCGCTGCTTGCCGGAGCAGCTCGGCGTCCTGCTTGACGAAGTACTCGTCCTCGTTGCGGCTGGGCTTGTCGGTCGGTCATCGGCTGGGCACGTTGAGCGTGGAGGCGCGCGGCCGCCAGGCCGCGAGCGACGTGAAGAACCCGAGCCCGTCGGGCGCGCCGAGCAGCGCGTCGGCGACGCGCTCGGGATGCGGCATGATGCCGACCACGGTGCCGGCGGCGTTGCGAGATGCCGGCGATGTGGTTGGCGGAGCCGTTCGGGTTCGGCTGGAGCGGCGAGGCCTCGGTGGCCGGCACGTAGCGCAGCACCACCCGGCCCTCCGCCTCGAGCATCGCGGAGCGTGTCGTCGGCCGCGACGAACCGGCCGTCGCCGTGGGCCACCGGCAGCCGCAGCCGGTCGCCCGTCGGCGTAGGCGGAGGTGAACACGGTCTCGGTGCGCTCCACGACGACGTCCACCGGCTTCGAGACGAACGTGAGCCCGGCGTTCCGCATCAGCGCGCCGGGCAGCAGGTGGGCCTCGCACAGGATCTGGAAGCCGTTGCAGATGCCGAGCACCGGGCCGCCGTCGGCCGCGTGGCGCTGCACCGCCTGCATGATCGGGCTGAACCGGGCGATGGCGCCGGAGCGGAGGTAGTCGCCGTAGCTGAAGCCGCCGGGCAGGATCACGATGTCCGCGCCCTGAAGGCCGGTGTCGCGGTGCCAGACGAAGATACGCGTTGGCGCCGACCCGCTCGGCGGCGCGCAGCGGTGTCGAAGTCGCAGTTGCTGCCGGGGAACCGGACCACCGCCACGTTGAGCATCAGGCGTCCTCCACCTCGAGCAGGTAGTCCTCGGTGACGGGGTTGGCGAGCAGCTTGTCGCACATCTGGCGCACCCGCGCCTCGGCCTCGGGCGCGAGCGGCGCCGCCACCTCGAGCTCGATGGCGCGGCCGACGCGGACCCCGCCGGCCTCGGCGAAGCCCGAGTGCCGCGAGCGCGTGCTCCACCGCCTGGCCCTGGGGATCGAGCAGGCCGCCTCGCGGCATCACCCGCACGTGCACTCGGAAGCTCATCGGTCCTCTGGCTGCTGGCGCCGGTCGATCCAGCCGGCGCGCCGTTCGGTGGGAGTGGGCGCCTGCGCAATGTCGTCGCCGATGTCGGCCGGCGTCGGCGAGCTGGTCCTCCGCTGCGACGGCCTGCTCCTGGCGCTCCATCAGCCCGAGCACGGTGGCCCGGACCAGACCGAAGGCCACGTAGAACAGCCCCAATGGAAACAGAAAATACTCGGGTGCGAGCAGCGCGCCGAGCAGGATGGCGAGGTGGACCGCCAGCCCGAAGAGGCCCTTGGCGCTCCGGAGCCCGATCGGCGGGAACTTGGGGTACTTCACGTTGCTCACCATCAGCAGCGGCGAGCAGCAGCATCAGCACCACGAGCCCTTGGTGCTGCAGGTCGAGGTACGCGATGCGACGCCCGGTACCACTCCGTCTGGCTGAACGGGTAGTACACGGCGAGCGTCATGCCCGCCGACGGCGACGGCAGCCCGGTGAACCAGCCGGTGGACGGCTTGCCGGCGGACAGCACGTTGAACCGCGCCAGGCGGAGCGCGACCGCGGTCACGTAGATGTACGACAGGATCCAGGCGAACCGGCCGGCGCTGGCGAAGTCGAGGAAGTAGATCAGCAGGGCCGGCGCCACGCCGAACGAGATGACGTCCACCAGCGAGTCCAGCTCGGCGCCGAAGCGGGAGCCGGTGTTCGACAGCCGGGCCACCCGGCCGTCGAGCATGTCGAGGATGCCGGAGAAGACGATGAACCATCCCGCCCAGCGGAAGTTGCCGTTGAAGGCGGAGACGATCGCCCAGAATCCGAAGAACAGGTTGCCCAGCGTGAACGCGCTCGGCATCACCACCACGACCTGCCGCATCGTGGGACGCCGGGCGCCGCCGCTGCGGCGCGGGATCAGCTCCATTCGGCCACCACCGTCACCCCCACCCGCGTAGTGTCCCCGACGCGCGCCAGCACGCGGGCTCCCAGCGGGAGGAAAAGGTCCACGCGCGACCCGAACCGGATCATGCCGAGCCGCTCGCCCTGATGCACCGCCGTGCCGACCTCGTGGTCCGTCACGATGCGCCGCGCGATCGAGCCCCGCGATCTGCCGGATCAGCACCTTGCCGCGCGGCGTCGCGAGCCCGACCGACGCCTGCTCGTTCGACAGGCTCGCCTTCTCCGCCGCCGCGTGGCCGAACTCGCCCGGGTTGTAGTGCCGGTACGCGACCGTGCCGTCGGTCGGATAACGGTTCACGTGACAGTCGAACACGTTCATGAAGATCGAGACCCGCTGCGCCCGGCCGCTGAAGAAGGCCGGCTCGTCCACCTCGACCACGCTCACCACCTTGCCGTCGGCCGGCGCGACGATCAGCCGATCGCCCCGGGACCAGGCGCCGCTCCGGATCGCGGAAGAAGGCGACCACCCAGACCGCGAGCAGCGGTCCAGAGCACCGCCGCCGACGATCCACCCCGGCGCGCCGCTCCGCACCGCCATGCCGATCAGCGCCAGCGCCACCACCCACGCCCCGACGATGAACCAGCGCCCCTCCGGCGCGGTGCGGATCACGCCGCGTCCTCCAGCTCCCCGCCCGGTGAGCAGGCGGAACGCCTCGCAGGTAGCGGCGGCTGGTGGCCTCCACGACCTCGGCCGGCAGCGGCGGCGGCGGCGCCTCGCCGTTCCAGCCGCCCGGCGGTCTTGAGCCCGGCGAGATAGTCGCGCAGCGGCTGCTTGTCGAAGCTGGGCTGGCTCCGGCCCGGCGCGTAGCGGTCCGCGGGCCAGAAGCGCGAGCTGTCCGGCGTCAGCACCTCGTCGATCAGCAGCAGCGTGCCGTCGGACGCGGTGCCGAACTCGAATTTCGTGTCGGCGATGATGATGCCGCGCGTCGCGGCGTGGTCGCGGCCGGCGCGGTAGACCGCGAAGCTCGCGTCGCGGAGCCGCGTCGTCAGCTCGCGGCCCAGCGCCTCGGCCATGCGCGCGAAGGTCACGTTCTCGTCGTGGCCGCTCTCGGCCTTGGTGGCGGGCGAGAAGAGCGGCGGCTCGAGCCGGCGCGCTCTCGCTCGAGCCCGGCCGGGCAGCGGCTCGCCGGCCAGCGTCCCGCGGCGCGCGGTACTCCGCCCACGCCGAGCCGGAGAGGTAGCCCCGCACCACGCACTCGAACGGCACCGGCGTCGGTCCGCCGCACCAGCATCGCGCGGCCGGCGATCTCGCCTCGCGCGCCGGCGAGCGCGGGCACGCCGCGTCGAGGATCTCGGCGGTGCGCGCGGTGACGTAGTGCGACGGGACGACGCTCGCGCCAGCCGCTCGAACCAGAACGCGCTGATCTGGGTGAGCACCGCGCCCTTCCGCGGGATCGGCTCGCGCATCACGATGTCGAACGCGCTCACCCGGTCGCTCGCGACCAGCAGCAGGTGGCCCGGCGTCCACCTCGTACACCTCGCGCACCTTGCCGCGGCGGAGCAGCGGGCAGCGGCAGCCGGCTCTCGGTGACGCGACCGGTCATACCCGCACCTCCGCGCCGCCCGGCCTCGGCCGCCGAGCGGGCGGGCCCGCTCGAGCAGCGGGTGCAGATACTCCTCGAGGAACTCGCCCACCTGCTGCGCCGGCGCGGCCGGTGTAGCTCGCCGGATCGAGCTCGCGCCCGGAGCGCCGCGGCCGGCACGCCGCGGAACGCGGGATCGGCGGCCAGCCGGTCGAGCAGGTCGTTGGCGCCGCCCCGGCTCACCGCTTCGGCCACCGCGAGGCTGTGCTGCCGGATGACCTCGTGCAGCGCCTGGCGGTCGCCGCCGGCCGCCGACGCCGAGCATGAGCCAGCGCTCGGTGGCCATGAACGGCATCTGCTCGGCCACGTGGCGCCGGATCACGTCCTCCCGCACCTCGAGCCCGGCCGCGATGTTGGTCGCGAGCACCAGGATGGCGTCGGCGCCGAGAAACGCCTCGGGCAGCGTGAGCCGGCGGTTGGCGCTGTCGTCGAGCGTGCGCTCGAGCCACTGGCTCGCGGCGGTGTGGGCGCCGTTGGCCTGGAGCGAGATCACGAACCGCGCGAGCCCGCGATCCGCTCGGCCCGCATCGGATTCCGCTTGTAGGCCATGGCGCTCGAGCCGATCTGCTCCGACTCGAACGGCTCGAGCAGCTCGCCCTCGTGCTGCAGCAGCCGGAGGTCGCCGGCCATCTTGGCCGCCGACTGGGCGACGCCGCTCAGCGCGTCGAGCACCATGCTGTCGGCCTTCCGCGGATAGGTCTGCCCGGTGACCGGCGAACTGCTCCCGGAAGCCCAGCTTGGCCGGTGACCCGCCGCTCCAGCTCGCGCACCTTGCCGTGGTCGCCGCCGAACAGCTCGAGGAACGACGCCTGGGTGCCGGTGGTCCCCTGGCAGCCGCGGAACCGGAGCGCCTCCAGCCGGTGGGCGATCTCCTCGACGTCCAGCGCGAAGTCCTGCATCCAGAGCGTGGCGCGCTTGCCGACCGTGGTGAGCTGCGCCGGCTGGAAGTGGGTGTAGGCCAGGCAGGGGATGTCCGCGGTGCGGCGGGCGAAGCCCTCGAGCGCCGACAGCACCGCGATGAGCCGGCCCGAGCAGCAGCCGCAGCCCGTCGCGCATGACGATCAGGTCGGCGTTGTCGGTGACGAACGCGCTGGTGGCGCCGAGGTGGAGGATACGGCCGCGCGGCGGGCGCCTGGTCGCCGAAGGCGTGGATGTGCGCCATGACGTCGTGCCGGAAGCGCCGCTCGTAGCGGCCGGCGGCGGCCAGGTCCACGTCGTCGAGGTGGGCGCGCATCTGGGCCAGCGCGTCCTCCGGGATGGCGAGCCCGAGCTCGCGCTCGGCCTCGGCCAGCGCCAGCCAGAGCCGGCGCCAGAGGCCGATCCGGTGCGGCTCGCCCCACAGCGATCTGCATCGCGGGCGAGGCGTAGCGGGTGCCGAGCGGCGAGCGCCAGCGGTCGTCGGTCATCGGAACGACGAGATCGGTGAAGGTGATCTGGCCGTCGCGCTCGAGGTAGACCCGGATGACCTCGCCCGGAGCGCACGTTGAGCAGGTCTTTCGACCTGCGCGGCGCGTGCGCACCGCGCTCCGGTTGATGCCGACGATCACGTCGCCCTCCTGGAGGCCCGTGGCCCGGCTCACCTGCGGCGAGATCCGGAAGATGAGCGCGCCGTGCTCGCTCCGGATGCCGCGCTCGGCCTGGATCTGCGGCGTCACGTTGATGAGCTGCAGGTCCTGCAGCACCGTGACCTTCTCGGCGGTGACGGTGGGGAGGTCGCCGGTCACGATGCGGCGGCGCACGGTGCCGCCGCCGCTCCGGACGCTCAGGTCCACGTCGTCGCCGACGTGCAGGTCGAGCTTGACCGCCTCCCAGTCGAGATAGTTGCGGAGCCGCCGGCCGTTGGCCTCGACCAGCACGTCGCCCGCCTTGAGCCCGGCGCGCGCGGCGGGTCCCTCCGGCGTCACCGCCGCGACCGACCACGCCGCCCTGGCTCTTCCAGTTGCGCATCGCGGCGGCGCCCTCGACGTCGAGCCCGACCCACGCCCGGCGCACCGAGCCGTTCCGGATGATCTCGTCGGCCACGCGGAGCGCGCGCTCGATCGGGATGGCGAACCCGAGCCCGACGGAGCCGCCGCTGTTGCTGAAGATCGACGAGTTGACGCCCGACGACCTCGCCCAGCGCGTTGGTGAGCGGGCCGCCCGAGTTGCCCGGGTTGATGGCGGCGTCGGTCTGGATCATGTCGAGGTAGAGCCCGGTCTGGTCGCCGGTCGGCAGGATGTTGCGCGACGGTGGCGCTGACCACGCCGACGGTGACGGTGGGCTCCGCGTTCCCCAGCAGGTAGGCGTAGGGATTGCCCATGGCGACGACCCACTCGCCGATCATGAGGTCGGTGCTGCGGCCCGGTCGCCACGGTGGGCAGGCCCTGGCGCTCCACCTTGAGCACCGCGATGTCGGTGAGCGGATCCTCGCCCAGCACCTTGGCCGGCAGGTCGGTGCCGTCGGGCAGCGTGACCACGACCTTCTGCGCGTTGGCCACGACGTGCTGGTTGGTGACGATGATGCCGTTGGGCCGGATGACGAAGCCGGTGCCGTAGCCCTGCACCACGCGGGCGCCCTCGGGGACGAAGAAGAAGTCCCAGGGCGAGCGCGGCGGCGCCTCGCGGGTGCGAGGTGACGTTGATCGAGACCACCGCGCCCGACGCGCGCTCCACCGCGGCGACCAGCGCGGTGCGCCGCGTGGCAGCTGGCCTGCGCGTCGGCCGCGGCGCGCGGCGGCGACCTGGGCCGCGGCGCTGCGTGACCGACGAGCGCGAGTCGGCGCCTGCCGCGGCAGCGGCTCGGTCGCGGCACGCGCCGCGAGCAGCGCCAGCGGCGAGCGTGCGCCTACGCATCGCGGCACCGCGGCGCCGGCTCGGGACGCCGTCGGCCCCGTCGGCGTCGAGGAACAGCTCGGGCGGATAGGCGGCCGCGCACGAAGTACAGTCCCTGGGGCGGTGCCGGCGGGCTGGTGCGCCTGGTTGTCGCCGCACTCGAGCAGCATGCTCGATGTCGGACAGCGGGCGGCGGCCCAGCCCGATGTCCACCATGGTGCCCACCAGCATGCGGACCATGTGATGCAGGAAGCGGTCGGCCTCGACGTGGAAGCTGACGCCGCGGCCGTCCGGGCCGCGCGCTCCATTCGGCGAGCGTGATGCGGCAGCGGTAGTGCGGCTTGGGCTCGCCCTTGGCCGCGAACGCGCGGAAGTCGTGCTCGCCCTGCAGCAGCGTCGGCCGCCGCGCGCAAGCGCGGCCGAGATCGAGCGGCCGCGCCAGCGCCCACTCGAACGGCCGGCGGAACGGCGACGCCGACGGCGGCGTCGGTGCCGATGTCGTAGCGGTAGCGGCGGGAGAGGGCGCTCTTCCGGGCGTGGAAGCCCGGGCTGCATCGCGTCGACCGCGCTCGACCCAGCAGTCGCGGGGCAGCAGGGCGTTGAGCGCGCGGCGGAGGTCCGCGGACGGCCAGCTGATCGGGGGCGGGGAAGCTGACGCCGAGTCCTACGGCGTGCACCCCGGCATCGGTCCGGCCGGCTGCGTGGGCCGGGGTTCGGGCTGCCGAACAGGCGCTCCAGCACGCGCTCGAACTCGGCTTGGACCGAGCGGCCGGCCGGTTGGCGCTGCCATCCGACAAACCCGGTACCGTCGAAGTGCAGCGTGGCGAGGAATGTCCGGCTCATCGGCCCGAAATGTAGCGCGGCGACGACCCCCGGAGCAAGCCGCGCAACTGCTTGTCACAATTGACAAAAGGACCCTTCCACGGATACGTTTTTCGACGCTTCCCGCGCCACCTCCACGACGCCCCGACCGCGACCGCCCGTGACCCAGGACGCTCCGCTTCGCCACGCCATCCAGCAGCTGTCCCTCGGCGCGTCGCTCTCGGCGGCCGAGGCCGCCGGCGCGGCGTTCGGCGTGGTCATGCGGGGCGAGGCCACGCCGGTCCAGACGGCGGCGCTGCTCATGGGGCTTCGCGCCAAGGGCGAGACGGCCGACGAGCTGGCCGGGGCGGCGCAGGCGCTCAGGCGCGCGATGGTCCGGCTCGAGGCCGACGCCGGCGATGAGCTGGTGGACACCTGCGGCACCGGCGGCGGTCGGGTGGGGACGCTCAACATCTCGACCGCCGCGGCCTTCGTCGTGGCCGGGCGCGGGCGTGCCGGTGGCCAAGCACGGCAACCGGAGCTACACCTCCCGCTCCGGCTCGGCCGACGTGCTCGAGGCGCTCGGCGTCGACATCGGTCTGCCGCCGGCGCGGGCCGGCGCGGTGCTGCGGCGAGGCCGGTCTCGTCTTCCTGTTCGCGCCGACCTACCACCCCGCCATGCGCCACGTCGGGCCGGTGCGCCGCGAGCTCGGCGTGCCCACGATCATGAACCTGCTGGGACCGCTGGCCAATCCGGCCGGGCGTGCGGCGCCAGGTCATCGGCGTCTCGACCGCGGAGATCGCGCGCCGCTGGTGGCCGCAGCGCTCGCGCGGCTCGGGCGCGGTGCACGCACTGGTGCTGCACGCCGCGGTCGGGATGGACGAGGTGAGCCCGTCGGGGTCGACCCGCGTGTGGGAGGTGCGGGACGGGCGGGTGACGACCTGGGACGATCGAGCCCGGCGGGCATCGGCCTCGAGTGCGACGACCTCGGATGGCCTGGCGGGCGGCGAGCCGGCCGAGAACGCGGCGCGGCTGGAGCGGCTGCTCGCCGGCAAGGGCGGACGGTCGGAGCGCTGCGCCGTGCTGCTCAACGCGGCGGCGGCGCTGTACGTGTCGGGTAACGGCTGGACGCTCGAGGAATCGGTGGCGCGGGCGCGGGAGGCGCTGGAGAGCGGGGCGGGGGCGGACGCACTGGCGCGGCTCAGGCGAGCGGCGCCCGGACCGCGCAGCCTGCGTCGGGAAGCCGCACCCTGAGCGGGGGGATGAGCCAGGATGTACCCGGTGCTCGCGGCTCAGTACTTCCGGATGACCCCGACCACGACGCCCTGGATCAGGACGTCCCGCTCCTGGAAGCGCATCGGCTGCATGGTGGCGTTGGCCGGCTGCAGCCGGATCCAGCCGCCGGCCTCGCGGTAGAACTTCTTGACGGTGGCCTCGCTGCCGTTGACCAGGGCGATGACCATCTCGCCGTTCTCGGCGCTCTGCTTGCCGTGCACCACGACGACGTCGCCGTCCATGATGTGCTCGTCGATCATGGAGGTGCCCTGCACCCGGAGCGCGTAGTTGGGACCGCGGCGCGGGCAGCATCTGGTCGGGCACCGCGATGGTCTCCTGGTGCATGAGCGATTCGATCGGCGTGCCGGCGGCGACCTTGCCGAGCAGCGGAATCTCGCTGGCGGCCGACGTGCCGCGCGGCGGCAGCACCTCGATGGAGCGGCTCTCGTTGTAGGAGCGGCGGATGTAGCCCTTCCGCTCGAGGTTGGTCAGGTGCTCGTGCACCGTGGCGAGCGACTGGAAGCCGAACCGCTCCGCGATTTCCTCGAAGCTCGGCGCGTAGCCCTGCTCGAGGATGTGGTGTCTGCAGGATAGGTCGAGAATTTCGCTCTGGCGCTTGGTCAGGGGCACTCGATTCCTCCTTGTCGGCGGTGCGACCGAATAGAGCCCGAACAACAATACCCGAAGACCGGCCGAAGGACAAGATGCCCGTCACCCTCGACCAGATCCTGACCTCCACCCGCGACGGGCTGCCCGCGCTCCGCGCGCCGCCGCGCCGCGGTCGAGCGCGAGGCGGCGCGCACGCGCCGCGGCCGCCCTCGTTCGCCGCGCGCGCTCCGGCGCGAGCGGGTCGCGGTGATCGCCGAGGTGAAGCGCCGCTCTCCGTCGGCCGGGTCGATCCGCGAGGATCTCGATCCGGCCGAGCGCGCCGGAGCGCTACGCGCGCCATGGCGCCGCGGCCATCTCGGTGCTCACCGACGGCCCGTTCTTCGGCGGCTCGGTGGACGGACCTCCGCGCGCGGCCGCGGCCCGCGTCGCGCGTGCCGGTGCTCCGGAAGGACTTCATCCTCGACGAGCTCCAGATCGTCGAGGCCCGCGCGGCCGGCGCCGCCGCGGTGCTGCTGATCGTGCGCGCGCTGCCGCCGGCCCGGCTCGAGCGCGCTCCTCGCCTGCGCGCGCGGACGCCGGACTCGACGCGCTGGTCGAGGTGCACACGCCGACGGAGGTGGCGCGTGCGCTCGACGCCGGCGCCGCGCATCCTCGGCGTCAACAGCCGCGACCTCGACACCTTTCGCGATCGACACCGCGGCGGCCTGGGCGATCCTCGCGGTCGGTCCCGGCGGGCGCGTCGCCGTCGCGGAAAGCGGGATGGCGAGCGCGGACGACGTCGAGCGTGCGGCGGCGGCCGGCGCGGACGCGGTGCTGATCGGCACCGCGCTCTCCTCGGCCGCCGAGCCCGACGGCGCTGCTCGAGCGGCTCGGCGGAGGTGCCCGCCGTGGCCGATAGCGGCACGCCGTCGGGTCAAGATCTGCGGCCTCACGCGGCCGGAGGACGCGGCGGCCGCGGCCGCGGCCGGGCGCGGCGTACCTGGGCGTCGTCTTTGCTGGCGGCCCAGGCGAGGTCACCGCCGCGGAGGCCGCCGAGGTGCGCGCGGCCGCGGCGCGGGGTGCCGGTCTTCGGCGTCTTCGGCGACCAGATCGGTCGACGAGATCCTCCAGCTCAGCGAGGCCGCCGGCCTCGCCGGGGCGCAGCTGCACGGCGCCTACCGCCGTGAGGACGCTGCGCGGCTCCGGGCCGAAGGGCCTGCTGGTGTGGCGCGTCGTGCGCATCGCGACGCCCGACGATCTCGACGCGCTGGCCGCGACTCGGCGCGCGACGCCGACGCCGTGCTGGTCGAGCCCCGGGTGCCGCACGCCGGCGGGCGGCGCCGGCGTCGCGCTCGACCTGGCCGTCGCCCGCGAGGCGCGCGCACGGCTGGCCGGGCGCGACCGATGGTGCTCGCCGGCGGGCTCACGCCCGAGACCGTCGGCGAGGCCGTGGCCCTCGTTCGACCCGAGGTCGTGGATGTAAGTTCAGGGGTGGAGCGCCTGCCGGGCATCAAGGATCCCGACAAAATCGCGCGTTTCATGGAGGCGGTGTTTGGCCATAGCGCTATCAGCTGAGCGGGCGGTCGCGGGACGCTTCGGCCCGTACGGCGGCCGCTACGTGCCCGAGACGCTCGTCGCGGCGCTGGACGAGCTGACCGCGCTGTACGACGCCGCGCGGACCGATCCCGCGTTCTGGGCGGAGTTCGACGGCCTGCTCGCGGAGTTCGTGGGCCGGCCCTCGCCGCTCACCGAGGCCCCGCGCCTCGGCGCGGAGGCCGGCGCCACGCGTGGTGCTCAAGCGGGAGGACCTGAACCACACCGGCGCCCACAAGATCAACAACACGATCGGCCAGGCGCTGCTGGCGCGGCGGATGGGCAAGCGGCGCATCATCGCCGAGACCGGCGCGGGCCAGCACGGCGTCGCCACCGCCACCGTCTGCGCGCGCTTCGGCCTCGAGTGCGTGGTGTACATGGGCGCCGAGGACGTGCGCGCGGCAGCGGCTCAACGTCTACCGCATGCAGCTGCTGGGCGCGACCGTGGTGCCGGTCGAGTCGGGCACGCGCACGCTCAAGGACGCGACCAACGAGGCGCTGCGCGACTGGGTGACCAACGTGCCGACCACGCACTACATCATCGGCTCGGTGGTCGGGCCCGATCCCGTATCCCGCGCATGGTGCGCGACTTCCAGTCGGTGATCGGCCGCGAGGCGCGGGCGCAGATGCTGGCGCGCTACGGCCGGCTGCCGCACACGGTGGTGGCCTGCGTGGGCGGCGGCTCGAACGCGATGGGCATCTTCACCGGCTTCCTCGACGACCCGGAGGTGCGAGCTGGTCGGCGTCGAGGCGGCGGGCGAGGGGATCGCGAGCGGGCACCACAGCGCCACGCTCAGCGCCGGGCGCGCCCGGGCGTGCTGCACGGCAGCCTGAGCTACCTGCTGCAGGACGCCGACGGCCAGGTGGCGCCGGCCCACTCGGTCTCGGCCGGGCTCGACTACCCCGGCGTGGGTCCGGAGCACAGCTGGCTGCGCGACACCGGCCGGGTCGCGCTACGAGTCGGCCACCGACGCCGAGGCGCTGGACGCGTTCCAGGCGGTCTGCCGGCTCGAGGGCATCATCCCGGCGCTCGAGACCGCGCACGCGTTCGCCTGGGTGCGGCGCATGGCCGGGCGCTGGCCGCGCCGACGCGCCGGTGCTGGTCTGCCTCAGCGGCCGCGGCGACAAGGACGTGGCGCACGTGGCCGCAGCTGCTCGGGGCCCCGGTGTGACCGAGCGGCCCGGCGCCGACCGAGATCCTGCCGGCCTCCCAGGTCGCCGAGCTGATCAACGGCCTGGTGAAGGCGCTGCGCGCCTTCACATGTACCTCCCCAACAACCCGATCTACCAGCGCGCGAGCGAGAACCTGCGGATCGCGTTCCAGCCGATCTGGGCGGTGCTCGACGAGCTGGTGCTGACGGTGGCGGAGACCGACTTCGTCTGGGAGGAGCAGGTGGTCTACCACCAGCCCAACAAGACCGAGAGCCTCGCCTGGGGCCTGTTCAAGGACGGCATGCGGTCGCTCACGCATCCGGCGCGGCGCCGAGCTGGAGGAGCTGCCGCGCTTCCTCGAGACGATCAACCGCGCGCGCTTCCTGCCCGCCGACGCCGGCGACGACCTGCTGACGCTGCTGTGGGAGCAGGAGTTCGAGTTCATCCAGTACCAGTTCATCGAGTTCTTCGGCGAGGGTGGCGGCGTGCCCGAGCAGACGGGGACCTACGCCAGCGGCGGCGCCGACGACCGAGGCCGCCGCGCGCGACCGGCACGCCGCGGCGGCCGAGGAGGCGCCGCCGCGGCCCAAGGGCGTGGTCGACCTCGAGGAGTTCGACTCCACGCTCTACTTCCTCGACGAGAGCGAGATCAACCAGGTCGGCGGCGGCGGTCGAGGACGAGTACCGCCGGGACGTGCGGCTGGCGGCGCTCAACGTCCTGTTCGACCTGTTCGAGCTCCAGGGCGAAGCGCCGGTCCGGGACGAGATCCTCGGCGTCCTCGAGACGCTGTTTCCCAACTTCCTCAACGCGCGGCGATTTCCGCACCGCGGCCACGGTGCTGCGCGAGTGCCGCGCTGCTGGGCCAGCGGGTCGCAGGGGCTGGCCGCCGGCCCAGGCGACGCGGCTCGACGGCGTTCGTCGGCAAGCTCAGCGAGCCGGCCATCGTGAGCCAGCTGGTGCAGTCGCTCGACGAGGCCCCGGCGCTCGCCGGCGAGGCGACCGTGGCGGAGGTGCTGCGCGAGCTGCGCGCCGACGGCGCTCGAGCCGATCCTCACCTGGATCCCGAGCCTGTCCGCGCCCGCGCTGCGGAAGCTGCTCGAGGACGTGGCCGACCGCCTGGCCGAGGCCCACCCGACCGAGGTCCTGCGCATCCTGCGCTCGCCGGACTCCGAGGCGCTCGCGTCGGTCGTCGCGCTCTGCGGCCGGCTCCAGCTGACCCAGACGGTGCCCGGCCTCGGCGAGACCATGGTGCACAAGGACGCCGGCGGTGCGGCTGGCCTCCGTGCAGGCCCTCGCGCAGCTCGGCACGCCGGCGGCGCTCGCCTTCGATCGAGAAGGCGCTGGAGGACGAGGACCGCGCGGTCCGGCTCGCGGCGGTGCGCGTCGTGGGCGGGCGCGGCTACAAGGGCGCCCAGCGGCGGATCGAGAGCGTGGTGCTCGGCAAGTCGGTCAAGGAGATGGATCTCACCGAGAAGATGGCGTTCTTCGAAGCCTACGGCGCGATCGCGGGCGCCGCCGGCGCTCAAGCCGCTGAGCGCGCTCCTGCTGCCGCGCGGCCTGCTGCGGATGAAGGAGTCGCCCGAGACCCGCGCCTGCGCCGCCATCGCGCTCGGGCAAGATCCGGACGCCGGAGGCGCGGGAGGTGCTGCAGCGGGCCGCCGAGGACAAGGACCTCGTGGTGCGGAACGCCGTGAGCCGCGCGCTCCGCGAGGGCGCCGCGTGACCACGCCCGCCGAGCAGGCCCCGGGCAGCACCGCGTCGGACGGCCGCCTCCGGCAGGGCGGCCGCGGCGCTCCTGCTCGCGCTCTACACCGCGCTCCGGAGCCTCAAGCTCTACCCGGTCGAGAACGCCACGGTGCAGAAGGCGCTCGACGATCTCGAGGCCGCGTCCGCGCGCGCTGGTGGCGCTCGAGGCCGACCTCGAGATCCGCCTCGCCGGCGACTTCATCTTCGTGAACGCGCACCCGCCTCCGGCTCGAGCTCGACAACTACGCCTCGTTCAGCCACATCCTGACCATGCTGCGGGCCTTCGCGATCGGCGGCGCTCCGCGGTCCACGCCGCGGCCGACCGGCGCGAGTGGCAGATCTTCCTGAGCCTGCTGCTGAGCCTGTTCGAGCGCGGCGAGCCGGACGAGCGCTTCGAGGAGCTGTTCGAGCGGCTGGCGCGCGGCCGGCGTGAAGGGCATCGAGATCGAGCGCGCGGTGCATCAGGAGCACGATCCCGAGGCGGAGCAGGCCAAGGAGCAGGCCAAGCGGATCTACTCCCAGGGCGTGGCGGTCACCAAGGACGTGATCACAGGCGCCCGGCTGGGCCGGGCCACCAGCGTGAAGCGGGTCAAGCGAGCGGTCCAGCTCATCGTGGACCAGGTCCTGAACAACGAGACCTCGCTGGTCGGCCTCACCACCATCCGGGACTACGACGAGTACACCTTCACCCATTCGGTGAACGTGTGCATCTTCTCGGTGGCGCTGGGCAAGAAGCTGGGCTTCACCCGGCTCCAGCTCTACGATCTGGGCATGACCGCGCTGCTGCACGACGTGGGCAAGGCCCGGGTTCCGGCTGGACGATCCTGAACAAGACCACCGGGCTCGACGAGACGCGAGTGGCGGGTGATGCAGGCGCACCCATGGCTCGGGGCGCTCACGCTGTTCGGCATGCGGGCATACGACGAGCTGCCCTACCGGACGATTCTCGTGGCGCACGAGCACCATATGAAGACCGACCTGACCGGCTACCCCAAGAGCGTGCGCGAGCGCAAGCTGGGCATCTTCTCGCGGATCGTTTCGGTGGCCGACGGGTTCGACGCCGCCACCACCCGCCGGAGCTACCAGACCGTCCCGATCGAGCCCGACCAGGTGCTGCGCGAGATGTGGCAGAATCCCAAGCGCGGCTACGACGCCATCCTGGTCAAGGCGCTCATCAACCTGATCGGCATCTATCCGGTGGGCACCTGCGTCATCCTGGACACGTTCGAGGTCGGCCATCGTCGCCGCGCCCAATCCCGAGGGCCAGCAGCTCAACCGCCCGATGGTGCGCATCGCGGTCGACGACGATGGGCGGCGCGGTGCCGCCGCCGGGCGAGCTGGTGAGCCTGACCGAGCAGGACGAGACCGGCGCCTTCCGCCGCTCGATCGTCAAGGTGACGAACCCGGCCCGCTACGGGCTCACCGTCGGCGATTACTTTGTCTGAGTCCCGGCTCGCGCCGGCCTGGGCCGACGCTGCGCGCCCGCGGGCGCACCGCCCTCATTCCGTACCTCACGGCCGGCTATCCCGTCCGCCGAGACCAGTCTCGCCGCGCTCCGGGCCGCCGACGAGCTGGCCGACATCCTCGAGGTCGGAGTGCCGTTCAGCGACCCGCTCGCCGACGGCCCGACCATCCAGCGCTCGACCTTCGACGCGCTCCGGCAGGGCATGACGCTGGCCGGCACGCTGGCGCTGATCGAGCGGGCCCGGCTCACGCGTCCGGTCGTCGTGTTCAGCTACCTCAACCCGATCATGCGCTACGGCATCGACCGCTTCCTCCGTGACGCCGACGCGCTCGGCGTGGCCGGCGTGCTGCTGACCGACCTGCCCGCGGGCGGCGATGCCGCAGTCGAGTCCGCCATCCAGGCGAGCCCGCTCGACCTCATCCGGCTGATCGCGCCCACCACCCGGCCGGAGCGCCTGACCGCGGCGGTGCGCGGCGCGCAGGGCTTCGTCTATCTCGTCGCCCGTCTCGGCGTCACCGGCGCGACCGCAGCCCTGGCGGATGGGCCTGGCGGCGTCGATCGCCCAGGTGCGCGCGGCCACGCCGCTGCCCGTGGCCGTCGGGTTCGGCATCTCCACGCCGGCGCAGGCACGGGCGTTGGCCGAGCAGGCCGACGGGGTCGTGGTCGGGAGCGCGCTCGTGGACATCCTCGGCGTCGGGCGGGGTGGGGCGGCCCGCGACTTCCTCGGCTCGCTGCGCGAGGCGCTCGACGCGCGGATCGGTGGTACGATGAAGGACCGCGTCCAGCAGGTGGTCGACCGCTACGCGCGGGCGCTGGCCATCGGCGGACTCGTCGTGGCGCTGCTGGCGCTCTCGTTGGACCGCCGCTGGCTCGCCCAGCCGCTGGCGACCGCTGTTCTCCTCGGCGAGCGTGTTCGCGCTTCGCGCCTCGCCGGTTCGGCTCAGCAAGTATTCCTATCTCACCCAGTCCGGCGTCGCGGCGCTGGTCGGCGCGGTCAGCCGTCGGTCCGACGCCGGTGGTGCTGGCCCTCTGGGTCGGGGTCTTCACCTCGGACGTGTTCTGGCTGCGGCAAGCTTCCGCGCGCGGGGTTCATCAATGCGGGCCGCGAAGTGCTGGGCTTCACCGCGGCCTACGGCCACTATGCGGCCGTGCTTGCGCTGACCGGTCAGCCCGACCTATCGCTCGACCTGCTGCCGGCGCTCGCCATCCTCATCTGCATGTACTTCTTCGCCACCCGCGCGCTGTTCTACTTCACCCTGCTCGTCCGCGACAAGCTCGAGTACGCCGAGAAGATCCTCATCCTGCGCTGGGAGATCATCTCCTACCTGCTGACGCTCATCGCGTCGGTCGTCGTGGTCGCCGCGCTGCGCGTCGCTCTCGCCGGTGGGCTGGCTCGCGGTGGCGCTGTCGCTGGGCGTGCTCGGGGTGCTGACCCGGCGCATCCTGGAGGAGGCGATCGGCGCCGAGGACCTGAACAAGGTCCACCTGATGGAAGTGGCGATCGCCAGCAACGCCACGCTGCAGGGCTCGTTCGACCAGATCGAGCGGCTGGCGTACCGGCTGCTGGACTGGGGCGACTTCCGCATCTACCGCGTGGTGGACGGCGTCCCGACGCTCGCCTATCGCGGCGCGCTCGGCCGGCCCGAACCGGGGCGAGCCGCCGGAAGGCGCCGCGCCGTTCCGGGCCGAGGCGATCGCGCGAGCACCAGGTCGTCGAGGTCAAGGACGTGCGGTCCGACCCGCGGGTGCGGACGCCGATGCCCGACGTCGGCAGCCTGGTGGTCCACCCGATCCGGTTCGGCGAGGAGCTGCTCGGCACGGTCGAGGTGGACCATCCCAAGCGGCACGCCTACGGCGCCAAGGATCTCACCGCGCTCAGCACGCTGGGCAACCAGATCGCGACGGCCATCCACATCGCCGAGCTCCGCCGGCCGCTGCATCGGCACCGTCGAGCAGATCAGCCAGCAGGTGACCGCGCTCGCGCGGGTGACCGATCGCTCCGCGCCTCGGCGCTCGCGCTGGCCGACGCGTCGCAGGGCATGCGGCAGGGCGCGGGTGAGCTGGAGAGCTTCGTCGCCGGCGGGCTCCAGGCGACCGACTCGCTCGGCGCCGCCTCCCGCGCGATGGCGGACCAGGGCGCGCCGCGCCGCGGAGGCGAGCGGCACCGCGGCGGAGGTCGCCGCGCAGAAGCGGGCGGTGATCGGCGAGGCGATCGACCGGCTGGTCGGGCTCAACGGGTTCGTCTCGGCGAGCGCCGACCAGGTGGCCCAGCTCGGGGCGATGACGACCCGCATCAAGGGCTTCATCGGCACGATCCGCGAGATCGCCGACCTCACCAACCTGATCGCGCTCAACGCGGCGATCGAGGCCGCGCGCGCCGGCGCCGAAGGCCGCGGCTTCGCCGTGGTGGCCGACGAGGTCCGCGACCTCGCCGCCCAGAGCCTCCACGCGGCCGGCGAGGCGCGCGTGCTGCTCGAGGAGATCACCGGCCAGGTCGCGGCGGTCTCGGGGCAGATGGAGCGCGGGCCGCGACGCGGTGACCGGCGTCGAGGAGCTGAGCGCGGACGCGGCCAAGGCGCTCGACGCCATCGTCGGCACGACCGGCGAGGCCGGCCGCCACGCGCGCGCGATCGCCGCCACCGCCGCCGAGCAGCTCCGCGCGGTCGACGGGCTCACCGGGCAGATCCGGCGGGTCGCGGCCGGCTCCGCGCGGACGCTGAGCGAGACCGAGGCGCTGGCGCGCCGCGCCACGCGACGCCGCCGCCGGGCAGGCCGACCTCGAGCGCGCCATCCGCGAGCTGGGCGACGTGGCCGCGGACCTGCACCGCATCGCCCGCCACTTCGTGGTGGAGCCCTGAGCGATGGCGCCGCGGGCGCCGAGCGCGCCTACGTGGCGCTGGGCAGCAACCTCGGCGACCGCGCCGGGCACCTCCGGGCGGCCCGCGCCGCGCTGGCCGCGCTCCCCGGCACGCGCGCTCGTCGCCGCGTCGGACGTCGAGGAGACCGCGCCGCTCGGCGGCATGGCGCAGCCGCCCTACCTCAACCAGATGGTGCTGCTCGAGACCGCGGCTCACGCCCGCGCGAGCTGCTCGAGGCCTGCCACGCGATCGAGCGGGCCGCAGGGCCGCGTCCGCGACGAGCACTGGGGCGCCCGGACGCTCGATCTGGACATCGTCCGCTTCGGACGAGCGGCGCGTGGCCGAGCCCGACCTTATCATTCCCCATCCCGAGCTGCCCAACCGCGACTTCTGGCAGCGAGAGCTGGCGGAGCTGCAAGCCCATGAACGCTGACGCGCGACCGCTCACCGTGCCCGACCTGATCGCCATGAAGGCGGCGGGCCGCCGCATCGTGATGCTCACCTGCTACGACGCCGCGTTCGCCCGGCTGCTCGAGCAGGCCGAGGTCGACGTGCTGCTGGTCGGCGACTCGCTGAACCAGGTGCTGGCGGGCCAGGAGACCACGCTCAGCGCCACGCTCGACCAGATGATCTACCACGCCGGCGTCGGTCCGGCGCGGGGCGCGCGCGCTCGCTGGTGTTCGTGGACCTGCCGTTCCTCACCTACCAGGTCTCGGTGACCGAGGCGATCCGGAACGCCGGCCGCGTGCTGCAGGAGAGCGGCGCGCACGGCGTCAAGCTCGAGGGCGGCCGGCCGATGGCGGAGACGGTCCGCGCGCTGGTGGACCGCGGCATCCCGGTGATCGGCCACCTCGGTCTCACGCCCCAGTCGGTGCACGCGCTCGGCGGCTACCGGGTGCAGGGGCGGGACGAGGCGCGGCGCGGAGCGGCTGCTGGCCGACGCGCGCGGCGCTCGAGGAGGCCGGGGCCTGCGCCATCGTGCTCGAGCTGCTGCCGTCGGCGCTCGCGCGGCGGATCTCCGCGGCGCTCACGATTCCCACCATCGGCATCGGCGCCGGCGCCGGGCTGCGACGGGCAGGTGCTGGTGCTGCACGACATGCTCGGGCTCAACGAGGGGTTCAATCCCAAGTTCCTCAAGCGCTACGCCGAGCTGGGCGAGGCGGTGCGCGCCGCCGTCCGGGCCTACGCCGCCGAGGTGCGGGACGGCAGCTACCCCGGGCCCGAGCACAGCTTCGACTGATTCCTCCTCGCCTCCGCGCCGCATGATCGAGCTCGACTACCATTGCCGACCTCCGCCGGTGGGTGCGCGACGAGCGCGCCGCCGGCCGCCGGGTCGCCCTCGTGCCCACGATGGGCTACCTGCACGAGGGCCACCTCCGGCTGGTCGACGAGGCGCGCCGCCGCGCCGACCGCGTCGTCATGAGCATCTTCGTCAACCCGCTGCAGTTCGGGCCCGGACGAGGACCTCGACGCGCTATCCGCGCGACCTGCCGCGCGACCGCGCCCTGGCCGCGGCGCGCGGCGTCGACGCGCTGTTCGTGCCGACCGAGGCGGTCGATGTACCCGCCCGGCTCCGAGATCCGCGTGGTGCCGGGCCCGACCGCCGACCGCTGGGAGGGCGCGGCGCGGCCGGGCCACTTCGACGGCGTGCTCACGGTGGTCGCGAAACTGTTCCATCTGGTCGAGCCCGACGTCGCGTGCTTCGGGCGGAAGGACATCCAGCAGGCCACGCTGGTGCGGCAGATGGTGCGCGACCTGGACTGGCCGCTCGAGATCGTCGTCGTGCCGACGGTGCGCGAGCCCGACGGCCTCGCGCTCAGCAGCCGGAACGCCTACCTCGACGCCGACCTGCGGCGGCGGGCGGTGGTGCTGAGCGCCGCGCTGCGCGCCGCGCACGACGGCGTTCCGCGGCGGGCGAGCGGCGGCGCGGCGCGCGCTGGAGGCGGTCGTGCGGCGCGACGCTCGCGACGCGAGCCCGCGGTGGAGGTGGAGTACGTCGCCGTCGCCGAGCCGCGGACGCTCGCGCCGGTCGAGACGGTGGACGCCGACACCGTCGTTGCGCTGGCCGCCCGGCTCGGACGGACCCGGCTGATCGACAACATCATCCTCGGCGAAGGGCTCGACGGGTGACGGCGCGCAGGACCGCGAGCTGCCGTCGTGGGCGGAGGTGTCGCCCGAGCGGGAGGCCCACATCGAGCGGGTGGCGGCGCTGGCAGAAGGCGTGGGCGGCGCGGATGCGGGTCTCGCGATGCGGAGCGGGCGCGCTGGCTCCGGGCCGTCTGGCTGCACGACGCATTCCGCGACGCGGCTGCCGGCCACGCTCGACCACTGGGCGCCGGACACGGCCGGGCCCGGACGAGCTTCGCCATGGGCCAGCGAGCGCGGCCCGCGCGGCCGCGGAGGGCGAGACCGACCGCGGCGTGCTCGACGCAGTGCGGTACCACTCGGTGGGCCATGCCGGCGTGGGACATGGTGGGCCGGGTCCTCTACTGCGCGGACTATCTCGAGCCGGGACGCGCGTTCAACGCCGAGCACCGCGCGCTCGCTGGCCGATCGCTTTCCCGACGATCCTGCGGCGCGTGCTGCGATCGGTCGCGGCCGAGCGGCTGACGCATCTGGTCGAGCTCCGGATGGCCGCTCCCGAACCCACGGTGCGATTTCTGGAACAGCCTCGTCGAGCCCTCCGCCTCGCGCTGATCGCCGCGCTCGTGCTGGGGCTCGCCGGCGTGGGTTTCCTGCTGGTGCCGCCCCGAGCGCGAGCACGTCGCCGGGCACGCGTATGCCGATCCCGTCGCCGGGGCACCGCATTCGGGTGGAGGTCCTGAACGGCACGTCGCGCCCCGGCCTCGCCCGTACCGCGACGCGGCGCTCCGGCAGCAAGGGCTCGACGTGGTGTTCTTCGGGACCGGGGCCGAGCGCGGACTCCACCCGGATCTTCGTGCGGCGGGGCGATCCGGGGCAGGGGAGGGACGTGGCGGAAGCCTTGGGCGTGGGCGGGTGGTGATCGCAGCCGGACTCGCTCCGCCGGGTGGACGTGAGCGTGCTGCTCGGCAGCGACTGGCGGCCGCGGCTGGCGTGCATCCGTGAGGGCGGAGAGGGCAGAGCGAGACGACCGAGAGGACGGAGAGCTGACGCTGGGGCGCGCTCCGTCATCCCGAGCAGAGCGAGGGACCTGGCCAGGACTTGCTCGAACCATTCCCAGACCACGTCCCTCGCTTGCGCTCGGGATGACGATGCACCTTCGGTCCGCCCTCTCCGCCCGCTACACCACCCCGATCACCACGTCCATCACGTTCGTCCCGGTGAGCCCCACCCGCAGCAGCGCGCCCGCGGCGTCGAGGGCGCGGTAGGCGTCGTGCGCGGCCAGGTCGCGGGCCGGATCCCGACCCGCGGCGGCGACGGCGCGCCAGGTGCGCGCCGTCCACGATCGCGCCGGCCGCGTCGGTCGGCCCGTCCCGCCCGTCGGTGCCCGCCGCGAGCAGCGCCACGCCGCTCGGCGCGCCGTCCAGCGCTCGCGCGGCCGCGAGCGCCAGCTCCTGGCAGCGGCCGCCCAGGCCGGGCGGCGCGTCGCCCAGCGTGACGGTCGTCTCGCCGCCCCAGATGAAGCAGCGCCGCGCCCC
The DNA here is from genome assembly GCA_963792265.1 of uncultured Gemmatimonadales bacterium. Taxonomy (GTDB): domain Bacteria; phylum Gemmatimonadota; class Gemmatimonadetes; order Gemmatimonadales; family GWC2-71-9; genus CAVVWJ01. The sequence goes on along the minus strand of CAWBVP010000028.1, from coordinate 254,107 downwards.
GCTGGTTGCGTGTTCCCTCCGCGGCCGCAATTTTGTAGCAGAGAAGCGGCTACACTCGCCCCGGTTGCCGACGCCTCCCCGGCGAGCGGCGTCTCCGCCACTACGGGAGCGAGGCCCAACTCTGCCGCCCGTTTGGCCGCAGCTTCGAGGGCCAAGCCTGTTACTGGCGATCAGCTCGAGGGTCACGCGCGCGAAGGCCTCGTCTCCGGGCTTTGGCGTTTCCGCCGTTTCCCCCGATTCCGACGCCAGGACGAGCGTCGCCGGGCGGAGCTCGGGAATCTGATCCCAGAGATCCGGCCTGCTCCAGGAGACGCCCGCACTTCGGCGGCGGTGGCGGGATCGGGGACGCAGGGTCCGGAGCCGATCGAGGCGAGGTCGTCGCCGATGACGTCGGAGACGACGAAGACCCGGACCCGCGCGGGAGCCAGCGCCCGCGCGAGGCGGCCGCCGCCCCAGCGGGAGAAGCGCTTCCGGATCCGGTTCATCGCGGTGATGTCCAGGCCGGAGCCGAGGAGGAGGCAGTAGAGGCTGGTGAGCTCCGCCGGGCGTGACGCCTTCGACCGGCGCGGCGAGCAGGCTGGTGGCGCCCGCCGGAGAGCAGCACCCAGACCTCGTCCTCCGGCGCCGACCGCGGCGACCGCGCGTGCCGAGCGCCTCGGCGGCGGCCAGCGATCCGGGGCCGGGCTCCGGATGGTCGCCGGCGACGACCGTCAAGCTCGGGAGTGCGGGGCGGCTGGAGTCGGCCGGGGCTACGACGACTCCGCCGGCCGGCGCCTGCCCCACGCGGCGGAGGACTCTCGACCGCGGCGCGCGCCATCGGGGCCGCGGCCTTGCCGAGGGCGAGGATCCAACGGCGGCCGCACGCGGTCGCGCTCGGGACGCCCGAGCCGGCCGGGCCAGCGCAGGGGCTGGATCAACTGCTGCCGTGGCAACGGTATACAGCTCGGTGAGGAGCTCGCGGGCCGGGGCGCTCGGGCCGGAATCGGCAGTCGGGAGCGGTCAAGATTTCAGCCTTGTGAAAAAAAGCACAAAGTGCTATACATGGGCTGGACGCATAAAAATTCAGCGGGCGGCGGGGCCCTGCTAATGTAGTCAGATCCGGCGGGGGCGTCTCGTCTCCGGCCCACGGTTTTCTTTCATCCGCGAGGGACCGCGCATGGCCGGCCGCAACTTCCTCTTCGTTCCGGGCCCCACGAATACCCCCGACCGTATCCTCCGCGCCATGCACGTCGCGATGGAGGACCACCGGTCGTCGGATTTCCCGAAGCTCGCGGCCCCGGTGCTCGAGGACCTCAAGCAGATCTTCAAGACCACGACCGGGCCAGACGTACATCTTCCCGGCCAGCGGCACCGGCGCCTGGGAAGCGTCGCTCTCGAACACCCTGAGCCCCGGCGACCGCGTCCTCGCGGCGCGCTTCGGCATGTTCAGCCATCTCTGGATCGACATGGCCCAGCGGCTCGGCCTCAAGGTGGACATCCTCGACGCCGAGTGGGGCGAGGGCGCCCCGATCGAGCGGTACCACGAGGCGCTCGCGGCCGACAAGGCGCACGAGATCAAGGCCGTGCTCTTCACCCACAACGAGACCGCCACCGGCGTCACCAGCGACGTGGCCGGCATGCGCAAGGCGCTGAACGACGCCAAGCATCCCGCGCTGCTCATGGTCGACGGCGTGAGCTCGATCGGCAGCATCGACTTCCGGATGGACGAGTGGGGCGTCGACTGCGCCGTCACCGGCTCGCAGAAGGGCCTCATGCTGCCGGCCGGCCTCGGCATCGTGGCGGTGAGCCCGAAGGCCGCCGCGCTCTACGACACGGCCAAGCTGCCGCGGGTGTTCTTCGACTTCGGCGACATGAAGAAGGCCAACGCCACCGGCTACTTCCCTTATACGCCGTCGCTGCCGCTGCTCTACGGGCTGCGGGAGTCGCTCCGCGATGATCTTCGAGGAGGGGCTGGAGAACGTGCTCGCGCGGCACCACCGGCTCGCCGAAGGCACCCGCGCGGCGATCAAGGCGTGGGGCCTCGAGCTCTGCGCCCGGCGAGCCGCAGCTGGTACTCGGACACGGTCAGCGCCATCATGGTGCCGCCGGGCATCAACGGCGCCGAGGTCATCGACGTCGCCTACCGGCGCTACAACCTGGCGCTCGGCGCGGGCCTCGCGCGGATGGCGGGCCGGCTGTTCCGCATCGGCCACCTGGGCGACCTGAACGAGTGCATGCTCCTCGGCGGCATCGCCGGCGCGGAGATGGCCATGCGGGACGTGGGCGTGAAGCTCACGCCGGGCAGCGGCGTCGGCGCGGCGGAGGAGTACTGGCGCGGCACGGCCAAGCCGCTCGAGAAGCGCGAGCTGCCGCCCCGCGCGCCCGATGCGCAGCCGGCCGCTCCGGTCGCCAAGGAGAAGGCCACCGCCGGCGCCGGCGCGATGAGCCACACGCGCTTCGAGCCCGCGCCGCCAGCGGCTGCAGCGCAGCGAGCTGGCGGTGCCCGGGTCCAATCCGGGCATGTTCGTCAAGGCGCTCGAGGGCGAGGCCGACTACATCTTCCTCGATCTCGAGGACGCGGTCGCGCCCGGGCGACAAGGAGCAGGCCCGGAAGAACGTCATCCAGGCGCTGCTCGAGCACGACTGGCGCGGCCGCGGCAAGACGATCTCGGTGCGGATCAACGGGATCGACACCCACTACATGTACCGGGACGTGGTGGACGTGGTGGAGCAGGCCGGCCACCGGCTGGATACCATCCTGATTCCCAAGGTGGGCGTGCCCGCGGACGTGTACCTGGTGGACGCGCTGGTCACCCAGATCGAGCAGGCCAAGGGCATCCCGCACCGCATCGGGATCGACGTGCTGATCGAGACGGCGCTCGGCATGGCGAACGTCGAGGCGATCGCGCAGTCGAGCCGCCGGCTCGAGGCCATGCACTTCGGCGTCGCGGACTACGCGGCGAGCTGCCGGGCGCGCACGGTCGTGATCGGCGGCCTCAACCCCGACTATCCGGGCGACCAGTGGCACGCGGCGCTCTCGCGGATGATCGTCGCCTGCCGGGCCTACGGCCTCCGGCCGATCGACGGCCCGTTCGGCGACTTCAAGGATCCCGACGGCTATCGGCTCGCGGCCAGGCGCGGCGCGGCGCTCGGCGATCGAGGGCAAGTGGGCCATCCACCCGTCGCAGATCGCGCTCGCCAACGAGGTGTTCAGCCCGCCGCCGGCGGAGGTCGACCGGGCCAGGCGGATCCTCGTGGCGCTCGACGAGGCGGCGCGCGAAGGGTCGCGGCGCGGCGCAGCTCGACGGCCGGATGATCGACGCCGCGTCGGCGCGGATGGCGCAGAACGTGGTGGACACGGCCGCGGCGATCGAGGCGCAGGGTGGGCGGAAGGCGGCGGCGGTGGCGGTGCGGTGAGTCAGGATGACTCCGATTCGGGGATGCAGGCCCGCAGTCGACCGGTATGATTCGACGGCTCTAACGGAGCTCCAGGGAGGTCGACGCGTGGACATCCACGAATATCAGGCGAAGGAACTGCTGGCCGGCTTCGGCGTCGCGATCCCGCGCGGCGGCGTGGCGTACAGCCCGGAGCAGGCGGTCTACCGCGCGTCGGAGATCGGCGGCGCCCGCTGGGCGGTGAAGGCCCAGATCCACTCGGGCGCGCGGGGCAAGGCGGGCGGCATCAAGCTCTGCTCCAACGAGGATGAGGTGCGCCAGGCGGCCAAGGCGCTGCTCGGCAAGCGGCTCGTGACCCAGCAGACCGGTCCCGAGGGCCGCACCGTGCACCGCCTCTACATCGAGGCGGCGGTGCCGATCGAGCGCGAGATCTACCTCGGCTTCGTGCTCGACCGGAAGAGCGAGCGGGTGATGATCGTCGCCTCCGCGCAGGGCGGCATGGAGATCGAGGAGATCTCGGAAAAATCGCCCGAGGCGATCATCCGCTCGACGGTGGAGCCCGCCGTCGGGCTCACGGCGTTCCAGGCGCGCGAGATCGCCTTCGCGCTGGGCCTCGACGCGGCCCAGGTGACCCGCGCGGTCACGGCCCTCCTCGGGCTGCTACCGGGCGTTCCGCGACCTCGACGCCACGATGGTGGAGATCAATCCGCTCGTGGCCACGACCGACGGCCAGCTCCTGGCGCTCGACTGCAAGATGACGTTCGACGACAACGCCCTGTTCCGCCGGCCCAACGTGAGCGAGCTGCGCGACTATGCGGAGGAAGACCCGCGCGAGTCGCAGGCCGCCGAGTACGGCATCAACTACGTGGCGCTCGACGGCGAGATCGGCTGCATCGTGAACGGCGCCGGGCTCGCCATGGGCACGATGGACCTGATCAAGCACGCCGGCAGCTCGCCGGCCAACTTCCTCGACGTGGGCGGCGGCGCCTCGCCCGAGAAGGTCTGCAACGCGTTCCGCCTCGTGCTCGCCGATCCCAAGGTGAAGGCCATCCTGGTCAACATCTTCGCCGGCATCAACCGGTGCGACTGGGTGGCGCAGGGCGTGGTCAACGCCGTGCGGAGCTCAAGCCCACGGTGCCGCTGGTCGTGCGGCTCGCCGGGACGAACGTCGAGGAGGGCCGCGAGATCCTGCAAGGACAGCGGGCTCGAGCTCGTCACCGCCGACACCCTCACCGAGGCGGCCGAGAAGGTCGTGGCCGCCCTCAAGGCCTCGGGCAGCACGGCCGGGAACGGAAAGCCATGAGCATCCTGATCGACGAGCGGACCCGCGTCATCATCCAGGGCTTCACCGGCGACAAGGGCACCTTCCACGCCAAGGAGATGGCGGCCTACGGCACCAACCTCGTCGGCGGCGTGACGCCGGGGAAGGGCGGCAAGCGGCATCTCGACCGGCCGGTGTTCAACACCGTCAAGGAGGCGGTGAAGCAGGCCGGCGCCGAGGCGACCATCATCTTCGTGCCCGGCCGCGTTCTGCGCCGACTCCATCATGGAGGCGGCCGACGCCGGCATCCGGCTCATCTGCGCCATCACCGACGGCATCCCGGCGCAGGACATGATGATGGTGAAGCGCTACCTGTGGCGGTACCCCAAGGAGCGGCGCTCCACGGTCATCGGCCCGAACTGCGCCGGCATCATCAGCCCGGGCAAGGCGATGCTCGGCATCATGCCGGGCCACATCTACAAGCGGGGCACCGTGGGGCTGGTGACGCGCTCCGGCACGCTCGGCTACGAGGCGGCCTCGCAGATGAAGGCGCTCGGCATCGGCATCAGCACCAGCGTCGGCATCGGCGGCGACCCGATCAACGGCAGCTCGTTCGTGGACATGCTGCAGCTGTTCGAGGAGGACCCCGAGACCGAGGCCGTCATGATGATCGGCGAGATCGGCGGCCCGCAGGAGGCCGAGGCGGCGCTGTTCGCCAAGGAGCACATGAAGAAGCCGGTGATCGGCTACGTGGCCGGCCTCACCGCGCCCAAGGGCCGCCGGATGGGCCACGCGGGCGCGATCATCCGCGCCTTCGGCGAGAGCGCGGCCGAGAAGGTCGAGATCATGAAGGGCGCCGGGCTCACGGTGGTGCCCAGCCCGGCCGATCTCGGCAGCACCGCCGCGCGAGGTGCTGGGCGGCCTGTCGAAGCGGGTGGCGGTCCCCACGTGAGCGCGCGACCGATCGTCGTCGTGACGCGCCGCCTGCCCGAGCCGGTGCACCAGGCGCTGCGCGCGGGAGTTCGACGCGCGGCTCAACCCGGAGGACCGCCCGCTCACGGCGGACGGTCTGCGGGAGGCGCTCCAGCAGCGCCGACGCGCTGCTCACGACGGTCACCGACAAGGTCACGGCCGACGTGCTCGCCGTCGAGCCGCGCCGGGCCCGGCTGGTGGCGAACTTCGGGGTGGGCTTCAACAACATCGACGTCGAGGCGGCCAAGGCGCGCGGCATCGCCGTCTCCAACACGCCCGACGTGCTCACCGACGCCACCGCGGATCTCGCCGATCACGCTCCTGCTGATGGTCGCGCGCCGCACCGGCGAAGGGGAGCGGCACCTGCGGGGCGGGCAGTGGACCGGCTGGCGGCCGACCCACATGCTCGGCACCCAGGTCGCGCGGCAAGACGCTCGGTCTGGTCGGCATGGGGCGGATCGCGCGCGCGGTGGCGCAGCGCGCGCACCACGGCTTCGGCATGCGGGTCATCTTCCACGATCCGTTCCCGCCGCCGGCCGAAGTCGCGGCGCTCGCTCGGCGCCGAGCCGCGCGCCACCCTCGAAGAGGTGCTGCGCGAGGCGGACTTCGTGTCGCTCCACTGTCCCGCCACGCCCGAGACCCGGCACCTGATGAACCGCGGAGCGGCTGGCGCTGCATGCGGCCCGACGCGTTCCTGGTCAACACCGCCCGCGGCGACGTGGTGGACGAGGCGGCGCTGGTCGAGGCGCTCGAGGCCAGGCGCATCGCCGGCGCGGGGCTCGACGTCTTCGAGAAGGAGCCGCAGGTGACCCAGGCGCTGATCGCGATGGACAACGTGGTGCTGCTTCCGCACCTCGGCAGCGCCACGCAGGAGACCCGCGTGGCGATGGGCATGCGCGCGTTCGAGAACCTCCAGCTCTTCTTCGCCGGGCAAGCCGCTCCGGGACCGCGTCGTGTGAGCCAGGTGGCGCTGGAGCCGTTCGCCGCCGACCGAGCTGCCCGAGTCGCCCGACCCGGTGGCCGCGAGCGCGGCCCACTACGCCAACGAGGTCGTCGAGCTCCTGAGCGAGCTGATGCTGCAGCTCGTGCGGCAGCGCGCGCCCGACGTCGAGCCGGTGCTGCGCGGCGAGCGCGCGCCGCGCGAGCCTCAGCGCCGAGCTGCTCGCGCGCACGCTCCAGGTCCAGGGCATCTGGTTCCAGCTGCTGAGCATCGCCGAGCAGAACGCGGCGATGCGCCGCCGCCGGCAGATCGAGGCCGAGCGCGGCTACGAGCTGCTCCGCGGCACCTTCGCGCAGGTGCTCGCCGGCGGCCGCCGACGGCCAAGGTGCCGGCCGCCGGAGATCCGCGCGCTGCTCGAGCAGCTCCGCGTCCGGCCGGTCATCACCGCCCATCCCACCGAAGCCAAGCGCGTCACCGTGCTCGAGAAGCACCGCCGCATCTACCGCCGGCTGGTGGACCTCGAGTCGCCCCGCTGGACGCCGCGCGAGCGCCAGAGCCTGATCGACGGCCTCCGGAACGAGATCGAGCTGCTCTGGCTCACCGGCGAGCTCCGCCTGCAGAAGCCGACCGTGCCGCAGGAGGTGTTCTGGGGGCTGCACTTCTTCAACGAGACGCTGTTCGAGGCGGTGCCGGACCTGCTCGACAAGCTCGAGCGCGTGCTCGCCCACGTTCTATCCCGGACGAGCAGCTGGGTGGTCCCGCCGTTCTTCCAGTTCGGCTCCTGGATCGGCGGCGACCGCGACGGCAATCCGTTCGTCACCAACGACGTCACCCGCAGCACGCTGCTCGAGAACCGGCTGACCGGCGCTCCGGCGCTACCGCCGGCGGCATCGACGAGCTGGTGCGCGCGCTCAGCATCACCGAGAAGGCGGTGCCGATCCCAGCGACCGGTTCCGCGCGGCGCTCGACCGCGAGCTGGCGGCGACCGGGCAGGCCGAGGAGATCGCCAGCCGGAATCCGGGCGAGGTGTTCCGCCAGTACCTCGGCTGCATGCTGCGCCGGATCGAGGTGATGATCGAGCGACACCGAGCGCGGCGACACCCGGCCCGATCCCGCCGGCTACGCCTCGGCCGACGCGCTGCTCGCGGATCTCAAGCTGATCGAGGACGAGCTGACGCAGGCCGGCCGGGCCGAGCTCGCCGGCGCGATCGTGCGTCCGGTCCGGCGCGAGGTCGAGTCGTTCCGCTTCAGCACCGTGCGGCTCGATGTCCGCGAGAACACCACCAAGCTCAACGCCGGCGCTGGCCGATCTCTGGCGCGCCGGCGGCAACGCCGGCGACGCCGCCCGAGCCGGGCGTCGGAGGCGTGGCGCGCCTGGGTGGCGGCGGAGCTGGCCCGCCCGCTCGCGCCGGGCGCGCGCCGCCCCGCGCTGCCGCCGCGAGTCCGCCGAGACGCTGGGCATGTTCCAGCTGGTGCGCCGGCTCCGCGAGGAGATCGACCGCGAGGCGTTCGGCGCGTTCGTGCTCAGCATGACGCAGAGCGTGAGCGACGTGCTCGGCGCCTATCTGCTGGCCAAGACCGCCGGGCTCTTCGCCGACGCGCCGGGCGTCGAGAGCTGCACCCTCCCGATCGTGCCGCTGTTCGAGACGATCGACGACCTCCAGCGCGCGCCCGGCGATCATGCGCGAGCTGCTCGCCGTGCCGCTGGTGAAGCGCAGCGTCCGGGCGCAGGGCGGCGTGCAGGAGGTGATGATCGGCTACTCGGATTCGAACAAGGACGGCGGCTTCCTCACCTCGAACTGGGAGCTCTACAAGGCGCAGATCAAGCTCACGCGGGTGGGCAAGGAGACTGGGCGTGCCGATCGCCTTCTTCCACGGCCGCGGCGGATCGGTGAGCCGGGGCGGGGCGCCGACCGGCCGGGCGATCGCGGCCCAGCCGGCGGGCTCGATCCAGGGGCGGATGCGGATCACCGAGCAGGGCGAGGTGGTCTCGTTCAAGTACGCCAACCGCGGCACGGCGCAGTACCAGATCGAGCTGCTCGCGGCCGAGCGTCGTCGAGCACAGCGCTCAAGTCGGAGCGCGAGGAGGCGCTGGCGCCGACGGCCGAGTTCGACGAGGCCATGGAGGCGCTGAGCGGCGCGGCCCAGGCCGCGTACCGCCGGCTGGTCGATCACCCCGACCTGCTGCCGTACTACCAGGCCGGCGAGCCCGCTCGAGGAGATCTCGCTGCTCAACCTCGGCTCCCGGCCGGCGCGCCGGTTCGGCGCGCGCTCGCTGAGCGACCTGCGCGCGATTCCGTGGGTGTTCGCCTGGTCGCAGAACCGCCACTTCGTGCCCGGCTGGTTCGGGGTGGGGAGCGGCGTCCTGACCTTCCTTCAGGTGCGGGGCCAGCGCGGCGACCGCGCTGATCCAGCGGATGTTCGCCGACTCGCGGCTGTTCCGCCTCATCGTGGACGAGGTCGAGAAGACGCTGTCCTACGTGGATCTCGACGTGGCGCGGGAGTACGCCGAGCTGGTGCCGGAGGCTCGGGTGCGCGACGCGGTGTTCCCGCTGATCGAGGAGGAGTACCACCGCACGGTCGAGGCGGTGCTCCGGATCAGCGGCGGGACCGAGCTGGCCGAGCGGTTCCCGCGGTTCCGCCGCAAGCTGGCGCGCCGGCTGCCGACGCTCAACCAGATCTCGCGCCAGCAGATCGAGCTGCTGCGGCGGTTCCGCGAGAGCGGCAGCGACAAGTCGCAGGAGGAGCTGCTGTCGGCGCTGCTGCTGTCGATCAACTGCATCGCGACGGGGTTCGGGGCGACGGGGTAGAGAGGACGGCAGACGGAGCGGAGAGCGACGGACCTGGCGCAGAGAGTGGCTCGAGCGGAGTCGAGGGCATGGTCCTCTCGCCTGCGCTCGGGATGCCCGGCTCGCCGCGCTCCGGCCTTCTCCGCCCTCTCCGCCTTCTCCGCTCGCTTCACCCGCAGCTGCCCGCACGCCGCGTCGATGTCGAGGCCCCGGCTCCGGCGCACCGTCGCCTCGATGCCCTGGTTCCGGAGCCGGGCGGCGAAGGCCCGGATCCGCTCCGGCGGTCGTGGGCGTGAGGTCGGGCGCGCCGCCGGGGTGCAGCGGCAGGATGTTGACCAGCGCGCCGAGCCGCCGGGCCAGCTTGGCCAGCCGGTCGGCGTCGGCGTCGCGGTCGTTGACCCCGCCGATCATCACGTACTCGAACGTGACCCGCTTCCGGAACGCCGCCGCCGCCTTCAGCACCGCCTCCAGATCGTACTTCTTCTCGATCGGCATGATGCCCAGCCGCTGGGCCGACGTCGGGGCGTGCAGCGAGATGGCGAGCCGGAACTGCTCCGGCCGCCGCGCGAACGCCGCGATGCCGGGCAGGATGCCGACGGTCGAGACCGTGATGTGCCGCGCGCCGATGCCGAAGCCGTCCGGGCGCGTTGAGGATCGTGAGCGCGACGTCCACCGCCGGCCAGTTGAGCAGCGGCTCGCCCATCCCCATGAACACCACGTTGGTGGGGACGTCCGCCGGGTCCCGCAGCGCGATCTCCCGCACCTGGGCCACGATCTCGAAGGCGGACAGGTTGCGCCGGAACCCCATCCGGCCGGTGGCGCAGAACGAGCATTTGAGGGCGCAGCCGGCCTGGGACGAGATGCAGAGGGTGCGGCGCGCTGCCCGAGGGGATGAGCACCGACTCGATGGCCTCGCCGTCGGCGCAGCCGCCAGAGGAACTTCCGGGTGCCGTCCGCCGAGAGCTGCTCGACGTCGGCGGCGAGGCGCGGGCAGCGGGAAGGCGGCGTCCAGCTCGGCCCGGAGCGCGAGCGGCAGCTCGGTGGCCTCGGCCCACGAGGCCACCGGCGCCTGCCAGAGGCGCCGGAGCATCTGGCCGACCCGGTACCCCGGCAGCCCGCGCTCCGCCGCCCAGGCGCGCCAGCAGGCTCCGGGCGGCGGCCGGGGGCCGGTCCAGGAGATTGGTGGGGGTCGCCTCGGGCGCTGACAGTCGGCTCATCGTGTTGGAATCTAACCGGATACGCCGGCTGGAGCCGGGCCGCGGCCGCGCCGGCGGGCCCGGCGGCAGAGGGGCCTAAATCCCTCCCGTTGTTCGCATTGCTACCCCTCTGGCCGCCGGTTACGTTTGTCCCATGCACCGTCAGACCGTGCCGTGCTCCTGACCGAGCTGCTCTCGCCGGAACGGGTGCTGCTGCCCCTGCCGCGCCGACGATCGTCACACGGCCATCGCGGTCGCTCACCCGGCGGCTGGCCGACCTTGCCGACGCGCAGTACGACGAGGTGCTCGACGCGGTCTGGATCGGGAATCGGTGCAGAGCACCGGCATCGGCTTCGGGGTCGCCATCCCGCACGGGCGCTGTGCGGCCGTGCGCGAGCTGTCGATGGTCGCCGGCGTCAGTCCGGCACCAGTACCGTTCGACGCGATCGACGGGGATCCGGTGCGGCTGTTCTTCCTCATCGTCGGCCCGGAGGCGTCGGCCGGCCTGCACGTCAAGATCCTGAGTCGCATTGCCCGCCTGGTGCGCCGAGACATCGGTGCGCCAGCAACTGCTCGAGGCCGCCACCGCTGATGAGTTCTACAACGTCCTCCTCGACGCCGAAGCGCGTTGACCCGTTCCGCCCCTCCTACTCCGTGGCCGGCAGCATGAGCGCCACCGCGCTCCGCACCCACCGCGGCGGCGAGCTGACCCGCGCCCACCTCGGGCCAGCAGGTGCGGCTCGGGCGGCTGGGTCCACCGCCGCCGCGACCTCGGCGGCCTGGTGTTCATCGACCTGCGCGACCGCGCCGGCCTGGTGCAGCTCTCCTGCAATCCCGACTGGACGCCCGCCGGCCGTGATGGCGCGCGCCGCCGTCGCCGGCGCCGAGACCGTCGTGCTGGTGACACGGCACGGTGGCGCTCCGGCCCGAGCCCTCGCGCGACCCGGACCTCGCCTCGCGCGAGGTCGAGGTGCACGTCACCGGCCTCGAGATCGTCGGCCCGGCCGCAGACGCCGGCGATCCCGGTGGCGCGGAAGGAGAAGGAGGAGCTGCCGGCCGAGGAGCTCCGGCTCAAGCACCGGGTGCTGGACCTGCGCCGGCCCGAGCTGCAGCGGAACATCGGTCTCCGCCACCGGCTGCTCCAGCGGGCGCGCCGCACGCTGTCCGACCTGGAGTTTCTCGAGATCGAGACGCCGATCCTCACGAAGCCGACCCCGGAAGGCGCGCGCGACTACCTGGTGCCGAGCCGGATCCATCCGGGCGAGTTCTACGCGCTGCCGCAGTCGCCGCAGATCTACAAGCAGCTGCTGATGGTCGCGGGCTACGACCGCTACTTCCAGATCGCGCGCTGCTTCCGCGACGAGGACCTGCGCGCCGACCGCCAGCCCGAGTTCACCCAGATCGATCTCGAGGCGTCGTTCGTGAGCGCCGAGGACGTGCAGGACGTCGTCGAGCGGGTGCTCGTGGAGCTCTGGGCCGAGGCGGGCGTCGACGTGGCACGGCCGTTCCCGCGGCTCGCGTGGCGCGAGGCGATGGAGCGCTACGGCATCGACAAGCCGGACCTGCGCTATGGCCTCGAGCTCCGCGATCTCACCGCGCTCATCGGCGCCGACGCCGCGCCGTTCCTCGGCGGAGGCGCGCGCGGCCGGAGGCCGGCTCCGGGGGATCGTGTTCCCGGGCGGCGCCGCGCTCACGCGGAAGGACCTCGACGGGCTCGACGGCCGCGGCCAAGGAGGCCAGGGCGGGGGGACTCATCTGGGCGCGGCGCACGGCGGCCGGCTGGGAAGGGCAGGGGGTGAAGGCGGTCGGCCAGCCGGCTGCTCGACGCGCGCTGGGCGGCGCCGAGGGCGACCTCCTGCTCGCCGTCGCGGGACCGGACGGGGTGACCTCGCCCGCGCTCCACGCCGTTCGTACGGCGCTCATCGCGTCGCCCCGACGTCCGGCCGACGACGGCGCACGCCTTCGTCTGGATCGTGGACTTCCCGCTGTTCGAGCTCGACCCGGAGACCGGCGCGGCACGTTCCGGCGCACCACCCGTTCACCGCGCCCCATCCCGGACGACGCGGAGCGCTCGAGCGCGACCCCGGGCAGCGCGCGGGCCCTGCACTACGACGCGGTGTACAACGGCAACGAGCTCGGCAGCGGCTCGATCCGCATCACCGATCCCGCGGTGCAGCGGCGGATCTTCGAGCTGCTCGGCATTCCGGAGCCGGAGATCCGGCGGCGGTTCGGCTTTCTGCTCGACGGCCTGGCCGCCGGCGCGCCGCCGCACGGGGGCTTCGCGCTCGGCTTCGACCGGATCACCATGCTGCTCGCCGGCGCCACTCGCTGCGCGACGTGATCGCGTTTCCCAAGACCACGGCGGCGCGGGCCCTGTTCGAGGGCGCCCCGACGCCGGTGGACCCGGCCGATCTACGGGCGCTGCACCTGAAGCCGGCGCGACGACTAGCCATGGCCGACGACACACCACCACCGCATCTCCGCCGAAGGGGCGGACCCGCTGCTGTTCGCCGGGGTCAACGACGCCAACCTGCTCGAGCTCCAGCGGACGCTCGGGGTCCGCGTCTCGTTCCGCGGCGACGCGGTCAACCTGACCGGCACCGCCGAGCAGCTCGAGCGCGCCGCGCCCGGTCGTGCAGGGGCTGCTCGACCTCGCGCGGATGGGCGAGCCGGTCTCGCCCGACGACGTCTACCGGCTGGCGTCCGAGGGCCCGCCGGGCGAGCTGCCGGCGCCAGCCGAGCGACGGGAAGATCGTGCTGCCCGGCCTCCGGCGCGCGATCGTGCCCAAGACCCAGGGCCAGCGCGACTATCTCCAGGCGATCACCAACCACGACATCGTGGTCGGCATCGGCCCCGCGGGCACCGGCAAGACCTATCTCGCCGTCGCCAAGGCGGTCGAGGCGCTGGCGCGGAAGCGGGTCAAGCGGATCATCCTGGCCCGGCCCGGCGGTCGAGGCGGGCGAGTCGCTCGGCTTCCTGCCCGGCGACCTGCAGGCCAAGGTGGATCCGTACCTGCGGCCGCTGTACGACGCGCTCGAGGACATGATGCCGCACGACCGGGTCCAGCGCGCGCTCGAGACCCGGACGATCGAGATCGCGCCGCTGGCCTACATGCGCGGCCGCACGCTCGCCGACGCCTTCATCATCCTCGACGAGGCGCAGAACGCCACCGGCGCGCAGATGAAGATGTTCCTCACCCGGCTCGGCGTGAACAGCCACACGGTGGTGACCGGCGACAAGACCCAGATCGACCTGCCGCGGCGGGAGGACTCCGGCCTGGTGCAGATCGAGCGGGTCCTGCCGGGCATCGAGGGGATCGCGTTCTGCTACCTGCACGAGGCGGACGTGGTGCGGCACCGGCTCGTGCGCGAGATCATCAAGGCCTACGCGGAGGATCAGAACGGCTGATGGCTCGTCGGGAGGCGCCTGCCTAACCCCGCCGGGGAGTCGCTGTCCGACCGGATCAAGTTCCACGCGGTCCGGTGGATGCCCGCTGCTCGTCACGGCCCTCGTCACCTACGCCCTCTTCCCGCCCCCGGCGGGCGTGCTCTCGCATGTCCCCGACCTGGGACAGCAGGCCGACCGGACGGTCGTGGCCCCATTCCCGTTCCAGGTCCGGAAGTCGACCGACGAGATGGCCCGCGAGGGCGAAGCGCGGGCGCTCGACCGCGCAGCCGGTCTACCGCTTCAGCCCCACCGCCTACGATTCCGCGCTGGCGGCGGCGCGCGACTTCTTCGCCGACCTCGAGCGCGCGAGCGCGCAGGGACCCGAGCTGACGCGGGCGGTGGCCGCGAGCCAGGCGCATCTCGGGCCGGAGGAGACCCAGTACCTCGCCGACCCCGCGCACCGCCGGGCCATGCGCGAGCTCGTCACCCACTTCCTCGGCGAGACGCTCTCGCGCGGCGTGGCCGACGCGGGGGTGATCCGCGGCGAGCCCAGCCGCCAGATCACGCTCCGCCGGAACGACGCCGAGCGCATCGTCGCCCGGGACTCCATCCTGACCTTCGCCGACCTGATGGAGCAGGCCGAGGCCGCGGGCATCGTGGTGGAGGATCCGGTCGGCCAGCGCACGCTCCGGCGGCTGGTCGGCGCCTTCTACCACCCGACGATCGTCCCCGACCCGACCCTCACGTCGGCGCGCCGGGAGCAGCTCCGCGCGAGCGTGGACCCGATGCGCTACGGCGTGCGCGCGGGCGAGCGGATCATCGTCGCCGGGCAGCCGGTCACCGAGGAGACCCGCGCCAAGCTGATCGCCCTGCACCAGGAGCTCGACCGGCGCGGCTCCGAAGGGTTCTGGACCGCCGGGCGCCGTCGGCGGACTGCTCTACAACGCGCATCGTGCTGAGCGTGTTCTGGCTGCTGATCCTGTTCTACCGGCGCGAGACCTACGTCGAGCGGCGCGAGATGTGGTTCTTCGGCGCGCTCTTCACGCTCGTCGTGCTCATCACGGCCGGCACGACCCAGCTCCTGCCGATCCGGCCCGAGATGGTGCCGATCCCGTTCGCCGCGATCCTGGTGACGCTGCTCTACACCGGACGCATCGGCGTGTTCGCCGCGCTCACGCTGGCGGTGCTGCTCGACGGGCAGTGGGCGCTGCGGGAGAGCGGCATCCTGTTCTTCGGCCTGGTGGGCGGCGTCGCCGGCGCGATCGGGATCCGCGCGGTCCGCCGGCGCCGCCATCTCTACCTGACGGTCGCGGTGGTGGCCGGGGCCAGCATCCTGGCCTCGATCACCGTGGGCCTGCTGCAGGGCTGGGCCACGATCACCATCGTGGCGAGCGCGCTCCTGGGCTCGCTCATGGCGCTCGCCAGCGCCGCGCTCGCCATGATGGTGATGCCGCTCGCGGAGTCGGCCACGCGGATCACGACCGACCTGACGCTGCTCGAGCTGTCGGACCTGGGGCGCCCGTTACTGCGGCGGCTGGCGCTCGAGGCACCCGGCACCTGGGCCCACAGCCTCGCGATGGCGAACCTCTGCGAGTCGGCCTGCAACATCATCGGCGCCAACGGTCTGCTCGCCCGGGTCGGCTGCTACTACCACGACATCGGGAAGCTCACGGCGCCGGGCTTCTTCGTCGAGAATCAGGGCGGGGGACCCAACCCGCACGACCAGCTCCCGCCGGTCGATTCGGCCCGCATCATCCGCCAGCACGTGCTCGACGGGATCGCGCTGGCCGAGGCGGCCGGGCTGCCGCGGATCGTGAAGGCGTTCATTCCGGAGCATCACGGCACCACCGAGATCACCTACTTCCTCACGCCGCGCCCGGCTCACCGCGGTCAACGGCGCGCCCAACCCCGCCGACTACCGCTACCCCGGCCCGCGGCCGCAGAGCGCCGAAACCGCGGTGGCGATGCTCGCCGATTCGGCGGAGGCGGCCATCCGTGTGCTGCCGGAGCAGACCCCCGACAAGGTGCGCGAGGCGATCGAGCTGCTGGTGCAGCAGAAGCTCGCCTCGGGCCAGCTCGACGACGCTCCGCTCACCCTCCGCGATCTCGACCGCGTCAAGCGCGAATTCGCCCGGGTGATGTCGGGCACCTACCACAAGCGCATCGGGTATCCCCGTGCCAGCGGCGGGATCACGTCGGAATTCCAGACCGCCGAGCGGCAGTGACGTCGTGGTGAACGGCCGCCGCCTGCCGCTGCCGCGCCGCGCTCGTCCGCCGCGCGGTCGCGACCGTGCTCCGCGGGGAGCGCCGGCAGGCGCTCGATCTCGGTCACCTTCCTCGGCCGCGACGCCATGCGGCGGCTCAACGCCGAGCACACGGGACACGACCGACCCACGGACGTGCTGAGCTTCGCGCTGGCCGAGCCGTCGGGCCGGACGGTGGGCGACGTGTACGTGTGCGCCGTGGGTCGCGGCCCGCGAGGCCCGCGCGCGGGGGATCCCGGTCCGGCAGGAGCTCCTCCGGCTCGTCGTGCACGGGACGCTGCACGCTCTCGGGCGCGAGCATCCCGAGGGCGAAGCGCGGACCGCGTCGCCGATGTGGCGGCGCCAGGAGCGCTACGTGGCGGCCTCGCGCCCGGCCATGATGGCGATGCTGCAGCTCTTCATCGCACCGCTGGTCGCGGCCGGTGCTCACGCTGTGGGCGGCGTGGCTGGCGCTCGCCGCCGAGTCCGATGCCGATCTCCCGCGCGCGCTCGGAGGCGAGTTCTCCAACGAGGTCGGCGCCGGCACGCTCTCCCGGAACCTGCACGTGGCCCATCTCGCGCTGCTGGTGCTGGCGGGCGCGGCCGCGGGCGGCGCCGTCGCGTGGTGGGCCCGCTCCCCGGCGGCGGGGCTCCTCCGCCTCCTGCTCGCCGTCGGCCTGGTCTGGGTGCTGGGCGACCTGCTGCCGCGCCTGCTGGCCGCCGTCGCGCCCGAGCTCACCGTCCCGCGCGCCGGGCGCGCCGCCGCGACCCTGGCGCCGTTCCGGCTCCTGCTCCGCCTCGCCGCCTGGGCCGACACCCGCGCGCGCGACGCGCCGGCTCCGAGCCGACCAGCACCACGCCGGCGCCGCCGAGCGCGACATGCTGCTCGGGCGTCTTCTCCCTGGCGGACACCACGGTGGCGGAGGTGATGACCCCGCGTATCGACATCATCGCCGTCGATTCCTCGGCCGACCGCGAGGAAGTCACCGAGCATGCTCCGGAGCTCCGAGCACGCGCGCCTCCTGGTGTTCGACGGCCATCCCGACGCGGTGGCCGGCGTGATCTACGCCAAGGACATCCTGGCCGCGCGGCGCCGAGGACGAGACGCCGTGGCAGAGCGCTCATCCGCCCGGCCGCCTTCGTGCCCGAGGGCAAGCCGCTCGACCGCCAGCTCCGCGATTTCCAGCGCGGGCCCAGCCACCTCGCCGTCGTGGTGGACGAGTTCGGCGGCACCGCGGGCCTCGTCACGCTGGAGGACATCCTCGAGCAGATCGTGGGCGAGATCCAGGACGAGCGCGACACCGACGAGGTGGCGCCGATCCAGGTCGTGGCCGAGGACCAGCTCCGGGTGGAGGGCGGCGTCGCGCTCTCCGAGCTCGAGGCGGTGCTGGGCCACAGCTTCGACCGCGAGGACGTGAGCACGGTGGGCGGCCTGGTGCTGGCCGAGTTCGGCCGCGTGCCGCGCGGCGGCGAGACCATCGATCTCGCAGGGCTACCGGCTGGTGGTGGAGCAGGTGATCCGGCGACGGGTCCGGCGCGTCGCCGTGTACCGGCCGGCGGTCGAAGCCCCGCTCGGTGGCGCGGAGCGGGCGCTCCCGTGATCTGGCTCGCGATCGCGGTCGGGCTCATGGTGGCCGCCTTCGGCGCCACGGCGGGCGCGGCGCTCATCACGGTGAGCCGGGCCGAGCTGACCCGCGCGGTGAGCCGCCGGCTGCGCGGCGCCGCGCCGTCGCTCGCGTGGCTGTCGCAGGTGGACAACTACCTCACCGCCGCGTCCGCCACCACCTCGCTCGGCGTGCTGCTGGTCGGGCGCGGCGCTGCCCGGGCTCGCCGGCTCGGGCGCGCCGCGGGTCGTCGTGGCGCTCGCGGTGCTGGGGGTGCCCGCTGGTGCTGTTCGCGGCCTATCTCGTGCCCCGCTGGCTCACCCAGCCCCGCGCCGAGACGGTGGCCGACCGGGTCATCCCGCTGCTCCGCCCGTGGTCCCGCGTGCTGGGCCTGCTGCTGCCCGGCGCGCACCGCCACCCGGCCCGACCGACCTGCGCTCGATCTGGCGCGAAGGCGCGGCCGTCGGGCTCCGCGCCGACGACGAGCTGTTCCTGGTGGGCGGCGTCATGGCGTTCAGCGTCCGGCCGGTGCGCGAGGTGATGACGCCGCGCACCGACATCGTGGCGATCGACGAGAACGCCGCGCTGGAGGACATCCGGCTGGTCTTCGCCCAGAGCGGCTACAGCCGCATTCCGGTGTTCCGCGAGCACCCTGGACGACATCATCGGCATGCTGCACGCGTTCGACCTGTTCCGGCTCCAGCCCGGGCGATCCGCTGCCGGTGCGGCCGGTCGCCGTGACGCCCGGCCAGCCGGAGCTGCGGCGACCTGCTGCTCGACATGCAGCGCGAGCGGCGCCACCTGGCCGTGGTGCTCGACGAGTTCGGCGGCACCCTGGGCATCGCCACGCTCGAGGATCTGCTCGAGGAGCTGGTCGGCGAGATCTACGACGAGCACGACGACGAGGTCCGGCCGCGACCCGCGCGCCGGCCCGGCGCTGTTCGAGACCGACGGCAACGTCTCGCCCGAGGCCATCGAGGAGCGGTTCGGCGTCTCGCTGCCCGACGGCCGCTCCACCACGGTGGCCGGCCTGCTGGCCGAATGGGCCGGCCGCATCCCCAACGCCGGCGAGCGATTCGCCGTCCGCGGCCTCGAGTTCGACGTGCGTCCAGGCCTCCCCCACCCGCATCGAGCGCCTGCTGATCCGCTCGGGCGCCGCTCCGCGCCGTCACCCTCCAGCCGAGCGGCTCGTGACCCCGTCCGACGACAAGGTCGAGCGGATGGTCGACCTGGTGCGCACCGGCGAGATCGCCGTCTTCGTCCGGCGCGCGCACGACTTCGAGCCCGCCGACCTCGCCGACGTCCTCTCCGCGCTCGACGACCAGGACCGCCTCGACCGTGGTGCAGGCGCTGCCGCCCGAGCTCTCGAGCCAGGCGCTGGCCGAGATGCCGGAGGAGGACGCACGCCGAGGACACGCTCGCCGCGCTCGCGCCCGGAGCAGGCGGCGGAGATCGTCGAGGAGCTGGAGGACGACGACGCGGCCGACATCCTGGGCGAGCTCGAGCCGCGCCGACCAGGAGCGGATCCTCTCGGAGGTCGAGGACCGCGCCGAGGTCGACCGGCTGCTCGCGCTACGACGAGGAGACCGCCGGCGGCCGGATGACCACCCACACGGTGACCGTGCGCGACACGGCCACCGTGGGCGAGGCGCTCGAGGAGATCCGGCGGCAGGCGGAGGAGGTCGAGGACTTCTACCAGGTGTTCGTGGTGGACGGCGACCGGCGGCTGGTGGGCGTGCTGCCGTTCAAGGACCTGGTGGTCAGCCGGCCGCGAGCGCCGGGTGCGCGAGTTCATGGCGCCCGGCCGACGTCTCGGTGCGCCCGAGCTGGACCAGGAAGAGGTCGCGCGAGCTGCTGGCGCGCTACAACCTGCCCAGCGTGGCGGTGGTGGACGAGGCGGGCCGCCTGCTGGGCCGGATCACCTTCGACGACGTGATCGACGTCGTCGAGGCGGAGACCACCGAGGACCTGCTGCGGTTCGGCGGCGTGCCCGCGGGCGAGGAGCTGGCCGCCGGCTGGCGCGACGCGGTGCGGAGCCGGCTGCCCGTGGCTCTACCTCAACCTGCTCACCGCGTTCCTGGCCGGCGGCGTGGTCTACCTGTTCCAGGGCACGGTGCAGCGCACCGTGGCGCTCGCCGTCTGGATGCCGATCATCGCCGGCATGGGCGGCAACGCCGGCACCCAGGCGCTCGCGGTCACGGTGCGCCGGCTCGCGCTCGGCCTCATCCCGAGCCACCTGTTCGCGCGCGTGGTCGGGAAGGAAGTGCTCGTCGGGATCGTCAACGGCCTCGCCATCGGCGGTCGTCGTCGGCGTCGTCGCGGCCGCTCGTCGGGCGACCAGCCGTCGCCTCGGCCTGGTGGTGTTCCTCGCCATGACCGGCAATCTGCTCGTGGCCGGGTTCGCCGGCGGCTTCATCCCGGTCGTGCTCGAGCGGTTCGGCATCGATCCCGCGATCGCCTCGTCGATCTTCGTCACCACCTTCACCGACGTCTGCGGGTTCCTCCTGCTGCTGGGCCTGGCGGGATGGCTGCTGCTCTGACGGCGCGCTAGTGCGCGCGCTCGTCGTCTTCGGCCGGCTGCTTGCCGTTCGTCCTGGCCTTCCTGTGGGACCGGCGCCGCTTCCTCGTGGTCGGCCGGCCCGCGCCGCCGCGACGCCGAGCGCCACCGGCGCCGCGCCGACCGGCTGACCCGGCACGCTCGCCGAGCTGGGACCCACCTTCATCAAGCTGGCGCAGGTGTTCGCCGCCCGCGCCGACATCCTGCCCGAGCCCTATCTCAGCGCCATCGGCACGCTCACCGACCAGGTGCCGCCGCTGCCGCCGGGCGTGGCCGAGCGGGTGGTGCGCGAGGAGCTGGGCCGGGACGTCGGCGAGCTGTTCGAGCGCTTCGACCCGGTGCCGCTCGCCGCGGCGTCGCTGGGCCAGGTGCACCGCGCCGCCTACGCGCGGCCGCGAGGTGGTCGTGAAGGTGCTCCGGCCGGGCGTCGAGGAGATCGTGCGGCGAGGATCTCGACGTCTCCTTCCGGCATCCTGTTCCTGCTCAACCTGCTGTTCCCCAACCATCACACGCGCGCGCATCACGGCGATCGTGAGCGAGTTCGCCAAGCGGATCCGCGACGAGCTGGACTTCCGCGAGGAGGCCCGCAACGCGGCGACGCTGCGGCGGAACTTCCAGGGCGAGCCGCGCGTGGTGGTGCCCGAGGTGGTCACCGCGCTGGTCACGCCGGCGGGTGCTGGTGCTGGAGTATGTCGAGGGCACCCGGATCGACCGGCTGCACGAGCGGCTGGCCATCGGGCGAGCTCGACCTCGCACGGCTGATCGAGACGCGTGGTCGACGCGTACATCAAGATGATGCTCGAGGACGGCGTGTTCCATGCCGATCCGCACGCCGGGCAACCTGCTGGTCGATCCGTCAGGGCCGGCTGGTGCTGCTCGACTTCGGCATGGTGCTGCAGGTCGAGCGGGAGACCCGCGCGGCGGCTGGTCGAGACCGTGCTCGCGGCCGCGCGGCAGGACGTGGACGGGGTGATCAACGGGTTCTACGAGCTGGGCATCCTCGACCCCGACGTGGACCGCGGCACCGTGCGCGACGCGGCCCGGCAGCCTGATGTCGGTCTCGCTGCGCGACGACGTGTCGCCGCGGCAGATCCAGCGGCTGGTCGAGCAGGTGCTGCAGACGTTCTACGACTGGCCGCTGATGCTGCCGTCCAACCTGGTCTACTTCGGCCGGGCCGGCGTGCTGGTCGAGGGCATCGGCGCTCCGCTACGACCCCAACTTCAACGCGCTGGCCATGGCCCGGCCGGTGCTGAGCCGCGCGGCCACGCGGCTGCTGCAGGGCGTGCTGCGAGCAGGATCCGCGCGCGCGGCTGACCGACTGGACCCAGGAGGCGCTCGACCGCGGTGCGCACGCTGCGCGACCTGGTGCGGCGGGTCGAGCGGGACGAGCTCCGGGTCCGCTGGCACCCGCGCGACACGCTCGAGCTGCAGCGGTTCCTGGCGCAGCAGGTGCGCCGCGCGCTGCTGGCGCTCTTCGCGTTCACCATCGCCCTCATCACCAGCGTCATCTACCTGGCCACCCGGCGGCTGGAGGTGCTGGTGGCTGGGCCTGCTGCTCGCGTTCGGCATGTTCCTCGTCATCTTCCTGCTGCCCACCCACCTGTTCCAGAACCCGCTGCGCTTCCGCCGCCACTGGCCGCGCCGCTGAGCGCGTCGCCGTAGCGGTCCTGCCAGCGGCGGAGCGAATCCGCCGACAGCTCGTCCAGCGTGCGGCTCACCGCGGCGATCGCGCCCATCGCCTGCGCCGAGCCGCCGCGGTCCTCCGCGGTGGCCGGCGCCGCCTTCGCGCTCCGCGAGCGAGAAGAGCACCACCTGGAGCTGGTTGTTGATCCGGTCGCGGAGCAGGCGCCGGACCTCGCCGATCAGCTCGCGCCGCACGGCCGCCGCGCGCCGGCGGAGCAGCCAGTGGGCGCAGTCCCTGCGACGCACGCAGGCCGCGAGCGCGGCGCCGGCCAGCTCCTGGACGTCGGTGCCGAGCTCCGAGCGCGAGCGGCAGGAGCGAGTGCGATCGCCGAGCGCCAGCGCGGAGAGATACAGCTCGACGTGCGCGGCGAGATGGCGCTCGATCCGGCGCCAGCGGCGCGCTGCCGCAAAGGAAGGCGCCCCTCCTTGCGGAGGGGCGTACGACGCTGGAGGCGGGGCCGCCCGCGCTCCATCGTCGGGGGAGAATGCGGGGAGTGGTCAGGCGGACTTCAGCTTCGCGAGGACGCTGTCGCTCAAGCCGGCCGGTGACGGGCAGCTTGTTTTCCTTCTGATACGCGCGCAGCGCCTTCGGGTGTCCTTGTTGAACACGCCGGTCGACCTTGCCCTTGTAGAGCCCGGCCTTGGTCAGGCCCTCCTGGGCCTCCTTGATCTGGTCCTTGGTCCACGCGGCGTGATGCGCGGTCGCCGCCGTCGGCTTGGTGGCGGCGGCCTTGGTCGTGTCCGACTTCGATCGTGCGCCGCCGGCGTGTGCTTCATCGCGGGGGCCGGCGGCGGCTTCTGGGCCGTGCGTCGCGGCGCTCTGCGCCGAGAGCGCGTTCGCGGACAGCGACGCGGCGACCAGAGCGGTCACGAGGGCGAGTGTGCGGAACATGGGAATCCTCCTCGGGAGTACATTGCGGCCGACCGGACTGGGCGGCCGCGGGGACGCCCGGAGAAAGGCAATCCACGTGCCAGTGGCGCTGGGTGGCGTGAGGCGCTCGAAAGGTCGCGGCTGGCGATTCCGGGCGCCGTGAGCGGGAGCGCGGGCCGTCGCGGCGGGTGCTGGCACGCCACTCTGTCCCCGCGCGGGACAGAGTGGCCTCAGCCCCGCTCCGTCGCGGGGAAGGTTCCACCGCTGGATCATCCGGCTCAGCGTGCGGCGGCTGATGCCCAGAATCCGCGAGGTCTCGTCCCGATTGCCGCGGCGTGGCGGTCGAGCACGTGCAGCACGTGGTCGCGGTCGACCTCCTCCAGCGAGCGCAGCGCGGGCCGACCGGCCGGCGGGCGCGGTGGCGGGCGCCGGAGCGCCGGCGAGCGCGCCGATCGGCGCGCGCACGTCCGGCGGGAGATGCTCGGGGCCGATCACGTCCTGCTCGGCGAGCAGCATGGCGCGCTCGAGCACGTTCTGCAGCTCGCGGATGTTGCCCGGCCAGTCGTAGGCCAGGAGCCGGCGCTGGGCCTCGGGATCGACCGCCACGGGCCCGCGGCCGTGCCGCGCCGCCAGCTCGCGCAGGAAATGGTCGATCAGGAGCGGGATGTCCTGCCGCCGCGCGCGGAGCGGCGGCAGCGTGAGCGTGACGACGTTGAGGCGATAGTAGCAGATCCTCCCGGAACCGTCCCTGGCGCACCAGCTCCGGCAGGTCGCGGTGGGTCGCGGCCGAGCACCCGCACGTCCACCTTCACCGGCGTCTCCGAGCCCACCGGCACGATCTCGTGCTCCTGCAGGGCGCGGAGCAGGCGCGCCTGCAGCGCGGGCGAGATGTCGCCGATCTCGTCCAGGAACAGCGTGCCCCGGTCGGCCTCGCGGAACAGCCCGGGCCGCGCGGCGCCGGCGCCGGTGAACGCGCCCCGGACGTGGCCGAACAGCTCGCTCTCCAGCAGCCCTTCGGCCAGCGCCGAGCAGTTGACCGCGACGAAGCGGCGGTCGGCGCGCTCGGAGAAGTGGTGCAGCGTGCGCGCGACCAGCTCCTTGCCGGTGCCGGTCTCGCCCAGGACCAGCACCGTCGCCTGCGACGGCGCCACCCGCGCCAGCGTCTTCATCACCTCGATGATGGCGGGGCTGTGGCCCACCAGCGCGGGTCCGCCCGCGGAGCTCGCGCCGTTCGGCGCCGCCGGCGGCTCCGCGCATCCCGCGCGCACGCCGCGCCAGCCGACGGCGGCCCAGCGAGCGCGCCAGGGTCTCGCGCAGCGCCGCCGAGGTCGTACGGCTTGCTGATGAAGTCGTACGCGCCCGCCCGGATCGCCTCGCCCGCGGCCGCGGCGTCGCCGAACGCGGTGAGCACCAGCACCAGGGCGCCGGGATCCCGCTCGCGCAGCACCCGGAGCAGGTCGAGCCCGCTCTTCTCCGGCATGCGGAGGTCGGTCAGCACCGCGTCGAACGGGCCCGACTCGCTCCACCTTGGCGAGCGCCTCGTCGGCCGACAGCGCCGGCACGACGTCGTAGGCCTCCCGCTCGAGCACTTCGGCCAGCAGGCGGCAGGCTTCCTCGTCGTCATCCACCAGCAGCAGCCGGGGATGGACCGGAGACGTCGGCGCTCATGCGATCTCCTCGACGGGCAGGGTGAGGCGCCAGCGCACGCCGCGCGCGCTGGGAACGTGGACCAGGTCGCCGCCGAGCATGCGCGCCAGCCGCCGGCTCACCGCGAGGCCCAGGCCGGCCCCCGCGGGCCCCTTGGTGGTGGAGAACGGGCCGAACAGGTTCGAGGCTCGCCTCGGCGTCGAGCCCCGGGCCGTCGTCCTGGACGTCGATGAACGCGTTGTGGTCCGCGCGCCCGGTCGCGATCGTCACCGTGCCGCCCGCGCGGCAGCGCCTCGACGGCGTTCTTGAGCAGGTTGAGCAGGATCTGCTCCACCATGGCCGGGATCGCACGTGGCGAGGACCGGCCGGCCGCCGTCGAGCTGGCAGCTCGGCGCCGCACGCCCGCGTCGCCGAACGACGGCTCGAGGAACCGGGTCATCCGCATCGCGATCTCGGTTCAGGTCCTGCTGCAGCACCAGCGGCGTGGGCCAGGCGCCGCGGTTGAGTCCCGCGCGCACGATGCCGGCCACGCGGTCGACCTGCGCCAGCAGCAGCCGCACCCGCTCGACGCCCCTGGCGTCGCTCTGGGCCTCGAAGTCGTCCCTGAGGAGCTGGAGGTGGCCGCTCACGGTGTTGAGCGGCGTCCCGATCTCGTGCGCGAAGACCGCGGCGGTCTCGTGCATGAGCGCCAAGCGGTCGAGCCCGCGCGCCCGCTCCTCGAGCGTGAGCAGCATCGCCGCGCGCCGCGCTCTCGCGCTCCCGCGCCGCGAGCGCCTCGCGCATCCGGTTGTACCGCCGGGTGAGCTCCCGGAACTCGGGCGGCCCGATCTCGGGGGCCGCGGGCGCGCCACCCGCACCGCCATGCGCGGCGGCCATGGCGCTGCCGAGCGCGGCGAGCGGCCGCCCCACCCAGCGCGCGGTCATGATCGCGACGAACAGCGCCACCAGCAGCGCGGAGATCAGCGCCAGCAGGTAGGCCCGCTGGCGCTCCAGCCGCGCCCAGTCCTGCAGCCGCCGAGTCGAGACCCGGACGTCGAGCACGCCGTAGGGGCGCGGCACGCCCAGCGGCACCACCACCTGCCAGCCCGGGCTCGACGCCGCGCCGGAAGCGCACCTCGGTCGCGCGCCGGGTGCAGCGCGGTGTACGCGATCGACTCGGCCGCGGTCGAATCGGGCAGCGCCGCTCGCGGCGGCCGGCACCAGGCGCTCGCCGCGGGCGACGTAGACCATCGCCTGGGATTCGGTGATCCGGTGGCGGGACCAGCCCTGCAGGCCCTGCGCGAGGCTCACGGTGTCGCCCTTGGGCGCGCTCCGGACGAGCAGCGAGGCGAGCGTGTTGGCCAGCGCCACCGATTCCAGGCGGAAATCCTCCAGCCGGGTGCGCGCCGACCACCAGAGCGCGATCTCGGTCGCGCCGGTCACCAGCAGGATCGCCATCACCGCCGTGAGCACGGCGAGGCGCCGGGGCAGGCCCATCGGCATCAGGCGGCCTCCGCCGGACGCTGCCGGAGCATCTCGCGCAGGCCGTGCCGGCCGAGCAGCGCGATGCCGATGGCGAGCACGGGCAGCACCTGCACGGCCTGCAGCGCCAGCCCGGCGGCGACCGCCTCGGCCGCGGGCACGTGCGCGGGCGCGAGCCCGAGCACCACCGGCGCCCTGCACGACGCCCACGTTGCCGGGTGTGAGCCGGAAGATTCCGCCCACGTTGGCCAGCACCAGCGCAAGCGCGGAGAGGCCCGGCGTCACCGCCACGCCCGTGGCGACGATGGACCAGTGGTACGTCGCCCACTGCAGCCCCCAGGAGGCGACGTTCACGGCGACCGGCGCCCCGAGCTGCGCGGGCGTCCAGCCGGCGCCGCCGTCATCGCGGTCCGGCCGGAGCCACGGAACCCACCGGAACAGCGCCAGGGCGCCGATCAGCAGGACCACCGCGCCGCCCAGAAGGCGCCATCCGTGGCCCGACGTCACGCCCGCCGCCACGCCGAGGAGAAAGACGCCGAGCGCCGCCGCCTCGACCAGCCGGCTGGCCGCGATCGAGCGCATGGCCGCGCCGGGCGGGACGCCGTCCCAGCGGGCGAGCAGGTGCACCCGCGTGGCTTCACCGCTCATCGCGATCCCGATCGAGTTGACCGCCGCCCCGGCGAAGGTCACGGCCTGGGCCGTGCGAAATCGGATCGCCGCGAGCGGGCGCAGGAGCAGCTGCCAGGCCCAGGCCTTGAGGGCGAGCGACAGCAGATTGAGCCCGCCGGCACCGGCGAGCAGCCACCAGTCCGCGTCCGCGAGCGTGGTCCACGTGTCCAGCCACGGGAACCGGGCCGCGTACCGCAGGCCGCCGGCGAGCACGAGCGCTCCGAGCACCCAGAGCCACCAGCGCCCCTTCACTCGCGCCCGAGCGCGTCGAGCGCGCGAAACTCATATCCCATCGCTTGGCAATCCTCGATGATCCCGGGCAGGGCCTCGGCGGTCTGGCGGCGATCGCCCTCGGGATCGTAGCCGTCGCCGTCGTGGAGCAGCAGCACGGCACCGGGCCGCGCGCCTTCGACCACTCGCCGGCGGATCACGCCCGCTCCGGGGCGCGCCGTGTCCCACACGCCGAGCGTCCAGCCGAACACGCGATAGCCGTAGGCCGCGACGGCGCGCCGAAGGTACGGGTTCCGGTACCCATGCGGGGCGCGAAAGCCGGTGGGCGCGATTCCCGTGCGGGCGACAATGGCCGCGTGCGCCGAGCCGACCTCGCGGGCGGTGCGCGCCGGGCCGGCGAGGGCGAGCTTCACGTGGGAGTAGCTGTGGTTGCCGATGCCGAACCCGCGCTCGGCCACCAGCCGGGCCAGGGCGGGGAAGCGGTCCACGTGCCGGCCGACCATGAAGAACGTGGCCGGCACCCGCTCGCGCTCCAGCGTGCGGACGATCCGCTCGGTGGCGTACGGGTTGGGGCCGTCGTCGAACGTGAGGTAGAGCGCCCGGTCGCGCGGCCCGCGGCCCACGACCGGACCGAAGACCGGGCTGTTCGGCGCCAGCGCGCCGTGCGCCACCAGGGCCGCGCCGCCGGCGGCCGCCACGAGCGCGGCGGTCAGCATCCCGCGACCCGCCGGTACATGTCCATCACCCGCGCGGCGATCACCGGCCACGCGTACGCCTCGGCCTTGCATCGTCCGGCCGCGCCCATGCGCGCGAGCCGGGCGCGGTCGGCCATGAGCCCGAGCACGGCGTCGGCCCAGGCGGCCGGATTCTCCTTCGGGACGAGCACCGCCTCGGGGCCGTCGGCCACCAGTTCCCGGAAGCCCGTGATGTCGGACACCAGCATGGGCGTGCCGCACGCCATCGCCTCGAGCAGCGTGATGCCGAAGGACGCCTTGGTGGTCGGGCAGAGATACATGTCGGCTCGCGCGTAGTGCTCGGGCCGGTTGCCGTTGACCCGGCCCACGAATTGGACCGCGCCGCCCAGCGGCCGGGCCAGACGCTCGTACACCGGCCGCAACGGCCCGTCCCCGGCCACCGTCAACCGGGCGCCCGGGTACCGGCCCATCACCTCCGGCATCGCGGCGAGCACGGTGTCCAGCCCGTTCCGCGGGTCCAGGCGTCCCAGAAAGAGCAGCTCCGGGTCGCCGGTCGGAGGCCCGGTGCTCGCGTCGGCGCGAAAGAATTCGGTGTCCACCCCGTTCGGGATGATCTCCCAGTCGGTCTCGAAGTATCGGGCGTGCGCCTGGACGACGGGCTGGCTCACGGCCAGATTGGCGGCATGCCGGTCCAGGCGCCGCTGAAGCGGGCGACGGAAAACCCGGCAGAGAGCCGAGCCGGCGAACCACGAGTGGAATGTAGCGACGACCGGCAGCCCGAGATCACCCGCGGCGTCCGGCGCCACCAGTCCCAGGGTCGGGTTGAGGCCCCCGTGCACGTGGACCACGTCGATCCGCTCGCGGCGGAACAGCGCCCTGAGGTCGCGCCGGAGGTGGCGGCCGGTGGTCACGCGGGCGAAGGAGCCCGCGCTGTAGATCGTCCGGCTCGTGCCGATCCGGTGCACGAAGGGCGGGTCGCCCGCCTCGTGCGCCAGATCGATCCCGCGCGCCGGCGTCTCCATGTGCGCCGTGACGACGATGGTGGGATGGCCCTGTCGCAGGAACTGCAGGGCGAGGTTGTGGACGTGCTCGGTGACGCCGCCGAGATGCGGGTAGTAGAACTCCGTGACGAGCGCTATCCGCACCGCTCCGGCTCCGGGAAGAAGACGGAGCGCGAAGGGGCAAGAACACGGCCAATGGTCAAAGTGCTGATGCGAGAGCAGATTTCGCACGCGCCGCGTCACGATGGAGACGTTCTGTC
The DNA here is from genome assembly GCA_963792265.1 of uncultured Gemmatimonadales bacterium. Classification (GTDB taxonomy): domain Bacteria; phylum Gemmatimonadota; class Gemmatimonadetes; order Gemmatimonadales; family GWC2-71-9; genus CAVVWJ01. The sequence goes on along the minus strand of CAWBVP010000028.1, from coordinate 225,263 downwards.
CCGCGTGGCGGAACGGGCGGGCCAATCTGTCCTTCGAGGTGCGGCATCACTTCACACGCCGGCGGCGTGGGCGAGCTCGCGCGTCTGTTCACCAAGCTCGGTCTCCTCGGGTTCGGCGGTCCGGCGGCGCACGTCGCGCTCATGCGCGACGAGGTGGTCCGGCGCCGGGCGTGGATGAACGACGAGGAGTTTCTCGACCTGGTCGGGGCGGTGAACCTGCTCCCCGGTCCCAACTCGACCGAGCTCGCCATTCACATCGGCCGGCGGCAGGCGGGCACGGCGGGGCTGCTCGTCGCGGGCGTCTGCTTCATCCTGCCGTCCATGCTCCTCGTCCTGGCAGGGGCTTGGGCCTACGTCCGCTACGGACGGCTGCCGGCGGTGGCCGGCGCCTGGGCCGGGGCCAAGCCCGTCGTCGTGGCCGTGGTGGCGGTGGCGCTTGCCGGATTCGCCCGGACGGCGGTGCGCTCAGGAGCGGTGGTCGTCGCGGGGGCGGTGGCGCTGGTGCTCGCCGCGATCGGGACCCACGAGCTCCTGGTGTTGCTGGTCGCCGGACTGGTGGTCGTCGCGGCCCGCTGGCCGCGCGCGGGGCTGGCGGCGGGCGCTGGCGGCCTTGCGTTACTCGGCTTGATCCCGGCCGCCGATGTCTCGGCTCCGGGCCTGGGCTGGCTGTTTCTGTATTTCTTGAAGATCGGCGCCGTGCTCTACGGCAGCGGGTACGTACTGTTGTCGTTCCTGCGCTCGGGCCTGGTGGAGCGGGGCGGCTACCTCAGCGAGGCCCAACTGCTCGACGCCGTGGCCGCCGGCCAGATCACCCCGGGCCCGGTGTTCACCACCGCGACGTTCGTCGGATACCTGCTGGCGGGAGCGGCCGGCGGCGTGGTCGCGACGATCGGGATCTTTCTGCCGGCTTTTCTCTTCGTCGGCGTGGGCGGCGCGCTGATCCCGTGGCTCCGGCGGACGCCGGTCGCGCGCGCGTTCCTCGATGGCGTCAACGTCGGCTCCCTCGCCCTCATGGCGGTCGTGACCTGGGCGATCGGCCGCAGCGCCCTCACGTCGCCGCGCATGTGGATGGTGGCGGTGGCCAGCCTCGCCTTGCTCCGGGCCGGAGTAAATTCCGCCTGGCTCGTGGGCGGAGGTGCCCTGGTCGGCCTCCTGCTGCACTGAGGAGCGGCATCGTGTCATCCCGAGCCCACAGCGAAGGCCTCGGGATGATAAGGAACCGGGACGGTCGCGACGACGAGGACACGAATGACAGGCGTACCCCCGAACCCGTGACTCTCAGTAGCCCCCACTGCCACACGCCGGAGCGCTCGTGCTCGTCCCGAAGCTCGTCACGACGCTGAAGTCATACGACCGCGCGCAGTTCACCGCGGACCTGACCGCGGGCGTCATCGTCGGCATCGTCGCGCTGCCGCTGGCCATCGCGTTCGCCATCGCGAGCGGCGTCACGCCCGACCGCGGCCTCTACACGGCCATCGTCGCCGGCTTCCTGATCTCGGCGCTCGGCGGCTCGCGCGTGCAGATCGGCGGACCGACCGGCGCGTTCGTCGTCATCGTCTACGGCATCGTGCAGAAGTACGGCGTCGACGGCCTCATCGTCGCCACGCTGATGGCCGGCGTGATTCTGATCGGCTTCGGCGCTCGCGCGGCTCGGCGGCGCGATCAAGTTCATCCCGCATCCCGGTCGTCACCGGCTTCACCAGCGGCATCGCCGTCATCATCTTCTCGAGCCAGGTGAAGGACCTGCTCGGGCCTGCGGATGGGCGCGGTGCCGGCCGACTTCGTCGGCGAAGTGGGCCGCGTACGGCGCGCACATCGGACCGTGCAACCTCTGCGGCGGTCGGCGTCGCGGCGCTCGCGCTCGCCATCATCATCGCTCTGGCCGCGCGTCGAGCCGCGGATGCCCGGGCCGTTCGTCGCGCTCATCGTCGACGACCGTCGTCGGTGCAGCTGCTTCATCTGCCGGTCGAGACCATCGGCAGCCGCTTCGGCGCCATCGACGCCGGCTTCCCGCATCTCGCGCTGCCGCACGTCTCGTTCGCGACCGCCGCGGCGCCTGGTGGGCCCGGCCTTCACCATCGCGCTGCTCGGCGCGGATCGAGTCGCTGCTCTCGGCCGTCGTCGCCGACGGCATGATCGGCGGGCGGCACCGCTCCAACATGGAGCTCGTCGCGCAGGGCGTCGCGAACATCGTCTCGCCGCTGTTCGGCGGCATTCCGGCGACGGGCGCCATCGCGCGCACGGCCACGAACGTGAAGAACGGCGGCCGCACGCCGGTCGCCGGGATGATCCACGCGCTCACGCTGCTGCTCATCACCGCTGTTCTTCGGGCGCTGGGCCGGCGCTCATCCCGATGGCGACGCTCGCCGGCGATCCTGGTCGTCGTCGCGTACCACATGAGCGAGTGGCGCGACGTTCCGTCGCCGAGTTCCGGGCGCCGAAGAGCGACGTCGCGGTGCTGCTCACGACCTTCCTGCTCACCGTGCTGGTGGACCTCACCGTCGCGATCGAGGTCGGCATGGTGCTCGCCGCCTTCCTCTTCATGCGGCGGATGGCGGAGGTCACCAACGTCAGCGCGATCACCCGCGAGTTCGACGAGGACGGCGGACGACGACGACGAGCCGACCCCAACGCCGTCCGGCGGCGCGCGGTCCCGCCGGGCGTCGAGGTCTACGAGATCAACGGGCCGTTCTTCTTCGGCGCGGCCGAGACGTTCAAGGACACGCTGACCCAGCTGCGGCGGCAGGCCGAAGGTGCTGATCATCCGCATGCGCCACGTGCCCGGCGATCGACTCGACCGGCCTGCACGCGCTGCGCGACGTCGTCACGCCGGTTCCGCGGCGCCGGCACGCTGGTGCATCCTGTCCGACGTCCACGCCCAGCCGATGGTCGCGCTTCCAGCGCTCGGCGCTGGGCGACGAAGTTGCCCGAGGACAACCTGGTCGGCAACATCGACGACGCGCTCAACGCGGCGCGGGCCCACCTCGGGCTCGAGCCGGTCGCGCGCCCGGCCTTCGCCGTCCCGGCCGTGGCGCGGGAGGACCGCCGGCGGGCACCCGCGGCCGCCGGGCTGACCTCATGGGTCTCGAGCATCTGGTCCTCCGCTACGGCCTGGCAGCCGTGCTGATCGGCTCAGCGGTCGAGGGTGATTTCACCCTGATCCTCGCCGGAGTCGCGCCCATCTCGGCTACTTCCCATTTCCGCTCGCGGTCGCGCGCCGGCTGCCGTCGGCAGCTTCGTCGGCGACCTCGCCTGGTTTACCCTCGGCCGCCTGCGCGGACCCCGGTTCCGGGCGGGACGGCTCTATCGCCGGGTCGGGTCACCGGATCGAGGCGCTGGCGAAGCCGGCTGGGGCCGGCGGAGCTGATCGCGGCCCGCTTCGTCTACGGGACCAAGGCGGCGAGCATGGTGTTCTGGGGGCTCCACGACCTGTCTGTGGCCAAGTTCGCCGCTGATCGACGGCATCGGTGCCGTGCTCGGGTCGGTGGTGTTTACGGGCCTGGGGTATCTCGTGAGCGGGAGCGCCACCTTGCTCCTGGGCAAGGTCCGCCGGGTGCAGCTCTGGCTCCTCGGCGCCCTCCTGGTAGGGGTTCTCCTGGTGCTCATCATCAACTGGACCGCCAAGAAGGAACTGCACATAGACGACGAGCAGGAGCCCGCGACCGACGACGCTGGGTGAGCCTTCCGCTCGCTTGCCTCCGCCCGAAAGGCAGGCGACTTTTCAGGCATATGGATCCCGACCTCCTGCTCGCGGGCCTGCAGGCCGGCAATACGGCCGCCCTGGCACGCGCGATCTCGGTGGTCGAAAACGGACGGCCCGGCTTCGAGCGGCTGCTGGCCGAGGTCCATCCGTTGCTGGGCCGGGCACGCCGGATCGGCATCACCGGCCCTCCCGGTGCCGGCAAATCCACTCTCGTCGAACGCCTGGTTGCCGCCTACCGGCAGGCCGGGCTCCGTGTCGCCGTGGTCGCCGTGGACCCCACCAGTCCCTTCACCGGCGGCGCGCTCCTGGGCGACCGCATCCGCATGGAATCCGTGGCTCTCGACCTGGGCGTGTACATCCGCTCCATGGGCAGCCGAGGCTCGCTCGGCGGGCTCGCCACGACCACGCGCGAGGTCTGCGACCTGCTCGACGCCGCCGGGTTCGACCGGATCCTGGTCGAGACCGTGGGCGTCGGACAGTCGGAGCTGGACGTGGCGCGCATGGCCGACGCGACCGTGCTCGTGCTCGTCCCCGAGTCGGGCGACGGGATCCAGACGCTCAAGTCGGGCGTCATGGAGATCGCGGACGTGTTCGTGGTCAACAAGGCGGATCGTCCCGGCGCCGACAAGCTCCGCCACGAGATCGAGGTGACGCTCGGCATCCGGCGCGGCAACGCGTTTCGAAACATGCCGGCGCATCACGGATTGCGGGCCAGCGCGCCGGCGGCCGCACGGAGCACGAGCGAGGGCGACGGCGCGGCCTGGCAGCAGCCGGTCGTCCTCACCGTCGCCGCCAAGGGCGAGGGCGTCGCCGAGCTCATCGAGGGCCTGGACCGGCAGCACGAATGGCTCGCCCGGAGCGGCACGCTGGCCGAACGCCGCCGCCGCCGGTTGTTCGACCGCACGCGCGAAGTGGTGGACCGCGCGACCCGCCGGTGGGTCTGGGACGAGACCCGCGCGGACGAGCGCATCGCCGGCCGGTTGGACGAGATCGTCGCCGGGCGGGTCAGCCCGTACGAGGTGGCGGCGGAAGTGGTGGACGGCCTCAAACAAGGCGAGCGGATATGACGATCTGGGGCGCCGACCTCGACGACGAGACGGTCAAGCGACTGGCCGCGCAGGAGCAGGAGCTGGCCCGGTTGAGAGCCGAAGTCGCGGCTTGGCGCGCGGCCGCGGCCTTGCTGCCCACCCGGACCGACAGCGATTTCACGTCGGTGTCCGGCCGGTCCGTCGAGCCGGTCTACACCCCGCTCGACCGCTCGCCCGACGTCTCAGGCCGCCGCCGGCCTCCCAGGCGAGTTTCCCTACACCCGCGGCATCCACCCGACGATGTACCGCGGCCGGCTCTGGACGATGCGGCAGTTTGCCGGCTTCGGGACCGCCGAGGACACCAACGAGCGCTACAAGTTCCTGCTGGAGCGGGGACAGACCGGGCTGTCGGTGGCATTCGACTTTCCGACGCTCATGGGCTACGACTCCGACCACCCGCGCTCGGAGGGCGAGGTCGGCAAGTGCGGCGTGGCGATCTCGAGCCTCGCCGACATGGAGACGCTGTTCGACGGCATCCCGCTCGACCGAGTCTCCACCTCCATGACGATCAACGGCCCGGCGGCGATGCTGTTTTGCTTCTACGTCGCTGCGGCGGAACGCCAGGGCGTACCGCTGGTCAAGCTGCAGGGCACCATCCAGAACGACATCCTCAAGGAGTACATGGCGCAGCACGCCTGGATCTTCCCGGCGGAGCCCGCGCTCAAGGTGATCGTGGACCTGTTCGAGTGGGCGGCCGAGCACACGCCCAGCTGGAACACGATCTCGATCTCGGGCTACCACATTCGGGAGGCCGGCGCCACGGCGGCGCAGGAGCTGGCGTTCACGCTCGCCAACGGCTTCTGCTATGTCGAGCACGGGGTCGCCCGCGGGCTCGACGTGGATCGTTTCGCGCCGCGGCTCTCGTTTTTCTGGGACGTGCACAACGACTTTTTCGAGGAGATCGCCAAGCTCCGGGCCGCCCGGCGGATCTGGGCCAGGCACATGCGCCAGCGATTCGGCGCCCGCGACCCGCGCAGCTGGCGGATGCGGTTCCACTGCCAGACCGCCGGCGTGACGCTCACCGCCCAGCAGCCGCACAACAACGTGGTCCGCGTGGCCTACCAGGCGCTCGCCGCCGTGCTCGGCGGCACCCAGTCGCTGCACACCAACGCGCTCGACGAGACGCTGGCGCTCCCGACCGAGGAGTCGGTGCGCATCGCGCTCCGCACCCAGCAGATCCTGGCGTACGAGACCGGGGTACCCAACGTGGTCGACCCGCTGGGCGGCTCGTACTTCCTCGAGGCGCTCACCGACGAGCTCGAGCGCGAGGCGGAGGGGCTCTTCGCCGAGATCGAGGCCCAGGGCGGCGTCGTGCGTGCCATCGAGAACGGCTGGTTCCAGCGCCAGATCGCCGGCAGCTCGACGCGGTTCCAGGCGGAGATGGAGCAGGGCCGGCGAACGATCGTCGGCCTCAATGATTTCGTGGAAGAAGCAGAAGCGCCGGTCGAGATCCTGAAGGTGGGTGACGCGGCCGAGCAGACTCAGCGGGACCGGCTGGCGCGGGTCCGCGCCGAGCGCGACACCGCGGTGGTCGAGGCGCGGCTCGCTGAGCTGGGCCGGGCCGCGGCCGACGACCGAAACATCATTCCCGCCATGCTCGATTGCGCGCGTGCCTACTGCACGCTGTTCGAGATCCGGCATGTGCTCGAGGAAATTTATGGCAGCTATCGGGAGCCGATCTTCTTCTGACCGCAGACGAGCGGCGGCGAAGCCGGGCGGCAATGGGCGGGGACGGCCGAAGACGGCGGCGCCGGCGCTGACGGAGCGCCTCGCGCGATTGACCACGGTGAACCCAGGGCCGCATCGGGTGGTGAGCTGCTACCTCAAGCTGGAGCCCCGGGACCGGAGCCGCGGCAAGTATCTGATCAAGCTCAAGAATCGGGTCCGGGCCGTCACCCAGGCGCTGCCCCGGCTCGGCCTCGAGCGCCAGACGCACGACGAAGTGGTGCGCGACCTGGAGCGGGTGCAGCAGTATCTCCGCACTCCCGCCAACCTGCCCTCGACACTGGGTCTGGCGATCTTCGCCTGCGAAGGGATCGGACTGTTCGAGGCGCTGCCGCTCCCCGTGGTGCACCGTTCGCGCCTGGCGGTGGACCGCTCGCCGCTGGTGCGCGAGCTGGCGTCGGTCGAGGACGAGTTCGGGCGGCTGCTGACCGTGGTGCTCGACCGGACCGCCGCGCGGTTCTTCGAGGTGACGGCGTACGACACCCGGGAGCTCTCCGGGCTCCGGGCCGACAGCACCCGCGGCAAGCGGTTCCACGGCGATAAGGCCGGCACGATGTGGGGCGAGCACACCTACCACAACCGGATCCGCCAGGAGAAGCAGCGCCACTTCGAGGCGGTGGCCCGGGAGCTCTTCGCCATCGATCGGCGGCAGCCCGGCCCACGGCCTGGTGCTCGCTGGCACCGGCCGCGAGGCCGGCGCGGTCGAGCCTTTCCTGCACAATTATCTGGTCGAGCGCGTCATCGGCACGGCGCGGCTCAACCCGAAGGACGTCACGCCGGCCGCGGTGCACGCCGCCACCCTGGCCGTGCGCGAGGCCTGGGAGCGGGAGACCGAGCGCGCCGCGGTGCACGAGATGCTCGAGGGCCTGGGGACCGGCTGGGCGGTGAACGGCATCGACCGCACGCTCCGCGCGCTGGCGCGCGGCCAGGTCCGCACGCTCCTGGTGGACGCCGACGCGAGCGAGCCGGGCTTCCGCTGCGGCGACGTCGGGCCGCCTGGCGCGGACCGAGCGCGAGTGCCGCGACGAAGGGCGAGCCGGTGGCCGTGCTCGACGTGGTCGACGACGCGATCGAGGAGGCGCTGCGGCAAGGGGTGGACGTGAACGTCGTCTACGAGCCCGATGCCCGCACCGCGGTCGACGGCCTGGCCGGGCTGCTCCGCTTCCGCTGAGCGCGTGACGATCGACGGCGCACCCCGCTCCGGGCGGTCCTGTTCGACGCCGGCAACACGCTGTTCTTTCTCGACTACGCCCAGGATGGCGGCGCCGTCGGTGCGGCGCTGGGTTGCCGCTCACCGGGGCCGAGCTGGCCGCGGCGCAGGGCGGTGGCGGCCCGCTCCATGGAGCAGCCCCGCACGACCGACCGCGAGCGGGCCGCGGCCTACCTCGAGACGCTGTTTCTGGCGGCCGGCGTCCCCGCCAGCCGTCTCGAGGAGGTCCGCGACACGCTCGCGCGTCTGCACGGCGAGGCCCACCTCTGGGCCGGCATCGCGGCCGACACCCACGACGCCCTCGCGCGCCTGCGCGCCGCCGGCCTCCGCCTCGGCGTGGTCTCGAACAGCGACGGCCGGGTGGAGGAGGCGCTCGAGGCCGCCGGCCTCCGCAGCTACTTCGACGTGGTCGTGGACTCGGCCCTGGCCGGGATGGAAAAGCCCGATCCCGCTATCTTCCGATCCGCGCTCGACGTGCTCGGCGTGGCGCCGGCCGAGGCCCTCTACGTCGGCGACCTGTATGAGGTGGACGTGGTCGGCGCCAACGCCGCGGGCATTCCGGCCGTCCTGCTCGTGACGCCCGGCGCCGCGGCGCCGCCCGCCTGCGCCACCGTCGGGTCCCTCGGCGCGCTGGCGGATGAACTGCTCAAGGAGAGATACGGCCTCATGACGGCTGCCCCGTTCGGCTCCGGTCCCGCCCGTCCGCTGCCGCGGCCGATCCGCGTGCTCGTCGCCAAGCCGGGGCTCGACGGCCACGACCGCGGCGCCAAGGTGGTGGCCGCGGCGCTGCGCGACGCGGGAATGGAGGTGGTCTACACCGGGCTGCACCAGACGCCCGAGATGATCGCCACCGCCGCGGTGCAGGAGGACGTGGACGTCGTCGGTCTCTCGATCCTGTCGGGCGCCCACATGACGCTCTTCCCTCGCGTCCGGCAGCTGCTCGACGACATGGGGCGGCCGGACATGCTGGTCACCGGCGGCGGCATCATCCCGGCGGACGATATGGAAGCGCTCCGGGCGCGGGGCATTGGCCGCCTGTTCGGGCCCGGCACGCCGACGTCGGACCTCATCACTTACATCAGGTCGTGGGCGTCCGAGCACCTCGAGCCGTGAGCCGCCTGCCGGGCGCTCACCGACGAGTACCGGGCGCTGGCCGAACGCCTCCGGGCAGGCGGCGGCGCGGCCCGCGTCGCCAAGATGCACCAGCAGGGCAAGCTCGCGCCCCGCGAGCGGGTCGAGCGGCTGCTCGACCCGGGCTCGCCCTGGCTCGAGCTCGGCCTGCTGGTGGCGTACGACCAGTACGACGGCCAGGCGCCCGGCGCGGGCGTCATCACCGGCCTCGGGGTGGTCGAGGGCCGCGAGGTGGTCGTCGTGGCCAACGACGCCACCGTGAAAGCCGGCTCCTGGTGGCCCGAGACCATCCGCAAGATTCTCCGCGCGCAGGAAGTGGCCATGCGCCAGCGGATCCCCATCATCTACCTCGTGGACAGCGCGGGCGTCAATCTGCCCTACCAGGGCGGCGTCTTTCCGGGGCAGTACGGCGCCGCCCGGATCTTCTACTACAACTCGATCATGCGGCGCTACCTGCACGTGCCGCAGATCAGCGCGGTCATGGGGAGCTGCATCGCGGGCGGCGCGTACCTGCCGGCGCTCTCGGACGTGATCTTCATGGTCGAGGGCACGACGTTCATGGGACTGGGCGGTCCCAACCTCGTGAAGGGCGCCACCGGGCAGACCATCGACGCCGAAACGCTGGGCGGAGCGGTCACCCACACCGAGTTGAGCGCCGTCGCCCACTACCGCGCCGCCAACGACGCCGACTGCCTGGCGCGCATCCGGGAATACGTCGCGCGGCTCCCGCGGCCGGAAGGCATCCGCCACCGCGTGCGTCCGGCGGCCGAGCCGTCACGCCCCGCGGAAACGCTCTACGAGCTCCTGCCGCAGGACCACCGGCTGTCGTACGACATGCGCCACGTGCTCGAGACGCGTGCTCGACGGCGGCGCGCTCGACGAGTTTCAGCCCGGCGTGGCGCGCGAGATGATCTGCGGGCACGCGCACATCGAGGGCTGGCCGGTCGCGGTCATCGCGAACCAGCGCGGCGTCATCAAGGGCCGGCCCGGACGAGCGGCCGCGGTTCGGCGGCATCGTCTATACCGGGAGCGCGGAGAAGGTGGCGTACTTCATCGAGACGGCCAACCGCGAGCGGCTCCCCATCCTGTTCGTGCAGGACGTGAGCGGCTTCATGGTCGGCCCCGAGGCGGAGCACAGCGGCATCATCCGCGCCGGGCGCGCGCTTCGTCGAGGCGATGGCCACGGCGGCGGTGCCCAAGCTCGTGCTCACCGTCAACCACGCGTCCGGCGCCGGCTACTACGCCATGGCGGGGCAGGGGTTCGATCCCGACTTCATCCTCTCCTGGCCCACCGGCCGCATGGGCGTGATGGAGGGCGAGTCCGCGGTCATGGCGGTGCACGGGCCCGAGATCGAGCGCGCCCAGCGCGAGCGACGCGAGCTCGCCCCCGAGGTGAAGGCCTCGGTCGACTCGATGCGCGCGGACTACGAGGCCCAGCTCGACGCCCGCTACGCGGCCGCGCGCGGGCATGTGGACGCCATCGTCACGCCAGAGGAGACCCGCGACCAGCTCGCCTTCGCGCTTCGCATCGCCGCCAACTACGCCGGGCCCGCACCTCGGCCCGTTCGTGCTTCCGCCGCTCGACGCGGCCGCCCCTCGCTAGGAACCGCATGCGCCGTCGCGTCTGCCGCGCTGTGCTCTCGTCCTCCTCGCCTGCGCTCCCGGCCGTCGCGGAGGCGGCCGGCGCCGCGAACCCAGGCCCCGGGCCGATTCGGCGTCGCCGCGTCGGCCCGGCGGCGGCGGTGCCGGACTCGTCGTCGGCCGCCAGCGACCGCGAGCCGCACCCGATTCGGTCCGGCGGGTGGCGCCGCCGTCGGCGGCGCTAGCGCACGGCTGGATGCCGCTCGCCAGCACCGGCGTCGACCGCTTTCTTCGCGCCCATCCCGACTACGACGGCCGCGGCGTGCTCATCGGCATCCTCGACACCGGCATCGATCCCGGCGTTCCCGGCCTCGGCACCACGTCCACCGGCGGCCCCAAGATTCTCGACCTGCGCGATTTCTCCGGCGAGGGCGCCGTCGCCGCTCGCGCCGGTCACGCCGAGCGGCGACTCGGTGGACGATCGGCGGGCCACCGGCTCGGCGGCTTCGGCCGAGTCGTGGCGCTCAGCCCGCCGGACCGTACTACGCCGGCACCATCGCCGAGATCCCGCTCGGGCGAGCCGCCGGCCGCCGACCTCAACGGCAACGGCGCGGTGCGCGACACGCTGCCGGTCGTCGTCGTCGCGCGCGGCCGACGGCTGGGTGCTCCTGGCCGATACCGACGGCGACGGCTCGCTCGCGGGCGAGCAGCCGGTTCACGACTACCTCGCCGGCCGCGAGCACTTCGGCTGGGCGCCCAAGGGAGCCGCAGCCGCGAGTCAACGTCGCCGCCAACTTCGGCGAGCAGCGGCGACGCGCCCACCCTCGACCTCTTCTTCGACACCGGTGGCCACGGGACCCACGTCGTCGGGCATCGCCGCGGGGCACGACCTCTACGGCGTGCGCGGGGTTCGACGGCGTCGCGCCCGGCGCGCAGCTGCTCGGCCTCAAGATCGCGAACGGCGCGCAGGGCGGCATCACCACCACCGGCAGCATGCTCCGCGCGATCGACTACGCCATCCGCTTCGCCGCAGGCGCGCCACCTGCCGCTGGTGCTCAACATGAGCTTCGGCGTCGGGCAACGAGATCGAGGGGCAGGCGCGAATCGACGGCATCGATGGACTCGGTGCTGGCGCGCGCACCCGGAGGTCGTCCTCGCGATCAGCGCCGGCAACGACGGCCCCGGGCTCTCGACGATCGGCTTCCCCGGCAGCGCGACCCGCGCGCATCACCGTCGGCGCCACGCTCCCGGGCAGCTTCCTGCCGCCGGGCCCCGCCGGCGCGCCGGTGCCGGACTGCTCGCCTACTTCAGCGCACGCGGCGGCGAGGTCGCGCGGCCGGACCTGGTCACGCCGGGCGTGGCGTACAGCACGGTGCCGCGCTGGAACACGGGCGACGAGGTGGAGCAGGGCACCAGCATGGCGGCGCCGCACGCGGCCGGACTGGCCGCGCTGCTCGAGTCCGCCATGGCCCAGGAGAAGCGCACACCCGCGGCGCGCGCGATCCGCCAGGCGCTGATGGTGACCGCGCAGCCCACGCCGGGCGCCGACCATCGTCGACGAGGGCGCGGGTCTCGCCGACGTCGGTCCGGCCTACCGCTGGCTGGCAGCGGCCCACCGCCGTGGCCGACTCCAGATCGCGCGCCGTCGGGCCCGGCGACGCCACCGGCGCGATGCTGCGCGGCGGCGCGGGCGCCTCGCGACACCACGCAGACCTTCGCGCTCGCTGGCGCCGGCGACGTGCCTCCTCGGCCACGTACACGCTGCGAAGCGACGCGCCCTGGCTCACCGCGCCCGCGCGAGCGTTGCGCTGCGCGGCGCGCGCACGGTCGTCGCGGCTCAAGGTCGCGCGCCATGGCGCTCGCCGCCCCCGGCGCCTACGTCGGCACCGTGACCGGCTGGACCCGCCGATACGATGGCTGGCCCCGCCTTCCGGCTCGTGACACCGTCGTCGCGGCCGCGCCGGCTGACTCGGGCACCCAGAAGCTCCGCGATCAGCGTCGCGGTGCCCGCCGGCGGCCCGCTCCGGACGTTCTTCCAGGCCGACAGCGCCCGGCCGTTCGCCCTCACCGTCGAGACCGCCGGGCGGGCCGAACGGGCGCTGGCGTTCCTCCACGAGCCCGACGGCATGCCATTCCGCGACGAGAGCGCGCGCTCGGCGGGGTTCGGACCGCAGTCGGCCGAGTACGAGGCCGACTCGCGCGACGTGGTGAGCGGCGCCTACGAATCGGTGGTCGTGGCGCCGCCCGACGAGGCGGTCACGCGCCACGATCAGCGTGAGCCAGTCGCCGCTCGCGCTTCGCGCCGCGCGGCGAGGGCGTCGGTGCGCGCGATGCTTCACCAACCTCACCGGCGCCCCCGTCGATGCCGAGGTCGGCATGCACCTTGGCGGCGCGGCCCGGGTCGAGAGCGTGCCGGCGACGCGGCTCCGCGCCGCAGCGGATTCCGTTCGTCGTGCCGGCGTGGTCCCGCGGCGTGGTCGTCGACATCACCATGGACCGCGCGCAGTGGGGCCGGTTCACCGACTTCGGCGTGACGCTGTTCGATTCGCTCGGCCAGCAGCTCGGCAAGCAGCCGCTCAACTACGCCTTCGGCCGGCTGCAGGTCGAGCTGCCCGAAGGCCATGGCGACATGCCGGTCACGCTCGGCCTGTTCCCCGGGTTCGCCGATTCGGCCGGCGACCAGCGGTGGAGCCTCCGCGCCTCCATCCGGGTCTACGCCGATACGTCCGTCGTGCTGGCGCGAGCCGACTCGCCGGCGCGCGTCACGCATCGCGCCGCACGCGAGCGGCGACGTGCCGATTTCGTTCTGCCCGCCAGTCCCTGGCCGCTGGGCCCGAGTTCGTTCCGCTGGGGCTGCTGGTGGCGCGCGCGGACGACGGCGCAGCTGGACCCGCGAGGTCGGCCTCGCGCCCGCCGGCCGGGCGCTCGTGCCGTGAGCGCGAACGGCCGGACCGTGCGAATCGCCGCGGGGCAGGGGTTCTGGGGCGACTGGCTCGAGGCGCCGGTCCGCCAGGTGCGCGGCGGGCCGATCGACTACCTGATGATGGACTACCTCGCCGAAGTCACCATGTCCATCATGCAGAAGCAGAAGTCGCGGGATCCCTCCGCCGGGTACGCGCGCGACTTCGTGCCGCTGATGGAGCGCATCCTTCCCGACGTCGTCGAGCGCGGCATCCGGGTCACCTCCAACGCCGGCGGCGTGAACCCGCGCGGGTGCGCCGAGGCGGTGCTGGCGGTCGCGCGCCGGCTCGACTTGCCGCGGCAAGCTCCGGGTCGGGCTGGTCACGGGCGACGACATCCTGGACCGGCTCGACGATCTCATCGCGCGCGGGCACGCGCTCAGCGACATGGAGACCGGCCGGCCGCTCACCGACATCCGCGACCAGGTGCTCTGCGCCAACGCCTACCTGGGCATGGCGCCGATCGTCGAGGCCCTGCGCGGCCGCGCCGACGTGGTCGTGACCGGACGGGTCACCGACACCGGGCCTCACGCTCGGGCCCCATCTTCCACGAGTTCGGCTGGTCGCCCGACGACTGGGACAAGGTGGCCGCCGGGACGGTGGCGGGGCACATCATCGAGTGCGGCGCGCAGGCGTCCGGCGGCAACCTGCTCAAGGGCTGGCGCGGCGTGAAGGGACTGGCCAATCCGGGCTTCCCGATCGCCGAGGCCTCGCCCGACGGCAGCTTCGTCGATCACCAAGCACCCGGGGACCGGCGGGGTCGTGTCGGTCGCCTCGGTGACCGAGCAGCTGGTCTACGAGATGGGCGACCCGCGCAGCTACATCACGCCCGGACGGCGTGGCCGACTTCACCACGATCGAGCTCCGGCAGGCGGGGCAGCGACCGGGTCCACGTGAGCGGCATCCGCGGCGGGCCGCGGACGCCGATGCTCAAGGTCTCGATCGCCTACTTCTGCGGCTACAAGGCGGTGGGGACGCTGGTCTACGCCTGGCCCGAAGCCTACGACAAGGCGCAGGCGGCCGACCGCGGTCCTGCGCCAGCGCCTCGGCCGATCTCGGTCTCGAGTTCGACCAGATCCTCACCGAGTACGTCGGCGTCGACGCCACGCACGGCCGGCTGAGCGGGCCGCCGAGCCCGGACCTGCCCGAGGTGCAGCTCCGCGTCGGCGTGCGGGCCCGGGAGCGGCGCGCCGGTCGAGCGGTTCACCCGCGAGATCGCGCCGCTGGTGCTGACCGGCCCGCCCAGCGTTACCGGCTTCGCCGGCGGGCGGCCGGCCGTCGAGGAGATCGTCGCCTACTGGCCGGCGCTCATCGATCGGCGGGAGATCGAGCCGCACGTGCGGGTCGAGATCCTGGAGGCGTGACCGTGGCCAAGGCCGTCAAGCGAGCGCCGGCCCGTCCGGCGACCCGTCCGCTGCAGCTGCGCTACCTGGCCCACGCCCGCTCGGGCGACAAGGGCAACACCGCCAACGTCGGGCCTGATCGCGCTCGAGCCCGGCCTACTACCCGCTCCTCGTGCGCGAGGTGACGCGGCGCGCGTGGCTCGCCACTTCAAGGGCATGGTCAGCGGGGTGGAACGGTTCGAGCTCCCCAACCTGCGCGCGCTCAACTTCCTGCTGCACGACGCGCTCGACGGCGGCGGCACCATGTCGCTCAAGACCGACGCGCAGGGCAAGGTCTACTCCACGGCCCTGCTCCGGATGGAAATCCCGGTGCCGATCGCGCTGGCGCGCCGGCTCGTCCGGCCATGACGGCCGCGGCCGGGCCGCTCCGGCGCCGCTGCGACGAGGGGGTCCTCACGCTCACCCTCGACCGCCCCGACAAGCGCAACGCGCTGAGCGCGGCACTGGTGGACGCACTTCACGCGGCGCTGGACGGCGCCGACCTCGACGCCGAGGTCCGGGTGATCGTGTTGCGTGGGGCGGGGCGCGACTTCTGCGCCGGTGCCGACCTCGAGGAGCTGCTGGCGTCGGCCGAGCTCACTCCGGCCGAGAACGAGGCCGCGGCGCTGAGGCTGGGCACGCTGTTCGCCCGGATACGCAGCCCCCCCAAGCCGGTCGTGGCCGTAGTGCAGGGGCGGGCGCTGGCCGGCGGCGCCGGGCTGATCACCGCCTGTGACCTCGCCATCGCGGGCTCGGGGGCGCAGATCGGCTATCCCGAGATCCAGCGGGGTTTCGTGCCCGCCATGGTGATGACCCTGCTGCGCCGCGCCGTCGGGCGAGAAGACCGCGCTCGACCTGGTGCTCACCGGGCGGGTCCTGTCCGCCGGGGAGGCGCAGGCGGTGGGGTTGGTCGCGCGGGTGGTGCCCGATGCGGAGCTCGAGCGGGAGGCCGGGGCCCATCGGGGAGCTTGCCTCCGCCAGCCCATCGGCGCTCGCGCTCACCAAGCAGCTCTTCTACCAGCTCGACGGGCGATCGCTCGATGCCGGCATCGCGCTCGGCGCTCGCATCAACGCGCTGGCGCGCGAAACGCCGGACTTCCGCCTCGCGATCGCGCAGTTCCTCCGAAAATGAAATTTGTTCCCGTCACCTGGAGGTGGCTGACCTGGCTGCGCGTGGGACTCTCGATCGCCGGCTTCGCGGCCGCGCTCCTGGCCGTGGCCTTCGAAGACCGCCGGTTCACCTGGTCCGCGATCGCGCTGTTGTCGGCTTCCCTGATCGTGCGCCTAGTTCAGCATCGGGAAAAGCCTGATTGAGCCGGTGCGGCCCGGGTTGGCGGAGTGTGACGGTGTCACATGTCGCCCGGAGGGGCAGCGCTAGTATTGCCACGGCCGCCTGCCGGCGGCTGAGCATGCGGGACGGCGGCGCTGGCTCCGTCCCGCGCTCCACCTCGAACCGGTGTTGTGAGGAGGAAGAGGTATGAGGGGCTTTACGAGCGGCGTTCTCTCAATCGGCCTGAGCGCTCAGCCTTGGTGCGACGGCGCTATCGGCGCAGACTCCGGTCCAATTTGGTCTCGGCGGTGGGGCCAGTATCCCCAGCGGATCGACCAGCAACGGGCTGAAGACCGGTTGGCACGGGCTGGCGCTGGTCCAGTTCATGCCCGCCTCGAGTCCGGTCGGCTTCCAGGATCGATGGTGCGTACAACCAGTTGAAGTTCGATGGTGGTGGCGGCAAGGACCAGATCATCGACGGCACTGCGAACGTCGTGTACGAGTTCAAGGCCTCACCGGAGACGAAGTTCCGCCCCTATCTCATTGGCGGCGGCGGGGTGTACAACGTCAAGGCGAAGCCCGACGCGGCTTCCCCTCTGCGTCGACGACGAAGTTCGGCATCAACGCTGGCGCCGGCTTCAACTTCGGCTCGTCGGCTACGTCGCTTCTTCGTCGAGGGCCGGTTCCATAACGTGTTCGTGACCGGGTCCGACTTCCATTTCATCCCGATCACGGCCGGTGTTCGGTTCGGCGGCGGCGGCGGCCGACACCTGACGGTGCCCGACCGCGCCCCAGGGGCCCGTCCGCCGCGAGCGGGCGGCCCTTCGCGTTTTCGGGACGAGAGTCGCGGTGGCTCGTCTATCACGGCGGACGGGTCGAAGCGACCGTTTGACTCATGTCCGCGCCCATGGACGAGGCCCGGCGCCTCCTGCGCCACCACTTCGGCCACGCCGACTTCCGGCCCGCCCAAACGCCGGTCATCGCAGTCGGTGCTCGCCGGGCGGGACACCCTGGCCGTCCTGCCCACCGGCGGCGGCAAGTCGGTCTGCTTCCAGGTCCCGGCGCTGGTCTCCGGCGGGCTCACGCTGGTCGTCTCCCCGCTCATCGCGCTGATGCAGGACCAGGTCGCCGCGGCCGTCGCGCGGGGCATCCCCGCGGCCGCGCTGCACAGCGGCGCTGGATGCGGCGCGAGCGGGAGCGCGTCTGGACCGGTCTCGCGGGACGGCTCGCTCCGGCTGCTCTACGTCTCGCCCGAGCGGCTCGACCGGCTCGCACCTGAGCTTCAGGACCAGGGCATCCGGCCCGTCCCTGCTCGCCGTCGACGAGGCCCATTGCATCGCCGAGTGGGGCCACGACTTCCGGCCGAGCTACCGGACGCTGGGCGCGGCGCGCTACCGGCTCGGCCGGCCGCCGGCCGTCGCCCTTACCGGCAGCGCCACGCCCGAGGTGCGGGCGGACATCGCCCGCGCGCTTCGGTTCCGGCCCGGCCGCTACGACCGAGCACCTCGGCTCGTTCGATCGCGCCAATCTCTGGTTCGGCGTCGTTCCGGTGCGCGAGCGAGCGCGCCCGGCTCGAGGCGCTCGTGCGCCTGCTCGCGGACGACGACCGGATGGTCATCGTCTACGCGCCCACGCGGAGCCTCACCGAGGCCATCGCGCGGGCGCTGTCGCAGGCCGGTCATCGGGCGGCGCCGTACCACGCCGGCCTCACCCGCGACCGGCGGGGCCGCACGCTCGAGGCCTTCCTCGACGACCGGCTCGACGTCATCGTCGCCACCTGCGCCTTCGGCATGGGCATCGACAAGCCGCAGATCCGTCTCGTCGTCCACTGGACGCTGCCGCCGACGCCGGAGGCGTACTACCAGGAGGCCGGCCGCGCCGGCCGCGACGGCGAGTTCGCCCGCTGCGTGCTGCTCTGGCGCAAAGGCGACGCCGACGCTCCACCGACGCCAGCTCGACGTCACCTTTCCGCCGCGCGCGCTGCTCGAGCGCCTCTGGCGGGAGGGCGACGTGCGACGGGGTGCCCGCCAACGTCCGCGCGTCGGCCGAACGGCTGCGGCGCGAGCTGCAGGCCGGAGCGGGGGCCGGTCGACTGGTCACGTCGGTCGCCGAGCGGCGGCGACGGGCCGAGGCGCGTATCGCGGCGGTCGAGGGGTACGCCACGGGGCGGGGATGCCGGCGGCGGGCGCTGATCGGCTACTTCGGCGAGCGGCTCGAGCGCGTGCTCCGGCTGCGACCGCTGCCGCCGCCGTGCCGTCGCCGCGCCGGCCGAGCCGACGGTGGTCGCGCGCGCCTGGCGCGCCTTCGGGCGGCGGTCGGGGCTCGACGCGGGCCGTGGGGTCCGCCCTCCTGGAGCCGGAGGTGCTGCTGGCGCTCGCGCGAGCACCCGCCGGCCGACGCGGCGGCGCTGGCCGACGTGCCCGGCGTCGGGACCGCGCTGGCGGCGCGCTGGGGTGGCGCGATTCTGCGGGCGCTTGCGGCGCCGGTGGCCCCCGCGCGCGTCGGACGATGCGGCCGGTGCCCGCGCGCGCCGCGCACTCGAGGCGTGGCGCCGGCGGGCGGCGCTGCGCGGCCGGGCGTGCCCGAGTACCTGGTGCTCCGGGATTCGCCGCCCTGCGACGCCCTCGCCACCACGCGACGTGCGCCGACGGCGCCGCCCTCGCCGCCATCCCGGGCTCGGGCCCCGCGCGCTCGCCAAGCATGGCGAGGAGCTGCTCCGGCTGATCGCGGCCCACCCGCCCGGCCGTTATCTTCTGCCCATGGATCAGGGCGATGCCGAGCTCCTCGGAGCGGATCGACGCGGGCGAGCGGGTCTTCCGCCCCGGCGCCGGGCGAGCGCGCCGACCGATCTTCGAGGCCCTGGTCGCGCATTGGGGCGCTTCGGGACCGCGGCCTGATCGACATGCCCGAGCGGAGCGTGGCCTACGCGGCCGAGAGGACGCCGGCGCCTACCTGTTGGCCGGCCCCTGTTACGTCACCGAGCCGGGCGCGAGCTGCGAGTTCCGCCGCGGCGACCGCCGCCGGGCGAGCGCCGGCCGGCGAGCGCCGCGACCGGCGCTCGCTGACCGCGCCGAGCGCCGCCGGCGAGCCGCGGCGACGGCGACCGGCGCGTGACTGCCGGCTATATTCCTCACCCATCTATCGGTCGGCTCATGGACGATTCTCTCTACTTCACCGAGCAGCACCATCAGGTCCGCGAGATGGTGCGCGAGTTCTCGCGCACCCACATCGCGCCGGTCGCGCGCGAGCTGGACCGCACCTCCACGCTTCCCCTGGGAAAACATCAAGGCCATGGGCGAGCTCGGCCTCCTGGGCGTGCCCTGGAGCGAGGAGCTCGGCGGCGCCGGCATGGACCAGCTCTCCTACTACATCACCATCCACGAGATGGCCAAGGTGGACGCCAGCCACGCGCTCACCATCAGCGCCCACACCAACCTCGGCACCTCGCCCATCGTGGAGTTCGGCACCGAGGAGCAGAAGCGGCGCTACGTCCCGCTGCTCGCCTCGGGCAGGGTGCTGGGCGGCTTCGGACTCACCGAGCCGGGCGCCGGCAGCGATGCCGGCGGCACCGCCACGACCGCGGTGGACAAGGGCGATCACTACCTGCTCAACGGCTCCAAGATCTTCATCACCCACGCCGGCGTCGGCGAGATCTTTTCGGTCACCGCCCGCACCGAGCCCGGGCGCGGCAACAAGGGCATCACCAGCTTCATCGTCACCAAGGACACGGTCGACCTCGAGCAGACCCGGCAGCTGGGCGTCGGCCACGCGCCGGACCTGCCCAAGACCAAGGGCGTACGGGCGGGCAAGAAGGAGGACAAGATGGGCTGGCGCGCCAGCGACACCCGCGAGCTCATCTTCGAGGACGCCGTGGTCCCCAAGGAGAACGTCCTGGGCCAGGTCGGCTATCGGCTTCATCAACTTCCTCAAGACGCTCGACGCGGGCCGGATCGGCATCGCGGCGCTCTCGCTCGGCATCGCGGAGGGCGCGTACGAGGAGGCGCTCCGCTACGCCGGCGTGCGGAAGCAGTTCGGCCGGCCGATCGGCAGCTTCCAGGGCGTCAACTTCCAGCTCGCCGACATGGCGATGGAGATCGAGGCCGGCACCCACCTGCTTGTACCACGCCGCCTGGCTCAAGCAGAACGGCCGGCCGTTCAAGAAGGAGGCGGCCATGGCCAAGCTGTACTGCTCCGAGCTGGCCATGCGGACCACCACCAAGGCGGTGCAGATCTTCGGCGGCTACGGCTACACCACCGAGTACCCGGTCGAGCGGATGATGCGGGACGCCAAGGTCTGCGAGATCGGCGAAGGAACCAGCGAGATCCAACGGCTTGTCATCGCGCGGCAGATCCTGGGGCAGCTGGTCGACTGAGTTGCCCTAAGCTCGCATCACGACTTATACAATTGGCGCCAGTGCTGACGCGCCGCCCCGCGGGCATGCTCCTCGTCGGGTGCCCGCGGGGCGGCGCGCCGCTCGAGGCAGCAGCATTTCCCTGGTGCTGCGGCGCCGAAGGCGGGAGCGCGGCCGGCGCCCCGCCGCGGTTGAGGTCACTCTTGAAGCGCGAGATCCTGATCAATGGAAGCCAGCGGGAAACCCGCGTGGCGATCCTGGAAGACGACCGTCTCGTAGAGCTGCTGGTCGATCGTCCCGACCACCGCCGCACCGTCGGTGACATCTACCTCGGCCGAGTCGAGGCCGTCCTCCCCGGAATTCAAGCCGCATTCGTCGACATCGGTCAGGAGAAGAGCGCGTTTCTCCATGCCTCGGACCTGCTGGAGCCGGACGAGGACGAGGAGCCGGAGGACGAAGAGGAAGCCGAGGACCCTTCCAACGGAGAGTCGGCGAATCCCGGCCCCGAGGCTGCGGAAGGCGTCGGTCGAAGAATCGCCGCGGGAACGCAAGGCCGGCTGGCGGAGCCGGGATCGCCGGCGGCGCGGGGGAACGGGGGGGCGCCGCCGAACGGCCCGAGAGTGAGCGCCGCCAACGGGAGATCTCGCCCCGGCGGGCGCTGCCCAACATCCAGGACATCCTGAAGAAGGGTCAGACGCTCCCGGTCCAGGTCACCAAGGAGCCGATCGGCACCAAGGGCTGCCGGGTCACCGCGCAGATCTCCCTCCCCGGCCGCTTCCTGGTCTACATGCCCTACGCCTCGAAGGTCGGGGTGAGCCGCAAGATCGAGAGCCGGGAGCAGCGAGCCAAGCTCCGGGAAATGGTCTCCAAGCTGCTGCCCGCGGACTCGGGCGGCGTGATCGTCCGAACGGTGGCGGAGGGCGTGACCGAGGAGCACTTCCGGCGAGAAATTGACTCGCTCCTCGCGCTCTGGAAGAAGATCAATCGGAAGAAGACCTTCGTGCGGCGCGCGCCGGCTCTGCTGCAACGGGAAACCAGCCTGACCCGGGGCATCATTCGCGACCTCTTCAGCGCCAAGGTCGACGCGCTCCATGTCGACATGAAGGAGCTCTACAACGAGATCGAGCAGTACCTGCAGCAGATCGACCCCGAGCTGATGAGCCGGGTCCATCTCTACACCGACGCCACGCCGCTCTTCGACAAGTTCGACATCGAATCCGAGATCCGGGACCTGTTCAAGGCCCGGGTCGAGCTCCCCACCGGCGGCTCCCTGGTCATCCAGCCCACCGAGGCCCTGATCAGCATCGACGTGAACACCGGCCGCTATACCGGGAAGAAGGACCCGGAGAAGACCATTCTCCGAACCAACCTCGAGGCGGCCCGGGAGATCGCCCGGCAGATCCGGCTGCGGGACATCGGCGGCATCATCGTCTGCGATTTTATCGACATGGAGACCCGCTCCAATCGCGACAAGGTGCTCCAGGAGCTGCGGACCCACCTGGGCCGCGACCGCGCCCGCACCAAGGCGCTGGCGGTGTCGGAGCTGGGACTGGTCGAGATGACCCGCCAGCGGGTGCGGCCCTCGCTCTGGCACTCGATGACCACCGACTGTCCCACCTGTGCCGGCACCGGCCGGGTATTCACGCCAGAGGTCGTTTCCCGGCGGCTGGAACGGGCGCTCAAACGGGCCGGACACGAGCGGCGCGAGCGCCAGCTCAGCGTGCGGCTGCACCCCGAGGTCGCGCTCTATCTGCTGGAGGAGGAGCCGCGGCTGCTGCAGACCCTCACCAAGCTCACGGGAGTGGACATCGAGCTCCGGGACGATCCGATGATGCGGCTGGACGAGTTCCGGTTGATGAGCCGGCCGGCCGGCCGCGACGTCACCGAGCTCTACGCGGTCGCGTGATACTCCCCTTGTCGCAAGCTAGAACCCTGTCTATGTTTACGGGCTGATTTTCGGACTACCTTTTCCAGCTTGGCGGGTTTTCATGTACGCGATTTTTCGGACCGCAGGGAAGCAGTTCAAGGCCGAGAAGGGGAAGACCCTCCAGCTCCCGCTCATGGCGGCAGAGGCTGGGTCTAAAGTCACCTTCGATGAAGTGCTGCTCTCGTCCGATGGGCAGACGATCAAGGCCGGAACCCCATTGCTCAAAGGTGCCAAGGTCCTCGCCGAAGTGGTCGGCGCCGGCAAGGGTCCCAAGATCTACGTATTCAAGTTCAAGCGGCGGAAGAATTACCGCCGGAAGACCGGACACCGGCAGGGTTACACCGAGGTCCGCATCACCGACGTCAAGCTGGGTTGAGGACGACATGGCACATAAGAAGGGCGTAGGCTCGAGCCGCAACGGGCGGACCAGCAATCCCCAGTATCTCGGGGTGAAGCGCTACGGCGGGGAGAAGGTTGTCGCGGGCAACATCCTGGTCCGCCAGCGGGGCACCAAGTTCCACGCCGGACGGAACGTGCGCCGGGCCAATGATGACACCCTGTTCGCTCTCATCGATGGGGTCGTGAAATTCGAGTTCCGGGACAAGAACCGGAAGCGGGTGTCGGTGTATCCTGCCGAGCTGGGAGCTGGGCACTAGGAGCTGGTGATAGGAACTGGGAGTTGGGGGGACGCGGAATAACTCTGCGTCCCCTTCTTGTTAAGTTGAAGCAGGCTGGCTCCACGGAGGACCGAAATGACGAAATCGACGTTGTTTGATCGCCTCAACCAGGAGCTCGAGGCGTTTGGGAAGAAGGCACAGGCGGCGCTGGATGAGGGGCGGCTGCAGATCGAGCTGCTTCGGGTGCGGCGCCGGAGGGATAACGCTGCCCGTGACCTCGGTCTGCTGACCTATCGACGGGAGCGGGGCAAGGACACCGAGGCGCGCCGGATCGATGGGCTTTTGGTTCGTCTGGATGATATGGAGGCGGCAATCGCTCGACTGGAGCTCCAGATTGGAGAAGCCCGCAGGGGGACTGGATCCGGAGCCAACCCGCGGGCGTCGGCCACAGTCGGATCCGAGCCAGGCGAGACATCGCCCCAGCCCTAGCGGCTCAGGCGCGCGAGGCCTGATCCAATCTCGGAGCTATGGCCACCCGGATTCGGTCGGGGTAATTGCCGCAGAGTCCATCGACCCCGAAGCGAGCCAGGCGCTCCAGGTCTCCAATCTCGTTCACAGTCCAGGCGACGATGCTGCACGCAGCGTCGTGCATTCGATTGACCAGGTCCTGGTCGATCAGGTGCCATTCCTGCCACAGCGTGGTAGCCCCCACCGAAAGCATGACTGAGACCGGATCGCAGAGATAGGCGCTCAGCAGAATTCCGCGGCGCAGTCCGGGCCGAGCCCGGCCCAGGCGATGGACGATTCGATGATCGAAGCTGTGAATGGCGTAGCGCTCCGGCGCGGGACCCGAGTCCAGCACACTCAAGAGCTGCTGATCGAACCCCTGAGGCAGCGTCTTCACCTCGACCCAGATGTCCCGGTCCCCCACCAGCTCGAGCACTTCGGCCAGCAGCGGTAACCGTTCGCCGTTACGGATGCCGACCTGGCGAGCCTCTGCCAGCGAGAGCTGGGCGATGGGCCCCAGCCCGGGAAGGTCGGGATCGTGGTGCACCACAATCCCGCCGTCGCGGGTCGCGTGAATGTCCAGCTCTACGCCATCGGCGTCGAGCATGACTGCCCGTCGAAAGGCGGCTCGGGAATTTTCGTATTCGTATCCCGAAGCGCCGCGATGGGCGATGACACTGGGCCGTCGCATGGCCTAAAATAGCCTTTCCCTATGCGCCGGCCAATTAACAATGCGGGGCCGGAGCCGTCTATTTGTCCGGATGAGCGCCTCCATTAGCCCGCAATCCGCTGCACCCGACGCCAGCACCGATGAGGCACTCGTCTCCGCCTACGGCCGGGGCGAGGAGCCAGCGGCGGCCGAGCTGATTCGCCGCCACGTGGCGGCCCTGGGCCAGTTCCTCTATAGCTCGGGAGCGGATCGGGACGAGGTCGAGGATCTGGTCCAGGAGACACTCTTCCGGGCCTTCCGCCGGCTGGACAGTTGGCAAGGGCGGGGATCGTTTCGCAGCTGGATTCTCAGCATCGGAAGCAATCTCTTGCGCGATCAGTTCCGACAACGGAAGGGTCGGGTCGCTCCTCTCGATCGATCACCGGGAGATCCCCGACCGGGCTGACCCCCACGCCGACCTGGCGGCGCGCGATACCGAGGAACGCCTGCGCCAGGGTATCGCAGCTTTGCCCCGGTTGCAGCGAGAGGTCTTTCTGCTGCGGGCCCAGCAGGGAACCGATTACGAGGAGATCGCGGTGACGCTGGGAACCACTCCTGGTGCGGCCCGGGTGCATTACCACCATGCAGTAAAGCGGTTGAAGGAGCTGGTCCGATGAGCGGATGTGAATGGCTCTCTGAGAGAATGCCCGCGGTGGCGTTAGGCCGGGCGGAGTGGACCCCCAACGAGGTCCAACATCTGAAGGGCTGCCCGTCCTGCCAGGAGGACTGGGAGGTGGTGCAGCAGAGCAGCCGGCTGGGACGAAAGGTCGGTCTCGGCCTCGCGGCTGCCACCACCTCCGAGGCGTTGCTCCAGCGTCTGGCTCACGATCGGATCAAACGAGGGCGAAGGCGGGCCTGGAGCTTCGCCGGTCTCGCCGCCGCCGCCACCGTCGCCATTGCGGTATGGACCGGGAGCCCCGGGACCGCGTCCAGGCGCACCAGGCTTCGGCGATTGTCGCCGGGCTTCCGATGGCGTTGCCGGAGCTGGACGACCTGCAGCCGGCGGAGCTCGATTCGGTGCTGCAGACGATGGATGAACCCGCGCCAGCCGACTCTACGCTGGATGAACTGGACAAACTTTCTCGATTCCTGGGAGGGATGATGCGTACCCATTACCTGTGGTTTCTGGCGCTGTTGCTGCTGCCGGCGCATTCGGCGCTGGCCCAAGGAGCCGATACCACTCAGCCTCGCCGGGCGGACTCGCTCCGTCAGCGGATCGAGGAGCGATTTGCCTCCAGGGTGCAGGCGGACCTGGGTCTCACCAACGACCAGACCGCCAAGCTCAAGGCCACCAGTCAGGCCTACAGCGGGCGGCGGCGGGACCTCCGCGACCGCGCCATGCGGGTGCGAGAAGCCCTGGCCAAACAGCTGCAGCCCGGTGTGGCCGCCAATCAGGACAGCGTGGCCAAGCTGACCGACGCAATGGTCGACCTCAAACTGTCTTCGGCCCAGCTGACTCGGGATGAGATGAAGGATGTTTCCAAGTATCTGACCCCGGTGCAGCGGGCCCGACTCCTGGTCATGCGAGAACGCTTTATGGAACGGGTGCACGAGCACGGCCACAACCGGGGTGGGGGTGACCGGGAGCCGGCGTCACTCCGGGGATCAGTCCTCGATGTAGCGAGCCGCGCCCCGGCTTGCATCCCTCTCGAGTCAGTACGAAGTTTGACCCCGGCCCGAGTGGCGGAATGGCAGACGCAGCGGACTCAAAATCCGCCGAGGGCAACCTCGTGCGAGTTCGACTCTCGCCTCGGGCACTTTGAGCCATGCTTCGCATCTCCTGCTCCAGGCGAGAGCATCGGTCATCGGACCGCGGTTGCTCCTCGCACTCATCTCTAGCGGGTGCGCCGGTGGGAGAGCGACCGCGCCGGTAAGTCCGGTCCCCCAGCGTTATCCGATCATTCCTGCGCCACAGCCGCATCCAAGCCGGGGTCGGGCGATTTCCGGCTGAACCGGACGACGCGGATCATGCTCTCCGATCCCGCGAACACCGAGCTCCGCGCGCTGGTGGAGCTCTGGGCCGCTCCCCTCCGGGCGTCCTCCGAGCTGCCGCTGCTGGTGTCTCCTGACCCGGCGGACAATCACCCGTCCAACACGATCTCGCTCCGGCTGACACCAGGCACGGCCCGCGCGCAAGCGGAGAGCTACCGGCTGGTCGTCACCGAGCTGGGAGCCATGCTCTCCGCACCGACACCGGCGGGCCTATTCTGGGGCCTTCAAACCCTTCGGCAGCTCCTCCCGCCGGAGGTCGAGCGAGGGGTACCCGTTCCCTCGGTGCGATGGACCATCCCCGCGGTGGAGATCGAGGACGCGCCTCGGTTCCCCTACCGCGGGATCCTCCTGGACGTGGCCCGCTGGTTTTACCCCCCCGAGTTCATTAAGAAGCTCATCGACCTCCTCGCGCTCTACAAACTCAACACCCTCCAACTGCATCTGACCGACGATCAGGGATGGCGTTTGGAGATCAAGAAGTATCCCCTCCTCACCCGGGTCGGTGCCTGGCGGAAGGAGACCATCCTGGGACAACACTTCGATCCCTACGTTGGAGATGGCAAGCCTCATGGTGGCTTCTACACCCAGGAGCAGATGCGCGACATCGTCGCGTACGCCGCGGCGCGGCACATCACGATCGTTCCTGAGATCGAGATGCCGGGGCATGCCGGAGCCGCTCTCGCGGCGTACCCGGAGCTGTCCTGCACCGGCGGGCCGTTCGAGGTCTCACCCGTATGGGGAATGCACCAAGACATCTTTTGTCCCAGCGAGCAGACCTTCGGGTTTCTGGAGGACGTGCTCGTCGAAGTGATGCAGCTCTTCCCCAGCCCTTACATCCACATCGGTGGGGACGAGGTGCCGAAAGACCAATGGAGGGAAAGCCCGGTAGCCCAGGAGGTGATCCGACGGGAACGGCTCGCCAATGAGGAGGAGCTGCAGAGCTACTTCATCCGCCGCATCGAAGCCTTCCTGCGAGCCCACGGCCGTCGCCTGATCGGGTGGGACGAAATTCTCGAGGGCGGACTGGCACCGGAGGCGACGGTGATGTCCTGGCGCGGCGTGGACGGAGGGGTCGCCGCTGCCCGCCAGGGTCACGACGTGATCATGAGCCCGGCCGACCATACCTACTTCGACTACTACCAGGGAGACCCCGCGGTCGAGCCGCTGGCCATCGGCGGCTTCCTCCCGCTCGACAGTGTGTACGCGTTCGAGCCGGTGCCCAATGGGCTGATGCCGGAGGAGGCCGCGCATGTGCTCGGCGGACAGGGAAGCGTATGGACTGAATACATCCCGACCCCGGCGCGAGCGGAGTACATGATCCTGCCACGCCTTCTCGCACTGTCCGAGGCTCTCTGGTCGCCGAAGCAGGCCCGGAGCTGGGGCCGCTTCGTCGCGCTGCTCCCGGCGCACTTCGCGCGACTGGATGCACTTGGGGTCGAGTACCGAGTGCCGGAGCCGGTTGGCCTCGGGTGGGATCGCCTCGTGCTCGAGGACCGGTTCCACCTGACGATAGGCTCACCCTTCCCCGGCGGGGTAGTCCGCTACACGATCGATGGCTCCGAGCCGACAGTGAGCTCGCCCCGGTACAAGGGTCCTCTCGACATGCACCTTACAACGGTTCCCCTGACCGTGAGTGCGAGAGTGTTCCTGCCCAGTGGGCGTGGTCAGCCCGGTTGCCCGAGCCCGGATCGCTCGGGCGATCTGGCAGGACCCGATTGCCGTCCGGACAGACACCCTACAGCCGGGTCTCGCGTACGCGTACCTCGAAGGAAAATTCCGATCAGCCGATGAAGTCAGGAAGGGTGAGCCGTTGCGGGTGGGTACGGTACCTGAGGTGGCACTCCGCGGCGACGAACGTCCCGAAGATTACGGTGTTCGTCTCGCGGGATTCCTCTGCGTCTCCCGTGACGATCTTTACACCTTTTATCTCTCCTCCGACGATGGCGCCACGCTACGCGTCGCCGGCGACGTCCTCGTGGACCGCGATGGGCAGCAGCGCGAGAACGAAAAGCAGGGCCAGATCGCGCTCCGGGCGGGCTGCCATGCTATCGAGGTGGCGTTCTTCCAGGCGAGCGGGGGCGCCGCGCTAAACCTCGAGGTATCCACTCCGGGGTCAGCGGAGAGCTCGGGTGCCCCGGGAGTGGTACGCACGCGTACGCGGACTCCTCGGTGAGGTAGATTCCAGGGTGCAGCCGCAGCTCACCGCTCTCAACATCTACCCGATCAAGTCGGCACGAGGCATCGCGCTGGCCGAATCCGAAGTGGACGGGTTCGGCCTGCGCTACGACCGGCGCTGGATGGTGGTCGACGACCTCGGGCAATTCCTCTCCCAGCGAAGTCACGCTCGTCTCGCCCTGGTGGTCCCCAGCATTGCCGGCGACAAGCTTCGGGTCGACGCGCCCGGAATGCGGACGTTGGAGCTCCCGCTGCACCCGTCTCCCGCCGTCGCAACGCGGGTGGCGGTGTGGGACGACGTCTGCTCGGCAACCTGGGTGGGGGAGAACGCGGCGGACTGGTTCTCCGATTTTCTGGGCTGCCCGTGCAGCCTGGTCCATATGGCCGAGGACGCGCTTCGCCCGGCCGATCCGGCCTTCGCCCCCGCAGGATCCCGGGTGAGCTTTGCCGACGGATTTCCCTTTCTGCTCATCTCAGAGGAGTCGCTCGCGGATCTCAATCGACGCCTTGCCTACCCACTCCCGATGAACCGGTTTCGGCCCAACCTCGTGGTTGCGGGCGGCGCGCCCTACCAGGAAGACCATTGGGCCAGCTTCGAGATTGGAGGAATCCGACTGCGGGTGGTGAAGCCTTGCGGCCGCTGCGTGGTCACCACCACCGACCAGGCCACCGGCGACAGAGGCAGAGAGCCGCTCCGAACGCTGGCCACATATCGAAAGCAGGGTGGGGAAGTGATGTTCGGGCAAAACGTGATCCACCAAGGGCGTGGGACGCCTTCGGGTAGGGGATCCCATCACCCTGCTCTAGTCCCTGATCCCCGGTCCCTGCTAAATTCCCGCCCCATGGAAGTTCAAATCTTCGGCATCAAGAAGAGCGCCGACACTCGAAAAGCTCTCCGCTTTTTCGCGGAGCGGCGGGTCAAGACCCACTTCGTGGATCTGCAGGAACGGGCCGCCGCTCCCGGTGAGCTGAAGCGCTTCGCCCAGCGCTTCGGCGTCGCAGCGCTGGTAGACCGTGGCTTCCCGGCGCTTTGCCGATCTCGGCCTTGGCGCGGCGCAGCTCAGCGATGAGCGCTGGCTGGAGAAGCTGGTGGCCGAGCCTCTGTTGCTCCGGATGCCGCTGACCCGGCATGGCTCGCAGCTCACTATCGGTGACGCGGTGGAGACCTGGCGAAACTGGACCGGCCGGTGACCCAGTTTTCCCTCTCCAACGTGGCGGTAGAGTTTGGCGCGACGCCGCTCTTCTCCGACGTGACCTTTACCGTGGCCCGGGGGGAGAAATGGGGCATCGTCGGACGCAACGGCTCGGGGAAGACAACACTTCTCCGCCTCCTTACCGGCGAGGCGGAGCCCACCCGCGGCTCGGTGGCCCGGGTGGCCGGACTCCGGTTTTCAGTGATGGAGCAGCACCGGGAATTTGCCGGGGCCACCACGGTATGGGAGGCCGCCGCCGGCCCGTTCGCTGAGCTGCTCCAGCTGGAACAGTCCCTGGCCGCCCAGGGAATTGCACTCGCGGAGGCGGGCGACCGCTCGACCCCGCAGATGCTCGCGAAGTATGATCGAGATCTGGAGCGGTTCGAGCGGGAAGGCGGCTACTCCCTCGCGCCCAGGATCGACGCCGTCCTCCACGGGCTCGGCTTCGACCCGGATCGGGCCCGGACCCAGTCCCTGAGCGGGCTGAGTGGCGGTGAGCGGGGCAGGGTGGGTCTGGCCCAGCAGCTGGTGGCGCCGGCCGACGTGCTGCTTCTCGACGAGCCAACCAATCACCTCGACCTCGAGACCACGCAGTGGCTGGAGGAGTACCTCGCCAGTCTGGATGCGACGGTGCTGCTCATCAGCCACGATCGGGCCTTCCTGCAGGCCGTGGTGGACCACGTTCTCCACCTGGAGTCCGGGACCGCGCTTCCGTACACTGGCGACTACGAGGCCTTCGTCAGCCAGCGCATCGAGCGGCGTCTGGCCCAACGGCGGGCGTTCGAGAAGCAGTCGCGGGTGATCGCTTCGGAGGAGGATTTCATCCGGCGCAACATCGCCGGGCAGAAGAGCGCCCAGGCCAAGGGCCGGCGGCGGCGGCTTGGCTCGGGTCAGTCGCCTGAGCCCACCGCCGGGCGAGGAGGGCACCATGGCGCTGCGCCTGGAGGCGGACTCCCGTGGCGGCGACCAGGTGCTGGTGGCGGAGCAGGTCCGGGTTGGCATCGGTGACCGGGTGCTGCTCGATCAATTCTCTGCCCGGGTGCGGCGGGGTGACGTGATCGGGCTGATCGGCCCCAATGGCGCGGGGAAAACCACCTTGCTTCGAGCATTCGTGGGCGAGCGGAAGCCAGACGCGGGAGAGGTGAGGATACCCGACTCGGTCCAGGTGGCTCACTACCGGCAGGACCTGGCACAGGTACCTGGCGATCGCTCGCTCTACGAGCTCATCAATGAGCTGCGCCCTGCCTGGGGCCGGGGCGCCATGCAAGGACACCTGGGCCGCTTCGGCTTCTCCGGTGACTCGGTGCTCCGCCAGACCAGCACTCTCTCCGGCGGCGAGCGGGCGCGAGTGGCACTGGCGATGATGATGCTCTCGGGAGCCAACCTGTTGCTGTTCGATGAGCCTACTAATCACCTGGACGTCGAGTCGATCGAGGCGCTGGAAGACGCGATCGAGGGCTTCGATGGCACGGTGATTCTGGTGAGCCACGACCGGGCGTTGCTTCGAGCCCTCACCAGCCGGGTGTGGGTTCTGCATCGCGGCCGGATCACGGATTTTCCAGGAAGCTTCGAGGAGTGGGAGACCGCGAGCGCGGAGCGGGCTCACGCCGCCAGCGTGGCTGCGTCGGAGGAGGAGGCGCTCCGACGGGTCCACGAACGGCAAGCAGACCCGCCGGTACGGAGGAGACTCGAAAGAAACAGCAGGAATCTGCCGTCGAGCGGGCCGCTCGCCGAGCCCTCGACGATGCCGAGCCCCGGGTGCCGGAGTGCGAGGCCCGGGTTGCCGCGATCCGGGGGCAGCTGGAGGACCCTTCCTTGTATGCCACCCCAGAGGGAGCCGCTGAGGCCCACCAGCTGGCGGTCCAGCTGGAGGCGTCGCGGCAGGAGCTGGAGCAGGCGCTCCAGGCTTGGGAGACCGCCAGTGCGGCAGTGGAAGCAGCGGACTAGCCGCGCGCTGACGCTGAGCTCCGGCGGGGAGCGGAGAGTCTGCAGCACCACGCAGTATCGCTCGGTCAACTTCAGCAGGGTTTCGAGCTGCTCGGCCGTCGCATCGGTGTCCAGGTCGAACTGGACCCGGATGGCCTGAAAGCCGACGCCCACTTCCTTGCTCACGCCCAGAGTACCCCGGAAATCGAGATCTCCTTCGACCCGAACCGCTCCGCCACGCAGCGGAATTTCCAGCGAGGTGGCCACCGCCCGCAGGGTAACTCCGGCACAGGCGGCCAGAGCTTCCAGCAGCATGTCACCGGAGCAGGCCTGCAGCCCGGTGCCGCCGGTCGCCGGATGGAGACCCGCTTCGACCATCGCCCGGGCCGTGTCGACCCGGCAGCTCACGCCGGAGCCATCCAGGTGGCCGGACGCTCTCAGGGTGACGAGAGCACGGCTGGGATCGTCGCGATACTGCTGCTTGAGCGGCGCTTGCAGCGCCCGGAGTTCCTGGGCTTCCATGAGGTATCCCGCTGGGGTATGCACCGAAGCGTAGTGCGGGAAGAGATGAAGGCCCAAGCGGGTCAGAGCAAAACGCGGACGCCGGTTCTAATCCCGCTCCCGCTTTCGTTGGTGCGCTGGGACTTAGTGCGCGGTGACGCCGATGCCGAAGTCCAGCACGTTGGCCGACCCGCCGTTGAACCCACCCCGATACCAGTTGGCCACCGGAGTGATCGACAGATTGCGACCGGCCCGGATGTCATAGCCGACCCCGCCGAGAATCCCGAAGCCACCGTCGGACGCGGTGGACACACCGTCATCCACGGCCAGTCTGGAGTAGCCCGCGCCACCCTTGATGAAGAGACCCTGAGTGGGCATGGGGTACCAGTATGCTGCTCCGGAGAAGTTCCCCATCGTAACTCTCCCCGATCCTTCGCTCTTGGTCCAGACGTTGGACTCGACGCCGAGGAGAATGTTCTGCCGCAGGGTGCCGCCCAGCTTCACGTAGCCGGTCACACTGCCTTCCCGGCCGACGCCGGCGCACGAGGAGCAGCCCAGGCCCATCGAGCCGTATCCCATGCCGCCGCCGATCCAGAACCCTTGCCGCGTCTGCGCCTGCTGGGCGAAGGCCGTTGTTGCCAGCAGAGCGGTGAGGAGCGCGGAGAACCCAGTTGCCCGAAGTGTACCCATGTCGCCTCTAGAGGTTGGAGAAGTGTGCCGAGGCTCGGGTCGGAGACTGGGACGCGCGGGATGCGGCTCCGGCAACCGGACGATCCCTCGCCCTGAATGAAACGAAGGGCTCGGGACTCCTGGCTTTGCGTCCCCGCCTCACGACGGGTTTGCCTTGGTCGGCGCCGCTCACATGAGCGGCGGCCGCTGCTTGAGCAAAACGCGGGCCATTTCTCAACCGAAATGGCCCGGGAAAAGCGAACCGGGAAGGCTGCGAGGCTGTTACCGCCGGCGACCGGAGGAAACGCCCTTGTTGCCGAAGTTGTAGCCCACGGTCAGACCGAAGCTGGTCTCGCCGCCACTGAGACCCAGCGGGATGCTGATGAGCGGACGCACCGCGATCTGGGAGTTGAAGATGAAGCCGGCGCCGAGGTTCAGGAGTCCGTAGGTATCGGAAGCGCTCTGGCTGGTCGTGCCGTTGTCGGCCTTCACTTTCATATAGGCCAGGCCCAGCCCACCGGTGGGAACGATCTGCATCTTAGGGCTTCCCGGGAGTGATGTGCCGACGGCGACGCCCATGCCGCCCATGGTCCTCGACATATCGACACCGCTGCCGCCCACGTTCTTCGGGCCCATGCCGAAACCGAAGTTCGCCACCGGGCAGACCTGCATCTTCTTGGTCCGTCCAGCCGTCATCTGGTATCCGCCGGCGATGCCGAGGTCGAAGGAAGACGCGCTGAAGGCGTCGATCGACGTGGTCCCGATCCCGGCGCTGCCGTACGCGCCGCCCGGCTGACCGTATCCGAACGTGGCGCCGAAGGTGTCCATGCCGTTCCCGAAGGTGGCATTGCCGGTGGTCTGCATATGGCCGCTAGAGAAAGACGCGAGACCCTGACAGGTCTGTGCCACTGCGGGCGCACGAACAACTGCGAGCAGGGCAAGGGAAACAACCAGACTGCGGTGCATGTGTGTCTCCGTGAAATGTGAGAGTCTAGTGCCGGGGGCCGAAGCTGTAGCTGACCGTGAGCCCGATGGAGGGCTCGTTGGTCTGCAGGTTGAACGGGATCTCCACGCTCGGTCGCACCGAGATGTTCGAATCCAGCAGCAGGCCTGCGCCGACCTGTGCGACAGCATATTGGTCGGCAATCTGGAAGAGACTGGTTCCAGCGTTGTTCTTCGCCTGATCCTTCTGGTAGGCGTAGGCAATTCCCAGACTGGGCACGACCCTGAGCCGGGGACCGGTGGCAAAGGACCGGGCGATGGCCAGGCCCACCGACGCGGCCCTGCGCGACCGCTCAACGCCGGTCCCAGCCGGGTTCCTGGGCCCCAGGCCCACCCCGAAGCTGGCGACCGGGCACAGCTGAACGGCGCCAGCATTCCACAAGGGAATCTGGTATCCTACCGTCGCCCCGAGCTCCAGGGTCGAGCCGCCAAAGTTGTCGTCCGCAGTTCTCGCGACCGCCAGACCACCAAACACACTGCCGGGAAACCCGTACCCCACCCCGGCACCGAACGAGGTTGACTCGCTGGTGAGCGATCCCTTCCCGCTGACCTGGATTGGGGTGGCTGCAGTGTACGCCGTCAGACCCAGGCAGGTCTGGGCCCTGGCGGGCACGCTGAGAGACGTCACCAGGACGAGCAAGAGAGCCAGGTTGCGACGTCGCATCGCGAGTTCCTGCGGTCAAGGGAGAGTCGCGCGGGTGGGGAACGCTCAAGCTTCGGCAGCTGGACGGTCCTGATGGCTGACCTCAGGACTCCGGGCTTTGCGTCCCCGCCTCACGACGGGTTTGCCATTGTCGGCGCCGCTCGGGGGAGCGGCACCCGCGCTTCTAGCAAAACACGGACCAGTCTCAGGGGTTACGGCTGAATGCGTGGGTTCGTCCGGGGAACGAGGGCGGTCGGGGAGGTGGCGGTGGGATACAAAACGAAACGGGAGCGGCCGAAGCCGCCCCCGTCGCGTTACTGGGTTTGGTGCTGTTTAGCGCCGGCGAGCCGGGGCGCCCTTGCTGCCGAAGTTGTAACCAACAGTCACGCCGAAGCGCGTATCGTAGCCGCTCTTGAGCGGAAGATCGACGCTGGGACGGATCGAGATGTTCTGGTTCATGACCAGGCCGACGCCCAGCTGAGCCATACCGTAGCTGGTCGAGGCCGAGCCCAGGGACGTGCCGGACGAATCCTTCGCCGACAGCTTGCTATGCACGTACGAGAAACCAGCAGTCGGAACGATCTTCATCCGGGGATTGGAGCCCGGGAGAACCGTGCCGAAATTCGCGCCCAAGGTGATATCCTGGGTCGAGGCATTGAAATCCACGTCGTCCGGACCATTGCCGTAGGTGAAGCTGGCATTGGGGCAGACGTTAATCGGATTCCGCGACTTGGTAAGCGCAGCCTCGTAACCGGCATGGGCTCCAATGTTCAACGGATGGGACGAAGCGCCGTCGATCGACAGCGTCGAGACCCCGAGGTTGCCCCAGAGGCCAGACTGCATGCCGTAACCGATGGTGCCACCGAAGCTGTTCACTCCGCTGCTGAAGTTACCATTGCCGGTCACTTGCATTGGAGCGTTGGAAAACGAGGCCAAGCCCATACAGGTCTGGGCCACTGCAGGCGACCGAACGATCGCGAGCAGGGCGAGCGAAACCACGAGACTGCGGCGCATGAAGGTCTCCGACGTGGATTGTGGACGCACCCTGCTCGTCGAGGTCGATTGTCAACGCAGCGCCACGGGGCGGCGACTGCGAACTCGGCCGAGCAGGTGTCGGAAACGAGAACGCCTATTCCGGATGGAATAGGCCGAAGAGAAGAGCTGGAGGCTCGGCTTCGGCAGCTGGACCATCTCGCAGGTGCGAGACTCCTGGCTTTGCGTCCCCGCCTCACGACGGGTTTGCCTTTATCGGCATCGCCCCTCTCAGGGCGACGCAAAAAGGGTAATACCCGGGTGCAATCCGCGCAAGGTACAATTGTAAGCAGCCACTTGCTTACAATGCAGAAATCAGCTATACTGGCGCTATGTCAGTCCGGGATCAACTGATCGAGGCCGCCGCCCGCCTGTACGCCGAGGCCGGTTACCGTGGGGCCACCACCAGGCGGATCGCGGTCGAGGCCGGCGTCAACGAGATCACCTTGTTCCGCCACTTCGGCTCCAAGGACGCCCTGATCCGGGAGGCCATCTCCCGCGCCGAGTCTTCCCTGGCGTCGGACGTGCGTCTGCCGGCGTCTCCCCGCGAGCCATTTCGTGAATTGAGAGATTGGGCCCGGGCCCACCTCGCCGAGCTCCGCGACCGCCGGTCCTTGATCCGGACCTCCATGGGCGAGATCGAGGAACACCCCGGCATCTTCTCCGCGGAAAACAGCCCTCCGGCCGCGGCGGCCAAGGATCTGTCCCGCTATCTCCGCCAGCTGCGGGCCAACGGCATGGCCAAGGCACCGTTCGATGAAGTGGCCGCCTCCACCATGCTGATGGGTGTGCTGTTCGCCGATGCTATGGGGCGCGACATCATGCCAGACATGTATCGCAATGATCCGGAGGAAGCCGCTCGACCAATATGTGAAGCTGTTTCTTCGAGGCATTGGCGTCGGCGTGCGCAGGTCGTCATGAGTACATTCCGGAAGTCTCCTTCGTGAAGGTCCGGCATGCGGCTGGGGCAAACACGGCAGCTCTGTTGCGCGGTGCTTAGTCTGATTATGGTACGCGAAGCCCGGGCTCAAACCGAAGCGGCCCAAAACGTCGAAGTGCAGATGCAGCACGTCGACTTCCACGTGGACTCCAGTATCGTACTCCGCATCGGCTATCTCCGCGGCGCTCTCCAGCCAGTCTCACCGGACCACACGCCCTACTTTGATGACAAACACTCCTTCGTGCTGGGAATCGATACCGCACGGGTAACCATGACGCCGGGTGGCCTGAGTGACCTATTGAACCGTTACACCTTCGCCTATCCCGGGTCGCCGCTGCGGCACCTCAAGATCACCATTGAGAAAGGCCTACTCAAGCAACAGGGAACCGTGCGGGGAATCTCCTTCACGATCGTGGGGGAGCTCACCCTGACACCGGACGGAGAGCTTCGGCTCCACCCCAGCTCGATCAAGGCGGTGGGGATGAAGGTTGGTGGACTGATGAAGTTTCTGGGTCTGAACCTGGAAAAGCTGGTCAAGTTGAAGGGGGCACGCGGCGTCCGCATTCAAAAGGATGACTTCTTCCTGTCTCCCGCCGAGATGTTGCCGCCGCCATTGGTCAAAGGCCACGTAGGCGCCCTGGAGGTGACCGATAGCGCGATCGTGTTGGGGTTTGCCCCGGCTGAAGGCGCCGCCCCGCCTCGGCCGCTGGTTGTTCCCCGCGCCCAGGCCGGAGAACTACATGTACTACCGGGGCGGGGTGTTGCGGTTCGGCAAGCTCACGATGCACGATACCGATCTCCTGATCATGGACGCCGAGCCTGCAAGATCCCTTCGATTTCTTCCTCGACCAATACAATGCTCAGCTGGTGGCCGGCTACTCCAAGAACACGCCGGACCACGGGCTTGGTCGTCACCATGCCGGATTACCGGAAGACCCCTCCGTTGCCAAAATCCTCCTCTCGCGCCTCCCGTACCGGCTCCAAGAACTAGGGCCTCCCGGCTTGCCAAGGCTGGCGCGGACGCCCATCCGGCAGCAGAATACCACGAGGTTGGTAGCCCGCCCGATTAGAAAACCCCGCTGAGGAGGTCTGCCCGTCTTGTACTCCATTCGGGGGCCGGTCTTTATCGCCGCCCTGCTAGGTGCCGGGGTGCTCGCCGCCTGCGCCGGCCAGACCGATCGCGGTCCCATCATTATCACCTTCCCGGGCAGCTCGCTCGGGGCCGAAGCCGAGGTGCTCGCCCGGCAGCTGGCCCGCTTCAATGCGGCGCACCCGGGTATTCGGGTGGTACGCCGGGACACTCCCGATGCGGCCGATCAGCGGCATCAGCTCTATGTCCAGTGGCTCAACGCCCGGGCAACCGACCCCGATATCCTGCAGCTGGATGCCATCTGGACGCCGGAGTTTGCCGCTGCCGGATGGATTCTTCCGCTGGACCAGTTCCGCCCCGACACCGCGGCGTTCTTCTCCAACACCATCCTGGCCAATCGGTGGCGGGACACGCTGTTCGCGCTCCCCTGGTTCGTGGACGTGGGCATGTTGTACTGGCGGACCGACCTGATCACGGCCCCTCCAGCGACGCTGGCGGAGCTGGTCAGTGACGCCAAGAGCGCCCGGCAACAACACGGATTGCCCTACGGCCTGGTGTGGCAAGGGGCTCGCTATGAGGGGCTGGTCACCAATTTCCTCGAGTACCTCGGGGCGTTCGGGGGCAAGATCGTCGACGGCGGCCGCGTGGTGGTCAGCTCCGATGCGGGTCGCAAGGCGCTCACCGAGATGCGGGACGAGATCTACCGCGAGCAAATCGTGCCTTCTGCGGTGCTGACCTGGCACGAGGAGGAGAGCCGCTTCGCCTTTCAGAACGGCGAGTCGGTGTTCATGCGAAATTGGCCGTACGCCGTGGGGCTGCTGCAGGACAGCTCCGCGTCGCGGGTAGCCGGGCGGTTCAGCGTCGCTCCCATGCCGGCGGGGCAGGGCGGGTCGCCAACCGCGGCGCTCGGCGGGGCTCAGCTGGCAATCAACCGCCGCACCGAGAGCCCCGAAGCGGCGTGGGCCGTGATCGATTTTCTCACTCGTCCGGAACAGATGCGAGAGCGGGCCCAGGTGGTGGGACAGTTTCCCACCCGGGTCGCGCTCTATGAGGGCAATCAGCTCGCGGGAGAGCTGAAGATCCCCCCGGCGACTGCGCGCCGGGTCATCGAGTATGCGGTACCCCGCCCGGTTACCCCGGTGTATAACCAGCTCTCGGAAATCCTCCAGATTTACCTGCACCGCGCGCTGACCCGCCAAACCACCCCAGCGGAAGCGCTGTCCCAGGCCCAAAAGGAAATGCAACAGCTACTGGATCGGGTAGGACTCGGCACCGGAGCGTCCACTGCGCAGCGCTGAGCCGGGACGAGGCGTCGAGGCCAAGGAGGCCCGGCTCGCCTGGGGGCTGGTTCTGCCCGCGGTGCTGACCATCCTTATGGTCGCGCTCTTTCCGTTGGTGTGGACCTTCTGGGAATCCCTTCACTTCCACGACCTCCGGATGCCCTGGCTCGGCCGTCCCTTCGTCGGACTCAGCAACTATCTAGAGGCTTTCGGCGATCCTCGCTTTCGCGGCGCGCTCGGCTCACACCGCGTTCTTCGCCGTGGCCAGCGTGACTCTCGAGCTGGTCATCGGCCTCTGGCTTGCCCTGGCCTTGAATCGCGCGTTCCGCTTCCGGGGCCTGGTCCGGGCCGCGGTACTGGTGCCCTGGGCGATTCCGACCGTGGTCTCAGCGCTGCTCTGGCGATTCATGTTCGAGGGTGAGAGCGGGATCGTGAACGCGGCCCTGGTGAGCCTGGGGATCCTGGGACAGCCGCTGGTCTGGCTGGTGGATCCCAAGGCGGCCTGGGTGCCGATCATTCTGGCGGATGTGTGGAAGACCACGCCGTTCGTGGCGCTGCTCCTGCTGGCCGGCCTGCAGAATATCGACTCGTCGCTCTATGAAGCCGCCCGAATCGACGGAGCGTCGGCCTGGCGCCAGTTCCGCTACGTGACCCTCCCGCTGCTCAAGCCGGCGCTGCTGGTGGCGTTGATCTTCCGCACGCTGGACGCCTTCCGGGTCTTCGACTTGATCTACGCACTCACCGGCGGAGGACCGGGGACTTCGACCGAGCCGATCGCGCTCTACACCTTCAACGCGCTGCTGCAGAACCTCCAGTTCGGCTATGGCTCGGCTCTCTCCGTGATCGTGTTTGTTCTCACCTTTAGCCTGGCATTGGTCTACATCCGATTTCTGGGTGCCGAGCTCATGGGCTCCAAGCGATGAGCGACCGCAAGTGGTGGCCGGCTGTCGTGCTCACGTTGCTGGTGGCGGCCACCGCTTTTCCATTCTATTGGGCGATTCTGTCCTCCTTTACTCCTGAGGCCCGGCTCTTCCAGGCGCCCTCCCTGATTCCCAAGGAGCTGGTGCTCGATCACTACCGCGCGCTGTTCACCCAACGAAACTTCTGGGTGCCCATCCGGAACTCGTTGATCGTGGCGGGAACCACCACCGCATTCTGTGTGGCGGTCGGCGCGCTCTGCGCCTACGCGCTGGCCCGGCTCCAGTTCCGGGGAAAGGCACTCCTCCTCGGTTTCATCCTTGCGGTCGGCATGTTCCCCCAGATCTCCGTGGTCTCCCCGCTGTACATGCTGCTCCGCTCCCTGCACCTGATCAACACCTATCCCGGGCTGATCCTGCCCTACCTCACCTTTGCCATGCCGCTGACGGTGTGGCTGCTGGTAGGCTTCTTCAAGCAGCTGCCGGCGGAGCTGGAGGAAGCGGCCATGGTGGATGGGGCCAGCCGGCTGCGAGCCTTTCGCGAGGTGATCATTCCGCTCGCCGTGCCGGGGCTGGCCACCACCGCCATCCTCACCTTTGTGTACAGCTGGAATGAGTTCCTCTTCGCGCTGTCGTTCACGCTGGGTCCCGAGCGCCAGACGGTTCCGGTGGCCATCGCGCTGTTCCGGGGACAATATCAGGTCCCCTGGGGACAGATCCTTGCGGCGGCGGTAATCGCGACGCTGCCGGTGACGCTCCTCGTGCTCGCGTTCCAGCGCCGGATCGTGCAGGGACTCACCGCCGGCGCGGTAAAGGGCTGATCATGGCATCCGTTCGCCTGCAGGGAGTAAAGAAGACCTATCCCAACGGGCACGTCGCCGCCCAGGGACTCGATCTGGAAATCGTCGATGGCGAGTTCATGGTGCTGGTGGGACCCTCGGGATGTGGCAAGAGCACCGCGCTTCGGATGATCGCGGGGCTGGAGACGCCGACGGGGGGACAGATCTTCATCGGGGATCGAGAAGTGACCGACCTCCCGCCGCAGGACCGGGACATCGCCATGGTCTTCCAGACCTACGCGCTCTACCCCCACATGACGGTTCGGGAGAATCTCTCATTTGGGCTCAGAATGCGGGGCGCGGAGCGGGGGGTGATCGATCGGAGAGTGCAAGAGGCCGCTCGCGCCCTGGGCCTGGAGCCGGTACTCAGCCGGAAGCCGGCGCAGCTTTCCGGAGGCCAGCGCCAGCGCGTGGCCCTGGGCCGCGCCATTGTACGGGAACCCAAGGTATTCCTCTTCGACGAGCCACTCTCGAATCTCGATGCCAAGCTGCGGGTGGAAACCCGGGCCGAGCTGGCCCGGCTGCACCGGCGATTAGGCGCTACGGTGGTGTACGTGACCCACGATCA
Source organism: uncultured Gemmatimonadales bacterium (assembly GCA_963792265.1). Taxonomy (GTDB): domain Bacteria; phylum Gemmatimonadota; class Gemmatimonadetes; order Gemmatimonadales; family GWC2-71-9; genus CAVVWJ01. The sequence continues at coordinate 184,334 of CAWBVP010000028.1, read as the reverse complement.
GGAAGAGGCGATGACGTTGGGAAGCCGGGTGGCGGTGATGCGGGACGGCTTTCTCCAGCAGGTGGCACCCCCGATGGAGCTCTACCGGCGCCCGGCCAATCGGTTTGTCGCGGGTTTTGTGGGCTCCCCGGGCATGAACTTTCTGCCGGGCGACATCCTCAAGGGCGAGGCTCCGGGCGGCGGCAAGGGTCTCACGCTCGGGATCCGTCCTCACGATCTGACGATTGTGCCACGCGGGACTGGAGATGTCGACGCCTGGGTGGATGTGGTCGAGCCCAGAGGCAGCGAGCTGCTGGTCTATCTCCGGTGGGGAGCCGATGCGGGCGACGCCGAGCTCCGGGTGGTCGCTCCGCCGGAGCCGGCGATCGAGCCCGAGCGATTTGTCGGCGTGGTATTCGACCGGGCCCGGCTGCACTGGTTCGAGGCGGAGAGCGGAAAGCGGGTCGAGTAGATCTCGCTCCTTCGCTTCAGGGCGCTACTCGCGGCAGCTTCGCGAGGACGTACTGCACCACCAGGTTCGTCGTATTCCACAGCTGCACATCCGAGCTGGTTCCATACCGCGTCGGTATCAGATGCCCATCCTTGATCTCATAGCTCCAGAGCTCGTTGTGCTGGAGACCCGAGGCATTTACCGCGTCGAGCGTGCGCTGAAGCGTCTGGCTCAGCATGCGGATGTACGGCTCCTGCGCCGGGTTCTTCAGCGCTCCGGAGCTATCGACCGCAGCAGCCATCTGATTGGCCACCCCCAGCAGCAGTAGGTTGACCTCCCGGCCCCACACCACTCTCGGGCCGTGATAGGGGTCGGCTTGAAACCGATCCCAGATCTCCTGCGGGGCATATGCGTCGTTGGCCACCAGAGGACCCAGCCCATCGACGAAGAGCCCCACGGGGTACGGGCGGAGAAACGGCGCCAGCTCCCGCTGGACCCGGTCCGGCAAAGCCGAGCCGTTCAGAAAGAGCCCAGTCGAAGGATCGGTATTGACCACTGGAATGGGGTGCCCCGCGGCATCGAGCGAAAGCACCAGAAAGGTGAGCGAGTCCTGCACCTCTCCGTGATCGGCCATGACCTTGTCCCAGTAGGAGCGCTCCAGCTCGGGGAGCCAGGCCAGCTTGGACCGGGTGCGTTGGCGGATCTCCTCGGGAGCGAGGGTGATCTCGAAATGCCGGCGGGCTCCATTCCAGACGTCGATCGCCCGGCGGAGCGACGGGGGATCCCGCAGGTACTGACCCAGCGCGGTGCGGCGGATCTCCGGCGCCATTGAGTCGATCGCCTGACTGGTGAAGCCCAACTCGGGCAGCGTCTCCAGTATCGTAGCGATCGCCGCCAGCGCGGTGGGAGCCCAGATGGCGTTGATGTCCATCGCAAAGCGGCCATTGGCATATCCCGGGTCGCTGTCGCGCCAGCTGGCCGAGCGCCAGTGGGTGGCGTCGCGTTTGGGGAAGCCCACCAGATTGGTGGCCCGGGGCGCCTGCACGTAGGGCCGGGTTTCTGCGGCAACCAGTGCCAGCTCGCGCAGGGTGAGGACCAGCCGGGTCTGGCCTCCCTCCGCCTTGTCCAGGAGGAATGCGCGCCGTCGCTCCACCGGTACCGTGGAATCCTGGAGGTAGCGCGCCAGCAGGACCGGGAGCTGAAACTCATCGTCCATCATGTGGTAGTTCTCGCGGGTCGCCTGCAGTGCCCGGAGCAGCTCGCGGGCCCGGCCGAGTAGGCTATCCGCTTTTTGCCGTCGCCCGGCCCGGACCGACCCGAAGTATCCGGTGAGCAGCGAGTCGTAGACGACGGCATTCTCCCTGATGGCCTGTCCTCCTAAAGCCTCCTCATGGCTCACATCCCCCGCGGGCCCCAGCTTCCGGAGCACGCTGGCGATCACGTGCTCCGGCATTGCCGGCGTCCAGATGGGCCGCATCATGAGCGCCGTCATCATCATGTCGCGGCCGAAGTAGGTGGCGAAGTTGGGAAGGCCGGCCATGAGCTTCTCGCCGGTGCTGAGCAGCTCCACCCCGCGCACCTGCCGCTCCAGCCGCCGGGCGTAGGTGCTGCCGGAGCTGTCGCTGTTCGCGCGCGCGAGAAATTCCAAAAAGGCGGGAGTAAAGATCTCCTGTCGGGTGAGCGGCGTCAGCGGCGCGGCGTCGGTGGTGACTCTGACTCGTAGCTGGATGGCGGAACCGGGCCTGGTCTCGAACGAGACGACTCCACTCTTGAGCCGGCTCTTCACCCGGCGAGGATCGACGCTCAGCTCCAACACCAACCGATTGCGCCCGTCGAGGGATGGGCGCTCTACCCGAATGGTCGCGGAAGGAGCGGCGGGTTGGGTGATGGCCGGCACCAGCCGCGAGCTGAGGACCGTCATGTTGCGCGCGCCGAGCAAGGCCAGATGCCGCCGCCGCTCGGCAGGCGGCAGCCGGCCGACATCGGCCACCAGGAGCGATTCCTCGGCCACCCGGAAGGGAGGGGCGGACAAAGGCTGCAGGTACCGCTTGGAGTACACGTAGTCGCGCTCGATCCGCATGGAGCCGAGCACGAACCCGCCGATTTCGAGGTGAGAGACCTCGGCGGCGAGGCGATAGTCGATGGTCCGCAGCGCTCCCGAGCTCGACACCTCGGCCGATTCGGCCCCCCAGCCGGAGCGGAGCCGGCCGGCCGGCCGCATCCCGTACGGTGAACCCCACACTCTCGTTCGCGGCATCGGCCCAGACCAGGACGGCGCGGGCGCTCTGCGGCTGAAGGTAGATCTGGACCGCGTTGTCCTTCGAGTCCCGGTAAAAGCGGGTCTGATAGCCCTGGTACGCGGCCGAATCGTCCAGCCCGGCCTCGGGGAACGCCAGCACTGGGAGCACCCGGCGGGGAGGCGGAGAACTCAGCTCCGGTCCCCGATCTCGCTGACCTAGGAGGATCAAGCTGAGCGCGAGAATGACTCGAGTCATCGCGGATGACTGGCTGGGTGCGGTACCATCCGGCGTCCATTAGCATCGATCAGCACGTCGTAGCGTTTGCCCCGGGAGTAGATGTTTCGCAGAATCAGTCGGGTGATCTTCGATGGCAGGATGGCGGGGAATGCCGGCTCCAGTCCGCCGTCTCGGAGCCGCAGTCCGGTATAGCCGTAGATCACCTGCTGGAGGAATCCGCCGGCGCCGGTCACAAAGTCCACTGCGTCATTCGTCGGGGTCTCCGAGAGCATCAGGAAGGGACCCTTGAGATGCGGCTGATAGCTATGCGGCAGAAGTGAGTCGATCAAAGCCCGGTCACCCAGCTCGGCGGCATCGACCGACAGCAGGGTGGAGCCCATCATCGCCCCCGGTCCCTCAGCCAGCAGACTCCGCGCAGCCTGCGCCAACTGTGACCGCTTGGCCTGCTCGCTCATCGGCACGCCCAAGGGATAGGCCAGGAGTGGGGTGACGTCGCCCAGCGTTGAATCCGGCGCGCCCTCATAGGTGCGGAAGAACTGGCTCGCGGAGTCGTAGGGCATGTGGAGCTTGGTGGCCACCTGCTCCCAGCGGGGATCCGCCGGCGTTCCCAGCCGCTTACTGGCCAGGCAGCGACCTCCAGGTTCTTCCGGGCGACGGCGTTGGTGTAGGCGTCGTCAGAGACCCCAATCAAGCCCTCGGAGACCGACACGACGTTCGTGATATGGTACTTGCCTGAGGTCGAATCCGGCGTGGCCCGGCTGACCCAGAAGTCTGCCGTCTCCCGAATTACCGGATAACCCTCCCGAGCCAGCCAGGCCGAGTCTCCGGTGGCCAGATAGTACTGCCACTGCGCCATCGCGACGTCACCAGTGACGTGAATCTCGGACCGGGCATTCTGCACCGCGAAGTGGGGAGTGGTTTCCTGGCCCCGCTCGTCGGCCTCCCAGGGATACATCGCGCCCCGGTAGCCGTTCTGCTGCGCGTTGGCCTGCGCCGCCGCCAGGGTGCGAGCCCGGAATGACACCAGCGAGTGCGCCACATCCGGATGGGTGACCAGCAGCGATGGGAACATCCAGGTGTCGGAATCCCAGAAGATGTGCCCGTAGTAGCCGGCGCTCGAGAGGCCCATCGGCGGAATGCCCAGCCGGGTACCCGAGTCGGCGCTGCACAGGAGATAGAACAGCATGGAGCGCACTACCCGCTGCAGCTGTGGGTCTCCCGTGATCTCGATGTCGGTCTGCCACCGCTGCCGCCAGGCGCGGGCATTGTTCGCCGCCAGAGCTTCGTACCCGCGGGCCCGGGCGGTTTGTGCCTGGCGAGTGGCGCGGGGAAGCGGCTGTGGGCCGTCGATTGACGAAGCGGTGCTGACAACCTGAGTAAAGGTGTAGCTGCGTCCCCGGGAGGCGTCGAAGGCGATCTCGACTCGGGCGGTGTCTTCCGCGGCTGTGGTCCGCGCGGTAAGGCCGGGCAGCTCCTTGCCCCAGGTTATGGCCGCGGCTTGAGCCAGGGTGGTGGTCGGGCGCCCCTCCGGACTGGAAGTCAGCGAGAGGCGGGCTCCGCCCGGTACCTGGGCTAGCAGCGCGCGAACGGACCGCCATGTGGCCAGGGTACCAGATGTCGGCCGGCTTCCAATCCCGCTCCGCTTTCTCCAGTGTGGCGAGGGCGAGCCGGCGGGGCGGGGGCCACCCTACGAGGGCAAAGCGGACCCGCAGGCGGCCGCGATACTGCGGGGCCAGCGTCAGCCGAACGACCGAGAGGCTGGGATCGGCGCGGGAAATGAAGGTCTCCACCCGGACCGACATCCGCTGGGACCCTACAGTCCAGTGATAGCTGGTGCGCGCGGTGCCGGTCCTCATGTCCAGCACCTGGCGGTAGGCGCTGACGCTGGTATCACCGACCGCCTTGGCATCCAGCCATCGATCACCGTTGGCGATATCGATTGCGGTCCAGGCGGGTACACTCACGATCCGGGGCACGTCCCCCTCACCTTCCTCGTACATCCCCGCCATGATCGAGGTCGAGGCTCCGATCCCGAGGGCCGGGATGACGAGGCCGAGATGTCCGTTTCCGATGAACGGTGAGGGCGCGCGGCGGGGATCTTCAGTGCTGAGCTTGAAGCTGGAGTCTCCGGCCACCGGCCGGGGCTGCTGGGCGCCGAGAGCGGCCACGACTAGAGTCTGCCCGCACACAGGCCCGCCAGAATCCACTTTCTCGTCATTACGGCTCCTAGGTCTTAGCTCCGGGCCATGACAACAGACCGGCGACGGGCTCAGAGGCCCGTCGCCGGTATGCTGTTCTGCTAAACCGGCACCTCAACGCTGCACTGGCGGGGCACCTCCAAGGTCGTACTTAATCGACACCTGGAACCGCCGAGGCAGGATCGGCCGGGCCAGGAAAATTCCGCCCGTGCTCACCACCCGCGGGTTTCCTTCCTCCAGCCCTTTGCCCTGGAATGCATTCAGCAGGTCGGCGTTGATCGTCGTCCCCTGACTCAGGTTAATACCCGCTCCGAGGTTGAAGTAGCTATACGCCGGGAGCGAGGGACCGGCCGCAATGGCGGTTGGACGTGTGTCCACCCAGTGCCAGTCGGCCTTGAGCTGAAGAGCGCGAATGGTGTAGAGTGCCGCGGCATTGGCAATGGAGGTGGGTACGCCGTTCAACCGGCTGCCGATGTCCGCACCTGCCCCGCTGCCCAGCTCGGCCTTAAGTAATGTGGCGGCTCCCAGGAGCTGGAATCCCGGATAGGGATTGACCACCAGCTCGAGCTCTGCGCCGTAGGATTTGTTCTCGGGTGATGGCTGGATGACCCACGAGGATGCTCCGGTAACCGGGTCGATCACCAGGCCTTGGCTCACCACGTTCTTCAGCTTGGTCCAGAAGCCGCCCACGGTGAATGCAAATGGGCCCATGAAGCCTTTGACCCCACCCTCGACCGACTGTACCTGCCTCGATCGAACAGGTTCACCTGTTGCTGGGCCGTCGCTTGCAGGAACTCGTCCAGCGCCGGCATCTTGTAGCCGCGCGCGCCGGCGGCGTATAGCGAGAGGTTCGGTTGGAGGGCGTAGTTGAGTCCAAGCGATGCCGACCAATCCTTGATGCCACGCGAGAACTGGCGGAAGCTGCCGTTCCCGAACGTTTCGTTGTTGTAGGTCGTCGCCGGATTGAGGTCCAGGTCGAAGGCTGAGGTTTGCTCCGCAACCTGCACGTACTTGTCGTATTCCCCCCGCACGCCGACGTCGGCTCGGAGTTGATCGGTGAGCTGGATTTCGCCGCCCAGCACGCCCGATATGATACTGGTCTGACCGGAGCCGTTGGCGTATCCAGACAGCTGGTTCACGAAGCCGTTCTTGGTGACGCTGTCCGGGGCGCCGCCACCGGCCGGCGTGACCACCGCGTCGAGGAAGTGGGTTTGGTCTCCCACGTCGGTCAGGATCTGGGTGAAGAACCAGTGATTGTCCTGGGTGTAGTTGGCGAAGTACGTCCCGAAGGACAGGGTGTGCTTCCCGAAGGTACGCCGGAGCTGAAGCTGATCCTGGAATGCCGAGAGCGGCTTGGCCACATGGATCAGCTGGCCCGGTGCCACCAGGCCATTGGGCGTGCTGAACGGAAGGTGCGTCGTGCCGGTCGCGTCGAACTGGTTGGTGTAGGTCAACGCCACCGTGGTGCCCGCCGGCAGCCCCAGCCCGCCCTGGCCCTTGGCCGCGTGTGGCAAACTCCGACGCAGCTATGACGTTGGACGGGACGAGAGCGTTCCATTCCTGCTGGTCCTGCATGTACTGGGCGGTGTTCTGGAGGTGCCAGTCGTTGGTCAGATCGAACGAGGCGTCGGCGGTGTACCACTGGGCCTTGGTCCGGAGCCCATTGTCCAGCGGCAGATTCAGATCGCCGGCCGGCGTCGGCACCCGAAGGTTGAGTGCCTCCGGGCTGTTAAAGGAGCCGTAGTTGCCGAAGCCAGGGACGTACTGCGGATCGCTCTGGTTGGTGAACGGGAGATCGAGGATGAACTGGTTCCGGTCGTCGATTACCTTGGCCGAGAGGCGCAGGTAGCCGTTCGACAGCAGCCGGGTGACGCTGGCTTTCACCTGGCCGCCCCGGATGCCGGGGAAACCGGGGTCGCGCACGCCATGGTCGTAGCGATAGAAGCCGCCCACGTTAAACCGCATGGCGTCGCCCAGCGGCCCGTTGGCATTCATGTCGAACCGGGCCAGACCCTGGGTGGCGCCGGTTGCCCGGACGGCTCCGCCAAACTCGTCGCCGCCGGTCTTGTTAAGCAGGTTGAGCATAGCGCCCGGCGTGTTGGATCCGAACAGGGCTGAGGCGCCCCCCCGCACGACTTCCAGGCGCTCGACGTTCTCATCGAAGCGGATCAGGTTGTCCGCATTCATGAAGAAGGTGTGCATCGTGGGGAATACAGGGAGCCCATCTTCCAGGAAGTTCACGTACTCTACCCCCAGAATACCGCGTACCGAGTAGTTCTCGTTGACCTCACCGCCCGAGCTTTCTACCCGGGTAAAGCCCGGGACATAGCGAAGCACTTCGGATGTGCTCCGCGGCACGGCCCGCTGGATGTCGGTCGGAGTGAGCGAGGTGACGGCAACGCTGGCGGCGAGGTTCATCCTGGGTGTCTGGGTGCCGGTGACCACCAGGGTCTGCAGCTGTAACGGGTCCGTCCGTAGGGTAAAGTCCTGGGTGACCCGGGTATTGGCCTGCACGGTGACGCTCGCTGCCTGCGGCCTATACCCCAGCAGCCGGGCGTGGATCGTGTGGGCGCCGGTGGGAACCCGGGCCAGAACGTAGTTGCCATCGTTCCGGGACTGGGTGGCCAGCGAGGTGCCTTCGACGAACACCTGGGCGTTGGGTAGAGGCTTTCCCTGCTCATCCACCACTTTCCCGCCAATGGTGCCGGTCGGTGCTGCGGCGTCCTGGGCGGCGGCCTGCGATGGGCGAGCTATCGGGAGAGCAAAGAGCGATGTAATTGTGAGGGTGAGGAGGTGATGTACCAGAGTTGGTCGAACCGAACCAGATCGAAGCATAACGGCATCCTCCAGGGTCTTTTTTTTTGAGTCTGCCAGCGGAGGGCCCCCTCTTGGGGTCATGCCATAGTGCCATGGTTTTCTGGGCCCGTCAACTGAGAGCAGCCGCCCGCCCTCCCCGATAGCCACAAACCCCCGGCCGATGTAGCCTGGTACTGGATGCCAAGCTCCGACGGCCAGGGTAGCCCTCCGCAGCAACTTCAACCCTCCGCCGAACCCTGGGTGCTCGCCGCGAGCATCCTCGGCTCCAGCATGGCGTTCATCGACGGGACCGTGGTTAATGTCGCCCTCCCCGTCCTCCAGAAAGCGCTGGCTGCCACCGCCATCGAAGTGCAATGGGTGGTGGAGAGTTACGCCCTCTCGCTCGCCTCGCTGTTGCTGCTGGGTGGAGCGCTGGCCGATAAGCTGGGACGCCGGCGCATTTACACCGCTGGGAGTCGGGCTGTTCGCCCTGGCGTCCATCGGCTGCGCCGTCGCACCCAACATTCGCTGGCTGATCGCTGCCCGGACTGTCCAGGGGCTGGGCGGCGCGCTACTTGTCCCCACCAGTCTTGCCCTGCTGGGCGCCTACTTCCCAACCGAGCGGCGAGGGCGAGCGATAGGCCGGTGGTCTGCATTTTCCGCCGCGGCTGGCGGAGTCGGGCCGGTCCTCGGGGGATGGCTGATCCAGGCCGGCTCCTGGCGCTGGGTCTTCTGGATCAACATCCCCATCGCTGCCGTGACCGTGGGCATCGTCTGGCGCCGGGTCCCGGAGAGCCGAGCGCCCGGTGCCGGTCCCCGGCTCGATTGGGTGGGAGCCTCCCTGGCGACGCTGGGGTTGGGCAGCCTGGTCTTCGGCTTGCTGGAGGCTCCCCGGCTCGGCTTCGGTCACCTCGTCATCATCGGAGCGCTGGCTGGTGCAGTCGTGATTCTGTCCGCATTCGCCCTGGTCGAGGCTCGCTCTTCCGAGCCGATGCTCCCGCTGGATCTTTTCCAGTCTGCCAGCTTCAGCGGAGCAAATCTCCTTACGCTGTTGCTCTATGCGGCCCTGGGCGGCTCGCTCTACTTCCTACCCTTCGATCTGATCCAGGTTCACCATTACAGGCCAGTTGCAGCCGGAGCGGCCTTCCTGCCGTTCATCGCATTGATGTCGCTGCTCTCCGGACGGTCAGGCAAACTGGTGGACCGCTACGGCGCGAGAACTCCGCTGATGGTTGGGCCCCTGATCGCCGCAGTCGGATTCGGCCTGCTGGCGCTGCCCGGAACCGGAGGGAGCTATTGGAAGACCTTCTTACCCGGGGTCACGGTGCTGGGACTGGGAATGGCCATCACGGTGGCGCCGCTAACCACTGCGGTGATGACCGCCGCCGGACCGGAACGGGCGGGGCTCGCCTCCGGGATTAACAACGCAGTGTCCCGTACGGCACAGCTACTCGCGATTGCCGGATTGGGGATCGTGGCATATGCCCGGTTCGGTCAGAGCTTAGCCAGACGGCTGGAGGCACTCGGCATACCACCGGAGGTTCGGCGATTGGTCGCGGAAGAGCGGGGAAGGCTCGCCGCGGCGCGGATACCGCCCTCCCTCCCTCCAGCGCTGCAGCAGGCGATTCAGGGCGCCGTCGCGGGCGCGTTTGTGGACGCGTTCCGGCTGGTCATCCTGCTGGCCGCGGGACTGGCCGTGGCGGCAGCGCTCGTCGCCTGGTGGCTCATCGGGCGAGAACCCGTCACTTCAGGAAATACTGCACCGTCGACACCACCCGCACGATCTTCTGCAGCTGATTGCTCTCGTTGACCCCGGGCGCCTGGTCCCGGGGCAGGATCACGAAAACGCCTTGGCTGGCCTGGCGAATCCCGCCCAGCGCGGTCCTCGAGTCCTTGGCGAACTGTGCCGCCGCCTCCCGGGCGTTGGCGGTGGCCTGCGCCACCATGGCCGGCTTCAGCGAGGTCCGCCTCGCTCACCGGGGAAACGGTTGGCGAACGCGTCGGAAACTTCGAGCGCCTGCAGCTGAACCGAAGCGGTGTCGATGCTGTGGCGAGCGAGGAAGCCGAATATCTGGTGGGTGCTGCGGGTGATTTGGGCCTGCGCCACGCTCAGATCGTCGCCGGTGGTCACGTAGCGCAGCGGCCACAGGGCCAGATCGGCAGTGACCTCCTGTTCAGCGAGTCCTTTCACCTCCACGTAGCGGTCTCTGGTCCGGCCACTGGCAAAGCCCTGGCCGATGAGGAGTCCGCCGAGGCTGAGACCCAGGGCGAGAATAGTCGCCGCGACCGCCGGGCGCTCTGATCCCTTCATCCGATCTCCTTGACGCGGTTCGAGGGCTGCAGGCGATCACCGACACATACTCCGGCGATACGCGTGTGGCGTTTGCCCGGTGTGAAGCTTGAAGAAACGGGTGAAGTGGCTTTGATCGGCGAAGCCGGCAGCCAACGCCACCGAAGCCAATGATACATCCGACCGCAACAGCTCGCGGGCCGCCCAGTCCAGCCGCAAGCGACGCACATAGCTTCCGATCGACTGTCCGTAGTGAATACGAAACCCCCGTAGCGAGGTGGGCCGGGTGTACCCCGACTTCATTGGCCACCTCGGCGGTGCGGATCGGCTCGGCAAAACGGGCATGCAGCAGTTCCTGAGCCCGGAGCAGCCAGCGAGGGGGGCGGGGAGCCTGTCCGTACTCGAGCCGGGCCAAATCTACCAACATTTCCAGCACGATCCCCTCAGCGGCGAGGACCGAGAACTCGTCCGGACGGTCCAGCTCTCGACTGAGGCGGCAAGCCCGTTGAGTCAGGCCGGCGTGATGGCAGTGCGCCGGGCGTTCCAGCAGGTCGGCGAAGGGCCGGAGCAGATCGGCCGAGGCAGGGTCAGGCTGGACGACTATTACGTGAGCCCCGCTAGGCCCCATGTAGTTCGCGTGGGTCTCGCCGGCCGGCTCGGTGAAAATAGAGGTCGGGAAACAGCGGTAGACCTTGCCGGTGAGGCGGAGGTCGAAGGAACCGTCCAGCATGACGGCGACGCACGCGCGGTCATGGGTATGCCGGGGCAGAACCTCGGTCGCTGGAAACCAGGCCTCAGTAACTCCGAAGCCGTCCAGCTCCAGGGATCGGAAGCTGGGGCTGCCCATGGTCACGGGGACAGGACGAGTCGGCGCAGTCATGGATTCTGCGGGGGAGACGTTCCAGCCGCGGACCCCCGCACCCCACGGAATGCCCGTTTCGTCCCAGTCGCCGCTGTTCCCATTCAAGAACCGGCCGCGGCTCCCTTCCTATCCTGCTGGGGCGACATCCCTAACCCAGGAGAGACTGATGCGGTACGCCAAGCGGATCGGAGTTGGAGCGCTCATGCTGATCGCCGGCGGGTGTGGGCCTCTGGCTCCAAATGGTTCGAGATCGCAGGCAGACGTAACCCAGGCTGAGCCAGCGGGAGACGGAGTCGAGCAGGTAACCGGTGGTGGCCAATTCGTACACCCGGTCTTCGGAACCGTGACATTCTCCTTTACCGCCATTCGCCATGCCGATGGCCGGGTAACCGGACGATTTCAGCAGCATCAACCATTTTTTGGCTTCACCTACAAGGGAGACGTGACTTGCTTTGCGGTGGATCCGGTGAATCACCGGGCCTGGATCGGCGGCGTTCTGACCCAGAGCAACGATCCCGACCCGCTAACCGAGGTGGGCGACGACGCCTGGTTTCGGGTCCTCGATACCGGGAAGAGTAGCTCGGAGCCCGACCGCAGCACATTCATGGGATTCGAGCAGCCACCGCCCGGCATCGTGACCTCGGAGGAATACTGTCAGCGCCAGATCTGGCCGGACGACAATGCGCGGACCTGGCCGGTCGAGCACGGGAACATCGTGATTCACTGAGCCAGCTTCAGGATCACGCTGTGTCTCCCATCCAGCGTGATCCGTCACACCGGTGACACAGCTCGCTTCACGCCGGAGGTAACTACGAAAAGAGCAGGCACGCTGGGCTTCTTCATTGCGCTGCTCATCCTTGCCTGCGGTGGCGGCACCACCACGGTGGAGCCGGGCCCTGCCGGTGGGTATCGGGTGCTCTTCATCGGGAACAGCCTTACCTACTTCAATGACCTTCCCGGCACCGTCGCCCGGCTTGCGGCCACCGGTGATGACACAATCCATGTTCAGATGGTCGCATTACCCAACTTTGCGGTGATCGACCATGCCAATGGTATGAGCAACGCGGTGGAGGTGATCCGGAGCGGAGGCTGGGATTACGTGGTGTTACAGCAGGGGCCGACCACGACTCCAATTGGCCGGGATACGCTGGTGTTGGCGGCGCGGCAGCTTGACCCCGCTATCCGTGCTGCCGGTGGCCGGACCGCGCTCTTGATGGTGTGGCCGCCGGCGGGCAACCTGGAGGGATTCGATGCGGTCCGCGCCTCGTATCAGGACGCGGCTCAGGCGGTGGGAGGACTCTTCCTCCCCGCGGGCGAGGCCTGGCGAGCCGCATGGGCGGTCGACGCCGATCTCCCTCTCTACGGTCCCGATGGCTTTCACCCCGCCGAGCTGGGCACCTACCTGGCCGCTCTGGTTGTGTACGAGGCGATCACCCGCCACGATGCCCGGTCATTGCCGCCGGTGGCCGCCGTGGCGGCCCACCCACTGAACACCCCCCAGGCCACCGTGCGAGTCGCTCCAGCGAGTGGCCCACGAAACGGTGGTTCGATTCGCCTCTGCCGACCTTAGACTAGGTCTCATCCCGACCGGCTTCCTTCGCGATGCGGAGCCCGTAATATCCCAGCCAGAGAAACGCCGGCACGTTGGCGTAGATCAGTGGCTCCAGGAAATACCAGCCGGTTGCCGAGCCGACTCCCCGGCCCCACGAAAGGAAGCTGACCACGAAGCCCAGCCATGCCACTGGTCGAGAAACGAAGGGTGCCGAGCTCCGGGTCTCGAGGTACGCCAGCCCGGTGAGACCGAACAGGAAGAGCGGATTACCCAGCCAACCGTATCCGATGAGCAACCGGTTGAAGGCAAAGTAGAGCAGGGGATCGCTCGCGGGTGCGCCCGCCGAGGTGAGCGCATGCATCACCCAGCCGTTGATGAGGGCGACACCGGTGAAGAAGATCATCCCTACCGTGAGTGCACCCCAGAACAGCGAGGAGACCCAGGGTCGGAGCAGCCGCCCGCCCGCGGCCAGCATGAGGACTCCGCCCAAGACACAGAGCACGAATCCGGTTGCGATGGCCACGTGAATCGGGCCCCACCAAGGGGTCTGGCTCAGTACCGACGGCCGCTCCTCGAAGCCGCCGCCGGGCACCGGATGAAAGATCAGGCCAACGACGACCAGCAATGAGGCCAGCGCGAGGACGTAGCCTCCGGCTCGCGCGGCGCCAGGCTCACGAAACTGGATCAAGGCGAGGCAACCCCCGTTCGATGGTGGCTCGGTGCGGCTCCTCCCACGGCGGCAGCTTGAGCTCCCGGCCCAAAGCGGGCAGAGCCTCATCTACGGTAAAGCCAGGGCTGGTCGTCGCTACCTCCAGCAGCACGCCGCCCGGTTCCCGGAAGTAAATCGACTGGAAGTACTGGCGATCCAATACGTCAGTCACTCCGAAGCCTCGGCCCAGCAGCTCCTCCCGAAGCCGGAGCTGCTGATCGAGGCCGTCGATCGCCAGGGCGACATGGTGCACGGTGCCGATTCCGTTGCGGGCGCGGGGCACTCCAGTGCCGTGCAGGATCTCGATGGTCTTGCCCGGCTCCGCCCGGTTCACCGCCAGGCGTACTCGTCCCTCCCTCTCAGTCTACCAACTCGAAACCCAGCACTCCCGTCAACAGCGCCACGGTCGCTGCCGGGTCGGCTACGGTCAGGGTAACGCTGTGCAGCCCCCGGACGCTGTCCTCCGGGTCGATCCCACTTCCGGTCCAGGGGGCTCGCCGGTCGGGCGTCCCGATCAATTGGATGCTCAGCCCAGAGGGGTCGGAGAAGACGATGGCATCTTCCCCGAATGGCGAGCCCTGTTCCCGTACTGGCACGCCACGCTCTCGGAGTCGGCCGGTCCAGAAACCAAGGGAGCTCGGCGGGACGGAGAAGGAGGTGACCGTAATCTGTCCTTCGCCATGCTGCCCCGGCGGGACCGACCATCCTTTATAAGGGAAGGTGGTCCAGATCGTTCCGGGGCTGCCTTGCTCGTTTCCGTAGTAGAAGTGATAGACGTTGTGATTGTCGAAGTTGACCGTCTTCTTGACCAGGCGCAGTCCCAGCGCGGCGCGATAGAAATCGAGATCTGCCACCGCCTCGCCCACCGTAGCGGTCACATGGTGCAAACCTTGAATCGGGTGCTTCATCGGGGGGCCGCCTTGTCGCGCCTTTGTAACGATCCGGTTTAATGCCACCCGCTGCACCGGCACGCTCATTCGGTGGTACCAGCAGCGGATTCTCGACTTGTAACCGTGCCACAATTCATAACTCGTCGGCGACTGTCGCGTTCTTCGCCGCGACCAGTTTCAGAACACTTGAGCCCGCCTCTGGCACGGGCAATACTGCCCTCACGACTTCCACGAGGAGCGCCATGTTCCCCGCTAGCCTTCGTAGCAGGGTGCTGGATACGGGTCTGCTCGGGGCAGTGCTGGCTGCGTGTGCCTGCGCCGGAAGTGTGGCCCCCATGGGGGCCGCCGCACTGTCGGCGCCGCTGCCACCGATGGCAGACATGAAACCGATTCCCTCGGTCCGCCGGGCGACCCGCCCAGCCACTCCGGCGACCCGGGTCCGGGTGGATAGCGCTGCGCTCGAGCGCGACGTTACCCGGCGGTTGGCCCATCGTCCGTTGGCCATTGCTCTCACTCGCAGGCTGCGCAACCCTGAGCTGGCCGACCGGGTTGCGGCCGCGGTGGTATATGAGGCGGGACGGCTCCGCATGAGCCCCAGCCTGCTGGCCGGCGTGCTCCTTATCGAGAACGGTCCCGCGGACTCCACTGCCATCAGCACTCAAGGCGCCATCGGGGTAATGCAGGTCATGCCGGTGCACATCGGGAGCTACGGCTGCCTGTCCGGTGACCTGCTGAACGTCGAGGCCAATATCTGCCACGGCGCCCGGCTGTTGAATAGCTACCTCCGCCGAACCAAGTCGGTAGAGCAGGCTCTGCGACGCTACAATGGCTGCGTCCGGGGGCGCAATACACCGCGCTGCCACCGGTATCCGCTGCGGGTCATGCGGACCGCTTCCAGCGTGCGCCGGGAGATGCTCATCAATGCCGCGAAGCTCTCCGAGGTCCCCGTCGAGGCTGCGACCGAGGACCGCGACGTTGCCTCGTCCCAGCTGGGCGCCAGGATACCCCGCTCGATCGAGCGCATCGACTCCGCCGCCGTATGATTCGGCCCGGACGGCTGCGTGCGCCACGTTCCTCGGCTGTCTGAGAAATAGCTGGAGCCGTTAGGCCTAGAGTTGCTCGACCGGGCCGAGCGAGACATCATCAGGCATGAATCCTTATCTCGTGCGCCCGGCCGCAAGGTCGATCTCACCGAATTCGATCCCGACGACACCCATCTGGTCCCCGGGGGAAAGCCCGAGGCCAAGAAACAAAACGCCGCCATCCAGGACCGGCTCGCCGAGCTCCAGGAGCTGCTCTATGCCGGGCATCAATGGAAGCTGCTGATCGTCTTGCAAGGCATGGACACCTCAGGGAAGGACGGCACCATCCGGCACGTGATGGGTGGCTTCAACCCGGTGGGAACCCGGGTCGTCTCTTTCAAGAAGCCGTCAGCAGAGGAGCTGGACCACGATTACCTCTGGCGGGTGCACCGCCAGGTACCGGGAAAGGCCGAAGTGGTGGTGTTCAACCGGAGCCACTACGAGGACGTGCTGGTGGTGCGGGTGCACAATCTGGTCCCCAAAGCCACCTGGCAGAAGCGCTACGACCACATCTGCGCCTTCGAGCAGATGCTGCATGACGAAGGCACGCTGATCCTCAAGTTCTTCCTGCACATCACTAAGGACGAGCAGCGGGCTCGGCTGCAGGCCCGGATCGAGGACCCCACCAAGCGCTGGAAGTTCCAGTCCGGCGATCTCGAGGAGCGGAAGCTCTGGAAGGATTACCAGCGAGCCTATGAGGACGCTCTCTCAAAGACCTCTACCGACTGGGCGCCCTGGTATGTGGTGCCGGCCAACCAGAAGTGGTATCGGAATTACGTGGTGGGATCAGTGATTGCCGACCAGCTACAGAGCCTGCACCTCAAGTATCCCGAACCGGATCTCTCGGCGGTCGTGATCAAGTAGGCGGATCCGGCCGGCGGAAGGTTCCGGTGTGGGTCTGCTCCAGGCTGAGGACCGGGAGCTCCAGTCGCCACAGAATCGCGGCAAACCGAACCGCGACGATCGTCCCCATCCCAATCAGCGCAGCCGGGTCCCGCCCTATTCCGGCCCGTTCCAGCGTGAGATACAATGCGGCCCCCACAATGGTCGAGCTGGCGTACAGCTGTCCTCGTCGCAGAATGAGGGGGATCTCGGCGCAGAGCACATCCCGGATCATCCCGCCGGCGACACCGGTAATCGTCCCCATGAGCACCGCGGGGATGCCGGACAGCCCCGCCTGCTGAGCGATCTGCACCCCACCGATGGTGAAGAAAGCCAGCCCCAGCCCATCGGCGATGAGCAGGGCCCGCCGGTTGGGAACCCGGAAGTGGACGTAGAAAAGGGTAAGGCCGGTCGCCGCCAGAATCACCAGGAGGTAGGTGGGGTCGGCGATCCAGAAGATCGGATAGCGCTCCAGCAGCACATCGCGCAGGGTGCCGCCGCCGATGGCGGTGACCACCGCAATGACAGCGACCCCGAGCCAGTCGAGGCTCTTGCTGCCCGCGGTAAGCACGCCGCTGATGGCAAAGACGGCGACACCGAGAAGATCGAGGTAGTGGCGAATGCTAGGAGCGCTTTCGGCTGCTCTTCCGCCGGCTCCGTCTCTTAGCTGGAACCTTCGCGCCTTTCTTCCGAGCCTCTGACAATCCGATTGCGATGGCCTGCGCTCGGCTCTTTACCTTGCCGCCTCGTCCCGCCTTGCCGCTCCGGAGGGTACCGCTCTTGCGCCGGCGCATTGCGCTCTTGACGCTCTTGCTGGCTCCTTTGCTGTATTTTCGCTTCTTTGCTGCCATGGAACCTCCACGGGTGGAAGTGTGTCGGAAAGCTAAGCCAGGTCAGGGCCAGGCGTACAGGAAGTAGTTCCTGGCTCCCGCTCATTGGCTACGCCCGGCGATCGGCCACCCGTCGCGGGGGGAAGAACCGCTGGCGGAGGACGCCCCCGAGAAATGCACCGATCCCCGTCACGACGAAAGGTGTACCCGCCCAACAGCAGCACGCCGATCATCCAGGTCTCGTTGCCGCCCGGATGGGTCAGGACCCGGTAGAGCAACGCCAGCAGCTGCCCGACGAAGACTCCTGCGACGGCGGCGCCCAGGCCGGCCCGGGCCGAGGAAGCCGAGTACCAGCCCGATGAGGAGCAGAGTCAGCGGGTAGGCTGGTCCGTGCCCGTCCCACGGTTCCGATTCGGCCAGAAGCAACCAGGGCACGAGCCAGAGTGCCACTCCGACAATGAATCCGGCGATGAGTACGGCACGGCGCGAGAGGCGAGGCACCTGGGTCTCCTTTGGAATACCGGTTTTAGGCGTGCGTAGGGTCAGCCAGTTTCAAGGTGAGGAGCTGGAGTTCGGTCGGCACGAATCCGGCTCGACGATACACCGTTTGCGCTGGGACATTCTCCTGGTCCACCATGAGGTGCAATGCGCGCAGCCCCAGCTCGGTAGCAACGCGTCTTACCTCCTCCACCGCGGCGGTCCCGAGACCGGCTCCGCGAAACGGCGCCCGGATAAATAGATCGTCCACGACGCCATCACGCCCGCCATATTCCATGCTGAAGCCGAGCGTGAGCACGACATATCCGACATCCTGCCCATCCAGGCGAATGAGCCAGACTCGGCCCAGCCGGTCGTCTGCCAGGAGCGCGTGAAAAGCCCTTCGCGCCCGCTCGCGATTCAGCGGGTGGTGAGATTCCGCATAGAACTCGGCCATAAGATCCACCAGGAGCTCCACATCGCCCTGGGAAGCTGGTTTCAAGCTCGGCCATGGCTTATCGGCGCAAACTCAGAAGTAGCACTCCCGCACCGACGCAGGCGATGCCCACCCAATCCCGAATGGCTGGTCGCTCACCCAGGAAGATGACGGCGAACAGCGCCACCAGCACCACGCTGAGCTTATCGACCGGCGCGACCTTCGACGCCTCTCCCACCTTGAGCGCCCGAAAATAGCAGACCCAACTCGCTCCGGTGGCCAGTCCGGAGAGCGTGAGAAAGAGCAGCGCCCGAGCCGGGAACTGTGGCTGGGTTCTGCCACTTGCCGGTGGCATATACCAGGACGCCGAGCACGACCAGAATCACGGTAGTGCGAACCAGAGTCGCGTAGTCGGAGTCGATTCCCTCGAGGCCGATCTTGGCGAGAATGGCGGTGGCCGCGGCAAAGACCGCCGACAGGAGCGCCCAGACCAGCCAGTTCTGAGAATCCGGCATTCAGTTCTCCCCTCAATCGTGGTCCACCGACAGCCAAAGAAGGGCTCCCAGTGCTGTCATCCCGAGGATAGCAACGCCAATGCTCCGATACGCGCCGCGCTCCATATTGCCCACCCTCAACGAATCGATGCTGGAAAGCGGCAACCAGACCCGGCAGCTGTCACAGTCCGGTGCAAGCTGGAAGGGCACCCCGGAGAGCGAGTCCGGAGTGCGCATGACCGCGTGGCAGCTTGGCCCTGCCGTGCTCACGCATAGAGCTTTCTCCGGATTCCGGTCCACATGTCCATGGATGTCGTGCCCGGCTGTTTGGTGTCCAGGTCCTCGTCGACCCGATAGAGGTAGACGTACACCATCTGAATCGAGCTGGCGAATGACTCCCCGTCTTCGGCCTGGGTGATGAGCGGCAGATAGGTACCGGTGTTGATATACATCTTCACCGTGCCGTCCTGATTGCCGTGGAAATAGTCGTGCCGGGCGCGGTGAGTGTGCCCGTACGCCACCCGCTGGATATGGCTCTCCGGCCTCGGGTTTCGGAAGACCTCTTCCGATCGGGCACCCTCTCGCAGGGTGTCCTCTTCCTTGAATAGGAAGGGGAAGGTCCGCTCCAGACTCTGCAGCGCGTCGACCCGGCCGCGGAAAGAGCCGAAGTCCGGACCGAGAATCAGGCGCCTGGCCTGTTGCAGCCGATCTACCAGATCGGCCGAGACCAGCAGGTCGGTGCGCATGTGGTCCCATTGTTTGGCCAGGCTGCAGCCGAGCAGGCCGTCGAGCGCCAGCTTCATGGCCTGGTAGAGCCTTTTCTGCTCCGCACGTGACTCCGGCGCCCCGATCCAATCGAGCCACTCAAATACGTGGAGCATGGGCCGAAGATTGTTGACGTCCTTCAGCTGCTCGACGATCGCCGGCTGGGTGCCCAGCTGAGCGGCGTGATAGATCAACCCACCCATCAGCTCGGCCGTCACCGCCTCGCCAATCGCCATCACCTGATAAGCTTCGGGGGAGAAGCGGCCTACGTTCTCTCGCGGCAGCAGAACCTTGTTGCGAAATTCCCAGCCGTGACAGTTCAGGTCCCATTCATGGCCGTGACGGGCGACGACCCCGTACTCTTCCAGCTCGAGGCTGGGAGCGAAGCTGGTGATCTGGGGGATCGCGCGTTTGATCTCCGCCTGCAGAGCAGGGAAGTTCCACAGCACCCGGTCATGGTTGCCGACAACGTAGCGCACCGAGAAGGCAGGGCAGCTGCGCTCCAGCTCCGCCAAGGTGGCGATGAATTGCTGAGCGGCGGGGGAGCGGAGAATGTCCTGCAGGATGGTGAGAAACTGGCGGGCAATGGTCTTGGTATCGGAGTTCATCCCGGTCTTCGGATCCAGCTTGCCACCCCAGGGTTTCTCATCTGGGGAGAGGCGCTGCCGCAGCCAGTAGTCGGTCCGGACCAGGTCGATGATGTCGCCGAGGAGGACCAGGATGGTCTCCCTGGCTCCCCGCTTCTTGGCGGTGGCTGCGACTTCCGCACCGAAGAGCTTGAACGCCTCCGGATTTACGTTCCGGGCGGTGCGTTCGTCGGTGAGGTGGAGATCACTGACCAGCACGAGCATCGGGAGGCTTCCCCCAGCAGTCGTCCAGTGACAGGCTTGGTCCCAGGTTTGCAGCTAGCTGCCGTCAACCCTCGAGGTCCTCCGCCGGACAGGAACGTATTCCAATGAGGTGTAACAGCTTTGGCGTGAAGCTCGGCCGCAATGCGTCGGGGCTTGGGTTAGCCCCGAGAACCGTCTGATGCGGTTCCCGTCGCTGGTTACCCTGGCCCACCGCGCCGGGGAGGTGCTGCGCCGATTCCCCTGGACCCTGGGCCTCGGCATGTTCACTGCCGCCTCCGCCATCGCCGCCACCACCCACCACGCTAATCACGACTGGGCCCGGCTCGCCATGGTCGGCGCCCTCGGCCTTCCGCTCAGCGTCGCTCTGACCCTGTTTGCCGAAGAGCGCGGCTGGCCCGCTCCGCGCGCCGCCCTGCTCAACGCCGCGGGCGTGATCCTATTGGGCCTCTTTTATCTGGTCTGGCCCGGCCCGGAGCGGAAACACGAGGCGATCCGCTACTTCCAGCTGAACGCGGGACTGCATCTCCTGGTGGCGGTACTCCCCTTTATCGGCGAAGGGGAAACGACCGCGTTCTGGCAGTACAACCGCCGGCTCTTCCTCGGCTTTCTCCGAGCCACCGTCTTCTCTGCGGTGCTCTACCTCGGGCTGGTTATCGCCCTTGTCGCACTGGACAAGCTCTTCGGTGCCCATGTTCCGGGCGAGCTCTACGGACGGCTGTACCTCGTCATCGCGTTGGTGATCAACACCTGGATCTTCCTGGCCGAGGTCCCCCGGGGTCTGCGGGAGCTGGTGGACGATACCAGCTATCCCCGGGTGCTCAAGGTCTTCGCCCAATACATTCTGACCCCGCTGGTCTTCATCTATCTGCTGCTGCTGCTCGCCTATCTGGTCAAGATCGTCGCCGGAGGAGAATGGCCCTCGGGCTGGATCGGCTGGCTGGTTACCAGCGTGGCGATTGCCGGACTGCTCGGCTTTCTGCTGGTGCACCCGCTGCGCGACGATCCGGCGGAGCCCTGGATCCGGACCTACACCCGCTGGCTCTTCGTCGGCCTGATACCCGCAGCCATCGTGTTGCTGGTGGCATTCTGGAAGCGCGTGCTTCCCTACGGACTGACCGAGATGCGCCTCCTCGGCGTACTCCTGGGTATCTGGCTGCTGGCCATTGCCGTGAGCTACACTCTGCGACAAGACGCGGGGATCAAACGAATACCGGTGACCCTCGCCGCCCTGCTGCTGCTCACGCTCTATGGACCGCTCAGTGTCACCAGAATCTCGGTGGCGAGCCAGGGTCGGCGGCTGCGCCAGCTGGCCGCTTCCCCCGCAGTGGAGCAGAACGCGGGGCGGATGGCCGCGAAGCCAGCGCCGCCTTGCGGTTCCTGTTGGAGCACGGGGCGCGTCGTCAGGTCGCGGCAGCTATCCCCGGTGAGCTGCCCCAGCTGAATTGGGATTCGTTACCGGACCAGCGACAGAACCGAGAGAAAGCCGCCGCTCAGATTCTGGCGGTCGCTCACATCTCCTACGTACCGCAATACTCGTCCCGGTCGGAGGGCTCCATCTACCTCTATGCCCGACAGGAGAGCGCCACGTCGATCCGGGGATACGATTGGATGGTCCGGCTCTCTGACTACGACAAGACAGTGATCGTCGACCAGGACACGGTCCAGGTTCGGTTCGACAGCACCACAGGGATGCTCGGCGTGCGAGTGGGTACCGACTCGCTGGCATTTGACTTGAGGGAGCTTGCAGCCCGGATATCAGGAAGCGCCGACGGCAACGGCCCGGTGCCGCCGGAACAGTTTCGCCTGGAGGCCACCGGAGGGAAGCGCAGAGCCAAGCTGGCACTGGAGTCGTTGAACGGAAAGGGTCGAGGAAAGTCGGTCAAGGTAGAACATTGGCAGGGGAGACTGTTCCTGGGCACCCGCTAAGGCTCGTAGTGTGAGGCCACCCTGCGACCCACATACATGCCGGCGCCGGTACCGACCATGCTGACCATGAAGGCGGTCATCACTCCGGCCGGTGCCCCAATCCACCACCCCAGGTAACCGCCCGCAGTCGCGCCAATGAATCCGAAGAGCTTTGTCATGTAGTCTCCAGACTGGAGATACCCCTCATGCTGGCCAACTGGATCACGCTGTCGCGCTTCCCGCTGCTTCTCATCATCGTCCTCATTCTCTACCTGGGGTCGCCGTCGGTCCAGCTCCTGGGAGTGGTGCTGCTGTTCGTGGGGACTGATGCTGGACACCGTGGACGGGGTGGTGGCCCGCAAGAGAGGTCAGACCAGCCTGTTCGGGAGCGTGCTCGACATCGCAGCCGACCGAACCTACGAGCTGGTCCTGTGGGTGTGCTTTGCCGATCTCCGCATGATTCCGGTGGCGATCCCTCTGATCATCATTGCCCGCACCACTCTGACCGACGCGCTCCGCAGCATCGGGGTGGGGAAGGGGACTGCGCCGTTCGCTCAGCACCGCACTCCGCTGGGCCGGTTTCTGGTGGGGTCGACCCTGATGCGCACCGGCTATGCGGTCACCAAGGTGGTGACCTTTTGTGGCCTGGCCCTGACGCAGGCGCTGAGCTGACGTTGCCGGCGCCGATCTCGGCCTGGTGCTGCCGTCAATGTGGAGCACGTTCCGGGTCACTGCCTGGCTAGCCGTGATCTTCTGTGTCTTCCGGGGCCTGCCTGTCATCGTGCACTCGCTGCGGGAGTACTGGGGCGTTCCCGCCCAGCCCAAGCTCAGCGAGCCAAAATTCAGCCCTCCGCCCGTCCGCCCAGTTCAAAACGGCATCTTGTACTCGGGCGGCGTCACTCCATTCAGCCGGAGATACGGCACCGTCTGACCCAGGGTCCATACCGAATGCTCCAAAGACAGCTGCGCCAGCCGGCCGGCCGGTTGCGGCGGCTGGCCGTAGATGGCCACCGGACGCTGCAGCTGAGCCGGGCTCGCCTGCTGGAGGGCGCTCAGGAAGTAGTCGTAGGTCGCAGCGGCGTACTTCCGAAGCGCCGGCTTGTTGTGGAGGTACACGGCCGTGTCGCCCAGTGCCGGTGCGCGCTTGAGACCACGCAGGGCCACCGCAGCGACATCCAGATTGGTGCTCACGATGTGATCGAATTGCCCGGCAAACGTGCGGACGCCCGGAGTGGGCCTGAAGTTGGTGGCGGAGTCGGGCATGGCGTCGATGTAGGCCAGGACCGTGGTGCGGTTCCGCTGCCAGTCGGCGAGCAGGTCCGGGCTCACCCCACTCTGGGCCAGGGCGAGCCGCCGGCGCGAGCGGGAGGAGCAGAACGAAAGCCAGTGGACGCATGAGAAGCTCCTGGTTGGTTGAGTCGTCCTGGGTTCAGACTGGTTTACCCGCCATACGCTGCCCCCGCCTACGTGGTTCCACGCGTCAGGGAGCATGCGGCCCGCCACCTCCTTCACGATCTCTGCCGCTTCCGTCGGTGATGAGGCAAGGCCACCTGGGTATGTGCTAAACTAGAAGGGAGAAACCTGAACCCGCACCATTACGTTTGGTCAGCGGGAGACTGGGTTGCACCGGGTGCCAACCCTCCCGCTCATACTACTATCTAGAGTAGGATCGAACCATGACGATATCCCTCTGGCGCCATATTCCGGCTCTCATAACTGGGTTTGTCCTGGGGGCTTGCGGCGGCAGCCACCAGGCCGCCGTGCAGGCGTCCCCGCAACCGGCTGCTCAAAGCCAAGCCGCCGCTGCTACCGCTGCCCGGGTGAGGGCAGACAGCATCAGTCACCCGTACATCCAGGCCGACGTCGACTTCATGTCGCACATGATCGACCACCATGCCCAGGCCCTGGTCATGTCGGGCTGGGCTCCCACGCATGGAGCCAGTCCCTCGGTGCGAGTCCTGGCCGCACGGATCATCAACGGCCAGCAGGACGAGATCGCCACCATGCAGCGGTGGCTGCGGGATCGGGAAAGCCGGTCCCGATGCCCGGCCCATGGCATGGCGATGCCATCGATTCCTCGACCGCAAGCTCGGGGCACACGATGCACCAGATGCTGATGCCGGGCATGCTGACGCCGGCTCAGATGCAGCAGCTGGATCAGGCCAGGGGGCCGGAGTTCGACCGGCTGTTCCTGACCTTCATGATCCAGCACCATACCGGCGCGGTGTCCATGGTCAAGGACTTGTTCGGGACCAACGGCGCCGCACGAGACGAGACTGTGTTCAAGTTTGCCAACGATGTCAACGTCGATCAAACGACCGAGGTGGCCCGAATGCAACGCATGCTTGCCACCCTTCCGCCCGGATGACATGAAACCTGATCTGACCTTCGTTCGTAAGCGGCAATGAGTTAGCCCATACCCCCTCACAAGGAAACCCGCAACGTGTTCCCCAAACTCCAGTCTTTGCCAGTTGCCTGGGACTGACGGTTGGCGTCACCCTGGCCGCGTGTAGCCATTCCACCTCCACGACGGGCGGGAGTATGCCGTCCCCGGCATCGAGCAGGTCGACGGCTGCTCCCAGCCCCGATCCGAGGGTAGGGCTTCGAGCCGGGAAAATGGACGCGGCCGAAGCGGTGTGGAACCTGGGCGTGCTCTCGAAGACGCCGCCGCCGGAAGAGTTCGTGGACAAGACCAACTCCGATCTCGCCTTCATCAGCCACTACGCGGTTCAGGGCAACTACAACGGGTACCAGGTGTGGGACATCGCCAATCCACGCCACCCCGTCTTGAAGGACGCCTACGTCTGCCCCGCCTCGCAGAGCGATGTATCGGTCTACAAGAATCTGCTGTTCGTGTCCGGCGAGAATCTCTCCGCCCGGCTCGACTGCGGCACCGAAGGGGTGGAGGACACGGTGAGCGCGCAGCGACTGCGCGGAATCCGGATCTTCGACATCACCGATATCAGCCATCCGCGGAACGTAGGCAACGTCCAGACCTGCCGCGGGTCTCACACCCACTCGCTGCTGGTTGATCCCAAGGATCCGGACAACGTCTACGTCTACATCTCCGGATCCTCACCGGTACGCTCCGCCAGCGAGCTCCCCGGCTGCGCGGCGGGCATGCCGAGCAAGGACCCCAACACCGCCTGGTTCCGGATCGAAGTCATCAAGGTCCCGCTGGCTCATCCCGAGCGGGCCGCCATCGTGAGCTCGCCCCGAATCTTCAACGATCTGGTGGCACCACCGATTCACGGCGAGACGCCGCGAGGATAGCGTGACCAACGCCCAGCAGCTGGCGGAGGCCAAGGCCCACGGCGGGTTCGTTGCCGTGATTCACGGTAAGGAGCAGGTCCTCCATCCCCATTTCGCGGAGATGATGCTGGATAGCGTGGTGAAGGCCCGGAACGGAACCGGCGCTCCCACCGCGGCGGACAGCGCCGCCTTGCGCCAGGCCCTGCCCGGCATTGTCGCCTCCATCATGGGCCAGCAACCGGACAGCACCGCCGGTCCGACCCAGTGCCACGACATCACCCTCTATCCCGCTATTGGCCTGGGGGGCGGCGCCTGCGCCGGTTACGGCCTTCTGCTCGACATCCGGGATCCGGCTCACCCGGTCCGGATCGGCGCCGTGTCGGACTCGAACTTCTCCTATTGGCACTCCGCCACCTTCAACAACGATGGCACCAAGCTCCTCTTCTCCGATGAATGGGGCGGTGGGGGACAGCCGAAGTGCCGCAAGAGCGACCCCCGCGAGTGGGGTGCCGATGCGATCTTCACCCTGCAGAATCGCCGGATGCAGTTCCAGAGCTACTACAAGCTGCCGGCTCCGCAGACGCCGCAGGAGAACTGCGTCGCCCACAACGGCTCGCTGATTCCCATTCCCGGTCGAGACGTGATGGTACAGGCCTGGTATCAGGGCGGCCTCTCGGTCTTCGACTGGACCGACCCCAAGCACCCGAAGGAGATCGCCTTCTTCGACCGGGGCCCGGTGGACTCGACCGAAATGGCCAGCGGGGGTTACTGGTCCACCTACTGGTACAACGGTGTGATCGTGGGCTCCGAAATCTCCCGGGGGCTGGACATCTTCGAGCTCAAGCCCAGCGGGTTCATTTCCCAGAACGAGATCGACGCGGCCAAATCGGTGCACCTGGACTACTTCAACACCCAGGGGCAGGTCAAATTCACCTGGCCCAAGACCTTCTCCCTGGCGCGGGCGTACGTGGACCAGCTGGAGCGGGCCAACCCGGCGAATGCGGGCAAGGTCGCCGACTACCGCAAGGCGCTCGACCGCGCGGAGAAGATGTCAGGGGCCGAGCAGCGGAAGACCTTGACCGAGCTCGCGGCGCGGTTGGAGAACGAGGCGAGCGGGTCGGGAGACGTGGCTAAGGCGCGGACTCTGGCCGTCACGGTAAGAGACCTGGCGTCCGGATCGGACCTGGCGCAGAAGAGGTAGGAGGCGGGCCTGGTACTCCGGGCTGAGCCTGCATAACACGAAAATACGAAAGCACGAAAGCACGAAATCCAGTTAGTTTTCTTCCTTTCGTGTTTTCGTGATTGCTTCTGGGTAAATGACGGATGACGCAGAAACAGCTGACGTTATTGGGTGCCGATCCCGGACTACCGGAGGGCTTTCAGATACCAGCCGGAGATCGTATCTCCGCAAGATGAGAACCAGCTGCTCGAGCGGATCAAACAGCTCCCGTTCAAAGAGTTCGAGTTCCATGGCTTCGTGGGCAAGCGACGGGTCGTCTACTACGGCTGGCGCTACAATTTCACCGAGCGAATGGTCCAGGAGGCCGACGACATCCCCGCCTGGCTGCTCCCGCTTCGGGAGCATGCCGCGGAGTTCGCGGGGGTGGCGCCCGCCTCGTTGCAGCAGGTTTTGGTCACGGAATACAGTCCCGGTGCCGCGATCGGATGGCACCGGGACAAGGGTGAGTTCGGGGACGTGATTGGTGTCTCGCTCCTTTCTTCCTGCCGGTTCCGGCTCCGGCGAAAGGCCGGCGGGAAGTGGGAACGCGCCTCGCTCGAGGTCGAGCCGCGTTCCGCCTACCTGCTCCGCGGTCCCTCGCGGAGCGAGTGGGAGCACAGCATCCCACCGGTCGATGCGCTCCGCTACTCCATCACCCTCCGAAATTTCCGCTAGACCCGAGCCTACTTCTTTGCTGGGGCGTTCTGGCTCCACATATCGTAGACCAGCCTCCACGATCCGTCGTCCTGCCGCTTCAGGACCTCCAGATACTTCCCTTCTTCAGTCGGTAGCGGCTTGGCGCCGGCCTTCTTTGGGGTCAGGCTCATCTTGTAGGTCCCAATCGCCGTGGCCAGATCTCCACTGCCCTCGATCGCCATCGGTATTGAGCTCGGTCGGTCCGGAAAATCCATTGGCAAAATCCACCCAGTACTTCTTGGCCGCTTCGCCTTTCACCATTGGCTCACCGGGAGGAAGCAGGACCGCGTCCGGAGCATACAGGGCCGCGATAGCTTCGCCGTTACCCGCCTTGGCCGCGCTGGCCCACGCCTCGTCCACCGCGCGTATGCTCGCCTTGTCCTGGTCGGACAGGCCGGCCGCGGCGGCGTCCGGCTCCGCCGGCCATTCGCGGTCTCGGTCCGGGAACGAGGTTGGCAGGCAGTTGCCAGGACCAGGCACGCCGCGAGGCCAAACCGGGTGAGGTGCGACATGGAGTTCTCCGGGTGAGAGAGGTCGGTCGATCGGTGATGAGAAGAAAGTGAAAGCGAAAACCGGGGTTCGCTAGAGCGAGGGCGGTGAGTTGAATGACTCGTTGATGCCGGCAAAGGACACCGCCTGACCCAGACCGTGAAAGGTGCCCAGCTCGGCGATCTCCCTCGCGGCCTGGAGGAACCCGGTCCAGGCCGCGCGGGCCAGCGCGCCACCCACGCTGATCCGGCGCACCCCCATCCCGGCGAGCTCGGCGACGGTGGCAAAATCGCTTCCGACCAGCACGTTGACCGGCCTGGGAGCGACCGCCTGCGACCACCGCTACGATCTCGGCCCTGGTGCGAAGGCCCGGCGCATAGAGGCAATCGGCGCCGGCGTCGGAATAGGCGGTGAGCCGGCGAATCGTCTCGGCCAGATCGGGCCGGCCGACGATGAACCCTTCGGACCTGCCGGTGAGAACGATGCCGGTTCCACTCTCGTCGATCGCCTGGCGGGCGGCTCGGATCCGCTCGACGGAGAGTTGGAAGTCAAACAGCGGGCTCGAGGTGTCGCCGGTTGAATCTTCGATCGAGAGACCGGCGACGCCGGTGGCGGTCGCGGCGGTGACATTGGCAGCGACCTGCTCCGGAGCGACGGCAAAGCCGCCCTCGAAATCGCCATTGACCGGGACCTCGACCCCGTGGGCAATGGATCGAAGGTGAGCCAGGGCCTGGCCCAGCGTCACCCCGTTGTCCCGTCGGCCCAGCGACCAGGCAAAGCCTGAGCTGGTCGTGGCCAGCGCGGGAAAGCCGAGTTGGGCCAGGAGCCGGGCGCTGCCGAGGTCCCAGGGATTGGGAATTACGAAACAGCCCGACTGGTGCAGCTGGCGAAAGACCCGGCTGCGTTCGAGAGCGATCATTGGCGATCCCCCGCAGAGAAACCCGCTCGGCTGACTTCCCGTAGAATTCCCCAATACTATATCTTCACCGGCCGACCCCCCGGCCAGTCCCTGCCAATCGAGCGGAGCGTGCTCGCACTCCTGCTACTGCTGCAAGACCCCGGCGCTGCCGTCGTCGAGGGCAAGGGTTCGCCGACTGCGGAGATCCCGCGGCTGGAGGCTTCGGTCCAGGTGGACGGCAAGCTGGACGAGCCGGTCTGGTCCCAGGCCACCCGGCTCACCGGCTTCTGGCAGTACCAGCCGGTCGATGGCCGTCCCGCGGAGGAGCAGACCGAGGTGCTGGTCTGGTATGCGCCGGATGCGGTGTATTTCGGGATCATCGCCCACGATCGCAACCCCGCCGCCATCCGGGCGACCGTGGCCGACCGGGACAATATCGACAATGACGATCATATCATCCTCGACCTCGACACCTTCCACGACCGCCGCCGGGCCTTTTCCTTCGGGGTGAACCCGCTCGGGGTGCAAAGCGACGGCGTTCGCAGTGAGGGAGCCGGCCAGGTCAGCAGCCTCATTCCCGGCAGCACCGACCTGAATCCCGACTTCACCTGGGATTCCAAGGGGCGGATTACCGACCGGGGCTACGAGGTCGAAGTCCGGATCCCGTTCCGGAGTCTGCGCTACCCCGGAAGCGGTCCGCAGAGCTGGGGATTCAACGTCACCCGCGTGGTTCAGCGTACCGGCTACACCGACACCTGGACCGATGTGAAGCGGGCGAACGCGAGCTTCCTGGGGCAGGAGGGGGCCATTGGCGGGTTGCGCGATCTGCGGCATGGGGTGACGGTCGAGGCCCAACCGTTTGTCACCGCCACCGCGAACGGCAACCTCAACACCTTAAGCGGTGACTTTAACCGGGAGGACGTAAACCCCGACGCTGGGCTCAACTTCCGGCTCGGCTTCACCAGCTACGCGCTCGACGCAACGCTCAATCCGGATTTCAGCCAGGTGGAGAGCGACGCGGGGCAGGTGACGGTCAATGAGCGCTTTGCGCTCTTCTTTCCCGAGAAGCGGCCCTTCTTCCTGGAGGGGATCGAGCTCTTCGGCTCGCCCCAGACGCTGGTCTACACCCGGCGCATCATCGATCCCAAGGCGGGGGCCAAGTTCACCGGGAAGTTTGGCCAGCTCGGGGTTGCCCATCTCACCGCCGTGGACCAGACCGATGCCGGCGACGCCTGGTTCAACATCACCCGGCTCCGCCGCGACTTCGGCAGCAACTCCATCGCCGGCGTCACCTTCACCAACCGGGATCAGACCGACTCCCACAATCGGGTCCTGGCCGGCGACTTTCGCTACGTCTGGAGCCTCTACTACGTGCAGCTCCAGTATGGCGGCTCCTGGACCAGTAACGGGATCACCAGCCAGACCGCTCCCATCTGGCAGGCGGAGTACGATCGCACCGGCCGCACCTGGGGCTTCAACTATCTGCTGAACGGGATGGGCGACGGGTTCGACGCTCAGGCGGGCTTCGTCAACCGGTTGCGCAGCGGGGTGGTAAACGGCCACGCCTTCAACCGGCTCACCCACTACGGGGCCCGAGGCGCCCGGCTGGAAAACCTCACCGTGTTCTTCGGTCCGGAGCGGACCTGGCTGTACGATCACTTCGGCTTCGAGCCCGGGCTGGAGGGTGACGAGCAGGCCGACGCGACCTTCCAGCTCCGGGGCGGCTGGCTGCTCAACGGACATGTCGAGCGTGATTTCGTGAATTTCCAGGACAGCACCTTTGCGGGGTACACCATCGGCAACCCGGCGGGACCGTCCTACCTGCCGGCGAAAGATTTCTCCGGCTTCGTCTGGCACACCAAGGTGACCACTCCCACCTGGCAGCAGCTGAGCGGCAATGTGATGTACAGCAGAGGCCGGGCCGCGATCTTCGAGGAGGGAGCCACCGGACGGGGCTGGGAGCTGACCGGCGAGCTGGATCTCCGGCCCGCGTCGACCGTGCGGGTCGCCGCGACCGGAACCGTGTTTCGGTTGTACCGGCTCAACGGCACCGAGTTCGCCCGCTCCACCATTCCCCGGCTCAAGCTGGAGTACCAGCCCAACCGGTCGCTCTTCTTTCGGGCCATCGGGGAGTACCGCTCGGAGCGGAGAGACCAGCTGCTCGACCCCGCCAGCGGCGTGCCGTTGTTCGTCGGCGGTGCACCGGCGCTGGTGACCGAATTCAACGGGCTCCGGGTGGACCTGCTGGCGTCCTTCCAACCCACGCCAGGAACGGTGGCGTTCCTGGGCTACGGCAGCTCGCTGGAGAGCGACAGCGAATTCAACTGGTCACGGCTGCACCGGACTACCGATGGATTCTTCCTGAAGCTGGCGTATCAGGTGAGGCGGTAGGCGCGGTCGGGAAGCTCTAGTCCTACTTGCTTGGCGGCCGCAATCCCAGCGGCCCGGCCGGTCGCCCAGGCCCAGAGAAAGTTGTACCCGCCGATAGGGCCAAAGGCGTCGAGTACCTCACCACACAGGAAGAGACCCGGATGCCTCCGGCTCTCCATGGTTCGGGGATCGATCTCGGCCAGGCTTACTCCACCACCGGTGACCTCCGCCTTCTTGTAGCCCTCGTCGCCGGTCCACGGCAAGGCACCGCGCACCAGCACTTCGACGAGACGGAGGCGCTCTTCCCGTCCTAATTGCGCCAGCGGCTGGGAAGGTAGGACGCCGGCCATCCCAGCGAGCGCATCAGCGAGGCGGTCAGGGAGCTCGCGCCGGAGGGCTCCGGCCACGGTGCGGGTCCCCTCCGGCTTCAAGGCAGCTTCCCATCCGGCCTCGTCGAGCCTGGTCCAGCGAACCGACATGCGGGCGCCTCCGTCCCCCTCCCGTCTGGAGCGGGCGATCACATGGGAGACGTCCAACACGGCGGGGCCACTGTATCCCCGATGAGTAAAGAGGAAGCCACCCGTGGCGTTGGCCTGCCTTGTCGTATCGCACGCGGTGATCGTCACCGGCAGCGAAATGCCGGCGAGCGCACCGAAGGTGGCTGGATCAGCGACCGCGGGTGTGAGCGCCGGATAGGTGGTATGGATCGTGTGTCCCAGCCCCGCCAGCATCACCAGCCCGCCGCCGTCGCTCCCGGTGTTCGGCACTGAGAGGCCGCCGGTTGCCACGATGACCGCATCGACTCGAAGGGGAGAAGCGCCGTCGCGTTCCACCTGCCATCCCTCCGGTGTCGGAACGATTCCGGTGACGGTGGTACCGGGGAGGAACCGGGCGCCTCGGCGGGTGGCCAGTGCCAGCAGCCCGTCGCGCACGTCCCGCGCACGGTTCGATGCCGGAAACAGCTTGGCCGACGCCGGCTCCTCTACCAGGCTCAGGCCGAGCTCCCGCTCGAAGAACGCGATCTGCTCCGGCAAGGGCCAGGAGCGGAGCATCTTGCGCAGAGTGTTGGGGGAAGAATCGGTGACGAAGCGGCGCTCATCCACCCGGGCTGGGAGAATGTTGCAGCGTCCGCCGCCGCTGATGAGGATCTTGCGTCCGCCATCCCGGGTGCTCTCCAGCAGCAGCGTTTCCGCGCCGGTGGCTGCGGCGAAAATGGCGGCCATGGTGCCGGCCGCGCCGGCGCCGATGACCGCAACGTGGCGGATCGGCCCCCCTCGGTCGCTTTGCTCCTTCAGGGTGACATCGCCTTACTGCCTACCGCCTCGATCTTGCCTATCCGGTCGCCTTCCAGAATCCGCTCCGCCACCGCCTGCCCGCTGTCGATCCGGCCGAAGATGGTGAATTCGTGATCGAGCAGGGGATTGTCCACCAGGTTGATGAACCACTGACCATCGCCGGTGTCGCGCCCACGGGCGGAAATGCCCAGGGTCCCCCGGGCGTGAGTCCGCCGGGTCAGCTCGTCCCGCATGAACCTCGAGTCTCCCATGTACTCGTTGGCGTCGGGACCGCCGCCCTGGATCACGAAGTTGGGCTCCACTCGCTGGAAGATCTTCCCGTTGTAGAACCCTTCGCGAACCAGTCGTAGTACCCTCGCCACCGTCGCCGGTGCCTCATCGGGGAAGAGCCGCACGGTGAAGCTGCCGCCTCCACTCGACGGCGCCATGGTTACCCTCAGGCGGATGTTGGGTCTGAGGAAGACCTCCGCCAGCGGCTCAGGCCCGGATCGGCAGCGGCACGGCCGCCGCCGCTACCGTGTCACCGGTCCATTTGGTCAGGGTGGCGGCGGTCATCCCGGCGACCACTGTGTCGTAGTCGGCAAGATACGGCCGGAGACGAGCCGCATCGGCGCTCGAGCCGAGCTCCCCGATACGCTCCAGCATGGCCACCCGAGGATCCTTGACGTTCTCACTTCGGCTGGCGCTGAGATGGTCGAACGCACCGAGCAGCGCGGCGACGGCGCCGGGGTGAGGCGAGTCCTTGAGCGCCACCGCGGCGGCGAGCGACACCTGGTTGCCGGTTGAGCCGAGCGCCCGGAGGTAGACGCTATCGGCCTCGTGCCCCGCAGTAGCGGCAAGCCCTGCGATAGCCGCTTCCTGCACGTTGTGGTCGGGGTCGCGGGCGAGCCGGAGGAGCACCCGGCGATTGCCGACCACCGCTGCCGCCCGGGCGGCATACACTCGGGCTCCCCACCGCTTCGATGCGGCCATGCCCGGGAGGAGTCTGGCCGCGGCTGCCGTATCGAGCCGGGCCAGTGATAGCAGGGCATGACTGGGCACCTGCCAGCGGTGATCGGGAGGTCCTTTGCTCGTGGGCGTGGCGGCCAGCCGGCGCAGCGCGGCAACTACAGGCTGAACGGTCGGCGCAGCCGCTCCCCAGCGAATCAATAGCCGTGAGGACCACGTAGGGCTCCCTGTCCCCGGTGGCTGTCAGCAAAGGCGCGCAGTTGGGCAGGGTGTCACCCAGACGGGCTGCCACGACTGCTTCGGTCCGGACGATGCTGCTCGGATCGGACAGCGCCCGGCGAACCAGTGATCCCCGCAGCTCGGGAGACAGTGCACCGCTGCCGCGCAGCGCCATGCGGCGGGTTTCAGCGTCCTGATCGCGCGCGGCGTGAACCGCGGTCGCGCTGTCCAGGCCCGAAGCGGCGGCGAGGGTGAGCAGCGCGAGGCGGCGGACCACGGTATCGGGCGAGGTGATGGCAGCGCGCCGAAGCAGCGGAAGCGTCGCCGGCTCCAGGTTCCCGGTGACCCGGCGCGCTCGCGCCAGGGTATACAGCCCGTGCACCACGCCGGCGCTAGGCTGGGTGGTCAGCCGGGAGCGGATCGCCCCCTCTGCCCGCCGGGCGGCAGCGCTGTCGGGCAAGCGCAGACGGCCGAGCGATTGAGCGATGGCGTCTACGACGGTCGGATCGGCTTCCGTGGTGAGTGCCTGAGTGAGTGCTGCTTGCGCCTGGGGCAGGCTGAGTCGAGTACTGTCGGAGGTCGTGTCGCCCCGCTGGACCCCGCGCAGGGACTGGGCGATGGCGTTCGCCGCCTCGGCCCGGACCGACGGAACCGGATCGGTGAGCAGAGGGAGCAGCCGGCGTCCCAGATCCGGCCGCTGTAACCGTCCCAGCCCGCGCACGGCCACCCGCCGCAAGCAGGGTGTCGGTTCCCGTGAGCGGTGTCAGGAGAGGAGTCAGGCCGTCGGCCCCGCCGCCCCGGGCATCCTCGGCGACGAGCAGCTGCTGGAGCGCCGCCGTGTCGACCGGGGCTGCGGTCGCCGTCTGACTTACGCCCGCTCGGGCCCCTAGCATGAGGGCGGCGCTCAGGGCAATCCATCGGGGTCGGTTCATCCAAGGCCCAGGGCTGAGGTTCGCTATTATTTATCGTTCAGCTGCGAAATTTGGCCGCTCGTCACCTTCTGAGGAAATCAGCATGTCTCCCAAGCTCGTGTTGCTGTCACTGGCCACCGGACTGGCATCCCTGGCAGCCTGCGCCCATTCGACCACCTCCTCGCCCGGCTCAACCTCACCCGCAGCAGGCGCCTCCACCACGGCGCCCAGTCCGGATCCGCGGGTGGGACTTCGGGGTGGCACCAACGACGCCGGCCAGGCGATCTGGAATCTGCGGCGGGTATCGAGCACGCCGCCTTCGCAGCAGTTCGTGGATGGCATCAACTCCGATCTGGCGTTCAAGGGCAACGATGTGATCCAGGGCAGCTTCAACGGCTACCAGGTCTGGGACATCAGCAATCCCGGCCAGCCCAGTCTCAAGACCGCCTTTGTCTGTCCCGGATCGCAGAGCGATGTCTCGGTGTATCACAATCTGCTCTTCGTCTCCGGTGAAAATCTGGCCGCGCGGCTGGACTGTGGCGCCGAGGGCGTGGAGGACACGGTCAGCGCCGCACGGCTCCGCGGTATTCGGATCTACGATATCAGCGACATCGGGCATCCCAAGAACGTAGGAAACGTGCAGACCTGCCGCGGCTCGCACACCCATACGCTGCTGGTCGACCCCAAGGACAAGGACAACGTCTACCTCTACATCTCGGGCCAGGCCCCGGTGCGATCGCCCAGCGAGCTGGCCGGCTGCGTCGAGCGCGCCCA
Source organism: uncultured Gemmatimonadales bacterium (assembly GCA_963792265.1). Lineage (GTDB taxonomy): Bacteria > Gemmatimonadota > Gemmatimonadetes > Gemmatimonadales > GWC2-71-9 > CAVVWJ01. Next base: position 149,337 of record CAWBVP010000028.1, on the reverse strand, counting down.
AGGATCCCAACTCGGCCCTGTTCCGGATCGAGGTCATCAAGGTCCCGCTGGCCCATCCGGAGCAGGCGGCCATCGTGAGCTCACCCCGGATCTTCAACAATCTGGTAGCGCCGCCGAAGCATGGCGACACGCCGGAGGACAGCGTCGAGAACGCCAAGGCGGTGGCCGATGCGAAGGCGCACCGGCGGATTCACCGCGGTGATCCACGGGCACGAGCAGGTGATTCACCCGCAATGGGTGGCCCAGCTGCTGGATAGCGTGGTGAAGGCCCGGAACGGAACCGGCGGGCCAACCGCCGCCGACAGCGCGGCGCTGCGCCAGGCCCTCCCGGCCATCGTCGAGGGAGAGATGAAGGCGCAGATGGCCCAGCAGCCGGACTCCAACGCCGGGCCCACGCAGTGCCACGATATCACGGTCTATCCGGCCATCGGCCTGGCCGGCGGCGCCTGTGCCGGCTACGGGCTCCTGCTCGATATCAAGGACCCCGCGCATCCCGTGCGCCTCGGCGCCGTGGCCGACTCCAACTTCTCCTACTGGCACTCGGCCACGTTCAACAACGATGGCAGCAAGATCCTCTTCTCCGATGAATGGGGTGGGGGAGTCCAGCCCAAGTGCCGGAAGAGCGACCCGCGGCAATGGGGCGCGGACGCCATCTTCACCCTGCAGAATCGCCAGATGCAGTTTCAGAGCTACTACAAGCTGCCCGCGGTCCAGACCCCGCAGGAGAACTGCGTCGCCCACAACGGGTCGCTGATTCCCATTCCGGGACGCGACGTGATGGTCCAGGCCTGGTATCAGGGCGGCCTCTCGGTGTTCGACTGGACCGATGCCAAACACCCGAAGGAGATCGCCTACTTCGACCGGGGCCCGCTGGATCCAACCAAGCTGGAGCTGGGGGGATACTGGTCGACCTATTGGTACAACGGCTTGATCGTCGGGTCGGAGATCACCCGGGGGCTCGACATCTTCGAGCTCAGGCCGAGCGGCTTCATCTCGCAGAATGAAATCGACGCGGCCAAGTCGGTGCACTTCGATTACCTGAACGCCCAGGGGCAGACCAAGCTGGTCTGGCCCAAGACCTATTCCCTGGCGCGCGCCTACCTGGATCAGCTGGAGCGGTCGAATTCGATGGAGACTGGCCGGATCGCGGAGTTTCGTGCAGCGCTCGACCGCGCGGAGAAGGCGCCGGCAGCCGAGCAGCGGAAGGTTCTGGCTGACTTGGCGACGCGGCTGGAGGCAGAGGCAGGCAGAGCAGGGGATCCGGCCAAGGCACAGCTGCTGGCCGGCGTGGTCAGTCAGCTCGCCACCGGCACGAGCTTGGCGTCACGTCAGTAATGCGCCCGCTCGGCTTACCCCACGAACTCTCGAAGTGCTCGAAATGCCTTCACCAGATCGGGGAGCTGGTGGTTGGCGTTGAGCCCGCTGGGATTGGGTAAGACCCAGAACGCCGCCGTGCCCACCCGCTCAGGCTGGAGGCCCGGTACGGCACGGGGGCGGTCGAACGCCACGCGGTAGGCGCCGATTCCGACCACGGCCACACACCCGGGATGAAACCGGCGGACCTTCCGGAGCAATCTCTGCCGTCCCGCCCGCAACTCATCGGGACTGAGCTCGGCGGCCGCCACCGTTCCCCGGGCGACGAGGTTGGTGATCCCGATTCCGTCCTGCAGCAGCAGCTCCTCCTCCCAGGGCTTGAGCAGGCGGCCGGTGAAACCGGCGGCGTGGAGGGCCGGCCAGAAGCGGTTGCCGGGGCGGGCAAAGTGGTGCCGGGTAGCGGCGGAGTAGAGTCCGGGATTGATGCCGCAGAAGAGCACCCGAAGGTCGGGCGCGATCAGGTCGGGGACCCGGCCACCGGCGGCCGCAAGGAGCTCCGCTCTGGTCGGCTTATACTCGGCGAGACGGCTGCGGATTTCAGAGGAGCCACGGACGCGGCCAGGATCCGCTAATCCACCAGGAGCAGCACGGCTCGCCGGGGCACCGCCACGCCGCGCAGCAGCAGCTCGGCCAGGCGGCCGGTGCCGTAACTCTCCACTTTGACGACGAGACAGCGGCGCTGCTCATCCAGCGTCACCGATCGCGTGCTGGGCAGCCACATCGCTAAGCGCGCGCGGGGGAGATAGCGGTTCAAATCTTCCACCCGGTAGTCGCCGTGACACTGGCGCTCGGGGAGGTAGGTCGGATCGGGCCAAAGGGTGAGTACTGGAGCGGGAGGGATCTTGTCGCCCTGCATCCCGGACGCACAGGCGGCAATGGGCGATGCGAGGGCGAAAACGAGCAATGTATGCTGAAGGAAACGGATCGGTGGGCGCGGGGTCATGAAAGCCTCCTGGGCGACATGACTCAATAATACCACCGCCGGAACCGGATCCCACTAGCAGTTGTCAGGCTCGCGCTAGCAGCCGTCCTTGGGGTCTCGCTGGAAGACGGCCTTGCCCTCGAGCAGGGTGCAGAGGACCTGCACGCGGTGGATCTCGGCTGCCGGAATTTCGAACAGGTTCCGGTCCAACACGATGAGGTCGGCCAGCTTCCCGGCCTCGACCGACCCGGTTTCCCGCTCCAGATGGTTCTGATAGGCGGCGTTGATGGTGTACATAGCGATCATGGTCGCCAGGTCCACCCGTTCCGCCGGATGCCAGGGTTTCTGGCCCGGAGTGTCCGGCTGCATATGGGTGATCCCGACCTCTATCGCATCGAGCGGGTTGAGCGAGGAGACCGACCAGTCGCTCCCGCCGGACACGACCGCTCCGGACCGCACCACACTGGCGATCGGGTACAACCAGCGAGAGCGCTTGGGGCCGAGGGTCGGCTCGGTCATCCGGGTGAGATACTCGTCGCCGTTGGCCCAGAAGGCCTGGAAGTTGGCGACCACGCCGAGGGCTCGAAACCGGGGTATGTCGTCCGGATCGATCAGCTCGAGGTGGGTGATGGTGTGGCGGGCGTCGTGGGCGCCGTTCCGGGCCCGGGCGTAGGCAAAGGCATCGAGCGTCATCCGGATGGCCCGGTCGCCGATGGCGTGGACGTGGATCTGAAATCCGTCCCGGTCGAGGGCCACCGCCAGATCCTTGAGAGCCGCGGGATCGTAGATCGGCTTGCCCGAGTCGCCGCGGCGATCCCCATAGGGAGCCAGCAGCGCCGCGGTGCGGGCCTCGATGACCCCGTCGGCAAAGAGCTTCACCGCGGTAGGATGGACCCGGGGGCTGGCAAATCGGGCCCGCAGCTCTCTCAGCTTCGGGAGCAGGCTGTCCGGCAGCGGGTCATCCAGGTGAATCGCGGCGACCACCCTCAGCGTGAGCGAGCCCTTCCGGTCCGCCTCGGTGTAGGTGCGGAGGTCCGGCTCATCGGTCGCCGCGCTGAAAATGGTGGTGATGCCGAATCGGTTGGCCAGCTCCTCCGCCCGCTGGAGGCCGGCCGCCAGCTCGGCGCCGGTCCGGGCCGGCAGAATCTTGGCGACCAGATCCACGGCGGCCTCGCGTAAGGTCCCGGAGGGCTCACCGGTGCCGGGATCCCGTTCGATCCGTCCGTGAGGAGGATCCACCGTCTGCCGGGTGATTCCCCCGAGTGCCAGCGCTTTGGAGTTGACCCAGGCCGAGTGGCCGTCTGCCGCGTAGAAGAGGGCAGGGCGGTCGGGCACTGCCTGGTCGAGCAGCTGCTTCGAGGGATTGCCATCCTTGAACACCGGCAGCTGCCACCCGGCGCCGCGAACCCAGGCTCGATCGGGGTGGGCTCGAGCGCAGGCGCGAATGCTGTCGGCAACGGCCTTGGGAGTGGTGAGATCGTCGAGGGTGCATTCGCCCAGATCGATGCCGGCGTCAATCGGATGCACGTGCCCGTCCTGGAAGCCGGGGAGCAGCATCTTTCCCTGGAGATCAACTACCCGGGTGGCCGGTCCGATGAGACCGGGTGGGAGGCTGTCGCTGCCGACATAGACGATCCGGCCGTCTTTGATGGCGACCGCACTGGCCCAGCTCCGGGCGGCATCTACCGTATACACGGCGGCCCGGCGAAACACGAGATCTGCGGCCGCGGGTTTCCCTACGGACTCTCCGCTTCCAGCTGTGCAGCCTCCTGACGCGGTGGCGAGGAGAATGCACTCTGCGCATCGCCTAGTAATCGTCACGAAACCGCCGGCGCCGGAACGGCCAGTCGCCTACGCACTCGACGGTCCACTCGATCGAGACTTTCACGCGACACCTCTAGCGCTCATCCCGCGGCTGGTACATCCATCGCGGAGTCCGGCAGGCCGGTGTCCGAGTCACTCGCGTGGGGAGCTCGGCGGGGCTCCCCCCGCGGGACCCGGCGGAGATGTACGCCCCCCGCGAGTCCTCCAGCATGAGATCAACCCCCTTGGTCCCGCGCAGCTGGTTCCCGATGGCACCGAGGCAGAGACGCAACCGCTCGAATGTCTTTTCGCTGTCGTAGCGAAAGAGGCTAGTGCTCCGGTCGGGGAAGCTCGCTGGATCCGGATCGTAAGGGTTGATCCAGCCAGTTGGCAGCGAGATCGGGGAGATCCCGGGTTCCTGTGCCAGCCAATGCTCGACGTCGTCGCAGAGGGCTCGGGCTACGTGGATGTTGGAACAATGAAAGGCGAAACTCTTGCGGGGGTAGCGCCAGCGGGGACGCTCGTCGGCCTCAACCAGTGACGAATCCAGTCCCAGCACTACCGTTCCGGTGTCGGAAATATTCAAGACCAGACGGTCCGTTTTGTCGCCATATCTCACCAGCAGGATGGCTTTTGTGTTGGACGTGTCGAGCTTGCGGGCCAGCTGGGCAGGACCCACCATCGCGGGACAGGGACCTGTCGGTGGTGACACGCCGTGCAAGTTCAGGGTGATAGTGTCCCGTCCCTGGCTCAGGTCGTGATCGATGTAGTACCCCAGGCAGCCGAACTCGCGCCTGGTTTTTAGAGTCAGCAGCGGGCGCGGCTCCGCCTCCGGTGTACGCTCCTCGGTCAGCGTAAGCCAGCCCCGATCGAAGGGGACCAGCGAATCGATGTCCAAGGGTCGAAGGGAGGAGCGGATCAATCCCATGACCAGAGGAGTCGAGACGATGGTCAGGTCGACCAAGTAGTTCCGGGTGCTCAGCATGGAGAAGGTCAGCACAGCCTGGTGGTCTTCCCGCGGGAGGACCAAAAAGGCGTACGATTTCACGATCTGCGAGCGGTAACTTACCTCGGTGCCCGCTGAGGCCTTCCAGATCTCCCGCTGAATGCCCTCCGCCGCCTCGAGCGTGAATGCTCCCTTGGCAACCGATGCGATGCCCCTAAGGAGGTCACCCAGCTGCTTGCCTGCAGAAATCGAGTGCACGACGACAGTGTCAGGCTGGGCCTCGGCGGCAAGAGTGGGGAGAGAACCCAGTGCCAGGCAAAGGAACCCAGCCAGCATATGCCGGTGTCGCAAAGCACTCATTTGCGCCGCTGCACTCCAGGAACTTGACAGGCCGGGGTTTCGGTCACCCGGTCAGGGGGCTCGATGTGGCGCTCGTCATTTGCCCTTCGCGAGTAGATATCGATGCGCTCGCCCCGCCAGGTCTCCAGGCCGACGCCGACCCCCACCGCCTCCCGGATCTGATCGTCTATCGAAGCAAAACACTGACGGAGCCTTTCGAAGGAGGGCAGCTGGTCGAAGCGGTAAAAGATCCGGCCTTCCGGGCGGTAGTCCTCGGGCCGGAACGGATTGATCCAGCCGCCCGGAAAGGAGTCCTGCGAAATCCCCGGCTGCTGGACCAGCCACGACCGCACGTCATCGCAGAAGCCCCCTCCTCTGTCAGAACATGCCAGGTAGAAGCTGTTGCGGGGAAAGCGCCACCGGGGCCGCTCATCGGCTTCGATCAGTGCCGAGTCCAGGCCGGTGACCACGGTCGCTGTATCCGCGATGTCGAGGATCAGGTGATTCGTGCTCCCCCGATAGCTCACCAGCAGAGGGAATCGGCCGTTCCCCAGCGGTAGCTCCCGAGATAGCGTGGCCGGGCCCATCTCAGTCATGCAAAGGCCCGACGGTGCCGTCACGCCGTGAAGCTCGAGATAGAGCGTATCCCGGGCCAGCCACAGCTCGTGATCGATGTAGTTTCCCAGGCAGCCGAACTGCGCCTGTGTGGAGAGACTGACAACGAGGCGGGGTTCAGCTCCGGAATCGCGGCCGAATTGGATCCTGTTCTCGGCAAAGGTGAGCCGCAGCGGGCCGAGTGGGGGCAGGGAATCGACGTCGGACCTGCCCAGCTGCCCTCGAATCGCCTTGCCGATTGCCGAACTCGAGATCTCGATGCGGAGGTCGAACAGGTCTTCCTGCGTGCTCACCAGCCTGAGCAACAGCTGGCCAGGCCGGCCGTCGCTGCGACTCGGTACGCTGAAAACATACGAGCGTTGACTCCGCCTGAGGGGATTCCGTTTGTGGGATGCGGCCAGGTTGCGAGAATCCTGGTGGATGCGTTCTGCCGCATGTCGGGTAAACCCTCCTCCCGCGACCCGCGCAATCCCGCTCAAGAGCTGCAGGAGCGGACCACGAGAATCCACCGCGTGAACGACGATGGTATCGCTGGCCGGTTGGAAAGCCCGGGCCGGGCGTGACGCTCCGACCAGTAGCATCGTGCAGGCAACAGCCGAGAGTTTGCTCGACAAAGCCAGTCGCTAGCGCTCTAGGGCCGAAACCCTACCACAACCTGCCGAGCCTCTGGGCGATCGACCCCGGGCCAGAGATCGCTGTGCCACTCCACCAGCGCTTCGATCTCCGAGACCAGCACCCACAAGTTTCCTTCATCCAGCTTGGGGTGCAGCTTCTCGATGTTCTCCAGCTCGTCCCGGGACGTCACCGCGCTGAGCCGCCGCAACACGGTATCCAGGTCCGCCTGGGACAGGGCGCGCATGTCCCACACCCTGAGCGCCACCATCTCGGCCTGCTTGTCGAAGGCAAAGACATTCTTGATGTAGAAGGACTTCCCCGAGCGCAGGATCAGCTCGAGCACCAGCGGAGGGACCGTCTGGTCCTTGGCACGACTGAGATACTCTCTGACACTGAGGCTCATGGACTCGGACACCTGGTATGTGATGGGGTTCATCGGATAAATCTACCTTCGTGCCAGCGGGTTCAGGGACGTAAGAGCCGGAAGGCGTGGTCCCAATCGTTCTCCCGAAACCCGGGAATGCACCAGAGCATGGCCAGCGGCTCGATGGCGCGCGCCGCCGCCGCGCCCCCCATGTCCGCACCCTCCCACCCGAGCTGCTCCAGGATCTTGGCCACCACCGCCTTGGCCCCGGCGTCGTTGCCGCAGTAGAACATCGTCGGCGGACCGCCGTTGAGGGCGGGGTGCACCATGAGGTCGCTGCCCACGCAGTTGAATGCCTTCACGAATTTCGCCTTGGGGTGGGCCGCCTGCAGCTGCTCCATGAGGGACTCGTTGGGGCCGGTGAAGAATCGCAGCACGCCGTCCTGGGGCGGCTCGTCGGCGATGGGGTTGGTCGCGTCGATCACCAGCTTGCCCTCGAGATTCTTCGCGCCGGCGAGCTGGGCGGCCTCGACCGCCGCCGTGCCCTTCACCGCGAGGACCAGCGCCTCGGCCCACTTGGCGATGTCCCCGAAGCTGCCTTCGGGGATCCCGGCCTTCTTGCTGAACGCGGCGAGCTTGCCCGAGGTGCGAGTGCCGATGCGGACCTCATGGCCCAGAGCGGCGAGGCCCTGGGCCAGCGTCTGGCCAACTTCACCGGAGCCGAGGACACCGAAACGCCTGGGGTTGGACGAGACAGCCATACGTTCCTCGAGAGCTAAGGGGACCGCCGCGAGCACTACGTAATCACCGTTGCCGCCCCCACGCTACTCTGGGTAGCTTCCCACCCGCAACGCACGCCATGTCTTTCACCTTCAACTCGTCGTCTCGCCTATGCCGTTCGAGACCGCTGTCGTCCCATCCCAGCCGGCCGGCTACGAGACCCCGCTGCTCGCGCTCGCCATCCCGCGCGGCTCGCTCCCGGCCTCGCTCGCGGGCGTGGACAGCGCAGCAGGCGGCGCCATCAACCGGGTCCTCGCCGCCGGCGACTTCAACGGCAAGCGGGACGAGACCGCGGTCCTCTATCCCCCCGGCCCCACGTCCCGCGTGCTGCTGGTAGGCCTGGGTAAGCCGGACGAGGTGGACCGCGGTGCCATCCGCCGGGCCGCCTCCGTCGCCGCCAAGCGGGCCCGCTCGCTCGGCGCTCCTCGTGCCGCTTTCTATCTCCCGCCCGAAGCCCGCGGCAAGGTGAGCCCCGCCGAAGCCGGCCAGGCCATTGCCGAGGGGCTGAATCAGGGCGCCTGGCAGTTCAACGAGATGAAGAAGCCCAACGAGGACAAGAAGCCCGCGCTGGAGCGCTTCGAGATCCTGGCCCACGACGGTCCGGCGGAGCTGATCCAGGGTCACAAGCTGGGCGAGGCGATCGGGGCAGGGCAGACCTTTGCCCGCGGCCTTCAGGTGCTGCCGGGCAACGTGGCGACGCCGACCCATATCGCCAAGGTGGCCCAGGAGCTGGCCCAACGCCACGGTTTCGGGATCACGGTCCTGGACAAGGCCGGGATCGTTCGGGAGAAGATGGGCGCGCTGCTGGCCGTGGCGCAGGGCAGCGCCGAGGAGCCCCGCTTCATCGCCCTGGAGTACAAGGGCTCCGAGGCCGCGCCCATCGTGCTGGTCGGCAAGGGCGTCACCTTCGACACCGGCGGCATCTCCATTAAGCCGGCGCAGAACATGGAAGATATGAAGTACGACATGTCTGGCGCCGCCGCGGTGTTGGGCACCTTCGAGGCGCTGGGCCGGCTCAAGCCGAAGGTGCACGTGGTCGGCCTGATCCCCAGCACCGAGAACATGCCGTCGGGCACCGCGGTCAAGCCGGGCGACGTCGTCACCAGCCATCTGGGCAAGACCATCGAGGTCATCAACACCGATGCCGAGGGCCGGCTGATCCTGGTGGATGCGCTCTCCTACGCGCGGCGCTACAAGCCGGCCGCGGTGATCGACATCGCGACGCTCACCGGTGCCATCGTCGTGGCGCTGGGACACTCCGCCATCGGGGTGATGGGAAGCGACGACAAGCTGGTCGAGGAAGTCCGGGCCGCCGGCGAGAAGGCCGGCGAGCGAGCCTGGCCCCTGCCGCTGTGGGAGGATTATCGCGACCTGATGAAGTCCGACATCGCCGACATCAAGAACAGCGGCGGCCGGCCCGCCGGCAGCATCTCGGCGGGCTGGTTCCTCCGCGAGTTCGTGGACGGATTTCCCTGGGCCCACCTCGATATCGCGGGGACGGCGTACACGGAACGCGACGAGCCTGGGCGGGTGAAGGGTCCCACGGGGATCGGCGTGCGTCTCTTCACCGAGTTCGTCCTGGCCGGACATACAGCGTGAACGGGTAAACGGTGAACGGTAAACTGGCGCTTCCTCGTCCTCCCGCTGACGCTTTTTGTTCCCCTCGCCTCCGCCCAGATCGCTGAGCAGGACACGACGGCCGACACTCTCGCGATCGATAGCAGCAGATCCACCGCCGAATACCTCAAACAGCTCGCGCAATCTTCGGGTCCGGCTGCCCGTGCCTCCGCTGCCCGGCGTCGAGGGCCCCCAGCCCCCGCTCACCCGCATCGTGTTCACCCGCGACTCGATCGAATGGGGCCACGCCGCCACGGTAGGCGATCTCCTGACCCAGGTGCCGGGGGTGTTCCTCTGGCGGGGCGGCTACATCGGCCGGCCCGAACCGGTGAGCTACGAAGGACGGGGTGCCACGTCGGCCGAGTATTACCTGGATGGCATGCCGTACGTCGCGGCCGGGGTGGACAGCATCGGGGTGGATCCCGCGCTCTTCTCCCTCAGCTTCATCGATCGAATGGAGGTGGAGCGCTGGCCCGGCCAGATCCGGGTCTATCTCTTCACTCGACAACACGACCGCCTCGCTCCCCGGTCGCGCATCGCCGTGGCCCGGGGAGACAACAACTTCGCCCGCTACGAGGCGGAGCTGGAGCGGCGCTTCCTCTCCGGTCCCGGCTTTGCTCTCGCCGCCGACTATCTGAGCTCGCCGACCGCGAGCGGGCAGAGCAGCACCTATTCCAACACCCAGGTCTTTGCGCGCGGGAGCTATATCCCTTCCGCCAGGTTCGCGCTGCAGTATCAGCTGATCCGCTCGGCGCCGAACCGGCGGCCCTACGTGCATCAGTCCGGGCGCTCCGGGTGACACCATCGGTCTGGGCTTCAAGGCCCACCGGACCGACGCGCAGTTCCGCCTCTCCCTCCGAAATCGGGAGGACGGCCTCGGGCCCAAGCTGGACCTGCTGTATGCCCGGAGCGCCTGGGACGGTGGGGGACTGGATCAACAGATCAATCAGCTCGGCGGGTACCTCACTTTCCGAACGCCCAGCTACTCAATCGGAGGCTCCGCCTTCCATCGCACTCGCTGGACCCCGCTGGACCTGCGGGGAACCGTAGGCTGGAATCCGATCCCGCCCTTCACCGCCAGCGCGGAGCTGGTGCATCAGCACCACTTCGGCAGCCGCTCCAGCGATTACGCCAGCGTGGCTGCCGGGCTCCAGCTCCTCCGCGGCCTGGCCATCACCGGGACCGCGCGAGTGGGGAAGGTGGTCGCCGCGCCCGCCGTCCTCAGCGACACCGCCCAGGAGGTGCGCGACTTCCAGGGCGCCCTGGGCTGGAACCGCGCCCGGCTGGGCTTCGAGGTATCCTACGCCCGAACCTCGGCGTTCGCCCCGTTCTCCTACGCCGAGTTTCCGCTGATTCCCCGGCTGGCCCCGGCACCGGAGACCGAGTGGCTTACCGGCTCGGCGCGGCTGGCGCCGCTCCAGTGGCTGACGCTGGAGGGCTGGTACAGCAATACCCGGAACACCACGCCCGACGGGGTTCCCCCGAGACACTCGATGGGCGCGGCCACGATTCGCTCCAAGTTCCTGCGGCAGTTTCCCAGCGGCATCTTCGACCTGAAGCTCCGGCTCAGCATCGAGTCGCTGGAGCGCGGGTATTCTGGGCCGTGATGGCTTGGGGAACGCTGTGGCCTTACCGGCCGCGACCTATCTTCCGGAGTCTGGTCCAGATCCAGCTCGACCGGTTCCAGATCTATTGGGACCGGGGCAACCTCACTAATCAGAAGCATGCCTACGTGCCCGGCTTCAGGATTCCGGCGTACGGGAGCAACTTCGGGGTCCGCTGGGAGTTTTTTAACTAGTCGCGAGTCCTGAGTCACGAGTCGCGATGTGGCGCGGGTCACTGTCACGCAGCGAGCGGAGACTAGCTTTTGAGAGTGCCGCGATGCCGCGGTGCCCGCACACAGGAGACAGCTACATGTTTGGATTCGGAAATAAGAGACGAGGGGTGCGGAACGACACCTTCTCCTCCAATAGGATACGGGGCGCAGCGATCGCCGGGCTTGGGATGCTGGCGTGGCAATGGTGGCGGAAGCGCCAGGCTTCGAGCCAGCCAGGTACTAACCCCGGGCGGTCTTTCAGCGAGAGCTCGAGGACACCTTCTCCTGCTGAAAGAGGTTACTGAATGAGATGAGGTGGTGGTGCTAAGTTGTTGCATCCGCCGCCTCTCTACAACCGGTACCCACGACCGTCCCCGGTGCCGTCCTGAGAAACAGCATCCCGGCGATGTCGTCCACCGCATAGACCGGCTCCTTCTCCTTGCCCAGGTCCACCCGCGCGCGGGGCTGGGCACTGTCCTTGTCGATCTGCAGCAGAACGTTGCCCTTGCCTTCCGGCGCCTTGGTCAGCATGAAGACCGACCCGGGAACGATCAGCGACGCCTTGAACCGCTTGGTCGCCATGGCGGCCGACTGGCGGGAATAGCCCTGGAGCTGGGCGCCGCCCTGGGTGTACGCCGACGCCAGCTGGCCGGTGAGGCGCTTGACCGCGGGATCGTTGGACTGGCGGGAGGCCTGGGCAAAGGCGTCGCCGTAGGCGGAGGCGGCGGCTCCGTAGAGCCCGGCCCGCACCGCGTTCACCGCGTGGAGCGCCCGAAGCAGCCCGGGGAGCTGCGGCGCGGGGTAGTAGACCTGCTGCTTCACCTGCCCTTCGCGTGCCAGCACCACCAGGTTCTGCGGCGCGATGAGCACGATGCCTTCGGGCCGGATCTCCATCGCGATCGGATCCTCGCCGCCCTGGAGCTTGATCTCGCCGCCCAAGCGCCTGGTAGCTGCCGCTCTGCGCGATCGACCGCGTAGAGCTGGCGGTCGCGGTTGGCAAAGACATACAGCGTCGCCCTTCCATCGACCGCGTGCGTCGCATCTACTCGACTCATCGCCTTGCCGCTCTCGATCGCGTCCTTGAAGCGCGGCTCGCCCTTGGCGAGGTCGATGACGTTCACCTCGGCGTTGGTTCCGGTCTCGGACCGCGAAACGTACAGCAGCCCTGCGGGCGTAAGCTCGGCATAGTCGAGCTGGCCCTTGATCTTCACATCCTTCTTGAGCCGCACCGTTGCGCTGGGCACATCGAGCACGTTGACGAAGGTCTTCGACTCGGCGTCCACCGCGAGCACCACCGCATCGCCGGTGATCATCGCATCGGTGACGTTGCCCCGCATCTTGAGCGGCTTGGAGGCGATCGTGGTCCCATCCTCGTAGCGCGCCGACGTTCAGGCCGGTCTGCACCACGCCGTTGATCACGGTGCGGCTCCCGGTCTGCTCTCCCTCCGGCGCCGCCTCGGGAAGCATCACGATCCCCGCGGGATGCTGCACGATGTCGTGGATCCATCCGCTCACCGTGGCCGGCTTGCTCCAGAGCGGCTGCCCATCGGCCAGTCGGTAGGCCATCAGCCGATCGTCGAAGCTGACGTAGATCCGGTCGTTCTCGATCCACCGAGGGGTAAAGCCGGACGTGCCGGGCCGGGTTGCCCGGCTTGGCGGTCGGAAGCGCCGCCGACCAGCGGGTCTTGCCGGTGCGGGCGTCCAGCGCCCTGAGCCCCATCAGCGTGTGCACGACGATCATGTCCGGCCCGGCCTGGAGCACCTCCAGCGCGGTGCCCTCGGATACCTTGCGCACCAGACCCTGAACCAGGCCGCCGAGCCCTCTCTTCTTGGGCTCGGTCTGCTCGAAGAGCGACTCGTTGGTCCAGCGCTGGTCGCCGGTGGCCAGATCATACAGGGCGACGACCGGGGGACCGGACGGACGCCGGCCGTGGATCAGGATGGTTCCGCTCTGTGGCAGAACGCGGCGGGTGACGACTTCCGCTAGGCCGAGCTGGCGGGAGTCGAAGAGCACGGAGCCGGTCACCGGGTCGAAGATCAGAAGCAGCCCGGGTCGCGCCGCCTCCATCAGAAGCGATCCCTCGACCATCCTGACGCTGTCCTCCGGAAGCCCACCCAGCTCGGGTTTCTCCCAAATGACCTGGCCCCGCTCCATGTCGATACCGGTGAGAGCGGCATCGGTGGAGACGAGGAGCGCTCCCGCCGGAGTAACCTGCTGCCAGCGGATGTCCTGCTTGAGCTTGAGAGTCCACGCCGGCGCCGCCCGATCGGAGGAAGCGGCAATTGCAACGCGAGCCGAGGCGGGGGTGACGGTCTGCGCCCGGACGCCGGTCTGAACCAGGGCGAGCAGGGTCAGGGGCAGAAGCAGAGAGCGGACCGACAGGGCGGCCATGAATCCCTCACTGGTGGTACGGTCGGATGGGGGGAGATTGGCTGTCGCCTGAGGGCAGATGCCGTGCCATTGTGGCCGTCGCCCCTACAATCACGGCCAAAATCGGGCTAAATTAGTCGGCTATTCCGGCTCCCTCCACGGAGGCTGTTTGCCGTATAGCATGACAGGCTTTGGCGCCGCGGAAGGCCCGGTGGCCGGCCGGCGGCTCCGGGTCGAGATCCGGACTGTCAACCATCGCTACTTCAATCTGTCGGCCAAGCTCCCGAGCGACCTCAGCCTGTTCGAGGCCGAGCTCCGCGAGCGGCTTCGCCGCGACTTCGACCGGGGGCACGTCGCGGTGCAGGCCCGCTGGACCGAGAGCCTGGAAGCGGATGCCGGCTTCGGGGTAGACCTCGAGCGGGCCCGGCTGGTGGCGGCCCGGCTCCGGGAGATGCAGGCGGCCCTCGGCCTCGGTGGTGAGATCACGGTGGAGTTGGTGGCCCGGCAGCCGGAGGTCCTCACCTACGCCAGCAACGGCGCGGGTGAAATCCCCTGGACCGAGGTCGAGCCCATCGTGGCCCAGGCCGGCCGGGAGTGCCGCACCATGCGGGCCCGGGAAGGCGAGGCGCTGGCGGCGGAGCTGAAGCATCGGCTCGACTTGATGGAACGGTCGGCCGGTCAGATCGCGGCGCGGGCGCCCGAGCGTCTGGTCAAGGAGCGCGATCGGCTGAGAGCGGCGGTGGCCCAGCTGCTGGATGGGCGAGCGGTGGATGAGGAGCGGCTGGCGCAGGAGCTCGCCTTCCTGGCCGACAAGCTCGACATCACCGAGGAGCTGGTGCGGTTCCAGGCCCACGTCGCCGCCGCCCGCGAGGCCATGGCAGCCGACGGCCCGGTGGGCAAACGGCTCGGCTTTCTGGCGCAGGAGCTGGGTCGTGAGGTGAACACGATGGGTTCCAAGGCGGGCGACGCCGCCATCGCGCAGCAGGTCATCGCGATGAAAGGGGAGCTGGAGAAGTTCCGGGAACAGCTCGAGAACCTCGAGTGAGGCCGTTTTTCCTGGTGCTTTCCGCTCCGTCGGGCGGCGGGAAGACGACGATCGCCAGGATGTTGCTGCAGGGACGGGAGGATCTGGGCTATTCGGTGTCGGCGACCACCCGGCCCAAGCGTCCCGGGGAAAAGGACGGGGTGGACTATCACTTCCTCACTCGGGACGAGTTCCTCAAGCGGCAGCAGAACGGCGAGTTTCTGGAGTGGGCCACCTACGGCGGCGAGCTGTACGGCACCCTCAAGAGCGAGATCGACCGGATCTTTGCCCAGGGACGCCACGCGGTGCTCGACGTCGAGATCGAAGGGGCCCGGCAGATCCGGAACAACTTCCAGAACTCGCTGCTCCTCTTCGTGCTGCCGCCCTCGGCCGAAGTCCTGGTGGAGCGGCTGACGGGACGGAACACCGAGGACCCGGCGCTGGTGAAAGAACGGATCCTCCGCGCCGCCGAGGAGCTGGCCGCGGTGGCCGAATACGATTACGCCATCGTCAACGAAGACCTGGTCGTCGCTGTGGCCCAGGTGGCGGCCATTCTGGAAGGCGAAGCGTGGCGGGTGTCGCGGCAGGATACGCTGCCCACCTTTATCGAGCAGCTGCAGAAGGACGTGGTGAAGGCGGCGGAGAAGATTGGAAAGAAGTCGCGAGTCGAGAGTCGAGAGTCGAGAGAGGAAACCTAGGTCGGACTCCACGATTCGAAGCGTGGGACTCTAGCCTCGACTTGCTCGACTTTAGACCCTAGACTCTAGACTTAGACCCTCAACTGGACCCCACATGCGCATCATTACACCCAGCGAAGTCGCCAAGCAGGCCGGCAACAAGTACCTCGGCGTGCTCGTCGCCGCCAAGTTTGCCCGCTACCTGAACGAGTTTCCCAAGGATCACCTGGCGAGGCCCACTGAGAAGCTGACGACCAAGGCCATGCAGGAGCTCGTGGAAGGCGAGCTGAACTACAAGCTCCTCCGGCGCCGCCGCTCCGAGGCGTGACCGTGTGGGCCGGCCGGCACGTCGTCCTCGGCGTGTCTGGCGGGATCGCCAGCTATAAGAGCTGCGTCCTTGCCCGCCGCCTGACCGAAGCGGGAGCATCGGTGGACGTAGTGCTCACGCGGGGAGCGGCGGAGTTCGTGCGAGCCCCGCTGTTCGAGGGGCTGACCGGGCGCCCCGTGCTGACTTCCCTCTGGGAGTCGGGCGGGGCGCTCTCCCATGTCCGGCTGGGTCAGAGCGCCGATCTCATCATCGTCGCGCCCGCCACCGCGCATCTGATCGCCCGATTGGCCCAAGGCCTGGCCGATGACGTGCTCACCGCGCTACTACTGGCCGCCACCGCACCGCTGCTGCTCGCTCCCGCGATGAACGACGAGATGTATGCCCATCCCGCCACCCAGGCGAACCTGGAGAAACTGCGGGCGAGGCGCGTGACACTGGTGGGTCCTGAGATCGGCGCGCTCGCGGAAGGGCCGTCTGACCGGCCGGGCCGGATGAGCGAGCCGGAAACAATCCTGGCACACGCGGCCCGGTTGCTCCGGCGCGGTCCTCTCGCTGGCCGGCGGATTGTGGTCACCGCCGGCCCCACTCGGGAGTCGATCGATCCGGTGCGGGTGGTGACCAACCGGTCGAGCGGGAAGATGGGCTACCGGCTGGCGGAAGCAGCCTGGGAGCGTGGAGCTGAGGTGATTCTGGTTGCGGGCCCGGTCGGGTTGCCCGATCCAGTTGGCGTCACCGTGCGGCGGGTGGAGACGACCTGGGACATGGAGGAAGCAGTCCGCGCTGAGCTCCCCGCCGCTGACGTGCTGGTGATGGCCGCGGCTCCGGCGGACTTCCGGCCGAGCAGCCCGAGCGATAGAAAGCGGCCGAGGACCGACGGTGCGCTCGCCATCCCGATGGAGCCGACTGGCGATGTGCTCGATGCCACCCGCGGCCTGAGAAAGCCGGGCAGCCTCATCGTCGGCTTTGCGCTGGAGACCGGCGACGCATTGTCCAAAGGGCTGGCCAAGCTGGAGCGCAAAGGGCTCGATCTCATTGTGGTGAACGACGCGCTCGAGCCCGGCGCCGGCTTCGAGAAGGACACCAATCGGGTTGCCCTGCTGAGCCGCGACGGCACCAAGCGAATTCTCCCCTTGCAGTCCAAGCGCGAAGTGGCAGAAGCGATCCTCGACACGGTGGAGCAATCTCTTGGCCGATGAATGGCGGAGGTATCTGCAGCAGCAGATCGAGTTGGGTGGATCGGAGGTCGTGCTCAGCGGGCGCGGCGGGGCAGTCGGTCAGGCGGTCGGCATCGAGTGGCGAGACTACATCGGACTGCAGGCACGAGAACCTTCAGTGGAAGACGCGACAGCCGCCCGGCCCGCCCGCCCGCCCGCCGCCGCCTGTCCGCGCTGGAGACAAGGCGCTCCACCGATTCCAGGGCCCGGCATCGCCGTCGAGTCGCCCGAGCACCATCTCCTCGGCGACGACCTCGTCACTCTGAGCACTCTCGACCAGGTGGCCGAGCGGATTCGCACCACGCACTGCTGCGGCCTGTGTCCCGGCCGCACCAACGCGGTGCCGGGAGAGGGAAATCCCCAGGCGAAATTGTTTCTGGTGGGCGAGGGACCGGGCGCGACGGAGGATGCGACAGGGCGACCCTTCGTCGGTCAAGCGGGGAACTTGCTCAACGGCATTTTGGACGCTATTGAAGTTCCTCGCGATTCAGTGTACATCACGAACATCGTAAAATGTCGGCCCCCCCAGAACCGAAAGCCCTTACCCGATGAAATCGCCGCCTGCATGCCATATCTCCACCGCCAATTGGAGCTCATCCGACCGAAAGTGATCGTCGCTCTCGGCGGCACGGCGGGTGAGGCCATGCTGGGGGTGAGAAAGAGTCTGGGCGAGCTGCGGGGGAAGGTGCACACGTACAACGGCATTCCGCTGATCGTGACCTACCATCCCGCGGCGCTGCTCCGCAACCCGAACTGGAAGAAGCCGACCTGGGATGACGTCCGTATCGCACGACAACTACTCGACCGCTGAGACCTACGTCGGGCGGTCCGCTCCATGGAGTCAGGAGGCCGAGCAGGCCGTCCTCGGCGCCATGCTGCTGGACCAGGATGCCGCGCTCCGGGCCGCGGAGCTGGTGGACGACTCGATGTTTTATCGCGAGGCCCACCGGCGGCTCTTCCGCGCCATGCTGGCGCTCACCGAGCAGCGCGTCGTCATCGATCACATCACCCTACGGGACGAGCTGCTCCGCCGGGGCGAGCTGGAGACGGCGGGCGGGCTGGAATACCTCGCCGAGCTGGTGGACGCGGTCCCCACCGCGGCCAACATCGAGTTCCACGCCAAGATCGTCAAAGACAAGGCGATCCTCCGCCGCCTGATCGAAGCCTCCACCTCCATCATCACCGAAGCGTACGACGGCCACTCCACCGCCAACGATCTCCTCGACAACGCCGAATCCAAGATCTTCCAGATCTCCCAGCAACGGGGAGACGAAGGCTTCACCCGGATCAAGGAGATGCTGTGGCCCACCATGGAGCGCATCGAAACGCTCCAGCGGAGTGGGAAAGCGATTACCGGGGTGCCCAGCGGCTTCCAAGATTTGGACGAGATGACCTCGGGCTTCCAGGCCAGCGAGCTGATCATCGTCGCGGCCCGTCCTTCTATGGGAAAGACCGCCTTCTGTCTCAACGTGGCCACTCAGGCGGCAGTGGACGGATTCGGAGTCGCGGTGTTCTCCCTGGAAATGTCCAAGGAGGCGCTGGTGCAGCGCATGCTCTGCGCCGAGGCGCGGGTGGACAGCCAGGCAGTCCGGCGGGGCGCGCTGCGCGACCCGGACTTCACCCGGCTGGCCCGCGCCGCCGGCATTCTGCAGAGCTGCCCGGTCTGGATCGACGACTCGCCGGCCCTGACGCTGCTGGAGATGCGCTCCAAGGCCCGGCGGCTCAAGGTAGAGAACGACGTCCGGCTGATCATCGTGGACTATCTCCAGCTCATGCGGAGCCCGGAGTACTCCGAGAACCGGGTTCAGGAGGTCTCCGACATCTCCCGCTCGCTCAAGGGTCTGGCCCGGGAGCTGAAGATTCCGGTCATCGCGCTTTCCCAGCTCTCCCGCGCGTCGGAGCAGCGGGGCGGGGAACGGCGGCCGATTCTCTCCGACCTGCGCGACTCGGGCGCCATCGAACAGGATGCCGACGTGGTGCTGTTCATCCATCGGCCCGAGATGTATCAGAAGGAAGACACCGAGGGGAACAGCAACGAAGGGCTGGCTGAGGTCCTCGTCGGCAAGCACCGGAACGGACCCACCGGGCTGGTGAACCTGTACTTCCACAAGCAATTCACCCGGTTCGATAATCGGACGGAGAGAGAGGCACCGGAGTGAGAACGGTGCGGTCGGATGGACAGGCGGACTGGCGGACAGATCATGCCTAAGCCGAGATCCGTGTACCGCTGCACCGAATGCGGGCACGAGCATCCCAAGTGGGTGGGACGCTGCGAGGAGTGCAGCGCCTGGAATTCGGTGGCGGAGGAGCCGGCGGCCCCGCGGGGCAGCGGGGCGGGTGGGCAGCGGGGCAGCAGAAGCGGGAGGAATGCCTCACTCGCAGTTGCTGCCGGCCCGTCTGCGCGACGTTGCCAAGCGAACCACTCGCACGGTGGAGGACCGGTCTTCCTGAGTTTGATTTCGTTTTAGGGGGTGGGATTGTCCCTGGCTCTATGACGCTAATTGGCGGTGAGCCGGGGATTGGAAAGTCCACGCTGCTGTTGCAGGCCGCGGCCCGTTTGGAGACCGTCAGGCCGTACGGTGCTGTATACCAGTGGCGAGGAGTCTCCCGATCAGCTGCGCCTTCGGGCCGATCGGCTCAGTCAGGAGGACGCCGGCGCGGTCCACGTGCTCGGTGAGACCAGGCTCGAGGCCATCATCGAGGCGGCTGGCGCTATTTCGGCCGATGTAGTCGTCGTCGATTCCATCCAGACCATCTATTCGACGTTGCTGGAAAGCGCGCCCGGAAATGTGGGGCAGGTGCGGGAATGCTCCGGCCAGCTCATGCGCTTTGCCAAGGAGAGCGGCACGTCCGTGATTGTGGTGGGCCACGTGACCAAGGGTGGTGGCATTGCCGGTCCCAAGACCCTGGAGCACATCGTCGACACGGTGCTGTACTTCGAGGGCGAGGCAACGCTGGACTACCGACTGCTGCGCACCACCAAGAACCGCTTCGGCTCGGTGGACGAGCTCGGCGTGTTCTCCATGACCGAGAGCGGGCTGGTGGCGGTGCCCAATCCGTCGGCGGTGTTCCTCGCCGCCCGATCGGACCAGACCAGTGGCAGTGCGGTTACCGCTCTTATGGAAGGCACCCGGCCGGTGCTGGTCGAGGTCCAGGCCCTCGCGGCCAAGTCCGGCTACGGCACTCCCCAGCGGGTGGCGACCGGTTTGGACCCTCGCCGGCTGGCGGTGCTGCTCGCGGTGCTGGAGCGGCGGGCCCAGACCTCCTTTGCCGATCTCGACGTCTTCGTCCAGGTCACCGCGGGGGTGCGGCTCAACGAGCCCGGCGCCGACCTCGCGGTTGCCGCGGCGCTGCTCTCCAGCCTGTACAACCGGCCGGCCCCGGCCGACGTCATCTTCCTGGGGGAGATCGGGCTGGGCGGTGAGATCCGACCGAGTGGCGCGGTCGAGCGGCGGATTGCGGAAGCCGTGCGGCTGGGCTTTCACCGGGTATTCGGCTCCTCCCGGAGCCCGGTGCAGGTGCCCGGCGCGTCGCTGGTGGGGCTGGACCACGTGGATCAGCTGGTGCGCGCGCTTGCCGCGTGATGTGGGTGCGATTGTAGTCGCCGCGGGGCGGGGCGTCCGGTTCGGCGGCGAGACTCCGAAACAGTTCCACCTTGTGGCCGGAGTACCCATCGTGCTGCGGGCGCTGGGTTGCTTCACCTCTCATCCCGATGTGGCTCACGTGGTGTTGGTACTGCCGGCCGAGCACGTGGCCACTCCTCCCGCCTTCCTCTCCGCGTTCTCTGGGCTTTCCGTCCTCTCCGTCGTCCCCGGCGGCACCCACCGGGGCGACTCGGTTCGCGCCGGCCTGACCGCCCTGAACACGGAATGCGCCGTGGTGCTGGTGCACGATGGGGCGCGGCCGTTCGTGGAGCGCTCGGTGATCGATCGGGTGATCGAATGCGCCCGACAGGGCGAGGGCGCGGTACCGGCGGTGCCGCTCAGCGATACGCTGAAGGAGGCCGCCGAAGATGATCCCACCCGTATCGTGCGAACCCGGCCCCGCGCCCGGCTGTGGCGGGCACAAACTCCGCAGGGATTCCCCCGCGCGATTCTGGAAGACGCCCACGCCCACGCGGTCCGGATCGGACACCGGGCCACCGATGACGCGGCCCTGGTGGAAGCGATCGGGGTGACGGTACGGCTGGTCCCCGACTCCAGTCGCAACATCAAGGTCACCACCCCGGAAGACCTGGCGTTGGCCGAAATGCTGGCGACAGAAGCACGATGATCCTGGCCTTTCGAACCGACAGTGAAGTGGCCGCGGCCATCCCGCAGGTTGGGCGGCACCTCCGTGCGAATAAGCTCCTCGCGTACCCCACCGAGACGGTCTACGGATTGGGCTCCGCTCCCACCATCCCGGCGCTAGCTGCGCTGGCGCGGCTGAAGGGCCGTCCGGAGGGAAAGCCCTTTCTCCTGCTCATCTCCGGGCGGAAGATGGCGGAAGATTGGGGATTGGTGTTCACCCCCTCGGCCACGGCCCTGTCCGACGCATTCTGGCCTGGGCCGCTGACCCTGGTGCTCTCCGGTGGCGAAGGAAGGCTGCCCGACGAGCTGCGCGGCAAGGAAGGCGGGATCGCGGTGCGCTACACCTCCCAGCCTGGCATCGCCCGTTTGATCGCCTCGTTAGGTGAGCCGCTCACCTCCACGTCGGCCAATCGCCCGGGAGGTCCGCCGGCGCCCGGCCCCGATCGGCTGGTCGAGCTGTTCGGGCCCGAGGAGCGCAACGGCGAGCTGCTGGTGCTTGACGGCGGCGTGCTCGGCAACGTGCCCCCGTCGACTCTGGTCGATTGCACCGGACCGATCCCGCGGATGGTGCGAGAAGGAGCAATACCGAGAGGGGAACTGCGACGGGCTGCAGGGAGACTGGCTCCATGAAGGCCGGGCGGCGGGGCAGCGGGGCAGCGGGGCGGCCATCTCCAGAGCGAGATCTTCGCGGGTGTGCTCTTACCGCCCCGCGGCCCCGCTGCCCCGCTGTTATCTTCTGAAAATGCACGTTCTCTTCGTTTGCACCGGCAACACCTGCCGCAGTCCCATGGCCGAGGGACTCCTGCGCGAGGCGCTGGCCAGCCGGGGTGCCGACCAGGTGACCGTGTCATCCGCCGGCACCGGTGCCTGGGACGGAGCGCCGGTATCGGAAGGGGGGTACCTGGTGGGGTTGGAGCACGGCCTGGACCTCAGCGGCCATCGAGCCCGTCTGCTCACCCGGGATCTGGTCAAGTCAGCCGACCTCATCCTGACCATGTCGCCCCAGCATCGGGCTCGGGTGGCGGAACTGGGCGGAGAAGACAAGGTCCGGGTGCTCGGCGAATACGTCGGGCGGGACGAGGCGAGCGCCGAGGTCAGCGATCCCGTTCGGCTCCGATCTGACGAGCTACCGGCAGACATTCGACGAGCTGCAGGAGCTGATCGGGCTGGTGGTCAGCCGGCTGGCCGGCACCGTGCGGTGATCGGCGGCGGCTCCCGCGTCCTCGCCATCCTGGGCGATCCGGTCGCGCATTCCCTCTCCCCAACCATGCAGAACGCCGCCTTCCGTGCCCTCGGATTATCCGCGGTCTACGTTCCCCTGCGCTGTTCCCCGAGGATCTGGCACCGCTGCTCCGCGCCCTCGCACGCGCCGGCGGTGGGGGGAACGTGACCGTGCCGCACAAGGAGCTCGCGGCGCGATCGGTGGACAGCTGCCGCGAGCTGGCCGAGAAGGTTGAGGCCTGCAACACCTTCTGGAGCGAGAATGGCCGCACCGTGGGCGACAATACCGATGTCCCCGGGCTGGTGGAAGCGTTGCACCAGCTGGAGGTCTCGCGCGCGCCCTGGTTCATCGCCGGTACCGGTGGGGGAGCTCGGGCCGCAGTGGTGGCCGCTCGGGAATTCGGCGTGCCGGTGGCGGTGCGTTCCCGCGATCGGGGACGGCAGAGCCGCTTCGAGAGCTGGATCTCCTCCCGTCAGGTCGAGCTGGCGTCGCCGGCCGACTGTGGTGTCCTCATCAACTCCACCCCGCTCGGTCTCCACCGGGACGATCCTTTTCCCATCGAGCCCGACGGATTTCCTCGCGCCGAGGTCGCCTTCGACATGGTGTACGCGCCGGGCCAAACCTCTTGGGTGCGGGAGATGAGATCCCGGGTGCGTCGTGCCGCTGACGGGCGCGCTATGCTGGTGGCCCAGGGAGCTGCCGCGTTCGAGCGCTGGTTCCCCGGCAAGCCCGCGCCGGTCGAGGTGATGCGGGCAGCGGTCGATGCTGCGCTTCGCTGATCCTCGGCGCAGACCCGGTGGCTCGGGCATCCTCGCCGGAATGGAGCGCTGGCTGCTCCCGCCCGCGTGCCTCCTCTGCAACGAGCCGGTTCCGGATCGCGAAGCCGATGCATTGGTCTGCGATCTCTGCCGGATCCGCTGGCGGCGGATCCCCCACCCGCTGTGCGTCCGCTGCGGCCAGCCGAGCTTCAGAGATCTCGAATGCCGGCTCTGCGCCGAATGGCCGGAGGGCCTCGCGCGGGTGCGCAGCGCGGTGTGGCTCGACGGCTCCGCGCGAGACGCGGTCCACCGGCTCAAGTATGATGGCTGGACCCGCGCAGCTCAGGCGATGGCCGAGGCCATGCGGTCACTGGAGCCATTGACGGGGCAGGTATCCTTGATACCGGTCCCGCTGGGCCGGCGCCGGCTGCGCCAGCGGGGCTACAACCAGAGTGCGTGCATCGCGCATGCGCTGGGTGCGTTGGTGGGTGTCCCGGTTCGCACCGATGTGCTCGGGCGACTGCGGGAGACGCCTACCCAGACTGCCTTGACCCCGGAAGCGCGGCACGCCAACGTCGCCGGGGCATTTCATGCCGCAGCGGTGCAGGGTCTGGAACTGGTGTTGGTGGATGACGTGTTTACCACGGGGGCAACCCTCGCGGCTGCCGGTACCGCGCTGTTCGAAGCCGGGGCGGCGCGAGTCGAGGCGGTGACGTTCGCGCGCGCGGTGGTGGAGTTGGGAGTCGGGTGCTAGCCCCCAGCTCCTAGCTGACAATCAACAGGAGAGCGATGGCCATTCGAGTAGGCATCAACGGCTTCGGCCGGATCGGCCGGAATGTGGTCCGCGCGGCAAAGGCGATGAACGCGGGCGAGATCGACTTCGTGGCGGTGAACGACCTCACCGATACCAAAACCCTGGCGCACCTCCTCAAGTACGACTCGGTGCACGGGCGCTTCCCTGGTGAAGTCAGCGCCCGCGCCGACTCGCTCGTGGTGGACGGAGACCAGATGAAGGTCCTCTCGGAGAAGGACCCGGCGAAACTGCCGTGGAAGGACCTGGGAGTGGATCTCGTACTGGAGTCCACCGGACGATTCACCGACCGGGACCAGGCCGCGCTCCACCTGACCGGCGGCGCCAAGAAAGTCATCATTTCGGCTCCGGCCAAGAAGGAAGACATCACCATTGTCTACGGGGTCAACCACAAGTCCTACGATCCGGCCAAGCATCACATCATCTCCAACGCGAGCTGCACGACGAACTGCCTGGTGCCGGTAGTGAAGGTGATTCTCGACCGGTTTGGCTTCGTCAGCGGTTTCATGACCACGGTGCACTCGTACACCAATGACCAAGTCATTCTTGACTTCCCCCACAAGGATCTCCGCCGGGCCCGCGCGGCGGCGCTGTCGATCATTCCCACCACGACAGGAGCCGCCAAGGCCACCTCGCTGGTGATGCCGGAGCTCAAGGGCAAGATCGATGGGGTGTCACTCCGGGTGCCCACGCCGGACGTGTCTGTGGTCGCCCTGACGTGCGTGGTGCAGAAGGCCACTTCTGCCGACGAGGTGAACACCGCCTTCCGTGACGCCGCCAAGTCGGGCCCGCTGAAGGACGTGCTGGTGGTGAGCGACGAGCCGCTGGTTTCATCGGACTACATCGGCTCGCTCCAGTCGAGCACCGTGGATGCGCTCTCAACCACCGTGGTCAACGGCACGCTGGTCAACGTCACCTCCTGGTACGACAACGAAATGGGCTACTCGGCCCGTTGCGTCGATTTATTGCGCTATATCGGATCGCAGCGGTGAAGCGTACGCTCGAATCGTTGGACAAAGGCTCGCTGGAAGGCCGGCGGGCGGTGGTCCGGGTCGATTTCAACGTGCCCCTCAAGGACGGCGTCGTCACCGACGACACCCGGCTTCGGGCGGCGCTTCCCACCATCAAGTACTTGCGAGATCGCGGCGCCCGGCTGGTTCTCCTCTCCCATCTGGGACGTCCCAAGAATGGTCCCGATCCCAAATTCTCGATGCAGCCGGTCGTCCGGGCGCTGGAGAAGCTGCTCGGCGCGCCGGTCACCTTTCTGCCCGATCCTACCGCCGACGAAGCTGTCACCGTAACCAAGCGGCTCCCTCGCGGGGGTGTCGCGGTGGCGGAGAACACCCGGTTCTATCCCGGCGAAGAGAAGAATGACACTACGCTGGCGGAACGATTCGCCCGCCTGGGCGACCTGTACGTGGACGACGCCTTCGGCTCCGCTCACCGGGCCCACGCGAGCACCGAAGCGATTGCCCGAGTCCTCAAGCCCGCCGTCTCCGGCTTACTCATGGAGCGGGAGCTGCGCTACCTGGGCGAGGCGCTGCACCAGCCGAAGCGTCCCTTCCTGGCCGTGCTGGGAGGTGCCAAGATCAGCGGCAAGATCGATCTCATTGAGGCACTGCTGCCCAAGGTGGACGAGATTCTCCTCGGCGGCGCGATGGCCTGCACCTTCTTCAAGGCGATGGGGCTGGAGACCGGCAATTCCCTGGTCGAGCCGGACAAGCTGGACCTGGCCCGGAGCCTGATGAAAAAGGCGGGCAAGAAACTGGTCCTCCCCACCGGTGCGGTTGTGGCCCGGGAGCTCAAACCGGGAGCCGAGACCCGCACCGTCAAGCGGGACGCCATCCCGCCTGGCTGGGCGGTGTATGACATCGACCCGGAGACCGAAAAGGCCTTCGGGTCCCGGATCGAGCGGGCAGGCACCGTGGTGTGGAACGGGCCGATGGGGGTATTCGAGACGCCGCCGTTCGATCACGGCACGTTGGCGGTGGCACGGGCCATGGCGAACGCCACCGGACATGGAGCCGTGACCGTCATCGGTGGCGGCGACTCGGCCGCCGCAGTGGCCCAGGCCGGGCTGGCGGACCAGATCACCCACGTCTCCACCGGCGGCGGCGCGTCGCTCGAATTTCTGGAGGGGAAGGAACTGCCCGGGGTGGCTGCGTTGGATGAGGCGTAATGGGTTCATCTCTGGCTAGTTCTCTCGCCGTCGCCCGCGGAATAACATGATCAGCGCCAGCTCATGTTCGCCGCCAATTGGAAGATGAACCATGGGCCGGCCGAGACCCGGACGTTTGCCCGGAAGTTCCTCTCTCTCGTTGCCCCGGTCGAAGGCCGAAGTCTCTGGTTTTTCCCACCGGCGGTATCTATTGCTGCCCTCGCCGATGCCACGAAGGACCGGGCGGACATAACCATCGGCGCCCAGAATGTGCATTGGGAGCCGAAGGGCCCCTACACCGGGGGAATCTCGATTCCTATGGTAATGGAGGCCGGGGCACGGTTGACCTTGGTGGGGCACTCGGAGCGCCGCCATCTTTTCGGCGAGACCGATGAACAAGTGGCCCGGAAGACCAGGGCCGCGCTTGCCGCCGACATGACCCCACTGGTCTGCGTCGGAGAAACCCTGCCCGAGCGCGATGGTGGCCGCACCGAGCAGGTGATCGTCCGCCAGCTCGGCACCCTGCTTCAGGCGCTCGAGCCGCCAGATTGGGAAGAAGTGACGCTGGCGTACGAGCCGGTCTGGGCCATAGGGACCGGGAAAAACGCCACCCCTGATGACGCGGCGCAGATTCACGAATTGATTCGGATGGAGCTGGGACGCAACAGCGTGCGCGCCAGAGTCCCCATCCTATACGGGGGAAGCGTGAACACTGGCAACGTTGCCTTTCTGCTGACTCGGCCCCAGATCGACGGCGTGCTCGTCGGGGGTGCGAGTCTCGAACCTGAGGGGTGGGCCGACGTGGTCGAGCAGGGATCGAAGGCCAAGGTACGACCGTCCGGCGGGTACGATATGGTCGAGGGGTGACGGCAATAGCCGATAGCGAATAGCCCACATGCCTGAGCTCCCCGACATCACCCTGTACCTGCAGCAACTCGCCCCTCGAGTCCTCCAGCAGCCGCTCGTCCACATCGCGCTCAAGAATCCGTTCATCCTCCGCTCGGTCGAGCCCCCGATCTCCACGCTCGAGGGCAAGCGGGTGCTCGGGCTCAGCCGGATGGGGAAGCGGATCGTGATGGCATTCGAAGCGGATCTGTTTCTGGTACTGCACCTCATGATCGCCGGGCGGCTGCGCTGGCGCGAGCTGGGGGCCAAGGCGGGCGGCAAGCTGGTCCTGGCAGTGCTGGAATTTCCCCACGGCGCCATCCATTTCACCGAAGCCGGCTCCAAGCGCCGCGCTTCCATGCATCTCGTAGCCGGGGCCGAAGGGCTTCGCGAATTCGACCGGGGAGGACTCGAGGTCATGGAGGCGGATCCGGCCGCCTTCGCTGAGCGACTGCGGTCGGAGAGCCATACCCTCAAGCGTGCTCTCACCGACCCGCGGCTCTTCAGCGGAATCGGGAACGCCTACTCGGACGAGATCCTGCATCGCGCGCGGCTCTCACCGTTGGCGCTCACCGGGAAGCTGACCGAAAGTGAGATTGCCACGCTGTACCAGGCAACCCGTACGACCTTGCAGGATTGGATCGATCGGCTGAGCCGGGAGACCGGCGATGCCTTTCCCGACAAGGTCACCGCCTTCCGCGAGGGGATGGCGGTGCATGGCCGGTACGGCCAACCATGCCCCGATTGCGGTTCCCCGGTGCAGCGGATCCGTTACGCCGACAACGAGACGAACTACTGCGCTCGGTGTCAGACCGGCGGACGCCTGTTGGCGGACCGGGCGCTGTCCCGACTGCTGAAGAAGGATTGGCCCAGGTCGATTGATGACGTCGAGTAGAAAGTCAGCCGTCTCTCGACTTTAGAGGCCGTCTCCACTAAAATCCACGCCACTATGTTCGGATTCCTGGTCTCTCTGCTCATTCTCGACGCCCTTCTCCTCTCGGTCGTAGTGCTGCTCCAGGCCGGCCAGGGCGGAGGACTCGCCTCGCTCGGCGGTGGCGGTGGCGGCACCGACACGGTCCTGGGCGGCCGTCAGGCGGTCACCATTCTGACCAAGCTGACCTGGTGGTGCGGCGGCATTTTCCTGGTCCTTTCGCTGGCCCTCTCACTGACTCCGCGCGGCGGTGAAACCGGTGCGCTGCAGGAAAAGATCCGGGCCGCGACTCCGGCCGCGCCGAGCCAGGCTCCGCTTCCCCTGGGCGCCGAGCCAGCCCGTCGGCGGAGACCCCGAAGGGCCAGACGTCGCTTCCTCTGGGCGCTCCAACCCAGCCCGAAGGCAAGGCGCCGACCGAGGCAGCTCCCGCCGCGCCGCAAGCCGGCGCCGAAGCCCACCACTCAACCCCCGAAAAAGTGAGAAGGCCGGAAGAGCGGGGTCAGTGAACGCCCCGCTTTCGTGTTGCTGGAGGACGGCACCTGGTTCGCCGGCAGTAGCCGGCGGGCGCTGAGCCCGCGTTCGGCGAGGTGGTATTCACCACCAACCTGACCGGCTATCAGGAGACCTTCACCGACCCCAGCTATCTCGGCCAGATCGTGGTGATGACGGCCCCGATGATCGGCAACTACGGGGTGAACGAAGAGGACATGGAGTCGGCCCATCCGCAGGTCAGCGGCGTGGTGGTGCGGGAGCTGTCCCGGCATTCCTCCAACTGGCGGGCAACTCGCACGCTGGATGAATGGCTGGCGGCTGCCGAGGTGCCGGCGATCGAGGGGATCGACACCCGCCGCCTGACCCGGCATCTGCGGGAGCGCGGGGCCATGCGCGGGGTGATCGCCGAGGGCACTGAAGCCGACCCCGGCTCTGACGCGCTCAGCTGCTCGCCTCCCCTTCGATGGAAGGACTGGACCTGGCATCGCGGGCCACTGTCGGCGCAGCGCGCAGCGAAGGGGCGGGTCCCCACGTCGTTGCCTACGACTTCGGGATGAAGCGCAACATCGTCCGCATGCTGGTGGGCGCGGGCTGCCGGGTGACGGTGGTGCCGGCCACCACGCCGGCCGCCGCGGTGCGGGAGCTAAAGCCCGATGGACTCTTCCTTTCCAACGGGCCGGGTGATCCGGCCGCGGTGGGATACGCGCTGGAGCACGATTCGCGAGCTGGCCGACGCCGGGCTTCCCACCTTCGGCATCTGCCTCGGACACCAGCTCATCGGCCTCGCCTATGGCGGGGCGCACCGCCAAGCTGCCCTACGGCCATCGGGGCGGCAATCATCCGGTGCGGGACGTACGGACCGATCAGGTTCTCATCACCACCCAAAACCATGGCTTCGCGGTGGTTGGAGATGCAGCGCGGGATCCCGGGCGCGGCGCGCTCGAGGTGACCCACCTGAACTTGAATGACGGGACCATCGAGGGAATTCGGCATCGTGAGCTACCACTCTTCGCCGTGCAATACCACCCCGAGGCCGCTCCCGGTCCCCACGACGCGCTCCCCCACTTTGCCGAATTCATGGAGTCGCTCGGTGCAGGCCGGCCAATCGGCAACCCCTTGACAGACAACGGTTAAGCTCGTAGTATCGGCCATTGGTGGCCCTCCCTGCGCTCCGCTGTCATAACCCTCCTGGGGGATGCATGACCAAGGCCGATCTCGTCGAACAGGTGACCGCCTCCATCGCCCGCACGGCGGGTCCCATGATCTCGAAGAAGGACTGCGCCCGTGTGGTGGACGCCTTCCTGGAGGCGGTGAAGGAAGCGCTCAAGCAGCAGCACAACATCGAGGTGCGTGGTTTCGGAACCTTCAAGATCCGCCGGCGGAAGACCCGGATGGCGCGGAACCCGCGCACCGGCGATCCGGTCGAAGTAGCCGCCCGTCCGGTTCCGGTATTCAAGCCCAGCAAAGAGTTACGGGCGCTGGTAGCGGACGAGACCGGCTCCGAAGCGGAGCCGGCGCAGGGGATGTAGCTCGGCCTGGTGCCGCGCCACAATTGATACCGAGGTCGCCCGGGGCAACTCCCCGGGCGGCCTTTCTTTTTGCTGACCAGTCCAGTTTCCGTCCGTCACGGCTAGCGGTAACTTTCAACCATGCCAACTGCTACGGTCTCCACCGTCACCCTGCGGGTTCTGCTGTTCGCCAGCTACGCCGAGACCCTGGGTGTCGACGCCGTCGATCTGACCCTGGAGTCCCGGCCACCGTGGCTGATGCGCTCGAGCGGCTGCGGACCCTCCCGGAGGCGAACAGCTTCCGTCCCAGCCCCTGTGCGCGGTGAACCTGTCGCAGGTCGGGCGTGAACGCTCCGCTCTCCAATGGTGACGAGCTGGCCGTGCTGCCCCCGCTGGCCGGAGGCTGAGCTTGAGTTACCTGACCTCCGAGCCCGATCGGTCTGGGCCCGCTGCTCGACTCGGTGCAGTCACCCTCGCGGGGCGGGGTCGCCTGCTTCCTCGGCACGGTGCGCGACCACCATGGCGGCCGCGAAGTGCTCCGGCTGGACTACTCGGCGTACGTTCCCATGGCGGAAGCGGAGTGCGCCCGCATCGTGGCCGAAGCGGAATCGCGCTGGGACGTGGCCGTGGCGGTGCGACATCGGATCGGCAGTCTGGAGATCGGTGATGCCGCAGTCGCCGTGGCAGTAGCCTCAGGCGCATCGCGAGGAGGCGTTCGTGGCTTGCCGCTACGTCATCGAAGAGGTGAAGCGCCGGGTGCCGATCTGGAAGAAGGAGATACTTCGCTGACGGTACGGTGGAGTGGGTAGGCGGGGCAGCGGGGCAGCGGGGCAGCGGGGCAGGTGATGAGCTAATCGGAGGTTGGAACAGGCACCGGGCGTCGCTGAAAACATGAACACCATGCGAACTGCCCCGCCGCCCCGCTGCCCCGCTGCCCGACCAACTCGGTCGCCCGCTGAGAGCCTGCGCATCTCCGTCACCGATCGCTGCAACATGCGCTGCCGCTACTGCATGCCGGAGCAGGATTACGTCTGGCTGCCGCGGGAGTCGATCCTCTCGTTCGAGGAGATCGATCGCCTGGTCGGCATCTTTGCCGGGCTGGGGGTGGACAAGCTCCGGCTGACCGGCGGCGAGCCCCTGCTGCGGCACGAGCTCTCCAAGCTGGTCGGTCCTGCTCCGGCGCCACCCGCAGCTGCGCGATCATCGCGCTCACCACCAACGGCATTCTGCTGGCCCGCCACGCCGGCGAGCTCCGGCGCGGCCGGACTGGACCGGGTGACGGTGAGTCTCGATACGCTACGGCCGGCCGCGGATGCTGGAGTTCGCCCGCAGTGCCAAGCACGGGGACGTGCTGGACGGTATCGCCGCCGCACGGGCGGCGGGCTTCGGTCGATCAAGCTCAACGTGGTGGTCATCCGGGGCTACAACGACGACGAGCTGACCGACCTGCTCGAATTTGGCCGCGCGCCAGGGCGCCGAGGTGCGCTTCATCGAGTACATGGATGTGGGCGGCGCCACCGACTGGTCGATGCGACCAGGTCGTGAGCCAGCACGAGATTCTCGACCGCCTGGGCCGCCGCTATGGACCGATCGAGCCGGTGGGTCAGCCGAGCTCGGCCCCGGCGGAGCGGTTCGCCTTGCCGGACGGGACCATCTTCGGCGTCATCGCCTCGACCACGGCGCCCTTCTGCCGGACCTGTGACCGCAGCCGGCTTACGGCGGACGGCACCTGGCTCCTCTGCCTGTACGGGAGACAGCGGCCTCGACCTGCGCGAGGCGCTCCGGGATGGCTCGACCGACGAGGAGATCGCCGCGCGCATCGCCGAGTGCTGGAGCGGACGCCGACCGACCGCGGGGCCGAGGTACGGGCACTGGCCGCCGGACCGCGGGGCGCTGTACCAGCTGGAGTCCCTCCGCGCCGATCCGCACCGCGAGATGCACACCCGGGGCGGGTGATGGCGCTTCATATCGCCCTGATCCAGCCGCAGATCCCTCCCAACACCGGTAACATCGCCCGCCTCTGCGTCGCGACCGACACGCCCGCTTCATCTCATCGAGCCGCTCGGCTTCTCGATCACAGATGCCGAAGTGCGCCGCGCCGGCCTGGATTATTGGGACCGTCTGGATCTCTGGGTGCATCCCGACTGGTTTGCGTTCCGTGACGCGATGAATCGCGAGCCGCTGCCTTTACTTCTCGGCCAAGGCGACGCAGAGCTATCTCACGCGCACCGTATCGCCCGAATAGCTGCCTGGTGTTTGGGAGTGAAACCGAGGGGATGCCGCTGCGGATCCTGGAGAAGCACCCCGAGCAGTGCTTCACCATTCCGATGACCGGTTCGGTACGGAGTCTGAATCTGGCGAACTCGGTGAGCATTGTGCTGTACGAGGCCCTCCGGCAGACAGGGTCGGGATTCGGGAGTCGGGAGCCGAGCAATCGGGAAGTTCATCGGGCGACGTTACTCCAGACTCCAGACTCCTGAGTCCCGACTATATTGCGGCGGCTTAGTCCGAGCATCTCACTCAAAGCTGAAATAGCGAGAGCGACCTGCATGCTGAATAAGGTTGCGGTGGTCGGGGCAGGGAACGTGGGGGCCACGGCGGCCCAACGGCTGGCGGAAAAGAACCTGGCGCGGTCCGTGGTCATGATCGACGTGGTGGACGGGGTCCCCCAGGGGAAAGGTCTGGATCAGCTGCAATCCGGACCGATCGAGGGCTTCGATACCCGGGTCGTCGGAAGCGGAAGCTACGACGAAGCCGCCGGCGCCGAGGTGTTTGTGGTGACCGCCGGCATCGCCCGCAAGCCGGGGATGAGCCGCGATGACCTGGCCAAGACCAACGCCGGCATCGTCCGCTCGGTGAGCGAGCAGATCGCCCGGGTGGCCCCCAAGTCGATCATCGTGGTGGTCTCCAATCCGCTCGACGTGATGTGCTACGTCGCCATGAAGGCCAGCCGCTTTCCCCGGGAGCGGATCCTCGGCATGGCCGGCGTCCTCGACACGGCCCGCTACCGCGCCTTCCTGGCCGAAGCGCTGGATATCTCGGTCCAGGATATCCAGGCGATGGTCCTCGGCGGTCACGGCGATACCATGGTGCCGCTGGTCTCCTATACCACCGTCTCCGGCATCCCGGTCACCCAGCTGATCGACCGGGCCAAGCTCGACCAGATCGTCACCCGCACCCGCAACGGCGGTGCCGAGATCGTCGCCTTCCTCAAGACCGGCTCGGCCTTCTACGCTCCCAGCGCGGCCGCGGTGCAGATGGTGGAAGCCATTGCGCTGGACCGCAAGCGGATCCTGCCTTGCTCCGCCTGGCTCAAGGGAGAATACGGCCTCAAGGACATCTTTTGCGGGGTGCCGTGCAAGATCGGGCGCTCCGGGTTGGAGCGCGTCATCGAGGTTACCCTGACGGACGCCGAGCGGGAGGAGTTGCTCAAATCGGCTGAGGCGGTGCGCGCCGGCCAGGCCCTCGTGGACGCGTGAGCCCCGCCGGATCATGAGCCGCCTGCGGTTGCTGTGGGATTCTTCGGTAGGCAAAAAAGTAGTCATGGCGGTCACCGGCCTGATCTGGCTCGCCTACCTCATCACCCACGTGCTGGCCAACCTTCTCGTGTTCCAGGGACCGGTAAAGATCAACGCGTATAGCGCCTTCCTCCACGGCACCGGAGGCGCGCTCTGGGCGGCGCGGCTGGTGCTGATCGTCGCCTTGCTGCTCCACATCATCGCGGCGGTGCAACTCGCGGCTCGCAGCCAGGAAGCCCGCCCGAAGGGATACGTCGCTGGACGCAAGCCACAGGTGTCCACCTTGGCCTCCCGGACCATGCGCTGGGGCGGGGCGCTGATTCTGCTGTTCCTGGTCTATCACATCCTCCACTTCACGGTGGGCACGGCCCACCCTGACTTCGTGGAGGGCGATCCCTACCACAACGTCGCCACCGGCTTCCACAGTCCTCTGGTAGTCGGGTTTTATCTCATCGCGATGGCGGCAGTGGGTCTCCACATCTACCACGGGGCATGGAGCAGCGGGCGCAGTCTGGGCATGAGCCCGCCCTCACCTCATCCACTCCGTCGCTCCATCGCGCTGGTGCTCGCGCTGCTCATCTGGCTCGGCTTCACCGTCATTCCCATCGCGGTCTATGCCGGGGTGATCCGATGATCGAGCTGAACTCCCGGGTGCCCGATGGCCCGATCGAGCGGAAGTGGGACCAGCATCGCTTCGAGATGAAGCTGGTCAACCCGGCCAACAAGCGGAAATACACCATTCTGATGGTGGGCTCCGGACTGGGTGGCGCGTCGGCCGCAGCCTCGCTGAGCGAGCTGGGCTACAACGTCAAGTGCTTTTGCTTCCAGGACTCGCCTCGCCGGGCCCACAGCATCGCGGCCCAGGGCGGCATCAATGCGGCCAAGAACTACCGCAACGACGGCGACAGCATCTACCGCCTATTCTACGACACGGTGAAAGGCGGCGACTTCCGCTCCCGCGAGGCCAACGTCTACCGGCTGGCCCAGATCAGCGTCGAGATCATCGATCAGTGCGTGGCCCAGGGCGTCCCCTTCGCGCGGGAGTACGGCGGCCTGCTGGCCAACCGCTCGTTCGGCGGGGCGCAGGTGTCCCGCACCTTCTACGCCCGGGGCCAGACCGGCCAGCAGCTCCTGCTGGGCGCCTATCAGCAGATGGAGAAGGAGATCGACCGGGGCGGGGTCACCATGTATCCCCGCACCGAGATGCTCGACCTGATCGTGATCGATGGCCGGGCCCGCGGGATCGTGACCCGCGACATGGTCAGCGGCAAGGTCTCATCCCACATCGGCGATGCGGTGGTGCTCGGCACCGGTGGCTACAGCAACGTCTTCTACCTCTCCACCAACGCCAAGGGCTCCAACGCCACCGCCATCTGGCGGGCCTATAAGCGGGGGGCGGCGTTCGCCAATCCCTGCTTCACCCAGATCCACCCCACCTGCATCCCGGTGAGCCGGCGACTACCAGTCGAAGCTCACCTTGATGAGCGAGTCGCTGCGCAACGATGGCCGGGTCTGGGTTCCGAGGAACCAGGGAGACAAGCGGCCGCCGTCCCAGATCCCCGACAGCGGAGCGGGATTACTACCTGGAGCGGAAGTACCCCAGCTTCGGGAACCTCGCTCCCCGGGACATTGCCAGCCGGGCCGCCAAGGAAGTCTGCGACGAGCACCGCGGCGTGGGTGAGAGCGGGCTCGGCGTGTATCTCGATTTCGCCGATGCCATCAAGCGGTTGGGCGAGCGGACCATTCGCGACCGGTACGGCAACCTGTTCGAGATGTATCAGCGGATCACCGACGAGAATCCCTACGCGGCGCCCATGCGGATCTTCCCCGCCGCCCACTACACCATGGGCGGCCTCTGGGTGGACTACAACCTGATGAGCACCATCCCGGGACTCCATGTCATCGGCGAAGCCAACTTCTCCGATCACGGCGCCAACCGGCTGGGGGCCAGCGCGCTGATGCAGGGACTGGCGGACGGGTACTTCATTCTTCCGGCCACCATCGGTGACTATCTCGCCTCCTCCAAGCTGGCCAAGGTCGACGCCAGCCACCCGGAGTGCCGGAAGGTCGAGGCACGAGGTCGCCGCTTACACCCGGAAGCTCCTGGACATCAGAGGAAGCCGCACGGTGGACTCGTTCCACCGCGAGCTGGGGAAGCTGATGTGGGATTACTGCGGCATGGCCCGCAACGCGGGCGGGCCTGCAGAAGGCGCTGGCAGCTGATTCCCCGAGCTTCGGGCCGAGTTCTGGCGGACGTCAACGTGCCCGGAAGCGACACCGAGCTGAACCAGGCTTTGGAGAAGGCGGGCCGGGTGGCCGACTTCCTGGAGCTGGGCGAGCTGATGTGCCGCGATGCGCTCCACCGGGAGGAATCGTGCGGGGGGCATTTCCGGGAGGAGTTTCAGACCGAAGACGGCGAGGCGCTCCGGGACGACGAACACTTTGCCTACGCCGCGGCCTGGGAATACAAGGGACCGGACCACGCGCCGGAACTGCACCAGGAGCCGCTGGAGTTCGAGTACGTGCATCTGGCGCAACGGAGCTACAAGTAACGCACCCATGAACCTCACCCTCCGAATCTGGCGCCAATCCGGACCCGGCGCGCCGGGCAAAATGGTCGAGTATCGAGGCCGGGGACATCAGCCCCGACATGTCATTTCTCGAGATGCTGGACGTGGTCAACGAGCGCTTGATGCAAGCGGGGAGAAGTCCCCATCGCGTTCGACCACGATTGCCGGGAAGGGATCTGCGGCTCCTGCAGCCTGATGATCAACGGGGTGGCGCACGGCCCGATGCGGGGAACCGCGGCCTGCCAGCTGCATATGCGGACCTTCCAGGACGGCGACGTCATCTCAGTCGAGCCCTGGCGGGTGCGGGCCTTCCCGGTAGTGCGCGATCTGGTGGTCGACCGGAGCGCGTTGGACCGGATCGTTCAGGCCGGCGGCTATATCACCGCGCCCACCGGCGGCGCCCAGGACGCCAATACCATCCTGATCCCCAAGGAAACCGTAGACATTGCCATGGACGCGGCCCAGTGCATCGGATGTGGCGCCTGCGTCGCCGCCTGTCCCAACGGATCGGCCTCCTTATTTACCGCGTCCAAACTGACCCACCTGGGTCTGTTACCCCAGGGACAGCCGGAGCGCTACCGCCGCGCTCTTCGCATGGTGGCCCAGATGGACATCGAGCACTTCGGGGGGTGCACCCTGTACGGGGAATGTCAGGAAGCGTGCCCCAAGCAAATCAGCATAGACACTATCACCCGGATGAACCGCGACTTCCTTCGGGCCAGCCTGACGGCCGGTCGCGGCGCCGTTGCCGAGTCCGACTGAATCCTTCACCCGCGGTCCTGCTCCTCGCTCTCGCTGTTCCCTCCACCCTCCGAGCCCAGACCTCGCCCTGGTTCCGGATCGGAGCCAACGGCATCCCGGCGTATACCCGGGTGGATCCGGTCCCGGGCGACCGATCCCTGGGCGAGATCCGGCTGGTGCAGCCTACCGTAATGGCCCATGCCGGAGCCTGGTCCGGCCGGCTGCTGATGGTAGCGACGCTCAATCTCGAAGGCCTCACGATTCCGGACGGCGAGCTCGCTCCCGGTGATTGGGGAGAGGGCTTCATGGATCGGCGCCACCCCCACACCTATGCCCACGAGCTCGTGCTCAGCTATGTCGAGGCCCTGAGCCCATCGATCCGCGCCTCACTGTCGGCCGGGAAGGGATTCGCTCCCTTCGGGACCGACGATCCCATGTCCCGGCCGATCTTTCGCTACCCGGTGAACCATCACCTGGCTCAGATCCTGGAGCGCGCAGTGGCCATCGGGGGCATCCGAGCCGGTCCGCTGCTGGCTGAAGCCGGGCTTTTCAACGGCGACGAGCCGGAGCGGCCGGGACAGTGGCCCCGGATCAGCCGGTTCGGCGATTCCTGGTCGGCCCGGCTCACGCTGCTCCCGATCTCGCAGCTCGAGCTGCAGGGCTCGCATGCCGAGGTTCACTCCCCGGAGCATCGACTCGGCTCGGGGACGGATCAGGACAAGTGGAGCATCTCTGCCCGGTGGGAAGGGGCGGTGCAACACCAACCGCTATATGGACTGCTGGAATGGGCCCGGACTTCGGAAGCCAATGGGTTCTTCGTTTTCAAGAGCGTGCTGGCTGAGGGTGCATGGACCAGGGGGCGTAGCCGTCTCCAGTACCGGTTCGAGCGCACCGACCGCCCAGAGGAGGAGCGGACCCTGAGCCCGTTCCGTTCGCTGCGGCCCCATTTGGAGAATTCGATTCTGGGGGAAACTCGCTGGACCATCCACACCGCTGGATATGGTTTTCAGCTTCACCCGGTCGACCAGGTGAGCGCGTTTCCGTTCGTCGAGCTGTCGTATGGGCGGGTAGCGGCGCCGGGCGGCGGCCTGTTCGATCCGGCTTCCTTCTACGGCAAGACGTCGTTCTGGTCGTTCACGATCGGGGCTCGCCTGAGTTTGGGGATGCCGCTCCACCGAATGGGGCGCTACGGTGTGGCCCAGGACACGGCGAACGGTATGCAGATGGAGCATCATGATCATCATGAGCACTGAGCAACGCTTCGCAACTCTCGCCCTCCTGGTCCTCGGGGCATGTAGCGGCGACTCAGCCCATCTTCAGCCCCTCGTCCCAACCTCCATAAAAATTGTAAGCGGAGATGGCCAGACTGGTCGGATTGGGAGCCTGCTGCCGAGTCCGCTCGTGGTCGAGGTCACCGATGGCGGCGGGAATGCTGCTCCGGGGATCGAAGTGAACTGGTCGGTCGTGACGGGTGGAGGATCGATCGCGCCGGCTGCGTCGGTGACCGATGCAAACGGCATGGCTTCCGCCGGGTTCACCCTGGGGCCCGCTCAAGGGGAACAACGCGCACAAGCCGTGGCCAGCGGTCTCACCGGGTCGCCCGTTGTGGTCACCGCTACGGGTGTACCGACCACGGGCACGGTTGCGTTGAGCGTAGCGGGGGGAGGCAACAACGTCCCCGACCGCTACAGCTCCGACCTCTGGGTCCATGGCAACTTTGCCTACACCGGCACCTGGGGGTTCCGTAAGCAGCTGGGCAACGTGTTCAACGTCTGGAGCCTCGACCCTGCCGGGGCGCCGACCCTGGCAGGATCGGTCACGGTGCCCTCCATCGGCACGGTAAGCGACCTTCAGGTCAGCGACGACGGCCAGCTTCTGGTGGTCAGCGGTGAACGAGGGGACAACGGAGGGATCTACACCTATAGCTTGGCTGACCCTGCGCATCCGGCCTTCCTGGGCTCCGCCCTGGTCGGATCCCCGGGCGTCCATACCGTCACCCTGGCCACGATCAGCGGGCGCAACTACGCCTTCGCGGCCCGCAATCCCGGTTTCAGCGGTACCTCGGATGACCGTCCGGCGCTGGTCATCTACGACGTCACCCAGCCCGATGCCATCAACCGGGTTGCGGTGGTGCCGGTCCCGGCGAATTACGGGATTCATGACACCTATGTGCGAGACGGCCTCGCCTTTGTGTTTGCCTGGGATACCGGGATGATCCTGTACGACGTCGGCAATGGATTGCGGGGCGGCTCACCGTCCCACCCGGTCGAGGTCAGCCGGCTGGTCACCGCTGCAACGAGTACGAGCAGCCCGGCGGTACACAACGGCTGGTGGTTCCACAATCCGGTCTCAGGGGAGAACCGCTACCTCTTCATCGGCCAGGAGGGACCCGGCATCATCGGCTCGAAGTCCACCGGCGATATCCACGTGGTGGACGTCTCCGACCTCAGCCACCCGGCGGAGGTGGCCTCCCTTCATATCGATGGCGCGGGCACCCACAACTTCTGGATGGACGAAGCCAAGCAGATTCTGTACGCCGCCTACTATAACGCCGGCGTCGTTGCGCTCGATGTGTCGGGCACCTTGTCGGGAGATCTCTCGGGCAGGGTGCTGAGCCGGCTTCAGGTAGGAGGCAAGAACAACACCTTCACCTGGGGGGTGCAGCTGGCGAACGGCTCACTCTACGCGATCGATATGATCAGCGGCCTGTGGCAGTTGAAGACGCAGTAGGCCTTATGGCGTCGCGGTGCTTGCCGGACGCTTCCAGGCGTCGTTGGACGGCACCGCGTCGGGGAAGGTGCCGTCAGGATTGACCCGCGCCGTGACGATGGTCTTCCCCGGCTTGACCGGATAGACATAGCGGTTTCCACCATACCAGATCTCGACCGGGAGCTTGATGAGCTGCGTAGTGCCGTCGTCGAAGCCCAGCTCCAGCTCAGCCGGCATCACTGCGTCCCCCAGGTTGACCACGGTGACCTGCGCCGAGCCATCGGATTCCTGCTTCACCCCTTCGACCGATTGGTCCAGCGCCGCGGTCGTGTAGAAGAATCCCCGCCAGAACCAGGCGAGATCGCGACCGGACACTTCCTCGATGGTGCGGAAGAAGTCTGCCGGCTGGGGATGCTTGAACGCCCATCGCCGGGTGTACTCCCGGAAGGCGCTGTCGAACACCTGGGGGCCGAGCACCTTGTTCCTGAGAGTGAGCAGCAGATCGACGGCTTCACGTAGGCCAGAGCTCAGAGATTGTTGCTGGTTTTATACCGATTGGCCGGGGTGAGGATCGGCTGGGCGGTTGGCATCTGGTCTATGCCGATGACCAGCTGCCGTTCCCGCTGCCGGACCGCCGAATCATCCCGCTTCCAGTAGCCTTCCTCCGAAAAGGTATTGATGAAGGTGTTGAAGCCCTCGTCCATCCAGGCGTAGCGGCGCTCATCCGAGCCCACGACCATGGGATACCACATGTGCCCGATCTCATGGGTGAGCACGTTGTAGAGATCGGGACCGTCGTCTCCCCGTGCCTCCATGGCGAGCATGGGGTACTCCATCCCTGATACCGGTCCCTCCACGGCGGAGATTTGGGGGTAGGGATAGCTGAACCAACGGGTACTGTACTCCTGGATCGAATAGCGGCTCATCTTGGCCGCGTCGCTCCACGGATTCACCGCGCTCGGCCGGTAGTAGGCCTGGGCCAGTACACCTTCCCATCCCGAGGCGTCCCACAGGTACTCCGGCGATGCCGTCCAGGCCGCGTCGCGCACGTTTTCGGCTCGGAAGCGCCAGGTCAGCGATCCCGTCCTCGCGCGGGCCGCGCGGCTCCTGAGGTCAGCTCGGCCTGGGTCACTATATGAACGGTGGTATCGGACTTGATAGCGGCCGCCAGCCGGTCGCGCTGGGTGCTGGTGAGCACGTCGGTCGGATTCTGCAGCAGCCCGGTTCCGGCCACTATATAGCCGGCGGGAACGGTGACCTCGTAATCGATATTGCCGTATTCCAGGTAGAACTCGCCCTGGCCAAGGTACTGGTCGGTATTCCAGCCGTGGACGTCGTCGTACACCGCCATGCGGGGGTACCACTGGGCAATCTCGTAGAGACTCCCGTCCCGGCCCATCCGGTCGGCGCCATGCTCGGGGACGTTGAAGCCGTAGGAGATCTCGAGGAGCGTCGAGCTTCCGGGCGCGATCGGCTCGGCCAGATCCACGTACATCATGGTGTCGTCGACGCGAGTCCGAAGCGGGCGACACCCGCGTCGCCCGAGCACAGTCCGCGGCCAGGGCCGTGCTGTCCACGGCGCTCGCTTGGTTCCGGCCCTTCGTCTCGGCTTGGGTCGAGCGGCCACCCCGCCGCACTGGGTGATCGTGTTGATATCAAAGCCGCCATCGAATCCCGCGCCGCCAAAGCGGCTGTCCGAGGCAAAGAGCAGCGATCCGGTGCTCCCGGTCCGGAACAGATTCTGGTCCAGCTGCATCCAGACGAAGCGCAGGGTATCGGGCGAGTTGTTGGTGTAGCGGATAGTCTCGGCGCCGGTTAGGCGCTTGGCGGCGGTGTCCAAGGTAGCCCGGATCTCATAGTCGACCCGCTGTTGCCAGTAGCCTCTTCCCGGAGCGCCGTCTGCCTGGCGGATCTGGTTTCCCGGCGGAAAGGGCAGGGGGCTGAAGATACCGGTGTCTGCCACCGCAGGGCGGAGGGTGGGCAGCTGTAACGGCCGGGCGGGCTGCACCGGCGCGGGCCCGGTCGGCTGCTGGGCGTTCGCGGCGACCGGCGCCAGAAGGATGAGCGACTGGATCAGCAGGCGGGCGGTCACGACGGGGTAGCGCATACGGTCTTTCATCAGATGGAGCAGCTAGAGCTTCGGGAGAGTAACTCCAGTTTGCCTCTGGTACTTGCCCTTCTTGTCGGCATAGCTGGTCTCACACACGTCGTCGTCATCCGCCTCGAAGAAGAGGACCTGGCAGATTCCCTCGTTGGCGTAGATCTTGGCCGGAAGCGGAGTGGTGTTGCTGATTTCCAGGGTGACGTACCCTTCCCAGTCGGGCTCGAACGGCGTCACGTTGGTGATGATGCCGCAGCGGGCGTAGGTGGACTTGCCGACACAGATGGTCAGGACGTTGCGGGGAATCCTGAAGTACTCTACCGAGCGGGCCAGGGCAAAGCTGTTGGGCGGCACGATACAGACGTCCCCGTCGAATTTGACGAAGCTGCGGTCGTCGAAATGTTTGGGGTCGACGATGGCGGAGAGTACGTTGGTAAAGATGCGGAATTCGGGGGCCACCCGCATGTCGTACCCGTAGGAGGAGACGCCGTAGGAGATGGCCCCCTCGCGGACCTGGCCATCGACGAAGGGCTCGATCATCCGGTGTTCCCGGGCCATACGGCGGATCCAGCGGTCGGACTTGATGGACATGAGCTCAGCGGGGCAGCGGGCGGGCACCCGCTGCGGGTGGAGGGCAGCGGGGCAGAGGTGCTCCGGTGCCGAATAGGGGCTGAATATACTAGGGTCTGGAAGGACGTTCATTGCCGACTAAGCTCAGCATTCAGGCTGCCCCGCCGCCCCGCTGCCCCGCCGCCCCGCTGGTTGAATCGCACTCAAAAACGGATTAACTTCCCCCGCCAAGTGAAAAATTTCACTAAAGCGAGATGTTGACGCTCATGCTGCAACCGTACGTGCCGATTCTGCTGTTGATCGTGTTCGTGGTCGCC
The DNA here is from genome assembly GCA_963792265.1 of uncultured Gemmatimonadales bacterium. Lineage (GTDB taxonomy): Bacteria > Gemmatimonadota > Gemmatimonadetes > Gemmatimonadales > GWC2-71-9 > CAVVWJ01. Next base: position 106,952 of record CAWBVP010000028.1, on the reverse strand, counting down.
AACGCGATCCTGATGTTGGGCGTCTCCCACGTTCTTTCCACCTACCGCCGCACCGCCACGAAGATCGCCCCTTACGAATCCGGGATGCCGGTACTGGGAGATGCCCGGGAGCGCTTCTCGGTCAAGTTCTACCTGGTGGCCATGCTGTTCATCGTGTTCGACATCGAGACCGTCTTCATGATCCCTTGGGCGGTGGCCTTCAAGCAGATGAGCTCGATCGCCGGACTGCTCATCGTGGAGATGTTCGTCTTTATCCTCATCCTCGCGGTGGGGTACGTCTATATATGGAAGCGCGGAGCCCTGCAATGGGATTGAGCACCCCCGCTGCCGCCAACCGATCCGACAGACCACCGTATCCGCGGTCTCGCCCAACTGGGTAACCACCCGGCTGGACTTTCTTACCAACTGGGCCCGCTCGAATTCGCTCTGGCCCATGCCGTTCGGCACCGCCTGTTGCGCCATCGAGTTCATGGCCACCGCGGCCAGCCGGTTCGACCTGGCCCGGTTCGGGATGGAACGCATGAGCTTCTCCCCCCGGCAGGCGGACGTGCTGATCTGCGCGGGCCGGCTGCCCTTCAAGCTTGCGCCAGTGATCCGGCGGATCTGGGATCAGATGCCCCAGCCCAAGTGGTCGATCTCGATGGGTGCTTGCGCGTCCTCCGGCGGGATTTTCGATAACTACTCGATGGTGCAGGGCATCGACACCATCATTCCAGTGGATGTGTACGTTCCGGGTTGCCCTCCCCGCCCGGAGGGTTTGCTTTACGGAATCCTGCTGCTGCAGAAGAAAATCAAAGGAGAGACTATCGCGGACGACAGCCTCCGGGTTGAAAAGCTGGTCGGACCCTCGGGACTCTTCCTCCCACCGGAGCGGGTCGACGAGCTCAGTGAGCCGTTCGGGAATTCCGTGCAGCAGACCCGATCCTCCTGATGCAGCGCTGCCCCCAACATTGTCGGCGATGAGCAAGCCCTCCGACTCAGTCGCCGCGCTCCGCTCCCAGTTCGGCCCCGCCGTGGAGCGCCACTTCGTTTCCTCCGGTCAGACCGTTGTCCTGGTAAATCGCGACCGGTCCCATGACGCGCTCGCCTGGCTCAAGGACACTCCGGGCCAGGAATACAACTACCTGACCGACGTCACCGCGGTGGATTACCGAGACCCGGAGCGGCTGCTCGAAGTGGTCTACCAGCTGCGGTCGCTGGGTCGGCGGGCCGATCTCCGGGTGAAGGTTGCCCTCGACAAACGGAGCCCGCTGGAGATTCGCTCGGTGTACGATCTGTGGCGTGGGGCGGACTGGCTGGAACGCGAAGTGTACGACATGTTCGGCGTGACCTTCCTGGGCCATCCGGACCTGCGGCGGATCCTGATGTGGGAGACCTACGCCGAGGGCTATCCCTTGCGGAAGGATTTTCCGTTGCGGGGCCACTTCAGCCGAGCGGAACAGACCCGGCAGGCGCTGGCCTCCAATCCAGAGGCGCACTACTCGCTGGAAGAGCTCTCGATTGCCGACACCTACGGTGAGTTGCCCAAGGACATGCAGGAGCGGCTGGCCCGGGGCGAGCGGGGATTCCTGAAATGAGTTTGCGGACCGTGGAGATGGCGCTGGGCACACCGGGGGTAGACGCCGCCGGCAATCCGATCAGGGTGCCGCTCGGCGTCGCCGAAGGCAACGGGGGATACCGGGAAGATCTGGGCGCCGAGCACATGCTGGTCAACATCGGGCCCCAGCATCCGGCCACCCACGGTGTACTGCGTCTGGTGCTGGAGCTCGAGGGTGAGACCGTACGGCGGTGCATTCCTCACGTCGGATACCTGCATTCCGGCTTCGAGAAGCTGGGAGAGTACCGCCAGTACAACCAGATCATCCCGCTGACCGACCGCACCGACTATCTGTCACCGATGGCAAACAACGTCGGTTTCGCGCTGGCGGTCGAGAAGCTGATGGGCCTTGAGCTCACCGAGCGGTGCAAGGTGCTTCGGGTCATTGCCTGCGAGATGAGCCGGATCATCTCGCATCTGGTGTGGCTGGGAACCACCGGTATCGATTTGGGCGCGTATACCCCCTTCCTGTGGTCGTTCCAGGAGCGGGAGCGGATCTACAACCTGCAAGAGGCCTGGACCGGCGCCCGCCTCACCACCAGCCTCACCCGGGTGGGCGGGCTCATGGCCGACATTCCGGATGGATGGGAAGCCGGTCTCCGGGAGTTCACCAGCACCTTTCCCAAGACCCTGGCGGAGGTGGACACGATGTTCACCCGCAACGCCATCTGGATTGGACGGACCCAGGGTGTCGGCGCGCTCACTGCCGAAGAAGCGATCAATTTGTCGCTCTCGGGTCCGATGCTGCGGGCGAGCGGGGTGGACTACGACGTACGCAAGGACCGGCCCTATCTCGACTACGAGAGTTACGATTTCGAGGTGCCGATCGGCGAGCACGGCGACATCTACGACCGGTACCGGGTCCGGTTGGAGGAGATGTGGCAGTCCAACCGCATTATGGAGCAGGCACTCGACCGCCTGGCTCGGCTCAAAGGAGCTCCGATCAATGTCTCCGACCCGCGCGTGGTGCTCCCGCCCAAGTCACGGGCCATGAGTGACATGGAGGCAATGATCTTCCACTTCAAGCAGGTGATGGAGGGGGTGAAGCCTCCAGCGGGTGAGGCCTACTTTGGCGTGGAGAATCCCAAAGGCGAGCTAGGCACTTACCTGGTATCCGATGGCACCAGCAAGCCAGTCCGCTGGCGCATCCGGCCACCCTCCTTCATCAATCTGGCCAGCCTCCCCACCATGTGCGAGGGAGCGCTGCTTTCGGACGTGATCGCGATCAATGCGAGCGTAGACATCGTCATGGGAGAGGTGGACAGATGAGCGGGGCAGCGGGGCAGCGGGGCAGCGGGGCAGGAGTTGGTGCATCCGGCGGTGGTTCTCATGGCGATGGGACCGAGACCGAGCCCTATCAGCCGGTTTTCACCGGCGCGCGGTTGGTCCGGCTGCAGCAGTTGTTCGCGCTCTACCCGACCAAGCAGGCGTGTCTGCTGCCGGCCCTCTGGATGGTGCAGGAAGCCCGCGGCTGGATCTCGGAGCCCGCCATCGGCGAGGTGGCCGAAGTATTGGATCTGACGCCGGCGTACGTGAAGGGAGTGGTGACCTTCTACACCATGTACCACACCCACCCGGTGGGGCGCCACTTCATCCAGGTCTGCACCACCTCTCCCTGCAACCTGTGCGGGGCCGAGGGCGTGATGAAGGCGCTGGTGGAAAAGACCGGTTGTGGCGAGCTCGGAGCCACCAGTCCCGATGGCCGCTTTACCGTCATCGAAGTCGAGTGCCTCGGCGCCTGTGGGTTCGCCACGCCGATCATGATCGGTGACGATTTCATCGAGAGCGTGACCCCCGAGAAGGTCGCTGGCATCCTCCAAAGGTACGAGTAATGGGCTACCCCCATCCCAGTCATCCCAAGGAAAACCCGGTTCTGTCGAAGCACTTCGGCGACCCCGAGGCGCGTACTTTCGACGGCTGGGTCAAGCGAGGCGGGTACGAGGCCCTCAAGAAGGTACTGAAGATGACCCCCGAGGCAGTGGTCGAGGAGGTCAAAACCTCGGGCCTCCGCGGCCGGGGCGGAGCGGGTTTTCCCACCGGGCTCAAGTGGTCGCTGATGCCCAAGGCCGATGGCCGTCCCCACTATCTGGTCTGTAACGCCGACGAGTCGGAGCCCGGCACCTTCAAAGACCGGGAGATCATGCGCTGGACCCCGCATCAGCTGATCGAGGGTTGCGCCATCGCGGCGTACGCTATCGGTGCGGAGCGGTGCTACATCTACATCCGGGGCGAGTTCACCGATCCCCTGCAGATCATGCAGAAGGCCATCGAAGAGGCGACGGCCAAGGGAGCGCTGGGCTCCAACGTGTTCGGCAGCGGGAAGCGCATCGAGATGATCATTCATCGGGGCGCCGGCGCGTACATCTGCGGCGAAGAGACCGCGATGCTCAATTCGATCGAGGGCAAGCGGGGCAACCCTCGCATCAAGCCGCCCTACCCGGCGCAGGCCGGGGTCTTCGGAATGCCGACGACGATCAACAACGTCGAGACCCTCGCCGCGGTGCCCCACATCATTATGCGGGGCGGCGAGTGGTATAAGGGACTGTCTCTCAGCAATCCCAAGAGCACCGGGACCAAGCTGATCTCGGTCTGCGGTCACATCCAGCGGCCGGGCAATTACGAAGTCACGATGGGCACCCCGATGAAGGAGCTCATCTACGACATGTGCGGCGGGATGCGCCCGGGCCGGACCCTCAAAGCCGTCATTCCCGGCGGCTCCTCGGTGCCGATCATGAACGCCGCCGAAGTCGAGGACTGCCTGCTCGATTATGAGGGCGTGGTGGCCAAGGGCTCCATGCTCGGCTCGGCCGGCATGATCGTGATGGACGACAGCACCGACATGGTCTATCAGATCTGGCGCCTGGCCCGCTTCTACGCCCACGAATCCTGCGCCCAGTGCACTCAGTGCCGGGAAGGGACCGCCTGGTCGGTGCGCATCCTGGAGCGGATCCTGGCAGGCAAAGGCAAGCAGGAGCACTTCCAGCTGCTGCTCGATCTCTCGGACAACATGACGGGCAAGACCATCTGCGTGCTGAGCGACTCCTGCGCGGCGCCGATCGTGAGCGGGATTCAGAAATTCCGCCACGAGTTCGAGGCGTACATTCAGGGCGCGCGAGAGCCAGCAATGGCCGCCGTTTGAGATGAACAGCAACGCAATCACGAAAGCACGAAAGAACAATTTCGTGATTAATGGATCTATATGGTTTAGAGGAACTTGATGCCTGACGAATTCGTCAACGTCACCATTGACGGGATGCCGGTAAGCGTCCCCAAAGGCACCACCATCATCGAAGCCGCGAAGATGGCGGGCGTGCTGGTACCGCACTATTGCTACCACCCGTCGCTGCCGTCGCCGGCGGTATGCCGCATGTGCCTGGTGGAGGTGGAGAAGGCCCCCAAGCTGATGCCGGCGTGCGTCACCGCCGTGACCGAAGGCCAGGTGGTACACGTCGAGAGCGAGAAGGCCAAGAAGGCCCGGGAGGGCGTCCTCGAGCTGCTGCTGATCAATCACCCGCTCGATTGCCCGATCTGCGATCAGGCCGGCGAGTGCGAGCTCCAGGACTACGTATTCCAGGAGGGAAGGGCGGGGACCCGATACGCCGAGTACGCCAAGCGCTACAGCCCGGTGGAAGACTTCGGCCCCGACGTGCTGTATGTGCCGAATCGATGTATTCTCTGTACCCGGTGCGTCCGCTTCATGGAAGACGTGGCCGATGAGCCGGTGCTCAACGTCTCCGAGCGGGGTGATCGGGCGTACATCGGCATTGCACCGGACCACCCGCTCGACCACGCCTGGGCCGGCAACGTGGTGGACCTCTGTCCGGTGGGATCGTTGATCTCGAAGGATTTCCTCCACAAAGCGCGGGCCTGGGATCTGGACAAGACTGCCAGCGTCTGTCCCGGCTGCACTCAGGGGTGCAACATCACCATCGATACTCGGGACGACATCGTCGTGCGCCTCCGTCCCCGGCCCAATCTTGAAGTCAATCGTCACTTTATCTGCGACTACGGCCGGAGTAACTACCGCTGGCTCAATCGGGGCGACCGGGTGGAGGCGCCGCTGGTCCGAGAGGGCGGGCGTCACGTGGCCACGGATTGGGATACCGCCCTCGATCGCCTGGGCCAGCTGGTACGCGGCACCTCCGGCTCGGCGCTCATTTTGGCCTCGGGCCGGGCCTCGACCGAGTCACTGGGACTGGTCCGGCTGATGCTGGGACGGCTGAAGGTGACCGCGGCAGTGCAGGTGCCGATCGGCGAGGAAGCGCCGCTGGCCGGGGTTCCCAATCTCGCTCTCAGGGCGGAGCGCGCGCCCAATCTCAAGAGGCGCCGAGCTGCTCGGCTACGGTGCCGACTGGCCAACTGCCTTGCGCGAGTTGCCCAACGCGGGACTCGTCATCGTGCTCGATGCCGATCTGGCCGAAACCGATCAGACCATGATCGCCGCAGCGCCGGGTAGCCTCGTGGTCATGGGCACCGTCTTCCCCGAAGGACTGCGGAACGCGGAGCTGGTTCTCCCGCTCACCAACATGGCCGAGGAGAACGGCACCTATATCAACCGGGATCGGCGAATTCAGCGGTACAACCAGGCCAAATCCCAGCCGGCGATGTCCCGACCGGCCTGGTGGGTGGCGGGTGAGGTGATCGCAGGGCCAGGGCCGAGCCCCTCCGCGCCGGCCACGGCAGCCGAGGCGTTCGCGATGCTGGGCCAGCGCTGGCCGGTGTTCGCCGGGCTCACCCATGACGACGTGGGCTACACCGGCCGAGTGCTGGACGGCTCCCGGGAATCGGTGGGGGAGAGCCAGCGGGCCGATCTGGGGGTGATGTGACGCCAGAGATGAAGGGCTTCATCCTCCTCAGCGTCATCAAGATGCTGGTGGTGTTCACCATCACCATGGTGGGCGTGGCGTTGTTGACGCTGATGGAGCGAAAGGTGAGCGCCTGGATGCAGAACCGGCGGGGACCCAACCGGGTCGGACCGGCCGGCCTGCTGCAGCCGGCGGCGGACGGACTGAAGAACATTCTCAAGGAAGAGACCTTCCCCGCGCTCGCCAACCGCTGGATCTTCCTGTTGGCACCGGCGCTTTCGTTCATCCCCGCTTTGCTCCTCTTTGCGGTGATCCCCTTTGGCGCGCCGCTGCCGGTCGACTTCGATTTCACCGTCGGGCCGCTGGGGCGGTTCGTCCACCACGGGCTCATGCCGATGGTGGTGGCCGATCTACCGATTGGATTCCTCTTCGTCCTCGCCATCAGCTCGATGGGAGTGTACGGCATCGCGCTGGCGGGCTGGTCCTCCAACAGCAAGTACGCGCTGTTGGGCGGACTCCGGGCCGCCGCGCAGATGGTGTCCTACGAGGTACCGATGGGGCTGAGCCTCATTCCGGTGCTGCTCCTGTCCGGCAACGTGAGCCTCTCAGCGATCGTGCACGATCAGCAGCTCGGGCTCTGGTATGTGCTCCCGCTCTTTCTCTCTTTCTTCATCTTCCTCATCTCCGGCTTTGCCGAGACCAACCGGCTGCCCTTTGACCTGCCGGAGGCCGAGTCGGAGCTGATCGCGGGATACCACACCGAATACAGCGCAATGAAATTCTCCTTCTTCTTCATTGCCGAGTACTCCAACGTGGTCACCGTGTGCGCGATGGTGACGACGCTGTTCTTCGGCGGATGGGACATTCCCTTCACCCGGTGGGATGAATCCGGCGGCGTGCTCCCCAGCATTGCCACCGCCGGGTTCTTCTTCCTCAAGGTCATGTTCTGGGTCTTCTTCGTGATGTGGATCCGGTGGACCCTGCCGCGCTTCCGCTACGACCAGCTGATGGCCCTGGGGTGGAAGGTTTTGCTGCCGCTCGCGCTGGCCTACATCATGGTCATCTGTGTGGCGGTCTACCTGCTCGAGCGCTTTGCCGGGCTCACCGATCCGATTTACCAACCGCTGGCGCTGTTCGGCCTCAACCTGGTCATTGCCGTCCTGGTCTTCGGGCTGCTGGACCGCGGCGTCTTCGTGCACGGATCCGGACGCCAGCGGCGGGCCCTCAATGCGCGCGCCCGGCGCGAGGCGGTAACGACCTGATGGCCATCGGCGTCAAGGTTCTCCAGCGCCCCGAGCGGCAGGTTAGCTACGTCCGTGCCACGCTCAAAGGGATGACGCTCACCTTCAAGCACATGTTCGAGAAGAAGGTGACCATGCAGTATCCGGAGGAGAAGAGCACCGACAGCGAGCATGGCGGGGGCCGCTGGAGCATCTCCCCCCGGTGGCGGGGCACCCACCGCATGCTGACCGACGAGCAGGGCCGCTCGAAGTGTGTGGCCTGCGGGCTGTGTCCCCAGGTGTGCCCGGCCAACTGCATCAAGCTGGTCCCGGGAGAGGACGAGCAGGGTAACCGCTATCCGCTGATCTACGAGATTGACGAGTTCCGCTGTGTCTTCTGTGGCTACTGCCAGGAGGTCTGTCCCGAGGAAGCCATTCACGTCGGAGTGCACTACGAGAACTCGGAATACAGCCGGAGCCGGTTCGTCTATGATCTCGAGCGTTTGTCGTCGCAGACCCACGCGGTCTCCACGCTCTGGGACCCCACCGATCCCAAGGGTGAGTAGATGACCGAGGTGGTCTTTTACATCTTCGCGGTGGCGGCGGTACTCTCCGCCACCTTGTGCATCCTGCAAAAGAACCCGGTCTCCGCCGCCCTCTGGCTGGTCTCCACGATGTTCTCCCTGGCGGCCATCTACGTCCTGCTGAACGCCCAGTTCATCGCGGCCATTCAGGTCCTGGTCTATGCCGGGGCGGTCATGGTGCTGTTCCTGTTCGTCATCATGTTGCTGAATCTGGGTCACGCTGAATCCGACATTCGGGGGCCCTCCACCGTAGCCGCCACGTTGGTGATTGTCGGGCTGCTGGGAATCGAGCTGGTCACCTTGTTTCAGTACACTCCGCGGCAGCTGGCATCCGAGCTCTCCCAGTGGCCCACCTTTACCGACCCCAAGACCGTGTTCGTGGCCGGCCAGCTCACTCAGCAGGAGAGCGCGACCCGTGGCGTGGTGGGGGCGGTGGCCGCCCCGTTGTTCCAGGTCTATCTCATCCCCTTCGAGATCACCTCGATCCTGCTGCTGGTGGCCATCATCGGCGCGGTCGTTCTCGCCAAGCGGAAGGTCTGATGCTGCTCGGCCCGGCTCTCGGACTCTCGGCCATTCTCTTCAGCCTGGGTGTGGCTGGGGTGCTGCTCCGGCGTAACGCCATCGTGCTGTTCATGTGCATCGAGCTGATGCTGAACGCGGTCAACCTCAGCTTTGTCGCCCTGGCCCAGCTGCACGGGGCCAGCGGCTACGTCATGGTCTTCTTCGTGATGACCGTGGCGGCCGCCGAGGCTGCGGTGGGGTTGGCCATCATCATCGGGATTTTCCGCCATAAGCAGTCGGTGGATCTCGGGAACATCAACCTGCTGCGGGGGTAATGGCTCTCTCTCATTGGGTCTGGCTTACGGTTGCGTTTCCGCTGCTCGGCTTCCTGGTCAACGGAACCCTCGCCTTGCGGCGCCCCGGGGCCAAGAACGCCGTTTCCACGGTCGGTGTCGGAGTCCTGGTGGCCTCGTTTGTGGTCTCCGTGGGCGTCTTCCTCGAGCTGTGGCGGCACCCTCCCCATGAGCCAATCATCGTCAGCCTCTGGCGTTGGCTGCCGGTCGGCCCGCTGCAGGTGGATATGGCGTTCCAGGTGGACCAGCTCTCCACTGTGATGCTGCTGGTCGTGACCGGGGTCGGAAGCCTGATTCATCTCTTCAGCATCGGGTACATGAAGGAAGACCCGGGGTATGCCCGCTATTTCGCGTATCTCAACCTCTTCGTGGTCTTCATGCTGGTGCTGGTCCTCGGCTCCAGCTTCCCGGTGATGTTCATTGGCTGGGAGGGAGTGGGCCTCTGCTCCTACCTGCTGATCGGCTTCTGGTTCAGCGACAAGGTCAATGCCGACGCCGGCAAGAAGGCGTTCATCGTCAACCGGATCGGCGACTTCGGCTTCCTGGTGGCCATGTTCCTGATCTGGAACACACTGGGGACGCTGACCTTCACCGGTATGGTGGAGAAGGCGCCCACCGTGTTCACGTCCGGCAGTGGGGTAGTCACCGCCATTACCCTGTTCCTCTTCCTCGGCTGCACCGGTAAGTCGGCGCAGATCCCGCTCTACACCTGGCTGCCCGACGCCATGGCCGGTCCCACGCCGGTGTCCGCGCTGATCCATGCGGCGACCATGGTGACGGCCGGTGTCTACCTGGTCGCGCGGACGAATGTCCTCTTTGCGTTGGCGCCGCTGTCGAGCACTATCGTGGCCGGCATCGGAGCCCTCACGGCGCTGTTTGCCGCCACCATCGGCTTGCGCCAGTACGACATCAAGCGGGTCCTGGCCTATTCCACCGTCTCGCAGCTGGGCTACATGTTCCTGGCGGTAGGAACCGGGGCTTACACAGCGGGCATGTTCCACCTCGCCACCCACGCCTTCTTCAAGGCGCTCCTGTTCCTCGGCTCGGGCAGCGTGATCTACTCTATGCATCACGCGTATCACGCTACGCATTCCCATGCCGATGCCCAGGATATGCGCAACATGGGCGGGCTCAAGCAGTACATGCCGCTCACCTTCTGGGTCATGCTCATCGCCACCCTCGCGATCGCGGGGATTCCGCCGTTCTCGGGCTTCTTCTCCAAGGACGAGATCCTGGCCGCCGCGTACGCGCGAGGCGAGTCCATCCCGGTCTACTACGTGTTCTACGGCATGGGGCTGCTGGCCGCGTTGCTGACCGCGTTCTACATGGCCCGGCTCATCGCCATGACCTTCCTCGGGCAGAACCGCACCGGGGAGCAGGAGCGCTCCCATCTTCACGACGCCCCCTGGGTGATGACCGGCCCGCTGATCGTACTGGCCGTACTGAGCGCGGTTGGAGGGCTGCTCAACCTTCCGAGCTTCCTCGGCGGCGGCGCACTGGACCGGTGGCTGGAACCAGTCACCCAGCCGGCTGCGACGTCGTTCCCGCTGCATATGCCACACGGGCAGACCGAGGTCTTCCTGATCGCAGGGGCGGTGCTCATTGGGGTAGTGGGCTTGCTGGCTGGTTGGCAAGCCACCTTGAGAAGGCCGACCTTGCCGGCGGCCGAGGCACCAGCGGACACCGGGCTCGCCCGACTGCTCTATCGCAAATACTATGTGGACGAGATTTACGACGCGATCATTGTGCGGCCGCTGGTCTGGCTCTCCCGGGCCGTGCTCTGGAAAGCGGTTGATCAGGGTGTGGTCGATGGCGCCGCGGTGAACGGGACCGCCAAGCTCTCCCGGGGCCTGGGCTGGCTGGGTAGCCGACTGCAGACTGGGCAGGTGGGCGTGTACGTGGTGCTCTTCCTGGTCGGCGCGCTCTGGGTCTTGCACGCCGTGGTCAGGTGATGCTCCGATGAGAGAGCTGCTCGCCTCGATCTACTTCGACCGCTGGATTCTCCACGCGCTCATCCTGCTGCCCTTGGCCGGGACCGTGCCCGTGCTCCTCGGTGAGGAGCGGGGTGCCAAGCGGATGGCGCTGGTCATCACCACCCTGGAGCTCATCCTATCGCTCGGGCTCTGGTGGGCATTCGACCCCAGCCAGGCCGGCATGCAGCTGGTATCCAGCGCTCCGTGGATCCCGCGGTGGGGCGTCAACTACCGGGTCGGCATCGATGGCATCTCGCTCTTCATGGTCCTGCTCACGACCGTGATGATGCCGCTCAGCGTGCTGGCCAGCTGGACTTCGATCACCCGCCGGGAGCGGGCGTTCTACGCCCTGATGCTCACCTTGCTGACCGGTCTGGTCGGAGTATTCATCGCACTGGATCTGTTCGTCTTCTACATCTTTTTCGAGGTGATGCTGATCCCGATGTACTTCATCATCGGGATCTGGGGCGGAGCCAACCGGCTCTACGCCGCCATCAAGTTCTTCATCTATACCATGGCCGGGTCGCTACTGATGCTGGTGGCGATCGTGGTCATGGTCTGGAAGATCGGCTCGGCCACCGGCACGCTGTCATTCGCCTACGAGCATCTGCTGGCCAACACGGCAGCGCTGGGCCCGGCTGCTCCCTGGCTGTTCGCGGCGTTCGCCCTCGCCTTTGCCATCAAGGTGCCGATCTTTCCGTTGCACACCTGGCTCCCGGATGCGCACGTCGAGGCGCCGACGGCGGGAAGCGTGCTCCTTGCGGCCGTCATGCTCAAGATCGGCACCTACGGATTTCTCCGCTTTGCCGTGCCGTTCTTCCCCGCGGTGGCACTCTCTCCGCCGGTCACCCATCTCATGGTTACGCTGGCCGTGGTGGGGATCATCTACGGGGCCCTGGTGGCCATGGTGCAGCCCGACATTAAGAAGCTGGTGGCCTACTCCTCGGTCAGCCACCTGGGCTTTGTGATGCTGGGCATCTGGGGCGTCTCGGTCATCAGCGTCCAGGGAGCCCTGATGGTGATGATCAGCCACGGGATTTCTACCGGGGCGCTGTTCCTCCTGATCGGCATGATTTACGAGCGGCGGCACACTCGGCTCATCGACGCCTACGGCGGCATCGCCCGTGTGGTGCCGATCTTCAGCCTCATCCTGACTGTAGTAGCGCTCTCCTCCATCGGTCTGCCCGGACTGAACGGCTTCGTGGGGGAATTTCTGGTGTTGCTGGGGAGCTTCGGCTGCTTACCCCTGGGCCACCGGCATTGCCACCACCGGGGTGATCTTCGCGGCCGCCTACCTGCTCTGGGCTCTCCAGCGAATGATCTTCAACCGGTTGGACAACCCGGAGAACGAGAGCCTCACCGATCTGAACAGGAGAGAGTTGGCAGTCATGCTGCCCCTCATCGTAGGCATTGTCTGGCTGGGCTTGTTCCCCGGGCCAGTCCTGCGCCGAATGGAGCCGGCTACCCGGCGCTTCGTCGAAGCGGTCCAGCCCTTTGCCGGGTCCACGACCGCCCGGCTGGGAGCTGACGCTAAGGTGGGGGGAAGCCGATGATCGAGCTGGACCTGAGCACTCCGCAGGGGATCACCCTGGGGCTGCTCCCTGAAGTCCTGCTCACGGGTTGGGCGCTCATCGTTCTGCTCGTCGCCAGCTGGCGGCATGGCAGCGCAGAGGACAGCCGGCTGGCCGGCTGGCTGAGCTTTGCCGGCGTGGCGGTGAGCGGAGCCGGGCTAGCCTGGCTCTGGGTCAACAACGTGACGCCCCTGGGCCTGGCGCAGATGATGGCGCTCGACACCTTTCGCTACGCGGCCGCGGCCATCATCCTGGTATCCGCGGGCGGGAGTATCCTGCTGTCGCTGGGGTATCTGGAGCGGGAAGCAGCTGCTGGCCCCCGAGTACTATCCGCTGATTCTGTTGGCCACGGCCGGCATGATGTTTCTGGCGGGATCCGAAGATCTGATCGTGCTGTTCCTCGGGCTCGAAGTCATGTCGGTCGGGGTCTACGTCCTTGCCGGCTACAATCGAGGCAATGCGGCTTCGGCCGAGGCGGCGCTCAAGTACTTCCTCATCGGGGCGTTCGCCTCCGGATTCCTGCTGTACGGCATCGCGTTGGTCTATGGCGCCACCGGCACTACCAACCTGTCGCTGATCGGAGCCTCACTCGCCGGCGGCCAGCTCGCCCTTATGCCGGCGCTGGGCCTCGGTCTGCTCCTGATCGGGTTCGGTTTCAAGGTCGCCGCGGTGCCATTTCACATGTGGGCGCCGGATGTGTACGACGGAGCGCCGACGCCGGTTACCGCCTTCATGGCGACCGGGGTAAAGGCCGCGGCATTCGCCGCCCTGGTACGGGTACTGTTGGAGGGCTTTCCGGCAGCCCACAGTCTCTGGCAGCCGGTCATTGCGGGGTTGGCGATTGCCTCGATGGTGATCGGGAACCTCGTGGCGCTGGCGCAGCGCTCGCTCAAGCGGATGCTGGCCTACAGCTCGATTGCGCATGCCGGATATCTGCTGGTGGCGGTCTGGCCGGGAACTCGTCTCGGCGCCGGTTCGGTACTGCTGTATCTGGCGGCATATGGACTCACCACGCTGGCCAGCTTCGGCTTCCTTGCCGCGCTGGGACGGGGCGGGGAACAGGATGTGACCTATGAGGACATCGCCGGACTGGCGGCCAGTCGGCCCTGGATTGCCTTCGGGCTGAGCATCTGCATGCTGTCGTTGCTCGGTTTCCCCGGAACTTTCGGATTTATCGGCAAGTGGTACATCATCTCAGCCAACATTGCCGAAGGTCAGATCATCCTCCCGGTCATTCTGGTGGTCACCAGCGTGATCTCCGCCGGCTATTATCTCCCGGTGATCATGGCGATGTACATGAAGCCGGCGCCGACTGAGGAAGCCCACCGCGATGTTCGCCTCTTCCCCGCGGCAGCCGGCGCCATTGCCCTCTCACTCATAGCCGTTGTGCTCCTCGGCCTGTGGCCCCGCGGCGCTCTCGAGACCGCGGTCCATAGTGCGGTCACGTTGACTCAGACGGCCACGCCGGTGGCAAGGCAGTGACGCGGAGGAGACCATGAACGTCCCCAAGTCCGTTTTCAGACAATACGATGTCCGCGGCCTGGTGGATCGAGAGCTCACTCCGGAATTTGCCCGGGCGCTGGGGCATGCGTTTGCCACCGTGGCCTATGAGCGGCTGGGTCATGCACCAGTGATCGCGGTCGGGAGGGACAACCGCCCTTCGGGTCCGGCACTCGCTCAAGGAATTCGCCGGGGTATTGCCGAGGCCGGTGGCACCGCCATCGACGTCGGGACCTTGCCCACTCCAGCACTGTATTTTGCCGTATCGGCGCTCGCTACCGACGGAGGGCTGCAGGTCACCGGCTCGCACAACCCGCCGGAGTTCAACGGGTTCAAGATGGTCCTCGCCGGCGAGGCCTTCCATGGCGATGACATCCTGGGCCTGTGGGAGATCATCGTAGCCGAGCGGTGGCGGTCAGGTACCGGGAAGGAAAGCTCCGACGGCTCGGTGCTCCAGCGGTACCGCGATGCCATCATCAGCCGCCACACGCTCGCGCGCCCGGTCCGGGTGGTAGTGGACTGCGGCAATGGCGCCGGGAGTCTGATTGCCGTCTCCACGCTCCAGGGCCTGGGCGCCGAGGTCACGCCGCTGTTCTGCGAGTCCGACGGCACCTTCCCCAATCATCATCCCGATCCTACCGTTCCGGAGAACCTGCGCGATCTCCAGGCCGCGGTGCGTCGGGGCGGCGCTGAGCTGGGTATCGCCTTCGACGGCGACGCTGACCGGATCGGAGCGGTGGACGAGACCGGCGAGATCATCTATGGCGATCAGCTGCTGGTGATCTTCGGCAGGGACGCGGTCCGTCGGTTTGGCCGGAACACCCCGGTGATCTTCGACGTCAAATGCTCCGAGGTGCTGCCATCCGCGCTCACCGCCGCAGGGGCCAAGCCGGTCATGTGGAAGACGGGCCACTCGCTCATCAAGGCCAAGATGAAGGAGCTCAAGGCGCCGCTGGCGGGCGAGATGAGCGGGCACATGTTCTTCGGGGGCGACTACCTCGGCTTCGATGACGCGTTGTTTGCCGCGGCCCGGCTGCTCGAGATCGTCGGTCGCCAGCCATTCGGCTTATCGCCGCTGCTCGCCGACCTGCCGAAGACGTTTGCCACGCCGGAGATCCGGGTGGATTGCCCGGAGCGATGAGAAGTTCGACCTCGTCGAGCGAGCGGCGGTTCACTTCGCCTCCAAGCATCCGGTCAACACCATCGACGGTGTGCGGATCACCTTCCCCAAGGGGTGGGGTCTGCTCCGCGCCTCCAACACCCAGCCAGTGCTGGTCATGCGATTCGAGGCCACCGACCCGCAGTCGCGGGACGAATACCAGGCCGAAGTCGATGGCTGGCTGGAAAAACAGAAGAGCGCGAGCGAGGCAGAGAAGACGGTTCTAGGCTAAGATGTCACGACGCGGTCGAAGGCTCACCGCAGCGATTGGGGCGCTGTTTGCCCTCCTCTTTGTTGGACGCTGGACCGCTACTCTCCTGGCCGACCGCTGGTGGGGAGCCCAGTTCTCGCCGGCCGCCGCCAAATTTCTCACCGATTGGCACCTGCTCCAACTCACCCTCGACCTGACCGGCGGCCTGATCGCGTCAGCCTGGTTCATCGGGCATCTGCTGCTGGTCTATCGCGCTGTCGGAACGGTTCAGGTCCGGCGCAACGTCGCCAACCTCGAGTTCCGCGAGGCGTTGACGCCCGCGCGCCCTGCTTACCGTGGTGGTGGTGACCGGGGTGCTTCTCGGTCTCCTGGTGGGAACCGGGGTCTCCGGGTGGTGGCGCGACGTGGCCCTCGCCTGGCAGGGCGTCACCTATGGGGTGAGCGATCCGTTGCTCGGTCACGATCTCGGGATCTATGTCGCGCAGCTTCCCCTCTGGCGCGCGGCTCACGGCTTCATGTTACTGCTGGTCCTGCTCGCGCTCACCGGTGTGTTTGCTTTGTACATGCTGGTGGGAGCCATACGCTGGATCGAGCGGCGGCCGGCAATCAATCATCACGCCCGGGCCCACATCGGGTGGTTACTGGCAGCGCTCGCTCTGGCTCTGGCGTGGGGATATCTGCTGGAGCGGTACGAGCTGGTGGCCGGTCCAGCGGATCTGCTCGACAGCGCAGCCTGGCGGACCACCATGCCGGTGTCTCCGATCCTGGCAGGAATCGCGCTCGCCGCCGGCGCGATCTCGGCGGTCTGGTCGGTACGCCCCCGCCACGCTCTTGTCCTGGGCGTCTGGATCATGCTCGCATTGGCCTCGATGGTGGGACACTGGATCCTTCCCGCGATCGTGGGAGGATCGGGCGAGGCGGCAGTGACGGTGCCGGCCATCGAGCGAATGGGACGAATCGCCTACCAGCTGGACGCCCTGCGCGACACCGACCTGGAGCAAGCCGGACCGCCTGCGCCACCACCGGTTCCCTCGCTCTGGAACCCGGCCGCGCTGGCGCAGATCTTCCCGGGTGATTCCACCCGCCTGCTTTCGATCAATCCAGCGGTGCTGACGCCGGAAGCGAGGCACCGCCCGGTTTGGCTGGTGGTTCGCTCGGCCAACCAGGCCCGGGTGCTCGCCTCCGCCGTGGCCGACCATCGCGTCAGTCCCAGCGGTGCGCCGCTGTTTTACCGGCTGGCCGATAGCATGTCTCGGGTCGTCGCAACGCCGGTCCTCGACTTCCAGTCCGATCTTCTGGTTCCCGATGCCCAGGACTACCGCCTGGTCCAGGGAGATGGGCCCGGGGTTCCGGTCGGCAGCTGGCCCCGGCGCGTCCTGCTGGCTTGGGCACTGCAAGCCGGCGAGTTGCTGAGCGACCTGCCTTCGGGCAGCCGGGTGGACTGGCGTCTGTCACCCGAGGAACGGCTCGGAAAACTGGCTCCCTTCGCCGACTGGGGCGCGCCTACCGCTCGAATCATCGACGGCGAGTTGGTTTGGCTGGTTGATGGGTATCTCACCTCGCGGACCTTCCCGTTAACCCACCGAGTGACCTGGCGAGAGCGCAAGGTAGGATCGCTCGGCGCCGCATTTCTGGGCACGGTAAACGCCGAGACCGGGGATGCGCGGATATATCTGCAGCCGGGTGCCGATTCACTTGCCACCACCTGGACTAGAGTATCAGATGGGGTTATCGAGCCCGCCTCGGCCATTCCCGAGTCGGTGCTCCGCGCCGCGCCCTATCCCACGGATCTCTTCCGCGCTCAAGTCCAGCAGCTCGAGCGCGTGCCCTGGAAGGCCGGCACGATGAGCAGCAATCCGGTACCGGGAGTGTCCGAGTCTCCGCCGCCCCAAAACAGCTGGGCCCCGGATTCTTCCGGGCCGATGCTGGTAAGCACCTTTGAATCCACCGCTGACCGGCAACTCAGTGCGATCCTCATGGGATCCCGCACCGATGGCCGGACTCAGCTCACTCTGGTGCGACTCGATTCGGCGGCTACCCTGCCGGTACGCGGGGTGCTGGAGAACCGCTGGGCGCGATTCCAGTCTTACAGTGCCCTCAGCGACTCCATCCGCGAAGACGGCGGGAAGCTCGAACCCGGTCCGGTTCGTTTCGAGATCGGCCCCGGCGGTCCGGTTGCCTACCAGGCGTACTTCGCGCACCGTCCTTCTGGGGGAATGGTGCTGGCTTGGGTCAGCGTGGCAGCACCGAATCGGCTCGGGCGCCGGACGCACGCTCAAGGAGGCGTGGAGTAACCTGCTCGGTGCCACGGTCCCGGCTCCTCCCGGCTCGGCCCAGGCAGGCAGACTCGACGAGGCCCGCCGCTTGATGCTGCATGCCGATTCCGCGCTCAAGACCGGCGACTGGTCGGAGTTCGGCCGGGCCTGGAATAGCCTTCGCAATGTCCTGGGGCCGGCGACTGATTCGACGAGATTTTGAGCTTGCTCCACTCTCGAGCGCGGACTAGCTTGGAGGGCTTTTGACCCGGGAAGGCCAACGTACCGCGGTCCTCGCGCTGGGAGGAAACGCGCTCGCCCAGGCGGGCGAGCCGGCCACCGTCACGAATCAGTTTCGTCGGGCTCGCGAAAGCGTGGCGCCGATCGTCGAGTTGGCCAGGCAGGGGTGGCGCATTGTCATCGTGCACGGCAATGGACCCCAGGTGGGCGACGAGCTGGTCCGAAACGAAGCGGCGCGCAAGGTGGCCGAGCCCTTGCCGCTCGGAGTGTTGGTGGCGGAAACCGCCGGATGGATCGGCTACATGCTCCAGCAGTCGCTGCAGAACGCGCTCGCGGCGGCACGGGTCCAACGGGACGTCATCACTCTCATCACCCAGACCCTGGTGGACCGCTACGACCCGGCACTCAATGAACCGACCAAGCCCGTTGGGCACGCCTTGCCAGCGGCTGAGGCCGGCCGGCTTCGGGAGGCGGGACGCGCAGTCGGCAAGGATGGAGCTGGAGATTGGCGGCGCATGGCGACCAGCCCGCTTCCGTTAGGGATAGTCGAGTTTCCTCTGATCAAGCGACTGTTGGACGCAGGGACACTGGTCATAGCCGCTGGTGGCGGCGGGCCTCCGGTCTACCGTGATCCAATTCTGGGTTTGGAGGGGCTCGACGCCGTAGTGGACAAGGACCGAGTCTCTGCCATTCTCGGAAGCCAGCTCGCCGCCGAGGTGCTCATGATCCTGACCAATGTGGAGGCGGTGTTCGAGGGTTGGGGAACGCCCCAGGCGCGCCCCATCCGGCGGATGACGGTAGAGCAGGCCGAGGCCATGATTGCCAGCGGGGCGCTCGACGCGGGAGGAATGAAACCCAAGATCGAAGCCGCCGCCGGGTTTGTTCGGCGCGGCGGAGAGCCGGGCGATCATCGCTCGCCTTTCCGAGGGTCCTGCAGCACTTCGGGGAGAGGCTGGAACCACCATTGTGAGGGCGCCGTGAATCTCCATGAGTACCAGGCCCGAGCCCTGCTTAAAGCTGCGGGCGTTCCCATGTTCGACGGTGACGTGGCCTCCACTCCCACGGAAGCCGAGTCGATCGCCCGCCGGCTCGGCGGGAAGGTGGTAATCAAGGCCCAGGTTCATGCCGGAGGCCGGGGAAAGGCGGGCGGCGTGAAGCTGGCCAAGAATCCCAGCGAAGCGCTGGACCATGCCGCCGAAATCCTGGGGATGCAGATCAAAGGGCTCGAGGTCCACAAGGTGCTGGTCGTCCCCGCTGCCGACATCGCCACCGAGAGCTATGTCGGGCTCATCATGGACCGGGAAACTCAGCGGCCGGTGTTCATGGTCAGCTCGGCTGGGGGGATCGACATCGAGGAGGTGGCCGCAAAGACGCCGGAAAAGATCGTGCGGTTACCGGTGGACCCCACCTATGGACTGCTGCCGCACCAGGCGTTGGCCCTCGCCTTTGCTCTGTACCGCGACTTCAACCAGGTCAAGGCGACGGCCAAGATCATGGAGCAGCTCTACGCCGTGTTCACTGGCAATGGCTGCTCCCTCGCCGAGATCAACCCCTTGGTGACCACGCCGTCGGGTCAGGTGCTCGCGCTCGACGCCAAGATCGTGATCGATGACAACGAGCTGTTTTGGCGGCCGGATCTCGGCCTCATGCGCGACGACACGGCCGAGGAGCCGAGCGAGGCCGCCGCGCGGCGGGCCAACCTCTCCTTCATCAAGCTGGAGGGCGATGTCGGCTGCGTGGTGAACGGCGCAGGCCTGGCCATGGCCACGATGGACCTGGTGAAGTACTACGGGGGCGAGCCGGCCAACTTCTTGGACATCGGCGGCAGCTCGAGTC
Organism: uncultured Gemmatimonadales bacterium; assembly: GCA_963792265.1. GTDB lineage: Bacteria > Gemmatimonadota > Gemmatimonadetes > Gemmatimonadales > GWC2-71-9 > CAVVWJ01. Next base: position 87,147 of record CAWBVP010000028.1, on the reverse strand, counting down.
CCGAGAAGGTCATCAACGCCCTCAAGATCATCACCGCCGACCGGCGGGTGAAGGCAATCCTCTTCAACATCTTTGGCGGCATCACCCGCACCGACGATGTGGCCAACGGGATCGTGGCCGCCACCCGGCAGTTCAAGGTCAACGTGCCGATCGTCATCCGACTCACGGGAACCAACGAGGCCGAGGCCATCAAGATCCTCGAAGGCGTCGGCATGACAGCGCTCAGCGACATGGACGAGGCGGTACAGCGGGTAGTCAAATTGGCACGGAAGGCCGCATGAGCATCTTCGTTGACGGGAGTACCCGACTCGTTGTACAGGGCATCACTGGGCGCGAAGGCGCGTTTCACACCCGGCAGATGCTCGAATACGGAACCCGCGTTGTTGCCGGCGTAACGCCAGGCAAGGGTGGCCAGAAGTTCGAGGATCGGGTTCCGGTGTTCAATACCGTAGCCGACGCGGTCAGAGACACCGCAGCCAACTGCTCGGTCATCTACGTACCTCCCATGGCTGCGGCCGGGGCAATCTTCGAGGCGGTGGACGCCGGAATCCCCCTGGTCGTCTGTATCACTGAGGGAATTCCGGTCATGCACATGAGCCGGGTCATGCCCTTTGTGCGCTCGCGGGGAGCCCGGCTCATTGGTCCCAACTGTCCCGGACTCATTACTCCAGGGGAGAGTAAGGTCGGGATCATTCCCGGAAACATCTGCACGCCCGGACGGGTCGGCCTGGTCTCCCGCAGCGGCACGCTGACCTATGAGGTGGTGAATCAGCTGACCCGCAACGGCATCGGGCAGAGCACCTGTGTCGGCATTGGCGGCGACCCGATCATCGGCACCGACTTCATCGACTGCCTCAAGGCATTCCAGAACGATCCCGACACCGATGCCATCGTCATGATCGGCGAGATCGGTGGGACTGACGAGCAGCGGGCAGCGGAATTTGTCAGCCAGCAGGTGACCAAGCCGGTGGTCGGATTCATCGCCGGGCAGACCGCTCCCAAGGGCAGACGGATGGGTCACGCCGGCGCCATCATCTCGGGCTCCTCCGGGACCGCGGAGGAGAAGCTCGCCGCCTTCGAGAAAGCCGGCATCGGGGTGATGCGCCGGCCGGTGGACGTGGTTCCGCTGCTCCGTGAGCGACTCGAGTCTTCAACACCTGGAGGAAAGAAGCGTGGGAGTGTCTCTAACCCTGGGCATCGTAAAGCCGGACGCGGTGGGTCGCGGTAAAACCGGCGAGATTGTAACCCATCTGCAGCGAGCCGGCTTTGTCCTTCGGGCGGCTCGGCTGGTGCGGCTTACTCCGGCCGAAGCGGGGGCCTTCTATGCGGTGCATCGGGGCCGGCCATTCTACGCCGACCTGGTTGCCTTCATGACCAGCGGTCCGTGCCTGCCCATGGCGCTGGAGCGGGAAGACGCGGTCGTGCATCTCAGAACGGTTATCGGTGCCACCGATCCGGCCGAGGCCGCGCCGGGCACCATCCGGAAACTTTTTGCCGAGTCCAAGGGCAAGAACGCCATTCACGCTTCGGACAGTGCGGAGAACGCCGTTCGCGAGATCGGGTTCTTCTTCCCGGAAAGCGAGTTGGCGCGGCTGTGGGGGCAGGCCTAAACCGATATTCGTTGCTTGACCCAAGTTGTTGTCGCTACTACTTTAAGCGGCTATGCTGCGAGTTGACATACGGGACCTCCAGCGGGCCCCGGTTCGAACCGTCGGGGAGCTCCGGCCCGACGATCCGGCGTTCGAAGGGCTGGATTTGAATCTGGTTGGTCCGGTGTCGGTCACCGGGCAGTTACAGGAAACCGGTGAAGGCGAGTATCTCTGGCGGGGCAGGGTGCACGGGGTCATGGAGGGCGAGTGCCGGCGCTGCCTCTCCGAGGTGCAAACCCAGGTGGACATCGAGGTCGACGCAGCGGTCTTCAGCAGCGATCCAGAGTCGGCCGACCACCCCGACTTCTATCCGCTGTTGGAGCGGGCCTCGCACATCGACATCCGTGACGTCGTGCGGGAGGAGCTGGCCCTCGCGGCTCCCACCCGCCTCTTGCTCTGCCGGGACGACTGCGCCGGCCTCTGTCTTACCTGTGGAGCCGATCTGAACGCGGGACCCTGCGGTTGTTCCGCGCCCGCCGAACCTGTTTGAGGAAACCATGGCAGTTCCCAAGCGTCGGACGTCGAAATCCCGGAAGCGCCTGCGGCGCGGCCATCATAGCGCGGCGGGGCCCCGAACCCAGGCGTGCCCCCGGTGCGGCTCTCCCAAACTCTCGCATCGCGTCTGCGATTCGTGCGGGTACTACCGGGGTAAGAAGCAGATCGAGGTCGAGGACGTCTGAGCGTGATCCGCGTGGCGGTAGACGCTATGGGGGGCGACAGCGCCCCGCAGGCGGAAATCGCCGGCGTGATCGAGGCCCTGGCCGCGTTCCCCAATAAGTTCATCGTCCAGCTGGTCGGCCGGTCCGATGTAATCGAGGCCGAGCTGGCCAAGTATCCTGCCGCCGACCGCAAACGGCTCGAGATCCACGAGGCGCCCGAGGTCATCGGGATGGGGGAGAAGCCGCTCGCTGCGGTTCGCAGCAAGCGGAAGTCCAGCATTGTCGTTGGCCTCGGCATGCAGAAGGCAGGCAAGTCCGACGCCTTCGTCTCCGCCGGTAACACCGGCGCCATGCTGGCCGCATCCACCTTGCTGCTCGGCCTCCACGATGGCGTGGAGCGCGCCACGGTCGCCACCCTGTTTCCCACCTCCAGCCAACCGGTGCTCGTGCTCGACGGCGGCGCCAACGTCGACTGCTCACCTCGTGAGCTGGTGGGCTTTGCCTACCTCGGCACGGTGTACATGCGTGATGTGCTGGGCCGCCCCAGTCCTACGGTCGGGCTGCTCAACGTGGGCGAGGAGGACGAGAAGGGCAACGCCATCACTCGGGAGGCGCACGCTCTTCTCAAACGGAGTCCCCGGCTTCACTATATCGGCAACATGGAAGGGCGCGACATCATTGCGGGCCACCACAAGTACGGCGTGGTGGACGTGGTGGTGTGCGATGGCTTCGTGGGCAACGTGATCCTCAAATTCTACGAATCGGTGGGACACTTCTTCGTCAACCTGGTCAAGGAGCGGACGCCGGACGTGCTGGGGCGGCCCGAGATCAAGGAGCTGTTCCGCTTCCTCGATTACTCCGAGTATGGGGGTGCGCCGCTCCTGGGGGTGAAGGGAATCTCGATCATCTGCCACGGGTCTTCGACTCCCAACGCCATCAAGAATGCCATCCGGGTAGCGGTGCAGTCGGTGGAGGTCGATCTGGACGGCCACATCGGCGCTGAATTCGCCGAACGCCAGGAAGAAGCTCCCGCATGACCCGCCGACCCATCGCCGAGATGGTCAGCGTTGGCGTCGCGGTTCCTCCCGGCGTGCTCACCAACGACGATCTGACCCGCACGCTCGATACTTCGGACCAGTGGATCGTCGAGCGCACCGGCATCCGGGAGCGGCACATCGCCCGGCCGGATCAGTCGGTCGCCATGCTGAGCTGCGAGGCCAGCATGAAGGCGCTGGACCAGGCCGGCCTCACCCCCCAGGACGTGGACTCGATCGTCCTCGCCACGGCCACCCCCGACCGGATGCTCCCCTCCACCGCCTGCGATCTGCAGGCACTCCTGGGAGCGGACAAGGCCGCCGCGTTCGACATTTCTGCGGCCTGCCCCGGATTCGTCTTCGCTACCACCGTCGCGGAAGGGCTGATTGCCTCGGGGCAAAGTGAGGTGGTGCTGGTGGTCGGCGCCGAGAAGTTGTCCACCATCACCGACTTCAAGGACCGCTCGACCGCCATTCTCTTCGGCGACGGCGCCGGCGCGGCGATAGTGCGCCGGGCCTCGAGCAACAACGGCCGGGGGATTCTCTCCACCTTTCTCAAATCGGATGGAAAGCTGGCTCCGCTGCTATACATCCCGGGCGGTGGCGCGGCCGACCCGATCAGCGAGAAGGTCGTGTGCGAGCGTTCCCATTACATGAAGATGGCGGGACGGGAGGTCTTCAAGGCGGCGGTCCTGACCATGGCAGAAGCCTGCGATGAAGCGCTCCGCCGAGCCGGAGTGAGCGCGGAGGAGGTGGATCTCCTCATTCCCCATCAGGCCAACGTCCGGATCATCGAGGCCACCGCCAAGCACGCGGGCATGCCGATGGACAAGGTCATGGTCAATGTCGACCGCTACGGCAACACCTCCTCGGCGTCGATTCCGCTGGCCCTGGACCAGGCCATTGCCGAGGGACGGGTAAAACCGGGGTCGCTCCTACTCCTGGTTGCCTTCGGTGCCGGTTTCACCTGGGGCAGCGCCGTCATCCGGTGGTAACCGTGCTGATGTGCCCCGGCCAGGGGGCACAAAAGGTCGGCATGGGAAAGGATCTCGCCGAACGGTTTCCCGAGGCCCGAGAGATCTTTGAGGCCATCGATGACGCCCTGGATACCCGGCTGTCCCGGCTGATGTGGGAAGGCCCGGAGGACCAGCTCACTCTCACCCACAACGCCCAACCCGCCATCCTCGCCCATTCCGTGGCCGTGTTGACCGTGGTCCGCCAGCGCCTCGACTCCCCTGGCGCAGCCGCGGGCCACAGCCTGGGTGAGTACAGCGCCCATGTGGCGGCCGGCACCTTGAGCCCGGTGGATGCGGCTCGGCTGGTGCGCCGGCGGGGCGAGCTGATGCTGGCCGCCGGGAAGGAGCGTCCCGGCGCCATGGCCGCCGTGCTCGGCCTGGCCACGGCCGAGGTCCAGAGCGCGTGCGATGAGGCTTCCGGCCCGGATGGGCTTGCGGTCCCCGCCAACCTGAACGCCCCGGACCAGACCGTCATCTCCGGCGACCCTGAAGGGGTCAATCGGGCCGGGGAGCGCTGCAAGGCTCGGGGTGCCAAGCGGGTGATTCCGCTCAAGGTGAGCGGCGCCTTTCATTCGCCGCTCATGGCGCCGGCCGTAGATGGCCTGCGGGAGGCGCTCGCGGATGCCACCTTTAGCGATCCGGCGTTTCCGGTGATCGCCAACGCCAGCGGTGAGGTGGTTCGGACCGGGGTCGATGCCAAGCGGCTGCTGGCCGATCAGCTCACCGCGCCGGTACGCTGGGTGGCGTGCATGCAGGCCGCCGCGGAGACTGTCCCAGCCGCCACCTTCGTCGAGCTCGGGCCGGGGAACGTGTTGGCCGGCCTGCTCAAGCGCATCGTGCCTGAGGCGCGCGCGATCAGCGTCGGGACCGCCGATGAGGTGGAGAAATTTCTTCGGGTGGCAACCGTAGATCGCGGATGACTGCGATAGATCTTGCGGGAAAGACCGCCTTCGTCACCGGAAGCACCCGCGGCATCGGCCTCGCAATCGCCCAGGCTCTCTACGGCGCGGGGGCCAAGGTGGCGGTGGTCGGTAGGGATCTGGAGCGCGCGCGGGCAGTCGCGGCCGGGCTTGGCCCCGGCGCTGCCGGGGTCGGGTGTGATGTGGCTGACTTCGGCCAGGTCGAGACCGCCATTGGCGCCGCGGAAGCGGCACTGGGACCAATAGACATTCTGGTCAATAACGCCGGACTCACCCGCGATAATATTCTGCTGCGGTTGACCGACGAAGATTGGGACACGGTGCTGGACGCCAACTTGAAGGGGGCGTTTCACACCACCAGGGCCACCATCAAGGGCATGATGAAGCGGCGGGCCGGCCGCATCATCAATATCACCAGCATCGTGGGTCTCACGGGTAACAAGGGCCAGGCCAACTACGCCGCGAGCAAGGCAGGCCTCATCGGGTTCACCAAGTCGGTGGCGAAGGAGTACGCCAGCCGGAATATCCTGGCCAATTGCGTTGCCCCCGGCTTCATCGAGACCGACATGACGGCCTCCTTGCCCGACGCAGCGCGAGCCTCATTATTAGAGGAGATCGCGCTGGGCCGTCTGGGCCGGCCTGAGGACGTCGCAGGGACCGTACTATTTCTGGCTTCCGACCTGGCGGGATACATTACCGGCCAGGTGTTGGTAGTTGATGGTGGAATGGTGATCTGAGACGGACCGCAATCTTCAATCGAGGACGACATGGCAAACGTGGAAGAGAAGGTCAAGGATATCATCGTCGAAGAGCTCGGGGTCGAGCGCGAGAAGCTGACCAGCGATGCCAGCTTCATGGAAGACCTCGGCGCCGACAGCCTCGATACCGTGGAGCTGGTCATGGCATTCGAGAAGGAGTTCGACATCGATATCCCCGACGAGGAGGCGGAGAAGCTCCGCACCGTCGGCGATGCCATGTCGTATCTCCACGAGAAGATCGGGAAATAGGTTGACGCACCGTGTCGTCGTCACCGGCCTCGGGCTGGTGACCCCCGTCGGAACCGACGTCGAATCGACCTGGCAGGGGCTGCTCGCCGGCCGCTCCGGCGCGGCCCCGATCACCAAGTTCGACGCCTCCAACCAGCAGGTCCGCTTTGCCTGCGAGGTGAAGGGGTTCGACCCCCTGCAGTACATCGACAAGAAGGAAGCCCGCCGCTACGATCTGTTTGCCCAGCTCGCCATCGCCGCCGCGCACCAGGCCATCACCCAGGCCGGCCTCGAGGGACAGTTCCCCTCGCCGGAGCGCACCGGCGTGGTCATCGGCAGCGGCATCGGCGGGATGCAGACCTACGAAGAGAACTGCACGCTGTACATCACCAAGGGGCCGGACCGGGTCTCCCCCTTCTTCGTTCCGATGTTCATCCCCGATATCGCGGCCGGGCTGGTCTCCATCCGCTACGGGTTGAAGGGCCCCAACTTCGCCACGGTGTCGGCCTGCGCGTCGTCGGCCCATGCCATCGGTGAATCGTTCAACATGATCCGCCACGGCGCCGCGGATGCCATGGTGACCGGCGGATCGGAAGGGGCGATCACCGGACTCACCGTCGCGGCCTTTGCCAACATGAAGGCACTGTCCACCCGCAACGACTCGCCCCAGACGGCTAGCCGGCCCTTCGACAAGGATCGCGATGGCTTCGTGCTGGGAGATGGCGGAGCCATGGTGGTGCTGGAGAGTCTGGAGCACGCGGAACGGCGAGGCGCCCGGATCCTGGGCGAGGTGCTGGGCTACGGGTTGAGCGGCGACGCGTACCACATCACGTCGCCGGCTGAAGACGGGGAAGGGGCCCAGCGGGCCATGCGCAGCTGTCTCGAAGACGGCAAGATCGATCTCAAGGACGTCGGCTACATCAACGCCCACGGGACTTCCACGCCGCAAGGCGATATCGCGGAAACCAAGGCGGTCAAGGCGGTCTTCGGCGAGCAGGCTCGCAAGCTGGTCTTCGGATCGACCAAGTCCATGACCGGTCACCTCCTTGGCGGAGCCGGCGCGCTTGAATTCGTGGTCTCGCTGCTGGCGTCCACCTGCGGTGTCATTCCACCCACCATCAATCAGTTCACTCCCGATCCCGAGTGCGATCTCAACTCTGCGCCCAATCGCAAGGTCGAGCGCCGGGTCGATGTCGCTCTCTCCAACTCCTTCGGCTTCGGCGGGCACAACGTGACCCTCGCCGTGCGCCGCTGGGAAGCGTAGCCGCCTCAAAACACAATTAGGTCCGCGCTCCACCTCAGGCTAGTCGCCGGGGTGGAGTCTTGGGTGGTGGGGTCCTCTGAACGAGTATAAATTTCAGGGGTCCGTTACTTTCGGCATCTCAAGGAGATACGATGGCTGGTGGACTCGACCTGGCACGCCTCCGCGACCCGCTTCTGCGTCCGATTGCCGAGAAGGTGACGGCGGGCGAACGCCTGAGTCCGGCTGACGGCCTGGCCCTCTACCAGACCTCGGACCTCCTGGGCCTCGGTAGCCTGGCCGACCTCGCCAATCAGCGCCGCAACGGCGACCGGGTGTTCTTCTCGGCCAACCAGCACATCAACCCCACCAACGTCTGCATTCTCCGGAACACCTGCACCTTTTGCTCCTTCGCCCGGATGCCGAAGGAAGAGGGAGCCTACACCCGCTCGCTGGATGAGGTCTTTCACGAGGCGGAGCAGGCGACCGGCATGCCGACCAGCGAGTTCCATATCGTAGGCGGGCTGCATCCCAAGCTCCGGTTGAGCTACTACACCGATATGATCCGGGGGCTCAAGCAGCGTCACCCGCACGTGCATGTAAAGGCGCTGACCGCGGTAGAGATCGCCCACCTCGCGCGGATCGAGAAGCTCTCCGAGCGGGAGGTGCTGCTCGCCATGAAGGAGGCGGGACTCACCAGTCTTCCGGGCGGCGGGGCCGAGGTGTTCAGCACCGCGGTGCGGGCCACGATCGCGGAACGGAAGCTCACCGGTGAGGAGTGGCTGCGGGTTCACCGCACGGCCCACGAGCTGGGGATCCCCACGAACTGCACCATGCTATACGGCCATGTCGAGACGGCGGCGGATCGGATCGAGCATCTGAGCATGCTGCGGATGCTGCAGGACGAGACCGGCGGCTTCCTGACCTACATCCCTCTGGCCTATCATCCGGACCATAACGAGCTGGGTGAGGAGATGGGCCGAGTGGGCACGGCCACGACGGGGTACGAGGACCTCAAGAACATCGCGCTGGGCCGGCTGTACCTCGACAACATCCCCCACGTGAAGACTCACTGGCCCATGGTCACGCCGTTCCTATCCCAAATTGCGCTCAGCTTTGGGTGCGACGATGTCGAGGGCACGGTGGTCTATGAGCGGATTTACCACGAAGCCGGCGCCCACACGGCCATGCACATGCCCTACCTCGATCTGGTCCGCCTGATTCGAGGAGCGGGGAAGCGTCCCGTCGAGCGGAACAGCCTCTACCAGCCCATCCGGGAGACGTTTGACGATCCGCCTCCGGAGCCGTCGTTCCGGCGGGGGGCGTCCCTGCCGGTGGTGCACGCCGCATGAGGCTGGGACGGATTCCCTGGATCAACTGCTATCCGATCTATGGCGCCATCGATCGGGGACTCGTGGGCGTGCCCGCTGAGCTGGTCTCGGGCACCGCGTCAGAGCTCAATGACCTCCTCGCGGCTGGAGCACTGCAGGTCAGCGCCGTCTCTGCCGTCGAGTACGCTCGCAACGCTGCCATGTACCATCTCTTGCCCGACCTCGCGATCACCTGCGATGGTCCGGTGCACAGCGTGGCCCTTTTCTCCAAGCGGCCGGTCGAAGATCTCTCCGGTTGTACCGTGCTGCTCAGCGCGTCCTCGCGCACGTCGGTGCTGCTGCTGGAGCTGTTCTGCCGGCACCGCTGGGGAATTCAGCCCCAGTTTGCGACCGCGCGGGCGGAGGCTCCCGATCTTAGCTCGCTCGCCGCGCTTCCCCACGAAGCGGTACTGGTCATTGGAGACGCCGCCCTCCACCTCTCGACCCAGTCGGTCTACCCGGTTCGGATCGACCTCGGCGCGGAATGGAAGGATTGGACCGGGCTCCCCTTCGTCTTCGCGGTCTGGGCCGCCCGACGAGATGCTCCCGCAGCAGGGGTGAGGGCGGTGCACCGGCGGCTGCTCGAATCCCGGGCATGGGGACTCGGCCACCTGGACGAGCTGGCTGCTGCAGCGGCGCTCAACACCGGCGTCGCGGAGCCGGTTTGCCGGGCCTACTCTGGGCGATCTCGACTACGCCCTGTCCTATCGCCACCTGGCCGGCCTCACCGATTTCTTTCGCCGGCTGGCCCAGGAAGGGCTGGTGCCCGACGGGTCATTGTCCTTCATCTCGGCGGCGTAAGAGGCTGATGCCATGGGCTGTTGTAGACCGCAGCTCAAGCGAATTCAAGGACTATCTCGAGCTCTACGAGCGGGCCAGTCTCCTGGAGCTGGGCCAGCTGGCGGACGCGGAGCGTTGGCGGCAGCATCCGGAAAATGTGGTCACCTACATCATCGACCGGAACATCAACTACACCAACGTCTGCGTCGCCGATTGCAAGTTCTGCGCGTTCTATCGCCGGCCCAAGCACGGGGAAGGGTACGTGCTCAGCTTCGAGCAGATCGGCGCCAAGATCGACGAGTGCAAGGCGATCGGCGGAGTGCAGATCCTGCTTCAGGGCGGACATAACCCCTACATCCCGTTCGAGTGGTATCTGGAGCTGATGCGCTACATCAAGCAGCATCATCCCATTCATATCCACGGCTTCTCACCCTCCGAGGTTGTCTTCTTCAGCGAGCGCTTCGGATTGTCGGTAGCCGACGTGATCCGGGAGCTCCGCTCGGCCGGCCTGGACAGCATCCCGGGCGGCGGCGGCGAGATCCTGGTCGATGAGATCCGCCAGCGCGTCGCCAAGAAGAAGGCCCAGACCGAGGAGTGGCTTGGAGTGCAGGAAGAGGCCCACCGGCAGGGTATGAAGACCTCGGTGACCATGATGTACGGCCTGGGTGAGAGCAACGCCGACCGGATCGAGCATCTCTTCCGGGTGCGCGAGCTCCAGGCCCGCACCGGCGGATTCACCGCGTTCATCTGCTGGCCCCTCCAACCCGAGGGGACCGAGATGGCGGATCAGGTGAAGACCGACGCGGTCGCGTACCTCCGCACGCTGGCGATGGGTCGGATCATCTGCGACAACGTGCCCAATCTGCAGTCGTCCTGGGTCACCATGGGGCTGAAGGTCGGGCAGGTTGCCCTACGGTTCGGCGCCAATGACTTCGGCAGCCTGATGATGGAAGAGAACGTCGTCTCTTCGGCGGGGACCACCCACCGGGCCACGGTTGCGGAGATGGAGCGCTGCATTCGGGACGCCGGCTATGAGGTGCGGCGGCGGCGGCAGGATTATTCCATCATCGGCGAGCCCACGACCGTGGCCGCATGATTCGAGTCGGCATCGGCTACGACTCGCACCGTTTCGTCGATGGTCGTCCATTGGTGCTCGGGGGGATAAAGATTCCCCACGCGCGAGGCCTGGCCGGCCATTCCGATGCCGACGCCGTGGCCCACGCGCTCACCGACGCGATTCTTGGAGCCGCGGCCGCGGGAGACATCGGGCAGCTGTTTCCGGACACCGACCCCCGCTGGAAGGACGCCAACTCCATGGAGCTCCTCCGAACTGCCCACGAACTGGTGCAGGCGCGGGGATACGCCCTGGCCCAGGCCGATCTCACCATCATCACCGAACAACCCAAGCTGAGTCCCCACCTCAGTGCCATGGCGGCCAGGCTGGCCGAGCAGCTGGGAGCCCGCCCTGGATCCGTGAGCCTCAAGGCCAAGACGAACGAGGGAATGGGATTCGTCGGCCGGGGAGAAGGGATCGCAGTCATCGCCGTCGCTACCCTGGAGGCCCGCTGATTGAGAGCCTTCTGGGGTGGGTATCGCAGCTCCCCCCAGCCGCGGTCTATGCGGTTCTCGCCCTGCTCGCGGCGATCGAGAACGTCGTCCCGCCGGTGCCGTCGGATGCCGCGGTAGCGCTCGGGGCCTTTCTCTCCAATCGTGGCGTCACCACTCCGTTCGGCGTCTTCGCCGTGACCTGGGTGGCCAATCTCGCCGGTGCGGCCGCCGTCTACTATCGTGGCCCGTCGGTACGGCCGCAGGCTGTTCGCCACCTCGATCGGGCGCAGGCTGTTGGCGCCTCGCTCGCTGGCGATCATCGAGCGGGAATACCTTCGCTTCGGAGTCGCCGGAATCTTCGTGAGTCGATTCCTTCCCGGCATCCGCGCGGTGGTACCGCCGTTCGCGGGGCTGGTGAATCTGAGCCCGCTGCGGACGCTGCTGCCGACCGGAGTCGCGTCGGCCATCTGGTACGGCGGCATCACCATTCTCGGGTACCGTCATCGGGGCCGAGTGGGACCGGATCAATCACATTCTCGTGGGGGTGAACCGGACGCTCGGCATCATCACGGTGGTGCTGGTCCTGATCGCCCTGGTGTGGTACCTGATCAAGCGAAATCGACGGCAACGGGAGCGGGTGTGGCATGCCACCCGTGATGCCCTCGACCCGGCACTCCCTCCTTTCTCGAGGGTTCCGATATCGCAGAGGGTTCGGCCCGGCAGGCAGCGGCGCTGCTGGTTCTGGAGCTCGCCTATGCCGATACGGCCCTCACCGAGGCTGACCGGGATCTGGTGCTGTCCCACTTGCGCGACCGCTGGGGACTCAATCCCCAGAGCCGGCCGGCCCCCGAAGCAGAGTACGACCGGCGGACCCGGTTTGCGGTCTACGCCGACCGGCTCCGAGACCGGTTCGGGCAAGGCCAGCGGCTGGCGCTGGTCGAGCGGATGTGGACCGTCGCGTTCAGCGATGGGGCCATCGGCCATCATGAGGAGCGTCTCATGCACCTGGCAGGAGAGCTGCTTGGGCTCGCGGAAGAGCGACGTGCTCGATGTTCGTGCCCGGCTGCAGGTCAAACCGGAACCATGACCTCCCCGGCGGTTCGAGCCCAGATCGATCGCGATTTCTGGCTGGAGGGGTTCCGCGACTTCCTGGCCCTCGAGTCAGGACACAGCGCCAACACGGTGGAAGCGTACCTGCGTGACCTGAGGCGGCTGGGAGAGTTTGCCACTTCCCGCGGGGTACGCGAACCGGATCGGCTGACCCGGGCGCTGCTGCGCGACTTCGTGTACTTGCTCAAGGACCTGGGTCTGAGCGCCGCATCGATCCGCCGCGGCGTTTCGCGCTATCCGCACCTATTACGGCTTCCTGGTGGGGGAGGGAAGGGTCACCGACGACCCCAGCGACCGGCTGGAGAGCCCACGGCGCGGACGGGTGCTGCCGGAGACGCTGAGCGTGAAGGAAGTGGAGGCGCTCATCGGCTCACCCGGCGTGGAGCTTCCCCTCGCCTGGCGGGATCGGGCGCTCCTGGAGCTTGCGTACGGTGCTGGGCTTCGGGTCTCCGAGCTCTGTTCGCTTGGGCTTACCGACCTCCTCTTGTCGGAGAATTTGGTGCGGGTGTTCGGCAAAGGCGGCAAGGAGCGGCTGGTGCCGATCGGCCGCAGCGTCGATCGGCGCGGTCTCGGTCTATCTCCATACCATGCGGCCGGAGCTCGATCAGGGGAAAAGCCGTGGCCGGGTGCTGCTGAACGCCCGGGGACAGCCGCTCTCGCGAGTGGGTGCCTGGGGTGTGGTGAAGCGCGCAGCGGAACGAGCCGGCATCAGCAAGCGGGTGACTCCACACACCTTGCGGCACAGCTTTGCCACACACCTGCTTGAGGGCGGTGCCGACCTCCGCGCGGTGCAGGAGATGCTGGGACATGCCGATCTGTCCACCACGCAGATCTATACCCACGTCGACCGGGAATACCTCCGATCGATCCACAAGCAGTTTCATCCCCGAGGATAGACGTCAGGCGACAGCCTCGTTGCTCGAAGAACGAAAGGCCGGTCGCTGTCGGATCGGTGCGCTCGAAGATCCCGCCGAGCCAATCGACCATCAGAGCCGCCTCGAAAGCCATCGCTCCCAGCGCCAGTGCGGTCGCCGGAAGCACAGCCCATCCGCTGAGTACCGGTCGGAGCAGGAGAAAGGCCCCGCCGGAGATCACGGCAGGAAGCACCAGTGCCGCGGCAAGCAGTGCCACGAAGGCAACGGTCATCAGGAGATTCTGGCCCAGGGCCTCCACTCCTCCTGGACGCCCTGAGCCTAACCGCACCCAGGCGGGGTAGAGCAACGCGGCCCCGTTCTGAATCAACATCCCCAGCAGATTGATCCCCGGAAGAAAGACCACCGCGAAGAGCAGCAGGATGGTTCGCTCCTCCAAGTCCGGGACCATGGTCTCGTTGCCCAGGAATGCCAGGTAGGCCAGACCGAGCAGGCTGAGCTGGATCGCAGTTAGCATCAGGGTCGACGCGCCCGCTTCGGCGATGACCACGGACCAGCCCCGGAGCGGATAACTCCGAAGCAGGTCGAGCTTCAGCAGATCTCCCCGCAGGTCGTTCCGCACGTACTGGGATCCGGTCAGGATCGTCAGCGCTGCCCATGACAGCGTGAGCCAGCCGGCGAACTCGGACAACATACTCTCGGGCCGGAACGAGAGAGCGCGCCACCAGCGCTCCGACAATAGCCAGCGTCAGTCCCGCGTTGCGCACTCGGCGGGTGCGGGTGGCCGCCACCAGATTCTTCCAGAGAATTGCGCCTGCCGGCCAACCCACCGGGGCCAGCCGAAACAGCGGAGCCGTCGTCCGCCGCGCTCCTGCCTGAGGGCCCGTTCCCAGGCGACGCTCTGCCAGCGCTTTAGCTCGGCGCAGCGACGCCTCGACCGCGGCCTCCTCGAAGGCCGTATCGGCCCGGATTACCCAGATGTAATGGAGAACCAGGAGGATCAGGGCAGGCCAGAGAGCGGCGAGCCATTGAGAGAGGCTATGCGCCGCCAGGGGCCGGACCATCAATCGGAAGGGATAGGTCAGGGCGCTGGGTAAGGGACGCTGTGCCGCTTCCGCCGCCGCGGACAGAAAGCTGTGAGTTCCTCCCGCTCCGGCCGCCGCGACTTCCGGAAGGGCATCCAGAATGCTCCAGGCAAGCGCAACCAACACCGTTGCCAGCACCACCAGAGAGACCACTCGGTGCCGGATGGCCAGCCGCCCATGCTCCGAGAGGCTGGTGCGGACGAAGGAGGCGCCCAGTCGGTGGAATGACAGCGTGGTCAACAGGACCCAGATTGAAATCGCCCGAATCCAGGGAGAGACGCCGAAGCGCTCCCGAGAGAGGATCAAGGTCCAGAGCAGGGCGTTGAAGAGGATCAACAGCTGGCTATGCAGCAGCTTGAATTGGATCAGCCCGCGGCGGGACACCGGCCCGGCAAACAAGAAACGTCACCTCCGCCGGCGTGAAGGCGAGCACTCGTCTCTCGACTCCGAACACCCAGCCCCAGGCCACCGCGCCGAGCAATGCCAGCGCTCCCACCAGCTCGAGCACCCTGGGGTCGGGCATCTCACCGGCCGCCGGACCACTTCGCTGGCCCACGACCATGAACCAGAGATAGCCGATTCCCAGGAGCAAGGCAGCCAGATAGCGAGGACTTCGCAGATGGCGGAGTTGCCGGTTGATCCGATTGAATCCGGAGCGCCAGACCAGATAACCGAACACCCGGATCATGGTCCGGCCCTGTCCTGCTCACCGATGAGGGTGAGAAACACCTCCTCCAGGCTCTTTCGGCTCTGCAGATCCGGCCGGCCGGCGACGATTTCCCCAATCGTGCCGAAGGCGACCACCAGCCCCCGTTGCATCACCAGAACCCGGGTACAGATCTCCTCCACCAGATGCAGGAGATGGGAGCTGAGGATGACCGCTGCACCTGCCGCCGCCCGCTGCATTATGGTTGCTTTCATCCGCCGGATGCCCACCGGGTCCAGGCCGGTCAGCGGCTCGTCCAGCAGCAGCGCCTTGGGCTCGTGCAGCAGGCCGCAGGCAATCGCCAACTTCTGTTTCATGCCGCGGGACAGCTCACCGGGAAGGGCGCCCCGCTTGTCCAACAGGTCGAGCTCCTCCAGCAAGCCCGGAATCCGGGCGCTGACATCTCCCAGGCGGTACAGCCGGCCGACGAAGCGCAGATGCTCCTCGACGGTGAGGTACTCGAAGAGGTGCGGCTCATCGGGGATGAAGGCGAGGGCCGATTTGGCGGCGACCGGATCCGGTGCTGAGGTCATGACCGGCGACCCGGATCCGGCCGCTGCTGGGGATGATGATCCCGGCAATGCTCCGGATGGTGGTCGTCTTCCCGGCGCCATTGGGCCCGACGAGACCGAGCACCTCGCCCGGAGCTACCTCGAATGAGAGGCCTTGAACTGCCGGGAAATCGCCGTAAAGCTTTTGCAGGGCTTCCACTTGGATCACGGGCCAACCCCGGACTTCCGGTGAAACTTTACCTGCGGAGCCTACGTCACATATCGAAACATGTTACCCGGCATCCGGGCAGGCGGAATCTATGCGAAACTATTGGCTGCGAATTGCGCTGGGAGCGGTTGCCATCTTCACGGTCGGAATGATCGGAATCAGCCTTGCCAAGCAGGGTGTCGGCCGGGTGCGCGGCGTGGTGGAGGGGAGTGGGCCGGTGGCGATTCCCCTCGCCTTTGTGCCGTTTACCCTGGACGGCAGCAAGCTGGGCACCGTCGACAAACTAACCCTGTTCCGCGATGCTCCCAAACGCATCTCCGCCGTCGAGATCCACATCAAGCTGAAGGATTCCCTGCTGGCGGCGGGGCTGGAGGGATGCCGTCTGGCGGCCAACCTCGATAAGGACTCCGACAAGGGAGGGGTGCATCTTCGCGCCGGCGAGTTCTCCCGAGGCGTGTTCTCCTGCTTGGCCGGCAGCGATTCGACTGCTGTATTCCGCGAGTTCGGGCGAGCCTTCTTCCAACCGGGCAACGTGAGCGTCCCGCTGCTTCTGCCCAGCGATGTGGTGGACGATCTGAAGAAAGGTGACTTTCATTCCGACCAGGACTCGACCACTGCAGAGGAGCGGGCCGACTCTATTCAGGATGCCGCGGAGGCGAAGGCCGATTCCATTGCAGCCGCCGCCGAGAAGCATGCCGACTCCATCATGGCGCGGACCCATCGTCTGGTCGATTCGCTGCAAAAGGAGGGAAGGCGGCGAGCCGATTCCACCCGGCGGGTTCATAGCCGAATGGCGGACTCGCTCGCCCGGCACTAGAGTAAGGTATGCTCCTCGTCCTCGACAATTACGACAGCTTCACCTATAACCTGGTCCAGTACGCCGGCGAGCTGGGCGCCGATCCGGTCGTCTATCGCAACGACGCTCTGACGGTGGCAGAGGTGCTGGCCCTGGAGCCGGCCGCCATCGTGATCTCTCCCGGTCCTTGCACCCCAGGTGAAGCAGGCATCTCCGTTCCCCTCGTCCGCGCAGCGGCGGGTCGAGTACCGCTGCTCGGCGTGTGCCTGGGCCACCAGGCCATAGGAGAAGCATTTGGCGGCCGCGTCGTGCGAGCCGACCGGCTCATGCATGGCAAGACCACCCTGGCCATTCATACCGGGCACCCGCTCTTCGAGGGCATTCCATCCCCGGTAGAGGTGATGCGCTACCACTCCCTCGTGGTGTCACCCGAGCAGCTTCCCGCGGAGCTCGAGATCGTCGCCTGGTCGAGCGACCGCCCCCGCGGGACAGGAGATCATGGCCCTCGCCCACCGGAGTCTTCCGGTCTACGGCGTCCAATTCCACCCCGAATCGGTTGCCACTCTGCCACGGCAAGCGTCTGCTCTGCCAACTTTCTCTCGCTGGCCGGAATCGGCCTGGGGTCTCAGCAGCCGGTGACTGTCTAACTCTTTGACGTACAACCTCCTAGCTATCTGCTCCAGCCTGTCAACCCGTGCGGCACAACTTTTGACTCAGGACCCCCGCCTTATTAGCTTCCGTGATGCGCGTCCTGGGCATCATTCCGGCTCGTCTCGGTTCCACCCGCCTCCCCAATAAACCGCTTCAGCTTCTGGCAGGTGAGCCACTTATCACCCGGGTCATCGAGCGCGTGCTGGACCATGGTCTGATGACGGAACTGGTGGTTGCCACCGACTCGGCCCGGGTGGCAGAAGTAGTCGAGCGGTCGGCGGTCCGCGCGGTCCTCACCGGAGAGTCGCACGAGACCGGCACCGAGCGGGTGGCGGAGGTTGCGGGTCGCGCAGAGTTCAGCGGCTTTGATGTGATTGTGAACATTCAAGGCGACGAGCCGTTCATCTCGCGCGAGGCGATTGCCGGTGCGCTGGCCCGGGTGGAGCAAGGTGATGATGTCGGCACCGCCGCCGCTCCGCTGCAACCGGGCTTGGCGGCCGATCCGAGCCGGGTCAAGGTGGTAACCGATGCCGGCGGGCGGGCGCGGTACTTCTCTCGCTCCGTGATTCCGTTTTGCCGGGACTCGAGCGACACGGCCGACGGCTTGTACTGGCAGCACGTGGGGATCTACGCCTACACGCCGGAGGCCCTCAAGCGCTGGGTCAACTTGCCACCCTGCGCCGCCGAACAGGCTGAGCGGCTGGAGCAGCTCCGGGCACTGCATCATGGGTTGACCATCGGGGTCGCGCGGCTGGAAGAGCCTGCGCTGCCCGGGGTGGATACTGCGGACGATCTTCGCCGAGCCGAAGCCCACTGGCACGCCTATCAAGGACAGGTCTAATGACGACGGGTCCCAACGCGACCAAATACATCTTCGTGACCGGCGGCGTCGTGTCCTCTTTGGGAAAGGGCATCGCCGCCGCCTCCTTAGGTCGGCTGCTGGTCGAGCGCGGCCTGAGCGTGACCATGCAGAAGTTCGACCCGTACATCAACGTCGATCCCGGAACCATGTCGCCCTTCCAGCACGGCGAGGTGTTCGTGACCGACGACGGCGCCGAGACCGATCTCGACCTTGGCCATTACGAGCGGTTCATCGACCGCTCCCTGTCCCGCCAGAACAACATCACCACCGGCTGGATCTATCAGACGGTCATCAACAAGGAGCGGCGGGGGGAATACCTCGGCTCCACGGTGCAGGTCATCCCGCATATCACCGACGAGATCAAGAACGCCATCCGCCGGACCGCGCCGGGACACGACGTCGTCATCACCGAGATCGGCGGTACGGTGGGCGACATCGAGTCGCTGCCGTTCCTCGAGGCCATCCGGCAGTTCCGCCAGGAAGTCGGCCGGGACAACGCCCTCTTTATCCATCTCACCCTGGTGCCGTACATCGCTGCCGCGGGAGAGCTCAAGACCAAGCCTACCCAGCACTCGGTTCGGGATCTCATGGAGATCGGAATTCAACCCGACATCCTCATTTGCCGAAGCGAGCAACCCCTGGCGGTGGAGATCAAGCGCAAGATTGCTCTCTTCTGCAACGTCGACTTCGGTTGCGTGATCGAGAGCCCGGACGTGAAGTCCATCTACGAGATTCCAGTCCGTTTCTTCGAGCAGGGGCTGGACCGAGAGGTGTGTCAGCGGCTGCGGCTGGATACCAAGGAGCCCGATCTTCAGGGCTGGAAGAGCATGACCGAACGCATCCTCCACCCGACCAAACAGGTGCGAATCGCGGTCGTGGGCAAATACACCGACCTGCGGGATGCGTACAAGTCGGTCCAGGAGGCACTCATCCACGGCGGCATCCCCAATGATGCAAAGGTTCAGATCGAGTGGGTCGCCAGCGATCAGTTCACCGATCAGGCCACCGCGGGCCGGCTCCTCGGTGGGTACGACGGGCTGCTGATACCTGGCGGGTTCGGTGAGCGGGGAATCGGTGGCATGGTGGAAGCCATTCGCTGGGCCCGGGAGAACGATCTGCCGTTCTTCGGTATCTGTCTCGGCCTCCAGGTCGCCATCATCGAGTTCGCCCGCAACGTCTGCCGTCTCCCTGACACCAACAGCACCGAATTCGAGCCGAACTGCCAGACTCCGGTCATCTCGCTGATGCGCTCGCAACGCGATGTGTCCGACCTCGGTGGGACCATGCGGCTCGGCGCTTACACCGCCCGGCTCAGGCCCGGCTCCCGTGCTGCGCAGGCCTACGGCTCGAACGAGATCAGTGAGCGCCACCGCCATCGCTGGGAGGTGAGCAATGCCTACCGGGATGTGCTGGCCGAATATGGTCTGCGTCTTTCCGGGCAGTCGCCCGACGGTGGCTTGGTCGAGGTGATCGAGCTGCCCGATCACGCGTGGTTCATCGGCTGTCAGTTCCATCCCGAGCTGAAGTCGCGGCCCACCCGGCCGCACCCGCTCTTTGCCGGATTCATTGCGGCGGCGCTCCGCCGCCGGGACGCCGCTCCAGCGCGCGCCGCAGCCGAGGAGCTGGCCCGGAGCACGCGCTGATGGGCTGGTCCTTCGGGCGAACCCCGTTCCTCATCGCCGGACCCTGCGTGATCGAGCCCGGCGACATGCTGCTCACCGTGGCCGAGACGCTGGCCCGGCTCGAGCGCGAACACGGCATCCCCGTCTGTCTCAAGGCCAGCTTCGATAAGGCCAACCGCTCTCGGCTGGGCGCGAGTCGTGGGCCCGGGATGGACGAGGGACTGCGAGCCCTGGAACGGGCTCGAGCCGCCAGCGGCCTCCCCGTGCTCACCGACATCCACGAGGCCGGTCAGGCCGCACCCGTCGCCCAGGTCGCCGATGCGCTCCAGATCCCGGCCTTTCTCTGCCGCCAAACCGATCTCCTGATCGCCGCGGGGCGCACCGGCAAACCGGTCAACGTCAAGAAGGGGCAGTGGCTGCCGCCGGAGGCGATGTGCGGCGCGGTGGAGAAGATTCGGAGCGCCGGCGCCGCAGACGTCGCGGTGACCGAGCGAGGCACCTTCTTCGGCTACGGCGATCTGGTGGTCGACATGCGGAACTTCAGCCGACTGCGGAAGGCCACCGGGGCAGCGGTGATTTTCGATGCCACCCACGCCGTGCAGCAGCCCGGCCAGGGGGAGGCGGGCTCCAGCGGAGGCCAGCGGGAGTTCATTCCGCCCCTCCTCGCTGCCGCGGCCGCTGCAGGAGCCGACGGATTCTTTCTGGAAACGCATCCCGATCCCGCGCGGGCATTGAGCGACGCCGCGACTCAGTGGCCCCTGGAGCGGCTCTCCGAGCTGGTGGGGCAGACCCTCGACGTGTGGGGTAGGGCGAGAGTATGACCCTCGACCCGGCGGCCGCTGCCCGCGTTCGTCTCCTGGGTCTGGACGTCGACGGCGTCCTGACCGACAACGGTGTGTTCATCGGCCCGGTGGGGGACGCGCGGACCGAGCTGAAGCGGTTCGACATCCAGGATGGGCTCGGCCTGATTCTGCTCAAGACTGTTGGATTTCCTGTCGTCTGGGTCAGTGGCCGAAACTCCGAAGCCACCACGCTGCGGGCCGCACGAGCTGCGAGTTGACGAGCTGTTGCAGGTGCCGGGGCCGAGGAAGGCGTCGGCCTTTGGAGAGCTGCTGGCGCGCCGCGGCATCGGCTGGCACGAAGTGGCCTTCGTGGGCGATGACCTGGCAGATCTGCCGATCCTGCGCCGGGTGGGCCTTCCAATCGCCGTGGCCAATGCGGTTCCCGAGGTCAAGGACCTGGCCGCCTACGTAACCCAGGCCAGCGGGGGGCATGGCGCGGTCCGGGAAGTCATTGAAGCTCTCTTCCGGGCGCGCGGCGAGTGGCCGGATCTGCTCGAGCGCTATTTTGCGGAGCACGCCGCCGGTGCCGCGTGACGATCAGGCTTTGCTGGAGCTGGGCCGCAAGGTGCTGCGCCTTGAGGCGACGGCCGTGTCGGCCGTAGCCGACCGCCTCGATCAGGAGTTTGCCCGGGCGGTGCGGCTCCTCGCCCAGGCCCGAGGCCGGGTCATCGTATCCGGGGTGGGCAAGTCGGGTGTCATCGCCCGGAAGCTGGCGGCGACGTTGACCTCGACCGGCACCGCAGCCTCCTACCTGCACCCGGTGGATTCGCTCCATGGGGACCTCGGAATTGTGGGCAAGGACGATGTTGCCATCGTGCTCAGCAAGAGCGGCGAATCGGAGGATCTGTTTGGCCTGGTTGGCTCGCTGCAGCGGCTGGCCGTGCCCATCATCGCGATAACCGGGAATCCCAGCTCGGCGCTGGCCCGGGTGGCCACGGTGAATCTCGACGGCTCGGTGACCGAAGAGGCCTGTCCCCACGACCTGGCTCCTACCGCCAGCACCACGGTAGCGCTGGCGCTGGGAGACGCGCTGGCCGTAGCGCTCCTCGAAGTGAAAGGATTCCGCCGGGAAGACTTTGCCGTCTTGCACCCGGGCGGAAGCCTTGGCCGGCGGCTGCTGCTGCGGGTTCGCGACGTGATGTTGCCCGCCGGGCGAGTGCTTCGGCCCGACGCCACCATGCGGGATGCGGTGGTGAGCCTGGCGCACGATCGGGGCCTGGCAATGATCTCGGAAGACGGACACCTGGCTGGAGTGCTGACGACCGGTGATCTCACCCGTCTGGCCGAGCGGGACCCGAAGTTCTACGAGCGCCGGGTGGCCGAGGTGATGACCCGGACCCCCAGAACGACTTCGCCCGACGACCTTGCGGGCGCGGCGGTAGGGGTCATGCAGGATCGCGGCATCATGGTGCTGCCGGTGGTGGACGACGGTGGCGCGATCGTGGGCGTGGTGCATCTGCACGATCTGATGAGAGCCGGGGCGGTATGAGGCGGGCACTCCTCTCCGTCCTCTCCGTCCTCTCCGTCCTCGCTTGTGAGGACACCGGCGTCCGTCCCACCACCACGGTCCAGGCAGCCGACAGTGCCGACCAGGTGCTGGAGGGCTTTTCGCATTACGTCACCAACGACGGCGTCCTGCGCAGCCGGGTGGAGGCTGATACCGCCTTCTTCTACGAGCCTACTCAAGTCACCGAGCTTCATAAGGTAAAGATCGTATTCTTCGATGTGAAAGGGGCGGAGAGCTCAACCTTGACTGCCCAGCGGGGGATCTACCGGTGGCAGGACGGATCCATGCAGGCCACGGGCAATGTGGTCGTGGTTGCTCCCGACGGCCGCCGCCTGGCCAGCGAGGCTTTGCGATATGAGAACGGCACCAATCTGATCGTGACCGACAAGCATTTCACCTTTGACAAGGGCGAGGAGCACCTTGAGGGGAACAGCTTCCGCTCCGATCCGGACTTTCGCAACGTCGTCACCGACCGCCCGCGCGGCGTGAGCGGTAACGGCATGTTGCTTCCGGGACAGCAATGAAGCCGGGCCTCCCTGCGGCTCCTCATGTTGCTGGTCTCGTTGCCGGCCTCGGCGGCAGCCCAGAGCGACAAATGCACGTTCCAGATCACCAACGTGGATCGCCAGGGAAGCGTGGTCGAGACGCCTCAAGGCACCAACTACTTTGCCGGCGGCAACGTCCGATTGGGCTGTAAGGGACAGTCGATCACGATGCAGGCCGACAGCGTGGCCGCCTATGGCGGCAACGTGGTCCACTTCATCGGCAACGTGAAGTACCGTGACTCCACCCTCACCATGGACGCAGACAACGGCACCTACTACAAGAATGGAGAAAAGTGGGAGGCCCGCGGGCGGGTGGTGACCAACAATCTGCGGACTGGGTCCAAGCTGACCGGCCCTGCGCTGGACTATTACCGGGTGGTGAAGGGCGTCCGCGACACCATCGAGATGTACTCGACCGGCCGGCCGCGCATCGAGTACGCCAGCGACGAGGCCGGGGCCAAGCCCGGCGAGCCCTACATCATCGTGGCCGACCGAGTGCGCCTCAAGGGAAGTGACCGGCTGTGGGCCGGCGGCAAGGTCACCATCGACCGGAGCGACTTTTCCGCCCGGGGCGACTCCCTGCGGCTCGATTCCGGGAAGGGAAACGATGGGACACTGGTCGGTGGAAGTCCGGTGATGCGGGGCCTGGGTCGGGACAGCTTCAACCTGACGGGGCGCCGGCTCGACCTCAAGCTCAACCACCGGGAGCTCACCAACGTGGTGGCCAAGGGCAACGGTCACGCGGTGAGCAAGGAGTGGGACCTGGTTGCCGATACTATCGGTCTCGACCTCCGGAGTCGGAAGCTGGAGCAAACCCTGGCCTGGGGGGACTCGATTCGGCCTTACGCCACCTCCCCGTCCTACGCCATGCGGGCCGATTCGCTGGCATTGGATACGCCCGGTCAGCAACTCAAAGAGGTGCGGGGGTTTGGCACCGCGTGGCTGGGGGGCACGGTCGATACCAAGACCAACCAGCGCGACTGGATGCGGGGTGACACGGTGGTCGCCCAATTCGTCCAGCGCGATTCGGCCGGGACCCGCAGCACCGCCCTCAGCCGAATTGTCGCCCGGAAAGGCGCCCAGTCCTATCATCTTGATGCCGATCAGAAGCATCCCGACCGGCCGGCGATCAACTACGCCCGCGGCGATGTGATCGTGATGACGATGAAGCAGGGCATCAAGAGCGGCGTGGACCGGGTAGACATCCGGGGACAGGTGGATGGCATTCAGCTGGAAGCATCAGATGTGACTCCCGCGGCTGACTCAGCCCGAGCTCGGGCCGACTCCACGCCCCGGCTGGCGCCCCGGAGAACCCGGTGACCGCACCGGAGTGGGTGGCTGCCCTGGGCGACCGCGACCCATCGGTTCCGATCGGCCTGGCCGCGATTGTCCGCGCCGCCGGTCCCACCGACAGCATTGCGTTCAGTGACCTGGTGCACGGGTACCGGGAAGCGTATCTGGCCTGCTATCAGCCGCTGGGCGATGCCGACCACGAAGTCTCCGGCGACGAGGTACGCCACCACCTGAACGATTCCGTGCTGCCCCGGCTCGCTACCGAGGGGTGGATCCTCGACACCGCGCCGGGCTACTGGCAGACGGTGCGGCCCCGGGTGGCCTGGTGGGGGCCGACGCCGGAGGAGCGCCAGGCGGTGTACGACGCGCTGCTCGGGATCGGCCCGGCGCGCGGTCCAGCGAGCCAAGTCGTACACCAAGAAGCGCGCCAAGGCCAGCCTGCTCGAAGGGCTGGATCTCAGCAAGAGCTTCAAAGGGCGGACGGTGGTGGATCAGGTGAGCGTGCGGGTGGAGCAGGGGGAAATTGTGGGACTGCTCGGCCCCAATGGCGCGGGAAAGACCACAACCTTCTACCTTATTACGGGGTTGATACTCCCCGATGAAGGCCGGGTAATGCTGGATGGTGTCGAGCTCACCGATGCGCCGATGTATCAACGCGCCCGAGCCGGAATCGGGTACCTGGCGCAGGAGCCCTCCGTCTTTCGAAGGATGACCGTCGAGGAGAACATTCTGGCCATCCTGGAAACCCGAAAGCTGGGACGCGACGAGCGGCACCGGCAGCTCGACCGCATGCTGGACGAGCTTTCGATTAAGCATCTGCGGAAGAGCAAGGCCTATTCGTTGAGCGGTGGCGAGCGACGCCGCCTGGAAATCACTCGAGCGCTGGTGTCGGATCCGAAGTTCATGCTGCTGGACGAGCCGTTCGCCGGAGTCGACCCGATCGCCGTTCATGACATCCAGACTATCGTCGCCGGGCTGCGGCATCGCGGCATCGGCGTCCTGATCACGGATCACAACGTGGAGCAAACCCTCGACATCGTGGACCGGGCTTACATCATGTTCGAAGGCAAAGTCCAGGCCTCCGGCAGCGTGCGCGAGCTGGTGTACGACGACCGGGTCGCGCAGCTCTACCTGGGCCCCACCCTCACCGCGCGGCTCCGCGCCCGCCTTGAGGCAGTGGCATGAGAACCGGCCTCTCTCAGCACACCAGCCTTCGGCAAGAGCTTCGGGTCAATCCCCGGCTCTACCAGGCCATGGACATGTTGTACATGCCCATGATGGATCTCCAGCAGCATCTCAAGCAGGAGCTGCTGGCCAATCCCTTCCTGGAGCTGCTCGAGCCCGAGGACGAAGCCACCGAGCAGCCCGCGGCCGAGGAGAAGAAGGAGCAGAAGGAAAAGGAAGAAGAGGTCGATTGGGAGGAGATCCTGCTCAATGGCTTCGAGGTCGGCGGCACCCGGGAGCAGTACGAGCAGCTGGAGTACACCGAGCCGGTCACGGTAGAGACCCGGAACCTGATCGATCACCTGCGAGAGCAGCTGCAGATGCTGACGCTCACCCCCCGGCAGCTGCTGCTGGGCGAGGAGTTCCTGGGCAACATCAACGAGGAAGGCTACCTCGCCGCGTCGCTGGAGGAGATCCTCGGCTCGGTGAATCAGCTGATGGCGGGGCATGTGGGACAGGGCGGAGAAGACGGAGAGGACGGAGAAGGCGGAGAGGATGACGACCTGGACATCTCAGAGTCATCGCAGTCTGCCCCGGCGCATTCTGCTGTTGCCTCTCCGTCCTCTCCGCCTTCTCCGTCCTCTCCGCCTTTCTACACCATGCAGGAAGCCGAGGAGATGCTCGCGGTCATTCAGCGGCTGGACCCCTCGGGCACCGGTGCCCGCGACCTGCGTGAGTGCCTCCTGATTCAGCTGGTCGAGCTGGCCGATACCCACTCCCTCACCTACCGGCTGGTGTTCGAGGCCTTTCCCGATCTCATCGCTCACCGGTGGAACGATCTGGCCAAGCGATTCGGGGTCGAGCCGGCCGCGGTCCAGTCCGCAGCGGACCAGCTCTCCCGGCTCGATCCCAAGCCGGGGCTCAAGTACTCCGAGCAGAGCGACGGCTACATCATCCCCGACCTGATCGTGGAGAAGATCGGCGGCCGCTACCAGGTGTTCCTCAACGACACCGGGATGCCCCGGCTTCGGCTGAGCCGGTCCTATCAGGAAATCGCCCGCGACAAGAAGAAGATGACCCCGGAGAACCGCGAGTTCATCGCCTCCAAGATGAACAGCGCCAACTGGATGATTCAGGCCATCGAGCAGCGCCGGCAGACCATGCTCAAGGTGATGAACTTCATCGTCGACCGGCAGCGGGATTTCTTCGAGAAGGGGATCGAGTATCTCAAGCCGCTCACCCTCCGCGAGGTCGCGGAGGTCATCAACATGCACGAGTCGACCGTCAGCCGGGTGACCAACGAGAAGTACGTGCAGACCCCCCGCGGGCGTGCTCCCGCTCAAGTTCTTCTTTTCCAGCGCGCTCTCGACCGCCTCGGGTGAGGACGCCAGCGCGCGCTCGATTCGGGCCAAGCTGGAGAAGATGGTCAGCGAGGAGAACAGCGCCAAGCCGCTCACCGATCAGCAGATCGTCCACCTCTTCCAGGAGCAGGGGATCCAGATCGCCCGGCGCACGGTCGCGAAGTATCGCGACCAGCTCGGCATCCTTCCGGCCCGAATGCGGAAACGGGTATGACCGTGGCCCCGGTCGAGACGCTGGATGTGAGCGTGCTCGTCCCGGCCAAGGACGAGGCGGACAACCTCCCCGAGTTTCATCCAGCGCTGCGCCCAGGCGCTCGGGCCCGCCGGCTTCTCCTTCGAAGTCATCGTGGTCAACGATGGCTCCCGCGACGGCACCGACCGGGTGCTCCGCGACCTGGCGCGCCAGTATCCCTTTCTCGAGGTGGTCACCCACCGCCGGCAGCGGGGCATTGCCGACTCGCTCCGCTCGGCCGGCGATGTCGCCCGGGGCGATGTCTTCGTCTTCTACCCCGCCGACCTCCAGTATCTCCCGGAGGACATCCCGGCGCTGGTGGCGCCCATCCTGCGAGGGTAGGGCCGACATCGTGACCGGCACCAAGCAGGGCAAGTACGAGAAGGCCTTCGTCTCCAGCATCTATAACGGGCTCTGCCGCTGGCTCTTCGGCGTCCGGGTCACCGATCTCAACTCGGTCAAGGCCTACCGGCGCGAGGTGATGCTGGGCGTGCCGCTGCGGCCCGACTGGCACCGCTACATGGTCGTGATCGCGGCCGCCGATGGATTCCGGCTGACCTCGCTGCCGGTGCCCCTGTATCCCCGCCGCGCCGGCACCTCGAAGTTCAACTGGCGTCGCATTCCCGATCGGGATTGTTCGACCTCATCTCGGTCTGGTTCCAGCTCCGCTTCGGCCGGAAGCCGATGCTGTTCTTCGGGGTCATGGGCGCGGTGCTGTTCACCATCGGCTTTCTGGCCGGAATCGCCGCGCTGGTGCTCCGCTTCGGCTACGGCATCGGCCTCCGGCCGCTGCTCAACCTGGTGGAAATGATGGTGATCAGCGGCTTCGTGCTGTTCGGCTTCGGCTTCCTGGGAGAGATGATCGCCGGCATGCGCGAGGAGACCCGGGAGATCGCCCGCGGCCTCGCTCCGCTGGAGAAGCCCGACGTCAGGGATTGAGCCGTGCGGGTCGTCTTCCTGACCCCCAGCTACCCTCGTTGGCCAGGCGACTTCTCCGGTGCATCGCTCGGCGCTCTTGCGCGCGCCTTGCTCCGGCGGGGCATCTCGGTTCGGGTCGTCGCGCCGAGCGAGGAGCCGGGAGGTCAATCCGAGCTCGACGGGGTCCCGGTGCGCCGGGTACGTCTCGTTGGCTCCCCCTCGAGCACGCCAGGCCGACCACGATGGCTTCTCCAGTGGACTGAGGAATCCCGCCGGTTGGAGCGCACTGCTGCGGTCGTGGCGGGCGCTTCGCGTCGCGGCCCGGCGGGAAATGGCCGCCGGAGCCGACCTGGTGCACGCCCACCGCTGGATGCCGGCAGGGCTCGCCGCGCCCAGCAGGGTCCCGCTGCTGCTCACCGTCGACGGCGCCGATGCGTCGATGCTGCGCCGCTCCCGGATCGCCCGGTCGCTGGCTCGGCCGGGTCTTCCGGCGCGCGGCCGTGGTGACGGCGGTGTCCCGTGAGGTGGGGGAGTGGGTCCAGAACTTTGCCGGCCGCTCCGTCGTCTGCCGTCTCACATCCATCCCATGCCGATGGAAACCAAGGGGCGCCCATGGACCCGGGGTGGAGGCGGGGCGGTAGTGCTAGCGCCTCTCGTCGAGGCCGCGCGAGTAGATCTTGCCATCCAGACGGTGGCGGTGCTCGCCTCCTGCGGGCACGATCTGCCGCTGACCATCGTCGGAGACGGCCCCGAGCGTGAGCGCCCTGGAGCAGAAGGCCGGACGGCTCGGCGTGTCCGCCCTGGTCCGTTTCGCGGGCGACCTGCCGCCCGACCAGGCTCGCGCGCTACCTGGGGAAGGCCGACCTCCTGCTGTTCACCGCTCAGGGAGACGGCGCGGCGCTCGCCGGCCCTGGAGGCCCTGATCACCGGCGTTCCGGTCGTCGCTTGCTGGGACAGCGGAGCCGCGGTCGATATCGTGCCCGAGTCCGGAGCGGGCCGGCTCACCCTGCCTTCGGCGGAGGCGCTCGCCGACAGCGTGCTCGAGCTGCAAGCCGACGGGGACCGTCTCGCAATGAGCCGCCTGGTGGGCGAGGCCTGGCGCGCCCGGCTGGCCCCCGATAACGTGGCCGAACTGTGCGAGGGATGGTATCGCGATGCCCTCGCCCGATAGGCCTCTCCGCATTCTGACGATCACCCACAACTATCCTCGTTTCCTCGGCGACCCCGCCGGTGCCTTCGTCCAGCGGATCGCCGAAGGGGCCGCCGCTCGTGGTCACCAGGTGGAAGTGCTCGCCCCTCACGCGCCGGGTACTGCCACCGTGGAGGACAATCGCGGGAGTCCGGCTTGCACCGTTTCCGCTATGGACCCGAGCCACTCGAGCGGGTGGCCTACACCGGCGGTTTGCACCAGACGACGCTCCTGTCGCCCTTGGCAGGGCTCGGCTTCCCCGGCTTTCTGTTGGGGTTCGCGCTGGCGGTGCGGCGCGGCGGTGACGCGCTTCAAACCGGACCTGATTCATGCCCACTGGTGGTTTCCTTCCGGCTGGTTCGCCAGCCGGGAGCAGGTCCCCTACCTGATCACTTGCCATGGCTCAGACGTGAGGCTGCTCGACCGAGGCAGCCTGATCCGCAGGGCAGGGCGGGGTGTCTTTCAGAAGGCGGCCACGATCACGGCGGTCTCCAACTTCCTGGCCACCGATCTGGCACGGCTGCTTCCGAGAACGATTCCTCATCCGGCCGTGACCCCGATGCCGATTGACGTCGGGAGATTTCTCGAGGGAGCAGTCAGCCACAAGGCCAATCCTCCCCGAATTCTCTACGCCGGCAATCTGGTCGCGAGCAAAGGGGTGGATGTGCTCTTGCGGGCCGCTGCCGAGCTCAAGCGGCCGGGGGGTCAACTTCGAGCTCAAGATTCTGGGCCAAGGCTCCGCCCTGAACAGCCTCAAGACGCTGGCTCGCGAGCTCGGCATCGACGGCCAGCTGATCTGGTCCCCTTTCGTCACCCAAACTCTCATGCCTCGGGAGTACGGCGCGAGTACCGTCACCGTGCTTCCCAGCCAGGGCCAGGCGGAGGGATTGGGCCTTACCTTGGTGGAGGCCCTGCTCGCGGGCTGCGCTGTGGTGGGCACACCGGCTGGGGGCATTCCGGAGGTCGTGCTGCATGAACACACGGGGCTGATCGCGAAAGCGGGGGATCCAGTGGACCTGGCGGATCAGCTCCAGCGAATGCTCTCCGACACTCCGCTGCGCGAACGTCTCACCGGGGCAGGGAAGGAGCTCGTCCTCCGGACCTATTCGCCCGAGCCCACCATCGCACGCTTCCTCGACATCTACCATGCCGTCGCCGATCATCAGCCGAACCGCTGAGCCCCCGGAGGAGTGGGGGCCTTTCGCCCGGGCGCACGGCACCTTCTACCATCAGCCGGAGTGGGCGATCTGCCTCCGCGACATGTACCGCCTTCGACTGAAGTGCTACTCCGCTCGTACGAACGGAGAGCTGCGGGGCCTGCTCACCGTCGCCGAGGTGCCGGGCTTGCTGGGCCCGCGCCGCCTGGTGAGCCTGCCGTTCAGTTATGCCGCTGGACCGCTTGCCCTCGATGGCCCAACGGCTGACGCACTGGTCGCCGCCGTTCGGGAGGATGCCCGGGATCGCCGCTTCAAGCGAGTGGAGATCAAGTCGCGCGGTGAGTTTCCGCCGGCCCCGGGATTCCAGCGGATCTCGCATTACCAGACCTACGAGGTGGCTACCGAAGAGGGGGAGTCCGCAGTCTGGGGGCGTTTGCACCCGGGGAGCACCCAACGCAGCATCAAGAAAGGCCAGAAGGCCGGAATCGTGGTCCGCCGGGGGGAGACCGAGGAGGATTGGCTGGCCATGGCCGAGTTGGAGGAGCGCACCGCGCACGGCCACGGTCTCCCGTCGCCGCCGCGTCGTTTCTTTTTGGAGGGCTGTCGGCGCCTGCAGGAGGCCGGCCTCGCGGCGGTCTACCTCGCCTTTACGCCCAGCGGCTCCCGAGCAGCGGCGATCACGGTATGGAAAGGCCCCCGCTCGTGGATTTACGGATTCGGCGCGTCCGATCCGGCTCAGCTGGAGCATCGGCCGAATCATGTGCTCCTGTGGGCCGCGATTCAGGACGCCGTCGCCGCCGGCTGCCGGTTCGATCTGGGGCGCGTGGCGCCGGAGCAGGAAGGGCTGCTGGAGTTCAAGCGTCGCTGGGGTGGACAGGCCATACCGCTGGCCTATGATTACTGGCCGGAACCTGGAGGACTCAACCTGGCCGCCCGCGACCGTGGTGCACTGGCGGTCATGGGACGGGTCTGGTCCCGCCTGCCCGCTCGGGTCGCTCGGCTGGGCACGGGCCTCTACCGCTACCTGGGGTGAGCTCGTGAGCTTCGCCTGGCGGCTTCGGAAGAAGATCCTCAAGCGGTGGGCCCGGAATGCCTTCTTCCCCGGCTGGCGGGTCGGCTTACTGCGACTCTGTGGCTTCCGGATCGGCAGCGACGTGTATATCGCTGACGACCTCCTCATTGTCGAGGAGCTGGCTGACCGGGGCAATCTCATCATCGGCGATCGGGTCAGCATCGCGCCCCGGGTCACCCTGGTCACCTCATCCCACCCCAACAACTCGCGGATCCGCGGATTTGCCCCGGTCTCCCAGGGCCCCATCGTTATCGAGCACGATGCCTGGCTCGGCGCCGGATGCGTCATCCTCCCGGGTGTGCGCATTGGCAGCGGAGCCGTTGTCGGGGCCAACAGTGTCGTGGCGAGCGACGTACCTTCGTTGCATGTAGTCGCGGGACAGCCCGCCCGCACCGTCCGGCAGCTGACTCCCGAAGCGGGGTGGCAATGATCCTTCTGGATCGAAGTGAGGAACGGCTGCGGCCGGCGGAGCGATACGGCCTCGACGTCCTGCTGGACCTTTCCCGGCTGCTCATTACCGAACAGGCCGACTGCGATCTGGTACGGCTCAAAGTGGTCGAGCGTGACTCGGCCGGCTCCGCCGCGGCCGACTTGAGCTCCAAGGCGGCCCTGGAGATTGGCGACGGTGAGGTGCGGGTAACTACTGCGGCGCTCCGCGGCGTGGCTGAGGTGGCGGGCGGCGCCATCGAGCAGCGTTCGACCGCAAACGATCGCCATGGGCGGGTGCCCGCGGCGGAGAATCCTCTTGGTCGCGGCCGGGCAGACCCGGCGGCCGGTGGTCTCCCTGCTGGGGGTCGAGCTTCGCCGAGCGGTGCTTGCCGCAGCCGGAAGGCGGCCGGTACGCTTGCTGGCCCCCTGGCCCGAAGGCCATCGGTGGGCCGCGCTGCTGACTCACGATCTCGACGTGGTGGATTGGTGGGGACTGTTTCCCGCTCCTCCGGATGGCCGAGCTGAGCCTGAAAGGCGACTGGGATCGGTTCCGCCGAGTCGCCCGCTCAGCCAGGCGCAACATGGGCCGCGACCCGGTTACCCGGGGCGTGCACTCCATTCTCCAGCTCGAGGCGCACCATTTGATCCGGGCCACCTGGTTTGTGATCTGCCAGGAGCCCAGCCTGAGGTCGATGTTGGCGGGCGACTCGACCTACCGGCCCGACGGCCCGTCCGCCAGCCGCATACTCAGCGCTCTGACCCACGCCGGCCATGAGATCGGCTTGCACGGGAGCTTTGGCACCGTCAATGATGCCAAGCGCATGGCCGGGCAGTGTCGCACGCTCAGCCGTCTGGCTTCCGCCCCGGTGACGGGCGTGCGGCAGCACTTCCTCCGCATGCGACCGGGGCTGACCCAGCGAGTCATGGTTAAGAGTGGTTTCGATTACGATGCTTCCTGGGGATTTGCCGATCGAAACGGGTTCCGTTTAGGAGTGGCCGATGTGGTTCCGGCCTGGGATGCAAAGGAAGACAAGCAACTGCCGCTCGACCTGGTCCCGCTGATCTGGATGGACCGGGCGCTCAGCAAGTACGCCGGGGTGGAGGAGCCCGGGCGGTGGATCGAGGATGCCCGGGAGCTGGCTCGGGAGTGCAAGGCGGTCGAAGGGGCCTGGGTCGGGCTGTGGCATCCGAACACTGCCGAGGCGCTGGGCTTTCCCGGCGCCGAACCGGCCTTCGTGAGCCTGCTTCAATCCCTGGCCGACGATCGTCCCTTCTTCGCGTCGGCTCATCGGGTGGTACAATGGCGGCGCTTTCGCCGGTCGGTTCGAGCCGCCCGGGTCACTGCTGACGGCAGGGTGATCTCGCGTACGACCGCCGGGCAGCGCACGGTCATCGCGATCGAAGACGAGTCGGGCGACACCACTCAGGTTCAGATCAAGTCGAAGGGATCGAGTGGTGCAGCGTAGAGTTTGGCGCTTTCTGCAGTTCGTGGTCGGGGCGGTGCTGGTCGGCCTGGCTATTCGATCCATCGCGGCGAACTGGCAGACCCTCCGGGCCCAGCCCATCGAATGGCAGCTCTCTCCTCTCTGGATCGCCGCTCAGCGTCCTCGTGGTTTTTGCAGCTTACGCCATGTTGATCGAAGCCTGGCGCCGGGTCGTGCTCAGCATGGGGGAGCGCCTGGGTTTTGGACCAGCGGTCCGAATCTGGTTTCTCGCCAGCCTGGGAAAGTACGTTCCGGGAAAGGTCTGGGCGGTCGCCGGTGCCGCGGTTCTGGCGCAACGGGCAGGAGTGGATCCGTCGGTCGCAGTGGCGGGTGCCCTGGTGCTCCAGGCGTTGGCCATCGCGAGCGGTGCCGTGGCGGTGGCCCTCACCGCGCGGGACGCATTTCAGGCGGCGGGCCCGGGTATGGTGCCGCTGGCGGCAGTGGTCCTCGTGCT
The DNA here is from genome assembly GCA_963792265.1 of uncultured Gemmatimonadales bacterium. Taxonomy (GTDB): domain Bacteria; phylum Gemmatimonadota; class Gemmatimonadetes; order Gemmatimonadales; family GWC2-71-9; genus CAVVWJ01. The sequence continues at coordinate 53,874 of CAWBVP010000028.1, read as the reverse complement.
ATCCTTCGCCGGCATCGCGGCACTGGCATCGCAACCACTCCTCGACCGGGTAAACCGGCTGCTGCCGAGCTCCATCCCTCCGCTCCGCGCCGTGCCTCCCGACCAGACTTGCGGTGGCTTTCGCCGCGAATCTCCTGGCCTGGTGCGCCTACGGCCTCGCACTCCTGTGTCTGGCCCGCGGTCTCCTGCCTGGCGTCACATTGAGCCTGCCCCAGGCCATCGGAGTGTTTACCTGCTCCTATTTGGTGGGATTTCTCGCGTTATTTGCCCCGGGAGGGCTGGGACCGCGAGAGTCCGTGTTTCTCCTCATGCTCGCCGGTGCATATCGGGCTCAAGCCCGCCGCGGCCCTCGCTCTGGCCAGTCGTCTTCTGCTAACCGGGACCGAGGTACTTCCCGCAGTTCCGCTGCTGCTGCGCCGGACTGCGCCTCGACCCCCTCGATCCGAGAGGCCTGAGTGGCTCAATCGCAGTCTGCCGATCTGGACCGGCTCCCTCGCTGGGCCCCCTTCGTGATCATGGCCGTTCTGACCTTGCTCGCCTTCCGGCAGTATCTCGTGAGCGGGGCAGGGGAGATGCTGCTGGGTCAGGACACGGTGGCCGCGGGGATCATGTTCCGGAAATTTTTCGTGGAGCACATCCGCGCCCTGGGCCGGATGCCGCTGTGGAACCCGTATCTGTTCGGCGGCGTGCCAACGATAGAGGCGGGGAGTGGCGACATCCTCTACCCCGCCTCGATCCTGCACTTTCTTCTGCCGCTCACCAGCGCGTTGGCGTGGAAGCTCATCCTGCACGTGTATCTCGCCGGCGTGTTCATGTACCTGGCCGCCCGAGCGTTCGGGGCGCGGCGGTACGTCGCTCTCTTCGCCGGCTCAGCCTACCTGCTGTCCGCCAACCTCGTGAGCCTGGTCTGGGGCGGCCAGGACGGAAAGATGTACGTCATCGCGCTCTTTCCCGCGGCGCTCTGGCTGCTGGTCACCGCGCTGGACCGCCGGTCCTGGCTTCGCTTTCATCTGGCTCGGCGTGGTGGCTGGTCTCATGGTGGTGGCTCACCCTCAACTGGCCTACTACGCCTACATCGCGCTCGCCGCGTACGCGCTGGGCAGCCTCTGGGTGCGCCGGCATGAAGGTGGCGCGTTCCTCGCCAATAGCCTTGCCGGCGGGATACTGGCGGTGCTGACCGCCGTCGGGGTGGCCGCCGTGGTGCTTCTGCCGATGTACCGCTATCTCCGGGAAGACTCACCCCGGGCAGGACCCGGCCGTGGCTTTGAGTACGCGGCTACCTGGTCGTTGCATGCCGAGGAAGCGCTCTCGTTGTTCGTCCCGGAATTCTCCGGAACCGACGTCCAGTCGGAGACGTACTGGGGAAAGAATCCGTTCAAGCACAATTCCGAGTACGGTGGAGCTCTGGTGCTGGTACTTGGGATTGCGGCAGTGGCTGGCCTCAAGGGCGACCGGCGGCGGTGGGGACTCGGTGCAATGGCGGCAATTGCGTTGCTTTACTCTCTGGGGGCGGGCACGCCCGCGTTTCGACTCCTGTATACAGTCGTGCCCGGGCTCAAGAACTTTCGGGCGCCGAGCCTGGCCGCCTTCGTCGCAATCGCCTCGCTCACCCTTCTGGCCAGCTTGTTGCTCGAGCGAGTGCTCGCCGAGGGCGATCAGCGGGCCCGGAAAGTCATGAGCACTGCGCTGCTTGCGGGCGCGGTGGCTGCGCTGCTGATCGGAGTAATCAGTCTCGCCGGGGGCCCGGGGCTCTATGGTACCTGGAGCTCGATCTTCGGCGCGGCCGAGGGGGGGTCTCGGGTGGACGCCTTCGTGGCCGATCTCCCTCGCATCGCGGCCGGCGCTCTTGATCGTAGCTGTCCTTTGCGGCCTGGGCTGGCTCAGCGTGTTTCTCTGGGGCAGGGGGGTTCTTCGTCCAGTGCACGTGCTGATGATACTGACCGGTCTGACGGTATTGGACCTGCTGCGGGTGGACAGCCGGTACATTCAGATAGTGCGCTATGACGATTTCTTCCCTCCGGACCAGGGGATCGAGGCCCTTCGCTCCCGGCTCGCGCCGGGGGAGCGGGTGCTCAGCGTTGGTGGAGTATACCCGGAGGGATTTCTGGCCAGCTACGGCGTTCCCGAGGTGTTCGGCTATCATGGCAACCAGCTGCGCTGGTACAACGCACTCACCCGGTATGAGGTGCGACAGTCCGCCCGAAGCGCGGAGGAGCTGCAACAATACTGGCTCAGCTTCCTGAGCAGCGCCGCGCTCCGGACCTTGGCCGCACGGTACGTCCTCTTACCAGGGCAGGTGAACCTCCCCGGGCTCAAGCTCCTGGGAGCGGACCAGCGGGTGGCGGTCTATGCCAACGAAGCCGCCATGCCGGCAGCCGCCGTGGTACCCGAGGCCCAGGTCGAGCCCGACTCGGCGCGACGGATCAGCATTCTCTGGTCGCCCACCTTCGACCCCAGCAAGACCACGATCGTCGAAGCAGCCGGTGCTGGCCATCGGTCAGGGCGGTGGGACCGGCACCGCGACCATTGAAGGCAATGGGGACGACACCCTGGCCATCCGAGTCCACACCAGCGGGCCCGCACTGCTCACGGTGAGTCGAACGCTACCATCCCTCGTGGCAAGCAGAGATCGACGGGAAGCCCGCGCCGGTCATCCGGGCCAACCATGCCCTGATGGCGGTGCCTTTGAGTGGAAGCGGGGAACATCGGGTGGTGCTCCGCTACCGGCCCCGGATCGTCTATCTGGCCGCGACGATCACCGTAGCCACCTGGATCATGGTCCTGCTGGTGACTGCTGCTCGGGACGGACCCTGGCACTTCGTGGGCGCCGTGGCTGAGCGACTGCTGGTCGTGGTGCCAACCTACAACGAACGGGCCAATCTCCCGCTCGTCGTGCCTGCCATTCTGCAGCAGGACCCCCGGATCGAGGTTCTCGTGGTGGACGACAACTCGCCCGATGGAACCGGCCAGTTGGCCGACGAGTTGGCTGCTTCAACGCCCCGGGTCCACGTCCTCCATCGGCCGGGCAAGGCTGGACTGGGTAAGGCCTATCTGGCCGGCTTCCGCTGGGCGCTGGATCGCGATTACGATCTGATCTTCGAGATGGACGCGGATTTTTCCCACGATCCGAGGTTCCTCGGCGATTTCGTGCGGGCGGCCAACGATGCCGACGTGGTGATCGGCTCGCGCTATCGGACCGGGGTGAACGTCATCAACTGGCCGATCTCCCGCCTGCTCTTGTCCATCGGAGCCAATGAGTACGCCCGCTGGATCACCGGCCTGCCTCTGGCAGATTCCACCGGTGGCTTCAAGTGCTTCCGGCGGGAGGTGCTCGAGGCGATCGATCTGGAGAAGGTGCGATCCAACGGCTACGCCTTTCAGATCGAGATGAGCTTCCGGGCCTGGAAAAAGGGCTTCCGGGTCGTGGAGATTCCCATCGTGTTCACCGACCGGGTCGAAGGCCAGAGCAAGATGAACAAGCGCATCGTCCGGGAGGCGATCTGGATGGTATGGTGGCTGCGGCTGCAGTCACTGATGGGACGGCTGTGAGAGGAACCCCCTTCTACAAGATGAGCGGGTCCGGCAACGACTTCGTCATGCTGGATGGCCGCTCCACCACCCCCGACCAATGGCGGCCCAGCTCAGATCAAGGCGATCTGCGACCGCCGCAACGGGGTCGGGGCCGATGGTCTGGTTTTGCTCACGCCGACAACCCCCGGCGCGGTCCGCATGCGCTACTGGAACTCGGACGGTTCCCTCGGGGCGCTGTGCGGCAACGCGGCCCTGTGTGGCGGTCGCCTGGCGGTGCAGCTCGAGCTGGTGCCGGCCGGAGAATTCTGCCTGCTCACCGATGCCGGAGTCGTGCGGGTCAATTCCTCCGCTTCCGGCGAGCAGGCGGAGATCAACGTCCCGGACTTCGATGTCCCCGAGAAATTCAGTGGCGTGGGCTTAGAGCGGGGTGAGCGTTGGATGACCCTGCTACAGGTTGGCGTCCCTCACCTGGTGATCCGGGTCGATGGCATCGAGGCCGTAGACGTGAGCCGCCGCGGCAGGGCACTTCGCTTCGATCCCACCATGGGGCCGGCCGGAGCCAACGTGAATTTCGTGAGCCCCGGTGCTTCCCCCGGCGATCCCTGGCTCATTCGGACCTATGAACGCGGAGTAGAGGCCGAGACCCTGGCCTGCGGTACCGGGACGGTCGCGGCAGCCGCCGGCCTGGTTGCCCAGGGCGAGGCAGCGTTCCCGGTGCGCTTCCGGAGCAGGGGAGGCCCAGAACTGACCGTCCGCGGCACCCTGAATGCCTCCCGGGCGACTGGGGTCTGGCTGGGCGGCCAAGGCCGGTTGGTGTACCGCGGAGTCTGGGAGAGCCGCTGAGGGCCAGCCGAAGCTCCCGCGCAGCTGACCGCATCCATCCAACGCTACAACTACTTACACAATTAATCCTCGGCAGGGCACCAGTTCTCCACAGTTTTCCCCAAGCGCACTTAACATAACATATCTTATACGTCCTTTAGTTCGGGGCCATAAAAAGAGGGGCCCACAAGGACCCCTCGCCTCCCACCCACCAGCAGATCTCACATCTTCCCGTCGGTGAGCTCCGCCAACCGGACCTGAGCTTCAGTGAAGCTGGGCGAATCGGAATACTTCTCGATGATCGTCCGATAGGCTCGGCTGGCGTCATCAACCTTCCCACCTTGCCGGAACGCACGCCCTGCATCGATCAGATAGGTAGCCTTCAGGTACGGCACGTCCGCAGCGTTCGAGGCTTGAAGATAGGCGTTGCCGGCCTCGGTCCATTGCTTGGAGTTCTCCAACGCGGCCCCGAGGAGGCCACTCGCCGGTGCCGCATATTTGGCAGGTGGCTTGGTGGCCAGGTATTCCTTGAGGCCCACCGCGGCCAGCTCGCTCTGCCCGTTGACCATCCGCACCTGGTTGAGGGTGACCACCGCCTCGCTGGCGGCGTCGGTGCCCTTATAGGTGGTAATGAGGCGCTGCAGCTCGCTCGAGGCCAATGGGAGGTTCCCTGCCTCCGCGGCCGCCCGGGCTTGATTGAGGCTGCGTGCCGCGAACTCCTCCTTGCGCTTGCCGCTGTCGAGCACGAACCATCCGACGATTGCTGCCGCAACCAGCACCACCAACCCGGCAACGATCTGCCGCTGCCGAGCCTGGTACCAGGGTGTTCCGGGAACAGCTGGAGGGGGTGCCTGCTCTCTGCTCTTGGCTTCCACGGTGGTGGCCATCGATATCCAGCGAAAAAGGTGAAGGCTAATCACGGCAACTAGACCGCTGCTCGAAATGCCCCCGGCGTGACTCGAACACGCGGCCAACAGTTTAGGAAACTGCTGCTCTATCCATCTGAGCTACGGGGGCTTGGGCAAACGCTGTCAAGCCAGAGGCTTGCAAATGATCTGGTAAAGTACTTCCTCAGGCCCGTACCTCCGAAGGAGCATGGGTTCACCCGGAGCAACGGAAAATGCCACCCCTGCACCATCCCCGGCAAGTGAGCCAGCGGTATCTGCAGCGCTAAGCAACCCGCGTTACCGTCTGGCAGGTGGCTCCTTGCAGCCGCTCACGGCCCCCGAGTGCGCCGATCTCCAGCAGAAAGCTCCAGCCCACCAGCTCGGCTCCCAGCCCACGAGCGAGCTGACCAGCCGCCCGAGCGGTGCCTCCGGTAGCGAGAACGTCGTCGACGATCAGGACCCGACTCCCCCGGTTCAAGGCATCCCGATGGGCCTCCAGAGAGTCGCTGCCGTACTCCAGGTCATAGGCCTCAGTGGCTCGCTCCCAAGGGAGCTTGCCGGGCTTCCGGGCGGGCACGAACCCGGCACCGAGCGTGGTCGCCACTGCCCCGCCGAGGATGAAGCCCCGAGCCTCGATGCCCAGGACCTGGGTCACCCCTGCGTCGGCGAACGGGCGGCACATCTCAGCGACGACATCGCGCAACAGCTCGCCATTCGCCAGCACTGGCGTGATGTCCTGGAAGAGGATGCCCGGCTTGGGATAGTCCGGAATCGCTCGCAACGTGCGGAGTACGCGATCGGAAACTGTGGTTGTCTGCGCCATCTGGAGTTGAGCCTCCGCTACATGATGTCGAAGCTCTTGCCCACCGGAAATGCAGCGGGCTCGGGCGACCGCTCTACTTCTTGGTACTTGAGCACTGGCCGGCCCGGCGCGCAGCAGGCGCTCGAGCGCGGGGAGCGCGTCGTCGGGACCGCTGACTACGACCTCCACTCGACCATCGGGGAGATTGCGGGCGTATCCGGCGAGACCGAGGGATCTCGCGTGCCGAGCCACGAACCAGCGGAATCCGACGCCCTGCACCAGTCCTGAGACCAGGTAACGCACCTCGGTCACTCCGCCACTTTCGCCTGTCCGTTCCGCCGCCAGAGCACATAGGCAACGGTCAGGATCGCGACGGCGGGAAGAACATAGACCAGCAGAGTGTGGTGCACGTATTGGCCGATGACGGCCTCGACCTCTTCCCCATGGCGTCCGATGATGTAGCCGAGGTAGGTCAAGACCGCACACCAGACGCCGGCGCCCAGCGCGGTGAACAGGACAAAGCGCCGAAGGGCCATCCGGGAGACGCCCGCAGGAATCGAGATCAGATGGCGTACGACCGGCAGGAGCCGGCCGATCAGGGTGCTGATTTCACCGTGCTTGCGGAAGAAGGCCTCACTTCGGTCCAACGACTTGCCCGATACCAGGACGTACTTCCCGTAGCGGCGCAGAAGCGGCTCGCCTACGAACAGCGCCAAACCATAATTCACCAGGGCTCCGATCACGCTTCCCAGGGTCCCGGCTACGACAGCCAGAACCCCGTTCATCTGGCCCTTGGCGGCAAGGTACCCGGCTGGCGGCATCACCAACTCGCTGGGGAGCGGAAGCACCGACGATTCGATTGCCATCAGCACCAGGATCCCGGGGTAACCGAGCGCAAGAATGGTATCTGCCAGCCAGTGAAAGAAGCTCGTCAGCATTTGCCGTCCGTATTATTCGTCGAATCCGAATTGACCGACCAGGGGTACAAAGCGAACGTCAGCGACCGTGCTGGTTCGCACCTCGCTGCCATGGCGCTCGACCAGGGTGAGGATCTGGGCGTCGCGATCGCCCAGGGGGATGACCATCCGCCCTCCATCCGCGAGCTGGTCCACCAGCGGCCCGGGAATATCGGGGGATGCGGCGGAAACGAGAATGGCGTCGTACGGGGCAAACGGCCGCCAGCCCAGGGTGCCATCTCCGACCAGGATGGTGACATTGCGGATGCCTGAGGCAGACAGGGCCGTGCGGGCGCTCTGCGCCAGATGAGGAACCCGCTCGACGCTGAAGACCATACTGGCGAGCAGGGCCAGCAGCGCGGTCTGATAGCCAGAGCCGGTGCCGATCTCCAGCACTTTTTCTTTACCGGTAAGACCGATCAGCTCCAGATATCTCGCCTGCACATACGGCTGCGAGATCGTCTGTCCGCTGCCGATCGGCAGAGCCGCATCGTCGTAGGCCCGATGCCGGACACTCTCCGGCACGAACAGGTGCCGTGGGACCATGCGGACTGCCCGCAGCACCGCCAGGTCGCGCACGCCCTTCCGCTGGAGCACCTCGACCAGCCGGCTGCGGTATCCACCGTAGCTATCACCCTCCCCTACCCCTCCAGCGACCATCCCCGAACCGTCTCCAGGAGAGAATAGTTGGTGAGGTCCATGTGCAGTGGCGTGACCGAGATGTAGCCCTCCGCAACGGCCAGGTGATCGGAGTTCTCCCCGCCGGTCCAGGTGATAGTACCCCCTCCAATCCAGTAGATCTCTCGTCCCCAGGGATCCTTCATCCGGGTGAGCGACTCGGAAAAGTACCGGCTACCGAGCTTGGTGACCTGAATCCCTTTCACCTGCGAAGCAGGCACGCGAGGCAGGTTGATGTTGAGCAGCATCTGCTCGGGAAAGTCCCGCACCTCCGTGATCCTCTGTACCAGCTCGAGCAGGACGTCGTGATAGGTGGCCATGGTCTCCGGCTGATTGCCGGCGAAAGAGATGCCGATACCGGGAACACCGAGCGTCACCGCTTCCATAGCAGCGGCTACCGTGCCGGAATACAACACATCCTCGCCCATGTTGGGTCCATGGTTGACGCCGGAGAAGACGAAGTCGGGCCTCTCGGTCATCAACGCCTGCACCGCCAGCATGACGCAGTCGGTAGGAGTGCCGTCGATCTGCCAACCCCCATCAGGACGGGGGGTAGGGCGCAGTGGCCGATGCAGAGTGAGCGAGTGCGAGGTGCCGCTTTGTTCCCGGTCCGGAGCCACGACGGTGACGCTGCCCACCTTCCTGCACACCTCCGCCAGCAGCGCCAGCCCGGGGGCAAGAACGCCGTCGTCGTTGGTCACCAGGATGTTCATGGTTCACTGCTGATGGGCTTCTTTGGAGGCGCCTTCCCATCCAGGACGGCGATGATCTCTTCGATGTTGGCTCGGAGATCCTGCGCCATCTCGGCCTCGAAGGCCCGGTGGGCCGACACCCGGAGCTCTCCGGTTCTCCGGTACTGATCGATCCGCTGGCGGGCGCCGTCGATCGTGAACTTTTCGGTGTAGAGCAGGTGCTTCACCAACATGATCAGCTCCACCTCCCGCCCCTTGTAGACCCGGTTTCCTGAGCGGTTCTTCGCGGGATTGAGGAAGCGGAACTGACTCTCCCAGTACCGAAGCACGTGGGGCTTGAGCTCGGTCAGGTCGCAGACTTCGCCGATCGAGTAGAATTCCTGGACCGGTCGGGGGGTGCTCGTCGTGGTCATTTCCACTGCTCCGACTTGAGTTCCCGTGCCATCAGCTCAGCGATCCCCTCGCGAGCCGGCTTTCCCCTGAACAAAACTTCACAGACTTTCTCGATGATGGGAAGCTCTACTCCCATCCGCTCGCCCAGCGCGGCGCCGGCCTTGGAGGTATTGGCGCCTTCAGCCACGCTGCGATGCGCCGCTCGGTAGCTTTCCAGGCTCTGTCCCTGAGCCAGAGCCACGCCAAGCCCTCGGTTGCGGCTGAGATCTCCGGTGGTCGTGAGGATGAGGTCCCCCATCCCGGCCAGGCCAGCGAAGGTGAGCGGGCTCGCGCCAAGGACCACGCCCAGTCGGGTGATCTCGGCCAGGCCCCGGGTAATCAGCGCTGCCCGTGGGTTGTGGCCCATCCCCAGACCCTCGAGAATCCCGGCCGCGATGGCGATGACGTTCTTCAGCGCACCGGCAAGCTCGACTCCCACCACGTCGTCGTGGGAATACACCCGGAAGCGCGGGGTCGCAAAGATGCCGCTGAGCGTCACGCGCGGTCGACTCATTCCGGGCAGCGGCCACCACCAGCGTCGGCTGTCCCTGGCACACCTCGACGGCGAAGCTCGGACCCGAGAGCGCGGCAAAACGAGCTCCAGGGAGGCAATCCTCGAACACCGCCGACATAAGGGCCAGGGTGTCGGTCTCGATTCCCTTGGTGGCGCTCACCACCAGGGTGCCTGGCTTTACACTGCCCCGAATCCGATTAACCACTCCCCTAACCGCGTGGCTGGGGGCCGCAGACACGATGACCGGAACCCCAGCCACAGCTTCCTTGGCATCTCCATAAGCCCGTAGCGCCGAAGCCAGTGGAATCCCGGGAAGAAACAGCGGGTTCTCGTGCCGCTGGTTGATCGCTCGCACCACTTCGGGCTCGTAGGCCCAGATGCGCACCTCGTCGCCTTTGGTGGCCAGCAGGTTGGCCAGCGTAGTTCCCCAGCTTCCCGCCCCGAGAACGGCGACCAGTGTCATGAGCGGGTCGTTGTCGCTGCCCGCCTGCCGAAGCGGTTTTCGGTTCCCTTCAGGAGTCGCTGAATGTTTCGCCGGTGCAGAAAGATCACCCCGGCGGCAACCAGGGTATCGATCCAGAGCAGCTCGGGCGTAGGAGTCTCCAGCAGATACACAGCCACCGGCAGCACCACCGCGGCGGCAATGCTCCCGAGCGACACATAGCCGGTGAGCAGGACCACAAGAGCCCAGACCGCCGCCGCCACAGCAAGGGCAAGCGGGGTCAGCGCCAGCATGACGCCGGCGGCGGTGGCGACCCCCTTCCCTCCCTTGAAACCGACAAACACCGAGAAGACATGCCCCAGGATTGCGGCGACCCCGCAGGCCAGCGCGAACAGCTCCGAGTCCGAGCCCCGCGGGCTGAACACCAGGACCGGAATGGCACCCTTGGCAATATCGAACAGCGCCACCGGTATCGCGTACTTCCAGCCGAGTACCCGGTAGAGATTGGTGGCTCCCAGGTTGCCGCTGCCGTGCTGCCGAAGATCTATTTTCGCGAGAGTCCTGCTGACCAGATGACTGGTGGGTATGGCGCCGAGAAAGTAGGAGGCGAGAAGCCAGAGCGCGGCTGCCATTACCGTCGGGATCCCTCTGCGGGTGAACTTGAGCCGGAGGGGGGAGCCCTGAAATGGCCAGGCCTCCCGAAAGCCATGCGCCAGGTATCGCTGGTAAGACTCGGGAACTTCGTCGGGCCGGTTGCTCACTATGGCGAGAGTGGGTGGAGCGGTGCCGATCTGGGAGGCATAGAGCAGCTTTACCTCCTCGCCCGGCTTCTGGGGCGGCGCGTTCCGCTCAATCAGCTCGGTCAGCACCTTGTTTACCTCCGCAGTGGGAACCCGCAGCTCGCGTCCCTCGGCGACTTCGACGATCTGGTCGAGCACCTTCCGGACCCGCTGTCCGGTCAGCGCGGACACATAAAGGAAAGGCACATAACGGAGGAATGGCGCCTTGGCAATCAACGCCTCCTGGCCCTGTCGGGCGGTATTAGCGTCCTTCTCTTCGACCAGGTCCCACTTGTTCACCAGAACGATCAGACCCGCGCCGCGATCCCACGCCTGAGTGGCGATCCGGAGGTCCTGGTTGTGCAAGCCTACGGTGGCGTCCACCACCAGGACGCACACCTGAGCTCGCTCGATGGCTCGCTCGGTCCGGAGCGTGGAGTAAAACTCTAGATCATCTTCTACTTTAGCCCTACGTCGTAAGCCAGCGGTGTCAATGAAGTTGAGTGTTTTGCCTCTGAAATCGCAAGATGGAGTCTATCGCATCCCGGGTGGTTCCGGCCTGGGGAGCCACGAGATGACGCTCCTCTCCCAGTAGCCGATTCACCACCGATGACTTGCCCACGTTGGGGCGGCCCACCACCGCCACGTTGATAGCCTCTTCGTCCTCCGCCGGGTCGTAGGGCGGCAGCCGCTCCACGACCGCATCGAGAAGGTCCCCACTCCCCTTCCCTACCGCCGCGCTCACCCCCACCGGATCGCCAAAGCCAAGCGAATAGAACCCGTACTGCTCGGTGCTTTGCTCCAGATTATCCAGTTTGTTGACCGCAAGCACCACCGGACGTCCTGCCTTACGCAGCCGCTCGGCAATGGCCCGGTCCACCGGATTCATCCCTTCCCGTCCATCAACCACGAAGAGAATGACATCCGACTCCGCGAGGGCAAACTCCACTTGCCGGCGGATAGCGCGATCCATCGAATCTTCCGACTCGGGTAACAGCCCGCCCGTGTCCACCACCCAGAAGCGCCTGCCCTGCCACTCCGCGTCGCCGAAGTGCCGGTCTCGAGTCGTGCCGGGGCGCTCCGAGACGATCGCCGGGCGGCCGCCAAGGATGCGGTTGAAGAGGGTGGACTTGCCCACGTTGGGCCGGCCAACGATGGCGACGGTGGGCTTGCTCACGCGGCGACCGGCTCCCGCAACGCGTCGGTGAAGTCCTTCGACGGTCGGATCTCTACCGGCACCGACGCGGTGAGCAGGCTCAGGCTCATGTTGTCGATGAAGAGTCCATCATCATTGACCGACTCGCCGGGAAGGAGAACCGAGATCGAGGTCTCCTCTGCCCCGCAGAGCCTGCTGCATCGCGGTACCAGGCAGCAAACCCGCGGTGGTGACGCTGGCGCCGAACAAGGTGTTCACCACCGGAATCAGCTCAAACTGCGATCCGGTTACGCGGGCGAGTGGCTCCAGTACCAGGGGCATGAGCTGGCTCATGGCGGTCCCGGTAACCACACCGATCCGCTTGCCCTCCCAGCCTCCGAGCCGGTCCGCCACCGCCTCGATTTGCCGCTGCAGCCAGCGAACCGACCCCGACTCCGTTCTCCACTTGATCGAAGCCGTCGTAAATCTCGGCCGATGGCAGCTCGACTCCGGCCCTGAGGTAGAGCTCGTCGGCGCCAAAGACCCAATGGATTCCCGTTCCGGGCTCGAGCGATCGAGCCTCGCGCCTCGATGAGATCGATGGCGGCGCGACACTCGGCGGCAGTCGGCTCGCGAACCAGGTGATGCTTGGAATACTCCGTAAGGCCGACCGGCACCACGGAGCAGCCCAGGATCGCCGGGCCGAAATCATAGAGATCGGCCAGGGTCTGCTCGCAGCACCGGCCCGTCGTTCACTCCCGGGGACATGACGATCTGGGTGTGGAACTCGATGCCGTGTTCGGCGAACTCCGCGGAGCTGGGGGATGATGTCGGGAGCGGTCGGATTGCGGAGGAGGTAGCGCCGCACGGTGGGATCGGTGGCGTGGACCGAGACGTAGAGCGGCGAGAGCCGGTATTCGATGATCCGCTGGATGTCGTGGGGCTTCAGGTTGGTGAGGGTAGCGAAATTTCCGTAGCGGAACGAGAGCCGGTAGTCGTCGTCGCGGATGTAGAGCACGTCCCGAAGGCCGTCCGGCAGTCCATCCACGAAGCAGAAGTCACACCGGTTGGCGCAGCGCCGGATTCCGGGTGGCTCCAGCCCGACACCGAATCGGCTCGCCCAGCGGCCGCTCGATGTCGAACTCGATCTCCTCCCCATCGGGATGCCGGACGTGGAGCAGGAACGCCTCGTCCGCGGTGAGGAACTCCCAGTCCAGAAAGTCCTCCAGCTCCCTCCCGTTGACCGAGAGGAGCTCGGTACCCTCGCGCAGGCCCAGCTCGGCTGCTATGGAATCTGGATGTACTGCGGTTACTCGAATCATCCGGCCACCGGGAGCTGTGGAAGACGCTGCGTCTCCCAGGGAAGCCGGGAAAGATCTCTTTTCAGAGCCCGAATTCAAGCAGCAGAGTTGCCTGGCGGGCCCGGCCGCCTCGACCTGCATGAGGCGGCAGGGCCGCAGGTGTTACTGGATCTTGATGACCTTCCCCTCCGACGGGACGCCGTTCCGGTTGAGAATGAACAGCTGGTAGTAATCCCGGCGGCGCCAGGTTGGGGCTGGCCGGTGCGGTGACGCTCACACCGGTCGGCCGTGGCGGTAGAAGCTCAGGGTATTGGCCAGCTGGCCGGCATCGAAGGCATGGGTCACCGCGCCCAGCCGGATCCAGCGCACGTCGGTCACCTGCGCCGTGTTCGGCGTGGCGACCTCGAAGGTCTGACCGTAGCTCACCGAGGCCGGCGCCGAGGTGATCGTGGGCCGCACGCCCTTGAACAGGTACGGCGGCGAGAAGATCTCGTGGTTCCTCTCCGAGGGTACCGGCACGCCGTTGTCTCCATGAGCGTCGCCACTGGAACCGTGGAGTACGGTGCCGTCAGGCAGCAGCATCGAGACCGAGTGATAGACCCGCATCTTGCTGGCGCTGGAGAGCGTGGTCCACTGCCCGGTCTTCGGGTTCCAGAGCTCCGCCACCTTGACCGCGTCCGCCGGGATTGATGTCGACGAACCCTCCGCCCCTGGTGCCGCCGGTGGCGAGCACCTGCCCATCGGGCAGGACGGTGGCGTTCATGTGCCGCCGAGGATTCGCCATCGGGCTGGTGTTCACCCAGGTGGGGTTCGCGGCATTGAGATCGATTAGCTTCCGCCGTTGCGGTGGGCGCGCTGGCTTTCGGGTCCGGTGTCGGCCAGCCCACATTACCGCCGCCTCCGACGACCAGGATCTTCCCGGTCTCGTACATGACGGCAGAGCCATAGTCGCGATTGAAGCCGTACAGGTGGGTCGGCCCGGCGATCCAGTTGCCTGGCCCCCCGCCCACTCCGGCGGCATCCACATCGAACCAGCGCGACTGAACCCGCTCGCTGGCGTAGAAGACCCGGCCATTCTTCGGATCGATGAAGTTCCGGGGATAGTAGGGAATCTCCAGGGTGCCGGCGCCGGTCAGCTGGGTCCAATTCGTCCGTCCCAGATCTCCGGCGTCGTGACCACAGTCTTCGACTGATCGCGCCCGGCCATGGTCAGCGCCCGGCCGTCCGGCAGCACCGTCACGGTCGGATACCAGCGCCCATGGGCCATGTTGGGCCCGGCGGACCAGTTACCGTCCTGGGTGAAGAATTCTGGTCGTTGCAATGCCTCGGTCATCCTGAAGGTGGCCCCCGGAAACCAGCAATCGGCCATCCGGCATCAGGGCAAAGCCGGCGCAGAAGAGCATGGTATCGACATTGATCATCGGAGCGCCGCTGGGCGGGCCCGATGCGGGATCCCAGATCCGCGGCATACCCATCGTGTCGGGCGGGACGTCCGTCTTGCCCCACGCGATGATCTTTCCATTCGGCATCAGGGCCATGTGCAGTGGCACGATGTCCCAATTGACCAGTGGACCCCATGCCCCGGCCGTAGCCTGATTCGACAGTGCGGAGATGTTGATGTTGTCCGAGTTGGCGCTGGCGGTTCCGGCGGTGAACTTGATGGTGGTGGAACCGGCGCCCCGAATGCCGAGGTCCGCGAACGTCGCGATGCCGCTGGCATTGGTGGTGGCGGTGGTCGTGCCCTCCGAGCGTACCCGACGCCACGCTGGCGGTCACCGTAACGCCAGACAGGGGACCGCCGGCATTATCGCCCACCGAGACCACCGGCTGAGCCGTAGGATCGAAGACCTCTCCGCTCAACGCCGAGGGTGGCGGCTGGGTGACGACGGACACCCCTGGAGTTCCGGTCACAGCCGTGGCAACGAAGGTGACGGGAGCACCGTCGAGCGGTGAGCCATCGGACTTGGTCGCAGTAGCCGTGGTCGCCTGCTCGCCCACGGTCGAGCCCAGGGTCCGCGTCACTGAGGCCCGTCCATCTGATCCGGTCTTAACGCTGGCAGTCGACACGCTGCCGCCACCCTGCGCGCCCCAGTTCACGCTCACGCCCGGCACCGCGTTTCCGGAGTTATCGGTGACCTTGACCACGAGGGGTGACGCGAGGGCATGTCCGGCAGGCGCGGTCTGAGCGTCGCCACCGATCATGGTGATGGTGGTGGGGTCGGTGGGTTGGACACCCGCGCCGCTGCAGCGGAGAGAGCTGGCTGCGAGCAGAGCTCGCCAGCGCCCAGAGGCGTACGTGCTGAATTCGAGTCATCGGTTCCCTGGGGCGGCCCCTATGGGGCGGCCGAAGAAAAGGATTCAGGATCGATTTCCGCCGTCCTGTATGCACGTCCCGGGCCGAACATGCCCCGGGTCAATGTCATCGCAAGGTATTGTATTACAACAACTTGCTAATTCAGGTCCGACCGCGCGTTGCGCCGGCGCAACGGGGAAGCCTAATCCCGGGCCGCACCTCATGCCACCCGGAACGGGCGCAAGATCTGGAGCGGCTGGCGTCGTCGCTGTGTCGTCCGACACCCCTGGATCCCGGCGGCCGTGGAGCGCCGCGAGGGTGTCACTTAGGGGTTTAGAAAGGGGAAGCGGCTGGAGAGCTGCTGGGAGAGAATCGAGACCCTGCTAGAGCGGGCGACCGGACTCGAACCGGCGACGTCCAGCTTGGGAAGCTGGCATTCTACCACTGAATTACGCCCGCAGATTGGGTCGCAATGTGATGCGAGGGCCCGGGAAGGTCAAGGCGAAACCAAGGCCTTACTTGCTGGCCGACGCCTCCAGAAAGCTCCGCAGATCCGGCTCGCTGATGGCGGGCTCTCCCGGTGACACGTTGTCCAGTCGGCCATGCCGCATCCACCGCTCCAGCTCCCCCACCAGGTCGAAGAGGTGGTCAAAGGAGTCCACCACGAAAAGGAGCGGCTGGTAATGATCGATCTCGAAGTATTGGTTGATGACCCACTCGAGCTGAATCGGGTAGCGCTGCACCTCGGGCGAATCGATCGAATGGGCGATCTCTCCGTACGAGCTCAGCAGTCCGCTGCCGTAGACCCGCAGGTCCCGCTGGTCCCGCATCAGCCCGAATTCGATGGTGAACCAGAAGAATCTCGCCATCGCCTTGAAGATGCTGGTGACCCTTCTGATCTTCTCCTTCTCGTCGCGAATGCCGGCTACGATCTCGGCCGCGGTGTGGGCGCAATCGCCGAAACGCACCAGCGTGTCGGCGAAGGCACGGTCGGTGTGCATCGGCACGTGCCCCGCGATGTCATGGAAGATGTCCGGCTCGGGCAGGTAATCGAGCGTAGCCCCGTCCCGGATGGTGATGGTGGTAGGAAACTCGCGGTTGCGCAGGCTATTAAAAAAGAGGAACGAAGGGATGTACCCGCTCACCGCCTTGGCCTTGAACCCGGTGAGCGGGCTGAGAAATCGATTTACGTCCTCCAGCCGGGGCACCCGATCCGGCTCCAGGCATAGACTATCGATGCCTTGCAGGAACCGGGGATTGGCGTAGCGGCGCCAGCGGTCTTCCATCCGGGCAAACAGCCGGCGCCAGGAATCGTGGTTGGCCTCGGAATACAGCTCGTACGGCTGGTGGATGTACAGGCGGCCCTCCTGCTGGGCCTGCTCGATGAACGGGGCCTTGGTAGTCGTGAGCCCGATCCCGTCCGACTGCTCTCGCCGAGGTGCCGCCATAGGTCGCTCCTTACTTCCGCTTGTAGCGCCAACGCGGCGATCCCGGCGGCTTCCGCCTTGGCTTCAATCGGCTGGGATTCTCCCGCCTTCAGCGCCGGGATCTGAACTTCCTGCGGCGCGAGGACGGCTCCTTTCGCATCAAGAAACTCGAAGACCAGGGTGACCGGGGTCGGCGCGACCGGCTTCCCCTGAGCGGTCTGGCCCTCCCGGCCGGTGGCCGTCCCGCTGATAGTGGCGTTCTTCGGCGGTGGGAGCAAACTGTTTGATCGCCACGCTCACCGGCATCGCCAGCACCTGCATGGCGGTCTTGTTGGCCAGCGCTTCCTTCTTGCCGTTGCGCTGGCCGGTCGCCAGCATCCGGAGAACCTCTTCATTCATGGGCTCGATGGCCGCCAAGCGGGTGGCGGTCGCCTCCAGCTTGGGCCAGCTCTTGAGCCCGAGGTAAGAGTTCGCCAGGCCGTATAACGCGTCCCGATTATTCGGGTCGGTAGTCAATACCTGCTCGAACCCTTTGGCAGCTTCGTCGTACTTCTTCGCGTTGTAGGCCTCGACTGCCGCGTTCATTGCAGTGGCCGATCCGCTCGCCGGTGCCGGAGTACCCTCCCCGGGGCCGACTTCCTTTTCGATCGCCACTGCCTTGTCGGTTTGTCCGGTGGCTCGGTAAGAGGTGGCCAGCGCCCGCTTGACTTCGACGTCATTAGGCACCCAGGTCAGATATTTCTCGAGCAGCGGGATCGCGTCCTGGTGCCGGTTAGCCCGCTGGTACATCGCCGCCAGGTTCCGGGTTGCCGTGTTGCGATCTTCGGCCGCGTTGATCCGCTCCGCGATCTCCGCTGCCTTCTGCCAGTACACGATGGCGCTGTCGGTCTGCCCGGTATTCGCGAAGATGACGCCGCTGTTGAGGTACGCGGCCGGCTTGTCCCGGTAAATCGTGTTGGCCTGACGGAACAGCGCGAGCGCCGAATCGTTGTTCTCCGCCTTGGCAAAGGTGATTCCTCCGTTCACCAGCGGCACCCAGCCCATGTAGCGCAGCCCGCTGATCTCCTGCTTGCAGGCCGGAGCCATGGCCTCCGCCTTGGTAAACGCGCTATCGGCACCGACGATGTCTCCCTGCTGCAGGTAGACTCGGCCGAGATAATACCAGGCAGCCGGATTCTTGTCCTGGCCGTTTTGCTGGATCGCCTCGAGCAGCACCTTCTGGCCCGAAGCCAGCACCCGGGCTCGATTAGCCGGACGTGGTCTCGGTCCCGGTCTTGAGGTACGCCCCGCCGCTACTGACCTTGAAGTGACCGGCTTTGATGCCGCATGCGGGTGGGGTGTATTTGGAAGGCATCGCCTGAGCCACGCGCTGATTCATCGTGGCTTGCTGCGCGGCCGCGGGGACGCTGATCGTCGCCCCAAGAAGGCAGGCCATCACGATTCTGGTGTTCACTCGTCACGACTCCTTGTTCGAGAACAGAGACTTGAGCGCCCGGTTGTGCAAGTCCCTTGCCACCTCATGCGCGGGCCTCCCCGTACGTCGCGCAACTGCTGCCACGTCTTCGTATTCCGGCTTCAGCCGAGGACCATCGGGACCGTCGAGGACTTTCACCCGCACCGCGGTTCCGTCCGAAGAAGTGACCTCCAATTCCCGGCGGGCAAGCGTCACCCGCTCGGCCACCTGTCGCCGGATCCCCGAGGTCGTGCTGTGGCGGAAGAGCGCCGCAGCCGTCTCCTCGGCTTCGGCAGGTGCCACGGTGACCTCGATCCGGAAGCCGGTCCTTCCTTTCTTCATCTGGGTGGCCCACACCTGCACGTCGAGTGCTCCGGCAGCGAAGAGCGCGTCACGCAGTGGAGTGAGGTACTCCGGACTCATGTCGTCCAGATCGGTCGACAGCAACACCACTTCGCCCGCTTCGGGAGCCGCCGACGCCAGGATCAGGCGCAGCGCATTGGGATAGCCCTTCGGATTCCGGCCTCCTGCGCCCCACGCGCCCGCATTGAGCGCTCTCCAGCGCGCGGGTGGGGCTCCGGAGGATAAGACCCGTAGCAATACCGCGCCGGTGGGAGTGGTAGCCTCGCCGACCACTGGTCCGTTGGGACCTACGTCGAGCCCTTCGATCAAGATCGACGTGGCCGGGGCCGGAACCGGCATCACCCCGTGGGCCGAGCGCACCCAGCCGTTCCCCAGCGCAAGCGGGCGATTGTAGATCCGGGTGATGCCCAATTGCTCGAAGCCTTCGATGCTACCGACCACATCGATGACCGCGTCCACTGCTCCCACCTCATGCAGGGGCACGGCCTCGGCCGGGAGCCCATGAATCCGTCCCTCCGCCTCACCCAGCAGCCGGAAGGCCCGGACCGCTCGTTCGCGTACGGGAGTCGAGAGGTCTGCCCGTTCGATCAGCTCGATGAGCTCGCCGATATGGCGGTGAGGGCCATGACCGTGCGGCCCATGATGGTCGCCATGGTGGTGCTCACCGTGGCCGTGCTCATCGTGCTCCCCAACGGGCTGGGACGGTAATTCCTGAGTGCCGTCGGGCAGCCGGATATCCACCTTGGTGGCAGCTACGCCGCAGCGGTCGACCTCGTTAATCTCGATTTGGACGTCGGGGAATCCCAGGCGGCCGGGGAGCGCTCGTAACCACTCGGGCTCCGCCCCGGCCGCGACCAGAGCCCCCAGGAGCATGTCGCCGCTCACTCCGGCCACTGGATCCAGAATGGCAAAACGTCCGTCGGACATAGACTTAGAATATGCCTGGAGGGGAGGACCCGCGAAAGGGTGCAGGATCGGTCTACCCTACTGCCCTGCCACTCAGATGCTCCAGGATCCGTTCTGCGAGGCGAGTCGAGAAGCCGGGTACTGCCGTAAGCTCGGCTACCGACGCTGATCTCACGCCTGCCAGGCTGCCGAACCGCTCCAAGAGAAGGCGGCGCTTGGTGGGACCGATTCCCGGGATGTTCAGCAGCTCCGAGGTGATGGTCCGCTGCGCCCGCCGCTTCCGGTTGTAGGCCAGGCCGAAGCGATGGGCCTCGTCCCGCGCTCGCTGAAGCAGTCGCAAAGACGGGCTGCGCCGAGGCAACCGAAGGCTCTCGGAGCGGCCCGGCAGAAAGACCTCCTCCTCCCGCTTGGCCAGGCTTACGATCGGCAGATTGGGAAAGCCCAGTTGTTCCGCCGCGGCCACCGCCGCGCTGAGCTGACCCTTGCCGCCATCGATCACGATCAGATCGGGGAGCGGAAGCTCCTCGTCGCGCCGCCGGGTGAGATAGCGGGTGAGCACCTCCTGAATCGCGGCGTAGTCGTCCTGCTGGCCCAATCCCTGAATCTTGAACTTCCGATACTCGCTCTTGCGGGGTCTTCCTGCTTCGAACCACACCAGGGAGCCGACTGTATCCCGGCCCTGGTTGTGGGAGATGTCCACGCAGATGAAGCTGCGCGGCACGATGCTGAGGCCCAGGTCTCGACCCAGAGCATAGACCGGATCTTCGGCCCGCTCTTCGGTCTCGAACGACTCGATCCGGAGGCTCTCCAGCAAGTGCCGAGCGTTCTGATCGGCGAGAGCGAGCCAGCGCTGCGCGGTGCCCCGCTGTGGCACCGACCAGTCGGTGTCAGGCAAAAGCTCCCGCACCGTGTCCCACTCCTCCGGCGGGAAGGGGATCACCAGCCGCCGGGCCCGCTCCTCCGCGGGCACATAGTAGCGCACCAGAAACGCGCTGAGCACCGCACTGTCCTGCTCCTCCTCGACCCCCTCGAGGAATCGGTGTTCCCGTCCCACCACGCGCCCCTGGCGCACCCGCATGAGCACGCCGACGGCATCGTCCCCGTCGCGAGCGTAGCCGACCACATCGGCATCACCCGTCCCCATCATCTCGACGGCAACCGGCTCATCCAACCGATCGAGCCAGCGGAGCGCGTCGCGCAGCTCTCTGGCCCGCTCGAAATCCTCGCGCTCACTCGCCTCCAGCATGGCTTCCCGCACCCTGGCCCGGACGTCCTGGGTGCGACCCTCCAGGAAGTCCACGACATCTTCCACCATCCGCTGATACTCGGGCACATCGTGCCATCCCATACACGGAGCCCGGCAGCGTCCGATGTAGAAATCCAGGCAGGGCCGCTCCCGGCGCTCCTCGGGGAGTTTGTCCTGACAGCTCCGCACGGTGTACAACCGGCGGATGATCGCCAGCGTGCGCCGCAGCTGGCCGACGTCGGTATAAGGGCCGAAATAGCGGGCGCCGGGAATGTCCCGCTTGCGGGTGACCAGCACCCGGGGGAATGGCTCGCCCAGCGTCACCGCGATGGAGGGATAACTCTTATCGTCCTTGAGGCGGACGTTGAAGCGGGGCCGATACTCCTTGATCAGATTGTTTTCGAGGATGAGCGAGCCCGGCTCGCTCGGCACTACGATGGTTTCGACGTCGCCAATTAGGCGCTGCAGCGCCCGGTTGCGAGGGCTGTCCGGGAAATCAGTGGCAAAGTAGCTCCGCACTCGGCTGCGTAGCCGTTTGGCCTTGCCGACGTAGAGGACCTCTCCCTGCCGGCTCCTCCAGAGGTACACACCGGGTCCCTCCGGAAGGGTATCGAGCTTCCGCTGCAAAGCGTCTGGGAGGGTGGGAGAGGACACCGAGGAACAATAGCCTCACTTTTTCCGAAACCAGCGCACTCGATTCAGCAACCGCCGCGCCTCAGGCACTCCGAGCTCCGCGCTGATCGCGAAGTAGGCGATGCCGTACATACTGAGGGAAAATAATGCCACCACCAACGGGTGTTGTGATTCCAGCCCAAGCTTCACCGCCGAAGCTGCAATCGTTGCCGCAGCCGCGCTGGCCCACAGCCGGGTCACGATCGGCAGCGGAATGCCGCTACGTCCGATCCGCCGATTGAGCGCCCGGCGCAACAGGGTGAACTCGACCCAGCCGGCGATCCCGGCCGAGACTGTGAGGCCGGCCGCCCCCCAGCGCTGCTCCAGCCCGAGGAGTCCGGGGAGCGGAATCGCGAACAGATAGCCGAGAACGATGGTCAACACGACCCGGATGACGGCAAACCGCAGCGGGGTCCTGGTGTCCTGCAGCGCATAGAAGGTGGACGCGTAGAGCCGCCCCAGGGTAGAGGCCAGCAGGCCCACCGCGGAGCCGGCCAGAATTCCCCACACGTACACTGTCGTGGTCCGGGTGAACTCGCCGGACTGATACAGCGCGCCGGTGATGACGTCGCCCAACGCCAGAAAGGCCATCGCGGAAGGGATCACGAACAGCGCGATCTGCCGCAGCCCCCGATCCAGCCGCGCGCGCAGCTGCGCGTTTCGTTCGTCGCCCTCGCCCTCCGTGCTTGACATGGCGGGCAGCTCGGCCGCCGAGACCGACATCCCGAAGAGACTGACCGGGAGGGTATAGATCACCTGAGCGTAGGAGAGTGCCGCCACTGCGCCGGTCGGCAGCAGGCTGGCGAGCACGGTGTCCACGTAAGCGCTGATCTGCACCACTCCCGCGGCCGACGAACACGGGAACGAAGTTGCGCACTACCCTCGCCACGGCCTCCGAGCCCCGCTCGAGGCTTAGTCTCAACCCGCCGAGCAGCTGAAGCACGGTGGGGAGCTGCACTACAAACTGAAGCGCACTCCCTGCCACCGACCCCCACGCAGCGATCTCCGCCAACCGGTAGCCGCCCGCGGAGCCACCAAAGCCGATGAGAGTTCCGATTATGGTGAGGTTCCAAAGCGCCGGAGCGGCGTAAGAGAGAAAGAAGCGGCGGTGACTGTTGAGCACGCCCAGGCACCAGGCTGAAAACACCAGCAGCCCGGCCCCGGGGAACAGAATCCGCACCAGCCGGATGGTGATCTCGCGCTTTTCTCCCTCGAACCCGGGAGCGATGACGGCGATGAGCACCGGGGTAACCGCCACTCCGGCCAGGACCAACAGCGAGGTGGCGAGAGCAAGGATGCTGAAGACGGCGCCGGCCACTCGGCGGGCCTCCTCCCGCTCATCCCGCGCTATCAGTCGGGCGTAAACCGGAATGAAGGAGGCCGACAGGACCCCTTCCCCAAAGAGATTTTGCAGGAAGTTGGGGATCTTGAATGCCGCGTTGAAAGCGTCGGCGGCATCCGAGGCGCCGAAGTAGTGGGCAAAGGCCCGGTTTCGAACCAGTCCAAGGATCCGGCTCAACAGGATCCCCGCGGCAACGGTTGCCGCCGGCCGGCCCGCTCGGGCGCTCAGGGACTTGGTGGGGGTGGGAGGGTGACGCGCTGCGGCGGGTCTTCCAGAAGCCGTTGCAGGAATGCGTTTTCGTCCTGCAACGTTTGCACGCTACGGGCCAGATCATCCACTTCCGCCTCGAGCAGGTCGACCTTCTTGGCCAAGTCGCCCAGCGCGGGCGGGATCTCCTGCGGGCCTTCGAGCCGGCGGGCCAGGGCCCGCCCTATCGGGGAATCGACGATGATTCCCATGATCGGGATGAGCAGAGCTACGAGGAGGATCAGCGCAATGACCGACATGGGTCGAGTCTACGAAGGATCCAGGACGCCTTCAAGGGCCGTGGCGTACCACGTCTCCATGGCGTCGTCCAGGTCGTGCAGCAATGCAGGACCGTAGCGCGCGAGAAATGGCGCGATGGTGAGGGTGCGCTCTTGCGGTTTGTTATCCGGCAAGACCAACGCTCGCGCTTTGGCAATCTGACCCAGCTCGGTCTCCTGCCGGCGCTTCAGATGCTGGACCAGCTTTTTTTCGATGTCCTGCAGCCCCGCCAGCGCCTGATGCTTCACCCCCTGTACCGGGCGGGTGAGGGTGGGGTCGATTTCGGCCGCGCTCCGGCCCAGCGTTTCGTATCCGGCCTCCAAGGCGGCACGGAGGATTTCCAGGGCCCGGGTTGCCTCACCCGGCAGCTGCGATCGTACCAACCTCGCTTCCAACCCGCCGGATGGTTCCAGCAGATCCGCAAGCTCGATATTGAATTTCTGCAGCGCGCGATCCACCCGCGGCTCCGCCAGCACGCCGGACCACCGGGGGAGCACCACTTGACGAGGAATGCGCATCCGCTGGTAGACCGGAGCCGCGAGGGCCAGATATTCCCGCTCCGCGGGGCCCGCCAGGTAGGCGACCGTGGGGAGCAGCGCGCTCTCGATCACCGGTCGGAGCAGTACATTGGGCGAGAGGCGCTCGGGCTCGGAGGCAGCGATCCGCTGCAGCGCTTCGAGATCGAATCGCTCCCTTCCCCGCCGGGTCTGGAAGCCCCCGCCCGCGTCGTCGATCACCAGGCGATCTCGGCCCTGGGCTCCTTCCAGCATCACCAGCGTGGCGCCGTCCCCCACCGGCACGCCCGGATCGTTTCCCGCCACCCGAAGCTCTTCGGCCCGCTGCTCCAGGTCGCGGTCCAGATCGCGGGCGAGCCCCAACGCCCGGACCAGGTGGCGGGCGGCGAGTCGCTTCACCGCCAAGTGCGTGCTCTCCAGACAAACCACCCCCGCCGGGGCGAGGAGCTCGGCGAGCGCGCCAGCGAAGCTGCCCGCGACCGTTGCCTCTGGCTGGTAATGCCGGCGCAGCCAGGCCATGGTCTGGTCGCGGAACTCCGAGGGTGGCAGGTCGGCCTCGAGGGTGCTGAGCAGGTCGGTCACTGCCGGACCGAGCGGCTCCCGGTACAGCGGGGTAAGCGGCGCATCGGGAGGCCGCGGAGGGAGCGAGACCGTTCGGACCGTCCCGTCTCCGGCGATCCAGCTGGCCTGGCTCGCCTCGGCGAAATCGTGATCGTCGCCGGCCACCCAGAATACCGGGACTACGGGACGCTGCCACTGCCGCTCCAGGATGCGGGCGAGTGCCGCGGTGGAGAGGGCCTTGTAGATGGTGTACAGCGGACCGGTGAAAAGACCCGGTTGCTGCCCGGTAGTCACCGCCAGGGCTCCGGGCTCCCGCAGTTTGCGCAGGGCGGAGTCACGGGCAGCGCTTGCTACAATCGCATCGGCCAGGGCGGGATCGAACGCTCCCTCCCGCAGTGCGGGAAATTCCAGCACTCCGGCGGGGGATGTGGGGACGATGCGTAAGGTCATCCAACCTGTCCTAGCAGAATGGTGCGAGCCGCATCGGGGGTGAGCGGCGATGCGTCATAGTCGCCAAAGCGATGTCGCACCGTGACCCCCGCCGCCTCGAGCATGCCGGCGATCTGCTCGGGCTCGAAGAGGCGGACCCGTTCCATGTAATGTCTCCCCTTTGGCGCCCGAATGCTCTTGCAGACGTATCGCCCATCGGGAGAGACCGACCGGGACACCTGGATGGTGCCGCCGGAAAGCCGTAGCGTTTCCTCGGGGACCAATCGCCGCCGGACCGCGGCAGGGTTGAGAAAATCAATGACGAACCAGCCGCCGGGGCGTACCGTGGCGATCATCTCTTCCAATGCGGCCCGATGTTCCGCATCGCGCTCGAAGTAGCCGAAGCTGGTGAAGAGATTGACGGTGAGGTCCATGGAACTGGGCCGAATCGGCAGCCGGCGCATGTCTGCCCGAATCAGCGGGGCATCGGTGACCTGACGGGCCAGGCGCAGCAGGGTGGCGGAGAGGTCGAGCCCGAAACAGCGAGCGCCGGCGCCTACAAATGCGCGGGCATGGCGGCCAGCGCCGCAGGCCACGTCGAGTACCCGCCACCCCGGTTCCAGCCCGACCGTCTGGGCGATGAGCCTGACAGCGCGTTCGGCATCGGCGTCGTCGCGATGAGGGTACAGCTGGAGATAGTCTTCCCCGAACCACTCCTCGAACCATTCAGTCACTAGACGCCTTTATGGTACGGCTCGCCTCGCAGGATCGTGAACGCCCGATAGAGTTGTTCGAACATCACTACCCGGGCGAGTTCGTGGGGAAGCGTCAGGGGCCCCAGGCTCCAACGGGCATTCGCCCGGGCGAGTAGGCCGGGATCCAATCCCTCGGAGCCGCCAATCAGCAGACCCACTGGTCGAGCGGCCAGCAGCCAGCGTTCCACTTGCCGGGCCAGCTCCCGACTGTTCCATCCGGCCCCTTCCCGGCCGAGGGCTACCACGGTGCTTCCTTCAGGGATCTTGGTCTCGAGCCGCGCCGCCTCTTCAGCGCGCTGGGCAGCCGCACTGGGAGCCTTGCTGGCCTCCCGCACCTCCTGCTCCCGAATGACAGCGTATCGCTTCAGTCGGCGGGCATAATCGTCGACGGCCTGGCGGTAATAGGGCCGCAGCTTACCTACCGCGGCGACCGTGATGTCCACCGGTACCTCAGGCGTACATCCCGCGCAATCGGTGCACCGCGGCAACCCGCTCGATGGCCTGCATGTACGCCCCGATCCGGAGGTTGATGCCATGCCTGCCGGCCATCGAAGCCACCTCCTCGAACGACTGGACCATGATCCGCTCCAGCCGCTGATTCACGGTGTCTTCGTCCCAGAAATACCCGCCCCGGTCCTGCACCCACTCGAAGTAGCTCACCGTGACGCCCCCGGCATTGGCGAGGATGTCGGGGATGACGAAGACGCCGTTCTCGTCCAGGATCTTGTCGGCGCCCGCGGTGGTGGGGCCGTTGGCGCCTTCACAGATGATCCGGGCCTTCACGTCTTTAGCGTTCTGGCTGGTGATGACGTTTTCCAGGGCGGCGGGAACCAGAACGTCGCAATCCAGGGTGAGGAGCTGCTCGTTGGAGATCTGCTCGGCTTCGGGGTAGCCGCCGAGGAAGCGGTGCTGGCGCACGTGCTGAATCACGTCCCGAATCTTGAGTCCCTTGGGATTGTAGATCCCGCCGGACTTGTCGCTGACCGCGATGATCTTCATGCCCTGCTGCTCCATCAGCGCGGCGGAGACCGATCCCACGTTGCCGAATCCCTGGACCGCCACCCGGGTCCCCTGAACCGGCATCCGCAACCGGTTTAATGCCTGGCGAGTCACGATCATACAGCCCCGGCCGGTCGCTTCCCGCCTTCCCAGCGAGCCTCCCATCTCGACCGGCTTGCCGGTCACAACCGCCGTGACCGTGTGCCGCTTGTGCATGGAGTAGGTGTCCATGATCCAGGCCATGACCCGCTCATTGGTGTTCATGTCGGGGGCGGGCACGTCCGAATCGGGTCCCAGCATCTCGATGATGGCCGAGGTGTAGCGCCGGGTGACCCGCTCGAGCTCGGGATTGGACATGGTGCTGGGATCACAGACCACGCCGCCCTTGGACCCGCCGAAGGGGATGTTCACCACGGCGCACTTCCAGGTCATCCATGCCGCCAGTGCCTTGACCTCGTCGAGCGTCACGTTCAGGTCGAATCTGATGCCGCCTTTGGCGGGACCGCGCGAGGTGTTATAGAGCACTCGGTACCCGGTATAGACGTCGACCTCGCCGTTGTCTCGCAGGATCGGCACCGAGACGATGACCTGTTTCTCCGGGCTGCGGAGCACCTTGTACAGCCCCGGGTCGAGGCTCAGGCGCTGGGCCGCGTAGTCGAAGCGGGACATCATCGCTTCGAAGGGATTCTCTTCGGCGAGAAACTTGTCCTTCTCCGGACGAATGAGGTCTTGGTTGGGACAGGCGACCGTGGTCATAAGGTTCCAGAACGCTCCGAGAGTTGGTTACAGTCGTTCGACCGGCGTGACGACGGCGTCCAGCGCGGCGGCGAACGTCTCGCCGCCGTCCTCCCACTCCAGATCCAGCACGGCCACCAGCGGCTCGGGGACCGAGCTGGGCCAGCGATTCCGGAGCTTGACGGCATCCTTTTGGGTGATCACGAGGTGGTCGGCTCGGCGCGCCGCATGGGCCAGCCAGGCGACGTCTTCCTCTCGATAGTCGTGATGATCCTTCCAGGTTGCCACCTGGACCGCGGCTCCAGTGGCCTTGGTCTGGGCCACGAAGGCGTCAGGATCCGCGATTCCCGATGCGGCCACCACTCGCTTGCCAGCCAGGGTTGAAGCGGGATGCCGGATCCCGCTCACCATGCCTTCGAGGTAGCGAAGGCCCAGGTGGGCAATCGCCACCGGTCCCTTCACCCTTTCCTGGAGCTCAGCCGCCAGGATCTGGGCTGCCTCGGCCGTCGCCCGCTTCCGGGTGACCACCACCGCATCCGCTCGCTCCAGCGCTCCCAGACCTTCTCGCCAGGGCCCGGCAGGAAGCGGCCAGCGGACGGCCCGAGTGGTTTCGGCGCTGACCACCGCCACGTTGAGGTCCCGGCGCACGTCCAGCCGCTGGAAGGCGTCGTCCAACACGAGCACCTGCGCTCCCCGAGCCAGGGCACGGTCCGCGCCGGCGGCCCGATCGGGGTCGGCGATGACCCGGGCCTGGGGCACCGCGTGCTGGTGCACCAGGGTCTCATCGGCTCCGTAGCCGCGCAACAGAATGCCCGGCACGAGGCCCTGGGCGACGTAGTGCTGGGCCACCCAGATGGCAACCGGTGTTTTCCCCGAGCCCCCGACGGTGAGATTTCCGATCGCGACCGACGGCAGCGGCAGATCGCGAGTGGGGAGCCAGCCGTGGCGGTACGCCATCTCTCGAGTGGCCATGGCGCCGCGCCACAGCGCGGACGCCGGAAGCAACGCCAGTCGGGCCAGGCGGGCATCTGGCCGCCGGCTGGTCCACAGCCAGCGAACTATCCGATGGCTATCGCCGCGTCGCGCCATGCACTCTTGGCAGAGATTTCGTCCAGGCGCGCGGTGGCCAGCTCCACTCCTTCGCTGAACCCGGCGTCGCCAGGTCCCACCTCGAATGGACGTCCATATCTGATCCAGACCCGGGTAAGCGGCTTGGGTATCATGAAACGATCCCATGAATGTAATCGCCACGCCCGCTCTGCCTCAGCATGAATCGGCACCACCACTGCTCCGCCCCGTTGGGCCGCCGCTACCACCCCCGGCTTGAGCTCGCGCCGGGGGCCCCGGGGCCCGTCTGGCGTAAAAGCCACGGCCCGTCCCGCCTGGAGCTCGCGGACCGCACCCAGCAATGCACGGGCGCCACCCCGGGTGCTTGATCCGTGGATGGAGAGGTACCCCAGAGAAGTCGCGAAATCGGAGAGGTACTGCCCTTCCCTGGCTTCACTGACCACGATGGCGATGCCCTGCCCTCGGTGCTGCCATAAAAGCGGGAGTAGCGCCTCATGCCAGAGCAGGAACACATGGGGCCGTCTCGCCCGGTAAATCTCCAACCAGCGCTCTTGATGGTCCAGACGCACTCGCCAGGACAAGGCGAGGGTCTTGAGAAGTGGGCCAGCGAGGGTACGGGCAGCTCCCGGTGAGAGCTTCAGTCGCACGGTTCCAGCAGCTCGCCAGCCAGTGCCACCACCCGGGTGGACGCGCCCGGTTGTCCCAGCCGGTCTCGCACCATCGCGAGGCCGTCCCGCTGGGCCACGGTCCGGGGATCGGCCGGATTCAAGAGCGGCCGGAGTGCATTGGTCAGCTCGGCAGCAGTTGCTCGCTCCTGGAGCAGCTCGGGCACGATTTCCCGATCAGCCACCAGATTTACCAGGCTGACCCAGCGGACGGTACGCACCCGCTGAAACACCGCCCAGCTGAGCGGGTGCACCCGGTAGGCCACCACCATGGGCGTCCCTGCCAGGGCCGCTTCCAGCGTGGTCGTCCCCGACTTGGCGAGAGCGGCGTCAGCGGCCGCAAACAGCGGGATGGCATTCCCCCGCAGGATCTCTATGGGACCAGGCTCCGGGTACACGCCCTTGGACGTGCCCGCCACCAGCACCCGGTCACAGCTTCCCTCCCGGAGAAGTTGCAGCGCCGTGTCTCTGAACGGTTCCCATAGCCGGCGGATTTCCTGGGTCCGGCTCCCCGGAAAAAGTCCGAGCACCCGCGCGTTGGCGGAAATGCCGAGTTGCGCCCGGGCCTGGTCCCGACTGGGCCCTGCCCCGCGATCGACCAACGGATGCCCGACGTATTCACTGCGAAGCCCCAGTCGCCCGAAAAAGGTCTGCTCGAAGGGAAGCACGACGGCGAGACGGTCTACGGCCGCTGCCAGACGCCGGGCTCGTTCGGGCCGCCAGGCCCACAGCTGGGGAGCGATGTAGTACAACACCTTGGTGCCGGCCTTGTGAGCCGCCTCAGCCACTCTCAGATGGAAGCCGGGGTAGTCCACCAGCACGACGAGATCGTAGCGGCCCACCCTGAAATCTTCCTGCAGGGCCCGCAGCAGCTGGTAATGCGCCCGGATCTTGGTCACCACTTCGACCACCCCGAACGCGGCCAGTCCCTCCATGTGATAGCGCAGGACGGCACCGGCCTGCTCCATGTGGGGTCCCCCGAGGGCCTCTATGGTCGCGCCGGGATAGCGCTCCAGCAGCGCCCGTACCACGCCGGCGCCATGGAGATCACCCGACGGCTCACCAGCGGAAATGAAGATGCGAGGCTCGGCTCGCAGGATCATTCGGAGGGAGAGGTAGCGAAGGGCTGAGTCCGGACCGCATCGGCGACTCGGAGCGCCAGAGCGAGCGCAGCGCGGCCCTCCTCACCCCGGATCACGACTTCGCGCTGGCCGCGAACCGCGTGAACGAAGCTCTGCAGCTCGAGCGAAAGTGCGTCCGCCTCCGGCGCCGTGAGCGCGATCCGCTCCACTACATCGGAGAGCTCTCTTCCGGTTCCCGGCTGCCAGCCGCTGCGGACCCGCATGAACTCGCCCTCGCCGGTGGCGAGATCGAGCGAGAAGTACCCGTTGGGCTGGAAGAGCCGGAGCCGGCGAATGCGCTCCCGGGCCACTCGGGAGGCGGTGGCGAGCGCGACGGCGCCGTTGGCAAACTCGACCCTGGCGTTGGCCAGGTCGAGGTGGGAGGAGAGAATCGAGATCCCCGATGCCCGGACCTCGGTAGCGGTACTGCCCCCGGTCAGATGGAGCACCAGGTCGAGATCGTGAATCATGAGATCGAGCACCACGGCGACGTCGGTTCCCCGGGGCTGAAATGGCGCCAGCCGCAGACTCTCGATGTAGCGGGGGCCATCCAGGTAAGGTTCGGCGGCGCGGAGCGCCCGGTTGTACCGCTCGATGTGGCCGACCTGCAGCTGGACCCGGTGCCGGCGGGCCGCGGCGATCAGCCGGTCGGCCTCTTCCAGGGTTGCGGCGAGGGGCTTCTCCATCAGCACCGGTACGC
Source organism: uncultured Gemmatimonadales bacterium (assembly GCA_963792265.1). GTDB lineage: Bacteria > Gemmatimonadota > Gemmatimonadetes > Gemmatimonadales > GWC2-71-9 > CAVVWJ01. The sequence goes on along the minus strand of CAWBVP010000028.1, from coordinate 23,128 downwards.
TCGACTCCAGCGCCCGCAGTCCCACCTCGGCATGCGCCGGCGTGGGGACGGCGATGGTGACCGCCTCGACCCTCGCGAGCAGGTCGTCGACCTCGGTGAACGCGGCAGTCCCCAGCTCCGCGGCGATCTTTTCTGCTCGGCCGGCCGCGATGTCGCAAACCCCCACCAGCTGCACTTCGTTGAGCCGGGCCAGGTGACGGGCGTGATGCTGTCCCAGAGCGCCCACGCCAATGACCCCGACCGGGAGCCGCCCCTTCACGCGGGAACTCCCCGCTCGCTGGACTCGACGAAGGCCAGGAACCGCTCGACCTCGGGGAACGGCGGCAGATCGCTGCGGGCCCGTTCCAAAGCCTGGGACAGGTTGAGATCGGAGTTGAAGAACAGCCGGTAGGCCCGCTTTAGCGCGGCAATGGTTTCCCCGGAAAAGCCGGCCCGCTGGAGGCCGATGGAATTGAGACCGTACAGCTCCATGGGGTTTCCCACCGCTTTGACGTAAGGCGGGATATCCTGGTTCACTCGCGATCCTCCGCCCACGAACGCGTAGGTGCCGATGGTGACGAACTGATGCACCGCGTTGAGCCCGCTGAGGATCGCCCGATCATGGATGGTGACGTGCCCGGCACACTGCGTCGCGTTGGCGATGACGACGTCGTCTCCCACCTGACAATCGTGCGCCAGATGGACGTAGGTCATGATGAAGCACCGGGCCCCGACCGTCGTCTTGAAGGTTGCTGCTGTGGCTCGATTGATAGTGGAGTATTCGCGAATGATGGTCTCGGGGCCGATCTCTACCCAGGTCTCCTCGCCCCCGTATTTGAGATCCTGAGGATCGCCACCTAGAATCGACCCATCGCCGACCGAGACGTCTTCCGCGAGCCGCACGTTCCGCTGCAGGGTGACCCGGGGTCCCAACCGGCAGCGGTCGCCGACACTGACCTGAGGGCCGATGATGGCGTAGGGCCCGACGCTGATGCCGACTCCCAGCTCCGCGGAGGGATCGATCAGCGCGGTCGGGTGGATGCTGGAGCTCACCGATCCACCACGCGCGCCATCATCTCGGCTTCAGCCACGACGTTTCCATCCACGTACGCCACTCCCTTCATCCGGCAGGTCTTCCCCCGATTCTGCAGCATCTCCAGCTCGCAGCGCAGCTGATCGCCGGGGAGAACCGGCCGGCGGAACTTGACGTTGTCGAGCGACATGAAGTACACCACCTTCTGGTCGGGGTCCTCGATGGTGCCGAGGAGGAGCATGCCGCCGACCTGGGCCATCGCCTCGATGATCAGCACGCCGGGCATGATGGGATGGCCGGGAAAATGGCCCTGAAAGAAGGGCTCATTGATGGTCACGTTCTTGATGCCGACGATGCGCCGGGTCCCCTCGACTTCGATGATCCGGTCGACCAGCAGAAATGGGTAGCGGTGGGGGATCACGTCCAGGATCCTGCCGATGTCCATCACAACCCCTCCCTCGCGTTTTCCGGTGCGGGTGAGCCAGCGCGCCAGCGCGATGTTGCCCTGATGGCTGGGCTTGGTGGCTACCACGTGAGCCTGGATCCGACCGCCGATCAGCGCCAGGTCTCCCAGGATATCTCCGGCCTTGTGGCGAACGAACTCATCGGGCCAGCGCAACGAGCCCCCGACCAACCCGTCGTCCGAGAGCACGAGGGTCGAGTCCAGAGCCGCGCCCAAGGCCAGACCCCGGGCTCGGAGCGCTTCCGCTTCCCGCAGGAAACCAAAGGTGCGCGCCTCGGAGATCTCCCGGGCAAAGCCGTCGGGAGTGATATCGTAAGAGCCGGTCTGTCGTCCAATGAGCGGGTGACTCCACTCGATGGTGGTGGTGAGCCGGAGCGACTTGGCCGGTGCGACGACGTAGGATGAGTCCCCCTCAGTCAAATCGAACGGCTGCGTCACCCGGTAGACCACCGGATCACCCGGCTGCTCCACGATCCCGGCTTCTTTCATCGCCGCGAGGTAGGGCTCGAACGACCCGTCGCCAATCGGGGGCTCCGGACCGTCCAGCTCGATCGTGAGATCATCGATCTGGAGCGCCGCCGTGGCCGCCAGCAGGTGCTCCACCGTCTGCACCACCGTCTCGCCCTGGCCCAGCGCGGTCCGGCGCTCCGTTGATTGCACCTCGCCCAGCCGCGCGGCAATTACCGGCGCGCCGGGCAGATCGGTTCTCCGGAACACGACCCCTTGCCCCGAGGGCGCCGCCTGGCACACCGCGGTCACAAACGACCCGGTGTGCAGCCCGATGCCGCTGACACTGGCGCTCCGGCCCAGAGTTCGTCTAGCCATGCCGGGATCCCTCCGGGACCAGCCGTTCCAACTCGTCCACGATGGGAGCCAGCCGGTACAAGACCGCCTGGGCTCGGAGGAACTGGCGGTGGGCGCGAGCGGGATGGCCCCCCACCGAAGCGCCGGCCGGCACGTCGCCGAACACCGCGCTCGCGGCGGCAATCCGGACCCGGTCGCCGATGAGCAGGTGATCGGTAACGCCCACATGACCCGCCAGGATTACGTCGTTGCCGATCCGGGTGCTCCCCGCGATGCCGACCCCCGCCATGATCAGGCAGCGTTCGCCGATCTGCACGTTGTGGCCGACCTGGACCAGGTTATCCAGTTTGGTGCCCCGCCCGACGATGGTATCGTCGATGCTCCCCCGGTCGATACAGGTGTGGGAGCCGACCTCGACCTCGTCCTCCAGAATGCAGCCGCCCACGTGGGGAATCCGCGCGTGCCGCTGGCCGTCCCAGAGGTAGCCGAAGCCATCACCGCCGATCACCGCGCCCGCCTTAAGCACCACCCGATTGCCGATCCGGCTCCCGGCATAGCACACCGTCCCGGGACCGATGACGGTGTCCTCCCCCACCGTTACACCGTCACCCAACGAGGCATGGGGCGCCAACCGCGAGCGGGCGCCGATCCGAACCTTGCTGCCCTAACGTGGCGAAAGGGCCCACCGACACGTCCGCTCCCAGTACCGCTCCGGCTCCGATGCGCGCGGTTGGATCTACTCCGGAGGTGGCGGGCTCCACGGGAAAGAGCGCTCGCGATGACCTGGACCAGGGCCTTGTAAGGATCTGGTACCACGATCCTGGTTCGCGGGCCGGACGAGCCGCCGGCAAGCTCTTCCGGCACCAGGACCGCTCCAGCCCGCGAGCTTCCCAGCTCCGCCGCGTAGCGGGAGGACACCGCAAAGGAGAGCGCCTCGGGCCCGGCGCGACTCAGCGGCCGCACCATGCGGATCTGCACCCCCCCATCGCCAAGCAGGCGGCCACCGACCAGGTCGGCGACCGCCTGCGCGGTAAGGCTACCAGCGGCCACGCGATTAGCTGCCCGCTTTGAGCTGCTGAATGACGCGCTGAGTCAGATCCAGCGCCTTGTCCGCGGTGACGATCCCGTTGTTCGGCGCGCTCACATCGAAGATCATGGCATAGTTTCCGGCCGCGCGCACCCCTTCGATGACGCTGTTTACCTTCGTTTGGATCGGATCGAGCAGCTCCCGTTCCCGGGTCGCCGCCTGGGTCTGCAGCTCCTGGGTCCGCTGCTCCAGCTTCTGCTGCTGCGCCTGGAGATCCTTCCGCTTGGCGGCACGCTGGGTCGGGCTGAGCATCACCGACTGCTGATCAAAATCCGCCGCCGCTGAATCGAGGGTGGCCTGGAGCTTCTGCACCTCGATCCGGTAGTTGGCCAGCTCTTTGGTGAAGGTCGACTCCGCCTTGACGTATCCGGGCGTCTGCTTGAGGATCGCTTGGGTGTTCACGTAGGCCACCTTGGCATTGCCACCCTGTTGCGCAGCGAGCGATCCGGTACCCGCTACCGCGGCCAACCCCACCCAGACTCCCACGACGACACGCTTCATGCTTCACTCCCGATAAAAGGTGCGTGCTGCTTAGAAGAAATTGCCCAACTTGAAGTGGAGCTGCCACCCGGGTTTGGGCCTACCATTGGCGTCCACCTTGTCAAACCCGTAGCCCAGGTCGATGCCGATGGGGCCCAGCGGCGAGATCGACCGCAGCCCCGAACCCGGCGCCGCGGAACAGCCGGGTGGGATCCCACTGGCGGGCACTCCGGTAGACATTGCCCGCATCGAAGAACGTGCTCACGTAGAGCGACTGGCTGATCCGGGCACCGGCCTCCACCGTGAAGGCCGCATAGGACTTACCGAATGATTCCGAGCTTGCGGCGGAGTTGCCGCCGGCGGTCGGATCGAAGCCGTTCGGGGTGATGGAAAACTCGTCGTAGCCCCGCAGCGGTATACCGTACTGGACTCCACCCAGCGCGTAGAGATCCTGGTAGAAGGGGCCGGCGTCCCCGAACACGAAACCCGACTTGGCGGTCAGTCCCAGCACGAACTGCACTCCGGCGCCCAGCTGTCCGCCCCCGCCCAGGCTGCCGAGCGGCGCATACCAACGCCCTTCCAGGTCCACCTTCCGATAGTCTCCGGTGCCGCCCAGGAAGCCGCCGTTCAGCTCGCCGCTCACGTTGGTCATCGACCCACCGGTAGCGAACGGCAGTCCGATACGGGTGTCGCGCACCAGGCTCAGGCCGAGGGTGGACTTGGAGCAGTAGCTGCAACGGAACCGGGCCTGGATGTCGGCCGACCCTTCGCTGTAGCTGACCCGCTGGAACGAGTACGATGGAAACAGCCGGGTGTAGCGTGATCCCAGGAAGGGAAATCCCAGCTGCAGGCTCCCGCCGGTCTGCTTACGACGTCCCAGATCACCGATGTTGTACCGGGCTCGCGAGTCGAACAGGGAGACAGTGCCGGAAATCCGGCTCTCCCGGATAGCCGGGTCGGTATAGCTCAGTGTGAAATCGTTGATGTTCTTGCCGAACTGCCACTGCAGCTTGCCCCGCTTGCCTCGGCCGAAAAGGTTGGGCTCCTCCAGACCCAGAAAGCCGCCGACGCCGGTTCCCTGCCCCAGCGAGGCGCCGAAATTGATGTTGCCGGTGCGCCGCTCCTCCACCCGGAAAATGACGTCGACGTCAACCCCGTTGGCGGCCGGCCGCACATCCGGTGGCGGCATGCGGCTGCTGGAAGAAGCCGAGGTTGGCCACGTTCTGATAGGACCGGATCAACCGATCCTGGCTGAAGAGATCGCCGGGCAACATGACGATCGCTTCCCGAATGACCCGCTCGTGGGTGACGTCGTTCCCGACGATCTCAACCTTGTTGATGGTCGCGGGCGACCCTTCCCGGATGTTCCACCGCAGATCGACCACCGGCGCGCCCCGTGAGCCGGTACGGCGGACTTCTTCCGGCTGGACCTGGGCGTAGATGTAGCCGTTGTTGGCATACAGCTTCTGCACCTTATCGGTGGCCTCGTTCCATTCGGACCGGCTGAAGGGACGCGACCCGCCGATCGGCGTGCCGTTGGGTCCGACCGGCCCGAAGGGATAGAGGGCTCGCAGCTCCTCGGTCGAAAACCGGCGGTTGCCTTGGATATCGAAGGTTCCGACTCGATAGACCGGCCCCTCGTCTACGGTGAGACGGAGCACTGCCTTGCCCCCGGTGGAGTCGGAGACCAGCGAGTCGTGGGTCACCTGGAAATCGACAAAGCCCTGATCGGCGTACCAGTTCGGTAGTCGCTCCCGGACGTCCTGCTCCACCGTCCGCTCGTCGAACTCGCCCTTCTGGAACCACCAGAAGCCCTCGGGCCGGGTGGCCATGTGCTTCACCACGGCCTTATCGGAAAAATGCTTGTTCCCGTCGACGATCACCTGGCTGATGGCCACCCGCTGGCCTTCCTCCACATCGAAGACGATGCGAGCCCGGCCTGGTCTGGGCGTGACCTGCAGCACCTTTACCTGGGAGGCGTAGTACCCCTGGTGCTTGTAAAGCGAATCGATGCCGGCGCGGGCCTGCTCGACGGCATTGCGGTCGAGCGGACGCCCTTCGGTGAGATGCACCCGGCTCTTGACCTCGCCCTCGCCCAGCCGGTTGACCCCGCGCACGGCCCACTTGTCCAGCACCGGCCGCTCCTTGACCCGGATGACCAGGATCAGTCGGGGGCCCGCGTTGCGCTGCTCGACCAATACGTCATCGAACTGGCCGGTCTTGAAGAGCGCGGTGATGGCGCGCTGAATGTCGCGGTAGTTGATCGGCTGGTGGACGATGAGGCCGGAGCTGCCGATGATCTGCGAAGGGGTGAGCCGCTGGTTGCCCTCGACCACGACACTGTCGACGGCCGGCGTCGACGTGTCCTGCGCCGACGAGCGCCGCCGGGCCGGCAAGACAGAGCCCAGCCAGCGAGGGGGATCCAGAGAAAACTGCGCATCAGCAAGGGGCGGATGGTAAGCGCGCCGGGCCCCCGAGGGAAGCCCGGCGCGCGACGCTTACGCCTGAGTGCTAGTGCTGGTCAGTGCCCGGAAGACCAGCCGTTCACCGTCCGGCGCCACATCGACCTCGATCTCGTCTCCCCGGCCGAATTCGCCCATCAGGATCTTTTCGCTCAACGGATCCTCGATGTAGCGCTGGATGGAGCGCTTCAGCGGGCGGGCGCCGAAGTTCTGGTCGTAGCCGTGCTCCACCAGGAACTCGGTGGCGGCCGGCGTGAGCTTGACCTCGTCGCCCAGGCGGCGCTGGACTTCGCGCAGCAGGATGCCGACGATCTGCGCGATGTGGTCCTTGGCCAGCGGATGGAACACGATCACGTCGTCGAGTCGATTCAGGAACTCCGGGATTGAAGACCTTGTTCATCTCCTCCTTGACCGTGTCCTGCATCTTCTCGAAGCTGTGCCGCTGATCCCCGCCATGGAATCCGAGCGTCTTGCCCTGCATGATGTCACGGGCTCCCACGTTCGAGGTCATGATCACGACCGTGTTCTTGAAGTCGATGACCCGTCCGTAGTTGTCGGTCAGATGGCCTTCGTCCAGCACCTGGAGCAGAATGTTGAAGACGTCCGGGTGCGCTTTCTCGATTTCATCCAGCAGGACCACGGAGTAGGGCTTCCGCCGCACCGCCTTGGTCAGCGTTCCCGAGTCCTCATAGCCGACGTAGCCCGGAGGGGCGCCGATCAGCCGAGAGACGGAGAACTTCTCCATGTACTCCGACATGTCGACCCGGATGAGGGCCGAGGCATCGGCAAAGAGGAACTTGGCCAACGCTCGGGCCAGCTCGGTCTTTCCGACCCCGGTCGGGCCGGAGAAGATGAAGGAGCCAATGGGACGGTTCGGATCCTTGAGTCCGGCCCGCGAACGGCGGATGGCCCGGGACACCGCCTTGATGGCCTCATCCTGGCCGACGACCGAGCCGTGCAGCTCGTCTTCCATCCGCATGAGCCGGGCGGTCTCGGCTTCCTGCAGCCGGGTGACGGGAATGCCGGTCCAGCGGGAGACGATGAAGGCGATGGCCTCCTCGTCGATCACCGGCCGCTTGGTCTGCCGCTCCCGCTCCCACTCCTCGTTCTTGAGCCGGATCTGATTCTGCAGATCGCGCTCCTGGTCGCGGAGGGAAGCGGCGCGCTCGAAGTTCTGATCCCGGACCGCGTCTTCCTTCTGGACGTTCACCTTTTCCAGGGCCGTCTTCAGCTCGGCCACCTCGGCGGGTGGAACCTGCGACGCGAGCCGCGCCCTGGCCCCGGCCTCGTCGATCACGTCGATCGCCTTATCCGGCAGGAACCGGTCGGTGATGTACCGCTCCGACAGCTCGGCCGCGGCGGTCAGGGTCAGGTCTGGAATGCTGATGCGGTGATGATCCTCGTACTTCTTCCGCAGGCCCTTTGAGGATCTCGATGGTTTCCTGGACGGTGGGCGGTTCCACCACGACCGTCTGGAACCGGCGCTCCAGCGCTCCATCCTTCTCGATGTACTTCCGGTACTCGTTCAGGGTCGAGGCGCCCACGCACTGCAGCTCGCCCCGCGCCAGCGCCGGCTTCAGCATGTTGGAGGCGTCGATGGCGCCTTCCGCGGCGCCGGCGCCCACCAGGGTGTGCAGCTCGTCGATGAAGAGGATGATCTGCTTGTTCTGGGCGATCTCGTTCATGACCGCCTTGAGCCGCTCCTCGAACTGGCCCCGGTACTTGGTTCCGGCAATGACGGCGGCCATGTCCAGCGAGAGTACCCGGTGATCGCGCAGCACGTCGGGGCAGAGGCCGTTGGCGATGAGCAGCGCCAGACCCTCGACGATAGCAGTCTTCCCCACCCCGGGCTCGCCGATCAGGACCGGATTGTTCTTCTTCCGGCGGGCGAGAATCTCCATGACCCGCTCGATCTCCTTGGCCCGGCCGATGGTCGGATCCAGCTGGCCTTCCGCGGCAAGCTGCGTCAGATCGCGGCAGAAGTGATCGAGTGCGGGAGTCTTGGACTTCTTCTCGGATTTCGGGGTGAGCGCTGGGCTGGCTGCTGCCGCCCCCGGACGATGCCTGCGGCATGTCGCTGCCGAGCAGGCGGAGCGTTTCGGCCCGCGACTGCTCCAGGTTCACGCCGGCATCGGTGAGCACCTGAGCCGCGATGCCCTTCTCTTCCCGGAGCAGACCCAGCAACAGATGCTCGGTCCCCACATAGGAGTGGTTCAGCTCCCGGGCCTCGGTCATGGCCAGCTCGAGTACCTTCTTGGCCCGCGAGGTGTACGGCAGATCGGGGCCGGCCGCCGCAGCGGCTTTCCCTTTCTTTACCGTCTCTTCGATCTTCTGCTGGATGTCTTCAAGATCGACGTTCAGGTTGGTGAGGACTGCCGCCGCCACCCCTTCGCCCTCACGGATGAGGCCGAGGAGGATGTGCTCCGTCCCCACGTATTCGTGATGCAGACGCGCCGCCTCTTCGCGGGCCATCTGCAGGACTTTGCGGACCCGATCGGTAAAATTGTAGCCGTTCATCGCGATACCCTACGTAGCTCCGAAGCCCCGTCGTCGCGGCTCATCCACGGCGTCCCACTTCGGATTCCAACACTTTGCGCACGAACTGTGCCCGTCGGACCGGCAGCTCGGGATCGTTCGGCGCGACCCCCTCCGCCACCGCCAGATGGGCCGGCTGCGTGTAGACCAACAACTTGTTGAGCGTATACATGCCGACATCGGGGATGAGGCTGACTCCGACTCCCGAGTCGCACCCCGCTCAACAGATTCATTGCCTCTTCGAACGACAGGGCTCGTGCATAACGAAGCAACCCATACGCCCGCCAGACTTTATCTTCGATGATTGCGGGGGCGTCGCGCAGCAGCACCTGCCGGGCCTGCTCTTCATAGTCCATGACCCGCCGGACCATTTTACCGAGGTGGTCGAGCAGCTCGTACTCGGAACTGCCGAGCGTCGTCTGGTTTGACAGTTGGAAGAAGTTGCCGACGACCTCGCTTCCTTCGCCGTACAGGCCGCGGAAGGTCAGCCCAACCTGCGCCAAGCCCTGCAAAACCTTGGAGATTTCCTTGGTCAACACCAGGCCCGGCAGATGGATCAGAACCGAGGCCCGCAGCCCTGTGCCGACGTTAGTCGGACAGGACGTAAGGTAACCAAACTCAGAATGGAATGCGAATGCAAGTCGTTGTCCCAGTTCGGCGTCGAGCCTGTCAACCTCGGCGTACGCCGCGTCCAGGGCAAAGCCGGAATGCAGCCCCTGCAGCCGGAGGTGGTCTTCCTCGTTTAACATGACCCCGAGCCGGTCCTGCACCAGCAGCGACGCGCCCGAACGGACCCGGCCATCCGCATCCAGACCGGCTAATTCCTTGCTGACCAGGTGCCGCTCGTGCAACAACTGCCGGTCGGTCCGCTCCAGCTGGTCGAGCCGGAACTTGATGGCCCGGCGGAGCAGCACGGTGTCCCGGGCGGCGGCCTCGACGGTCTCGAGAATGTCCTCTCGTTCGGACTCCGAGTTGCGTCCTTGGAACACACGTCCCGCCAGATTCCGGGCCAGCCGGATCCGGGTGGACAGCACCAGGTGGCTGGACGGCCCGCTGGCATCGAGCCAGCCTACGCCGCCATCAGTCAGCAGGCTGAGATCGATCATTCCAGCACCCGAAGCCGGTCACGCAGCTCGGCGGCCAGCTCGAAGTTCTCGGTTTCCACGGCAAGGCGAAGCTGCTCCCGGAGCTCGATGGCCTGCTGCCGGTGCCCGTTGGTGGGGCTGCCCCGGTCCGCGTAGCGCTCGCCCTTGTGGTGAGTGGAACCATGGAGGCGGCGGAGCAGGTCCCGAAGGGGGACCTCAAACGAGCGATAACAGTCGGAGCAGCCCAGCCGGCCACTCTCCCGAAAGTCCTGCAGCGATCCTCCGCACCGAGGGCAGGTATCGGCGGCCCGCGCCGCCGGCGTCTGCTCCGGCAACTCCTGGCCCATCGCCGCGAGGAAGGTGCCCAGGGGTGTCTTCGGCGCTGCGCCCGGGCTCTCCACCCCTTTCTCCGCGGCACAACGCTCGCAGAGGTGCAGGGTGGTGACCTGCTCGTTGACGATCTGGGTCAGGTGAATCACCGCCTCCCGTTCATGGCATTGCTCGCACGACATCAGGGCATCGACTCCACGCCGGAGAGCGGGACCAGCCGGCCCCCTTCGAGCGACAAGACCCGATCGGCCCGCCCCGCGAGCGAGCGGTTGTGGGTGACGACGACCAAGGCGGTCTCGAACTCCCGGGATAGATGCGCAAACAGCTGGTGCAGTCGCTCGCTGTTGGCGTTGTCGAGATTGCCCGATGGCTCGTCCGCCAGGACCACCAGCGGGTCGGCTACCAGGGCCCGGGCCACGGCGGTCCGCTGCTGCTCGCCTCCCGAGAGCTGGGAAGGCCGGTGCGACATTCGGCCGGCCAGGCCAACTGCCGCCAGGAGCTCCTCAGCCCGGGAGCGCGCCCTGGCGTCACTCTCGCCTGCAATCAGGAGCGGCATCATGACGTTCTCCAGCGCGGTGAACTCCCGGAGCAGGTGATGGAACTGGAACACGAACCCCAGCTTTCTGTTTCTGACGGCGGCCAGATGATCTTCCTGCTCCTCCTCATACGCCTGGCCGGCCAGTGACACCGTACCCCCCGGAAGGCCGGTCCAGCGCGCCCAGCAGGTGCAGCAGCGTGCTCTTCCCCGAGCCGCTGGCTCCGACGATGGCGACGAACTCGCCCCGGCTCACGGTGAGGTCGATGCCCGACAACACTTCGATCGGGTTGCCGTCACCGCCGCGATACACCTTCCGCAGCCCCTGGCTCTCCAGAATCGCCGTCATTCGTGGCGGATCGCTTCAACGGGGGTCAGGGCAGCCGCGGAGCGCGAGGGATAGACGGTTGCGACCAGGGCGATGGCCAGGCTGGCGAGCACCACGACGCCCACGTCCAGCCACTCGATGTGAACCGGGAGATGATCGATGAAATATACCGCAGGATTGATCCGTACCCACCCTGAGCGGTCCACCACATACGCCAGGGAGAGTCCGAACAGGAGTCCTATACCGGTCCCCACCAGCCCAATCACCGCACCCTGAACCAGGAACACCCTGGCTACCGCCGGCGACGTGAGACCCATGGCCCGGAGGATGCCGATCTCCTTGGTCTTGTCGGTCACCACCATGGTCAAGCGTCCCCACGATGTTGAACGCGGCCACGACCATGATGAAAAAGATAATCAGCCCCATGGCGAGCTTCTCCAGCTGGAGCGCGCTGAACAGACTGGAGTTCTGGGTCTGCCAATCGAGAGCCCGGTAGGGATACCCCAGCCGGTGCTCCAGGGCCGCGCCAATCTCGGGAGCTCGCTCCGGGTCGGCGACCCGGATCGCAATCCCGGATACGGCATCGCCCAGGCCGGTGAACCGCTGAGCCTTGTCCCGAGACATGACCACGAATTGGTTGTCGTACTGGAACATGCCGGTGTCGAACAAACCGGTGACCTCGAACTTCCAGAATCGCGGAACCGCCACCCCGAGCGCAGGATTGACCTTGGCCTGGGTAACCGGCACCAGGGTGACGATGTCGCCCGGGTACACCGAGAGCCGGGAAGCCAGCCGGGATCCCAGGAGCACGCCTCCGTCCACCCCCGGCTTGGTGGTCTCTGAACGAGAGATCGCCCTTGGTGATCGACTGGGGCAGCGACGTGACCGACTTGGTTCCGGTGTCAGGGTCGAAGCCGAGCAGGTTTACTCCCTCGCCGTAGTCCTGCCCCGCGGTGATCCCGGCCTGGCTGATCACCTCAGGACTGGCCGCCACGACCCCGGGCTGGTTGCGCACTTCGGCGAGCACCTTCTGCCAATCGTCCAAGCCGGAGGCCGGAACCGTAGGTGAGAACCCGCAGATGCGGATTCGCCACGAGGATCCGTTCCCGGAGATCGTCCCGGAGACCGTTCATCACGCCGAGCACGACGATCAGGGCGGTCACGCCAACCGCGACGCCGCCGGTCGAGATGACCGTGTTCAACGAGGCCGTCCGGGAGTTCCGCCGGCTTCGCAGATAGCGGCGGGCGATCCGCCACTCCAGCTTCGATGGCCAGCGGAAGGTTGCGGTCAGCTCGTGCCAGGCGGCGCGGAATCGACCCCGTCCGCCGGTCCGTCCGTCCACCCGTCCGGCCGTCACGTTCCCTCCGGCCGCATGGCGGGAAAGATGATGACATCGCGAATCGAGGGCCGGTCGGCGATGAGCATCATCAGGCGGTCGATCCCGAGTCCCAGGCCACCCGCCGGCGGCATGCCGTACTCGAGGGCGCGGATGTAGTCGGCGTCATAGCTGTGGGCCTCCTCGTCCCCGGCCGCCCGTTGGCGGACCTGATCCTCGAAGCGGCGCCGCTGGTCGTCCGGATCATTCAGCTCGCTGAACGCGTTCACCAGCTCCCGGCCGTTGACGAACAGCTCGAAGCGCTCGGTCAGCGCCGGGTCACTGCGGTGCTCCTTGGCCAGCGGTGACAAGACTTTGGGGTAGTCCACCACGAAAGTCGGCTGCACCAGGTGGGGCTCGAGAAAGGTCTTGAAGATCTCGTCCTGCAGCTTGCCGCCGGACAGATCCGCCACCGCATCGGCTTCCCCGCCGGACCGGAGCAGCAGCCGGCGCATCTCGTCCTCGCCGGCGGTCCGGAGGTCCAGTCCGGTCCGGTCGCGAACTCCCTCCATGAACGAGAGCCGGCGGAACGGAGCCCGCGAAGTCGAGTGTCGCGCCGTCCCGCTCCAGCGCGGTGGTGCCGGCGGTGTGCTCCACCACGCCAGCTATCATCGCCTCGGTCAAGCTCATCATGTCGGTGTAGTCGGCGTAGGCCTGATAGAGCTCCAGCATGGTGAATTCCGGATTATGGGTCCGGTCCATGCCCTCGTTCCTGAAGTCGTGGCCGATCTCGTAGACCCGTTCCAGCCCGCCCACCAGCAGTCGCTTGAGATACAGCTCGTCCGCGATGCGGAGGTAGAGCGGCATATCCAGCGCATTGTGATGGGTGACGAACGGGCGCGCCGCCGCACCGCCATAGAGCGGCTGCAGAATCGGCGTCTCGACCTCCAGAAAGCCGAGTTCGTCGAGAAAGCGGCGGATCCAGGAGACCGCCCGGGCTCGGAGCCGGAAAACGTCTCGGACCTCGGGATGCACCGCGAGATCGGCGTATCGCTGGCGGTAGCGGACCTCGGGATCGGTCAGACCGCCGAAGGTGCGCTCACCCTCGTCCGATGCCTGGGTCTTTCCTCTCGGCAGCGGCCGTAGCGACTTCGCCAGCAGGGTCACCTCGGACCCCTTCACCGTGATCTCGCCCGCCTTGGTGCGGAACACCCTTCCGGCAATGCCCACATGATCGTCCAAATCGAGCAGCTTTACGGTCTCGTATTGAGAGCCGAGGTCGTCCTGGCGGAAGTACACCTGGATGCGCCCGCTCGGGTCCTCGAGGTCGCCGAACACCACTTTCCCCTTGGGCCGCCAGGACACGATCCGTCCCGCTATCGGTGACGGCGGGGCCCTGATCGCCCATGGAGTCCCGGTAGGACTCGGCCGCTTCCTTCGCCGTATGCGAACGCTCGTACCGGTAGGCAAAGGGCCGGACGCCCAGCGCCTCCAGCGCCGCCCGCTTCTCCCGCCGGGCGGTTTCGACGTAGGAACGCTCCTCCACCACGCTCACGCCGCCTTGCCTCCGAACCGCTTGAGATACGCCTGAATGAACGGATCCAGATCCCCATCCATGACCCGCTGCACGTCGCCCACCTTTACCTCGGTCCGGTGATCGTTGACCATGGTATAAGGCTGGAAGACGTACGAGCGGATCTGATTGCCCCAGGAGTTGTCGGTCTTGGTTGCCTCGACCAGTGCCCGCGCCGCCTCCTGCTCCTCCAACTTCTTCTGGTACATCGCTGCCCGTAACATCTTCATCGCGGTGGCCCGGTTCTTCGTCTGGCTCCGCTCCTGCTGGCAGGAAACGACCGTGTTGGTCGGAATGTGAGTCAGCCGGACGGCCGAAGAGGTCTTGTTGACGTGCTGGCCGCCGGCGCCCGATGCCCGAAAGACGTCCATCCTGATGTCTTCGTCGCGCACATCGATCTCGATGGTGTCGTCGATATCCGGGTAGACGAAGACGGAAGCGAAGGAGGTGTGCCGGCGGGCCTGGGAATCGTAAGGTGAGATTCGCACCAGGCGGTGGACCCCCTTTTCCGCCTTCAGATAGCCGTAGGCATACTGACCCCGGATCTCGATCGAGACCGACTTGATTCCGGCCTCCTCGCCCGGCAGCAGATCGAGGATCGATACCTCAAAGCCATGCCGCTCAGCCCAGCGCACATACATTCGCATCAGCATCTCGGCCCAGTCTTGCGACTCGGTGCCGCCGGCGCCGGGATGGATGGTGAGGAGTGCGTCGCGAGAGTCTTCCGGCCCTTGCAGCATGGCCTGGAGCTCGAAAGCCTCAGCGGCAGTCTCGATCTCATCCGCTTCGGTCGCCAGATCCGCCTGTAAGGCGTCATCCGGCTCGGCGTCCAGGAGCTCGGCCATCTCGAGCGCTCCCTCGAGCCGCTGATTCAGAGTGTCGTAGGGAGTCAGCCAGTTCTTGAGGGTCTTGATCTCCTGGACCGAGGTGCGCGCCGCTTCGGGGTCGGCCCAGAAGCCGGGCAGCGCCTGGCGAGACTCCAGCGCGGTCAGCCGTTCGGCTTTGCCAGGCAAGTCAAAGAAACTCTCGCAGCTCGGTGACCCGGCGCTTCAGGTCGGTGAGACGGTCCACTAACTCGGACATGCCGAAATTCTCCCCATGAGATTATGGAGGGAAACTTAACCGGGGTTAAAGGTGAGAAGTGAGAGGAAGAGGCGAGGAGTTAGGTCCCTCTCACCTCAGAACATCTGCCTGCCGCCGGCCAGGATCTCGTTCAAGGCTTCCTTGAAGTACGCAGTCGATTCGGCGACTTCCTTGCCCACCTGCTCGGCGTACTCTTCCCAGCTCTTCTTGATCTCCTCCTCGAAGAGCTCCTTGAGGTTGCCGTCCCGGAGCCCTTCCTGTCGCTTACCTGGATGGTAGACCACCATATCGGAGATGAGCGCTCGGGCCAGCCGGCGCGCCTTGAGGGCGGGGTCCTGGGACAAGAACGGATTGGCCGGCCGGCGTACCGGTCGGGGCGGTCGCCGGGCGGGGAGCTGCCGCACTGGCCGGGGCCGCAGTTGGCGCGGCAGGCTTCGGGGGTGCGACCGGGGCCGTGGCCGCGGGAGCAACGCCCGGCGCGGCCGGGGAACGAGGCGGTGCGGCCGGGGCTGATGGGGCCGCCGGACTGGCCGGCGCTGCGGGAGTGGGAGCAGTCCTTCCGGGGACGGCGACAGCGGGACGGCCCGCCGGGGCTGAGGGACCTGCCGCGGACGCAGCGGGACGCTGAGGTGCAAACGGGCGCTGCGGAGGGCCGGCGGGCGCCGCCGGTGGAGGTCCCGCTGGTGGTCGAGCTGCGGGCCGGCTGGGTTCGCTAGGGGCTGCCGCGGGCCGGTGTCGGTGCCGCAGCCGGCTTGGGAGCCGGAGCCGCTGCGGAAGCTGGAGGCGCCGCGGGAGCCGAACGTCCCTGCTCCGCTTCCCGTCGGACGGCGAACACCGCGCTGCACACATTGCAACGGGTTCGAACCCCGGCCTCCGGAACCTTGGCCGGATCGACCCGATAGATGGTGGCGCAATTCGGGCAGGTCACGTTCATCGCGAGATCCTCAAGACTTTTCCCTGGACGCAGGTCCTGACCTTTCCTCCCCGTTGGCCCCGTGCCGGCGGTCCACTACGAATACCGACCCGGGCAGAGTCTTCGCATAGCTCTTCATCTCGGTGGCAAGCTCGCTCACCTGGGCTGGATGCGCAAACTTGCGATGCCGGTTGGTGACGATGCCGATGGATAGCGTCATCAGCGGGACCCGGTGGAGCTGGCCCCGCCTATCCTTCCCGAAGAAGTACCCCGCCCGGCGGTCCTGATCGTTGTACTGCAACGGAATGAGGGCATCGAAGACCTCGAGGATCTCGCTGCAGACCGGGCTGATGTCCCCGGCGGGAATGATGAAGATGAAGTCATCGCCCCCGATATGCCCCACGAATCCGCGCGGCCCCATAAGACCCTTGACGACGTCGTGCAGGATCCGCGACAGAATGTAGATGACCCGGTCACCTTCATAATAGCTGTACCGGTCATTGAACTCCTTGAAATGATCCAGATCGGCGTAGCAGACGGCGAACTCCTGATTCGACTCCAGTCGCCGGCGGATCTCTCGCTCGATCTCCGTCGTCCCGGGAAGCCGGGTCGACGGGTGCACCGACACGTCGCGCTCGGTCCGCACCAGCATCGACTCCAGACGGGCGCGCTGTTCGGCCGGCGAGAATAAACCGGTAATGACCTCGTCGGCGCCGGATCCAAACCAGGCCTGGACCTGCTCCGGATGGTGCTTCCCAACCAGCGTAGTCACCGGGACGATGGCGGTGAAGGCGTCGCTCTTGAGCCGCCGGATCAACCCCATGCCGGCGGTGCTCGAGTTGTCCCCGTCCACGAACAGGAGGCAGGGGTGGCCTCGCAGGACGATCGACTCCACCTCCGCCGCCTGGTCGAACACCAGGAGCGGAAAGGTGTGGCCCGCGGCCCATTGGCGAACCAGGGCCGGCACCGGACAACCGTCCGGCGAAAAGAAGAGAATCGTCGGCCGAGTCCGCACCCATGGCCTCTCGTAAGGAGTTACGTCTAGCTAACTTAGGAACCGTGCTCCGGCCTGTCAAACCAGAAAGAAGGCCCCTACGGCCACCATGCCATAGACCGCGAGCAGCTGGACCCCCTCGAACCAATGGGACTCCCCATCCAGGGTAATGATGGCGGTGACGATGGTGGCCATCCCCAGCGCGAGGACCTCAAAGGGGGTAAAGACCAGGTTCATCTCCCGCCCGAGGACCACACCGGCAAACACAAGTATCGGCGCGACCAGCAGGGCAACCTGAGTACTGGACCCCAGGGCGATCTGGAGCGCCAGGTCCATCTTGCCCCGCCGCGCAACCACAACGGCAGTCGCGTGTTCCGCCGCATTGCCGATGATCGGGATCACGATGAGGCCGAGAAATGTCTCGCTGAGGCCCACGGTCTTGGTGGCTTCGGTGGCAGCGTGGACCAGCAGCTCGGATTCGATGGCTACCCCGACAGTGGCAAGGGCCAGAATCAGAATGGCCTTCCCCACCCCCCACCCGGGCCCTTCCAGAGGGTGGCCCTCGGCCCAGAACAGGCACTTGTGTGTCCGGAGGGTAAAGAGCAGCGACAGGCCGTAGGTGACCAGCAGTATCACCGCCACCGCCTCCGACATGCGAAGCTCGGACAGTCTCGCGGCCTGCTCCGGGTGGAGGGAATGGAAAAGGGCGGGAAGCACCAGGGCAACCACGGCCAGGGCCAGCATTCCCGCGCTCATCCCCGCGCGTGGCGCGGTTGAAGCGGAGCTCGCTGCGCTTCAGGCCACCGGCCACCACGGACAAACCCAGGATGAGGAGCAGGTTTCCCAGGATGCTGCCGGTGATGGATGCCTTGACCAGCTGGATCAGACCGGCCTGCAGCGCCACGATCGAGATGATCAGCTCAGCTGCGTTTCCGAACGTGGCGTTGAGCAGGCCGCCGATCATGGGCCCCGTCCGTTGCGCCAGGTGCTCAGTCGCCTCGCCCATGTAACTGGCCAGGGGAAGGACGCCCAAGCAGGCGACGACGAAGATGGCGAGCGCCGACCCGTGAATCACTCGCTCGAGGACAATGCTCGCCGGAACGGCGAGGAGTAGCAACAGCCGCCAGGAGACCCGCCGAGCTGAGTGGCCCACCAGGTCGGGGTGCACGATCGGGGGCAGGACGATCGCCGCGAGCGGCCTTCTGGAGCTCGGACTGAGCTCGTTCGGCCGAGACGCCTGATTCGCCCAGAATTTTGGCCACGGTGCCGCGCGGCTCCTGCAGAGCAGCCAGGAGCAGGTGTTCCGCCGAGAGTCCGGTCCCCGAGTCTCTCGCCGCCTTGGAGGCGACCTCGATGAGCCGCTTGGCGTGCGAGGTGTAGGCGAGCTCCTCATTGGTGCCGCGCGGCTGTCGCCGCCGACCGCTGGACTCCAGCCGCTGCTGCACCGCTCCGAGATCCAGACCCAGCCGGGCAAACAGTGCGGCGGCGGGCCCCTCTCCCCGCAACAATCCGAGCACGATGTGCTCGGCTCCGATCGAATCATGTCCCAGGCGCACCGCCTCTGCCCGAGCGCTTTCCAGAGCCCGCTGAGCGTACGCGCTCAGCGTATGCGGGTTCATTCGGGGAGATGGAGGCTGACTCAGAGCGGCTTGGCTTCGTCGATCAACATGATGGGAATGCCATCCTCGACCGGGTACACCAGTCGGCAGGCATGGCAGATCAAAGCCTCGGGAGAGGCCCGGTATTCCAGCTCACCTTTGCACTTGGGGCAGACCAGGATCTGGAGCAGCTCGGGGGAAAGCGTCATGCGGACTCCTTGTCCCGCGAAGTATGTCCCTGAGGAGGAGCCCCGGGGCTCACCGCGGGGAAACCGAAACGGACCAGCGCGGCTGAGCTCTTTCGCCAGTTAGGCAGAGATTTGACCCAGCAATCGAGATATACCGGCTCACCGATCAGCTGCTCCAGCCGAGCGCGAGCGTGGGAGCCCAGCGCCTTTAACGTCTGGCCCGAGCGGCCGATCACGATCCCCTTTTGCGACTCCCGCTCGACGAAAAGGGTGACTCGAATGTATACGGGCCGCTCGGCTTCGCGAAACTCCTCGACCTCGGCGGTGAAGGAGTAGGGCAGCTCGTCACCCAGCAGGTCGAAGGCCGCCTCCCGCAGATACTCGACCACGAAGAAGCGGAGCGGCTGGGTCCCGATGTCGTCGGGGTCGTGCTCGAACTCCTTCTCGGGCAGGTGAGGCCGGACCCGGTCCAGCAGCCGTTCCAAGCCCTGGTCGCCGGTGGCGGCGACCACCGGAGCCGTTCGCTCCAGCGCGGCTCGCTGGGGAGCGAGACGAGATCACCCTTGGTGTAGACGGTGAGGATCGGTACCGGAAGCGGCTCGGGTCAGCCCGGCCAGCTGCTCGAACGGCGGTGCCGGCGCGTCGGGGGCGGGATGCAGATGGAGGATGAGATCCATCTCCGCCGCGGTATCGAGGGCTAGATCCCGCATCCGGGCCTGGAGCAGGTAGCCGGGCTCCAGCAGGCCGGGCAGGTCGTGAAAGATGTACTGGGTCTCGCCTTCCGTCCGCAGGCCGGTCACCGGGAGCCGGGTGGCCTGGGGTTTGGGGCTCACGATCGCCAGGTGCTGGCCGACCAGGGCGTTGAGGAGGGTGGATTTGCCGACGTTGGGCGCGCCGGCGAGGGCGATGTGGCCGGTTCTGCGGAGGCATAGCATCAAGATAGGGGCGAGGAGCTATTGGCTATTAGCCAGAAAACCCTACCAGCAGCGAGTGCCTGGTGGGCTTTCAAAGGAAAGGCTGGCGACGGCCTACTCTCCCACAACCTCGCAGTTGCAGTACCATCGGCGCTGCAGGGCTTAACTGCCGTGTTCGGAATGGGAACGGGTGTGGCCCCTGCGCGCTAGTCGTCAGCCGTTTTTTAGGCTATGGGCATCGCCATGGGCTATGCGCTACTCCGTCGAACGGAATAGCCCATAGCTCATAGCCAATAGCGACAACGAGGGATGGATGGTTTCGAAATGCGAAGAAGAAGAGATCAAACTTCACGGGCGATTAGTACCGCTCGACTGAAGCGCTTGCGCGCCGTGCATCTGCGGCCTATCAACCAGGTAGTCTCCCTGGGCCCTTTAGGGGGCTTATGCCCCAGGAGTGTTCATCTTGGGAAGAGTTTCCCACTTAGATGCTTTCAGCGGTTATCTCCGCGCGACATCGCTACCGGGCGATACCCTTGGCAGGATAGCCCGTACACGAGCGGTCGCTTCGTCTCGGTCCTCTCGTACTAGAGACGACGTCCCTCAACACTCCCACGCCCACGACGGATACAGACCGAACTGTCTCACGACGTTCTGAACCCAGCTCATGTACCACTTTAACCGGCGAACAGCCGGACCCTTGGGACCTTCTCCAGCCCCAGGATGTGATAAGCCGACATCGAGGTGCCAAACCGCGCCGTCGATGTGAACTCTCGGGCGCGATAAGCCTGTTATCCCCAGCGTACCTTTTATCCGATGAGCGATGACCCATCCACACGGGATCACCGGATCACTTAAGCCGACTTTCGTCCCTGCTCGCGCCGTCGCGCTCGCAGTCAGGCGGGCTTCTGCTTATACACTCATCGTGCGATTACCGACCGCACTGAGCCCACCATAGCGCGCCTCCGGTACTCTTTAGGAGGCGACCGCCCCAGTCAAACTACCCACCTGCCACGGTCCTCGACGGTGTTGCCGTCCGAGTGAGAACGTTAGTAAAACAAGGGTGGTATTTCACTGTTGCCTCCCTGACCCCCGAAAGGACCAGATCAACGGCTCCCACCTATGCTACGCAGGTCATACCGACGTTCAATGACAGGTTGTAGTAAAGGTGCACGGGGTCTTTTTGTCCTGTCGCGGGTAATCGGAATCCTCACCGATACTGCTATTTCGCCGAGCTTACGGAAGAGACAGCTCCCAAGTCGTTACTCCATTCGTGCAGGTCGGAACTTACCCGACAAGGAATTTCGCTACCTTAGGACCGTTATAGTTACGGCCGCCGTTTACCGGGGCTTCGGTTCGCAGCTTCGCCTTGCGGCTAACCGCTTGCCTTAACCTTCCGGCACCGGGCAGGAGTCAGAGCGTATACGTCGGCTTGGACAATGCCTTGGCACGCTCCTGTGTTTTTGCTAAACAGTCGCTTGGGACGATTCTCTGCGGCCGGCTTGGGCTTCCCTTGTACGGGTCACCTACAACCGGCACCCCTTATCCCGAAGTTACGGGGTAATTTTGCCGAGTTCCTTTTCCGTAAATCACTCGAGCACCTTAGGCTTCTCGCCTCGCCCACCTGTGTCGGATTACGGTACGGTCAACTGCAGTCCTGGTCTGCGAAGCTTTTCTCGGCAGTGTGCGTCAGCCACCCTTGGCGGGGCCTTACGGCCCCTTCGGCATCGGTTCTCGACTATCCCAGCGGATTTGCCTACCGGGAAACGTCTACCACCTTGCAGCGGAAAATCCACCACCCGCCGGTGACCTTGCTCCTGCGTCCCTCCTCAGACTCGTAACGGCTTACAGTTGGTACGGGAATGTTGACCCGTTTCCCATCGTCTACGCCTCTCGGCCTCGACTTAGGGACCGACTGACCCTGAGCTGATCGACATGGCTCAGGAACCCTTAGGCTTACGGTGACAGGGGTTTTCACCCTGTTTCTCGCGTACTTAATCCGGCATCCTCACTTCCCATCGCTCCACCGGAAGGCTTCCGCCCCGGCTTCACTGCTCTGGGAACGCTCCCCTACCCCTCATGCTTGCGCATGAAGACATAGCTTCGGCGGGCGGCTTGAAGTCCCGACCATTATCGGCGCGACCTCGCTGGACTGGTGAGCTATTACGCACTCTTTAAAGGAATGGCTGCTTCTAAGCCAACCTCCCAGTTGTCACAGCAAGATCACATCCTTTGCTACACTGAGCCGCCACTCCGGGGCCTTAGCTGATGTTCTGGGTTCTTTCCCTCTCGCCACGGTACATTAGCGCACCGCGACTGCCTCCCGGGCAGCATTCAACAGGCATTCGGAGTTTGGTTGGGGGAGGTATCGTTATTCACGACCCGGACCCATCCAGTGCTCTACCTCCTGTGAACTCATTTCCCGAGGCTATACCAAAATATATTTCGGGGAGAACCAGCTATCTCCGAGCTTGATTGGCCTTTCACCCCTACCCTCAAGTCATCCCAGCGGTTTTCAACCCACATGGGTTCGGTCCTCCACCGCCTGTTACGGCGGCTTCAACCTGCTCAAGGGTAGATCGCCACGGCTTCGGGTCTACGCCCACGTACGAGTCGCCCTTATCAGACTCGCTTTCGCTCTGGCTCCGGCCCTGAAGGCCTTAACCTGCACGTGATCAGTAACTCGCCGGATCATAATGCAAAAGGCACGCAGTCAGGCCCTTGCGGGCCCTCCTACCGCTTGTCGGCACACGGTTTCAGGATCTATTTCACTCGCCACCTGGCGTGCTTTTCACCTTTCCCTCACGGTACTAGTGCACTATCGGTCATCGAGGAGTATTTAGGCTTGGAGGGTGGTCCCCCCAGATTCGCGCAGAATTCCACGTGCTCCGCGCTACTCGGGATACCACTAGGGGCCGTACGCGTCTGGTTACCGGGCTTTCACCGTCTCTGGCGGGCCATTCCAGGCCGCTTCACTTTGGCGTCGTGCATCCCACGTTGTGGTCCCACAACCCCGCGGGAGCAAGCTCCCACGGTTTGGCCTCTTCCCCGTTCGCTCACCGCTACTAGGAGAATCTCGGTTGATTTCTGTTCCTCCGGGTACTGAGATGTTTCAGTTCCCCGGGTTGGCTCCGCTTGCGCGGTGACGGGCCTCGCGGCCCGCCGGGTTTCCCCATTCGGTCATCCTGGGATCACGGCTCATGTGCAGCTCCCCCAGGCTTATCGCAGCTTATCACGACCTTCATCGCCTCTCGATGCCAAGGCATCCACCGTGTGCTTATTGCGTTTGATCTCAATTTCGTTTGACGCCAACCCTTGCGGGCTGTCCTCTGGTTGCGCGGTCCCCACGCGATGGCGGACCTCACAACCGGTGTTGATTCCTCACACCGTCCATGTCCGCCTTGCGGCGAACCCACAGACTACAACCATCC
>CAWBVP010000027.1:0-7673 GCA_963792265.1 uncultured Gemmatimonadales bacterium | reverse complement strand
GACTGCAACGAAGGAGGGATGGAGAGAAAGCTTTTGATTGCCCGAGCCAACTGGTCGCGACCACTGTCCATTGCGTTGTGTTGCTGTCCCTCCAACACCACCAGCGTGGAATGGGGCAGCGACGCCTGCAGACTGCCAATGGCTCGTTTGATCGAGGGCGACGTTGAATTGCCGCCGGTAAGAAGGAGGGTCGGTATTCTGACTGCGCTGATGCGGGTCGGATCGAACCGGTAGGCCGCGAGGGCGCGCATCTGCCGCGGTTGCGAGCCAATAGTTGCGACCAAAGTCGGCCAGGACGGCCGCGAGTGCATCGCCTGCACCTCTGCGGGTGTTTGTCGGACGACCTCCTGCATGAAGGTCGTGACGGCCTGGTCTCGGTCTCCCTTCTGGATCAGCTTCTCGATCTTCTCGATGACAGCCAGATCGATGGGTTCCTGCAATGGGGCTTCGTACAGGATGAGCTTCGAGATATTCCGGGTCAGAAAGGCGGCCTCCAGGGCCGCCACCCCCCCGTAGGAATGGCCCAGCACCGCAACGGGTCCCTGGCGGGAGTCGACGACAGCTGCCACATCTTCGGCTTCCTTCTGGAGGCTGTAGTCGGGAGAATCACCGCTCGCGCCGTGTCCGCGGCGGTCCATGGCGCAGACGTTGAATTGGGAGGAGAGCAGGGAGAACATAGGTGTCCAGCGCGTTCGATCACCGGTGCCTCCGTGGACCAGGAGCAAATTGGGTCCGGTCCCGGCACATTCCATTGCTATCATGGTGCCGTCTCTGGACTGCACTCGAAATTCTTGTGAGACCTTCCGGTCCTGGGGTCGTGAACCGGCACAGGCCCAGAGGGCCATCGTGAGCACAAGCACTACGGCGAGGCGATTAATGATTCACCTCGGCTACGAACACATCGCTCTCCCGCTCGGAACGAACGAAATAGATCCGCTTCCCATTCGTAGCCCAGTAGCCCCGCCCGCCGATGTCCGGACCCCCCGGCCGAAGCACCAGCCGAGCTTTACCGCCGTTGATCGGCATGGCCCAGAACGACACCGCGCCACCCTGCGTGGCGATCCTCAGGAACAGCTCCTTTCCACCCGGCACCACCCGCACGCCGACGAAGCTGACGTTCTCGAACGGCAACGGGATGGAATCGGTACGCCCGGTCTCCACCGACACCCGCTCGATGTAGTGCACGATCTGTTCGTTCTCCCAGTCCGCGAACCCCCGCTCCAGCAACAACGCCTTTCCGTCCGGTGTCCAGTAGCCCTGGACCTCGCGCCGACTGATCCGTCTCGGCTCGCTCCACGAGCCGTCGGCGGCGCGGCGGGTGACATATAGGCCGGCACGGTCCGGCGGCGCCTCGGTGATGCTGAAGGCGATCGACTGTCCGTCCGGCGACCAGTGGGGCCAGCGCTCCTCGTAGGGCCCGCCGTAAATGGTGGTCTCCGGTCCGCCGCCCGCGGGCATGGCGACGATGTCGCGGGACCCGTTGCGCACCGCGTGAAACACCATCACCTGATCGTCCGGTGAAACTTCCCCATTGAAGTCGTCGGCCGAGTTGGTGGTGAGCTGCTCGATCGGCCCGCCGTCCGCCGGCATCCGGTAGATGTCCTGGTTCCCGTGCAGATTGGAGTCGAAGTAGAGCCAGTGGCCGTCGTGTGAGAGGCTCACCGCCTCCACCAGGTCGCTCCCCACCGTGAGGGCCCGCACCGAAGCCGGGTCGACCGGCCGTCCGTCCTTCGGCACCTCGGCCATCCAGATGTTGGCACTCACCGTCAGCGTGGCATAGGCGAGCCGATGGCCGTTGGCCGAGAGCGAGATCGAGCTGGCATTGAGCCCCTGAGTCACCCGCTCGATCGGGCCGTCGGCGCTGCCGTTCCGATCCAACGGCACCCGGTACACGTCGCGCGGCCCGTCGCGGTTGGAGACGAACAGCAGGTGACGGCTGTCGGAACCCCAGACCGGACTGGTATTCAGCGCGTCGCCCCCGGTCAGCTTCCGCGGGGCGCCGCCGTCGGCCCGCAGGATCCATATCGCGCTGGGACCCGACATTGCCCAGGTTGGACGGAGCCAGCGTGAAGATGCTGTTGCCGGTGACGAAGGCGATCAGCTTTCCGTTGGGCGACCAGGAAAAGCTGTGCGGATCCGCCATCGGCAGCCGGGCCAGCAGGCTCGGCCTTCCGCCGTCCACCGGCTGGGCCAGCACCGAGTCGGCCCGATTGAAGAGAAACCGCTTGCTGTCCGGTCCCCACGCCTTGGTGGTGAAGTAGCGGAGCCCTCTCCCGGCGCGGGTGTTTACCCCGGCGCCCACCATGCGGGGAATTCCGCCGAGCGCGGGCACGAGATAGACGCTGTCACCCGCCTCATAAAGGAGGGACGATCCATCGGGCGACCACTGGGGCTGCCGCTGCGGTGGACCGCTGTCCGGCGTCAGCGCGATGGGCTGGCCGCCGCCGATCTGACGCACGAAGAGGCGCATCCGATCGGCCGGGCCCTTGGCGTACGCCACCAGCTGGCCATTGGGCGAGAGCGCCGGATCCAGCTCGAGGCCGGGATCGAAGGTGATCTGCGTGGCGCGCCCCAGCTCCAGCCGGCGCGACTCCGGCCTTCGGAGAGCCAGCAGCGCCAGCAGCGCGACCACCCCGACGGCCAGTGCAGTGCCGAGCGCCCGGGCCAGCAGCGCCGGTCGGGGCCGGGGCAGAGCCTGGGAGAAACCCTCCAGCTGGTCCACGATCTCCTGCGCATTCTGCCAGCGATCCGGTGGATCCTTGGCCAGGCAGCGCTCGATCACCTCGGCCAAGGCCGTCGGGACGTCGGACCGGCGCGAGGTGATCGGTGGCGGCTCCTCCAGCGTGTGCGCCGCGATGATCGCGCGGGGGCTTCCGGTGAACGGCGGCCCGCCGGTGAGCATCTCGTAGCCCAGCACGCCAAGGGCGTAGATGTCGGCCCGATGGTCCACATCGGGATCGGCGGTGGCCTGCTCCGGCGCCATGTAGGTCGGCGTGCCGATGGCGATCCCCGCGGTCGTCAGTGCCGGTACTGCTCCAGTCGCCTGGCTCAACGCCTTGGCCACCCCGAAGTCTGCCACCAGCACGTGGCGGCCAGAGAGCAGCACGTTGTCGGGCTTCACGTCCCGGTGCACCACGCCGTGGGCATGCGCGTAGGCCAGCGCGTCGGCGGTCTCCCGCAGCAGGCGAGTCACTTCGGCCACGGAAAGCCGGCCCTCGCGCTGGAGCTTCTCCCGCAGGGACTCGCCCTCGATGTACGGCATCACATAGAACAGGAAGCCGTCGGCCTCGCCCGAGTCGAGCACCGGCAGGATATGAGGATGCTGCAGCTGGGCCGCGATCTCGATCTCGCGGGCGAATCGGTCCGCCCCCAGCGTCGCCGCCAGATCGGGACGGAGCACCTTCACCGCGACCTTTCGCCGGTGCCGCAGATCTTCGGCGAGATATACCGTGGCCATGCCGCCGCGCCCCAGCTCGCCGGTCAGGATGTAGCGGCCGGCAAGCGCGGCATGGAGGCGATCGAAGCTATCCGACATGTTGGGCCCGGTTGGGATCTCCGCAGTATACCGGGCCGGGGCAGGGGAGGGGAACGGCGATGCTGGGGGGCGAACCTTACCGGTCAACCTGCGCCATCATCTGGGCGTTGTAACGGGGCCCGGCCACCTTCTCCGGCGCGAGCGCCGCGTCCAGCTCGGCCATCTCCTCAGCGCTGAGTGAGACGTTCACCGCGGCGACATTCTCCTCCAGATACTTCCGCCGCTTGGTGCCGGGGATCGATACAAAATCAGGGCCCCTGTTCAGCAGCCAGGCGAGCGCGACCTGCGCCGGGGTCGCGCCCTTCCGCTCGGCCAACTCCCGCACCGCCCGCCGCGGCCCGCATGTTGGCGTCGAAGTTCTCCCCCTGATAGCGCGGGTCGCCGTGGCGGAAGTCGCTCTCCGGATACTCCTCGGCCCGCTTCACCGCCCCGGTGAGAAAGCCGCGGCCCAGTGGCGCGAACGCGACGAGCCCGATCCCCAGCTCGCGCAACGTCGGAATGATGCGCTGCTCCAGGTTCCGCTCCCACAGCGAGTACTCGCTCTGCAGCGCCGCGATCGGATGCACCGCGTGGGCCCGGCGGATGGTCTGCTCGCCCGCCTCCGAAAGGCCGAGGAAACGAACCTTCCCCTCGTGCACCAGGTCGGCCATGGCGCCCACCGTCTCTTCGATCGGCACTCGGGGATCCACCCGGTGCTGGTAGAGCAGGTCGATGTAATCGGTGCCGAGCCGGCGGAGCGAGCCCTCGACCGCTCGGCGCACGTTTTCCGGCCGGCTATCCAGCCCGGCAATGCCGCCGTTCTCGATCCGGAAGCCGAACTTGGTGGCGATGACGATGCGGTCGCGCTCACCCTTGCGGTCCTGGAGCGCGCGGGCAAACAGCTCCTCGTTGGTGTAAGGCCCGTACACTTCGGCCGTATCGAAGAAAGTCACGCCGAGCTCGAGCGCCCGGTGGATGGTGGCGATGGACTCGCGCTCGTCCCGCTCCGCGGCGGAGCCGTAAGCGTGGCTCATCCCCATGAGGCCAAGGCCGATCGCGGAGACCTCGAGGCCTTGGGTGCCGAGCTTTCGGGTGGGCAGCATCGCTCTACTCTCTCATATAGTGGCAGCTGTAGCCGCCGGGGTGCTTGCGCAGGTAATCCTGGTGATAGCCCTCGGCGCTGTACCAGGTGGAGGCCGGCTCGATGCTGGTCGTGATCGGGCGCTTCCACTTGCCTGAGGCCTCGACCCGCGCCTTTACCCGCTCAGCGATCTCCTTCTGCTCCGGCGTCTGGGGAAAAACGGCCGAGCGGTACTGGGTGCCCACGTCGTTCCCCTGCCGGTTCAGAGTAGTGGGGTCGTGCAGCTTGAAGAACCACTTCTCCAGCAGCTCCTCGTAGCTCAGCACCGACGGGTCGAAGGTCACCCGGATCGCCTCGGCGTGACCGGACCGGCTCTCATGGGTGTCCTCATAGGTCGGATTCTTCACCCAGCCCCCGGTGTAGCCCACGTCGGTGTCGATCACGCCGGGCACCGAGCGGAGGATCTCCTCGACTCCCCAGAAGCAACCGCCGGCAAGCACGGCTATCTCGGTCTGCTGGGCACCGGCGACGGCCGTACGACTGGTTCTCTCTTCCTGGCTCATGTCCTCTCCCATACATAATGAAGGCTATTTCACCCTTCAAACGTAAACTATTCCCGGCGGAGCGCGGTTCCTGATGCCAGGCTGATCAGATAGCCGGCAACGATTAGATCAAAGCCGGCGCAGCCGTACGGGTACCAGACCGGCACGGTCGCGTGGGTGGGGTCGAGATGGAGACTCATGTCCCACGCGACATGACCGGCCCATCCCAGCACCAACCACCAGGGAGAGGCTTTGAGGCCGAGCCAGGCCAGAGATCCATATAAGGCCAGCCCGACTATCTCCACCCCAACCCAGTGGAGACCGGTTTGAGGGAGGGCGACGACCACGTAGATCAGTGCGGTAACCGCCAGGCCCACGGCCAAGAGCCGTACCTGGCGTCCTGCCTCGGCTCTCCGGATCACCAGCAGGAAGAGCACACCCAGCAGCGCGCCAACCATGATCGGGATCAGCATCTTCACTTCTTGGCTCATAGTTCCTCTCCTAGCTCCCAGCCCCAGCTCATTGATATCCCGCGACTCCAGAATCCGCTTGGGGTAGCCCACCGCGGCCGCTTGAATCATGGCGCGACCCAGGATCTCCGTGGTAGTGGAAATCCCGGGAAAGAACCGATGCATCAGCGGCGAAAGCGGCGCGGCGATGGTGTAGAGCGCCTGGTACCAGCCGGTCTTCGAGCGCACGCCCTTCAGCGGCTGGATGTAGCCCGGGCGGAACATGTACGCCGCCTTGAAGGGTAGGGCCAGGAGCGCGTTCTCGGTTTTGCCTTTCACCCGGGCCCACATGGTCCCGCCCCGCTCCGAACTGTCGGTGCCCATCCCCGAGACATAACAGAAGGTCATGCCACGATTGACCGCGGCCATGGCCCGAGCGGCGGTCAGAGTGAGGTCGTAGGTGACCGTGGTGTACCCCGCTTCGCTCATCCCACGGAGGTGACTCCGAGGCAGAAGAAGCATGCGTCACTGGATGAGAGGTCAGCCCTAAGATCGTTATAGGAGAAGGACTTCGGCTGGATCACCTCACGCAGCTTGGGATGGCTCCGGCCGGTGGGCGAGCGGCTGATCGACACCACCGACTCGACCCTGGGATCGGCGAGGCACTCGATCAGCGCGCCGGCGCCGACCATCCCGGTGGCGCCGAAGAGCAGAACCTTCATCGGATTGTCTCCCGCCAGCTGGGTAAGACGGAGAAGCCCTATTGCGCAAGGCGGTTCAAGAGGGAAGTTGAGATCAACCATATCATAGCTCCAAGCGGCGTTTCCGTCCGCACACCTGATCCAACCCCGGAGACAATTATGAGCACCACCGCAACCCCCCGTAAGGACGCGACCACCGACGTAGAGATCGGAAGGTCCCCATGAAGCTCGAGGTGGTCACCATCCCGGTGTCGGATGTCGACCGCGCTAAGAAGTTCTACGGGAAACTCGGGTGGAGACTCGACGCCGACTTCAGCTCGGGCGACGACCACGTCGTCCAGTTCACGCCGCCGGGCTCCCAGTGTTCGATCCACTTCGGCACGAACCTCACATCCGCCGCGCCCGGATCCGCGCAGGGCTTACTCTGATCGTCTCCGACATCGAGGCTGCGCGAGACGAACTCGTGGAGCGCGGTGTCGAGGTGAGCGAGGTGTTCCACTTCGCAACCTTCAACCGCGTCGACCCCGAGGCACGCTTGAGCGGCCCCGCTCCGGACCGGCGCAGCTACGGGTCGTTCGTCTCGTTCAGCGACCCCGACGGCAACGGCTGGCTGCTGCAGGAGATCACGACCCGGCTGCCCGGGCGGGTCGACCGGCGACCGACGTCCACGTTCGGTGGGAGACCTGGCGGAGGCGCTCCGGCGCGCGGAGGCCGCGCACGGCGAGCACGAGAAGCGCACCGGCCAGCGAGACGCGAACTGGCCCGCCTGGTACGCCGCGTACATGGTGGCGGAGCAGGCCGGAACCGAGCTGCCGTTGTGAACGATGGCGAGAGCAACCATGCGCTCTGACATCATGCCGGGGGCCGCCGTTTCCCGACTACGAGCTGCCCGATCACACGAGCACGCCCCGCCGGCTGAGCGAGCTGCAGGGCGAAGACCCGCTGATCCTTACCCTCGCGCGGGCCACTACTGCCCCAAGGAGCACCAGCAGCACCTGGAGCTGGCCGCGTTCTACCCCAGATCGCCGTGGAGTACACTCAGATCGCCACGATCGCGACCGACGACCATCACACGATCCAGGAGTTCCGGCTTCGGTCGCCGCCCAGTGGCCCTTCCTCTCCGACCCGGAGCGGACAGTTCAGAAGACCTCGACATCCAGGAATACACCGACCCCGAGCACAACCCGATGATCCCGCACACGATCGTGCTCAAGCCGGGTCGGTGATCCATCGGATCTACAACGGCTATTGGTTCTGGGGCCGCCCGTCGGTGGCCGACCTCTGGCACGACCTTCGGGAGGTGACGAGGGAGATCCGTCCCGACTGGGACCTGAGCGCCTCGGGGCTCCGTGGGCGCTGGGACGCAGGGGACTGCTCGCTCTTCCA
>CAWBVP010000026.1:0-8392 GCA_963792265.1 uncultured Gemmatimonadales bacterium | reverse complement strand
CGCCAGCTGACCTCGGCGGCTCGCGTGGTTTTTCTTCCGTGACATTGCGTGTATTGCTGATAATGGAAGAGGTGAAGTGCGGCGGCGCCGAGCTGTCGTTCTTTGCCCTTTGCCGCGCGCTGGCCTCCCGATGCGAGGTCCACCTGGCGGTCTCCCGGCGGGCTCTGGACCACCCCGTTCTTCGCGCCTCGTGCCAGGCGCTGCCGGACGCCGTCCGTATCCACTATTCCACCGCCCCGCTTAACGCGGGCACGCTGGCCAACCTGAACCGGCATCTCCGCGCCGCGGGCGCGGGTGAGCTGGCAGGAATCATCGCGACTACCAGGCCGGATTTAATTCTGGTGAACCTGCCCACCGTCGAACGGGGCCAGTCGGTGCTAGACGCGGCGGAGCGGTCCACCCCGCGGCCGCCGGTATGGGGCTTTCTCCACCTGAGCCAGCAGCCCAGCGTCATCGGCGCCAAGCTGGGATGGCTGCGGAATTTTCTGGTGCCGAGCCTGATCCGGCGCTTCGACCGGTTGGTGACTGTTTCCCAAGCCGGCTCTCAGGAGGTCGTCGAACGCTACCGCCTCGCCACCGCCGGATGTCATTCACCCGCCCACCCAGGGCTTGTCGCCGCTCCCGCCGGGGAGCGATCGGTCTCAGCTGCGGCAAGCCCAAGGGCTGACCGACCGTTTCCTGCTCGGCATGGTGGGGAGAATTCAGATCCACCACAAGGGACATGATGCGGCGTTGCGGGTGACCCAGAAGCTGCTGAGTCAGGGGCTCGATCTGCAGCTGGTGATCGTGGGAGATGGGCCCGACCGCCATGCGATTCAGCAGATGGCGGAGCGACTCGGAATAGCCTCGGCGGTTCAATTCCTCGGCTGGCGGGACGATGTGGAGCGGGTGATTCCGCTGCTCGATGCCGTGCTTATGCCCTCACGGTACGAAGGGCTGCCTCAAGTGGCCGTGCAGGCGGTTACTGCCCATGTGCCGGTGGTGGGCTACGCGGTGGGTGGCCTGGCTGAGCTGCTGCCGGCAGAGTTTATGGCGACGCGGGGTGACGAAGAGCGGCTCGCCACCATTGTCAGCTCCATTGCCCGTGAGCCGCGGCACTGGCCCGCGCGGGAGCTGGCGCTGCGAGCGGCCACCTGGTCCGATCCAGGTACTGCCGCCGACCGGCTCCTCCAGCTGATGCGAACCGCGGGTCTGCCCCAGGCCAAGGCCAGCTCAGCGGTGGCGGCACCATAGCTTGAGCCACTGGTAAGCCGGCCGGGGAGTGCCATCCAGGCGGATCAGATTGAAGCTGAGGTCCTTTCCATCGGCCAGCACATAGCCGTAGATGCGATCGTAGGTCCGCCACCGCTCGTTTCCTTCAATGCTCGTCCGCCACGCATCCAGCTGAACGCTGTCGATCTGTCCCCGGCTCAATCGCCAGCTGTCAGGGATCACCGCCGGCTCCAGCCCGAATTCGGTGTTCCATAAGGGCCGGTTATCCCCGTGGGCCTCCATCACCCGCCAGGCCGCCGATCCTCTGGCGTCGAACGGCTTGACCAGGGGAAAACCGTAGGTATGGATTGCCAGCACGTCGTACTGCGCGTGCCCGTCATAAAGGCCCTCGAGAAAGCCGCCATCTATGGCCGACGCGATCCCGCCGGTCACTACTAATGCCCTGGGATTGCCTCTCTTGATGGCGGGGTACGCCAGCTTGAGCATTTCCG
This sequence comes from uncultured Gemmatimonadales bacterium, assembly GCA_963792265.1. Taxonomy (GTDB): domain Bacteria; phylum Gemmatimonadota; class Gemmatimonadetes; order Gemmatimonadales; family GWC2-71-9; genus CAVVWJ01. The sequence goes on along the minus strand of CAWBVP010000026.1, from coordinate 6,689 downwards.
CATAAAGCTGACCCCGCTGCCGCATCGAGACCTCGGGATGGCCGGCACCGAACACATCGGTGAATGCGATATCCATTTCATTCCAGAGCTGCCAGGCTCCAACCTCGGGGAACTGCGCGGCGCGCGCTTCCATGAAACGCGCGAAGGCTCGATAGACCGTCTCCCGGCTGTGGAAGTCTCCGAAGGGTGGCTGGTGCACGACGATCAAGGGATCGAGGCCGGCCTGCAGTGCCCGCTCGAGCCCGTCTTCCCATTCCTGCCGGTAGAGCGGGTTTTCCCAGAGTGACCAGTAGAGGGTATAGCGGACATGGCGCATGCCGAGATCGAGCACCTGGGAGACACTCTGCTGGTCCAGGTGGTGAACCACGATCCCTACATCCGCGGTCCGCTCGGTGCGACTTATCGGGTGGCTCGTTGCGCTGCTGGAGACCCAGAGGCAGGCCAATGCGGTGCTGAGACTTCGAGCTAGGGCCATGGTTTGGACGGGCGGAGGATTTCGCGCAAGAGTCGCACGAAACGCTTAGCTCCGTAAGCAATGGAGAACAGGGGGGCGGTCCAGAGTGCACGGGCAAACGCGTCAGCGGCCGGGAACGGTGCCCAACGTCGCGCCGCGGCGCCGGCGCACACCATCCAGCCGCGGGCCCGATCGTGGGCCGAGCTGCGGCTCAGGTAGGGCAGATGCCGGCGGAGAATCCGTTCGACGTTGCCCCTCACTGACGCGGCCGGGTAGGTGCTGGTCAACGACTCACCATGGTAGCGATACTGGTACAAGACCCGGGGCAGGTGAGCGATCTCAAATTGGCGAAATACCCGGAGCCAGTAATCGTAATCCTCCGCCAGGAACAGCTCGGCGTCATAGGCGCCGACCACCTGGTAGACTTTCCTTCGATAGAGAAAGCACGCGCCCAGCGCATTGAAGTACGCCAGCCTCGATGCCGGCTCGGCCGGGAAGTTGCGCAGGTGATTCCCGGCCTCATCGATGGCGACGGAGTCGGCATACACCAGACCGATCGCGGGGTTCTGCTCCAGGAACTGAACCATCTCTTCGAACGCGGCGGGTAGAAACCGGTTGTCGTCCGAGGTCCAGCTCAGGTAAGTCCCCTTCGCGGCCGCGTGACCGGTATTCAGTGCTCCCGGCAATTTCAAATTGGCCCGGTGCCGGATGCCCCGGATACGTCCATCGTGGGCTGCGTACTCGGCGATGATCCCGGGAGTAGTATCGGTCGAACAGTCATCAACTATGATCAGCTCCCAGGCCGGATAGGTCTGGCTCAGGCAGCTTTCGATCGCTTCGGGAAGGTACTTTGCGCCGTTATACGCAGGTAGGATGATGGAGACCAGCGGCCTGGCTTCGCTCACGAAAAGCCGAGCGCCTGGAGCACCGAGGACAGGTTACCGTTGGCCGGGTGCGCTGCCAGGTAATTGGCCAACTCGCCCCCTGCCTGCGCGACGGTCGTGGCCTCAGCCCGGAGGGACTGTTCCTCCAGGCGGTAGAGCTGGTAGCCCATCGCTTCCAACCTTCCCAGCACGCTCTTGGCCGACTCACCGATCTGATCCGCTAACCGGTCGCCGGTCTCCAATACTACGAACGGCCGGCTGGCGCCGAGGAGACTGGTCGCGCCGTCGAGCACCCGGGCTTCATATCCCTCCACGTCCACCTTGATCAGTGCCGGCCTGCAGTTGTTGCCCGCGGCATACCCGTCGAGGGTCACTACCTTGACCTGGTGGGGGCGATGCGACGCGGCGGGCACCCCGGGAATGATCGAATGGGAGCCGTCGTCTGGCCGATCCGCCTCGTACAGCACCGCGTCGCCCGCTGCGGCCCCGACCGCTGCCACGTTGAGCACCAGGCGATCTTCGATTCCATTGAATCGGAAATTCTCCCGCAGCCGCTCCGCCAGCCGAGGCACTGGCTCGAAGGCATGCACCCTGGCGCCGCGGCTCGCCGCAACCAGGCTGTGGTGGCCGACGTTGGCGCCGACGTCGAAGAACCCATCGCCAGGCTGCAGGATGGCGGCCAGGACACCCGCGATCCCCGGCTCGTACGCCCCGTACTCCAGCACACACCGCTGGATGTACTCGCGGGGGTCGTAGATGATCATCCGGTATCCGCAGGTGAGCCGCACTCCCCGGTGGCGTCCGATCCGGCGGCCCAGCTCCCCCAGAATCGAGGGGAGGCGGCCGCTATGGACGGCCAGGCGATACATGACCGAATCGCCGGTCACGCCCACTCGCCACCTGGCACCGGCACTCGAACCGGAGCCACTCTCCACTCCGGGTGCCGCCGAATGGCAAAGAGCACGAAGGCCCAGACCTGGAGCGTGTGCAGCACATAGGATATCAGGTAGGCCCAGCCCAGCCCGGTGGCCCCCAGCCGGACCAGCAGCCAGGACGCCAGCAGAAACTCGGCCGCCCAGAGACAGTTCAGCATGAAGCCCCACCACATCTTGTTCAGAGCCGCCAGCGCTTCGCCGATCACCGTATTGGTGGCCTGAAGAACCGCCGCCAGACACAGGAGACAGAGCACCACCCACCCACTGGAAAACCCGGGGCCGAAGAATCCCATGATCTGGCGGCTGGCGACTATGAGAGGTACGGCGACCGCCAACCCGGCGGCCAGGCATGCCAACGAGCTCAGCCGCACCGCCCGCTGATAGCGTCCGGCGTCAGCCCCGGCCTGGAGATTGGAGAACATCGGCATCACCACCTGGGCGATGGCGCCGGGCACGAAGAGCGCGAGGGCGCGGATCTGGTTGGCCGCGTTGAACACCGCGGTCTGGCCCGGGCCGTCCGGCCGGATGAACAACAGTCTCAAGGCGGCCCAGGTGATGGGCCCCACCATGAGGCCGGAGAACAGCGACGGCACGGCGAAAGAAAATATGATGCCGCGTTCCTGCCAGATACCCCGGAACGCCACCGGAATGCTTCGCTTCCGGCGCAGCGGCGCGCCCACCGCTTCGAGGATCAGCACGTTGATGAAGGCGCCAACCACGGTACCGTAGAGCGCGCCATGGATGTCCCAGCCTAGCGCTCCCACCGCGGACGACAGCGCCACGGTGAGGACCGTAACCGCGGTCAGCCAGGCCAGAACCCGAAACTGCTCCAGCCCGCTGATCGCCGCCATCTGGACGCCGTTGATCACCGACATCAGCAGCAAGGGGGCGCAGATTCGAATGTAGGGGGCGAGGTGCGCCGCGTTCAGGGTGTGTGACGCCAGGTAGTCCGCGGCGAATGCCACCCAGGCGGAGACCAGGGCTCCGGAAATGAAGCCCAGTGTCAGAGTCAATCCGAGCACCCGGCTGGCCCGGGCCGGGTCGTTGTCCCGGTACTCGGCCACAAACTTGTTGGTGGTGAGTCCGAGCCCCAGTCCGGCCAGAACGCCCAACATCATGATGGTGTTACGCACCATCCCGAACTCGCCGAAGGTCTCCTTGCCGAGCACCCGGGCGATCACGATGGACGACAGCGCAGCGACCAGCTGGCTGGCTCCCATGCCGATGAGAACCCAGATCGCGCCCGAGGCAACTCGCGCCCGGAGGGTTCCCGGGGGGAAGTGCCTCACCAGGTGGCGACGCATGGCGGGGAAGACCATAGCTAGGTCGCTACTGCTTCGTGTTCCCGATAGAGTGAGCGGGCTTCGGCGAAGGACCGCAGCTCGCCACCCACGTATTCTCTGAGCTGACTCTGGAATCGCTCGGGGCTGAACCGCAGCGCGTTGGCGCGGCAGGCAGCCGGGGTGATGCTGTGCTCCTCGGACTCGAACCGGCCGACGGCCTCGACCAGTGAGGCTACGGTCTGCTCCGGGAAGAACACCGCGGTGGGCTCGGGGCCATCCTCGCCCCGAAGGGTCTCCAGCACTCCGCCCTTGCCCAGGGCGATGACCGGAGTGCCGCAGGCCTGGGCCTCCAGCGGCGCGATCCCGAAGTCTTCCTCGGCGGCAAACACGAAGGCCCGGGCCCGCTGCAGATGGTCCCGCAAAGCCGGCAGCGACTGATGACCGAGCAGGCGCACGTTGGCAGGAGCTCGACCCCGGATCTTCGGCGCTTCCGGTCCATCTCCAATCACCACCAGCGTGCGGTCCGGCATGGCGGCAAAGGCATCCACGATGAGATCGATCCGCTTGTACGGCACCATTCGCGACGCGGTGATGTAGAAATCCTCTTTCGCCTCGGCGGGAAAGAACGCCTCGACATCCACCGGCGGATAGATCACCACCGAATCTCGCCGGTAGGTCTTCCAGATTCTTCGGGCAATGAACTGGGAGATGGCGATGAAAGAGTCCACCCCATTGGCGGTGCGGACGTCCCACGCCCGGATCCGGTGGAGCAGGTATCGCGCAAGCAACGAGCGCAGGCCGGTCGTGAGGCCCGACGCCTCGAGGTATTGATGCTGGAGATCCCAGGCGTAGCGGATGGGAGAGTAGCACATGCACACGTGCAGCTGATCCGGTCCGGTGAGCACTCCCTTGGCTACCGCATAGGAGCTGGAGATGACCAGCTCGTAGCCGGAGAGATCGAATTGCTCGATGGCGAGGGGCATGAGCGGCAGATAGTTCCGGTACCGGTTTCTGGCGCCGGGGAGCCGCTGGATGAACGAGGTTCGAGGGGACCGGCCCCGCAGGAAGTGCCGCTCCTGCTCCGGAACGAAGTCGATCAGGGTGAAGAGATCGGCCTCGGGATACAGAATGAGCAGCTGCTCCAGCACCCGCTCGGCGCCGGCGTAGGTCACCAGCCAATCGTGGACGATGGCGACCTTCATGAGAGCGCGAGCTGTTCCAGGAAGCCCAGCGTTTTCTCGGCGCAGCTGTCCCAGCTGTAGCGGGTGACCTGTTGCCGGCCTCGCTGGCGAAGGTCCTGACGGACTTCCGGACTGGTCAGGACCCGGAGCAGGGTAGTTGCCAGCTCCTCTACGTTCAGGGGATCGAAGTACAGGGAGGCGTCGCCGCACATCTCGGGGAGCGATGCAGCCCGGGACACGACGGTCGGACACCCGCACGCCATCGCCTCCAGCGGCGGCAGCCCGAATCCCTCGTACAGCGACGGCAACACCAGGGCATCGGCGTTGACCACGAACTGCTCCAGCGTTTCCCCCGGCACCTTGCCGGCGAAGTGAACCCGGTCTCCCAGCGAGTTGGCAGTCGCCACCGCCGGGCTGTCCCCGGTGATAAAGCCGGCATGCTTGCCCACCACCACCAGATCGTGGGGGACGCTCTCGGCGATGCGGCCAAAGGCCTGGATCAGCGTCCCCAGATTCTTGTGCGGTTTTACGTTGCCCACAAAGAGCAGGTACGGTCTGGGGTGCAGCCGCTGGAGTGGCCGGACTGCGAACCAGCTCGGGCTGACCGCGTACGGAACCGTCGCCGCCTTGGGCCCGGGATCGCCCACCAGACGGTGGAACTCGCCGGCGGTGAAGGCCGAGGGAAAGAGGATCCGGCCGGCTCTCCGCCTGACCTGGCTCAACATCACCCGGGTATAGGCCCGCCGATGGATTCCCTGGACCAGCTCGGGCAGGGCGACATGACACACATCGTGGATGCTCACCAGCAGCCGGCCCCGATAGGCCAGAGGAATGTTGTAGTGGGGCGACCACATCACGTCGGTGTCGGCCGGAATCCGGGTGGCCAGCTGGATCTGTTCGCCGATGCCGTAGATGACCGCGTCACAAGGCACGATTGTGACGTTCGGGGCCAGGGCCCAACTGCACTCGCGCAGCTCGTCGGGGCTCCCCAGCAGACTGAACTTCCAACCGGGCCGGGAGCCGATGATGCGGGGCAGCAGATTGCTCAGATAGGTCCCGATCCCCGACGCGCTCACCATTCGCGCGTCCACCGAAACCCGCGGGCGTTTCTCGGTCGGGAGCGGCTCCGGCCGGGAAGGGCGCTCAGGCTCATGATACACCGAGGTGGTGCTCACGCTCCCTCTCCCCCGTAGTACTGCCGGGCGCAGAGTCCACCGAGAAGAAACAGCGGGCCGATGATGAAGGGGTAGAAGATGCTGTTCGACGCCGCGCTGTGCACCACGAGGCTGGGTACCCAGGCGTGCAGGGTAAGCCCCAGGACCCGGACGTTCGGGGGCAGCGTCTTGCTGCGATGGGTCTTCAACCCGAGCATCATGATGCGCCACAACACGGCACCGAGCAGGGCGACCCCGACGATCCCGCTGACAGCCGCCAGATACAGGACGCCGCCGTCCGATCCGAACGCCGTGTTGCCCGAGACCGCGGAGCCGTAGGCGCTCCGCACAATACCGAAGGTGTTGTACCCCACTCCGATTACCGGGTTGTCGGCAAACACCTGCCACGCCAGCAGCCAGCTCTGGAGCCGCGACAAGGCAGACGGCTCCAGCAGCGTAAGCTTGTGATAGCTCGCGGCGAACTCGATCAGCTTGTCGGCGACCAACGTCCCGATCAGTGCCATGGCCGCTAGCGGCACGAAGAGCCGGCTGAAGCGCCGGGTCCGGAAGGTCAGCAGGCCAAGGCCGAGCAGGCTGGCGATGATGGAGCTGCGAGACAGCGTGAGAATCAGCGCCACCCAGAAGAGCGTGAGCAGTGGATAGGAAGGCTTCTGCTGCGCGGCCTGGGCATGGGCGTAGAACAGACCGAACATGATGAACGCGCCGGCGAAGTTGGGATCCAGGAAGGACGACACCAGCCGGTTGCCCTGGACATCCCAATCCACATAGGGGATCGCG
>CAWBVP010000025.1:0-35007 GCA_963792265.1 uncultured Gemmatimonadales bacterium | reverse complement strand
CGGCGGCGTAAGAAACCGGGGGCGAAGGTCGATCATGAGCATCCTCGGGCGGGTGCGTGTCATGAGTGGGATCAGCTGCCGGTAAACATACATTTCAGGGTCGCAAAACGAGTCACGGTCCACTTCTTGCCCGCGGGGTTAGACTCATCCGGCGCCACGGACAGGTCGTGGCTGGACTGAGCATCAGGAGGAGGATTTTTGGAATCGGCATCATCGGCGCCGGCCAGATTGGTGGCACCCTGGCGCGCCATTTCAGGGCCTTGGGGCATGACGTATCCATCGCCAACTCGAGGGGACCCGAATCGCTCGCCGGACTGGCGCGAGAGACCGGCGCCAGGGCGGTCACGGCCCAACAGGCCGCCCAGTCGGGGATGTCATCATCATCACCATCCCCTTGAAGAACATTCCGCGGCTGGCCGGCATCTTCAACGGGCTGCCCGACGACGTCGTGGTGGTCGACACGGGCAACTACTATCCCCAGCAGCGCGATGGCCGGATCGGCCCCATCGAGGATGGGGTCACCGAGAGCCGCTGGGTATCCAGCCACTCGGCCGTCCGGTGGTCAAGGCGTTCAACAACATCTACGCCCGCCATCTGCTGGAGCGGGGTGAGCCCAAAGGAACTGCCGGGCGCATCGCTCTACCCGTGGCCGGCGACGATCCGAGGTCCAAGGACGTCGTGATCCGGCTACTTGATGAGCTCGGCTTCGACGGGGTCGACGCCGGTGGATTAAACGAGTCCTGGCGGCAGCAGCCGGCGACGCCGTACTACGGCACCGATTTCAACGCGGCAGGTGTGGGAAGGCGCTGGCCGAGGCGAAGCCGGAGCGCAGACCCGAGTTCAGGGCGCAGGAGCGCAGCCCCGCCAGCCAGCGCTAGACGCTATCAATCACGGTTGAGCTAAAAGACTGGAGAGGAATCATGGCTACCAAACAACCGATCGTTCCTTGTCTCTGGTTTGACAACCAGGCCGAAGAGGCGGCCCGCTACTACACCGGCATCTTCAAGACTCCCGGATCGGAAGAATTAGCCGGTATACCGAAGCCGGGCGTGAAGTGCACGGGAGACCCGCCGGCTCGGTGATGACGGTCAAATTCGAGCTCAACGGGCAACCTTTCACCGCACTCAACGGTGGCCCCCACTTTAAGTTCAACGAGGCGATCTCCTTACAGATCATGTGCCGGACCCAGGAGGAGATCGATTACTACTGGGAACGGCTTACTCCGGGTGGAGACCCGAAGGCGCAGGCGTGTGGCTGGGTTAAGGACAAGTACGGGTTGTCGTGGCAGGTGGTGCCGACCGTGCTGGCCGAGCTGATCAGCGATCCCGATCGAGACAAAGCCTCACGGGTCATGGAGGCGCTGCTGCAGATGAAGAAGCTGGATATCGCAGCGCTGGAACGGGCTCACGAGGGTGAGCCGGCCGGGGCGAGGTAACCTAGCCGCCCGCACCTTGCCGCGGCTTCCCTCGGCGCCAGCAGTTGCGCCATTGGCTGCTAATCGGGCTGGTCTGTCCTCGAACACCATTCGGCAACGGGGACAGACCACCCGGTCCCGGCCTCGTCTTTCGTTCCAACCGCACCTTCCGGCCACAGCCGGACACCGCAGCTCCCCCTTCTTGCCAGCCATAAGCACGCCTCCGCTACCAGCAGAGCGTCTCAGGCTGGGCGATTGTGACGCGGAATCCAGCGGCTCACCCGCCGGCAGTAATCCAAATAGGCAGGGCCGAAGCTGGCTCGGAGGGTGGGTTTTCGTAGCCCACGACGAAGAGGTGGGTGATCAGCAGGAAGGCTGCACAGTAAAGCAACAAGGCCCAGGATCGGTAAAAGAGAGCGGCCCCGGCCAATGCTAGAGCGGCGCCGAGGTACATCGGGTTGCGCACCATCCGATAGGGGCCGGCCACAACCAGCTGCCTCGGCGGGTCGAAGGGCGCCGGCGTTCCCGTCCTTTCACTATGAACGTGGCGATGCACCACAGGGCCAGCGCTGCACCGACCGCAACGAGAATTGCGCCGGCAATTTGGGCTGGGCCAATTCCGGCGGGTCGGACCATTCCCGACCAGGCGAGCACCCGCGCGGGCAGGAATACCAGCAGGAAGCCGATAAAGAGGGTTGAGTAGGTGAGCGCCGGATCAGGACGCTCACGTTCTGCTCTTCATAAGAGCATCTGGAAAAAGGATACAACTGGGCATACGTTCTCGCGGTGACACTATCAGCCAAAGTGACGGGCGTCAACAATCGCCACCTGTTTCCTTCGTGCGCCCTCGCTGCGCTGCTGCTTGTATCCAGCACGGGCGCACGTTTGCCGCCCCACGGGTCCGGTTCCCGTTGTTGCACAGTGACCATCCGGGCACGGGTACCCCAAGGGACCGGTAGGGTCTACCTCGCGGGAAACCTCTCCCAGCTCGGGCCGTGGCGTCCCGATGGAATCGAGATGACCGGTACAGGCGCAGAGCGCACCGGGCAGGTCACCGCGCCGCCGGGCACGACCCTGGAATACAAGTTCACCCTCGGCACCTGGGATCGTGAGGCGGTGAACGGTGCCGGCATCGTCCCGCCCAACTACCGGCTTGGTCCTCGACCGCGACACGGTCGATCGTCCACCAGGTCGCCGGCTTCAAGAAGGATCCGCTCGAGTACATCGCCGACTGGCGCGGCTCCGGGGTCAAGGGCCGGCTGGTCTACTGGACCGGCGTGACTTCGGCGTTCCTCGGACCCAAGCGGCACGTCGAAGTCTGGCTGCCGCCGGGCTACGACGAGAATCCGACCACTCGCTATCCCGTCCTCTACATGCACGACGGGCAGAACCTGTTCGACCCCCGCATCGCCAACACCGGCGTGGACTGGGGGGTGGACGAGGCGGTGGTGCGGCTGGTGGACCGGGGCGTCATTCCGCCGGTCATCGTCGTCGGGGTCTGGAGCACCGCCGAGCGCTCCCGGGAGTACTCACCCTGGCACGATGCGCCGGCGTATGCCCGATTCCTCATCGAAGAGCTGATGCCGAGGGTCAACCGGGAGTTCCGTACCCTGACCGGCCCGGCGAACACCGCGGCCATGGGCTCATCGATGGGCGGATTGCTGTCGTTCTACCTGGTCACCCACCATCCGGAGGTGTTCGGCGCCTGCGGCTGCATGTCGACCCACTTTCCGCTCTCCGAAGATGTGGCCGCCCGGGTCTTGAACCTCCCGGCCAAGGGAACCCCGGACACAACGCCGTACGTGATTCGCGACATCCGCGCAGGACTCAAGGCCCCGCCCGGTACCCGGTACTGGTTCGACTACGGCAGCATGAGCCTCGACTCCGCCTACGGACCCACCCACGCGGCCGTGCGCACCTGGCTCTTGGGGCAGCACTTGGTCGAGGGGAAAGACTTCGTGATCCGCCGCTACGAAGGCGCCACGCATAACGAGGCCGTCCTGGCGGGCACGACTGGAGGACCCGCTGACGTTTCTGTTCGGACGGCAGAAGACCGTGATGAACCAGGACGTGCCGGCCTGGGCGAAGGATGCCATCTGGTATCAGATCTTCGTCGAGCGCTTTCGCAACGGCGACCGGTCCAACGATCCGACCGCGCACGATATCGAGGGGGTGACCGACCAGCCTCCGCCGCCGGGCTGGAAGCCGACGCCCTGGTCGTGGGACTGGTATCGCCAGGAGCCCTGGGCCCGGGCGAGCGGAAAGGACTTCTACACCACTGTGCAGTCCCGCCGCTACGGCGGGGACCTGCAAGGCGTGATCGACCGGCTGGACTATCTCCAGCAGCTCGGCGTGACCGCCCTCTTCCTCAACCCGATCAACGACGCGCCGTCGCTCCACAAGTACGATGCCCGGAGCTATGCCCACATCGACCGCAACTTCGGGCCCGATCCGCGCGGCGACGAGGCGTTAGCTGAGGCCGAAGATGCTACCGATCCGGCTACCTGGAGATGGAGCGCCGCCGACAGTCTCTTTCTCGCGTTGGTGCGGGAGGTGCATCGCCGAGGCATGCGCATCATCCTGGATTACTCCTGGAACCACACCGGAATCACCTTCCCGGCCTGGAAGGACGTACTCGCGAAGCAGGCGGGCGTCGCGGTTCGCCGACTGGTACGCGATCGAGCGGTTCGACGACCCGGCTACCCCGGACACGAACGAATTCCGCTATCGCGGGTGGCTGGGTGTGCCCTGGCTGCCGGAGTGGAAGAAGGTCGGCCGGCCGCCGGGAATGGACCACGGCCCGATCGAGGGCAATATGCTCCCCCCGGTCCGGGACATGATTTTTGCCGTCACCAAGCGCTGGCTCGATCCCAACGGCGATGGGGATCTCTCCGACGGCATCGACGGATTCCGGCTGGATGTGGCCGAGATGGTGCCGCTGGGCTTCTGGCGCGATTACCGGCGGTTTGTCCGGAGCATTAATCCCAACGCGTATCTCGTCGGCGAAGTGTGGTGGGAGAAATGGCCCGACAAGATCTGGGATCCCGCTCCCTGGCTCAAGGGCGACGTCTTCGATGCGGTGATGAACTACCGCTGGTACATGCCGACCCGAAGCTTCTTCGCGCACACGACGCCGCGCCTGACCGCCTCCGGCTACGCCGCCAGCCTGGACTCGCTGAATGCCGGCATCGCTCCGGCCAACCTCCAGGTGATGATGAACCTGACAGCCAGCCACGACACCCCGCGTTTCGGCACCTCGATCTACAACCCGGGTCAGTACAAGTATCACAACTCTCCCCGGGAGGATCCCGGGTACCGGATCGACCGGCCGGACCAGCGCACGCGGCGGATTCAGCAGATGATTCTGGTGCAGCAGTTCACTTACGTCGGGGCGCCGCACATTTGGAACGGGGATGAGGTGGGGATGTGGGGTGCGGACGATCCGGATGACCGGAAGCCGCTGGTGTGGTCGGATCTGACTTACGAAGCGGAGAAGACCCACCCCTTTGGCCGGCCCCGGCACCGAGATCGGGTCATGCCGGATACGGCGCTCTTCCGGGTGTACCGCGATCTGATCGCACTGCGGAAGCAGAACCTCCGGCTTCTCGTCGACGGAAAGCTGACCTGGCTGCTGACCGACGATAAGCGCGGCCTGCTGGTCTATGATCGAGTGCTGGGCAACCAGCGCGCCATCGTTGCCTTCAACGTCTCGTCCGCGCCGCATGAGGTGTCAGTGGTGGCGGAGGGAAGGTACCGGCTGGCTTTCCCGGTGGGTGGATCGGTGACAGCGGCCCAGGAGACACTGAGAGCCCAGCTGCCGCCGCGGACGGCGAGGGTGTGGATCAGAGAGTGACTCCGTTACCGACGCTCACCCAAGAGTACCAGGCCCGATCCGGTACTGAGCGAGACCTTACCCTCCTTCACCGTACCACTGACGCCCGAGTAGGCGTCCACCAGCCGTGTTCCGTCCCGGAATACGCCGAAGACGGGTATCGTCTTGGCGCCTGGTTCCCTGATCCATCGCCACCAGCACCCGATCGACCCGCCCCCGGTCTCCAGGGTGCGGCTGAAGATGAACGGCTTCACTTGCAGGGTCCGATGCACGCCTGCGCCTACGGCCGGATGATCGCGGCGGAACCGGCCGAGCTTGCGCCAGTGTTGCAGAAGGGCAGATCGGCGCTCGAGGTCGCCCCAGTTCATGAATGAGCGCAGATTGGCGTCGCCTTCCGCGCCTGCCACCCGGAGGGGACGCGCCAGCTCGTCTCCGTAGTAGATCTGGGCGGTGCCTGGTGCGAGGAGAAGGCGGGTCGCCGCCTCAAACGGCTGCTTGCCGGTCCGGGTCATAGGGCGAGCCGTCGTCATGCGAGCTCAGGTAGTTGAGGAAGGTCGCTCCCCGGAGTGCCCCTTGATGCAGGGTCTCTGAGTACCGGGTGAAGAGCCCGTCAAGAGAGCCGGTATCGCTCTTGAAGCCGAAGTTGATCAACCCGTCGTACCCGTTGGCGAAAAAGTCCACTTTCCGGTCGCCGAAGTCATAGTTCCTGCCCTGGCCCGGCTCCCAGCCGTAGACCTCGCCTACCATATAGAAAGGAAGGCTGTCCCGGACCCGGCCCGGATGCCGCCGCCTCCAGTCCCCCAGCGCCACCACGGCCTCCCGCTTCAGCTCGGCGCTGACCGCTGGCTCGAAATGCTTCGCGGTGTCCACCCGGTAGCCGTCGAAACCGAACTCGCGCACCCAGTCGGTGAGCCACTTGATGACGTAGTAGCGCGGGGCTCGAGGATACCCTGTGCGCCGGAAGAAGGCGTCGAGCCCGGCAACCTCCTGCTCCCGCCGTCCCTCACGCGTCCACTTCTCGAGCAGGGCCGGAGGCAGGGCGACCGGTGCGTCGCGATCGGTACGGATGTCAGGGAGTGTCGCCACCAGGTTGCAGTCCACGGTGGTGGCGTAGCTTCGGTACGTGCAGTTGGGCCCGGTGCGGACCCAGTCGTCCGGCCACGCGGGATCCTGTGGCGTCGCCGGCCCGGTGTGATTGATGACGGCGTCCATGAGAACGCGGATGCCGATGCCGGTGGGCCGCGTCCACCATGGCGCGGAGGTCACTCTTGGTTCCTAACGCCGGGTCCACGGCGGTCCAGTCCCGGGTCCAGTAGCCGTGGTACCCATAGGTCTTGCCGGTTCCCTCGTCGACGCCGCCGTGGATCTGCTCCACGAACGGAGTCAGCCAGATGACGGTGACGCCGAGGCTGTCGAAGTAGCCCTGGTCGATTCGGCGGCGAAGGCCGGCCAGATCACCGCCCTCGAAGTTGCGCAGCAGCGCTCCGTCGTGCGCTCGGCGCAGGGCGTGGTCGTTGCCGGGATTGCCGTTCTCGAACCGATCGGTCAGCAGGAAGTAGACGGTGGCGCTGTTCCAGAAGGTGGACGGTGCGGCGACGGCGGTCTGGGCCTGAAGCGGACCGACCGTGGCGAGCGTAGCCATGAAAAACAACTCCGCACGACGGAGGCACGGAGAACCCGGAGGTTGCACGGGATTTGGCCTGAACTAGACCGAGGAGGGGAACCCGGGGTGCCACGTCCCGGTCTCGGGCTCGTCCTTGTCCTCGACCCGAGGGTGAGCGCAGCCGCCAGGAGGAGCGACGCACCACCGATGGCAAGGGCATAGATCGCCTCTCCGCCGAAGAAACGGCCCACCAGAAAACCGAGGAGAGCGGCCGCGACGATCTGGGGGATCACGATGAAGAAATTGAAGACCCCCATGTAGTAGCCCATCTTGGACGGCGGCAGCGACCCGGTGAGGATGGCGTACGGCATGGCGAGGATGCTGGCCCAGGCGATCCCCACACCCACCATGGAGCCGAGCAAGAGCTTGGGATCCTTGAGGATGAGAATCGAGAGCAGCCCCAGGGCGCCACACACCAGACAGATCGCGTGCGCGACCTTGCGATTGGTCCGCCGGGCCAGCAGCGGGATGGCGAAGGCCACCACGGCAGCGACTCCGTTGTACGCACCGAATCCGACTCCCACCCAGTTGGCGCCCTCATTGTAGAGAGCGGAGGTCGTGTCGGCCGTGTGGTAGAGATGGCTGGTGACCGCCGGGGTGGTGTAGATCCACATGGCGAAGAGCGCGAACCAGGAGAAGAACTGCACCCAGGCCAGCTGCTTCATCGTGTGGGGCATGTCCTGGAAATCGTTCAGAATGGTGACAAACCCGTTGTCGTAGCGGCCGCTCCGCTGCAACAGCCCGCTGGCGATGAGCAGCAGGCCCACCACGCTCAGTCCCGCGGACAGGATCATCACCTGGTAAATCCTGCCATGCGGCCAGCCACGCGCTCAGCAGCCCGCCGATCGCCAGCAGGATCAGGCCCATGCGGACCTGTCGCCTTCCATTGGCCCTGAACTCCTCGGCCGTCCGGCGCTCGACCGCCGCGCCCTCCCGCACCTGGTTCTCCGCGAAGCCGGCCATCTCCTCGGGGGCATATTCCTTCGAGCGCAACACCGTCCACAGCACCGCGAGGAAGAACACGGTGGCGCCGAAATAGAAGGAGAGCCGCACCGAGTCGGGGATCATATGAGGCGGTGCCTCGTTGCTCACTCCGAACTGGTTGGTGAGCAGCCAGGGGAGGATGGAGGCCGCCACCGCGCCGGTGCCGATGAGGAAGCTCTGCATGGCGAACCCGGTGGTGCGCTGCTCGGACGGAAGGTTGTCCCCGACGAAGGCGCGGAACGGCTCCATCGAGATGTTGATCGACGCATCCATGATCCAGAGCATGCCGGCCGCCACCCACAGCGCCGGAGAATTGGGCATCACCAGGAGTGCGGCCGACGCGAGGATCGCGCCGGTGAGAAAGTAGGGTCGCCGCCGGCCCAACCGGTTCCAGGTTCGATCGCTGAGGTAGCCGACGATCGGCTGGATCAGGAGCCCGGTAACCGGCGCCGCGATCCACAGGATCGGGATGTTCTCCACCTTGGCGCCCAGAGTCTCGAAGATCCGGCTCACGTTGGCGTTCTGCAGCGCGAAGCCGATCTGAATGCCGAGGAAGCCGAAGCTCATGTTCCAGATCTCCCAGAACGTGAGCCGGGGCTTGGATCGGGCGGTGAACGTGGTGGCGGTGGCGGCGTGGGTTGCCATGGTGGCCAGGCCTCAGAGGTGGGCGGGGGCCGACGAGTGGATCACTTCGCTCCGCCGGGCGCGATCGAGGCGGCGGAGCAGCTCATCCACATCCGGGTCGTTCATGATCTGGTCGAGCAGACGCCGCATCGGGCGTTGCCAGTTGGGGCGCACGGACGACGGAGTGCCCGGGAGGTTCACCGACTCCTCCTCCAGCCAGAGATCCTCCAGCCAGGGAACTACCAGCGGGCTGTTGGATCGGCCGAGCCACTCCAGCAGCACCGTCAGAAAAGCGCGCGGATCCTCTATGGTACTGCCCAGTTGGGCGGCGAGCCACCCGACTGCCCGCTGCCGTTCCTCGAGGACTCCAGGGACCTTTGCCTCATCCAATAGGCCGTGGCGCACCCGGTCGGCGATGTCGTTGCCCTGGAGCCAGCCGGCAAAGGTCGGCGTGTCATGGCTGCCGACGAGCGCCATGTCTGCCGGGCTCGGCGGTTCCACGTCCGGGCCACCGGAAGCCTGGAACATCGCGAGGTACATCCCCCAAATCCGATGCCGCGGTAAGGCCTCGTAGATCTCGCGCGGCACGGTGCCCAGGTTCTCACCCACCACCTCACACCGGTGGCGGTTCGATTCCAGGGTAAGGATGGCGAACAGCTCTTCGGCTGGATACGAGACGTAGGTCCCGTCGTGCAGCCCGAACCCGTGGGGAATCCAGTAGAGCCGGGTCCAGGCCATAATGTGATCCACCCGAAGCACACCGGCGAGCCCGGCCTGATGGGCGATGGACGCTGCCAGGTACTGATGGCCCTCCTCGCGTGACGCCTCGGGAAGCACCGGGGTGAAGCCCCAGTCCTGGCCGCTGGGGAACCCCTGGTCCGGCGGGGCCCCCACCGACATCCCGTCGGCAAAGAGGCTCTGGCGAGACCACGGGTCGTAGCCGTCGGGATGTACGCCCACCGCCAGGTCGAGCCCGAGGCGAAACCCGTCGTGGTCCAGGCGCTGCCGCAGGTCGCGCAGCTGACGGCGCGCCAGGGTCTGGGCGACCAGATGAAATCGCTCCTCCTCAGGATCGATTTGATCGGGTGACAGGGCGCCGGCACGGGCTTCGGCCGGCCAGTCCCGCCAGTTTCTTCCCAGCCGGAGCTGTGCGCCGCGGAAGCGGGCGTAACGAACCAGCTCTTCGTCCAACTCTGAGGGCTGCGGGGTGGGATATCGCGCGAGAGCGCTGCGAACCTCAGCGTCACCTCGGGTTACGTCCAAGGTGGTGGGGACCGGCGTCGGACGATGAGCCTCGCCGAGGTCGAGGATCAGCTCGGACCAGAAGAGCCGGCTCACCGGAGAGTAGGGGCTCGGTTCCGGCGGTTGGTCGTTGAAGGTCGGCACCAGGGGCAGTACCGTGACCAGATCGCCGCCCCGCTCACCCACCCAGCGACAGAGCGACTCGAGATCGTGCAGATCTCCCAGGGATCGGCTCCGGGCCGAGCGGAGAGCGGCGAGGTGGGTTCCCACTCCCCAGCTCCGATGCGTGCCGGGCCGGCGCCAGGCCTCGACCGGGGCGGAGATGATCGTGCTCGTCTCGCTTCGGTTCGATGTGACCACTCTGAGCCGGTGATAGCCGAAGGGAAGGGCGTGGGGGGTCCGATATCGGGCTCCGGATCGAGCGAGCGGCACGTAGTCACCGCCCTCGAGGTTCACCCCTGCTTCAGCGGCATGGTCGCCGGGAATGGTCAGGGGAGCGAGGGCTCCTTCCCAGGCGACGAGCACCGGCGGCACCATCCGCGCGCTGGTGGTCTCGCGGTGGATCCGCAGCGCCTCAGCGACATCGCCGGGCTGTTCGATCGGCGCACCCAGCGCCGCGCAGACGCGGAGCAGCGTCTCGGGCGCTACGCTGACGCGCTTGCCCAGACCGTTGACGTAGCGGGTGTGAACTCCCATCGCTCTCGCGAGGGATCGGAGAGCCTTCAGCTGCGCTTCAGTCATCGCGCCGGGCGGATCCGGATCGCCTGGCCGCCGCCGGGCGCCAGCCTCACGCGCAGGCGGGTCGCAGAGGTCACCGGCCTCTTCGTGATGCTGACCGGCAGGGGATTGTCCAGCCAGTTCGCCTTGGGGCCGTCGGCGTAGATCTCGGCGACATAGGGTCGACCGGGCGGGAGGAACGAGAGGGGGACATCAAAGGTCCGAGCTTCCTCGTCCGTGATCGCGCCCAGGAACCAGGTCGGGCCGCCCCGCTCCCGCCGAGCGACCACCACGTAGTCGCCGATTCTCCCGTCGATCACCCGGGTGGTGTCCCAGTCCACCGCGACGTCGCGAATGAACTGAAATGCCGGCTGTCCCTGATAGTTCTCCGGGAGGTCGGCCGCCATCTGGAGTGGCGAGTAGAGCACGACGTAGAGCGCGAGCTGCTTGGCGAGGGTGGTCCGCACCCGCGGCTCGTCGGGCCGGTGGGCGTGTCCACTGCTGCGCTCGAGGATATCGAAGATGCCGGGGGTAAAGTCCATGGGCCCGGCCAGCAGCCGGGTGAAGAAGAGAATGGTCTCATGCTCCGGCGGGTTGCCGCCGTCGCCGCTCCAGGCATTGTACTCCTGACCGCGGGAGCCCTCGCGGCTCATCATGTTGGGATAGGTGCGGCGCTCACCGGTGTCGTGCATCGGCTCGTGGACGTCGAGCATAATGCCGTACTTGGCGGCAGTCTCGATCACCTTTCGGTAGTGATTCACCATGAACTGCGAGTAGTGCGAGTGGCCCTCGCTGGTCAGATCGGTGACGTAGCCGGACTTGATGGCGTCGAGCCCGAGCGAATGGTAGAGGGTGAAGGCGCTGTCCAGCTGCCGCTCGTAGTTCTGAATCCCGCCCGATGTCTCGTTATGCACGATGAGGCGTACCCCCTTCGACCGGGCGTACTCGGCAACCGCCTTCAGGTCGTAGTCGGGATACGATTGGGTGAAGGAGAACGCCTCCCGGTTCGCGATCCAGTCGCCATCCCACCCGGTGTTCCAGCCCTCCACCAGCACACCACCGAGCCTATTGGCCGCGGCGAAGTCGATATACCGTTTCGCGTTCTCGGTGGTGGCGCCGTGCTTGGGCCCCGAGCTCCAGGTCATGGTGCCGATGTGCATCCCCCACCAGATCCCGACGTATTTCATGGGATGAATCCAGTCGGTGCTGGCGAGGGCGTTCGGCGGGTTGAGGTTGAGGCCCAGCACTGAGGGCGCCAGATCGGTGGCCTTGTCGGCCAGCTGGATGGTCCGCCAGGGCGTGACGAAAGGCGTGCGGCCCTGCACCTTGATCCCGTCGGCCATCGGGGCCAAGGCGGCGGTGAGGACTCGGCTCTCGCTTCGGGTTCCCCGCAGAAACATCCGGGCGTAGTCCACCAGGTTGGCCTCGTGGATCACCATGAAAGTGCGGCCGTCCCGCGTCTCCATGGTGAGGGGAGTCTGCACGCTGTCGAGCACGCTGACCGGTCCAGACGAGTACAGCATCTCGGAGCGGTCTTTCCGGGCATAATTGGACGGGATCCACCAGGCGCGCGCGTTGTCGGCCAGGGCGAACTCGGTGAGCTCGTCGCTGATCTCGAAGGCGCCGAGCCCGGGCTGCCGAGGCAGCTCATAGCGGAAGCCCACGCCGTCATTGAAGGCTCGTACGCGAAGGGTGAAGTGCCGCTGGGGAGCCGCGGTCTCCTCCACGGCGACGGCCAGCTCGTTGTGGTGGTCGTGCACCCGCGCCACCTCGCCCCAGGGTTGGGTCCACCATTCGTCGTGTGATTGTCGAGTAGTGTCGCTGATGCGAAGCCGGTCTCGAAGCGGCGGGGCTCCCCGAAACTCGAAGCCGAGCCGGGAAGGAAGGATCAGAGGCCTCCCATCGCGGGTGAGGCTATAGGTTAGCCGGCCATCGATGATCTCCACCGTGACCAGGTTGCGCCCATCGGGCGATGCCACGCGCACCTGGGCTCGAAGCGGGACAGCTGCAATCGCGATAGCAAGGACAAACTGGGTAGCGCGTCGGAGAACTCGGACTGGCGCCTGGCTGGGCCGGTTAGCATACTTGGAGCCATTCCAGACAAGAGAGGACACGTGCCTCACGGATTGTGGGTCGTCGTTTCTACCCTGCTGTTGACCGTCTCCGCATGTACCCATTCCAAGGGCGGCGGAACCCCGGCCCCCGCACCCGGCACGGTCGAGGTTTCGGTCACCAACCAAAACGCGCTGCCCATGGAGGTCTACGCTTCCGGATCGGGAATCAGCCACCGGATCGGCACTGTTCATCCGGGTATGAACGGTCATTTCGTTATCCCCCAGAACCTGGTGGGCAATGGGTCGGTCCAGTTCGAGGCTCGTCCCAGCGGAGGGGGTCAGCCGTTCCGCTCGGGAGAGATCCTGCTGGCTCCCGGCTCGCTGGTCCAATTTCAGATCGCACCGCAACTGTTCAACAGCACCGTCACCCGCAGACCATAGCGGGACTGATCGCACGGCCATGCCTCGCTACGCAGCGTTTCTTCGCGGCGTCATGCCCATGAACGCGAAGATGCCCGAGCTGAAGCAGGCCTTCGAGGCCGCCGGGTTTAGCGACGTGAGAACGCTGCTCTCCAGCGGCAATGTGGTCTTCGCCGCTTCCTCGGCCTCGGAAACGACCCTCCAGCGGAAGGCCGAAGCCGCGATGACCAAGCGACTGGGCCGGAGCTTTCTCACCATCGTACGACCGGTCGACGCGCTGCGGGAGATGCTCGCGTCGGATCCTTACCAGCGCTTCGGCCTGCCTCCAGATGCCAAGCGCATCGTCACCTTTCTCCGCGACCGCCCGGCATCGAAGCTCACGCTCCCGGCTGAGCTGCATGGCGCCCGGATCCTCGCGGTCGACGGGAGCAATGTCTTCAGCGCCTACCTCCGGACTCCCAAGGGACCGGTCTTCATGACGCTGATCGAGAAGACCTTCGGCTCGGAACAGACCACTCGCACCTGGGACACGGTCACGAAGGTCGCCGGTTAGTCAGCGCGCGGCCGGGACAGCCTCGATGGCCACACCCGGCACCGCCTGCACCGTAACGCTGGCCGGGCTTAATCCATCCGCACGCGCACTCACCCGCAACACCCCGGCACCCGACGCTCGCAGAATCACCAACCCCCGGCCGTTGAACGCTCGCCTTTGGTCGGTGCGGTAAGGCTCCAGGTCCTGGAGGTTAGCGTTATCCACCAGCAGAATCTTTCCGCCCGTCGCGGTAAAGCTCACCCGGTTCTCCGCTGTGGGCACCACCGTGCCGGCCGAATCCACGATCTCAAAGCCCACGTGTGCGACATCGCCCGGACCGGTGGTGATGGTGTCCCGATCGACCGAGAGCCGAATGCGCGGTGGCCGGACCCGCAGTCCGGACCCGGGCCTCGCAGGCTGGTGTACCATCCCGACGCTTGCCCACCGCCCGCAGCTCGCCCGGCTCGTAGGGCACGTCCCAGCTCAGGTGCAGATCGGTGGTGGTGGGGTGGACGACCGGTTGCGCGTACGTGTTCCAGCCGCCCGATGTTCCTTGCGCCGGGAATTCGAGCCGCTTCTCGCCCAGCGAGCGCCCGTTGAGGAACAGCTCAACGACGCTGCAGTTGGTATAGGCCAGCACAGGGATCGATTGTCCTTCTCGCCCCGGCCAATTCCAGTGGGGAAAGAGCCGGAGCACCGGGCGGTTGGTCCAGAGACTCTGGTACAGGTAATACCCATCCTTGGGGAGGCCGGTGATGTCGATCGCGCCCGAGGCAAACCCCTTGAACGGCCAGGTGCTCTCACCCAGGTAGTCGATCCCGGTCCACATGAAGCTCCCGGCGAAGTAATCGTTCAGGGTGATCCACTTCCACAGCCGCTCGGCCTGGAGCATGCCATGGTTGTAGTCCGGCCGCACCACGGTCGAGTCGTCGCCCAGGGAGTAGCGCTCGTCGAAGGATTGGAAGATGGTGCCGCTCTCGGTCCCGATCATCCTCCAGCTCGGGATGGTCGTGCCGGTCCTCGGTGGCGAACAGCTCCCGGCGTTCGTGCCACCGGTCAACGTAGTTGTAGCCCACGATGTCCAGCGCATTCAGGAACTCAAGCGTGGCGGGATTGCTGTCAGCGGCAATCTTGTCGTTCCCGGTGGTGACTGGACGGGTCGGATCTTCCCGGTGGAAGATCCCCATCAGGCGGCGGAGCACCTGGGCGCCGTCCGGCGTCGCCTGCTCGCCGATCTCGTTGCCGGCGCTCCACAGGACAATGGAGGGATGGTTTCGGTCCCGCCGGATGAAGTCGGTGGCGTCCCGCTCGGACCACTCGGCGAAGTACTTGTGGTAACCTTCCGGCACCTTGCCGAAGGTCCACTCGTCGAACGCCTCCGCCATCACGAGAAAACCGAGGCTGTCGCACAGAGTCGAGAAACTCCGGCGCCGGCGGGTTGTGCGCGGTGCGGATGGCGTTGGCCCCCATCGCCTTCAGGGTCTCGAGCCGGCGGCGCCAGACCTGCTCCGGCACCGCCGCGCCGAGACCACCGGCTTCGTGATGCAGGTTCACGCCTCGCATCTTGACTTGCCGGCCGTTGAGCAGGAAGCCCCGGTCCTTGTCGTAGGCAATGCTGCGGATGCCGAACGCCGTGAGGACCGTATCGACGGCGCTCTCGCCCTCCCGAATGGTTGAGTGGAGTGCGTAGAGGGCCGGCGCCTCCACCGACCAGAGCTGGGGTGACTTGACCTGCAGCACCTGCTCGATCTCGACCTCCCCGCCGGCCGCAAGCGAGAAGGGCGCTTCCGCCCGCACCACTTCGCGCCCGGCGCTGTCCATCACCACCGAGCGAAGCACGCCATGGCGCGACCTGCCGGAACCGTTATCCACGCGGGTACGGACCAGAAGGTCGGCCATGGCAGAGTCGGCATGTGGGGTAGTTACGTAGGTTCCCCAGTGGCGCACGTGTAACCGGTCGGTGACGGTCAGCCAGACGTGGCGGTAGATCCCGCTGCCGCTGTACCACCGGGAGCCGGGCTGGCGGGAGTTGTCCACCCGTACGGCCACCACGTTGACGCCCGGCACCAGGTGCCGGGTGATGTCGTACGCGAAACTGATGTAGCCGAAGGGGCGGTGGCCAAGGCGAACGCCGTTGAGCCAGACGTCGCTGTTCATGTAGACGCCGTCGAACTCGAGCCAGGTTTCCCGTCCACGGGCGCCGGCGGGCAAGCGAAACGCCTTGCGATACCAGCCGGTGCCGGCCGGGAAGTAGCCCATCCCGCCGCCGCCGGGAGCGTCCTTGCGGGGGGTGCCCTCGATGCTCCAGTCGTGGGGCAGATCCAGCGCGCGCCACCCACGATCATCGAACGACGGCCGCTCGGCCCCGGCGGGGTCGCCGAGCAGAAAGCGCCAGCCGGGGTCCATGGAAAGGCGCTGCCGCTGGGCTGCTGCCGGCGTCGCGGCCGCCAACCAAAGCAAAAGCGCACCACCGAGCCACGGAGAAACCCGGAGGTTCACGGGGTCTTCAACACCATAGCACCGTACGCCGGAAGGGCCATCCGTGTCGCCTTGCTGAGTCCGGTTGGATAGGAGATCGCGCGCACCTCGCGCCGGGAGACCTTTCAGCGTGAGGTTTACGCCGTGCGCCCTCGGTGTTCACCAGGACGACGAGATCGCCGCGCCGATAGGCGATCACATCATCCGGGGCGCTGGTCTCCACCTCGGCCAGATCCCGTCCTAAGAGTGCTGGTTCGCGCGCCGGCCAGCTTCATGATTTTGGCATAGAATGCCCGCGCTCGATCCGCGTCCGGCTGCTTCCACACCACCGGCTCCCGTTCGAACAGTCCGAGCTTCTGCGGACTCTCCACCTCCTGGCCGTTGTACAAGAGCGGGCGGCCGGGCAGCAACGCCACCGCGGCAAACGCCGCCCGGGCTCCGGCGCCCCGGCCGAAGATCGCCACGGGGGGGTTATCCCACGCCGTCTTGTCGTGGTTCGTCGTAAAGCGCATGCGCATGCCACCCGGAGGCATCGCCTGCATGTCCGCCAGCTCGGCCTTGATGAAGCTGGACGCCGGCGCCGCCCTGCCACACCGCCTTGAGCCGGTCGTACGACTCCCAGGCGTAGGTGAGGTCGAAGCCGACCCGGTGCATTTCGGGATCGCCCCACTCGGCCAGCAGGAGAATGGGCCGGGGCACCGCCGCCCGCAGGGCCGGCACCGCCTCCCGCCAGAAGTCATAGGGGATGAAGCCGGCGACGTCGACCCGGAAACCGTCGAGGTTGAACTGCTCCAGCCAGTAGCGCATGGTGGCAATCATTTCGCGGCGCACCGCCGGGTTCGAGTAGTCGAGCTGCAAGACGTCGGTCCAGTCCGTCAGCTTGCCATCGGGTTCGCGCGGGACGCTCGGTTTCCCCTGCTTGTCCCGAACATAGAATTCGGGATGCTCCTTCACCCAGGGATGATCGGCGGACGTGTGGTCCGGCACCCAGTCGAGGATGAGCTTCATGCCTCGCGGGTGCGCCGCCTGAATCAGCGCTCGGAAGTCGGCTGCGTTGCCGTATGCCGGATTGATGGCGCGGTAGTCCCGGGCCGCGTAGGGCGACCCAGCGGCCCCTTGCGGTTCAGCACGCCGATCGGGTGGATGGGCATCACCCAGATGACGTTTGCCCCCGACGACTGAATCCGGTCCAGTCCGTTCGATCACCCCGCGGAAGGTACCGGCTGGGCGAGAAGTCCTGGACGAACACCTCGTAGAGTGCGCTGCGAGTGACCCAGGAGGTGTCAGGCGCCAGCACAGGGACAGTAGTCTGCCCCGCAAGCCGCCCGGCGTGAGAGTGATCGACGCTGCCAGCAGCGCATGGCATCCGACTCGATTCAGCATCTGAGCGCTCCTGAGTTGTTGCAACACAGCGCCGCCGCCATTCCGGCGACGACGCTGTGGATAGGCAGTGCAGGGAGGGACGCTGGGCTCAGTAGCCCGGGTTCTGCACCAGGTTGGGGTTGGCGGTAAGCTCGGAAGCGGGCAGTGGGTAGAGGTCCCGGAACGTCTCAGTGGCCGTGCCGGCCGGCGCGCCGCCTTTCCACTGCCACACGTAGGTGCCGCCGGTGAACAGCCGATAACGAATCAGGTCGGTCCGGCGATGGGCCTCCCACAAGAGCTCTCGACCCCGCTCGTCCAGCAGGAATGGCAGGGTGAGCTCGCCGGCGGTGATATCGGCGCTGGCGTTCCCGTACGCCCGCTCCCGGAGAGCGTTCACGTAGGCCAGGGCCTGCGCCGGATCGCCGCCACCGCCCCGCAATGTCGGCCTCGGCGTAGATCAAGTACGCGTCGCCCAGCCGGAACATCGGAAAGTCCGTATCGGGATGGGTCTTGTTGGAGCCATCCGCCCCCAGGCTGGTCTTGTTTTCGAACTTGGGCGCCGCGACGCCGTTGTTGAAGTTGCTGATGCTGGTGACGTCCACCGTCTGACCGGTCGTGTAGAAGAAGGAGCCTCGCGGGTCCCCCACCGGGAAACGGTTGTAGGCTTCGGGCTTGAGGCGCAGGCCGTACCAACAGCCGTCCACCCCGTAATCGGCCGGGACCATGGAGCCGCCGCAGGAGGCGTGAATCAGGAAGGTGGAGCCACCCCAGGTCTGGGTTCGCAGGCCATCCTGGATGATCGGGAAAATGATCTCCGGTGAGGTGTTGTTGTCAGCCTGGAACACGTGACGGAAGCTGGGATCCAGGCGTGAACGGGCCGGCGATTACCTGTTGCACCGCCGCCAGCGCCTGCCCGTACTGTGGAGTCCCGGTGTAGACCTCGGCATTCAGGTACAGCTTCGCCAGCAACATGGCCGCCGCTTCCTTGGTGGCGCGCCCGTAGGTCCCGCCTCCCGCAGCAGCCGGGAGGTCGGCCTGCATCGCGTTCAGCTCACTGACCAGAAAATCGAAGACCGCCTGGCGGGTGCTCTGCTTCGGGGCGACCGTGCCCACTGCGTCGGCTTCCGTCACCAGGGGGATGCTGCCGAACAGATCCATGCCATGCCAATAGCTGAGGGCCCGGAGGAATCGCGCTTCGGCTCGGAACACCTTGATCTTCGCTGCGAGATCGGTGGAAACGTTCCGCTCTGCCAGCTTGGCGTCCGTGGTCTGGCGGAGGAATTCGTTCGCCATGCTGACCTGGAACGCGACTCGGTAATACATGGAAACGACGAAGGAGTTGGACGAAGCCCAAAGCTGGGTATTCATCTCGGGAAGTCCCACGTCGCCCCAGGCGATCACCGCCTCGTCGGTCGGCAGCTCCTGCGCCTCCCAGTAGAGCCGGAGGTACTGGGAGAACCCCTCGTCAATTCCCTTGATATCCGGATTTCCCGACCGGCCCTTGCTGTCCGCTGACCGCGAGCCCGGCATAGATCTTGGCGAGGAAAGCCCGGTACGAGCTCGGGTCGTTGAAGTAATTGGTGTCGGTGATGGTGGTGATCGGCAGCTCGGTGGTATCCGTGCAGCCGCCCGCTCCCAGGATCAGGAAGGTGGCGGCGATAAGCGCACGACGCGGATTGCGATTCATAACTCGGTCCCTTCTCGGGTGTATTCGTCCGTGGTCATGGCTTACAGTCGGAAACTCAGGCCGCCGCTGAAGGTGCGCGACCGGGGATAGATGTTGTTGTCAATGCCGTTCACCGTCGACGTCGTCTGGTTGTTGAGCGGCGTGATGTTCGCGCTGGGATCCACGCCGCTGTAGCCGGTGATGGTGAACAGGTTCTGGACCGTACCGAAGACCCGGGCCGGCTGGCCCCGAAGATTGAAGGAGTAGCCGAGGGTCAGGTTGTCCATCCGGAGGAAGGACGCTTTCTCCACGTAGAAGTCCGATTGCAGCTGCTGGGTAGCGAACTGGGTCTCCAGCACGGAGGTGTGCAGGTTATAGGGCGAGCCCTGGGTGAGCTCGCGGAAGTCGCCGTTGGCGGAGGCCACGTTGTTGTAGATGTAGTTGCCCAGATACGACCGGACGGTAAAGCCGAGATCGAACCGGCCCAGGGCAAAGTACGACGAGTGGCCGAGAATCCATTTCGGCGCCGGGTCGTGGAACGGGCCGGAGATCGCCCTGGTTGATCACGCCATCCCCATTCTGATCCACGTACAGGTCCTGCTCGTTGATGGTGCCGTTGGGCACGCCGTCCACCCGGTCCCCGTTCACATCCTTGTAGATCGGCTTGCCGTTCTCCCGGATGTGCTGGTAGACGTAGAACGAGTTGACCGGCACGCCTGGGGTGAGCACCTGGATTCGGGTGCCCACGCCGCCGGAGACGTCGCCCACCAGGATGCTTGAGCGCCGACCCGGCGAGTGGGGTGATGGTCTTGAGCACGTTGCTGTTTCGGGCCACGGTGAAGTCAGCCTGCCAGCTCAGACCGTGCTCGCCGCCCTGCAACAACCGGGCGCTGAGGCTTGCCTCGATGCCCCGGTTCCGCATGCTGCCGATGTTGGTCGTGACGAAGTTCGACAGATTGCTGAACGCCGCTACCGGGACGGTGAAGAGCAGGTCGCTGGTCTCCTTATCGTACCAGTCGATGGCCCCGGTGAACCGCTGATTGGCAAACCCGAAATCGAGGCCGACGTTGTAGGCCTTGGTCTGCTCCCACTTGATGTTCGGATCCACCGCGCTGGGACGGCTGGTCGCGACGAGGGTGTCGCCGAACTGATATTGCGTCAGGTTGTCGCCCAGCTGATAGGAGGAGTACTGCAGGTAGTTCCCGAACGACTGGTTGCCGGTCTTGGCCCACGAGCCCCGGAGCTTCAGGTCGGACAGGGCCGTGATGCCCCGCAGGAACGGCTCCTGCGACAGGCGCCACGCGAGCGGACACCGAGGGGAAGGTGCCGAAGTCGTTCGCCGGACCCGAACCGCGACGAGCCATCCCGCCGGACGCTGGCCGCGAGGATGTACTTGTCGTTGATGTTGTAGTTGGCCCGCCCGAAGAAGGAGATCAGCTTGCTCTCCTGCTCGAACACGATGTTCTTGACCGACGTGCGCCGCGACGATGCTGTCGTTGCCGAAGGCATTCGGTGGACAGGCCGTTGCCCTCGTAGTACAGCGAGTCGGCGTGGCTCTTGGTCCAGGAGTATCCTCCGGTGAGGTCGAGCGTGCCCGGGCCCAGCGGACGCGGGGTGGTGTAGCTCAGATACGTCTCCAGCACCGTGTTGTTCTGCCTCGGCCAGTAGGCGGTCTGCCTGCCACCGTTGCCGGTCACGACCTCCCGGTGCAGGACGCTGGGCGTAAAGTTGTTCCGTCTGCCCCGGGTGACATCGAACCCGACGTTGACGTTGGCCTTGAGCCCATTGATCCACGGCAGGCTGTAATCGGCCTGTAGGTTGCCGATGCCGCGGTAGGTCCAGGCCTTCTCCTCGGCCAGATTCAGGATGGCTACGGGATTGTCGGCCGAGGTGAGATTGCTGCCGGGCCAGTCGTAGAACCCGGTGGCGCTGGCGGGATCGGTGACCGGTTGAGTCGGGCCGTACTGCGCGGCATTGGAGAGAACGCCCAGGGGAGTAAAGTGGTCGTCGGTGCGGGAGCCTCTCACGTTGAAGTGCAGGTTGAGGCGATCGTTGACCAGCCGCTGGTTGAAATTCAAGCCCGCGCCAATGCGCCGGCTGCTGTTGCGGTCGATGATGCCTTTCTGGTCGAGGAAGTTGAGCGACAGGCGGTAGTCATTGGTCTCGCCGGCGCCGGACAAAGCCACGTTGTGCTCCTGGCCGAATCCGGTCCGGTCGATGGCCCCGAACCAGTCGGTATTCGCGTTCTGCAGCTGGGCCGACGCTTCCCGGCGCGTGCTGCTCGACCGCGGCCCGGAACTGCGCCGCGTTGAGCATCGAGGGAAGCCGGGTGACCGTCGAAGCCGAGGCGGAGCCGGTATACTCGATGCTCATCTTCCGTCCTTCGCTCTGCTTTCCCCGCTTGGTGGTGATCAGCACCACGCCGTTGGCGGCGTTGGTCCCGTAGATGGCGGCAGCGCCGGCATCACGCAGCACCGTGATGCTCGCGATATCGTCGGGGTTCAGGAAGTTGAGCGGGTCGCGGCCGGCGCGTCCCCGGGTCGCCGAGCGGCAGCCCGTCCACGACGTAGAGCGGCTCGTTGCTCGCGTTGGTGGATGTTGGCCCCCGAATCCTGATGGAGGTTCTCCCGCCCGGCTCGTTGTTCTCCACGACCTGTACGCCCGCAACCTTGTTTTGAATCAGCTCGGTGGGGGTGATGACCCGGCCGGTGTTGAACTCCTCCGCGGTCACGTTGGTCACCGCGCCGGTGACGTTGCCCTGTTGTTGCTCTCCGTAACCGACCACCACGAGCTCGGCCAGGTTGACGGCCTGGGCGGTCAGGCCCACATCCATCTCCAGGGTTTCGCCGCCCGCCACTGTGACCGACTGGGACGCCGGCGAGTAGCCGATCATGGTCACCCGGAGGCTGTCGGTCCCGGCCGGAACGTCGGCGAGAATGTAGCCGCCATCCGCCCGGGTCTGGGTGCTGTGGCTTCCGACCCGGACCATTGCCCCCTGGAGCGGTTGATGCGACGCCGCATCGGTGACCCGGCCGCGGATCGTGCCGGTGGCCTCCTGCGCGCAAAGCGGCGTGATCCAGACCGCCGCCAGGAGCAGGCCGATGCTGTACCGTAGCCCTCTCATGATGCGTGCGTCCTTTCAGGTACGGGCGAAAAACCGGTGGCACACCGGTTGGTTGGAAGCGGGACCACAATGGAAGTCCGCGATCGGGATGGGCACTGGAATTTCTCAGCGGAGGCGCAGGTGCCAGAGCGTCGGCGGCCGAGTTAGCCGCGTCCACCACCTGCCTGAGGGTCGAATATCCCGCCGAAACCGAAGTCGTCAAGAGGGATGCCGCTTGCCTGGTCTCCCACCCCTGGCGACCTTTCACCCATGAATCTGGACCTCCTGATCGCCGAGCTGGTGGCAGGCAAAACCGCTGCACTGGCTCGGGCGATTTCGGTGGTCGAAAACGGACGACCCGGCTTCGAGCGGCTCCTCGCCGAGGTGCACCGCTCGCTCGGCCGAGCCCGCCGCATCGGCATTACCGGCCCTCCGGGTGCCGGCAAATCCACCCTGGTCGAACGCCTCGTCGGACGCTATCGCGCTGCGGGACTCAAGGTGGCCGTGGTCGCGGTCGATCCTACCAGTACCTTCACCGGCGGCGCCTTGCTGGGCGACCGCATCCGCATGGAATCCGTGGCTCTCGACGATGGCGTCTATATCCGCTCCATGGCTACCCGAGGCTCGTTGGGGGGTCTAGCGACGACTACCCGGGAAGTCTGCGATCTGCTCGACGCCGCCGGGTTCGACCGCATCCTGGTGGAGACCGTCGGCGTCGGGCAATCGGAGCTGGATGTGGCCCGTATGGCCGACTCGACCGTGCTGGTGCTCGTACCCGAGTCGGGCGACGGAATTCAGACGCTCAAGTCCGGCGTGATGGAGATCGCAGACGTTTTCGTGGTCAACAAGGCAGATAGATCTGGAGCCGACAAACTGCGGCACGAGATCGAGGTGACCTTGGGCATTCGGCGGGGAAACGCGTTTCGGAACGTGCCGGCGCATCATGGTGGGGAGGCGGTAAGGCGGAAGGGCGGTAGGGCGGTAACTCGGGCGGCCGAATCCTCCAGCTCGCGGGATACCCAGTCTTCGGATCTACCGCCTTACCGCCTTACCGCCCTACCGCCTGGGAACAGCCCGTTCTCCTGGCCACCGCGGTCAAGGATGAAGGAGTGGCCGACGTCATCACCGCACTCGATAAGCATCACGACTGGTTGACCGCCAGTGGCGAGCTGGACCAGCGCCGCCGCCGCCGGCTGTTGGAGCGCACCCGCGAGGTGGTGGAACGGGCCGCGCGCCGGTGGCTGTGGGAGGAGACCCGGGCGGAGCAGTTGATCAAGGATCGCCTGGATGAAGTCGTGAGTGGCCGCCTCAGTCCCTACGAGCTCGCCACCGAAATCCTCGATGAGCTCAAGGAAGGCGAGCGGATATGACCGCTCGGCGCGCCAAGATCGAGACCGACGCCGCGGCCCGGATCTCTGAGCAGGAGCGCGAGCTGGAGCGGCTCAGGGCCGAGCTCGCCGTTTGGCGCGCTCAGGCCAACGCCCTGCCTGTCCGCACTGATGCCGACATGATCACGGCCTCGGGCCGCGCCGTGGAGCCGGTCTACACCGCGCTCGATCTGCCCCCCGACGTGATCGCCGCCACCGGGCTGCCCGGTGAGTTTCCCTACACCCGCGGAATCCATCCCACCATGTATCGCGGACGGCTCTGGACCATGCGGCAGTTTGCCGGGTTCGGCACCGCCGAGGATACCAACGAGCGCTACAAGTTTTTGCTGGAGCGAGGCCAGACCGGTCTCTCAGTCGCCTTCGATTTCCCCACCTTGATGGGCTACGACTCCGACCATCCCCGCTCCGAGGGCGAGGTGGGGAAGTGCGGCGTCGCCATCTCCAGTCTGGCTGACATGGAGACCCTGTTCGACGGGATTCCGCTGGACCAGGTCTCGACCTCGATGACGATCAACGGTCCCGCGGCCATGCTCTTCTGCTTCTACGTCGCCGCCGCCGAGCGGCAGGGCGTCCCCATCGAGCAGCTGCAAGGCACCATTCAGAACGACATCCTCAAGGAGTACATGGCCCAGCACGCCTGGATCTTCCCGGCGGAACCGGCCCTCAAGATCATCGTGGACCTGTTCGAGTGGGCGGCGGAGCACACCCCCAAGTGGAATACCATCTCCATTTCGGGCTATCACATCCGGGAGGCCGGGGCCACGGCGGCGCAGGAGCTGGCCTTTACCCTGGCCAACGGATTCTGCTACGTGGAGCACGGCCTGGCCCGGGGGCTCGAGGTGGATAGCTTCGCACCCCGGCTCTCCTTCTTCTGGGATGTCCACAACGACTTCTTCGAGGAGATCGCCAAGCTCCGCGCGGCCCGGCGCATCTGGGCCCGACACATGCGCGAACGCTACGGTGCCACCGATCCGCGCAGCTGGAAGATGCGGTTCCATTGCCAGACTGCGGGCGTCACGCTCACCGCCCAACAACCCCATAACAACGTCGCCCGGGTGGCCTATCAGGCGCTCGCGGCGGTGCTCGGCGGCACTCAGTCGCTGCACACCAACGCGCTGGATGAGACCCTCGCGCTGCCCACCGAGGAGTCGGTCCGGATCGCGCTCCGCACCCAGCAGATCATTGCCTACGAGACCGGCGCCGCCAACGTGGCCGACCCACTGGGCGGCTCCTATTACCTCGAGGCACTGACGACCCAGCTGGAGCAGGAGGCGGAAGACCTCTTCGCCGAGATCGACAGCCAGGGCGGCGTGGTGCCGGCCATCGAATCGGGCTGGTTCCAACGCCAGATCGCCGGATCGTCCATGCGCTTTCAAGGCGAGCTCGAGCAGGGACGCCGGACCATCGTCGGGGTCAACGATTTTGTGGAGGAGGCTGAGGCGCCGGTCGAGATCCTCAAGGTGGGGGACGACGCGGAGCGGATCCAGCGGGCCAGGATGACCCGCATGCGCGCGCAGCGCGACGGGACTCTCGTGTCCCAGCGGCTGGATGCGCTCCGGCGCGCGGCAGCAGAAGATCAGAACATCATACCCGCCATGCTGGACTGTGCCCGGGCCTACTGCACGCTGTACGAGATCCGGCATGTGCTCGAGGAGATCTATGGGAGCTATCGCGAGCCGGTCTTCTTTTAGAGAAGGACGGGAAGGAGTCGGGAAGGGACGGGCTTGGGCGTAGCGAAGGCGAATGGTCGCGCGCCGCTTGCCGGCGTGCTGGAACGACTCACCCAGGTTCAACCGGGCAAGCACCGGGTGGTCAGCTGCTATCTCAAGCTGGAGCCGAGGGACCGGGCGCGGGGGAAATACCTCATCAAGGTGAAGAACCGGGCCAAGTCCGCGGTGCAGGCGCTGCCCCGGCTCGGCCTCGAACGGAGCATCATCGAGGAGATCACCCGAGACCTGGACCGGATCCAGCAGTTTCTCAGGACTCCCGGCAATCTTCCTCCAACACAAGGAGTTGCCGTCTTTGCCTGTGAGGGAATCGAGCTCTTCGAAACGGTGCCGCTGCCAGTGGTGCACCGCTCCCGCCTGGCGGTGGATTCCAGTCCGCTGGTACGCGAGCTGGCCTCAGTAGAAGACGAGTTCGGCCGCTTGCTAACCGCGGTGCTGGACCGTACCAGCGCCCGAATTTTCGAAGTGACCGCCTATCAGACCCGCGAAATCCTCGACCTTCGCGCTGAAAGTACCCGGGGGAAACGGTTCCACGGCGATCAGAATGGACCCGGCTGGGGAGAGCACTCCTACAACAACCGGATCCGGCAAGAGAAACAGCGGCATTACGAGGCCATCGCACGCCAGCTGTTCCTCATTGACCGGCATCATCCCGCCCATGGAATCGTGCTGGCCGGCCCCGGCCCCGAGGCCGGTGCGGTGGAGCCCTTCCTCCACTCGTATCTG
The DNA here is from genome assembly GCA_963792265.1 of uncultured Gemmatimonadales bacterium. Lineage (GTDB taxonomy): Bacteria > Gemmatimonadota > Gemmatimonadetes > Gemmatimonadales > GWC2-71-9 > CAVVWJ01. Next base: position 9,075 of record CAWBVP010000025.1, on the reverse strand, counting down.
GTTGAGCGAGTGATCGGCACTGCCCGGCTCAACCCCAAGGAAGCGTCGCCCTCCGCGGTCCACGAGGCTACGCTCGCCGTCCGTGAGGGATATGAGCGGGCGTCGGAGCGCGCGCTGGTCCATGAGATGCTCGAAGGCATCGGGACCGGCTGGGGGGTCAACGGTATGACTCCCACGCTCAGGGCACTCTCCCGAGGACAGGTTCGGTCGCTGCTGGTCAATGCCGATGTGAGCGAGCCGGGATTCCGCTGTGGCGACTCCGGGCGGCTGGCGCTGACTGAGCGCGAGTGTCGCGGCGAGGGCGAGCCGGTCGCGGTGCTTGATGTCGTGGACGATGCCATTGAAGAAGCGCTCCGCCAGAGCGTAGACGTGAACGTGGTGTACGAGCCCGAGGCTCGCGACGCCATCGAGGGTCTCGGCGCGCTGCTCCGCTTTCGTTGAGTCCGCTTCGCGCCGTCCTGTTCGACGCGGGCAATACCCTGGTGTTCCTCGACTACGCCCGGCTCGCCGAAGGAGTCGGTGCGGCATTGGGGCTGGCGCTGAGCGCTGACGCCCTCGCTGAGCAGGTCCCGGTTGCCTCACAGGCCATGGAGCGCGCGGGCGGCAACGATCGGCATCGGGCGGCGGTCTTTCTCGAAACCATGTTTCTCGCTCGCGGGGGTTCCAGCGGAACGGCTGGGCGAAGTGCGCAGCTGCTTGTCGCGGATGCATGGCGAGCGGCACCTGTGGTGCGCCGTGAGATCCGGCTCCGTGGAGTCGCTGGCGCGACTCAAGGCGGCGGGCCTGCGGCTGGGGGTGGTATCCAACAGCGACGGCCGGGTGGAGCAGGCACTTCAGGCGGCGGGGCTGCGCGACTACTTCGACGTGGTTATTGATTCCGCGCTGGTGGGTCTGGAAAAACCGGACCCGCGGATCTTTCGGGCCGCGCTCGAAGCTCTGGGTGTCCAACCCGACGAGGCGCTCTACGTGGGCGATCTCTATGAAATCGATGTGCTCGGCGCTCAGGCCGCCGGACTGCGGGCGATTTGGTTCGGAGCTCCCGCCGGGGAGACGCCTCCGACTTGCCCCACCACCGGCTCCATTCGGGAGCTGGTGGACGACCTCCTCTCGGGAGAAACCCTCATGACGCCGTCATCCGGCCCGATCGGGCGCCGCTGATGGCTCGAAATCGAGGGCCGGAGCGCCCCATCAGGGTGCTGGTGGCCAAGCCGGGGCTCGATGGTCACGACCGCGGAGCCAAAGTGGTGGCTGCGGCACTGCGGGACGCCGGAATGGAGGTCGTGTACACCGGGCTGCATCAGACTCCCGAGATGATTGCGACGGCGGCGGTGCAGGAGGACGTAGATGTAGTCGGTCTGTCGATTCTCTCCGGGGCTCACATGACGCTGTTCCCCCGGGTGCGCCAGCTGCTGGAAGAGATGGGTCGGCCGGAAACCCTGGTGACCGGAGGCGGCATCATTCCGCCGGAAGACATGGCGGCGCTTCAGAAGCTGGGGATTGGCCGCCTGTTCGGTCCCGGCACCCCCACGTCGGACCTGATCGAGTACATCGAGTCGTGGGCCGCCTCGAACCTCGAAGCATGAGCACGACCACCAGCCGTCTGCGGGGCCTCACCGAGGAGTACCAGCAGCTGGCCACTCGGCTTCAACAGGGCGGGGGCAAGGCCCGCGTCGCCAAGATGCACCAGCAGGGCAAGCTGGCCCCGCGGGAGCGGGTCGAGCGGCTGCTTGATCCGGGCGAACCCTGGTTGGAGCTCGGCCTCCTCGTGGCCTACGATCTCTACGATGGTCAGGCGCCCGGTGCCGGCGTCATCACCGGTGTGGGTGTCGTCGCCGGCCGCGAAGTGGTGGTGGTGGCCAACGACGCCACCGTAAAGGCGGGCTCCTGGTGGCCGGAGACTATAAGGAAGATCCTCCGGGCCCAGGAAGTGGCGATGCGGCAGCGCATTCCCATCATCTACCTGGTGGACAGCGCCGGGGTGAACCTTCCATACCAGGAAGGCGTCTTCCCCGGGCAGTACGGTGCGGCCCGCATCTTCTATTACAACTCGATCATGCGGCGATACCTGCACGTGCCCCAGATCAGCGCGGTCATGGGCAGTTGCGTCGCGGGCGGAGCGTACCTGCCGGCCTTGTCGGACGTCATCTTCATGGTCGAAGGCACCAGCTTCATGGGACTGGGCGGCCCCAACCTGGTAAAGGGCGCCACCGGGCAGACCATCGACGCCGAGACCTTGGGCGGCGCCCGCACCCACACCGAGAGGAGCGCCGTCGCTCACTACCGGGCCGCGAACGACACGGAATGCCTGGAGCGTATCCGTGAGTACATCGCCCGGCTGCCCCGTGCTCCCGGTGTACAACATCGGGTACTGTCCGCCCGTCCGCCCGCCCGCCCGCCCGCCGACCTCTACGACATTCTCCCTCAGGATCACCGGCTCTCTTACGACATGCGGCAAGTCCTGAGTTGCCTGCTGGATGGTGGCGCGCTGGACGAGTTCCAGCCCGACATCGCCCGGGAGATGCTGTGCGGGCATGGGCATATCGAGGGCCGGCCGGTCGCCGTCATCACCAACCAGCGTGGGGTGATCAAGGGACAGCCGGGGGAACGGCCCCGCTTCGGCGGCATCGTCTACACCGGCAGCGCCGAGAAGGTCGCGTACTTCATCGAGACGGCCAGCCGGGAGCGGTTGCCCATCCTCTTTATCCAGGACGTGAGCGGCTTCATGGTGGGGCCGGAAGCAGAGCAATCCGGCATCATCCGGGCCGGCGCCCGTTTTGTCGAGGCAATGGCCACCGCGATGGTCCCCAAGATCGTGCTGACCGTGAACCACGCCTCCGGTGCCGGCTATTACGCCATGGCGGGACAGGGATTCGATCCCGACTTCATTCTTTCCTGGCCCACCGGCCGTATGGCGGTGATGGAAGGCGAGTCGGCGGTGATGGCGGTGCACGGAGCCGAGATCGAGAAAGCGCGCCGGGAGGGACGCGAGCCCTCGGCGGAAGCGCAGGCCTCGATGAGCTCGATGCGGTCGGATTACGAGCACCAGCTCGACGCGAAGTTTGCCGGTGCCCGCGGCTTCGTCGATGCCATCGTCACTCCGGAAGAGACCCGAGACCAGCTCGCGTTCATCCTGCGCATCACCGCCAACTACGCCGGGCCGCACCTCGGCCCCTTCGTCCTCCCGCCGCTTGATGCGGCTACCGCCGGTTAGGAGCCGCATGCGATTCGCCCGGACAATTCTGCCAGCGCTGGTTCTGGCTCTGGCCTGCGCCCCCAAGTCGTCGGCGCCTCCGGCTCCGGAACCTAAGGCGCCCAAGCCCATCGTCGATCAGACCCGTGCCCCATCGCCGGGTGGCAAGGTGCCGGCTCCCGAAGAAGAGGACACCCTCCGGCCGATGGTTCCAGCCGAGGCCGCGTATACCCACGGCTGGATGCCGGTCGCGAGCACCGGGGTCGACAAGTTTTTGCGGCTGCACCCGACCATTGACGGACGTGGAGTGCTGATCGGCATTCTGGACACCGGCATCGATCCCGGTATCCCCGGCCTGATGAAGACCTCGACCGATGCGCCCAAGATTCTCGACCTGCGCGATTTCTCCGATGAGGGAGCGGTGCCACTGCAGCGGGTCACTCCAGTGGGCGACTCGGTCGAGGTGGCGGGGCATCGCCTGGGGGGCTTCGGCCGGGTGGTCGCCCTCAACACGACCGGACCCTACTATGCCGGAACCATTCAAGAGATTCCGTTGGGCCCGCCGCCGGCCTCCGATCTCAACGGCAACGGATCCGATAGTGACACGCTCCCGATCATCGTGACCAAAGCGACCGACGGCTGGGTGCTCTTTGCCGACACCGACGGAGACCACTCGCTCGCCGGCGAGCGGCCGGTGCACGACTACCTGATCGCGCGGGAGACATTTGCCTGGGCGCCGCGGGGCCGGAAACCGCGGCTCAATGTGGCGGCCAACTTTGCCACCCAGGGAGGAGAGCCCAGGCTGGACCTCGTGTTCGACATCACCAGCCACGGCTCCCACGTGGCCGGCATTGCCGCCGGCCACGACATCTATGGCATTACCGGATTCGACGGGGTGGCCCCAGGCGCCCAGCTGCTGGGGCTCAAGATCGCCAACAGCGCGCAGGGCAGCGTCACCACCACCGGCAGCATGCTTCGGGCAATCGACTATGCCATCCGCTTTGCCCGCGCCCGCTCCCTCCCCCTGGTGCTCAACATGAGCTTCGGAGTGGGTAACGAGCTCGAGGGCGCCGCCCGGATCGATCTGGCGATCGACTCGATCCTCGCCGCCAATCCCGGCCTGGTCTTCACCATCAGCGCGGGCAACGACGGTCCCGGACTCTCCACGATCGGATTTCCCGGCTCGGCCCGGCGCTCCATCAGTGTCGGCGCCAGCCTGCCGGCGAGCTTTCTCCCGTCTGACCCGATGGGCTCGGCTCCCCAGGAGCAGCTCGCCTACTTCAGCTCCCGGGGCGGTGAGCTGGCCAAGCCGGACCTGGTGACCCCGGGTGTGGCGTATTCCACCGTTCCCCGCTGGAGCACCGGACAGGAGATCGAGCAGGGCACCAGCATGGCCTCGCCCCACGCCGCCGGACTCGCTGCATTGTTGGTCTCCGGCCTGGTCCAGGAGAAGCACCCGGTTCACGCCCTCGACATCAAGCAGGCGCTCATGGTCACGGCCCGGCCGCTACCGGGCGCCACATTCGTGGATGAGGGAACCGGCCTTCCGGAGGTGGAGCCGGCGTATCGCTGGCTGCTGGGCGATCGTCCGGTACCCGATGTGAGCGTGCGTGCGCTGGGGACCGAGGGCTGGACCACTGCCGGCTACCACGAGCGGCGTTCCACCGAGTCGGCGTGGGTGCAGCGATTCGAGCTGACTCGCTCCAGCTCCGGGCCGGCCACGAGCTACACCCTTCGCTCCGACTCTCCCTGGGCCACCGCTCCTGCAAAGGTGACTCTCAGCGGGCCCCGGACGACGGTGGAGGTCCGCTACGACCTGTCCGGCTTGAAGCCGCCTGGCGCCTACACCAGCACCGTGACCGGCTGGAGCGCAGACTCGCTCGCCGGCCCGGCCTTCCGGCTGGTGGGAACCATACGCGCGCCCGAACCCCTCATGGCCGGCACCCGGCAGCTCCGTGCCGGCGTGCGGGTTGAGCCAGGCACGCTGCTGCGGACCTTCTTTCAGGCCGACAGCGCCCGTCCGCTCGAGGTCCGCGTGTCCAGCGGCAGCCTGGGGCAGAAAGGCCTGGCCTTCCTCCACGAGCCTGATGGCATGCCCTACCGGGACGAGAGTGCCCGTCCGATCGGGTCGGCCGATCGGGAGGCGGTGTACCAGGTCGATGGGAGAGATGTAGTCGCTGGGAGCTACGAGGTCGTTGCGGTGGCGCCCACGGCTCAGCCACTCACCGTGAACGCCAAGGTGATCCACTCTCCCGTTCGCCTGCGAGTGGGACGAGACAGCGCCGGCGCGGTCGCCATCCTCACCAACGTAGCGCCCACCCCGGTGACCGCCGAGGTGGCCATGCTGCTCGGCGGAGGTGAGCGGGTGGAGAACGTGGTTGCCCGAGGCTCAGCGGCGCGCCGCATCCCCTTCGTTGCCCCGGCCTGGGCCAATGCGGTGGTGGTCGATCTGACAATGGACCGGGCGCAGTGGGGACGGTTCACCGACTTCGGGGTGACCCTGTTCGATTCGACCGGGCGGCAGATCGAAAAGAAGCCGCTGAACTATGCCTTTGGGCGACTGCAAGCCAAGCTGCCCGATGGCCATGGCAACATGCCGGTAGAGTTGGGGCTCTTCCCCGGCTTTGCCGACCTCAAGGGAGACTCATCGTGGACGGTCCAGGCTTCGATTCGCCTCTACGCTGACTCGGCGGTAGCGCTCGATCGCCTGCGCGAGGCGGACTCCACCGGTGACCATCGCTCCCGGCAAGACCGCCACCGCCGGCTTTGCCCTTTCGTCCAGTCCCTGGACTCTCAGCGAGGGGTTCGTTCCGCTCGCGGTGCTGGTCGCGCGAGCCGATGGGCATAGCTGGACTCGCGAAGGCGGGCTGCCGCTGCCGAATCCTGCCGCGACGCGATGACCCGGCGCGTCGTCCGGGTCGCCGCGGGGCAGGGCTTCTGGGGCGACTGGCTCGAGGCTCCGGTGCGCCAGGTGCGCGGAGGGCCCATCGACTATCTAATGATGGACTACCTGGCCGAAGTCACCATGTCCATCATGCAGAAGCAGAAGTCGCGCGATCCCAAGGCCGGCTACGCCCGCGACTTCGTTCCGCTGATGGAGCGGATTCTCCCTGACCTCGTGCAGAAGGGCATCAAGGTCACCTCCAACGCCGGCGGGGTGAATCCGCGCGGGTGCGCGGAGGCGGTGCTGGAGGTGGCCCGGCAGCTGGGCCTGGCCAACAAGCTGACCGTCGGGCTGGTGACCGGCGACGATATCCTCGGCCGGCTGGATGAGCTGATCGCCGCGCGGACATCCCCTGAACAACATGGAAACCGGCCGGCCGCTGGCCGACATCCGCGATCGGGTGCTCTCCGCCAACGCCTATCTCGGCATGGCGCCCATCGTGGAGGCGCTGCAGCGCGGGGCCGACGTGGTGATCACCGGCAGAGTCACCGACACTGGGCTGACCCTCGGCCCGATCTTCCATGAGTTCGGCTGGCCCGCCGACGATTGGGACAAGGTCGCGGCGGGAACGGTGGCGGGCCATATCATCGAGTGTGGGGCGCAGTCCTCCGGCGGCAACCTGCTCAAGGACTGGCGCTCGGTGAAAGGCCTGGAGAATCCCGGGCTTCCCCATCGTCGAGGCGTCGCCGGATGGGAGCTTTGTCGTGACGAAGCATCCGGGAACCGGCGGGGTGGTGTCGGTTCCCTCGGTGACCGAGCAGCTGGTCTACGAGATGGGTGACCCCCACAGCTACATCACGCCGGACGGGATCGCGGACTTCACCACCATCCAGTTGCAGCAGGCGGGAGCCAACCGAGTTCGGGTGAGCGGCATCCGCGGATCGCCGCGGACCCCGCTGCTGAAAGTCTCGATCGCCTACTTCTATGGCTACAAGGCGGTCGGTACGCTGGTCTACTCCTGGCCCGAAGCCTACGACAAGGCGCGCGCGGCCGACCGGATTCTGCGCCAGCGGCTCAAGGATCTCGGCCTGGAGTTCGAGCAGATGCTGACCGAGTTCGTCGGCGCCAGTGCCACCCATGGCGCCCTCAGTGGCCCGCCCAATCCTGAAGCTCCGGAGATCCAGCTCCGGGTCGGGGTACGCGCCCGGGAGCGGGCTCCGGTCGAGCGCTTCACCCGGGAGATCGCGCCGCTGGTGCTGACCGGGCCCCCCAGCGTAACCGGATTTGCCGGCGGGCGCCCGCGGTCGAGGAGGTGGTCGCCTACTGGCCGGCGCTGATCGATCGGCGTCAGATCGAGCCGGACGTGAGGGTGGAGATTCTGACGGTGTTGGCGAGAGCGTGAAGTCCGCGACGTCCCGCAGTTCAGCTCCGCTGCGCTCCTCGCTCATGCCCGCTCCGGCGACAAGGGCGACACCGCTAACGTGGGCCTGATCGCCCTGGAGCCGAGTACTATCCGATTCTGCGGCGCGAAGTGACCACCGCCCGGGTGGCGCGACATTTCAAGGGCATGGTGAGCGGGGTGGAGCGCTTCGAGCTGCCCAACCTGAACGCGCTCAATTTCCTGCTGCATGGGCGCTCTGGATGGAGGCGGGACGATCTCGCTCAAGACCGACGCCCAGGGAAAGGTGTACTCCACCGCACTGCTCCGGATGGAGATCCCGATTCCGCGCCGTGATTGCCCGCCGGGCAAGACCCAGGAGCTCGCGATGACCGCTCTCCTGCTTTCGGCTCTCGATGAGGGGATCCTCACGCTCACCCTCAACCGGCCGGAGAAGCGGAATGCTCTGAGCTCGGAGCTGATCGAGCTGCTGCATCAGTCGTTCGAGCGGGCCGATCTCGATGCCGAAGTGCGAGTGGTGCTGGTGCGGAGTGCGGGAAAGGATTTCTGCGCGGGAGCCGATCTCGAAGAGCTCCTGGCTTCGGTGGACCACACTCCGGCGGCGAACGAAGCCGCTGCACTCCGGCTGGGCAATCTGTTTGGCCGGATTCGAGAGCTGCCCAAACCGGTGCTCGCCATGGTGCAGGGCCGGGCGCTGGCCGGCGGAGCCGGGCTGGCTACCGCGTGTGACCTGGTCATCGCCGGTGCCGGGGCGCAGTTGGGCTACCCCGAAATCCAGCGGGGCTTTGCCCCCGCCATGGTGATGGCATTGTTGCGCCGACTGGTGGGAGAGAAAGTGGCCCTCGACCTGGTGCTGACGGGCCGAGTGCTTTCCGCCGAAGAGAGCAGAAGTGTGGGCCTGGTCTCGCGAGTGGTTCCGGATGCTGATCTGGAGCCCGCGGCTAGATCTCTGGCGCAGGCACTGGCCGGCTCGAGCGCTTCCGCGCTGGCCTTGACCAAGCAGCTCTTCTTTCGGCTGGACGGTCATTCTCTTTCTGAAGGGATTGCGCTGGGTGCAAGGGTAAATGCGGTTGCCCGCAGCACCCCCGATTTCCGCAACGCCATCGCCCGGTTTCTCCACCGATGAATCGTCTCCGAATCGGCCTTGCCATCGCCGGGTTCATCCTCGCCCTGTTCAGCGTCGCGCTGGACGACCACCGCCTGGCGTGGGCCGCTATCGCGGTGTTAGTAGCTTCCTTGCTGATCCGGCTGGTGCGACGCAAGAGGGCGAATGGGAATCCGCCAGGCGAAGCGCCATTGTGATGCCGCTCACATGGCGAAAATGTGGCTGGCGCTACTTTGGCCCCACAATGCATCGGTGATTCCCTGAGTTCCATGAGGAGGAGGATATGAAGGGTCTTTCGAAGGTGGTTGCGGCACTCGCGGTTGCGACGTTGCTCGCGCGCCCCGGCGCTCCGTGCGCAGGGTGCGGAGTTCTCGCTGGGCGGCGGAGTGGGTTTCCCACTGGGTACATTTGACAATGACGTAGCAAGACCGGTTGGCACGGGTTGGCGGCGGTCTCATTCGTGCCCAACGGCTCGCCGGTCGGCATCCAGTTCGATG
>CAWBVP010000024.1:0-17098 GCA_963792265.1 uncultured Gemmatimonadales bacterium | reverse complement strand
CAACGCATTACCAAACCTCCAACCTAAGCACGGAATTTTACAGTATGGGGCGCCGGTACCAGGTTCGCTAGAGCGCCGCTAAAACCACGACCCCCTCCGGCTGTTGTGCCGGAGGGGGTCGGTTCCTCGATCGCTAGTGGCGGTCGCTAGTGGTTGAAGACGGAGCCCGCATCCTCGCCGTATGCCTTCCATTGCGCCTCGGTCCGGGCGCTGAATTGCCAGGCGAAGGGGTAGCGGTTCGAGCTGAGATAGTAGGTGTTGTTGGTGAACCGGTTGTTACGGCTGGTAAACATCGCCGTGTTGCCCGGGATGTCGGTGGCGGCTCCAGCCCCCACACTGAGCTCATTCACCGTGCGCGGCTGGTTCGTCTGGGTGATGATATTGTTGTGCACGTACAGGTTCTGGGTCACATGGGCACCATACCACGCGGGGTCGATGCTGCCGCTGCGGTCCTGATCGATCGCCACGATGCCGGCATAGTTCCCGCTGACCGTGTTGCCATACACTTCGACATTGGGCGAGGCGTGGATGCCTATGCCCGCGTTCCAGAGGAAGGTGTAGCGGTTGCGGGGGTCGAACCAGCCGTTGTTGGTGATCGTATTGTTGAAGATCGTCGTCTTGTAGCTGATCTCGATGGCGATGCCTTCGCTGCCGTTGTGGACGATCCGGTTGCCCTGGATGATCGTGTTGATGTTGTTCATGTCCATGTGAAACCCGCAGCCAACGTTGTCGTGCACGTAGTTGTCGCGCAAGACCAGGCCGTTGGTGGCGGAGAACTTGGTGCCACCGGCCTCGAAGTTGGTGTTGTAGGAGTTCAGATAGTGCCCGAAGGAGATCTCGTTTGAGGCGATGGTCGTGTTGTTTCCGGTGCCGCCGATGTTCAGCCGCTTGTTGTGGTGCACCTTATTGTTGGTGACCTGGGTCGAGTTGCCGATCCGGATCCCGTACTCGCCGTTGTAGGACACCTCGTTGTTGTCGATTACCCAGCCGGTGGACCCCTCGCTCGGGGCATAACCGCCGGCATCGATCGTTCCAGTCTGCACCGGAGGCGCGTAACCGGTGATCTTAAGGCTCCGGATCGTCACGTTGCTCGGATAGGGCGGGCTCCCCTTGCTGAAAGCGAATGGCACAGCGCCTTGGCCGTCGAGCACCGCGCCGGGCTCCCCGATGAAGCGGTCACCTGACTTGGGAATGACGCTCTGCCGGACGTGGGTCCCCGCCTTCAGGATGAAGGTCGTGCCGGCAGGATTGGCCTTCACCAGGGCCTGGATGCTCTGCCCCGGAGCGATCGCAATCCCGGGAGGCAGGGTCGGCGGCGGTGGGGGGGTCGTTGGGGGCGGCGGTGGCGTCGTTGGCGGCGTCACGCTGCCGCCATTGTCCCACTTTTGGCTGTTGGAGCCGTTGCAAGCCTGAACCGTGAGCTTGGTCCCGTTGGCGCGCACCGCCGTGACCAGGCCGACACACAAGCCGTTAACCCCCTTGATCTCACCCGCGGCTGAGGCGGTCCATTTCTGATAAGGGTGGCCGTTGCAGCTCCAGAGACCGATTCCGTTGCCCGTAGGACCTTGCCCAGCGTCCAGGCACAGGGCCTGACTGTTCACCGGGACAATCTGGCCCGCCGACTTCCAAATGAACTGTTGATTGCTCAGTTGGTTACAGGACCACGTCTCCAGCAACTTCCCATTGGCATAGACGCTGTAGGCGACGTCCAAACACATGTCGGGAAAGAGGCGGCTGCGGAGCGATGCCGCGGTTCCACCGCCGCCAACCAGTGAGAATGCGGGTGCGGGGGTGGCTTCGTCCTGAGTTGGAGCAGTCGAAGGGATACCATCGGAGCAGGCGTTGGCGGCTACCACGAGCAGGGTGGCCAGGGCCGCGCGGAGAAAGCTCATAGTTTCTGTCCAAACAGAAAGTTGGGGGCGACCAGGTGACCGCCATAAAACCGAGCGAGGCGCCGCGACTGAAGCTGTAGTCAGCGTGGCGAAGTATCGGACGGGGGCACCGATGACTTAACCCCGCTGATCGTTATCAGCGGTCTATGTCGGTCGACCAGGATGTAAATTCGATATTGACGCACGGCGACTTCGCCACCGCCAGACCCTTAGTGAACAATCTTGCTTGACCCGAGAGTGCCCCAGCATGGCACGCACGAGGCAATTTGCTGCTCACGTGGATGCTACGGGCGGTGAGCAGTTGGCCCTGGAGCCAACCCGCTAACATTTGGAGGTAGGTTTGCTGAGACTATCGTGATAGTCGTGCAGAGCGCGAAGGAATGGACACTGGAAAAGGCGCCATCTCGTCGTCATTAGGGCTCGCGCCGGGCCCAAAAGTCTTAAAGTGTACCCGGTTTGTCAAGCGAGAACGCCAGGTAGCCCGTGGAAGTAGCCCAGCGGCTCCCCCGTGAAGCCCACCCGCTATAAATCAATGCCAGAAATCACACCCTGTGTCTAAAGATTGTGACGATTTATTGTTACAATTCAGTCTTGGGGTCGCTGTTAATGCCATCGTAACCTTACTAGTTAAACCATCTAGCATCGGATCGCCTGTAAAAAACTTTAGCTTTCGGTTTCGCCATAGAATGGGCATATTCTAGTCACCCAAGGGCGGCGGCGAACTCCGGGACGGTTGGGTGAAACAGGACGTGGTTCAACGGAGTGGCCATGACCTACACCTTCAAGCTGTCGCGCCGTCTCGCGCGGCTCAAATGCGCGAGTGTTGTTGGGTTATCCCTCGGTATATCCTCCTGTACGGCAGGCGGTGACGCGCTTGCACCACCACCCACCGATCCCCTGATCCTTATAGCACCGGACTCGACTGCCGTTGCCGTCAATCAGACCGTGCAGTTCGAAGCGGTCGGCGCCGTTGCTGGAGTGTCCTTGTCCGCCCGTCGCTCGAGAGTGGTGACGCTGCAAGTGACCCCGGTATCTTCTAAGCTTCCTCCCGGAGGTCTACAGCCCTACACCGCCACCGCCATACATAGCTACGGCTCGACCGGCCTCCCTAGCGTGACTTGGTCGGCCACCGGTGGAACCGTGGACGCTTCGGGCAAGTACACTGCGGGCAACGTAACCGGGAAGTACCAAGTGATCGCGCGGACGTGGAATGGTGCGGCGGACACGGCTGTGGTGACCATCGTGACGCTGGCTCGAGTCATGGTGACCCCCGCCAGTGTCGGACTGCTGACTGGGGCCACCCAGCAGCTCACCGCTACAGCCGTGATGAGTGACAGCTCCACTGCAGCAATCCCAGTGACCTGGAGCGCCACCGGCGGGACTATCTCCTCGACCGGCCTCTACACGGCAGGCCCGACTGGGGCAGCTACCGCGCGATCGCTACCCAACCCGGGGGAAACCTCGCGGACACCTCCGCGATCACCATTACCGCCTCCAGCCCGCCTCCACCAGCCCCGCCCCCACCGGCTCCGCCCGGCGTGCCCATCTTGCCCGGCGAAAGCATCCAGGCGGCGGTGAACGCGAATGGGCCCGGCACGACGTTCCTGATCAAGGCAGGGCGGCACGTCCGCCAGAGCGTGGTGCCGAAGAACCGGGACACCTTCCGCTGCGAAGCAGGGGCCATTCTGGACGGGGAGACCGTAACCCCGTACGCCTTCATGTGCTCCGGCCCCGATCCCGACGACGTGCGGATCGTCGGCTGCGTCATCGAACGATACGCCCCGCCCGCGCAGATGGGGGCTATTCTCGCCGGCGGAAACACGCCCAGCGATGGCACCTCGGGCTGGATTGTAGACTCGACCGAAGTACGGAACAACGCCAACCTCGGCATCCGGCTCGGCGGTCAGATGAAGGTTCGCTGGTCCAACGTGCACCATAACGGCCAGCTCGGGATCGGCGGCATCGGAGACGATATCCTGATCGAAGGCAACGAGATTGCTTATAACAACCCCAGCAACCTGGGCAATCTCGACTTCGAAGCCGGAGGCACGAAGTTCGTGCTCACCAACCGGCTCGTCGTCCGAAACAACTTTGTCCACCACAACACCGGGCCAGGCCTCTGGACCGACATCGATAACGATGCAACCCTTTTCGAGGGCAACCTGGTCGAGGACAACCTTCGGGAGGGCATCATCACTGAGATCAGTTACTCGGCGATCATCCGGAACAATACCGTGCGCCGGAACGGACTCAACGACAGTCGGAGCGCTGTGTGGCTGTGGGGCGCCGGGATTGGCATTCACGCCTCGGGCGGAGCCGGGATCGAGATTTACGGCAACGTGCTCGAGGGCAACGCACACGGTATCGCGCTGATTCAGCAGAATCGAGCCTGCGCGGTCGGTGGTGGCAGCTGTCGGCTAGGGCCCTATCTGGTGCAGAACGTCAATGTCCACGATAACACGGTCACAATGGCGACCGGCGCGACGGGCGCGGTGACGGACTTAGGGGACAACGCCATCTTTACGTCACGGAACAATCGCTTCACCAACAATACCTATGTGATAACTGGAAACGCACGCCCGTTCGCGTGGATGAATGCCTACCGCACCGAGGCGGAGTGGAAAGGGTTCGGTCAAGACGTTGCCGGTACGTTTACCCGCTAGCAGGCCCGGATCGGGAGGGGTAGATCCAATTAGCGTCGGCTGCCAGCTACGGGCTTGAGGCTCGCAGCGCGATAGATCTCCATCAACTGGTCGTAGTTTTTGCCGGCAGTGTAACACTCCTCGTAAACCCGTCGCGCTTGCTGGCCTATCGCCAGCATGGCTTCCGGGTTACTCCCGGCCCAAGCAACCTTCCGTCCCAGGTCGCCTGCATCGCCCGGCCGAAAGAGCAGCCCAGTGCGCTCGTGCTCGATCCCGGCCGAGAAGCTACCCAGGTCACTGGCGACAACCGGCAAGCCGGCCGAGAACGCCTCCAGTACCACCAATGGCAAGGCCCCTTCGAGCAGCGTGAAGGGACGATGAGTATCCATGCTTCCCGCATCAGCTGGCGCACCCGCGAAGGAGGCTGGGTACCAAGGAACTGCACCACCGATCCAACCCCGCTTCGCGCGCGCAGCTCCGCTTCCAACGGACCTCCTCCGACGATTTTTAGCGGTGTGGGGTCCCTGATCGCGCTCCACGCATCCAGAAGGGTCTCGACCCCCTTCTCCGGTGAGAGGCGGCCGACGAAGAGAGCGAAACCTCCCGCATGCGATCCCTTGCCGTCGTCCCCTTCTACGAAATTCGGCTTCACCATGATTTTCCCAGCAGGAATCCCCCCTGCCGTGAACTTCTGCCGAGAGAACTCCGTGAGGGCGATGAAAACGTTCACCTGGCGCTGCCAGGTTCCGATTATTGTGTGGGTGGCAAGCATTGCAGCTACGCCGGCGCTCGCGGCCCGGCTACCCCGGTAGCAAGCGTGCCGCACGCCGGGCCAGGGTATGCGCTTGCCCACGCAGAGCTCACAGACGTGACCGTCTCGAAAGAGAACCCCGCTGGGGCACACCAGGCGGTAGTTGTGCAGCGTCTGCACGACGGGAACACCCTCCGTGTGGGCGGCGTAGTAGGCCGCGGGCGAGATGAGCGGCAACGGTGTTGTGCACGTGCACCACGTTGGGGCGCACTCTGCGATCAGCGCCCGGAGCTCTCGATATACCTCCTGGTTCCACAGTGTTCTCTGCGCCAGCTGGAGCTGATGGAGCTGCCCCACTGTCGAGTTGTCTCTCGTGAACTGAAACACCTCATGGCCATGGCCCTGCAACAGGCGCGCTTCCGCCTCGAAGACCACGTGCTCTCCACCTTGGTGCTGATAGTGATTGTGGACCTGTAAGACTTTCATAGACATCTGCTGCGAAGGCGCATCTGGGCCATCCCAGTCGAGGCCCAACCTATCGCCCGAAACGAGGGGGGTTATGCATATTCCGGTTGAGCATCTCTAACCTGCGAGACACTGATGCGCGGCGCAACACTCAGCGGGCCCTTCCACGCTCGGGCCGACAACCGGTCGGTGGTCGACCGAGAGAAGGACTTCTGGGAGCAGCACGAAGAGTTTGACTGGATGGCGGAGGCCAGCAAGCGCGATGTCGTGCAGGCTTTACCCCTGCTTCGAGGCAAGGTCCTGGAGCTCTGCATCGGATCCGGCATGCTCACGGAGCATGTTCCTCGGACCTACTCCGGGTACGTTGGATTGGACCTCTCGCACAGCCTGCTGAGGACCCTCCGGCGCAAGATTCCCCACCTCCAATTGGTCAACGGCGACGCCGAGGAAGTCTGCTTTGAGAACGCCGCGTTCGACGCTGTCCTGATCTTCGCCGGCTTGCACCATTTGCCCCACTATGAGGCCGCCATTGCGAACGCCTACCGGGTGCTCCAGCCGGGAGGCGTCTTCATCTGCCTCGAGCCCAGTAGCCGGGCGTGGTATCGGAAGCCGATGGAATTGCTCCGCGACTTCATCGGTATCTACTCGGAAGACGAGGTATTCCTGGATTCGCGGTCGGTGGCGGCAACCATGCGTGCGGTCGGATTTCGCGCTCTTGAAGTGAGCTTCCTGACACCCCGGTTTAGTCGCTCATTCCTCACCCCGCGAAACCGCGTTTTGGCTCAACTCCTTTATGCCGCGGCCTCCCTAGGCCGGTCGGCGTTCACCCAGTCTTTCTTCATGCTCCGGGGAACCAAGAATTAGTGTTCAGTTGCGTTCGTCACGCCTGACGCGTATGATCCCGCTACCGACCTCCGGTCCTCACCCCCCGGCGGAGACGAGGCGCCATGGCCGGAAGTAGGCCCCCTATGTTTGCGCCCGCCGCTCGCCCCACTTCCCTACGCTAATGTGCGGCATCGCTGGACTGATTCACTGTGGCAACCTCGCGCTGCTCCAGCAGATGCGCCGCGCGCAAGCGCATCGCGGGCCGGATTCGCAGGGCACGGAATGGTGGCCAGAGCACGGCTCCGGATTCGGGTACACTCCGGCTGGCCATTCTCGATCTGTCACCAGCCGGCCACCAGCCGATGTCCACCCTCGATGGACGCTATTGGATCACGTTCAACGGCGAGGTCTATAATTTCCAGGACATCCGTCGTGAGTTAGAGGCCAAGGGTCTTCGGTTCAAGTCGACCGGCGATACCGAGGTCATCCTGCGAGCTTACGAAATGTGGGGAGCCCGCTGCCTGGGCAAGTTCAACGGCATGTTCGCGCTCGCCATTTTTGACACGCGCACAGGCAAACTCTTTGCCGCACGCGACCACATCGGGATCAAGCCGTTCTACTACTGGCACAGCGGCGACCGGCTCGCTTTCGCATCCGAGATCAAAGGCCTGCTCCAATGCCCATTCGTCGAGCGGAGGCCCGATTATGAAGCCCTGCTCACCCCCGCGCGTTTCCAGATTTCTCCCCTCACTGGTTTTGCTGGAATCGCCAAGCTCCCCCCCGGGCACCACCTCACCTTCGAGCACGGCAAACTGACGATTACGCGCTATTGGCAGGTCGAACCGCGCGAAGACTGCCCCACCAACGAGGCGGAGCTGGTGGACGAACTGGACGCCCTGTTGGTGGACGCCGTGCGCCTGCAAATGATTGCCGATCGTCCCGTCGGGGCGTTCCTCAGCGGCGGACTCGATTCTTCCATCATCAGCACGCTGATGCGGAAGACCAACCCCGGCGATCTCCACGCCTTCACCATCAAGTTCAGCGAGGCCGACCAGAAGTATGAGCGGATGCCCGACGACAGTGTCTACGCCCGTCGAGTCGCGCAGCAACTGGGTTTTAAGTTCAACGAGTTCGAGCTGCGGCCGGCCGTGGCCGACCTGCTGCCGAAGATGGTGTGGCACCTCGACGAACCGCTTTCCGATCCGGCCACTATCAACACCTACATGATTTCGCAGGCGGCACGAGATCTGGGCATTGTCGTCTTGCTCAACGGGGTGGGCGGTGACGAAATCTTCGGCGGTTACCGCAAGCATCTCGCGTGTCTCAAAGCCGAGACCTACCAGCATTTCGTGCCGGGCCTCTTACGTCGAGGCATCGAGCGCATTGCGGAGCGGTTGCCGGTCGCGATGGGCGCTAAGGGGTTGCGCTATCTCCGCTGGTTCAAGCGTTTTGCCTCCATCGCCTCGCTGCCCCAAGCCGAGCGCTATTTGAGCTCGGACCTGTCGCTTTCCGCCGCGCAATTCCAAAGCCTCTTCCCCCAGCGGAAATACCATGACACCTGGTTTTACCGCGCCCAGCAGCCGGACCTGGCCCGGCGTGACCTGTCCTACCTGACGCGCATGTGCCTGAACGACACGCGCGTGTTCCTGCCGGAGCATAACCTGACGTACTCCGACAAGGCCGCCATGGCCGCGAGTATCGAGACCCGGCCACCGCTGGCAGATTACCGGATCGTCGAGAAAATGTTCACGCTCCCGCCAAGCCAGCGGATCCGCGGCAACGTGCAGAAGTATCTTTTGAAAAAAGTGTCCGAGCGCTACCTGCCACCCGAGATTGTCCATCGCCCCAAGGCGCCATTCAACGCTCCCCTTCGCGCATGGATGCGCGGCCCGCTGGCCCCGATGGTGGACGAGTTGCTGTCCGAGAGCTCCTTGAAGGCGCGCGGTTTCTATCATCCGCCGGCCGTGCGCGGGTTGATCGCGAATGACCGGCGTGGGATCGAAGACCACGGCATGGTTATCTGGACATTACTGACGACGGAGCTCTGGTTTCGCGCATTCTTCGACCGCAACCCGTCACTTGATGACTGACTCGGGCTGCCGGATCTCGGGGCCACTCAGAAGCTCGACCGAACGCCCCTGCTGAATTGATTCCAGCACGGCGAAGGTGAGAATCATGCTTTGCCGCGATTGCTCGTAAGGCAGCGGATGGTCCGCCTTGCCGCGCAGAAACGCGGCCCACGCCGCCATCTGCTCCGCGTGGCCCTTGCCGGTGAAGGCACGCCTGGTCTTCCGGCGGCTGCGATGCACCGCGAGCTCCCGGAAGTTGGTCAGCTCCGCTACGAACTCGGCTCCGTACACTGTGCACTGCTCTTTCGGCCAACTGGAATCGCCCTCTGCGGTATAAATCAACTGTCCGGAGGAGCCGTCGGCGAACTCGACCTGGGCGGTAACGCTGTCCGGAAAGGGCAGCCGGCCCGTCGGCGGCCAGGTCGTCTGGGCCGACACTCGAACCGGCTCGGAATCGAAGAGAAAGCAGAGGTAGTCCAAGAAGTGGCACGCCTCGCCCAGCACCCGACCACCGCTCTCCCCATAATTGGCATACCAGTCCTGGGGGTCGAGCCTGCCCGGCACCACGCGAAAGCTGGCGATCTTCGGACCTGGCGTGGACCTGACCAGCTCCTTCAGCTGCCCGCTGGCCGGCGCGAAGCGACGGTTGAAGCCGACCTGAACGGAGCCTGAGCTCTTCGCCACGGCAGCATCAATGGCCGCAAGCTCCTCCCGGGTCAGGCAAAGTGGCTTTTCCACGAAGACGTGGCGGCCCGCCGCCAGCGCGCTCAGGACCAGTGGCGCGTGCAGATGATGCCGGGTGGCTATGAGCACGGCGGCCGGACTGCCGTTCTCCGAGCCGGTGGCCGACCCTCCGAATAACTTGGCGGAGTCGGTCGCCGCGCTGGTGAACTCGAACTTGGTCTTCACATGGTTGGCACTGAGGGAGGTGCTGTTGACCACCGTGCCAGAAGGTAGACCAGCCCCTTTAGATGGGGCAGCAGCATGGTGCGGGCGAAGTTTCCGGCGCCGATGACGTCGAGGCGGTTCACCGGCGTGGCCAGTCTCCGGGTCCGACTCCGGAGTACAGGTCGGAGCCGGGGAGATGCCGCGAGAGGGAGCATCTGCAGCTGGCCGCTGGCGGCGGTCTCGTATTCCAGCACAACACCTACCTGATTGGCCCCCCCCGACCCCAGATCACGGTACACCTGGGGCGTGCGTTCACGAACGGAACCCGCTGCGTGGTGATCGCGCCGAGATCGAGCGCACCCGTCTTCATCAAATGGAGACAGGCGTCGAAGTTCCGCTGCTCGGTCCAGCGCACGTAACCGATGGGATAATCCGTGCCGCCCCATTCGTACACTGGGTCATAGCGACCCGGGCCGTAACTCCGGGTGTAGCGCACCTCGATTTCCTTCTCGTAGGCATCCTTCCACGGGAGATCTACCGGTGGTATTGCCTACAACCACGATGCGCCCACGGTCACGCAAGGACTCGATGGCTTGCTGGGTGGGTGAGTTATCGCCCGTCGCAGTCGCGAGAACCACGGCATCCACGCCGTAGCCCTCGGTCCAGGCGCGGACCTCATTCAAGAGATTCTGGCGACCGGGGACTACGAATGTTTCGGCACCCATCGCCTCGGCAAACGGTTCGCGCGCCTCGGCCAGATCCGCTGCCATGACCCGAGCACCATGGGCCCGCAGCAGCCCGGTCACCAGAAGACCAATCAAGCCCTGCCCGGTGACTAACACGCGCTCGCCAAGTGCCGGCTCCAACTGCCGGACCGTCTGTAGAGCGATCGATGCAACGGTGGTGTACGCCGCCTGCCAGTTCTCCACGCCCTCCGGCACCTTCGCTGCCAGCATGTCGGGCACTGCGATATACTCGGCGTGAAAAGCGCACTCGGCGCCGCCGCAGGCCACCCGATCGCCGACCCGGAACCGGGTATTCTGCGGATCGACGGCGACAACCACACCGGCCACGCTGTAGCCGAGCGGGGTCGGGGTTTCCAACCGATTGCGGACTTTGTCGACCGCGGCCTTCCAGCCGAGCGTTCGAGCAGTGTCGAGAACCTTTCGAACCTGGTCGGGCCGAGCCCGAGCCTTTTGCAGAAGGTTCATCTTGGCCTGCTCCACCTTCATCTTTTCGGTGCCGACGCTGATGACCGAATGGGTGACCCGCACGAGCAAGCCGCCAGGGGGGGCCGTGGGAACCGGAACTTCCTGAAGTTCCAATCGTCCATCCTGATACTGCGCGATCTGTTTCATGCTGACGTTGACAACGCCACGTCATAAGCGTTCACCAGCTGCTGAGCCGATCGTTCCCAGTTGAGCTGGGTACGGATGCGCTCCTCGCCCAGGCGACCCATCCTCTCCCGGGCAACCGGGTCGTCCAGCAGGCCCTGGATGGCCTCGGCGAGCTTTATCTCGGAGTTCTCGTCCACGTAGACCGCGGCGGCACCCGCGGATGCCCGTCCCTCCTTCAGATCGAACAGCACCTGAGCCTTGGCGAAAATCATATACTCGAGCACTTTATTCATCGTGCAGTGGTTGTTATAGCTATTGATCGGATCGCAGGAGACGCCCACGTCCATCGTCCGCAGCCCCGCAAAGAGGAACTCGTTTGACACCCGACCGGGCAGATCGACAAACTTCCCTCAACCCGAGTCGGTCGCGCTGCGCGAGCAGCCTCGGGTGCTCCGGGCCCGTCCCCATCAATAAAAACTGCACGTCCTTCCGGCCCACCTTGTGCACCAGATGTGCCGCTGCATCGATCAAGTAGCTGACGCCATCCGCACTGCCCATTACGCCCACGTACCCGACCAGGTATGGCCGTCCTTTCTTTAGCGCGGGATCGGGCAGGTAGTCACCGGTGGTGATCTTGGGCGCGGTTCGCACCACGAACACTCGCTCGTCGGACTTGCGGCCCCGGGCGAGAGCCACCTGGCGCACCGATTCGTTGGTCACCACTACCAGGTCAGCAGGCGTACGTCAGCCGTTCCGCCAGGCGTACCGCCCAGTACAGCAGACCGCGCCGGCCGAACTTGGCCTCGAACATCTCGGGCCACAGGTCGTGTACGTCGTAGATCACCTTGACCCCAAACAGGACTTTGAACGGCAGCGCGACCAGAAATAGGAGATCCGGCGGGTTGCACAGGTGAACCACCTTGAATCGGTGCCGCCGCCACGCTTTCCACCCCAGTCGCGTCTCCCCCCACAGTGCCGTTACATACTCCCGAATGAATCCGCTGAATCCGCCGGCCTCCTCGCTGATCCAGTGCCGATAGATCTGGATGCCGTCAACGACTTCGTCGGGTTGGGTGTAACCGCGCGTCTGCGGGCAAATCACCACCACCTGGTAACCAGCATCGCGCAGGGTACAAGATTCCTGCCGACACGCCGGTCGAGCGGGACCGGAAAGTTCTCCACGATGATGAGGACGGAAGGCCGTCCCTTCACCAGCACAGCCCCTCGTACTTCCACGGCAGCTCGCGAACTCGGGCCAGCCGTTCACATCGAGCACGTGGTGCGCGCCGGTTACGAACCGCTTCAGATCGGCCACGAGGGCGCACTGCTGGGCCGCGATCACCAGACCCTGCGTTCCCAGCGCCGTGGCGAGGTCGGGACAGAGGAGCGAGGCCAGGTGTGGCATGCGGGTGTCGATGACCCGTTTGTTGGCGCCGACCAGCGCCCCCAGGTTCAGCGCCGGATCGTAGATGCGCACCTTGAAGCCACGGCCCAGAAGAGTCTGTGCCACCTCTACCATCGGTGCTTCCCGCAGGTCGTCCGTGTTGGGTCTTGAATGAGAGTCCCAGGATGCAGATCTCATTCTGTCCCGACTCGGCCACCAGCCCGAGCAGGCTTTGGAGATGCCGCTCGTTGCTCGGCAACAGATTCTCCAGCAGCGGGATGCTCAGACCTTGCGCGCGGGCGTGGCTGGTCAGCGCCCGTACGTCCTTGGGCAGACACGACCCCCCGAATGGATTCCCCGGTTTGAGATAATAGGGCGACAGATTCAGCTTGGTATCCTGGCAGAGCAGGTCCATCACCGAGCGGGTGTCCAGGCCCATCTCCTTCCCCACGCGGCCAATCTCGTTGGCAAAAACAATCTTCGTGGCGTGGAATGCATTACAGGCGTATTTCACCATCTCCGCGGTGGCCCAGTTTACCACCACGGCTCTCTCGCCGAGGAGCGCTGATGTCAACTCCGGTGACGGTCTCTCCCCGTCTCCCGTGCCGACGACGGCGAGGGACGGGTGCTCGAAATCCGCCACGGCGCTTCCCTCCCGCAGAAACTCGGGGAAATAGAAGACTTGCAGCCGCCTCGTCCCCGTAAGATCCGACAGTGACTCGCCGACGATGCGCTCGGTACTACCCGGCAGCATAGTGCTGCGCAGCACCAGCGTGTGGCGCTTTGGCTTCTTGCGCAGGGTATCGGCGATCTGCTGCACCACTCCACGCACAAAGCCCAGGTCCAGCACCCCAGTCACCTTGGACGGTGTCCCGACACAGACGATGGACAGCCAGTGTCGCAGATGGCTTCCTCGGCACTGGTCGTGGCTTTCAAGAGGCCAGCGGCTTTCGCCGCCTTCAGCAGCTCGCCCAGCCCCGGTTCCACGATCGGAGGCACGCCGGCATTGAACGACTCCACTTTCTGCGGATGCACGTCCACACCGACGATGGCGTGACCTCGTTTGGCCAGACAGGCCGCCGTGACCGATCCCACATAGCCCAGGCCAAAGACGCTGATGTTCATGCCCGTGCACCGGCGAGGAATGTGGTGCGGAACTGGGAATGCTGGTTGCCATTCGAACCTGCCGTCAGCTCCAGAAACGGCGCCCGGCAAGTCTTGCGGAAGGCCGGCGACACGATTCCTTCGCCCAATGCCGCAGCGGTCCAGCCTTGGCTTATCTGAATGACGATGGATTCACCACCGCGCTCGAGCGAGAACCTTCTCTCCTCCAGCTCTCTTACCCTGCTGGCGGGCGCGAACTGCCACCGCACCGTAAACGGTGCGGTGCGACCATCCTTCTCATGACAGTCGTCGTCCACCTCGCAGGCAGCCCCACTGCCGATGGTTATCCGGCGCTGCAGCCGAGTACCCCAGAGATCCAGGTCGCCCGCCCACCCCGTTGCACCGGCGGGCTGGAACCGGGGCATCGGATGAGGTTCGGCCCAGAGGAAGGGGCCCAGCCGGCGGGGTCGCTCCATCACTTCGGGGCGAGGGCCGTTATGGGCGGCCCGGGAAGCGAGCCAGTCGCGGAGCTGCGGGTCGGAATAATAGGCCCCGGTTCCCGGGTCGATGACCATGGCGACCCCTCGAAGCCAGAGGGAAAGGTGCAGCGCGTCCAGGTGGCCATGCGCGGCGGTGGAGAGATAGCCGAGCGAAGACAGATCCCACCGCAACCACCACGGATCAGCCCGATAAACCGCGATCCCGCTTTGGGTATAAACTCGCCAGGCACCCGCGCCGGCGCCGTGGAACTCGGGTTCCTCGCTCCTCCGATGAGGTAGCGTCGGGAAAGTTCCCCAGCCAATAGCTGATTGCGCCGGCCGAAGGTTCCTCCACCCATTGGTGCCATTCCTTGACCGCATCATTGGCAAAGAGGGGAGTGACAAAGGCATTGTCCGAGTCGCCGTAGTCCCAGGGTTCCGACTCGACTTGGATGTCGCGGAAGAACCGGCCGGCCGAGGCCAGACGCTGGCGGGTGGACTCGGACACGCAGCATCCCGCGGCTTCCAGAGCCTGGAGAGTGTACCAGCAAAATTCGAAGGAGAAGAGGTGATAGTTGAGCGCTTGTTCCCTATTGCCGCCGTCTTCAGCGAACTGCGCTAACACCTCCCCCTCCCAGCAGGCCTGTAATTCGGTCAAAGGCGCGCCCAGCTCCGCCAGCTTCGGCCAGCGGGCAGTAGCCAGCACGCAACCAGCCAGCTCACCTAAGAGGTGGTTGTTGGCCGATGACCCGAACGACCGGTGCCGCCACACGTACCAGAGGTGCGGAGGGAGGATCTCCTGTCGAAGCCGCTGCAACTGCCGGGCCTCCTTCCAGAGCCGGAGTGAGCAGTGCATCGATCCAGGTGAACTGGACCAGGCGTATCCCCGCCTCCAGGGCACTGGTCCAATTCCACCCCCGATACGGCGGATTGTGGACCACCCAATCCTCGAGCCACTGGATGCACTTGTGCCGCGCCGTCTCGTCGCCCAATACATAGCTCGCCATAGCCAGCCGCACGAGCTGATGCCATCGGCTCAGCTCCCATATGAGCTTGACATCGGCGCCCTCGGGGGAGCTCGCGATGGTCGAGCCGAAAGCCCGATTCGCTGGTAGCAAGATCCTGGCCCGCCAGGTAGTCCCGGTGCCACCGGGGGGGATCGTCGACTTTGAGATCGAGATATCCAAATGCCTTCCAGCGGCCGGCGAGAAGGTCCTCAGTGTCGCGCTGCAGCGCCTCCCGTAATGCGGCCGGCGCCTCCTCGCGTGGAGGCAGTCGGGGAGCGGGGCCGGTGGATTCGAGATCCAGTCGTACTGGAGTCCCAGGCCCGACGCGAGTCATGAAACTGCCGAAGCCTCTTCTGCGCGTGCTGCCCCAGTTCTGCCGGCGTCATCGCCCTCAACCGTTGCCAATACCAGCTAAGCGTTGCCATTACCAGGGATTCTCGCGGGTCCCCATCAGAGCAGGGTCGCGGCTTCTGAAGTGGCCCCACGGTCGTACATCAGCATCCGCACCCGGTGGAAGCCAAACCATCGCGCAAGGCTGAACCCAAGCAAACTCAGAGGCACGGCGTAGGCGTGGGTGAACCCGGCAGTGCCGGCGAGGAAGGCTCTGAGAGTTGGCCCTGATCTCTGCTTTCGCAATCAATCGTTCCCGCCGACCTCCGAGCAGCTCGGACCAGAAGGGGTAACCGAAGCCGTTGGCCAGGTAGGCCAGGATGCTCAGTCCCGCCAGGCCCGGAATGGCGTAGGCATTGGGCAACAGCCACGCCATCGGGTTCCCCCGCCAATTGGCCGCAAAGATGGCCAGGCTCAGGGCCCCGGCAACCGCCAGGATTCCGGCGAATGTACGGAGACTTGCCGGGCCTGCTCCGCATTCCGCTCCTGGCCAGCCCGTACGGATCGGGGGCCCAGGACAGCAGATAATCCCCAGGCCAACACCATCACCGGGTTGGCGGCGATACGGGCGGCCTCCGCGTAGCCGAGGGCGGCGGCGCCGGCGACTTTCGCCACCACTGCAGCCACCACGAAAATGGTTCCTGCATCGAGCAGACCCAGAAGTGCCAGCCAGCGTCCCGATCGCCGTATTTCCTCGGGCCGAAGCACAGCAGGCGTAGCAGGGCCCGATTCACTCCGGCTGGCATGCCTCACCCCCACGCTCAGCGAAGTGAGGTTCGCGAATGCGAGCGCACCCAACGGTACCCACCAGGTCGACAATACGCCGGCAATCTTGCAGACAAGAATTGCCATGGCGACCGCCACGAACTGAACGCTGGAAACAAGAGCCGCGATACGTGACGCACCGCTCAAATGCAACATGCGGCGGACGTGATCCTGGACTGGCGAGAGGAACGTCGGCGGCAATCCCGGTACTGGTCAGCGCAATGAGAGCTTCGCGACCGACCGGGGCTGGCGAGAGTAACACCCAGAAGCTCACCGCCAGTGCGGAGGCCAGAGCCGTGGGCACTCCCCGTCTCAATGTGTGTTTTAGCAGGCCCAGTCGTTGGTTTATCGGTAATGACACGACCAGGTTTTCGGCCGGCAGAAATACCCCTTGAGACGAGATCCCGCCCAGGAACACAGCGCGAAAGCAGACGCGTAAACCCCCAGCTCCACGGATCGAATACTCGCGCAGCGAACAGGCCCACCAGGAACGTCGCGAACGATGACAGCCCGTAGTCCAGCACCCCAAAGAACTCGGGGCGTGCTGAGAGCGAGGCGAGAGCGCGACTGATTGGAAGCCGCGTGCCGATCAAACGCCACCGGACGGCGTGAAGGTTTGGACGCGACGTGGAGGCGGGGAAGTCCAGGCGTGGGGGCGAGCATACAGCTGCGTTTGGGCGCTTTGGCTGGCAATCAACGCTAATCCGCAAGCGAATACAGTCCAGAACCAGATGCCGCCTTGAGGGCCCTCGAGGTATGACGTCAAAGCTGGCGTTTACCAGGAATGCCAACCAGTAACCGAGAATCCAGGCGAAGAGTGATGCACGGTGGTCCGCACCCGATTGCCGCGCTCTTATGAAGCCAGTGAGCATGCTGAAAGCGAACCCGAGTTGCAGGAGACCCCAAAGAACCAGTCCGGGCACACCAGACCGCGCCAGAATCGTCAGGTGTCCGTTGTGGGGACTGCGACTGAGAACGTCCGGGTCCGAAGCAATTCTATCATCGTATGTGAGGTTTATCCCGAAGCCCTTCCCAGTCCAAAAGATACGCCCGTGGATAGTGTAGTCGAGAATGCTGTTCCACCAAAGGAGTCGCCAGGT
>CAWBVP010000023.1:0-58962 GCA_963792265.1 uncultured Gemmatimonadales bacterium | reverse complement strand
CATGTTGTGGCGCGCCTTCGTTCGTTGGCGTACTCGAACAACTGGAGGAGCATGAAGCTCAACGCAATACTTGCTGGCTACCAACACTTGGCCGAGTCTACAAGGGCCAGCCTTCACCCGGGAGATCTCGATACTGGCGTGCCGCGAAGTAGCGTGATCTCGCGCGCAAACGTTGAGCGAGGTTCACACGGAGGCAGAAAGGGGGAGAGCGGACTAGGCAGCTCTCCCCTTGGTGGCCCGAACCATCAGTTGCCGAGCTTAGATGGTAGCGGCGATCTTGTGCCAGGTCGAGTTGCTGACATCGTAGGCATGCACTTCCGGCGTGCCTTCAACCACTCTCGCTAGGCCCTTGAGCACCTGGGCATAGGTCTCGCGGCTATAGATGTCCGCGCTTTCCTTGCGATCCCACAGGCTGATGGCGAGTACGTGCTTGCCATTGGCGCCGACGAAAGTCGGTATCTCGTCCTTGAAGCCGTTCTGCTTTTGAAGAATGGGCAGAATGTCCTTCTCGAACGTCTGAGTGAATTCACGGGCGGTATTCGGCTTCAAATTCATCGAAACATTTCGTGCGTACATGATAGAACTCCTTGGGTGACTGTGAGTAGTTGAGTAGCCTGAACCAAAACGGCTTGGCTTACTTGGTAGCGGCGGTCTTGTGGATGGTCGAGAAGGCAACCTCGTAGCCGCGTACCTCCGGCGGTACCTTCGACCACTTCGCTAGACTCTTGAGCACTTGGGGATAGGTCTCGCGGCTATAGCGTCCGCGCTTCCTTGCTTTCCCACAGGCTGATGGCGACTGACCTGCCGGCCATCTGGGCTACGACAACGTGATCTCATCGCTGAAGCCATTCTGCTTCTGCAGCAGGGGCAGGATCTCCGATCGAACAGTCTGGGTAAGCTCTTCCCGCGTAATCGGCTTCAGATTAAAAGTGACGTGTCGTGAGTACATGAGAACTCCTTGGATCTATGGTAAATAGTGGGGAATCCACTATGAATGTTTGACTGATCGACAACTTAGCCTACTTTACCATAT
The DNA here is from genome assembly GCA_963792265.1 of uncultured Gemmatimonadales bacterium. GTDB lineage: Bacteria > Gemmatimonadota > Gemmatimonadetes > Gemmatimonadales > GWC2-71-9 > CAVVWJ01. Next base: position 57,929 of record CAWBVP010000023.1, on the reverse strand, counting down.
TGTCAAGTACGCCGTTATCTTGTCTAGATGACGTACCGTGATTAACTTACGGTTGTTAATCGACCTCAACTCGACCGGGAGAATCCCAGTGGATGTCTCGTTGATCATCAGGCAGCGATTGGAGGAGTTCGGTTTGGAGCAGCGGGAGCTCGCCCGCGCCGCCCAGGTGACCGAGTCGTACATCTCGCAGTTGCTGACTCGGCGCAAAGCGCCGCCGGCCCCGAGCCGCACCGACATTTACGACAAGATGGATCGGTTCCTGAAGCTTCCCCGCGGCGAGCTGGCGCGGCTGGCGGATGTCCAGCGGAAGCGGGAGCTCAAGAAGGAGTTGGCGGAAGACCCGGGGCCGTTGTTCCGCGAGGTTCGGGAAGTCGTCCTGCGGAAATGCGCCGCCGAGAAGTCGGGGGACCTGCGCGCCATCTTCGAGAAAGAGCCGTTTGGGGAGCTGGAGCGGCTGGTCACCCAGATGCTGCTCGACGTCGTGAAAGGCGTGGCAAGGCAGGAGCTGGAGAATGATTACTGGCTTCATATGGTGGCGGAGCTGAGCCATCGCAGCTACGAAGAGACCCGCGTGATCGTGCTGGAGTTTCTCGACACCGACATCTTCCATCTCTCCGCCGAGCACTGCCTGTCGTTCCTGGATCCGTTGATCGAATCCTGGAACATCGACCTCGCGACCTTTGCCCTCGACATCGTCCTGAACCCCAGTGTCGTGTCCGGGCACATAAAGCGATTCGAGTTCATCGAGAGGAAATCACAGAACATGGCCGATCAGGAGCCGGGCCTCAAAGCATTCCTGGAAGACCCTGCCCTCAGTGGCACCGCCACCGAGGAGGAAATGGCCTTTCTGAAGCAGCTGAGGTTTAACGGCAAGCGGCCGACGCCGCTCTATTACTACCGAGAGTTACAGAATCTCAGAGACGCGCTTCATTTTCAAACTCTGTAACCCTCGGCCACACTCACGAAGTCGCCCTGTTGGAGGAGGAGTTCCCATGTCCACTGCTGTCATGAGCAAGACCAAGCCCAAGATCAAGATCCATCCGCTGGAGGACCGAGTCGTCATCCTGCCCTCGGACGAGGAGGAGGCGATGCGCGGAGCGTTGTACATCCCTGACACTGCCAAGGAAAAGCCGACCCGTGGCGAGGTACTCGCCGTCGGGCCCGGGCGGATCGAGAAGGGAGACCGGGTGAAGATGGACGTCCAGACGGGCGACCAGGTGATCTACGGTAAGTACAGCGGAACCCCGTACCAGGTCGGCGGTGATGAGCTGATCATCATCAAAGCGTCCGACATCCTGGCCAAGATCGGCTGATCGAGATTACTCGAGGAAATGAGGACATATGGCAGCGAAAGAACTGCTTTTCAGTACCGACGCACGCGCCAAGCTCAAGAGGGGTATCGACCAGCTGGCCGAGGCCGTCAAGATCACGCTCGGACCCAAGGGCCGCAACGTCGTTATCGACAAGAAATTCGGATCGCCGACCGTCACCAAGGACGGCGTCACCGTCGCGAAGGAGATCGAGCTGAGTGACCCGATCGAGAACCTGGGCGCCCAGATGGTGAAGGAGGTCGCCACCAAGACCTGCGATCTCGCCGGCGACGGCACCACCACGGCAACAGTGCTCGCCCAGGCGATCTTCCGTGAGGGCCTCAAGAACGTCACCGCCGGCGCCAACCCGATGGAGCTCAAGCGCGGAATCGATCGTGCCGTCGAGGCTGTGGTCGAGCAGCTCCGCACCATTTCGGTTCCCTCGCGGGCAAGAAAGAGATCGCCCAGGTCGGTACCATCTCCGCCAACAATGACAAGGAGATCGGTAACCTGATCGCCGAGGCGATGGAGAAGGTCGGCAAGGACGGCGTCATCACCGTCGAAGAGGCGAAAGGCCTGGAGACGACCCTGGAGACAGTCGACGGCACCCAGTTCGACCGGGGCTATCTGTCGCCCTACTTCGTCACCGACCCGGAGAAGATGGAGGCGGTGCTGGAGGACCCCTACATCCTGATTCATGACAAGAAGATCTCGGCGATGAAGGAGCTGCTCCCGATCCTGGAGAAGGTGGCGCAGAGCGGCAAGCCGATGCTGATCATCGCCGAGGATGTCGAGGGCGAGGCGCTCGCGACCCTGGTGGTGAACAAGCTGCGCGGCACCCTGAAGGTGGTTGCCGTCAAGGCGCCGGGCTTCGGTGACCGCCGCAAGGAGATGCTCCGCGACATCGCGGTGCTGACCGGCGGACAGGTCATTTCCGAGGAGCTCGGCTTCAAGCTGGAGAACGTGACCCTCAACGATCTGGGCCGCGCCAAGCGGGTGGTGATCGACAAGGACAACACGACGATCGTCGATGGGAAGGGCAAACCCGACGACATCCAGGGCCGGATCGCCGAGATCCGCGCCGCCGATCGAGAAGAGCACCAGCGACTACGATCGGGAGAAGCTGCAGGAACGGCTGGCCAAGCTCTCCGGCGGCGTGGCCATCATCAATGTCGGGGCGGCTACCGAGACCGAGATGAAGGAGAAGAAGGCTCGGGTCGAGGACGCGCTGCACGCCACCCGCGCCGCGGTCGAGGAGGGCGTCGTTACCGGCGGGGGCGTGGCCCTGCTCCGGGCGCAGAGCGCGCTGGACAAGATCAAAGGCACCGAGGACGAGAAGATCGGCGTCGAGATCGTCCGGCGGGCGTTGGAGGAGCCCATCCGGATGATCGCCCAGAACGCGGGCGCCGAGGGCTCGATCGTGGTAGCTCGAGTCAAGGAGTCGAAGGACAAGAACTTCGGCTACAACGCCGCGACCGATAACTACGAGGATCTGGTCAAGGCGGGTGTCATCGACCCGACCAAGGTGACCCGCACCGCGCTGCAGAACGCCGCGTCGATCGCGGGCCTGCTCCTCACCACCGAGTGTGTGCTGGTGGAGAAGAAGGAAGAAAAACCGGCTCTGGCTGCGCCGGGTGGTGGGATGGGCGGAATGTACTAAAGGTCCGCCGAACTTACGGCTCGTCTTGAGCCGTAAGTTCGTTGCGGACCCGAGTATCCCTTCGTTTCACTCAGGGCAGGCTGACGCGGCAATACCGCCGAAGGACCACCTATATCAGTCTGCTGTCGATCCAGGATTCCCTCCACCGCCGCCCTCGATCACCTGTCCGGACCACGCTTCCCTTGCGATATTCTTGACAGGATTCAAGAGGGTTCCAAGGATGCGCTTCAACATTGAGAGAGACCCGGTAAGAATCGCGAACATTCAGACCGGGCTGGCTAAGCGACACGATCAAATGATGCAATCTCGAGGCGCGTTGCTCCGCTATGACACGCCGCTTCTGCCGAACGCCTTCCCTCAGCTGAGTCGAGTTCTGGAGGATTCGCCTCACCGAACCCAGTTCCTAGATATTTATTATCATATCCAAAGCGAAGATGGGAGGATTGAACAGCTCATCCAGGCAGCCGACTATCATAAGTTCGTCTTCCGTGCGGTGGCCGATAAACGCTATGCGCTGGACCTTGGACTCGGTCGCATTCGCGAGCTCGAGCGTTGGATCCAACGATACTATCAGGAGATTCGTGACCCCATGATGAGAGGAGCGCACCCATCTTACCGGGTTGTGGATCAGGTCTATGGGCTCAAGTCGGAGCTCGCAAACATTCTCTTTGTGACTCGAGGAGCGCTGGACACCATCGCCAGTCTGTTTCACTTCCTCTATGGCCCAAGCTCACGCCAGTTCACCACGTTTTCAACTTTCGTGGAACACCTGAATGAGGGTCACGCCGGCGGGACCGACCCGGATCCGGCGATGCGAGAGCACATCGCACAGCAACTAGCGTGGTTTCGGACCCTGCACGAGTATCATGATTACGTGACGAATTTCGGCTCCATTGACATAACGTTCTATGAGCCGGAGGAAGGGGTCGTACGAACCTATCTTCAAGACGCCCTGGAAGTGCATGAGATAGTGGCGCCGGTTCTGTCCGGGGTCGACTCTTTCTGCCACTTCGTGGATAGCCATTTCGCGACCAGGATCATGGCGGCCTCGCGGCAATCCGAGGCGTATCCTTAGGGAGCCGATTCCACGATCGGAAGGCCCAGCCCGAAGGAAATCTGTAGGGGCGGTCGGCTGCCAGGATCACCGCCCCCAAAGCGGACCCGGTAGAGGCGGTCCTGAAGCTGCAGGTGGAGGCTGACCATCCGGCCGATCCGGTAGCGCACGGCGGTGCCGAGGATTCCGGTCACCGTTGAGCTCACGAACAGATCCTCATAGGCGGGCAGCCCGCCAAATCCCACGCCGAGACCGGTGTGAACCTCCCACGAAAATCTCCGGGCCACCGGCAGGAGCCAGTACCGCGCCCCGGTCGTGGCAGCGAGGAGGTGGGAACCGGTGCCGACGTCGATCCGTTTGCCGGCTCCGCGAAACGTCGCGTACCCGGGGAGGTAGGTGACGACAGTGACCACGTCGAAGCGTTGGTGAACGTGAGGGTCAACCGGGCGCCTATGGTCACTCCGAGCTTCTGCCGGGCGTCCAGCGATCCATCCTGGATCGTGATCCGGTCGGCAGGTAGAGGCGCTGCTAGGGGACGGAGCTGTACTTCCTGCGCGTTGAGTTCCAGTCGGGGCGCACCGCCAAAATGATCAGAAGCGGGAGCAATCCAGCGAAGAGATGAAGGAACCGCGGGGACAGACCGGTCGGTGCGCACTGCCAGAACCTCCGAGCCTGGTCCTTGGCATCGCGGCACGGTTGCGACAAGAGCCGTGCGCTATTGACCAAACGGTTAATAGATACTACCCTACATTGACCACAAGGTCAATGCAACGGAGGAGCGCGGGCATGCCAGGACACAAGGCAAGCGAAGCCGAGCGGCGAGAGCAAATCCTCAAGGCCGCGCACCAAGTGGCGCTCGCGTCGGGGGATCGACGGCCTCACGGTGCGGGCCGTCGCGGCTCGGGCGCGGCTCAGTCACGGCTTGGTCCTGTTCCATTTCAAGCGGAAGGACCAGCTGGGCCTCGCCTTACTCGATCGGGTACTCGCGAAGACCCTGGCGCTCACGATTCCCGCTGACATCGAGGGCATCCGGAACCCGCGGGAGCGGCTGCAGGCGCTGTTCCGGCACGAAGCTCCACCGGCTGTCGGAGGAGCCTCGCCGGATCCGGCTGTTGTTGGAGTACTGGGCCCGGGGTGCCCACAATGCCGTCATTCGGGAAAGATGAGCGCCGGGCTGGACAGCTACCGGAGGGCTTTCCAGCATATCGCAGAGAAGGCCCTCCACAGCGAACCTGGCCGGCTCAGTAAGGATACGGCCGCCGCGCTGGCCGCTACCGCGGTGAGCTTGATCCTGGGATATCCGGTCCAGGCGATGATCGACCCCGACCACTTTGACGTCGCGGAGTATCTCGCGGCCGTGGATGGGATCCTCGGCCACCTGTCCAGGGCGGCATAGATCACCGACTGAAACGATCCTCACTCATACCTGAACACCGGGCTGACGTCAGTTGGCCTGCTTTTCTCCTCATCGCGCGAGACCGACCATGTTCCTGCTTGCTCTGGCCCTCCTAAACGTGCCCATGACAGCGCCCTGGTCCGAAATGCGGACAGCGCCGTCGTTCGAAATATCGAGGTTGCCCACGGCGAAATTCTTCGCACCACCAGCATCGGTACGGGAAAGCCGCTGGTTCTCATCCCGGGCATCTTCGGGGGAGCCTACGGCTACCGCAGGATCACCGGCCCGTTGGTCGCCCGCGGCTACCGAACGATCGTCATCGAGCCTCTGGGCTACGGCTCCTCCTCCCACCCCAAGAATGCGGACTACTCCTTTACCGCCCAGACCGCGCGGGTGGCGCGGACGCTCGACCAACTCGGGGTCAAGCGGGCCCTCTTCGTGGCTCAGTCCAGCGGCGCCGCCATCGCCTTTCGTCTCGCCATCCTTCGGCCGGACCTGGTCCGCGGCCTGCTCTCGCTCGACGGCGGTCCCGCGGAGAGCGCCGCCACGCCAGGCATGAAGAAGGCATTCAAGTTGGGCGGGGGGCTGGTCAAGCTGGCCATGAACGAATCGAAGCTGCGGCACGATGTCCGCCGGGAGATCGTTCGCAACTCAGGCGACACGACCTGGGTGACCGACGCCGTCATCCGGGCTTACACCGCAGGACAGGCCGCGGACATGAACGGCTCGATTGACGCTTTTCAGCAGATGTCGAAGTCCAAAGAGCCAGACTCGCTCGCGGGCCAGCTCCACCAGTGCGCGGTGCCGGTACGGCTTCTGGTCGGCACGGTGCCCCATCCGGCCGAGATCGGGAGCGAGCAGCGCGAGCTGCTCAAGGAAAAGCTCCCCAATTTCAGGTCTGACAGTGTGAAAGGCTCGGGACAATACATCCAGGAGGAACAGCCGGCCGCGGTGGTCGCGGCGGTGTCGGGGCTGGATCAGGCGGCACAATAGGTGCCCTTGCCGTTTCACCCCTCTTTATGTAGCTTGTTTCCGGTTCCAAGGCGCAGTGTGCGCCTAATGTCAGGCAGGATTACACCGGGGCTGGCATTGTTTGCCGGCCCCTTTCAATTGGTTGTCGTTCCAGGCGCAAGCTGCGCCGCGGCAGCCTAGCCCAGCGTGGAGGCGGAAACCACGCAACCGTAGTCGGTCGTGCGGCATGTCCCCACTCCGATTACATCTAGTTCAAGGAGTAGGAAATGGCACGCACCACTGGCACGGTCAAGTGGTTTAACGACGCTAAGGGCTTTGGCTTCATCACGCCCGAGGACGGTCAAAAGGACTGCTTCGTCCATCATTCGGCGATCCAGGCGCAGGGCTTCAAGAGCCTGTCCGAGGGTGACCGCGTGGAGTTCGATGTCGTACAGGGCCAGAAGGGCCCGGCGGCGGAGAACGTCGTCAAGCTGTAAAGCCAGCTGCACGCTAACGGTAACGGCCGGCTCGGTTGAGCCGGCCGTTGCTTTTGGGAGAGAGGATCGATCGAGTGCACTACGTTACCGATCAGGCTGTCAAGCAGTATCTACTGGCCAGCGACTTCGACCAGACGCTGAGCTTTAATGATTCCGGCCTGGTGCTGAGCGAAATGCTCGGGATTGCCGGATTCCAGGAGAAGACCGCCGGCCTGTCGCACATTCATTTGGTGCAGCAGGGAGCCGAGCTGGCCTATCTCCTGCTGCACGACCCCGAGTACCGGCGGGTCCGGCGGGAAGACCTGGTCGAAGTCGGCCGACGGGTGCGGCTCAAGCAGAACCTGGAGCGGCTCCTGCCTCTGCTGCAGTCCATACCCGGCTATCACTTTGCCTTCTACGTGATCTCCGCCGCCCCGGAAGACGTCATCAAATCAGCCTTGAAGGGGCTGGTCCCCGACAGTCACATCTTCGGCACCCGGTTTCGCTGGAACGCTATCACCGGCGAGATCGATTCGATCGTGCAGGTGCCGGCGGGATACGGGAAAGTGGTGGTGCTGGAAGACCTCCGGCAGAGCCTCAAGCTGAGCTCCGACCGGGTGCTGTATGTGGGTGACGGCAGCTCCGACGTGCACGTCATGCTGCACGTGAACCGGACCGGCGGATTGACCATTGCCGTCTCGGAGAACCGCTATCTCACGCCCATCGCCGAGCGCACCATCCTGAGCGAGGATGGGCTCAGCGTTCTCATTCCCATCCTCGAGGAAATTGCCGGATGGGACAGCGCCATGATTCGCGGCCTCTTCGCCACCAACGGCCTGGTGCTGCAGGACTGGGACAAGACCCGTACCGACTCGCTCACCATCCGGGAGACAGCGCTGACCCCGCAGGACGTGCCCTGACCATGGACCAACCAATGCTTTCCTGGATCGGCTGGGTGGCCACCGCTCTGTTCGCCAGCTCTTACCTCTGCAAACAGCAGGCGACGCTCCGCCGGGTCCAGGCCGGGGCCGCGGTACTCTGGGTAGTCTACGGAATGCTCATCCATGCGTTTCCGGTGGTGGTGGCCAATGCGCTGGTGGCAGCGGTAGCGCTTTACTCATCGTTCCGGCGTCAGCCGGAAGCTCGCGCCTTACCGCACTGACGGAAGAACCGCACCACGTCGCCCGGGGAGAAGGCCGGCACCGGGCGAACCTCCACTCGGGATGCCCCCCATTCCAGCACCAGCTGCCGCCAGGTCTCGACTCGCTTGTCGAGCAGCGACGGCGTTCGGGCCACTGCCGGCGTGATCTGCGGTACCAGCAGGACGCACTCTCCATGGAGGCTGGGCACGGCCGCCTCCTGACCGGGCCGGAGAGTTTCCTCCAGATCGCTCACCAGGATGATGCCCCGCACTCTGCCCGGCTTCTGCTCCAAGACCAGCCCCGCCAGCTTGACCGCGCCACGGATGTCGGTCCGGGTGGACCAGCGGAGGTTTCTGAGCGTAGAATCACACCGCTCCAGGCTCGCCATCATGCCCACCGTGTCGCCGCCGGTAAAGAGGTTCACTCTCGGCACCGTGATTTCGCACAGCGGCTTCTGGTAGAGGCTGGCGGTGGTAATCGCCATCACGCTGTGCCGCTGCGGCAACGCCTCGGTGAGCTGGCGTAGGCCCAGGACCGATTGGGAGATGAGGCCGAGTGCGCGATTGTACGGGGTATCCTTGGGCTCCGGATGTCGTCGCCGTCTTCGGCCGCCCACGTGGGTCGAGCCCGAGATGTCGATGAGGTATACGAACCAGGCGGCCGGCTCGATCTCCGGGCCCTTGATTCTGCTGCTGCCGGCGCTGGAATCGGCTGCGACTCCTCTTCGAGGGGGACCTGTCTCCGGGGAGGGCCGGAGCGCATATAGCAGGGCGATTGCGGCGAGCACTATGGTTCCCGCCGGCCACCAGGAGAGCAGCTTGCGCTCAGGCATGCTCGCCTCTCCCGATCGGCTGGTAGGCCTTGTCGGTGAATCTTCTGGCTGGAGTCTTCATCTCCCGGGGAAGTCGAGCTCCCCGGGGAACCTCCACCACGCCGTAGCGAACGGCCGGCCGGGGCCGGACCACCAGCTGCCCGAACACCGCGCCGAGACGGATCACCCAATCGAGCACCGCAAGCAGGGCTCGCGGCAGCCACAGCAGGAGAGCGCCCAGCGAGACGATGGCGCGCTCCAGGTACATCCCGGCCAGACGGAACAGATGCAACGTGTTGACCAGCTCGGCATCGGCCCCGGCGCCGAGGATCAGGAGGATGCCGGCGTGGAGCAGACCGAAGAGCAGATTCAACGGGGTCCACGGTCCCAAGGTGCGGTTGGCCACAGCGACTGCGATCAGCCCGAGGCTGGCTACCAGCGGGAACCCGAGGGCCACGATCCGCGACCGGCGTCGGTGGGTCCAGGCGCGGCCGGCGAGGTATCCGGCCGATAGCGTGAAGCCAGTCAGCACCACCCCGCTTACCCGCGCGTAGAGATCCGCCGATGGACGGCCGCCTTGGACGCTGCGGACGAACGCCGCCACGTACTCCATGCTCACCCAGCTCACGCCCACCAGCAATGCGAGCGCCATGCTGAAGAGTCCCATGTCTGCCAGGACCTGAGCCCGGGTCCGAACCGGCCGGCGCTCTCCGTTCTCCCGGCGATGGAGCCACTGCCCCTTGCTCGCATCCACCCTACCGGCTGACTCGAGGATCTCGGCCAGGGCGTCGCGAACCGCAGCCTGGAGATTCTCCGATCGGCTCGTCGCCTCGATTTCCTGCTTGAACCGCAACACCAGATCGAGCTGGAAGCTCTGCGCGGCGACCCGCAACCCCGCAAGCGCCCGCACGGTGCGCTCTACCTGGTCGGCCCCTCCGGAAACGATCCAGCCGTATCGCTTCAGCAGGCGTTCCTGCCTCCGGGCCCCGCGTCCGGCCTGCAGCTGGTCGACCTCTTTACCGATCAGGTAGCCGAGTGAGGAAAGCAGCAGGGTGAGCCCGGCTCCGAACAGCGCCAGGAAGTAGCGGGCAAAGGTGTACAGCCCGCTGTCGGGCGACAGGTTCAACCGCTCGGGGATATCGATCTGATAGGAGAGCAGGGCATAGGCCCACCCCTCCAGGCAGACCAGCCCGGCCAGAACCAGCCAGGGGGCAACCGACAGCAGTTTGCGGGCGGGACTCTCGTCCCGGTGCTCCTCGGCGAAATGGTGGAGCGCGAAGCCAATCGCCACTTCCATCATGAAGATCAGCACCGCGAAGATGTGGGAGACGTGCAGGTCGGGAAACGCTGACGGAAAGAGCGGGTCGCTGGTCAGCACGCCCTGAAAGAATTCGTTCAGCAGGAACGAATTGGCGGCGCCGGTGAGTCCGGCGATGAAGCTCAGCAGCAGGAGTTTTCCCCAGCTGCCAGTCGGCGGGATGGTTGAGCCAGCGTCCTTGGGACTGGCTCGCGGAGCCGGGTGAAGTCCCAGCGATTCCAGGATGCCGAGCTGCTTCTGCAGCTCGACCTGCAGGGTGGCCACCCGCCCCAGGGACTTCTTGCCGACGTTGGGCAACGATTCCGCCAGCAGCTCGAGCGCTCCGGCCACCGTGCGCGCCGGCTCGCTCTGCCGTGCCAGCCAGAAGCGGCGGAACTTTCGGCCTAAGGCGATGGCCGACCGGGCCAGGAGGCGGCTCCGCTGGACCCGGAGCTGTTCGCGGGCCTCGCGGAGGAGACGGGAGAGGGGGTCTCGAATGACGGCGATGAGCATGCTGGTCCCCAGCGCCAGCACGACCCAGAGCAGGTAGGGAACCGTGCGCTGCAGCGACTCTCGGATGATCTCAGCCCATGACATCGTGGAGCCTTTGTGGTTACATGTCACCTTCTCCGGAGGTCTGCGGCCTGGGGGAGTGCATTGTCTACACCGGCCAGTCAAGCGGGAGTCAAGGTCTAGTCAAGAGGTGGGTTATTCGCTATTCGCTATTGGGTATTGGCGATTTGCAGTATCTTCAATCCCTTGTCTCAACGTCGACTGCTATTCCTCCTCCTGCTCGCCGGGTTTGCCGGGCTGTTCTTCTTTCCGGCCCTCATCAGCCTGCTCACCGACTGGTGGTGGTTTAAGGAGATCGGATACCAGGTCGTCTTCACCCGGGAGCTGGTCACCCGGCTGCTGCTCTTCCTGATCGCGGGCGGGTTGACCTTCGGGACGCTCTATCTCAACCTGCGGCTGGCGCAGCGGGGACTGGTTCCCTACCCGGTGGTGCTCCGGTTCGTACAGAACGCCCCCCGGGTGGACATGACCGCGGTACTGCGGCGGCTGAGCCTGCCGGTCTCGTTGACCTTCGGCCTTCTGGCGGGACTCGCCCTCAGCCCACTGTGGGATACCGTACTTCTCGCGCTCTACCGGAGTCCCTTCGGGATTGCCGATCCGGTCTTCTCCCGCGACATCGGTTTCTACGTCTTTACCCTGCCGGCCCTGTCGGCGACGCTGGGCTTCCTGTCCGGTATCGCCATCCTCTCACTCCTGCTGCTGGTGCCGGTCTACTGGCTCCGGGGTGACATCGTCGTCGGTCCCCGGCGCATCGCCGTCGAGCCTTCGGCCGGGAACCACCTCGCCGCGGTCATGGCCGCCTTCTTTCTCCTCACCGCGCTCCGGCTATGGCTGGTGGACATCCCCAGCCTGCTCTATTCCACCACCGGTCCCCTGGTCGGTGCCAGCTACACCGATCTGCACGCCAGCCTGCCGGCGCTGCATGTCTCCGCCGTCGTCTCGGTCCTCGCCGCCCTCGCCGTCCTGTTCGGTGGGATGCGCCGCCAGCTGGGCCGCTATGCGCTGCTCGCGATCGGCGGCTACCTCGCCGTGGCGTTCCTCGGCCGGGGGCTCTTCCCGCTGGCGATGCAGAAGTTCGTGGTAGCTCCAACCGAGCTGACCCGGGAGACGCCTTACCTCCGCTATCACATCGGGGCCACCCGCCAGGCCTGGGGGATCGACAGCGTGGAGACCCGGGAGCTGGCCGGCGACGCGGCTCTCACCCAGGCCGACATCAAGGCCAATGGGCCGACCATCGAGAACGTGAGACTGTGGGACCGGGACCCGCTGCTCATGACCTTCGGCCAGCTGCAGGAGATCCGCACCTACTACGACTTCGTCTCGGTGGACGACGACCGCTACTGGATCGACGGGAAATACCGCCAGGTCCTGCTCTCACCCCGGGAGCTCAACGTGGCGTCGCTCCCGACCCGGACCTTCATCAACGAGCACCTGACCTTCACCCACGGGATGGGACTCACCACGAGCCCGGTGAACCAGGTGACCAGCGAGGGCCTGCCGGTCCTGTTCATCAAGGACCTGCCGCCGGTCTCGACGGTGTCGCTCAAGATCACCCGGCCGCAGATCTATTACGGAGAGCTGGCCAACGATTACGTCTTCGTGCACACGAAGCAGCGGGAGTTCGATCATCCGTCGGGCGAGAAAAACGTCTATGCCTCGTACACCGGCACCGGCGGGGTGCCGGTGGGGAACCTCATCCGCCGCGCCCTGCTCGCCACCCGGTTCGGTTCCTCCAAGATCCTGCTCTCGGGCGACATCACCAACCAAAGCAAGATTCTCTACTACCGCACCATTCTGGAGCGGGCCCGAAAGGCGCTCCCCTTCCTCCGGTTCGACAGCGATCCCTATCTGGTGATCGCCGCCGACGGGACGCTCAAGTGGCTCGCCGACGGCTACACCAGCTCGGACGGCTATCCCTACGCCCAGCGTCTCAGCGACGGCACCACCTACATGCGCAACAGCGTCAAGCTGGTCATCGACGCCTACAACGGGTCGCTCACCGCGTACGTGAGCGCCCCGGCCGACCCGCTGATCCGGACCTGGTCCCGGATCTATCCCGGCATCTTCGCTCCCGATCGGACAGCATGCCGGCCGATCTCCGGGCCCACATCCGCTACCCGGACTACATCTACCGGATTCAGACCAGTCTCTACACTGCCTATCACATGGATGAGCCGGACGATTTCTATCACCGGGAGGATCAGTGGCAGATCCCGGTGGCCACGGAGTCGGAGCACGCGGTGCCGTTCATGCGGCACATCGTGATGCGGCTGCCGGAGGAATCCAAGGCCGAGTTCATCTACATGGTGCCCTTCACGCCGCGGGGCAAGGACAACCTGGCGGCATGGATGGTGGCCCGAAACGATGGCGACGAGTACGGGAAGCTCCGGGTGTACCGGCTCTCCCGGCAGAGTCTGGTGTACGGCCCCAAGCAGATCGAGAACCGGATCAACCAGGACACCGAGATCTCCCGGCAGGTCTCGCTCTGGGACCAGCGGGGGTCCAAGGTGATCCGGGGCGACCTGCTGGTGATCCCGATCGAGAAGTCGCTGCTCTACGTCCAGCCGCTCTACCTGCAGGCGGAAGGCGGCCGGATTCCCGAGCTCAAGCGGGTGGTGGTGGCCCAGCAGAACCAGGTAGTGATGGGGGAGACGCTGGACGACGCGCTGGCCCTGCTCTTCGGCGGCGTCGCGGAGCGAGCGCGGAAAGGCTGCGCCGTCACCCGCAGCCACGGCGGCCCCGGGCGAAACTGCCGTGAGCGCGCTCGCCGCAGAGGCATGGAGCCGCTATCAGGCGGCGCTCCAGGCCCAGCGGGATCTCGATTGGGCTCGCTATGGCGAGGAAATGCGCCGGCTGGGCGAGCTATTGGAGCAGATTAGCGGCGGCGGAACCAAGCGATAGTCCTTCACTGTGCTCCGCATGACAGCGGACCGTCACAGTGTGCGGCTGGCCGTCGTCCACCAGCGGAACCGCTCCGCTGGAGGAAACCTGCCCATCCACCGCCACCTCCACTGGCCCCCGCCAGCCCTCACCCTCGTTGCTTACGACAATCGTGTAGACGCTCTTGCCGTGCCGGTATTCGATGGTGTACTCCGGCCATGATGTCGGCGCCCTCGGCTCGATGAACAGGGTGTCTCCCCGCTTCTGAAATCCGAGGATCCCCTCCAGCCCCACTCGATACATCCAGCTGGCGGAACCGGTATACCAGGTCCAGCCGCCCCGGCCGAGGTGGCCTTCGGCGGTGTACACATCCGCGGCCACCACGTAGGGCTCCACCTTGTAGGTCTCGACCTCTTCCGGCGTGCGCGAGTGGGTGAGCGGATTCAGCATCTGGTACAGCTCGAACGCCCGGTCGCCGTTGCCGCGCAGCGCCGTGGCCAGTACCGCCCAGAGCGCGGCATGGGTGTACTGCGCCCCGTTTTCCCGCACGCCGGGGAGGTAACCTTTGATGTAGCCGGGATCCTTGGGCGTCTGGTCGAACGGAGGAGTGAGCAACATGATGAGGCGGGCGTCCTCTCGCACCAGGTGCTCTTCCAGCGAGCGCATCGCCATAGCCTGACGGCCGGGATCGCCCGCGCCGGAAATGACGCTCCAGCTCTGGGCGATGGAATCGATCCGGCACTCGTCGCTCTGGGCCGAGCCGAGCGGCGTGCCGTCGTCGAAGTAGGCCCGCCGATACCAGGCCCCATCCCACGCATGGGTCTCCACTGCCGTCCTGTAGGCATCGGCCTGCTTGCCGGAACTCAGCCGCGACCGCGCTGTCGCCCCGCGCGTCGGCGTGCTCGGCGAAGCCCCTGAGCGTGGTGATGAGGAACCAGGCCAGCCAGACGCTCTCTCCCTTCCCTTCAACCCCCACCCGGTTCATACCGTCGTTCCAGTCGCCGATCCCGATCAACGGCAGGCCATGCGCGCCCGAGGTGCACGCTCGCTTGAGCGCCCGGAGGCAGTGCTCATATACGCTGCCGCGCTCGTCGGTCACCTTGGGGAGGTCGTAGACCTCGTGCTCCTCCGGGTCCAGCTGACGCATGCTGAGATAGGGGACCATTTCATCGAGCACCGAAGCGTCACCGGTGACCTTGAGGTAATGGTCGACGACGTAGGGGAGCCAGGCCAGATCGTCGGAGAAGCGAGTGCGCACTCCGCGGCCGCTCTGGGGGTGCCACCAGTGCTGCACGTCGCCCTCTAGAAACTGCCGGCCGGTGGCCCGCACGATGTGCTCTCGCGCCAGGGCCGGCTCGGCGTACACGAAGGCCATCGTATCCTGCAGTTGATCCCGGAAGCCATAGGCGCCGCTGCTCTGGTAGAGGGCGGACCGGCCCCACATCCGGCAGGAGAGCGCCTGGTACAGGGTCCAGCGGTTGAGCATGGCGTCGAAGCTGGGCTCCGGCGTCTTGACCGTGATGGCGGAGAGTCGTTCCGCCCACCCCGCCGCGGTGACGTCGAGCGCCGCCCGGGCCCGCGCCACGTCGGCATACTCAGCCGCAGCCTGTCTGGCCGCGGCATCGGTGGCGGCAGCGCCGAGCAGGATGGCGATCTCCCTGGTCTCGCCCGCCGCCAGCTCCAGCGAACACTGGAGCGCGGCGCAGGGATCGATCCCCGCCCCGGTGACACCCTCGAGCGCGGCGCCGGACTGCAGCGCCCGGGGCGATTCGGCATTGCCGTTCCGGCCCAGAAAGTCGCGCCGGCTGCCGGTGTAGCCGGTCACCGGCTCGGTGATGGCATGGAACGCGGTCCAGCTCGGCGAACTGCGGATCGAAGGAGTTCTGCGCCAGGATCACTCCATGGTTGCGGTCGAAGGTAGTGCGCACCTGGTGCTGGGTGTGCTCCCGCAGCACGCCGAGGCTCCATTCCACATAGGTGGTCAGGGTGAGCTTGCGAGCACGGTCGTCCCGGTTGGTCACCCGGAGGAGCGTCGAGCTTGACCGGTGCGTCGTCCGCCATTCCCATGGTGAGCTGGGTACCGATGCCACCCTGGTTGTGCCCGAAGGACGTGGTGCCCGCGCCATGGCGCACGGTGTAGGGCGTCTCCTGCCGGATCGGGCCGGGCGTGGCACACCAGGTCTCGCCGGTCTCGTCGTCCTGCAGGTACACGACCTCGCTGGCCGGGTCGCTGACCGGATCGTTGTGCCAGGGCGTGAGCCGGAAGAAGTAGCTGTTCTCCGCCCAGGTGCACTGACCGCCCCGCTCGGTGACGATGAATCCGCCGTGCTGGTTGGCGATGACGTTCGACCACGGCGCGGGCGGCACCCGATCTCCCGCGACCACGACTTCGTAGTCCCCGCCGGGGGCCAGCGCACCGAATCCGTTGGGGTGCGCCGGCCGGCCATCCGAGGGCCGGACTCGCGACGGACGGAATCCGCTGGCCGGCGTCTTCAGGGACGCCAGCAGCGCGGGCACGGTCGGCAGGTGCACCCCGATCCGTCGGACCGCCCTCGCCACCCGCGAGTCGCTCCGGGCCGGCGCCCGGGGATCGGGAGGAAGGTCGTCGATGTCCTCGGGCGGCGATTCCTCCGGCATGGCTGTCGCCAGGATCCGGCCCAGCGCCCGGCCGTCGCAGGAGATGTGCACCCGCGCGGTAGCCCGGAGCATGAGGAGCTCATCCTCGTTCAACAGGTCCCGGCGGCGGACGAACACGCCACCCGACTTGTCGATGGAGGCCACGTCGCTCAGGGCATAGACCACCGAGTTGACCCGGTCGGCCAGCTCCTGGTAATAGGTCTCCGCCCGGTCGATGAGAACCACCACATCCACCATCATGCCTCGCCGCCGCCAGTAGCGATGGGCCGTGAGGATCTGACGCAGGGTCGGCAGGCCATCGGTCGAGTCGATGGTCGCCAGCAGAATCGGCCAGTCGCCGGAGACGCCGTTCCTCCAGAGGAGCGGCTGCGACCCCCGGTTCCGCCGGAGCTCGGCCTGCGGTCGCTCGCAGCGCCGCGCTGCCATAGAGCAGATGTCCCGCCAGCTCCTGAAACACGGCCGCATCGCTGGGGGTGAGATGGAACTCGCGCAGCTCCACCTGACTCGAGGTCCACGCCAGGTCCAGCGCCCGCTGCGCCGCGTGGGAATCCCGGTAGCGGTCGGCCAGCTCGAAGGCGCGGTCCCGGCTGGTGGCGACGAAGGTGGTGAACGCCACCGATGCAGACTGGCCTCGATCCAGCCGGAGCCGGGTGCGAATGGCAAAGATCGGATCGAGCACCGAGCCGGTCGTCCCCGAGAGCGTCGCCTCCTCCTCCAGCGCCATGGGATCGCGGGTGGAGCGGCCCCGCCCGAGGAAGCGGGCCCGATCGGTCTCGTAGGTCACCGGCCCCACCCGATGCCTGCCGGTGTCCACCACGTGCACGCACCAGAGCGGCTGTTCCTTGGAGGAGCGGGGCCGCCGGGTGGCGGTGATCGCGGTACACCAGTCGTGCCACTCGGTCTCCACGAAGAGATTGCCGAAGGCGGGATGGAGCCGGTCGGCCTCGGGCGGCGCCAGCACGATCTCGCCGTAGCTGGTGAGCTCGATCTCCCGGGTCTCGTCGCTGTTGTTGGTGAGGGTGACTCGGCGCACCTCGGCCGAATCCTCCGGCACCACCGCGATCTCGGTGCGGGTCTCGATCTCGCCGTCGGCGCGATGGAAGGTGATCCGGTCGGTGGCCATCAGCGCGTTGTACCAGTCGGCCGGCGCGCATACCGGCTGGTGCGCCGTGGACCACACCCGGCCGGTCGCCAGGTCCTTCACGTAGCAGAACTGCCCGGTCGAGTCGCGGGTCCCGTCCGACCGCCAGCGGGTGACCGCGAGCGACTCGTAGCGGCTGTATCCCGGCGCCGCAGTGACTCACCATGATGGTGTAAGGCAGGTGACCCAGCAGGGAGACGTGCGGCTGGGGCGTATCCGGCGTGTCCACCTCGCGGACCGCGGGACGGTCCACTTCGGCCTCGGGCAGCGCCTCGTCCGGCCGGGCTCCCTGCGGCTCCTGCAGCACCAGCCGGCGGGGGATCCGCTCGTGCAGCAGCAGCTCGGCCGAGCGCACCACCGCATCGGCATGGAAGCGGCGCTGCCAGATCTCGGAGGTCAGCACGTTGGTCAGCGCCACCAGGCCCATGCCGAGGTGATGCGCCATGAAAGTGCCGACGACCGCATTGGGTTGATCCGGATCGGGACGGGTGTAGTCCAGCGCGTCGCGGAAGCCGTACCGTCCCAGCGTGCCCTCGCCTTCCAGCACCCGGAGATTGGCCAGCGCCTTAGCCGGATCCACCATCGCAGCGAGCACGGTCGCGTAGGGGGCGATCACCAGCTCCCGGCCCAGCCCCCGCTTGAGCGCGAGGTCGGGCACGCCGAAGGGGCGATACTGATAGGTGAGGTGCCGGTCGCGCACGTTGTACGCGCTCTCGCTCACTCCCCAGGGAACCCCCCGCTCATTGCCGTAGGAGATCTGCCGCGCCAGCGCCCCGTCGTAGGTCTGCGCCAGCACGGTATGGGGATACGAGCGCATGACCAGCATCGGCATGAGATACTCGAACATGCTCCCGCTCCACGACACCAGCGCGGGAGCTCCGGCGGAATAGGTCATCGTGCGGCCCAGCCGGAACCAGTGATCCACCGGGATATCGTTCTTGGCGACGGCGATGAAGCTCGCCAGCCGGGCCTCGGAGGCCAGCAGGTCGTAGTAGGAGCCATCCAGCGAGTGGCTGCTCTGCTGGAATCCGATCGCAAATAGCTTGCGCTGCCGGTCGAACAGGAAGCGAAAGTCCATTTCCATCGCGTAGCTGGTACGCCCGCTCGGCGATGACCTCCAGCCGCTTCACCAGCTCGGCCCGCTTCGATCCGGACTCCTACGGGACGCCCGGAGCTGCGGGTTGCTCGCGACTGGCGACCTTGCGCGCGATCAGGCGAATGCTCCAGGAGACCCACTCCAATGCCGCATCCGCCGCTTCCGGCGCCAGCCCGGCTCCGTTGAGCGCCGTCTCGCACCGCTGCAGCGACTCGGCCACCCGCGCCAGCGAGGCGGTCGAGGTCCGGTCCCCGTTCGCGGATGCCAGCGATGCCCTTGCCGCGCGCAGGTATTCTGCGCCGTGGCCTGAGGGGACCGACTTCATCCGCTCGTCAGCCAGAGTCAGCGCCGTTTCCAGCGCGCGCCACACCCGGGAATCCGGGACCGACTCCTCGATCAGCTCCAGGCATCCCTGTCTGAGCGCGATGAGGTGGCCGGCCAGGTTGCCGCTGTCCACGGTGGAGATGTAGGCCGGCTCCAGCACGCTCAGATTGGTGAGGTCGTACCAGTTGTAGAAATGCCCGTGGAAGCGGCGCATCCGTTCGAACGAGCGGAAGGCCAGCTCCAGACGCCGGACCATATCGTCGAGCGGGATGAAGCCGAGATCGTACGCGCTCATCGTCGCCAGCAGCTGGAGACCCATGTTGGTCGGCGAAGTGCGCATCGCCACGCACCGGCTTGGGATCTTCCTGGAAGTTGTCCGGCGCGAGCGAGTTGGTCTCGGTGCCGACGAAGCGGTCGAAGAAGCGCCAGTGCAGCAGCGCGTAGCGGAGCACCTCCCGCCGGCTCGCAGCCGGGATCCGCAACTCGCGCCGTACGGCCGGAGCGCCCAGGGCATGGGCAATGGCCGGCGAGGCGATCCACACGAGAATGAATGGGAGCACCGCGACCGCGAGCTCCCAGAGCGGAACCGCGGTGCCCGGTCCCGCCACCACCCGCCAGGTTACCGCCGCGGCAATGGCGAGGGCGAGCAGCACGGCGGGCCACATTCCTCGCAACACCGCGCGAGCCGAGCTTTCCATGGCGCGCTCGGTCTGCGAGGCGGTGCGCCACTCCAGCAAATGGTCTCGGGTCACCCCCATTCGCCACAGAGTCCGCAGGATCGCGTCGCCTGAGACCCACGCCTGATGGGGCAGGAACACGATGGCGAGCGCCACCTGCTGGAGACTGGTCGTCGCGTCCCGCCCCACCGCGCCGTAGTAGGCGCGCCAGGACTTGTCGAGTGGCGGCCGCACCAGCGCGAGCAGCAGTGACACGATCCAGGGCGCGGCGATCGCGCCCAGGCCGAGCAGGGTCCAGCGGATGAGAGATCCGGGGAGCAGGGTCCACCCGCCGACCAGGAAGGCGAGCTGAGCCAGCTCGACCATGCTGCGGCGGAGATTGTCCACGATCTTCCAGCGGGAGAGCACCGAGAGCCGGTTGCGCTCGGAGCCTTCCGGGCCGGGCACCAGCGAGCGGAGCCACGGTAGCAGCTGCCAGTCGCCCCTGATCCAGCGGTGCTTCCGCCGGGTGTAGGTCAGGTATCGGGTGGGATAGTCGTCGTAGACGATCACGTCGGTCGCGAGACCGGCCCGGGCGTAGTTCCCCTCGATCAGGTCGTGCGAGAGGAGGGTGTTCTCGGGAAAGCGTCCGTGGGTCGCCCGCTCGAAGGCCGCGACGTCGTACACGCCCTTGCCGGTGAAGCTCCCCTCGCCGTAGAGGTCCTGGTACACGTCGGACACGGCGGTGGTGTAGGGGTCTACGCCGGGATGGCCCGAGTGAATGGCGGCAAAGATCGAGCGGTGCGCGCTGGGGAGCGACACGCCGACCCGCGGTTGGAGAATCCCGTAGCCCCGCACCACCCGGCCCAGCGTGGGGTCGAACGCCGCCCGGTTGAGCGGGTGGGCCAGCGCTCCCACCAGGAGTGGCGCCGCGTCGGGCGGGAGCACCGTATCGGAGTCGAGGGTGATGACGTAGCGCACGCTCTTGATCGGCTTCACGTCGCCGACGATCACCGAGAAGGCGCCCTCGTCTCCCAACCCCAGCACAAACCGGTTGAACTGGGCCAGCTTGCCCCGCTTCCGCTCCCATCCCATCCATACGCCCTCGCGCGGGTTCCACAGCCGGGGGCGGTGAAAGAGATAGAACGCGTCTGGACCACCCGGCGCGTAGCGGGCGTTGAGTGCCTTCACCCCTTCGACCGCCGCCGCTACAATGGCCTCGTCACTCCTCGCGGGTCTCGGTGGGCGAGTCGGTGAAGTCGCTCAACACCGCGAAGTGCAGGTGCGCTTCCCGGTTGGCCAGGAACTGGACCTCCAGATTCTCCAGCGCCTCGTGCACCGCGTCGACGCTGCCGAAGAGGGTGGGGATGACCACCGCGGTGCGATACTCGGGCGGGACGCCGTACTCGTGCAGGTCGAGCTTGGGGAGCGGGCGAGGCGGGAGGAAAGCGGTGACCAGCTGGTTGACCACGTTCACCGCGATGTCGTTGGCCAGGATGATGCCGAGCAGCAGCACCGCGAACCACACGGCGCGGGCCGGTGGGCCGCCCAGCCACAGCACCGCGGCAAGCGCTCCCACCGTCGCGAGGACCACGCCGCCCACGAACACCAGGTTGGGGTGGCGCCGGACCCAGCGGTCCACCGCCTCGCCAGGCGCCGGGCGGTAAGCGGTCACCCGCTCCAGCTCCGCGAGCCCCTGATCGATCAGGTAGTAGCCCACGTGCGCCATCCGGGGATCCTGCGCGCTCACCGCCATGCCGGCCCGGGCCAGCTCCAGAGCGTGCCGGGCCACCGCCTCCTCCGACCGTTGAGTCCGCTTGGCGATCCGCTCCACCACATGGCGGTAGCGGTCCCGGGTGACGAAGGTCATGGTGGAGTAGAAGCCGGAGGGATCGTCCCGCAGCACCGCATCGATCCGGCTCTGCTTTTCGACGAATGCGTTCCACTCCATCCGGCCGATCGCGCGGAGGCTGGTGATGCTGTTGGCCATCACCACCTGGGTCAGGGCGAGCCGCTGGGTGGAGCGGCCGATCGCCTCTTCCGCGCTCAGCGCCTCATCCGCGATCCACTGCTCCAGCCGCACCACCGCCGGTAGCGCGCCGCCCTCCACCCGGAGCTGCTGGAGGAACCGGGAGACGAATGTCGGCGTCAGCGGCGGCGGGTTGGAGGCGAAGCGGTCGAGCTCCAGGTCCAGCGCGGTCTGCCCCTCGTCGGCCGCCCGGGCGATCTTGGCCGCCTCGGCGTCCGCCACCTCGAGCTCGTCCAGCCGTTGCACTGTGCGGAGCGCCATCCGGCGGACGTTCTCGATCAGGCCCAACCGGAGCATCGCCGGGACGGCCCACAGCTCACCTATGGTGAGCGGCGCGACCTCCTGGAAGGCGGCGACGAAGCTGGTGACGTTCTCCAGATCGACTCGCCCTTCGGTATGGGAGATCAGGGTGATGGCGAGCTCGTAGACCCGGGGATAGCCCGACAGCGGGCCACCCCTGAGCTCGGGCAGCTCCCGGTAGTAGCCGCTTGGCAGGCTCTCCCGAACCTCGCCGATGTGCTCCTGGATGACATGGAAGTTGTCCAGCAGCCACTCGCCGGCAGGACCCACATCCTCGGCTCCGTCGGAGGCGGTGAGCCGGGCCTGGGCTTCTTCCAGGATCTTGCGGGTCCCGTTGAGCCGGGCGAGGAGCGGGGTCCGCCGCCGAGCCCGCTTCCCGGTGGCCACCCGCTGGCTGGCCGCCACCTCCTGGGCCCGCTCGGCCAGCCGTTCGGCGCCCAGCAGCTCGCCCCGGATCGGCCCGGCAAGGCGGTCCTCCCGGGCGTCCGTGCGGACGATGGGCATGAGGGAGATGAAGGAGCGGCGCGCTTTCAGGGGGATGGTCGTGACCTCAGAGGCGGTGTGTAGTGCTTACGAATAGGCAGTATAGGCGTAAAGGCGGAAGCGGCGGAAGAGGTGGAGCGAGCCGCCTAATCCAACCCCGCGTTCGCCGCGGCCAGCTTGGCCAGCGCCGCCCAGTCGAGATCGTCCCACCCCCGCGCCATCGCCGTGAGGTATTGATCCCGAATCAGACTCGCGATCGGAAGCGGGGTGCTGACATCATCTCCCGCGGCGAGCGCCAGTCGGATGTCCTTGAGCCCGTGCCGCAACTTGAACCCGGCCGGCTGGTAGCGCTGGCTCACAATCAGGTTGCCGTAGTTCTCGTATACCGGCGAGCGGATCAGCCTCCCGTTGGCGATCTCGAGGAACCGCTTCGGCTCCACGCCGTACTTCCGCACCAGGGCCAGGGCCTCGCCCATCGCCTCGATGGCTGATGCCAGGAGAAAGTTGCCGGCCAGCTTCACCACGTTGGCCAGCGGCGGGTCGTCACCCACCACTTCGACTCCCTGGCCCATCGCCTCGAACAGCGGCCGGCAGCGCTCGATCGCCTCGGCCGGTCCAGCGGGGACGATCCAGAGCTTGGCGGCCTGGGCGGCGTCGGGCCTTCCGAAGACCGGCGCGGCGAGGTACTTCTGACCCCGAGCCGCGTGCTCCGAGTCAAGCCGGCGGGAGAGCAGGTGCCCGATGGTGCTCATGGAGACGTGAACCGCGCCCCGGGCCAGGCCCAGGAGCGCTCCCTGGTCGCCGAAGATCACCGACTCCACCGCCGCGTCGTCCGCCAGCATGGTGATCAGGACCTCGACGCCCGCCGCCGCCTCCCGCGGCGACCCGGCGACCCGAGCTCCCTGCTTAGCCATCGACTCGGCCCGTTCCCGGGTCCGGTTATAGACCGTCAGCTCGTGGCCGGCCTGGATCAGGTTGGCGGCCATGGGAAGGCCCATGCTGCCGAGACCGATGAATCCGACTTTCATGGGATCAAATCTCCGCTCCGCAGCGTTATGCTAGTACATCTTCCCGGAGTAGTCTGTATGTATCGCTCCATCCTTCGCTTCGCCGGCGTAGCCGGCCTCGGCCTCCTGGGTGCCCTCCTC
Source organism: uncultured Gemmatimonadales bacterium (assembly GCA_963792265.1). Taxonomy (GTDB): domain Bacteria; phylum Gemmatimonadota; class Gemmatimonadetes; order Gemmatimonadales; family GWC2-71-9; genus CAVVWJ01. The sequence continues at coordinate 34,565 of CAWBVP010000023.1, read as the reverse complement.
GTCGGTTCCCGGTTCGGGACCCCTGCGGGCCGCGACCTCCAGCCTGCCGTCCTCCCGGTCCCCACAGCGGCGCAACAGGTGGCGACCTTTGCCGGTGGCTGCTTCTGGTCGATGCAGAAGGCGTTCGACGGAGTTCCTGGCGTGGTCGCGACTACGGCGGGCTATTCCGGCGGCACCGTCCCCAAGCCCACCTATGAAGAGGTCGAGTCCAGCCGGACCGGCCACGCCGAGTCGGTACAGCTGATCTACGACCCGGCGAAGATTACGTACCCACAACTGCTCGATATCTACTGGCACCACATCGACCCGCTCACGCCGGACCGGGCGTTCTGCGATCACGGTCCCCAGTACCGCTCGATCATCTTCTACCGCGACTCGGTGCAGCAGCGGCTGGCCGAGGCGTCGAAGCGGGCCTTGGACCGGTCGCACCGCTTTCCCACGCCGATCGTCACCGCGATCCAGCCGGCGGTCGAGTTCTATCCGGCCGAGGAGTATCACCAGCTGTTCTACAAGAAGAATCCGGCGCGGTATGAGGCGTATCGCATCGGCTGCGGCCGGGACGAGCGGATCCGGGAGCTCTGGGGCGACGTGGCTGTCGGAGCCCGTTAGCGGCCTCACGCCTTTTTCTTCTTCTGTTCCACGGCGATGAAGGTCACGGTGTCCCACGAGTTGTGGATCCCGATGAACATCAGCAGTATCGTTGCGGCGCCGATGACGAAGAGTGACTCCTCGGGATAATGGCCGAGCACGATGGCGGCGACGGCCATCGCCCCATAGCCGAGCGGCGGCAGCAACGTGTGCCAGACCCAGTCCTCCAGCACCGGCCGGTACCCGCTCTGGCTTCTGGCCCGGTGGAACACCAGGAACGAATAGATCACGCCGGCTGCTCCACAGATCCCGATCCCTATTCCTGCGCGGTGGAGCGAATGCCACGGCGCGCTCAGGATCGCAGCGACGAACAGGGCGGCGCAGAAGTGCACCACCGTCGGGGTGCCGAAGGCGCTGACCTCCCGCATGCTGCCGCGTCGCTCGCTGTCGGCGACCAGCGCCATCACCACGAACTGGAGGCCGGTGAGTGCGGCGGCCGACGATCCCACGATGACGTAGAAGCTCTCCCAGGCGGCCAGCTGCGGCGCTATGGCTTCTTGCATGTACTATTCTCCCGGTCGGAAACGCACCTCAGCCATTCCATTTCAAACTAATCCCGGAGAATTCCCATGGGACTCGCTCTGGCTTTCGGCATCGGCTTCGTGGCGGGGCTGCGTTCCCTCACGGCTCCCGCGGCGGTGAGCTGGGCGGCTCACCTGGGATGGCTCGACCTGCAGGACTCCCGGCTGGGATTCATGGCATCCACGGCTGACGGTGGTGGTGCTCACGATTGGCGGCGCTGGCGGAGTACGTCGCCGACCTGCTGCCGACTACACCCAGGCGAACCATGCCGGGACCCCTGATCGGGCGAATGGTGCTAGGAGGTTTCTCCGGCGCCTGTCTGATGGTGTCGGCTGGTCAGTCGTGGCTGGTGGGGCGGTCGCCGGGCGCGATCGGTGGCTTGGTGGGCGCGTTCGCGGGTTACGAGGCCCGGAAGCGGTTGGTTGCCGGGCTCAAGGTGAAGGATGTTTTTGTGGCGATCCCGGAAGACGTTATAGCGATGCGTTCGCGTTTCTGCTGGTAGCTCGCCGCTAAGGTCCGTCGTCGTGGGTTGAAGAGCAACGCCCGGCCCCGCTGACCGCATCGCGCACCTGCGCGGTGATCTCGAACGACCGCAACCGGGCCGCGTGATCGAAAATCTGCGACGTCACCATCAATTCGTCGGCCCCCGTCTCCGCTCCAAATGTCTCCAATCCCTGCCGCACCGTCTCCGGCGACCCCACGATCGAGCAGGCCAGCGTCTCGTTCACGATCGCCCGCTCCACCTCGGTCAGCTCGCTCGCTATAGCCTGAGACCGGCGGCGGAAGCTGGCCCGGTCGCCCGAACCGCAGTCTCACGAACGCCTGCTGCAGCGAAGAGAACAGCCGCTCCGCCTCCGCATCGGTGCCGGCGGCAAAGACGTTCACGCCGAGCATCACGTAGGGACGCTGGAGCTGCTCCGACGGATTGAACCGCCGGCGGTAGAGCTCGACCGCCTGAGTCAGGAGCCCGGGCGCAAAGTGCGACGCAAACGCGAACGGCAGCCCCATCGCCGCCGCCAGCTCGGCGCCGAAGAGACTGGAGCCGAGAATCCAGATCGGCACGTCCACCCCGGCGCCGGGCACTGCCCGCACCCCTTCTCCCGGCCCGACCGGATGGAAATAGCGGATCAGCTCGCCGACATCGTGCGGGAACGTCACCGCCGCCGCGGGACTCCGCCGGAGCGCACGAACCGTCGCCTGATCGGAGCCGGGCGCCCGCCCCAGTCCCAGATCGATTCGTCCCGGATAGAGCGACGCCAGGGTGCCGAACTGCTCGGCGATCACCAACGGCGAGTGGTTGGGCAGCATGATCCCGCCGGCGCCCACCCGGATGGTCGAGGTGCCGCCGGCGACATACCCGATCACCACCGACGTGGCCGCGCTCGCGATCCCCGGCATGCCGTGGTGCTCCGCCAGCCAGAACCGGTGATAACCCCACCGCTCGGCGTGCTGCGCCAGATCGAGGCTGTTTCTGAGCGCCTGGGCGGCGGTGCTGCCTTCCGGAATGGGAGCCAGATCGAGGACTGAGAGGGGAATCATGTCAGGGCTAACACTCGGGGTGGTGAATGGGTTTCCTGATGGTCGCTATGCCGCTATCCGCTATCCGCTATCCGCCATTGGCAAGCAAACCCGTCGGGAAGGGCCCAATAGGCGAGGCCGCAGGGCGAATAGCTATCAGCAGATAGTGTATAGCGGATTAGCCAATCGCGCACCCCCCAATCGCCAATAGCGAACGCCCTTGCAGTTTGTCAAAATATCTGTCAACAACGGGACCCCGCACTACAGGTCTAGCGTCTTACTCTACTAGCACTTACACCCTCGGTCCATCCCGGTCCGTCTTTTGCCTCGGTGGCCTTCACCTCAGCCTGGTGAGACCATGCCGCACTCATTCCTGGTAGTCGACGATTCCAAGCTGCATCACCAGATGTACAAGGTGGTCTTTTCGCGGGGCAAGCTCGCTGGCAGCACGATCTACTACGCGACGAACGGGAAAGACGGATATGCCCTGCTCGCCGCCCATCGCGAGCTCACCCTGGTGTTCCTTGACCTCAATATGCCGGAGATGAACGGCCTGGAGCTGCTGGAGCGGCGGCAAGACCGAGAAGCTTCATCTCCACGTTCCAGTCGTGCTGGTGACCACAGAAGGCACCGCCGAGGACGAAGCCCGGGGCCGCGCCGCCGGTGCCTGGGACTACCTCCGTAAGCCGTTCAAGCCCGCCGACCTCGAGGCGCGTGGTCGAGCGGGCTCTGAAGCAGAACAAGTCCCGGTCCGCCTGATCATGAGCGACAGCGACGAGAATGCCTTCGGCGACCTGATCCAGGACTACATCGTCGAGTGCCTTCCGCTGGCCGAGCAGGTGGGCGACGCGTTCGTGGAGCTGGAGCGGCGCTGGCGGGAGGGAGACGAGGCCGACGAGCTGCTCGGCTCGGTGAAGGGCCGGCTGCACACCGTGAAGGGCAACTCCGCGATGATGGGCCTCCCGCCGATGCAGACGGTGGCTCACGCACTGGAAGACGCCTGCGCCCTGCTCGAGGCCAACCCGGAACGTCGCAACGACGACGCGGCAGCTCTCCTGGTTCGGGGTAGTGGCCTCCTCATCGAGCTCATCCGCGACGCGGCCGAGGGCGTCGACGCCAAGGCCGCCACCCGCTTCGTCAAGCGGGTTCGCACCTTTCTGGCCCGCAACCGGAGCACCAAAGAGCCGGCCAAGCGGCCCGGCCTCTTGCTGGAGCGCCGCCGGGGCGATCGCCGGGCCGACGAGCTCGCCATGGCCGAGGCCGCGAGCGGAGTGGTCCGGGTCGACTTCCGCCGGCTGGACGCGATGCTCGAGGTGCTGGGCGAGGGGATGATCGAGCAGGCGGCGGTGGCCGAGCTCTATCGCGGGTTGACTCGAAAGCTCAAAGGGTCGCCCGAGCTGGCCGATTTCGACCGCGCAATCGTCGCGCTGCAGAAGACCATGAAGCGGCTCGAGGGGATTCTGATGGAGACCCGGCTGCTGCCGATCTCCACCGTCTTCGGCCGCTTCCCTCGTCTGGTGCGCGAGCTGGCCGTGGCGAAGCAGAAACAGGTCCAGGTGGTCACCACCGGGGGCGACATCCCGCTGGATAAGGCCATCCTCGACCGCATCAGCGAGCCGCTGGTCCACCTGATGACCAACGCGGTGGTGCACGGCATCGAGAGTCCGGAGGAGCGCGCTCGCGCGGGGAAACCGGCGGAGGGCCGGCTCGAGCTCAAGGCCAGCTCCGAGTCGGGCCGGGTATTCATCCGGCTCTCCGACGATGGCGGCGGCCTGGACGACTCCAGGATTCTGGCCAAGGCCCAGTCGCTCGGCCTCGAGGCCTCGGCGGAAGACACCGACGGGCTGCATTCGATGATCTTCCTGCCCGGCTTCAGCACTGCCGAGCAGGTGTCCTCTCTCGCAGGGCGGGGCGTCGGCCTCGACGTGGTGGCCAACACGGTGCACCAGCTGGGCGGGACGATCGAGGTCGAGAGCCGGCCGGGCAAGGGAGTCACCTTCACCCTCAGCCTGCCGCTCACCCTCGCCATCCTGCGCTCGCTGATTGTGGAAGTGGACCGGGAGCGCTATGCCGTCCCCATCAGCCACGTGGCCGCGACGGTGCGGGCCGAGCCGGACACGATCCACCAGGTGAACCAGAAGGGCGTGACCCTCTGGCGGGGCGATCTCATTCACGTGTCCGACGGCGGCGCGCTGCTCGGCACCGGCGCCGCGCCGAGTACCTCGCGCCGCTTCTACATCGTGATCAGCCTGGGCAACCGGAGGCGGGGAATTCTGGTGGACCGTCTCATCGGCCATCAGGACATCGTGGTCAAGAGCCTGGACCCGACGGTGGGACGGCCCGAGGTGATCTCCGGCACCACCATTCTGGGCGACGGCAAGGTGGCCTGCATCCTCGACGCGGTGCGGATCCTGGAGCAGCGGCTCTCCGCATGAGCGCGACGCCCAGGCGCCGGGGAGCGGACGGCCTGCTCGACTTCGCCGACGAGCTGCAACGGCTTTCCGCCGCCAAGGAAGCGCCCAGCCCCGGGCCGGAGCTGCACCTGGTCAGCTTCGGGCTCGACCAGGAGGAGTTCGGTATTCCGATCTCCCAGGTACGGGAGGTGATTCGGGTGGCCGAGATCACCCGGGTGCCGCAGGCCCGGCCCCACGTGCGCGGGGTGACCAACCTGCGCGGGCGAGTGCTCGCGGTGGTCGAGATCCGCACCCGGATGGGTCTCACTCCGGCGGAGATCACCCCCAAATCGCGCGTCGTGGTCGTCGGGGTGCACGAGCGAACCCTCGGCATTCTGGTCGACAGTGTCTCACAGGTGGTGAAGATCCCGGCGGCGACGGTGGTGCCGGCTCCGGACGAAGTCTTGTCGCCCGGCGCGGACTACATCACCGGCGTAGCCCGGTGGAACTCCCGGCTGATCATCCTTCTCGATCTGGAGAAGGTGCTCCTTCTTCCCGAATAGGACCACGGAGATACGACATGGCAGGCCGCCTCGAGCAGAGCGTCAAAGACTGGACCATTCGCCGGAAGATCCTCAGCGGCTTCGCGGTGGTGTTGCTGCTGACCGGCTTCATGGGCTGGCAGGCCCTCGACGGTCTTCAGCGGCTCACCACCGCGGTCTCCCAGGGCCAGCACAGTCGCCGAGGTCATGGACCAGATGTTCCACGACACCCGGCTCCTGATCCTGATCATCATGGGGATCACCATCTTCCTCGGCATCGCGCTCGCACTCGGGCTGTCCCGCTTCATTGCCGACCCGCTCACCCAGCTGGGCATTCTCTGCGAAGAGGTGGCCAAGGGCGATCTCACCACCGACATCAAGAGCCAGTCCCGGGATGAGATCGGCTGGCTGGAGCACTCGATGCGGCAGATGGTGAAGAACCTGCGCCAGATCGCGAGCCAGATCACCAGCTCGTCCCGCGCCGTCGCCACATCCGCCGAGGAGATCGCCTCTTCCTCCATGCAGATGGCCAAGGGAGCGGAGAATCAGTCGAGCTCGACCGAGGAGACCTCTTCGACCATGGTCGAGATCGCGGCCCAGATGCAGCTGCTGGCCAAGAACGCCGAAGCGCTGGCCACCAACGTGGACGAGACCTCGGCCTCGATCCAGCAGATGAGCGCCACCCTCAAGCAGACCGCCCGCAATGGCGAGATCCTGCTCGACTCGGTGGAGCAGGCGACCACCACGCTGAGCGCCATGATCGACAACGTCGGGTCCATCGCCAACCGGGTGCACCAGGTGGACGAGGTCAGCCAGCGCTCGGTGGCCGACACCCGGCAGCAGGGCGAGCGGCTCCAGGAATCGATCAACTCGATCGGCAACCGCTCCGATGAGATCGGCAAGATCGTGAAGGTGATCGAAGGCATCGCCGACCAGACCAGCCTGCTCGCGCTCAACGCGGCGATCGAGGCCGCCCGGGCGGGCGACGCGGGGAAGGGCTTTGCCGTCGTGGCGGACGAAGTGCGCCGCCTGGCCGAGCGCTCGATGCAGGCGACTCAGGAGATCGGCGAAGTGATCGGAACCGTCCAGGGCGACACCGGGAAGGCCATCGACCTCATGGAGAACGTGCTCGGCGGGATCATGGCATCCATCAGCCGCACCTCGGGCCTCGTCGGCGAGGTCGCGATTGCGGCGGACGAGCAGGCCGCCGGCGCCAAGAAGGTGCTCGAGACGGTGGCCGAGATGTCCACCCTGACCCGGCAGATCGCCGGCTCGATCCGGGAGAACGCCGCCGGCGCGGAGGAGATCAATCTGGCCGCCCAGAAGATGAATCAGCTGACTCACCAGATGTCGGAGGCCGTCGGCGAGCAGAAGCGGGGCGGCGAGATGGTGGTCGAGGCGGTGGAGTCGATCGCCCTCATCTCCCGGCAGAATCTCGTGGCGGTGGAGCAGATGAGCTCGGCCGCGAAGAGTCTCGCGAGCGAATCCGAGATGCTGAAACAGCGGGTCGAGATCTTCCAGGTCTGATTCGATCATGAAAGCCATCGAAGAGCATTCGCGCAGGCTCGCCGCCCTGGAGTCGTTGCCCGAGGGGCCCGGCCGGGAGGCCGCCATTCTCGCGGCCATGGAGGATGAGTCGGCCGTCATCCGGGAGCGGGCCATCCGGCTCGCCACCCGCTACATCGAGCCCCAGGTGCTCGGCGAGCTGGTGGCCGACGAGGCCAACGCCATCCGGCGCAACGCCGCCATCACCGCGCTCGAGCGGCAGGGGCCCTACGCCGTCCCCCACCTCAGGACCATGCTCGCCCGGCCCGAGGTGGACGTGGTCATGTTCGCCCTCCAGATGCTCTCCCGCATCGGCGATCCGCTGGCGGTGCACGGCGTGTTGCCGCTGGTGAGTCACCCGGACCCCAACGTCGCCCAGGCGGCCATCGAGGCGCTGGGACAGCTCCGCCACCGGGAAGCGGTGCCCACTCTGCTCCAGGTGTTGCGGGGCGACCTGTGGCTCCAGCTCGCGGCGATCGACGCGCTGGGCGAGATCGGCGATCCGGCTGCGGTCGGCTCCGCTGCTCGACCTGATTCCCGATTCCGTCGTGGCCGAGCCCGCGGTGATCGCGCTGCAGCGGATTGCCGCGCCTGAGTCGCTCGAGGCCCTGCTTCGGAAGCTCATGGTCGTGAGCGAGACGCCGCTCCGCGACGCCCTGCTGCTCGCCCTCGGGGTGGTGATCGACCTGCACCCCGACCCAGTTCCGGTGGCCATCGGAGTGCAGCGCCGAGATCGAGCTGGATCCGTCGCGCAGCCTGCTGGCCTATCTGGAGGAGATCCTCGGCTGGGCAGGCGGATCCACCTCGCCGGCCGATCCGGGGAGCAGACCCGCGATCACGCCAGTCTCCTCCGCGCGGCTACGGCCGTCACCGTCGTCGCCGGATTGCGGTCGCTCTACCCGCCGGTGCTGAGCCGGATTGCCATCGACGAGGATCCGGCGTGGGCGGTCGGTCTCTTCCAGCGGCATCCCGGCGCGCTGTCGCCTGCCTTGCGCGAGCTGCTCCGCCATGCCGATCTCCGGGTGCGCCGGGGCGCGTTGCTGGCCGGCGCTTTCGCTCCCGAGGATTTCACCCTCGTCGTCGAGCACCTGAAGGATCCCGACGATCTGGTTCGAGCCGCGGCCTGCCGCGCCCTGGGAGTCATCGGCGATCCCCGGGCTGCACCGCTCCTGGTTCAGCGTCTCTCCGGCGGCGAGCCGTCGGAGCAGGCGGCCGCGATCGCGGCCCTCGCCGAGTTTCCTCCCGAGGCGCTGCAGATGCTGGAAGGCTGCCTCGGAGCGGACGTGCCCGAGCCGGTCGTCGTTGCCGCGCTCGGCGTGCTGGGCCGGCGCGCGGTGCCCCGCTTCGAGCAGCGGATCGCCGAGCTGTCCCGCCATCCGTCGCCCGCCATCCGGCGAGGCGCGATCAAGGCCGCGGCCCAGCTGCCCGGATCCAAGGCCGAGGTCATCCTGATTCGGGGGCTGGCCGATCGCCATCAGCCCAATCAGGTGGAGGCGCTCGACCTGCTGGTCCAGCGGGACCAGGGCAAGACCGTCCCCACGCTCGCCGCGCTGCTCCAGGCCGACGACTCGTTCCGTTCCACGTGATCCGGGCACTGGGTCACATGCGGGCCATCGACGCGGTTCCCAACCTGGAGAGCCTCTACAGCCGAGTGCAGCCCGCACGAGCAGGTGGAGATCGTGCTGGCGATGACCCGGATCGGCGGGCCCCGCATCCCCGAGTTCCTCCGGGCGCGGTTGAACGAGCGGGAGACCGAGATCCGCCGGGTGGCCGCCCGCGGGCTCGCGAGGATGGTGGATTCGACCCACCTGCCGCTGCTGGTCCGGCTGGCCGGCGACACCGACTGGTGCATCCGCGCCGAGGCGGCCCGCGGTCTGGGACGGCTGCGGATGCCGGAGGTGCACGATGTCCTCCTCACCCTCGCCCGAGACGTGGAGCCGGCCGTGGCCAGCACCGCGAGGGAGGCGCTCGCCCTGTTCCGGAAGTCCACCGGGGCCGCGGCGTGAGCTCGGTCGATGCGGCCGACTGGAAGCTGCTCAGCGACCTGATCCAAACCCGCTTCGGCCTGGCCTTCGACGGCAGCCGCCGCGACATCCTGGAAACTCGGCTCCGGGTGCGGATGCGGGAGCTCCGGCTCGAATCGCTGCGGGAGTACTACCTCCACCTCCGCTTTCATCCCGACCGGGAAGCCGAGCTCACCCGTCTGGCCTGCCTGATCACCAACAACGAGACCTATTTTTTCCGGGAGACCAATCAGTTCGACATCCTGATCCGGCACGTGCTTCCTCCCCTGAAGCCGAGCCTCAAGGGACGGCCGCTCAAGATCCTCTGCGCCGGCTGCTCCTCGGGCGAGGAGGCCTATTCGCTGGTGATCGCGCTGCAGAACGCGAGCTTCGAGACCGGCGGGGATCACCTGGGAGATCGACGCCCACGACGTGGACTCGGAGCAGATCGCCCGGGCCCGGGAGGCGCTGTATGACGCGAGCTCGCTCCGGGCCTGCGACTCAGGAGACCCGGCGGCGGTACTTCACTCCGGTGGACGGACGCTTCCGGCTCAGGGAAAGACACCGCCAGGGAGTGCGCTTCTTCGAGACCAATCTGGTGGCGCCCACCAACCCGCTCGGCCGCGGGGTCTACGATGTTATCCTTTGCCGGAACATGCTCATCTACTTCGCCCCATCCGGCCTTCAGCAGTGTCATCGACCTCTTCGCTCAATCGCTCCGACCTGGGGGATACCTGATGCTGGGGCACTCCGAATCATTGCTCGACCGCAAGCACCCCGTTCGTCCCCGTGCTGCTCGAGGGCGGCGTGGTGTATCGCAAGCTCCCGGCCGCGGCATGACCCGGGTCTTCGTGGTGGACGACTCCGCCTTCATCCGGAAGGCGCTGGCGCGAGTGCTCCAGGCCGAGCCGGGGCTCAGCTTCGTGGGCGACGCGGCGAACGGGGCTCAGGCGGTCGAGCGGATTCCTGCCGCCGATCCCGACCTGGTCACGCTCGACGTCGCCATGCCCGGGATGAACGGGCAGGAGGTGCTGCGGGAGCTGCTGCGCTGGAAGCCGACGCTCAAGGTGGTGATGCTGTCGGCTCACACCCAGGAGGGCGCCGAGGCATCGATCGAGGCGCTGACCTCCGGCGCGGTGGACTTCATCGACAAGACCAGCTTCAACGTGATGGATCTGGACACCCTCCGGCGGGAGGTGCTGGAGAAGCTCCGGATCTGGGGGCCCAAAGCGGTCGAGAGCGCCGCGCGCAACGGGGTCAAGGTGACGCCGGCGGTGCAGACGGCGAATCTGAAGAAGGCGGCGAGCTGCGAGCTCTGCGTCATCGGCGCCTCCACCGGCGGGCCGATCGCCCTGCAGCGGATCCTGGAGGCGATGCCCGCCGACTTCCCGTTCCCCATCGTCCTCGTGCAGCACATGCCGGCCGGCTTCACCGGTCCCTTCGCCGCCCGGCTCGACCGGCTGAGCCGGCTGCAGGTGGGCGAGGCCAGCCGAGGGCGACCAGCTGCGTCCCGGCCGGGCCCTGGTGGCCCCGGCGGGAAAACATCTGCGGATCAGCTCGAGCCTGACGGTGGAGCTGAGCGACCAGCCGGCCGACGCCAAGCACGTCCCCAGCGTGGATGTCACCATGAAGTCCGCGGCCGAGGCTCGGCCCGGCGCGGTGCTGGGGATTCTGCTTACCGGAATGGGCCAGGATGGAGCGGAAGGGATGGTCTCCATCCGAAAGAGCGGCGGCGTGACGGTGGGCGAGAGCGAGGCGAGCTGCGTGGTGTACGGGATGTCGCGGGCGGCGGAGCAGAAGGGTGGGGTGGATGCGATGCTGCCGCTGCCGGAGATCGTGGCGTTCCTGGAGGCGATCGCGGCAAACAAATAGGCCGGCCCTGATGGGCCGGCCTTGGGGTTCGGACCCGGACGGGCCGGGCTCTTCATTGGCGCGGGCTCCGGACCGCGACATCCGCGGTCCGGAGGACCGCGCCAATCCGTAGCCCGGCCCGTGTGCCGGGCGGGAGGCCACGGAATGGTTATGTAGGCCGCCGCCAAGGCGGCGTTGCGGAGTGACGCTATTTATTCGCCGATGCCGCCGTCTTCTGGAACAGCGGCAAATACGCCCCGTAACCCTCCTCCTCCAGCTTCGATACCGGGACGAATCGCAGCGACGCCGAGTTCATGCAGTAGCGCAGGCCGGTCGGCTTGGGGCCGTCGTCGAAGACGTGACCCAGGTGCGAGTCGGCGTGGGCCGAGCGGACCTCGGTCCGGGAGGCGAAAAGCTTATGTCGGTCCGGGTCTGGATGTTGGCCGGCTCCAGCGGCTTGGTGAAGCTGGGCCAGCCGGTGCCGGAGTCGTACTTGTCGACCGAGCTGAACAGCGGCTCGCCGGACACCACGTCCACGTAGATCCCGGCTTCGTGGTTGTCCCAGTAGGCGTTCCGGAAGGGCGCCTCGGTTCCTTCATGCTGGGTCACCTGGTACTGCTCGGGCGTGAGCTTCTGCTTCAGCTCTTTATCGCTGGGCCGGTGAAAGTTGGTCACGTTCCATCCCTTGGATTGGGTCGAGGTTGCCGGGGCAGGGGTGGTGTTCTGGCCCCACAGCGCCGCCTGCGGCGCCAGGCTCAGCATCAGTGCGATGGTCAGGGCAAACCGGGGCTTCATGTCCACTCCGATTGGGGGAGATTTCCTACGCTATAGTAACCCTCGCGCCCGCCGAATAGTTTCCTCCCCCGCTGCCCCGCCTATGCCCCGAAATCCACTGCAGTCGTGTTCCCCCCACTGACCACCACCCCGACCCGCTCGCCCGGCTCCGGCCGGTAGCGTCCGCACAGCAGCGCGGCCAGCGCGGCGGCCCCGCCGGGCTCCGCCACAACCCGGAGGGCCCGCCACAGCGCCTCCTGCCCTTTCTGGATCGCATCCTCGCTTACCAGCACGACTTCGCTCACGTGGGCCCGGAGGATGGGAAAGTTCGCCTCTCCCACCCGCCGGGGCGCCAGCGAGTCGGCCGCGATCCCGCCCGCCTCGGCGTCCACCGGCCGCCCCGCCGCGAGCGCCCGGGTGAGGGTCGGCGCCAGCTCCGGCTCGACCCCCACCAGCTTGCAGCGCCCGGCGTACCAGGAGGAGACGCCGCCCAGGAGCCCGCCGCCGCCCACCGGCGCGATGACGGTATCCAGCCGGGGAGCCTGGGCCTCGAGCTCCAGCCCCAGCGTCCCCGCTCCCATCAGCGTCTCCGCCTGGTCGAACGCGTGCACCGGCAGGGCGCCCGACTCGGCCGCCCAGATCTCGCTGGCTTCGAGCGCATCGGCGTAGAGCTCGCCGGTGACCACCAGGGTGGCGCCGTAGCTTCGGATCCGGTCGACCTTGGCGGGGGAGCAGCAGGTGGGGACGAAGATCCGGGCGGGGATCCCGAGCTTGGCGGCGGCGTAGGCAACCGCGGCGCCGTGGTTTCCGCCCGAGGCGGCGACGATGCCGGCGGCGGGAATCGGCCGGAGCAGCAGGTTGGCGAACGCGCCCCGGGCCTTGAAGGAGCCGGAGTGCTGCAGCAGCTCCAGCTTCAGGGTGAGCAGGAGGGAATCCAGTCCCAGGTCGCTCCCGTTCAGCTCGACCACCGGCGTGCGCCGGATGTGGGGCCGGATCACCGGCTCGACCGCGGCGATGCTCTCGCGCGAGACGGCGGTGTCGGTGACCTGGGACATAGTGGGTCTCCTGGGATCTCGTACAATAGCTCAGCTATGAGCCAAACAAAAACATCGCGTTGCGGACATCGATTCTCACGACGCTTTCATCAATTTTTTGGTTACACCAACCCCAAAATTGTCTCATGACAATGGCCGTACCCGCGATGTCGTGAGCTATTCGGCTCAGTGATCCCTCTGTGTCTCTGTGGTGAAAAAAAGAGTTGGGAGGTGAGAGGCGAGAGGTAAGCGGTGAGAGTAATAGGCCTAGACCTAAGGAGGTACTGATGAGCAGGAACTACATACGAAGTGCGGACGGATGCCCCTACCGTCCGCTTGGGTCGTACCGGCGAGCGCGTCTCCGCCATCGGCCTCGGCGGCTGGCATCTCGCGCTGAAGCACGTCGACGAACAGCTGGCCCTTCGCATCGTCCGCAGCGCCATCGATCGCGGCATCAACTTCATGGACAACTCCTGGGACTACAACGAGGGCGAGAGCGAGATCCGCATGGGCAAGGCGCTCCGGGACGGCTATCGCGACAAGGTCTTCCTGATGACCAAGATCGACGGCCGCTCGCAAGGAAGGCGGCGGCGAAGCAGCTCGACGAATCGCTGCGCCGGCTGCAGACCGACCGCATCGACCTGGTGCAGCATCACGAGATCATCCGCTTCGAGGATCCCGCACCGCATCTTCGACGACGGAGGGCGCCAACGCGGCGCTGCTCGAGGCGCAGGCAGGCGGGCAAGCTCCGCTACATCGGCTTCACCGGCCACAAGGACCCGCGCATCCATCTGCTACATGCTCGAGGTGGCCGACGCAGCACGGCTTCAACTTCGACGCCGTGCAGATGCCGCTCAACGTGATGGACGCGCACTACCGCAGCTTCGAGAAGCTGGTGCTCCCGGAGCTGGTGCGAGCGGCAGATCGGCGTGCTCGGGATGAAGACCATGGCCAACGGCATCATCCTCAAGTCGCAACACGGTGACCGCGATCGAGTGCCTGCACTACGCGCTGAACCTGCCGACCTCGGTCGTGATCACCGGCATGCGACAGCATGGAGATCCTCGATCAGGCGCTCGAGGCGGCGCGCACGCTTCCGGCCGATGAGCGACGCAGAGGTGAAGGCCCTGCTGGCGAGGACCGCCCAGGCCGCGTCGAAGGGCGAGTTCGAGCTGTTCAAGACCACCTCGATCTTCGACTCCACCGCAACCCATCCGGACTGGCTGGGCGAGGAGCCCGAGCGGATCAAACAGGTCATGTCGTGATCACCGTCGCAGCGGCAGCAGCTCCCGTAACCGGTCTTCTCTGAGGTAGATCCCACCCCAGACGAACCCAGCGACATAGATGGGGAACAGGATGTAGAGCATGAGGGGAGCGCCGACCCGAAGGTTGGTGGCGACTGCACCACCGAGATAGCCAGTCAGCAGGATCGCCCCCAGCACCGCCGTGCGGGGGATAGCGTAGAGGATCACGCAGACCAGCAGGATGATGCCGATCGGAATGATCGAGCTCTCGGGATACCCCAGCTTGATCGTTCCCTCGATTACCTGGGGGGCCTTCACCAGCTTCCCAAAGCTGTCGGCCAGTAGAAACAGGATGGCTATTCCGCTCAGGATGTTACCGGTTCGGCGTCTCGCGGTGGGGCTCATTGGTGGTCCTGGGTGAAGGTTGTTCTACGTCGATCGGATCGTGCCGGTTCTATGTAACGTCGAACCAGGCGGTGGGAAATCGACAGGTGACAAATAGTCTTCTTGACGGCCGCTGGACGATGCCCTAACGTGTTTTCACTAGCCGCAAGAGCAGCACCCCCGACCTCGCTTCCCCCGCGCCACCGCCAAGACGTCAGAGGGACCCCCAGATCGCCGAGCTACTCTGGCTAGGTGAGCTACTGACCATTCACGCATTTTCGGGGGGAAGTATGGAAGCACGCGTCACGGCCTACTCTCAGACCTATCAGCTGAGGGAGAGGATGGCCCAGGCTCAGGTCCGCCACGGCCAGGAGATTCGGGCGGACTTGCCCGGTGTCCGAGTCACCGCCATGAACCGCCATTGGTTCAGCGGCCGGCCCGGCGGCAAGGGCGAGATTTTCTTCTGCACGATGGGCCCGATCCGGGTTCGCCATATCGCAACGCCGGGAGACGGAGCGCCGCTCCCCAATCATGTCGTGCTCCAGGGGCTGGAGGTCCCCACCGAGGGCACCTATGACCTCATCGATGTCCTGGTCCAATCCAACGGAGACCTGCGGCTGATCATGGACGAGGCGTCCCGGGCGGTGCCGCTGGAAAGGCCGGCAGAGACCAGCCGCACCGATTTGATGTTCGTGTGAGCGGTGCGGGCGTCATTGCGACTGTGGCTATTGCTATTGGCAGGAATCGGCGCATAATACTAGACGCGAAACTTAGGCTACCCAGCGCATAGCCATAGCCGACAGCCATTAGCGGCTTCCACCGCTCTGCCTAGTCGTGTCTCGCGGTCGAGAGCTGACCTCAGCGCTCGACTATCCCATGACAGACAAATGAAGGAAATGAGGCACCCATGAGAGCCAAGAGCGCGGCTCGGCCTGCTGGCCGCATCCGCGATCCTGATCGGACTGGCAGGCTGCCGGGACGAGGAAGCCACCGCTCCGAAAGGCGTACCCGCGCCGTCGCTCTCCAGTGCCGAGATGAGGGCCCTGGCCGCGGAGGTCCGCCAGCTGACCGCGGGGCGCGGCATCACCGCGCTGGGAGCGCCTCCCAAGGTCCGCCCCGCGCTGGTCCGGCTGGGCCAGGCGCTGGCGTTCGACAAGATCCTGAGCGGCAACCGCGACATCTCCTGCATGACCTGCCATCTCCCCGGCTTTGCCACCGGCGACGGCCGGAGCCTCTCGGTGGGGCAGGGCGGCACTGGACTGGGGCCGGCGCGGGTGCCTCCGCCGGGCGGCTTCATCCCCCGGAATTCGCCCTCGCTGTTCAACATGTTCGCCATCAAGCCGCTGTTCTGGGACGGCCGGGTGAGCGAGGACGCGTCGGGTGCCTACCACACTCCCGCGGACGCGGCGCTCACCCCCGCCATGACCCAGGTCTTCGAGTTCGGCGCCGCTCTCGGCCCAGCCGCTCTTCCCGGTGCTCTCCCGGGAGGAGATGCGCGCCTTCAGCGGCAACGAGCTCGCCGCGATCAGCGACGATCATCAGCAGCAGATCTGGGCCGCGCTGATGACCCGGCTGGGACAGATCCGGGAGTACCGCAGGATGTTCGAGGCGGCCTATCCCGGCACCCGCTTCGAGCAGATGACCTTCGCCCACGCCAGCAACGCCATCGCCGGGTTCGTGACCGCCAAGTTCGCGTTCAACAACTCGCCCTGGGACCGCTTCCTGGCGGGCAACGACCGGGCCATGACCCAGATCCAGCTGCTGGGCGCCAAGGACTTCATGACCGCCCGCTGCTCCATCTGCCACAACGGCCCCGCGCTGACCGACAACCTGTTCCACAACGTCGCCGTGGCGCAGTTCGGGACCGGGCAAGGGCGACGGGGCCTGGGAGGGCGAGATGACTTCGGCCGGATGCGGGTTGACCGGCGCCCGAAGCCGACAAATACGCTTTCCGCACCCCGCCGCTCCGGAACGTCGAGCTGACCGCGTCCCTACGGGCACGATGGCGCGTTCTTCAGCCTGCGGGAGTTCGTGGATCACTACAGCGAGTCGGCGCTGAAGCTGCAGAACTACAATCGGCAAGCCAGCTGGAGCCGGCGCTTCAAGGCACGGTGCTATCCAACTTTGGCGACATTCTGGTGACCCGGGATCCGTTGCTGACCGGGGTGGTGTTCGCGCCCCAGACGGTGGACGAGGTCACCGAGTTCATGAAGGCGCTCACCGATCCGGCGGCCCGCAACCTCCAGGGGGTGGTGCCGGGCCGGGTGCCGAGCGGGCTGCCGGTGGATGGGGGGAGGGGTGGGGGAGAAGGGGACTAGGGCGTATACCTTGTAGGGCATGACCGGTAACGTCTCTCCCGTTCTCCTCATCATCATCACCGGCCTCGTGGGCCTGTTTCTGATCCCCCTCGGCCTGCCCGGGCTCTGGCTCATCCTGCTCGGCATCCTGGGTTACGGCTGGCTGACCAACTTCCAGACCCTGAGTGTCTGGTTCATCGGTCTGGTTACCGCGCTGGCTCTCATAGGCGAAGTGTTCGAGAGCTGGATCGGGTTCCGCTACGCCCAGAAGTACGGTGGGTCGAGCCGGGCGGGGTGGGGCGCGCTGATCGGCGGGATCGTGGGCGCGATCGTCGGGGTGCCGGTGCCGATCATCGGATCGGTTATCGGCGGCTTCGTGGGGGCGTTCATTGGCGCCGCGATCTTCGAGTACACTCGCCAGCGGCACTCGGGCGTCGCGGCCAAGGCGGGATGGGGCGCGGTGCTGGGCCGGGCCGCCGCGGCGGCGGTGAAGATGGCCATCGGTGTGGTGATGGTGGTCCTCGCCCTCGTGCTGGCTCTGCGCTCTGTCTATGAGCGACGTCCTTACCCTTTTCCTGAGCTTCACCGCCCTGGCCGGGTTGGTTCTCATCCCCCTCGGCTTTCCCGGACTCTGGGTCATCGTTCTCACTATCGCGGTCTACGGCTGGGTGGAGCAGTTCAGCGCGCCGATCACCTGGGAGTTCGTCGCAGTTATCGTCGCCGTCGCTATTCTCACTTAGACGATCGACACCTGGGCCGGCTCGCTCCGCCCACGGGATGTTTTCGTGCGGCGGGCCGGGTGGAGTGCTTTTATCGGCGGAGTGATTGGCGCGATCCTGGGCGTTCCCCTGCCGCTTTTCGGATCCGTGATCGGGGGAGTCGTTGGCTCCTACGTGGGAGCGCTGGTGTTCGAGTACCGGCGTAGCCGGCAGCCCTGCCCGCCCGCGCCGCCGCAGTGGCGCTCAAGCCGGCCGTAGGGCTGGCAATGGTCGCCACCGCTGCGTTCGCGGTATTCATCGGAATTGGGCAATGGCGAGGATCGTAATCAATCCAGCACCGCGCTCGTCGCCGCCATCTGACGCTCCAGTCCCTTCGGACTCACCGCATACACCTCACCGGCCTGTTTCGCGAAGGGGTCAGGATAGATCTCTTCCAGACCCAGCTCCAGTCCGTCGAGGATGGCGTGGGCCACGCTGGACGGTGCGGTCTTGGGGACGGTGATCTTGGAAGCCATCTCGGTCTCCACCGGACCGGGGTAGACACCCACGACCCGGGTGCCTTGGCCCTGGAGCATCTCCCGGGTGCTCTGGGTCAATGAGTGCAACGCTGCCTTGGTAGTGCTGTAGGTGAGCAGCATCGGCAACCCCACCAGTCCTGCCACCGAGCTCACATTCACCAGCGTGCCGCCGCCCTGCCGCGCGAGCACCGGTGCGAACGCCTGGGAGACCCGGAACGAGCCCACGACGTTGGTCTCGTATTCCCGCCGAGCCGCGTCGAGCCAGATAGGATCCTCGAATCCGGCGAACGAATGGGACACGATTCCCGCGTTGTTGATCAGGAGGTCGACATCCTGGGCCTGCCTCGCTGCTTGCTGCACCTCGGTCTCGTCGGTGATGTCCAGCCGGAGCGGAACCACCACGCCCCGGCTCAGGCTGGCGAGATCGGCCAGCGCTTCGGGCTTCCGGGTCGCCGCGTAGACCTTGCGCGCGCCCCGGTCGAGCAGTGCTTCGACCAGAGCCAGTCCGATCCCCCGATTGGCGCCGGTCACCAGCGCCACCCGTCCCTCGATCTTCAGTCCTGTCGGCATTGGATCCTCTCTTATTTGATCGTTCAGTCAAAAATCAACCACAAAAAGGTTTACTTCAAACCGGCAAACAGCGCCTCCACGGCCCCGTGCAGCTGAGTCGCTGTCGCCCCGGCCTTGGCCAGGAGGGTCAGTCCGTAGTTCTGAATCACCAGGAGCATTGCGGTGGCTTCGACGTCGAGTGTCTTAGGGATCTCACGGCGCGCCTTGGCCCGAGTCAGGGCGTTCCGGAAGGCCCGCTCCATGTCTTCCCGGGAATGATTGCAGCGCACCAGCGCGTCGCCGTCGTCCCCCCGCTCGGAGATCGTGTTGGCGACGAGACAGCCCCGCCGAGTATCAGAGGTGAAGGCTTTGACCCCCCCATCGAAGAACGCGCGAATGGTGGCCAGGCCTGCTTCAGGGGAATTGAGCTGAGCCAGGGCGGGGTCGCTGACACTTCGGCGGTATCGCTCCAGCGCCTTGAGGAATAGGGCGTGCTTGTCGCCGAAGGAGTTATAGAGGCTCTGGCGGCCGAGCCCCAGGTGGGTCTCGAGGTCGGCCAGTGAGGTGCCCTCGTAGCCCCGTTCCCAGAAGAGCTGGAGGGCCTGGTCCAGCACGGCCGCTTCGTCGAAGGACTTGGTTCGAGCCATGGGACTATGGTAACATATCTTGACTGAACAGTCAAGTATGGTGCTCCGATGCGGCCGTCACCGCCGGTCTCACGAAGAAGTTGCGAAACAGGAAGTTCATCCACTTCTCATCCTTGGTGACGGAACGGCGGACATCGTCCAGCGTCACCGTCTTCAGCACTGTCCCCAATGAATCACCCTTCGCGCGCTGCGGCCGAGGTCTCCCGGTTGATCCGGGCGAGCCAGCCGCGGACCGAGCGGACATAGCGGAGATCGTGTAGCACCGGGCCGTGTCCAGGAACGATCATTCGCGGATGGAGTGCCAGCAGCGAATCCAGGACCTTGATCCACGATGCCGGGTAGGAATTGAAGGCGAAGGGAACCGGCGCGCCGATCAGATCTCCAGTCGCGACAATGCCTCGCGAGGGCAGGTGAACGATCAGATCGCCCCTGGTGTTGCCGTAGCCGAACCAGAGGAGGTCGACCCGGTCGCGGCCCTGTCCCAGCGTCATTCGCCGATGAACCGTGTCGGTCGCGGTGACGGCGCGGAAGCCAGGCGCCTCCTTCACGTATTGCCGGGCGATGCGGATGGCGCTCTCGAGGGCCGCGCGTTCCCTGGGTGACGCAGGGGTGCTGTCCATGCCGAGGCCGAGGGAGAGCAGGTGGTCGAAGCGATCGACCACCGCCGGGATGCCCTCCACCTGGCTCTTCCGGTTGGGTGCGCCGAGCGTCACCAGATCGGTGGCGGTGTTCTCCTGCATCACGAAGCGGACTGACGGGAAGCTGTCCTGGTACACCTGGTCGCCGGCCAGGTGGTCGTCGTGCCAGTGGGTGTTGATCACGTAGCGCACCGGCTTCCGGGTAACACTCCGTATGGCGGCGATGGTCTCCTGGGTCGCCGCGCGGGTGAACTGCGCGTCCACCACCACCACGTCGCTATCGCGAACGATGATCAGCGAATTGGAGTTGACCGCCAGGCTCAGCGGATCTCGGCGAATGGCGGCGAAGCACGCCCGAGTCCAGCCGCACCAGGTCCAGGTTCGGCGAGCCGTATCCCGGCTTCGGAGGGATGGCGATGATGAGAAGGAGCAATGCGGGATGCACCGGAACACTACGCCTGGCTTCACACCCCTCGATGTTTCGAGGCCGGCTCGGTGCACGGGCGAGGACAGCCAGCCGCCGGTGAAGCCCGCCCGACTGAGCCCCTCCCTGATATAGCGACACCGCTTCATCAGCTTCCAGAGGAATCCGCTGCGATAGTTCTCGATCATCATCACGATCGGCCCCTGATCGAGACCGTAGTATCCCTTGGAGATCCAGCCTCGCCCGGTCTGGTTCCCGGCGATAAAGGTCGGGTTGAAGCTGCACTTGAAGCCGTACTCGCTGGTCATCTCGGGATAGACATCATTGAAGTGCTGCAGTGCCGGCAAGACGATTTCCGGGGCGAAGGGCAGCGAAGCCACCGCCGCCCAGGGAGCGATGGTGCCATCGTCCGGGCCGTCGGGAATCCCCCGCGCCTCGTAATCGTAGAAGTATCGCTCGACCCCGTCGACCTCGAGAGACGCGGGTCCCGGGCCGTCGCTTGCCGTGATCCCCCAGCAATGCTCGCCGTACCCTCGGTAATTCGAGGGATTGTGGATCGCGTATTGCTGCTGGACGTAGGTGGCCCGGCGGCTGTTCTCGAAGTAATCGATTCCTCTGGCGCGCATGATCTCATCCTGAATGCCGCGGAAGTCGATCCACATGTGCGAGAGCTGATGAATGAAGAGCGGGCCCGCGTAGAGCAGCTCATGCCCGTAGAGCGTCTTCCATTCATAGGTACGAGTCCAGGCCGGATAGCTGTCCGCGCGGCAGCGGATGGGTCGGCGAGGCCAGGCCCAGCACATAGAGTATCAAGGCCTCGTTATAGCCTTCCCAGCGGTACTTGATGAACCCGCTTTCGGGTCTCCAGCCATGGGTCACCGTCTTCCCGCCGTTCTGAGCCCACTGCCAGTCGGCTCGCCGGTACAGCCCGTCGGCCAGCGTTCGGATCTCCCGCTCCTCCGGATCGGCGCCGTCGAAGTACTCCGCTGCCGACAGCATGCCGGCCAGGAGGAAGGTCGAGTCGATGGTGGAGAGCTCCGACTCCCAGGCGCGCCGCCCGGTATCCATGTGGAGAAAGTGATAGTAGAAGCCGCGGTAGCCCGGTGGCGTCGGGCTCCTCTCCCTGGGGACTGTTCCAGAAGAACCGGAGGGTGGTGAGGGTTCGGTCCACCGCCTCCCGGCGAGTCATGAACCCGCGTTCCACGCCGACGAGGTACGCGGTCAAGGCAAAGCCGATAGCCGTGATGCTGGCGTGCGAGCCCGGCCGGGTGCTGTCGGGCACCATGCCGTTGGCGGGATTGGTCTCCTTCAGGAAATAGCCGAAGGTATCCCGCTGGAGCCGCTCCAGCGCGTCGGGCGTCATCGACGCTTGGGTCATCGGACCTGCTCCATGGACGTTCCTTTTTTACCACAGAGGCACAGAGGACACAGAGGGATCTTCTAGCAATAGAGCTCACGACATCGCGATAGCGGGCATCTAAAACGACGCTGTCTTGTTCAACAACAAAAATACTTGGTTGATAATGGTTGCTTCCCGCGATGCCGTGAACGTCTCGACTCAGCGATCCCTCTGTGTCCTCTGTGCCTCTGTGGTTAATAAAAGCGCCTCGAAGCCTAGCCAAATAGATGCCAGTCAGTGCCCATACGCCTCGCGCTATCAGGCTCAAGACGGCATCTTCCCCATCATGGCAAGATCTCAGACCAAGCCCAGCGGAACCCGCGGCCGGGAAGCCAAACCGGTTGCGGGCGACCCGCTCGACCAGCTGGTCCAGCTCTCCCATCGCATCGGCCAGGACCCCCGGCTGGTCCAGCCCGGCGGCGGCAACACCTCTATAAAGGAGGGCGACACCCTCCTGGTGAAGGGCAGCGGCACCGATCTCCGCACCATCACCCGCGACGGCTTCACTCGGCTCTCCCTCAGCCGCCTCGCGGCGCTGCGGGACGCGGACTCGATGAGCGACGCAGAGATGATGCGGTTCATGGCGAGCTGCATGGTGGGGGAGGGGCCGGCGCCCAGCGTGGAGACGCCACTCCACGCCCTCCTTCCTTATAAGGTGATCGCCCACACCCACGACGTGGCGACGATGAGCCTGACCAACATCCGCGACGCCGAGGCGGAGCGGCTGGTGGGCGAGCTGTTTGGTGGGCGGATCGTGTATGTGCCGTATGTGCGGCCGGGATTTCCGCTGGCGCAGGCGGTCGGGCGGTCACGGCGGATCGGATCGCCGAAAGAAGCAATCGGGATGACACTCGCGCATCATGGGCTGGTGGTGTGGGGAGATGATGCCGAGGAGTGTCACGCGCGACTGGTCGAGGTGACCGGCCGCATGGACGAATACCTGGCGACCAAGCGGCGGGGGCGGACCGCGGACAGCCGGAGAACGGCATGGCCCACGAGCGAGCAGAGCTGGCCGAGCTGGTGCTGCCGGTGATTCGAGGTGCGCTCGGCAAGCCGGATCGGGTGATCCTCCACTATGACGACTCGGATGATGTGCTCGCTAGTCTGGACGACCGTCGGATGCCGGAGCTGGCGCGCCGCGGGATGGCGACCCCGGAGCATCTCCTTCGCGCGGGGCGGCTGCCGATCTGGCTGGACATCTCATCCCGAGCGGTAGCTGCTTCATCCGCATTGCGCATCAAGCGAGGGATCTTCCCCTCTGCCGACCAGATCGCCGCCAGCGTTCGGGAGCAGCTCAAGCAGGCGAGGATTGAATACGAGGACTACCACCGCCGCCACGCCAAGTCGGGCGAGCGCCCGCTCGACGACTGGGCCAAGGTCGTCCTCGCCCCCGGACTCGGCCTGATCACCGCCTTCAGCGACAAGCGCAACGCCGTCACCGCCAACCTCTGCTACCGCGCCACGCTGGAGAGCATCGCCAACGCCGAGGCGGTGGACCGCTTCGAGTTCATCCCCGAGAAGGACGTCTTCGAGTTCGAGCACTGGCCGCTGGAGCGGCGGAAGATCGAGGAGCAGATCGCCAGGGAGCGGGCGACCAAGCTGCTGCCCCGCCACGTCGCGGTCATCATCGGCGGCGGCAGCGGCATCGGCGCCGCGGCGGCTCGGCGGTTCGCCGAGGAGGGCGCCCACGTCGTGGTTGCGGATCTGGATGGCGACACCTCGCAGGCGGTGGCCGCCGAAGTCGCAGCCAGGTTCCCGGCCGCGCGATCGGCGGCGGCGACCGACGTGCGGGACGACGCCAGCCTCGACGCCCTCTTCCGCCAGACCGTGCTCGAGTTCGGCGGGCTCGACTGCCTGTTCTACACCGCGGGCCTGCCGCCCCGGTTCGCCCCGGTCACCGAGATCCGGCGCGAGGACCTCCAGCGCCAGCTCGAGGTCCACTACCTCGGCGCCGTCGCGGCGATCGGCCGGGCGGCGGCGATCATGCGGCGCCAGGGGCTGGGCGGCTCGATCGTGGCCTCGGTCTCCAAGGCGGCGCTGGTGCCGGGCGGGACGCCGTCGCCTACGGCGGGAGCAAGGCCGCGCTGCTCCAGGCGCTCCGGGTCGCGGCGGTCGAGCTCGGCGCCGACGGGATCCGGGTCAACGCCATCAACGCCGACCAGATCGAGACCCCGCTCTTTCTCCAGTTCGTGAAGGAGCGGGCGGCGAGCCGGGGGGTGTCGCGCGAGGAGCAGCTGGAGGCCTAACGGAGCCGGAACCTCCTGGGCGCGACGCTGATTCCCGCCGAGGCCGTGGCGGATCTGGCGGTGCTGCTCGCGAGCGAGAAGTTCCGCTTCACCACCGGAGACATCCTCACCGTGGACGGCGGCCTGCCCGAGGCGTTTCCCCGGTAGTCATGCGTCACCATCACCATCCACAGGATTCACCCATGAAACCATCACTTCGCTTGATCCCGCTCGTCATCTGCGGCCTCACGGCGACTGCCGCAGCGCAGGCCCCGGTCTCCGATGCCCTTCGTTCCACCGCCAAGCGCAGCGGGACTAATCTCGTTGCCGCGGCAGAGGAGATGCCGGCCGGCAAATACAGCTTCAAGCCGACTCCGGCCCAGATGAGCTTCGGAGACGTCATCGCGCACCTCTCGGGCGGGAACTATTTCCTGTGCTCGTCGATCGCCGGAGTGGACGCGCCGAAGCGGCCCGAGATCACCGGAACCGCCCCGAAGGCAAAGCTCGTCAGCGCGCTGAAGGAGAGCTTTCAGTTCTGCGATTCCTCACTGGGCCAGGTGGATGACTCAAAACTGAGCGGGAAGGTCCCCTTCTTCGGAAATCGGGAAGTCTCCCGGGCAGAGATGATGTTTGTCGCCGCGGAGGATTGGGCCGATCACTACAGTCAGCTGGCGAATTACCTGAGGCTGAACAAACTCCTCCCCCCGACAGCGAAGCAGAAAGAGGAGTAACGTCTCCGAGGCTGCCTTGCTGGTTCCGCCCAGCCGGCCGGGGCAGGCTGCGCCAGGTGCTCGGCGTCTCCTTCGGCGTCGCGGTGCTGGTCGGCAGTACCATCATCATCGGGATCCTCCGCACTCCGGGCGAAGTCGCGGCCCGGCTGCCCCATCCGGCGCTCTTCATCGGCGTGTGGGTGGTCGGCGGTCTCTACGCCCTGCTCGGCGCCATCTCCCTGGCCGAGCCCGGCGCGATGGTGGCCCGCTCCGGCGGGCAGTACGTGTTCGTCATCCGGGGACTGGGCCGCTACTCCGGGTTCGTGGTGGGCTGGAGCGACTGGATCTCCCTCTGCGCCACGCTCGCGCTCGGCGGCATGGTCTTCACCGAGTACCTCGAGCCGCTGCTGCCCGCCGCTGGCCGGGCGGCGGGTCGCGGCCGGTGTCGCCCTGGTGCTGCTCTTCGGCCTGCTGCTCTGGCGCGGCATCCGGATCGGCGACCTCTCCCAGCAGATCCTCACCGCAGCCAAGGCGCTGGCGTTCGGCGGTCTGATCGCCGCCTGCCTGTTCCTCCCCGTACCCGCGGAGACGGCCTTGCCGGCCAGGCCTGCAGCGGTTCCCGCGGGATTCGCGCTGGTGACCGCCATCGTGCTCGCGCTCCAGGCGGTGATCTACACCTACGATGGCTGGAACGGGCCGCTCTACTTCGGCGAGGAGACCCGGGACCCCGGCCGCGGCATCCCCCGCGCGATGGTGCTCGGCGTCCTCCTGGTCATCCTGATCTATCGTGCTGGTCAACGTCGCCTTCCTCCGGGTCCTCGGCATCGGCCGGATGGCGGGCGATCCCTTCGTGGCGGCGAGCGCGGGCAAGCTGCTCTTCGGCGACCAGGGCGACCTGGTGATCCGGCTGCTGGTGCTGATCTCCATCCTGAGCGGGATGAACGGCATCGCCCTGATGGCGCCCAGGATCTTGCTCGCCATGAGCCGAGATCGTTTGCTCCCCGCCGCGCTCCAGAACGTCAACCCGGGCGGCACTCCCACGGTGGCGCACTGGATCACCATCGGGGTCGCCGCCGGGTTCATCGTCTCGGGCACGGTCAACACGGTACTGGCGCTGTGCGCGTTCTTCTTCGTGGTCAACTACACCTTGTCGTTCCTGACGGTGTTCGCGCTGCGGCGGAAGGAGCCCGATGCGCCCCGGCCCTTTCGGGTACCGGGATATCCCTACACCACCGGGCTCGCCGTGCTGGGCTCGCTGGCATTTCTGGGCGGCTCCCTGGTGAGCGACTGGAGCAACAGCTGGAAATCGGTGCTGCTGCTGGCGCTCAGCTATCCGGTGTATCGGGTGGTTGAAGGCGGTAAGGCGGTAAGGCGGTAAGGCGGTAGGTAGTCATTTCGAGCGTAGCGAGAAATCGCGATGCGCTCAGATCTGAGTCGTCGAGCGATTTCTCGCTACGCTCGAAATGACATCATTGACCAATACCGAATAGCCACCATGCACTTCACCCACGCCATCGTCCGTCCCCCGGCCGCGACCTTTGCCGACGGGCTCACGTCCTCCGGCCTCGGCCCGCCCGACCTGGCGCTCGCGCTGGAGCAGCACGAGGCCTACTGCCGGACGCTGGAGCGGCTGGGGCTCTCGCTGGTCCGGCTCCCGGCCGATCCCGAGTTTCCCGACTCCACCTTCGTCGAAGATGCCGCCATCGTCACCGGCCAGGGCGCGATCCTCACCCGCCCCGGCGCTCCCAGCCGAGCCGGCGAGGTGACCGCAATGCGGGCGACGCTCTGCCGTTGGTTTCCCGAGCTGAGTGCGATCACCGCGCCGGGGACGGTGGACGGCGGCGACGTGTGCGAGGCGGGGGACCACTTCTTCATCGGCCTCTCCCAGCGCACCAACGCCGAGGGTGCCGCTCAGCTGGCGGCGTGGCTGGCCCAGCGCGGGTTCGGGTCGAGCATGATCGATATCCGGAAGCTGCCCGGCATGCTGCACTTCAAGACCGGGCTCTCCTGGCTCGGCGGTCGCCGGTTGCTCGCCTGGAAGGAGATTGTGGGACACGAGGCGTTTCGCGGATGGGAGGTGGTGGAGGTCCCGAGGGCGAGGAGTACGCGGCCAACTGCATCCGGGTCAACGACACGGTGCTGGTCGCGAGGGGTTTCCCAAGACTGCGGCGCTGCTCGTCCGGCCTGGGCTACGAAGTCGCCGCGATCGAGATGTCGGAGTACCAGAAGATGGATGGCGGACTCAGCTGCCTCTCGGTGCGGTGGTAGGGCGGTAGGCGGTAAGGCGGTAAGGCGCGTATGGCGGTACGGCGGTACGGCGGCAGGGGAGTATTTCGGGCGGCCTCCACTGGTCATTTCGAGCCCCACACGGCGTCATTTCGAGCCCCACACGCGGGTCATTTCGAGCGGAGCGAGAAATCGGCCGGGTTTGCATCGGCAAACCAATCCTCGGCCAGGTCTCGCCATTCGGGATTTAGTGAGGAGATGAGAGCGAGCTTCTTCACACGGGCATAGTCTTTGACTTGCTTCTCCCGGCAGATCGCGGTTTCGGGTGACTTCAATCTGCTCATAGTAAACGAGTCGCTTAATGCCATATCTCCTGGTAAAGCCGGGGATGACTTCCATACGGTGCTCCCAGACCCGCCGGACCAGGTCATTGGTGACCCCGACGTACAATCGTCGAGTCTTGCTTGCCAGGATGTACACGAACATGGGTGTGCAAACGTACTAGCGGGCCGATTTCTCGCTACGCTCGAAATGACGCGCGAGGGTGCTCGATGACGCGCGAGGGTGCTCGATGACGCGCGAGGGTGCTCGATGACGCGGTAGCGACCAGAACGGCTAGCGCACGGCCAGCCCCGTCCTGCACCTTTGTCCGCACTATCCGGTCAACCTCCTCCGGAGTGGCTCATGTCGCCTCGCCCTCCTCTCCCGCTCGCGGTGCTCCTGCTCGGTCTCATCGCACCGCTGCACTCCAGCTCGCGCCCAATCCGGCTCCGCCGAGCACACCCAAGCGCGAAGTGGCCGACACCTACTTCGGCACCGTGATCGCCGACCCCTACCGGTGGATGGAGCCGCCGGTGGGCCAGAACCCCGAGTTCATGAGCTGGCTCCGCCGGCAGAACGACTACACCCGCCGGGTGCTCGACAGCCTCCCCCAGCGGCCCCAGCTCCGGGCTCGCCTCCTCGAGCTGGCCGACGTCACCACCTCGGTCTCCGATGTCACCCCCGCCGACGGCCGCTGGTTCTATCTCAAGCTCGCCTCCGGCGAGCAGGTCCCCAAGCTCTACCTGCGCGATCCCAAGGCGAAGTCCGACCGGATGCTGCTCGACCCCGACACCCTGCCCAAGCCGTCGGGCAGCCACTGGGCCATCGACTACATTGTGCCCGCGCCCGACGGACGGCTGGTGGGATACGGCGCCTCGCTCGGTGGCTCGGAGCACACCACGCTGTACCTGATGGACCCAGCGAAGGGCCAGGTGCTGCCCGACTCGATCCCTCGGGTGCAGTTCGGCGCCGTGAACTGGGAGCCCGGCGACAAGGCGTTCTACTACAACCAGCTCAATCAGGCCGGCGACACCAACCCCGACCTGCGCTACCGTAACAGCGCCGCCTTCCGCCACGTCCTCGGCCAACCGTTCACCCGCGACTCGACGATCCTCGGCCCGGGCACGAATCCATCGGTGCAGGTGGACCCGGATGACTTCCCCGTCATCGTCCCGGTGGAGGGCTCGCCCTTCGTCTACGCGATCATCGTCCACGGGGTGAAGAACGAGATCACCCTCTACGCCGCCCGGGCGGACCAGCTGCGCGGCGCCGCGACCCAATGGCGCAAGCTGGTGGACGTGGACGACGGGGTCACCCAGGCCGACTTCCACGGCTGGGACGTCTACCTCCTCAGCCACCAGGACGCGCCCCGGTTCAAGGTCCTCCGCATCCGGGCCGACCAGCCCGATCTCGCGCACGCGGAGGTCGTCGTTCCCGAAGGGAAGGGCGTGCTGACCAGCATCGCCGTCGCCCACGACGGCCTCTACGTGAAGGAGCTCGCCGGCGGGCTCGGCCGGCTCCGCCGGGTGCCGTTCGGCGGAAGAGGTCGGCACCGCGGTGCCGCTTCCCACCGACGGCGCGATTCAGTCGATCGCCACCGATCGCCGCCGGCCGGGCGTGATCTTCCCCCTGGAGTCCTGGACCCGCTCCCGGCTCTGGTATCAGTACACTCCGGGCCAGCGGCAGCCGAGCGACACTCGGCTGCTCGAGCCGGCCAAGGTGGACGTGTCCCGCTACGAGTCGGTCGAGGTCGAGGTGCCCAGCCACGACGGCGTGCGGGTGCCGCTCTCCATCGTGTACCGGAAGGACCTCAAGCGAGACGGGTCGCATCCCCTCTTGCTCGACGGCTATGGCTCCTACGGCATCACCTTGGATCCGTCGTTCAGCTCGCTGCGGGTTGCCTGGCTGGAGCGAGGCGGCATATTCGCGACGGCGCACGTCAGGGGCGGTGGCGAGTACGGCGAGGGCTGGCACCAGGCCGGGCAGAAGGCGACCAAGCCGAACACCTGGAAGGATTTCATTGCCTGCGCCGAGTATCTGGTGAAGCAGGGCTACACCTCGCCGGAGCACCTGGCCGGCACCGGCACCAGCGCCGGCGGAATCCTCATCGGCCGGGCCATCACCGAGCGGCCCGATCTCTTCCGCGCGGCGGTGCCGAGGGTGGGCGTGCTCAATGCGCTGCGGACCGAGCACGAGCCGGGAGGCCCGGCCAACATTCCCGAGTTCGGGACCACGGCCAAGAAAGACGAGTTCAAGGCGCTCCGGGAGATGGATGCAACCGAGCACGTGCGGGCCGGCGTGCGTTATCCGGCGGTGCTGCTGACGGCGGGGATCAACGATTCCCGGGTGGAGCCGTGGCAGCCGGCGAAGATGGCGGCGGTGCTGCAGGAGCGGAGCGCTCCCGGCCGTCCGGTCCTGCTCCGGGTCGCGTTCGACGCGGGGCACGGCATGGGGCTCACCAAGGCGCAGCGGGCCGACGAGGCGGCCGACATCTACAGCTTCCTGCTCTGGCAGCTGGGGGCCAAGCCCGAGCCGGCGACGCCGTAGCGGTTTGGCGCGCAAAGGCTTGACGGATACTTGAGGGAAAAGTGGGAGGCTACCTCCGTAACGCAGGTCCTTTGACCCAACGTTTATGGAGGTAGCAAATGTTTGTGTCAACCAGAATCGCCCGGTGGCCGGTCTTCGCCGCCGCTCTGCTGGTCTTTGGTTGTGATGACAACCAGTCCGCTCCCACCGATCCCACTGCATCGTTCCCGGCTCTCTCTGAGCCATCGCCGTCCCCCGCCATTGCCGGTGCCGCCAAGTCGAAGACCGGCAGGATCGCGTTCGCCAGCAACCGCGACGGCAACGACGAGATCTACACGATGGGCTCGGACGGGAAAAACTTGACCAGATTGACCAACAATCCGGCACCGGACGGCGCGCCCCAATGGTCGTTCGATGGCAGCAAGCTGGTGTTCGTGCGGGAGGGAGATATCTGGGTGATGAACCCGGACGGCAGCGGTCAAACCAACCTCACCAACACTCCCGCGCCGTACCTGGAGGTAGACCCCACCTGGTCGCCGGATGGCAGCAAGATCGCCTTTACCAGCTTTGGGGAGGTGGGATCCATCATGCGGTTGTACGTCATGAATGCCGACGGCAGCAACGTCATGAGGATCTCGACTCCGGACCCCTCGCAGGACCGCAGCCCCGCCTGGTCGCCGTCGGGCGACCGGATCGCATTCGTCCGCAGCTTCGAGCAAGGCTCGGCGCCTCCGGTGGGAGACATCTTCTCCGTCCACCCCGATGGATCAGGCCTGACCAACGTCACCAACAACCCGGCCGAGTACTCCGCGCCGAGCTGGTCGCCCACCGGGGCGAAGATTGCATTCTCCGGAAATCTGCCTGGCTTCGAGGCCCAGAGCAGCGAGATCTTCGTCATGAACGCCGACGGCAGCGGCCGGGTGGACGTCAGCAACAATCCGGCCTATGACTACGATCCCGACTGGTCCCCGGATGGCAGCAAGCTGGTGTTCACCAGCGGCCGAGTGCAGACCCCTTACAACTACGACATCTTCGTGATGGACGCCGATGGCCGGCACCAGCGGAGCCTGGCGGGCAACACTCTGGCGCAGGACACGAGTCCGGACTGGTCGCCATGACCCAGTGGGGCAGGTAATCTTCCTTTGGAGCTCAGCCCACGTCCGTCTCCCGACGGCCGTGGGCATGGCCGCCCTCCTGGCCTGCGCCGGGCGAGCCACGCCCACCGCGCCCGCTCCCGTCACCACCTGTGAAGCCGGCTATTCCGCCATGGTGCGGGACGTTCTCTACTTCGGGCGCAATCGGCCGGCGGGCGGCGTGGTCAGCGACGCCGAGTGGCAGGGCTTTCTGGATCAGGTGGTGACGCCGCGGTTCCCCACCGGGCTCACCGTGGTCGCGGCCACCGGGCAGTGGCGCGGCCAGAGCGGAGCGGTGGAGCAGGAGCAGGCGGAGATTCTCACCCTGTTCCACACCGGAGATGATGCCGCGCGCCGGGCGGTGGCCGAGATCGCGGCCGAGTACCAGCGGCGGTTTCAGCAGGAGGCGGTGTTGCGGGAGCGGACCGGGAGCTGCGCCCGGTTCTGAGGTCCCTGGCGGTAAGGCGGTAAGGCGGTAAGGCGGTAAGGCGGTGAAAGACAGCAGGAGGCCCCAACGTGATTAAGTTCGGGAGCATGAAACCTCTATTGCTGGCTCCGTTGCTCCTCCTCGGCTTCGCCGCCTGCGGCGGCAAGTCGTCTCCCAGCCACACTGCGGCCGACTCCGCGGCGATCGACTCGACGGCGGCGATGGGGTCGCCCCACCAGGGCATGCAGCTCAAGGCCATGGTGATGCTGCCCGGGTTCCGGGCCCAGCTGGATTCGATGGCGCGGCATCCCGCCATGATCAAAAGCCACCTGGCCCAGCATCGGGCCGAGGTGAAGCATCTGGTCGCTGCCATGCACTCGGACATGATGGCCATGGGCATGCCCGGCGATCCGGCCTACGAGGCGCTGGCCGACTCGGTCGTCCAGGGCTCGGCCCGGCTGGGCACCGCCAGCGGAGCCGGGTTCAACCGGCTGGTCGCCATGCATCTCGACCAGCTCCGCCGCCTGGCGACGACCTACGAGGCCAAGGCCGCGGGGGTCATGAGGGTGTCACCTGAGCGAGAGCGACCAGGTCTCGGCTCAGCTCGATCTGCGTAAATGGCCGTGACCAGGTGACATCCGTTACTGCCCCATCGCCCCACCGCCTTACCTTTCCCTACCTATGAAACGCGCACCTCCTCGCGGCCCTGGGCATCCTGCTCGGCCTCATCCTGGTTCTGCTCCTGGTCCTCCCCCTGCTCTTCAAGGACAAGATCAACGCGCGGGTCAAGACCGCGGTAAGCCAAAGCCTCACCGCCAAGGTCGACTGGCGGGACGCCGGCCTCAGCTTCTTCCGCCACTTCCCCAACCTCACCCTGCGGCTGGACGACCTCACGGTCGCCAACCAGGGCCGCTTCGCGGGCGACACCTTGGCCCAGATCGGCCACCTCGGCGTGGTGGTCAGTCTGCCCAGCGTGGTGAGCAACTTCATCGGCGGCGGGCGGCCCGATCGTGGTCCGCGGGGTGGAGCTGGATCAGCCGAGGCTGTCGCTGATCACGCTGCCGGATGGGACGGTCAACTGGGATATCACCAAGAAGCCGGCGCAACCGCAACCGGCGGCGACCAAGCCGATGGCCATCAGCCTGCAGAAGCTCGAGATCAAGAACGGCACCATCGCGTTCGACAACCGGCAGTCCAAGCTCAAGGCGGCGTTCAAGGGCTACAACCAGACCCTCTCGGGCGACTTCAGCCAGAAGCTGGTGGCAGTGAAGACCCAGGCGACCGTCGACACCGCCAGCGTCAGCTTTGCCGGCATTCCCTATCTCAACAAGGTCCGGCTCGGCCTCACGACCAACGCGACGGCCGACATGGCCAACAAGTTGTACGTCCTCAAGCAGACCGAGCTGGGCCTCAACGACCTCAAGCTCGCCGTCGCCGGCTCGGCCAAGTCGGCCGGCAAGCTGCTGGGCCTCGATCTCAACTTCAAGGCGCCGAGCACGAATTTCCGGAGCATCCTGTCGCTGGTGCCGGCGATCTACGCCCACGACTTCGACAAGCTCAAGACCTCGGGCACGTTCAGCTTCCTGGGCAAGGTGAAGGGCGAGTATGGCGACAAAGCCTTCCCCGCCTTCCAGCTCGACGCCAAGGTCAACAACGCCGCCTTCCAGTATCCCGATCTCCCGCTCCCGGTGCGCGACGTCATCATGGAGCTGGCGCTCAGCAATCCGGGCGGCAGCCCCGACAGCACCGTGGTGCAGCTGGACCGCTTCCATATGCTGGTGGGGCAGAACCCGGTGGATGCGCGGCTGGTGGTGCGGACCCCGGTGTCGGATCCCGCGGTGGATGCCCGGTTCAAGGGCAAGGTGGATCTGGCCGATGTGAAGAAGGCGGTCAAGCTCCAGGGGATCGACCAGCTCAGCGGGATCATCTCGGGCGACGCGGCGGTGAAGGCCCGGATGTCGGACCTCGACAAGAAGCGCTACGACAAGGTCAACGCGTCGGGCAGCATGGACGTCGCCAACATGACCGTGGGTGGGAAGACCATGCCCCATCCCATGACCATCCAGCAGGCGGCGCTCAGCCTCAAGCCGGCGCGGGCGGAGCTGACCACGTTCCGGGGCTCGGTCGGGAGCAGCGATCTCCAGGCCACCGGCTCGATCGACAACCTGGTCGCCTACATGTTCCGGGGCGACACCCTCAAGGGCACGGCGACGGTGCACAGCCGGCACTTCAATCTGGATGACTGGCGCTCGGGGAAGGGCGACCTGCAGATCATCCCGGTGCCGGCCAAGCTGGATTTCGATCTGGCGGCGACGGTGGACACCCTGACCTACGGCAAGCTGCGGATGGCCAACGCCCGGGGGAAGGTGAAGATCAAGGACCAGCGGGCGACGCTGGAGAATTTCCAGATGAACGGGCTGGGCGGACAGTTCGGGGTCAGCGGCTTCTACGAGACCACCGACACGACCAAGCCCACGTTCGACGTCGGCCTCAAGATGTTGAAGCTCAACATCCCGTCGGCCTTTCAGGCGTTCACCACGGTGCAGATGCTGGCTCCGGTGGCCAAGTACGCCTCCGGCAACTTCACCAGCGATCTGCACCTGAACGGCGCGCTGGGGAAGAACATGCTGCCGCTCTTCTCCGGCCTCACCGGGAAGGGGTCGCTCCAGACCAACAACGTCTCGCTGCACGACTTTCCGGGGATGAACAAGATCGTGGAGGTCACCAAGCTCTCGATTCTGAAGAATCCGACTATGGAGGCCATCCGCACCCATTTTCAGATCCAGAATGGCCGGCTCGCGGTGGATCCGTTCCCGGTGCGGCTGGGGCCGGTCAGCATGCTGGTCTCGGGCGGGAACGGCATCGATGGCAACATGCAGTACAACCTGCAGCTCAAGGTCCCCCGGTCGCTGCTGGGCGGGGCGAGCCAGGCGCTGGCGAGTCTCACCTCCAAGGTGGGCGTCACCGCGGCGCCGGAGATCCCGCTGGACATCCAGCTCACCGGTCCGGTGACCGATCCCGAGGTCAAGCTCGGCCTCGGCAGTGTGACGTCGTCGGTGACCCAGGGCGCGCAGCAGGCGGTGACCGGGGCGGTCAAGGGGAAGGTGGACTCGGCGGCGATGCGGCTGGTGCAGCAGGCGGAGGCCCAGGCCGCGGGGATCCGGCAGAAGGCGGAGTCGCTGGCGGCGAACGTGAAGAAGCTAGGGTATCAGCAGGCCGATTCGCTGAGCGGGAGGGCGGGGGACAATCCGCTGCTCGCGGCCGGGGCCAAGGTGGCGGCGGACAAGCTGCGGCAGGAGTCGGATAACAAGGCGAAGGGGATCGTGGACGAGGCCAGCCGGCGGGCGG
>CAWBVP010000022.1:0-6590 GCA_963792265.1 uncultured Gemmatimonadales bacterium | reverse complement strand
GTCGGGAAGCCGCACCGATCTCCCGACCGATCCCAACCTCGTGGCCGTCGCCCCCTTCGATGTGCTCGACCCGTCGCTCTCCATCTGGCACGAGGGGCTGGTGGACATCCTCGCCCGGGACCTCGACGGCGCCGGACCGCTGCGCACCGTTCCGCAGACTGTCGGACTCAAGCGCTGGCGCGGCCGAGCCGATCGGGTGTCGGCCGGAAGCTTCGGCCACCGCACCGGCGCGGGACTGGTGGTCTTCGGGAGCATACAGGAAGACGAGAGACACGCGTCAGCCTGCGAGCCGCCGTGCTGGACCTGGCGAGGAAGCGAGTTGGGCCCGATCTCGAGGTCAAAGGCGACACCGCGGATATCGGAGACCTGGCCGACTCGCTCGGCGTCAGGATCCTTCAGGCCCTGGGACGGGATCGTCCGATCGGGGCAGTGCGGCGGGTGTCGATCGGGTCCCGCTCGCTGCCGGCGTTGAAGGCTTTCCTATATGGAGAGCAGTTCTACCGGCGGGGCCGCTGGGACTCCGCCCTGGTGTACTACGACCGGGCCTTCACCCTGGACAGCACGTTCGCGATCGCTTTCAAAGGGATGGGGATGGCGGTCGATTGGCACCCCGCGAATGAGCAATCCTACCTGAGGGGAGTCGATTACTTCCGGAAGGCGGTGGTGTTGAATCACGGGCTCTCTCCCAAGGACAGCATGCAGATCGCCGCCGACTCCTTTGACATCGCATCCACCGATGCGATCGACCCGGCCGATCTGATCCGCTTCAGCTATCGCTGGTATTCCACCCTGGAGGATGCCGCCCACCGCTACCCCGAGGACCCCGAGGTCTGGTACCGGCTCGGTGATGCGCGGTTTCACAGCGATCCTCCCTTTGGAGGAGCTCCCGGCCCGGCCCTCGAGGCCTTCGACCGCGCCATCGCGCTCGACTCCGGGTTCGCGCCGGCGTACGAGCATACCGTGACGCTGGCGCTCCAGTTGAATCGTCCCGACCTGGCCCGGCAGTATGCCGCCGCCTACCTGCGGCTCGATCCGACCGACGTCAACGCGCCCTCGATGCGACTCGCCGCCGTGATGCTCGATCCCGAGCGGTCCCGTTCACCGGAGGCGGACCGCATGATCGACAGCGCCTCCGCCTATGCGCTCGACGAGGTCGGTTCTCAGCACCTCGCCTGGTGGCCCGATTCGGGGGAGACCGGAGTCCGACTGATGCGAGAACGGGCCACGCGGGGCGGCAACGGCGCCCTACCCTGGGCCGACACCTTAATGTTCCGTCAGTTCCTGGCGCGGGAGCTGGCGTTCCGGGGGCACCTTCGAGAGGCGTACATGGTGGATCGCCTCCTGCTCGTCGACGCGAAGGCCTCACGGTTCACCTGGTACCTGGATCCGTTCCTCAGTCTCAGCCTGCTGGGGGCAATCCCGGAATCTCTGGCTGCCACCACCTTTGCCCACGCCTTCGACCGGGAAAAGTGGCCGGTCCCGCACTACAACTTCATCCTGGCGCGGCAACTGGCGGGCCTCCCCTGGTGGCTCGCCCGGGGAGACACGGTGTCGCTGGCGCGGTTCGCGCTCCGCGCCGAGCAGGAGACGGCAAGACAGGCGGACGCCTTCGGCAAGCTCCGCGTCCGTTACCTCCACGCGGCGGCGGTTGCATACCTCGCCCTGGCCCGAGCCGACTCGGCCCAGGCCCTGCGGCTCTTTCAAGCCATCCCCGACACCCTCTGTCTGGCGAACATCTGCTCCTACGAGAAGCTCACCGAGGCCCGCTTGCTCGCCGCAGCGGGACAGCCGCAAGCAGGCCGCCGCCGTGCTCGATCAATGGATGTGGAAGGCCGAGCGGCCCTTCGCCGTGCTCGGCAGATTGGAGCGAGGCCGGATCGCGGAGAGCTTGGGCGAGCGGCAGAAGGCCAGTGACGCGTACCAGTTCGTGCTGGATGCCTGGCGGCATGCCGACCCCGAGCTGGAGCCGTATGTGCGCGAGGCCCGGGCGGGACGGGAGCGGCTAGCGGCTGAGAAGTAGCACGCCGCAAGGCCTCCTCCGCCACCCGTGCCTTCTCCTACCGCCTACACCTCCGCCGGCAGCGGAATCTGATCCTTGTGCTCCGCCAGCCACGCGTCGAACGTCTGCAGCTCCGGGTTCAGTGAGCGACTGAAGCCGAGATTGCGCGCGCCGCAGAAGTACTCGTTGAAGTCGCGCTTGAACTGGAACATGTTGCCCAGGTCGTCGGCGCCGGGGAAGCCGAAGCTGCGATAGACCTCGGGCGGCACGTTGTTGTAGCGGACCTCCTGGCCCAGCGCCCGGGTGAGTGCCTGGGCCATCTCCTCACCGGTGAGGTGCTCGCCCGCGATCCCCACCGTCTTGTTGATGAACTCCCGTCCCCGCTGGAAGATCGCGTACGCAGCCTTGCCGATGTCGCCCACCGCGATGGCGGGGAGCTTCTTGTCGTCCATCGGAAAGGTGAGCGCCAGGATCCCGTCCGGGCCCCGCTGCGGGACCGGAGCCGAAGTAGATCAGGTTCTCCCAGTAGAACGCGGTGAGCAGGAACGTGGTCGGCACGCCGAGCTCGCGGAAGATCTGATCGGCCTCACCCTTGCCGTCGAAGTGGGGCACCTTGTACTTGCCCTGCAGGGTGGGCATCCGGTTGTCGTTCAGCGGCACCCATTTGCGGGTGTCTTCCAGGGTGGACCAGACGACGTGCTGGATGCCGGCGGCCTTGGCCGCCTCCGCCATGTTGCGGACCTGGGTCACCTCCCGCTCGGCGGAGAAGTGCTCCCAGAAATTGGTGACGAGAAAGGCGCCGTAGGCACCGCGGAACGCCGGGCCCGAGGGTCTCGGGCTTGTCGGCATCGCCGGCGACGACCTCGACGCCGGAGTTCCGCAGCGCCTGCGCCTTCTCCGAGTTGGGGTTGCGGGTGATGGCGCGGGCCACAAACTGGCCGCCCTTGTCCGCCTGGATGGCACGAACCACTCCCCCGCCCTGCGCCCCGGTGGCACCGATGACTGCGATGATCTTCTTCTCCGGCATGACAAGCTCCGTCAGATTAGTAGTAAACCATTTCATGCTTGCCAGCATCTCTGTGCCACAACTCTCCGCGAAAACTTAAGCCACGAAAGCACGAAAACAAACGAAACACTGCAAGCTCCGAATCGACCCGGTTCCTATGGGGTGATTGCGAACTGATAACAAACGCTCTCGAGCACAACGGTATTCCCAGCATCAATAACTCGAAAGTGAATATCGAATGCGGTGCCGGGCGCGAACGCGGACAAGTCCCGAAAGAACGCTGCGCGGCCCGTGCCTCTGTCATCAGTGATGATGGAGCCGGGTGTAGGCCCCTGCCCCAGTATCAGCCAGTTGGCGCCGGCGCAGTCATCGTTGACATTCATATCCGTGGCGCGCTGCAATCGATAAACGGCATTGGGCGTGAGATCGCGCACCCAGACGTCCAAGTGGACGATAGCTACCCCATCCTTGGGCTGACGGAACTTGACCAGACCGAAGCCCCCGCCCGCGCCACTGGGCCGCAGAATGACTTCCAGGTTCTGCTTGGGCGAGACGCCGTCATACGAGCTGCTGCTGGCTCCGGCGGACTGGTCCGGTACGGTGAGATCGCTGGAGCAGCCCAGCAACGGTACCAATGCGGCGAGGAATACGGGTGGAAACCGAGTGCAGCACATAACTCCTCCTTACCCACGCGAGATCGTGGTGGCGGCGCCGCAAGAGCTCGTCGTCGGGATTTGGTGCGGAAGCGCCAAGACTTACGGTTCGGTACCCGTTCTGTCAACCGCGCTGCGCACCACGGCTGATGCTGGGTTGTACGAGACGCCTGGTTGAGGAGCCGGAAGACGTCGAGCTGCCCGGAGCACTCGCACGATGGCATAGATCCCTGGAATCATCGGGAGGATCGCCGTGGGCGGTAAGGTGGGGCTTACTTGTGGGAGAGACGGAACGCTACGATGTAGTCACCCTTACCGAACTCCTCCCCACCGCCAACGGCGATCGCGACGTACTGGTCGCCTGACGCCAGGCGATAACTCATCGGTGTCGCCTTCCCGCTCTCCGGCAGCGGCCCCCGCCACAGCTCTTTCCCGGTCTCAATATCATAGGCGTGAAGCCAGCGATCGAGTGCGGCGCCGATGAACACCAGTCCTCCAGCCGTCACCATGGGGCCGCCGAGGTTGGGTGAGCCCCACTCGGCCGGCACCTGAGCCGCACGGGTGCTGTCCAGCTGCCGAGTGGGAGACCCGAGAGGTACCTCCCACCGGCGGGTCCCGGTCTGGAGACTGATAGCGACGAGGGTTCCGAACGGCGGCGCCGTGCAGGGCAGCCCCGAGGGACTCAGGATGACCCGGCGCCGCATGACGTACGGAGTTCCCTTCATCTCGTTGTACTCATACTCCCGTCCCAGGCGCTTGTCCTCGGCCAGAGCACTCGCTTCGTGGTGCTGCTCCCGGGGAATCAGCTGCACCACCACCGCCACCCGGTTCACCGGCACCACCGCTATCTGCCGCACCGGGTCCACTGCGACACCGCCCCAGTGGGCCCCGCCGATGTTGGACGGCATGACCAGCGTCCCCCGGGTGCTCGGCGGGGTGAAGATTCCCTCATTGCGCAGACTATCGATGGCGGCGTGACAAGCGGCCCGCTCGGTGTCGTTGATCCCCCAGACCTCATCCGGGGTCAGACGCTGGGGGCTCAATGGAGGCGTGACTGCGGTGAATGGCTGAGTAGGTGAGGCCTGCTCATTGGGGATATCGCTGGCCGGGACCCGGCGCTCTTCGATCGGAAAGAGTGGCGTCCCGGTGCCGCGGTCGAGAATGAAGAGCATGCCGGACTTGGTGGCCTGAAGCACGGCGCTATGGGTTTTTCCCTCGCGCATGAGCCCGGTCAGCAGCGGCGGTGAGGCGTTGTCGTAGTCCCAGAGATCGTGGTGCACGGTCTGGAAGGCCCACACGAGTTTGCCGGTCGATGCCCGCAAGGCCACGATCGAGTTGGCGTAGCGGTTGTCACCCAGTCGCAGGGCGCCGTAGTAGTCGGGGGCGGCGCTGCCGGTCGGCACAAACACCAGACCGCGCTGGGGATCGCCAGCCAGAACCGACCAGGCGTTGGCGCCTCCGGTGTTGCGTCCCATGCTGCCGCCCCAGTCGCGATAGGCCGGATCCCGCGGATTCTGGGGAACCGGATCCCAGCTCCAACGAAGCGCGCCGGTCCGGGCATCGTAGGCGCGTACCTCGCCGCTGGCCGGCGCCGGACGGCTGTTGTCGGCAATGGACGACCCGCTGATGACCAGACCGTTCATCACCAGCGGTGGCGACGTCACGGAGTATGCCTGCGGCTCGAACGGAGGAATCCGCAGTCCTTGCTGGAGATCGATCGCGCCAGCGGACCCAAACCGCCGGCAGGGCCGGCCGGAACCCGCATCGAGGGCGTAGATCTGGATTGGGCGGTGGCTACGAAGATTCGAAGCCGGCACGCGCTCCCCGGACGCGCCTCCGGGTCGAGCCAGGCGGATACCCCCCGGCTGGCAAAGTCGCCATAGGTCACGTCGCGTTTGATCTTGGGATCGAAGGTCCAGCGTTCCCGGCCGGTCGCGGCATCCAGGGCAATCACCCGTCCCAGCGGGGTGCCGACGTACATGACGCCAGCGATGACGAGGGGAGTGGCCTCGAACGAGGTCGGCTTCGCGGTGCCGAATCGGGTCGAGTCCATCTCGCCGGTGCGGTAGGTCCAGGCTACGGCGAGCCGCTTCACGTTGTCTCGAGTGATGTCGGAGGCCGGGAGGTAGCGGGTGCCTTGCAGGTCCCGGCCGTAGGCGGGCCAATCCACTTCCTGCGCCGCCAAGGTCGCGGCGAAGATTATGGTTGTCCCCGCCTGGATCCAGCAGCCGCGCAGCCTCATAAGGACAGCAAGCTAACATCCCCGGCTAAGGGCCCGGGTGATCCGCCTCAGAAGGTCAAGCGAACGCCCTTTCCCGTCGCCTCGCCGCCACCCTCGGCCGGCTTCCCGGCGGTATCGAACTGATCGTACTTGATCTTCGAGGTGAACGACTTGCCGTCGGGGGAGACGGTGATCTTCTCCACGAAGATGCCCCGGCCGCCGAGCCCCCAGCCGCCGCCCTTGGTGATCTCCTCGAAATTCGCGGCGGCTTGGTCACGTAGAACTCGTACTTGGCCTCGTACGTGTTGTTCCCCGTTTTCCGCCAGATCCCGTAGGCCGGCGGCACCGGCGGCGACGCGTCGTAGTTCGACGATTCGGTCATGGTCCCGCCCTGGTTGAACGAGTACATGAACTCCAGGTCCTTGATCGAGGCAAACGCGCCGCTGGTGAACTGCAGCTGCGCCCGCCACTCGCCGACGAAGCCGGCTGGAGCGGTGTGACTTCCGGCCAGGGCCACCCCGGCCAGCAGGACCATCGGAACCAGTAACATTCGCGACGTGATGCGCATCGGACGCGTCTCCCCGGTGGAAGTTCGAATCGTGCCCTCGGAGGCCGTTCTGCTTCCTTGTTATAGCGCGAAATTGGGGACGGCGGTAGGTGAAGGGCGGTAAGGCGGTAGGGCGGTAAGAATATTCCTCATCCCGAGAGAGC
>CAWBVP010000021.1:0-86526 GCA_963792265.1 uncultured Gemmatimonadales bacterium | reverse complement strand
CGATGCGGATGCTGATGTAGTCGAAACTCGAGCTCTTGGGCTCGCGACCGCTGCGAAAATCAATCATGATCTATTCGTCTCCCGCTTCGGTGGTCCCCAGGGTAACCTTGAGACCAAGCGCCTGCAGTTCCTTCACCAATACGTTGAACGATTCGGGGATGCCGGGTTCCGGCAGGTTCTGCCCCTTCACGATGGCTTCGTATACCTTGCTCCGGCCGTTGACGTCGTCCGACTTCACGGTCAGCATTTCCTGCAGCACGTGGGCCGCGCCGTACGCCTCCAGCGCCCACACTTCCATTTCGCCGAACCGCTGGCCACCGAACTGGGCCTTGCCGGCCAGCGGCTGCTGGGTGACCAGCGAGTACGGGCCGATCGACCGGGCGTGGATCTTGTCGTCCACCAGGTGGCTCAGCTTCAGCATGTAGATCGAGCCCACCGTGACCTCGCCCTCGAAGGGGTGACCGGTCCGGCCGTCCCGGAGGTGAGCCTTGCCCGCCGGGGTCAGCCCCGCGGCCCGCAGCAGCTCGTCCGCCGCCGCGTCCACGTTCGACTCACCCTTGGGTCCCAGGAGACCGGCCAGCGCCGGCTTGCCGATCGACTCCAGCAGCTCAGCCGGCGACTGCCCGGCCAGCTTCTCGGCCTCTTTCAGCGCCTTGGTGAACGCCTTCTCGTCCCGAGCAGCCGTCATCGCCTTCCAGGCGAGCCCGGTGGAACTCGACTTCCTGCCGCCGCTGCGCCAGCTCACGCTCGGCCAGCTCCTTGGCGGCTTCCACCATGAAGTCCCGCACCGACTGGAACAGGTCCCGGGTCTCCTGCGATGCACTGCGCGAGCCCAGCATGGCCACACCGGCCTCGAGCAGCGTCGTGCGCTCGCCGTTGGGCGCCACCTTCTTCAGGTCCTGCCACCATCCGGGTAATAGCCTGTGGCGTCGGCTGGGGCGGACGGTTGCGGAGCCGAAGCCCCTCGGCCGCCCACTGGAATCCAGCCAGGCGGAGCAAGGCCCCGATCTCGGCCTCATCGGCGCCCCGGAACACCGGGGTCTTGGCCTCGAAGCCCAGAATCCGGGCCGCCCACCCCAAGTGGGTCTCCAGGATCTGACCCACGTTCATCCGGCTCGGCACGCCGAGCGGGTTGAGCACGATGTCCACCGGAGTGCCGTCGGGCAGGAACGGCATGTCTTCTTCCGGCACGATCCGGGCAACGATGCCCTTGTTGCCGTGCCGTCCCGCCATCTTGTCGCCCACCGAGATCT
Source organism: uncultured Gemmatimonadales bacterium (assembly GCA_963792265.1). Lineage (GTDB taxonomy): Bacteria > Gemmatimonadota > Gemmatimonadetes > Gemmatimonadales > GWC2-71-9 > CAVVWJ01. The sequence goes on along the minus strand of CAWBVP010000021.1, from coordinate 85,273 downwards.
TCCGCTTCTCGGCGATATACACCTTCACCAGCTGGATGACGCCCGGAGGCAGCTCGTCCGGCTGGAGGATCTTGTCGATCTGATCTTCGGCCTTCTCTTCGACCTTGGCCCGCTCCCGCGCGGCCATGTCGATGGCCGCCCGGATCCGCTCGTTGGCCGCCTTGTTGGTGACCCGCAGCGTCTTGAGATCCACGTCGGCCAGCTCGAGGTCTTGCAGTGCGACCGGATTCAGCTTGGTGCCGGCAGGGAGATACTCCTCCACGGTGCCGGACTTGAGCATGAGCGCCACTTCCTGCCCGTCGAGCAGGTTGGTGAGCTCCTCGAGCATGACGGCGCTGATCCGCGCCTTCTCGTCGTTCTCGATCCGGCGCACCTCACCGATCCGCTCGCCCCGGTCCTTCTCGACGACCTGATCCTCGATCCGGCTGAAGATCTTGACGTCGATGACCACGCCGGCCATGCCGGGCGGCACCTTGAGCGAGCTGTCCTTCACATCCTTGGCCTTCTCGCCGAAGATGGCGGTCAGCAGCTTCTCTTCCGGCGAGAGCTCGGTCTCACCCTTGGGGGTGATCTTGCCCACCAGGATGTCGCCCGGCTTCACGTGGGCGCCGATGCGGACGATCCCGCGCTCATCGAGATCTACGACGCTCTCGTCAGAGACGTTGGGGATTTCCCGGGTGATCTCCTCCTGGCCCCGCTTGGTATCGCGGACGTGCAGCTCCAGCTCCTGGATGTGGATCGACGAATACACGTCGTCCTTGACCAGGCGCTCGCTGAGCACGATGGCGTCTTCGAAGTTGTGGCCGTACCAGGGCATGAACGCCACCAGCACGTTGCTGCCCAGGGCCAGCTCACCGCCTTCAGTCGCCGCGCCGTCGGCGATGATCTCGCCGGCCGCCACCTGCTGGTCCAGCTGGACCAGCGGCCGCTGGTTGATCGCGGTGTCCTGGTTGGTGCGCCAGAACTTCTTCACCCGGTAGCGGTCGTGCTGATGCAGCCGGGCGAGCGGCGTCTCCCCCACCGTGCCGCCGTTGCTGCCGGCATCCACGATGATCTCGTCGGCCGTCACCCGGGTGACGGTGCCGGCCCGCCGGGCCACAATCACCGCACCCGAGTCCCGGGCCACCTTCTCCTCCAGGCCGGTGCCGACCAGCGGCGCCTGAGGGAATAGCAACGGCACGCTCTGCCGCTGCATGTTGGAGCCCATGAGCGCGCGATTCGCGTCGTCATGCTCCAGGAACGGAATCAAGGCCGCCGCGATCGAGACCAACTGCTCCGGCGCCACGTCCATGAAGTCGATCCGCTCCGGCGGAAGCAGCGGGTAGTCGTCACCCTTGCGGCAGAGCACCAGCTGCTCGCCGAAGGTCCCATCCGGATTGAGCACCGCATTGGCCTGGGCGACGGTGTAGTCCTCCTCATCGCTGGCCGACAGCCAGCGGATCTCGTCGGTCACTTTGCCATTCTTGACCAGGCGGTACGGCGTCTCGATAAAGCCCAGGTCGTTGATCCGGGCATAGGTCGAGAGGCTGGTGATGAGGCCGATGTTGGGACCCTCCGGGGTCTCGATCGGACACATCCGCCCGTACTGCGAGTAGTGGACGTCGCGCACCTCGAATCCGGCGCGCTCCCGCGTGAGACCGCCCGGACCCAGCGCCGACAGCCGGCGCTTGTTGGTCAGCTCGGCCAGCGGGTTGGTCTGGTCCATGAACTGGGACAGCTGCGACGATCCGAAGAACGCCTGAATGACCGCGCTCACCGTCCGGGCGTTGACCAGGTCGTCGAGCGAGATCTTCTCCGGATCGGAGTTGATGCTCATCCGCTCCTTGACCAGCCGCGCCATCCGGGAGAGACCCACCGAGAACTGGTTGGCGATCAGCTCGCCCACTGACCGAATCCGGCGATTGCCCAGGTGGTCGATGTCGTCGGTGAACCCGCGCCCGTCGTGCAGATCGATCAGGTAGCGGATGATGGCGACGAAGTCGTCCTCGGTCAGCACCGTGTGGTTCGGATCGGTCTTGAGCTTGAGCCGCTGGTTGATCTTGTAGCGGCCCACCCGCCCGAGGTCATAGCGCTTCGGGTTGAAGAAGAGCTTCTGCAGCTGCTGCCGCGCCGTCTCCAGGTTGGGCGCGTCGCCCGGCCGGAGCAGGGCGTAGATCTGCTCCAGGGCCTCGGCCTCACTATGGGTCGGGTCCTTGGCCAGGGTGTTCTTGATCAGCGGCGACTCGGAGCGGCCCGCCGGCAGGAGCACTTCCACCTTGTGCACCCCGGCCTTGATCAGCTTCTTCCGCAGCGCGTCGGTGAGCTCCGCCCCACCCTCAGCTACCACCTCACCCGTCGAGGGGTCGGCGGCATCGAAAGCCAGGACGTGATTCTGCCGGTCCCGGGTCGAGGTCGGCTGCTCCTCCTCCCGCACGTCCAGGGTGGTATAGCCGGCAAAGACGGTGACGATCTTCACCCCCTTGTGCCGCATCTCGTTCAACCGCTCCTGGGTCAGCTCGTCGCCCACCACGCCCAGGGGCTCCCCGGAGGGATCCTCGGGGTTGCGGCACGTCCGCCGCCAAGAGCGAGCCGATCACCTCCCGCTTCTCCTGCCGGCCCTCCAGCTTGCCCGCGACGTTGAGCTCCTTGGTCGCGAAGAACAGCTTGAGGATGTCGGCGTTGTTCCCGTGGCCGAAGGCGCGCAGCAAAGCGGTGGCCGGGAACTTCTTCTTCTTGTCGATGTGGACGTAGATCACATCGTGAATGTCGATCGTGAACTCGACCCACGAGCCCCGGAACGGGATGATCCGGGCGGAGAAGAGCCGCTGGCCGTTGGGGTGGGTGTCTTCCTCGAACACCACGCCCGGCGACCGGTGCAGCTGGCTCACCACGACGCGCTCCGCGCCGTTGATCACGAACGTGCCGAGCGGGGTCATGATGGGCAATTCGCCCAGGTAGACCTCTTTCTCGATGGCGTTCTTGAGCCGCTTCTGGCCCTCGACCTCCTCATAGACGTCGAGCCGAAGCTTGGCCTTGAGTGGCGCGGCATAGGTCATGTCCCGCTCGACACACTCCTCGACCGAGTACTTCGCCTCGCCCAGGGCGTAGCCCAGGAATTCCAGCTTGTACTTCTCGTTCACGTCCGTGATCGGGAACAGGTCCCGGAAGACGCGCTCGAGCGACACGTCCTGGCGCGCGCCATGGACGTCATCGGGCACCAGCAGCGTCTGGAACGCCGCCGTCTGGATGTCGAGCAGGTGCGGCATGGGCATGCCGCCCTCGCGCTTACTAAATGTGATTACCGATCGGGTCTGAGGCATCAGTCGCTCACTCTCACGCAGCACAAATGGCCCCAACGCTGGTCCCGCCGGAGGCGGGTGGCTACGGGGCTCGGCAGAATTCGGAACTTACAGAGCTTTATAGCGTGCATTCGTCTCACTGAAATAGGGTGAAGTCGCCAGATCCCTCGCCGGGACCGGACCCGAGCGGGCCCGGCGACCGACTTGGGATAGCGCTTCGCGCCTATTTCAGTTCGACGACCGCGCCTTGCTCCTCGAGCTTCTTCTTGATCTCCTCGGCCTCCGCTTTGGACACGCCTTCCTTGATGTTGCTGGGGACGTTGTCCACCGCATCCTTGGCTTCCTTCAATCCCAGGCTGGTGATCTCCCGGACCACTTTGATCACCTTGATCTTCTGGGCGCCGCCCTCCTTGAGGACGACGGTGAATTCGGTCTTCTCTTCCGCCGGCGCGGCTGGGGCCGCGCCACCGCCGGCTCCGCCTGCGGCCGGGGCCGCTGCCGCCGCCGCGATCGTGACGTTGAACTTGCTCTTGAACGCCTCGATCAAGTCGGCCAGCTCGACAACGGTCTTGTTGCCGATCGCCTCGAGAATCTCTTCGTTACTCAGCGTGGTGGTGGGCATCGATGTTTCTCTCTCTCAATCCGGTGATTGTTGCGAACGCTGTGCGCGAAGCGCCTCGAGGGCGCCAACCATCTGATATAGCATGCCGCTCAGCACCCCGGCGAACTGCGCCATAGGAGCCTGCATGGCACCGGCCAACTGGGACAGCAGGACCTGCCTGGACGGGAGACTGGCCAGCCGCTTGACCTGGTCCGGCGTGACCGGCCGGCCGTCCACCAGTCCGATCTTGATCGTGGGCTTCTCGAATTCCTTCGCGAAGTCGGTCAGCACCCGGGCCGCGGGGACCGGGTCCAGCCCCGCCAGGATCAGCCCGGTGGGCCCGGCCAGATGCTCGTCCAGGCCGGTGACCGAGTTGGCCGCCAGTGCCCGCTGGGCCAGGGTGTTCTTGACCACCACGTAGGTGACCCCAGCCGACCGGAGCCGGCGGCGGAATTCGGTCATCCGCAGCACGTTGAGGCCGGTAAAATCGGTCACGTACAGGTTGGGCGAGGCCCGGAGCTGCTCCGTCAGGGTCTGCACCGTCTCCTGCCGCTCGGTCTTGTTCATCGGTACACCGCCGTCTCGAGCCTCACGCCCGGTCCCATGGTGCTGGATATCGTGGCCGTGCGGATGTAGGTGCCCTTGGCCGCGGCGGGCTTGGCCCGCGCGATGGTGTCCATGAACGCCTGGACGTTGGCTGCCAGGTTGGGGGCCGAGAACGAGACCTTGCCCACGGGGGCATGGACGTTCCCCGACTTGTCCACCCGGAACTCGATCTTGCCGGCCTTGATCTCCCGGACCGCCTTGGTGACGTCCATGGTGACCGTCCCGGCCTTGGGGTTCGGCATCAAACCACGGGGCCCGAGCACCTTACCCAGCGCACCCAGCTGCCCCATCACGTCCGGGGTGGCGACGATGACGTCCGTGTCCAGCCAGCCGTCCTTGATCTTCTGGATGTATTCCACTCCCACGAAGTCGGCTCCGGCGGCCTCCGCCTCCCGCACCCGATCGCCCTGGGTTATCACTAACACCCGAACCGACTTCCCGGTTCCATGGGGAAGGACCACCGTCCCCCGGACCACCTGGTCGGCGTGCCGCGGGTCGACCCCCAGGTTGACCGCGACGTCCACGGTTTCGTCGAACTTGGCGAAGGAGGAGTCCTTCACCAGCGCCACGGCGTCAGGGATCGGATACTCCCGCGTCCGATCGACCTTGGCGACCGCCGCCCGGAACTTCTTACCCCGGGTCGCCATCAGTCCACCACCTCCAGCCCCATGGAGCGGGCGGTGCCCGCGATCATCCGCATGGCGCTGTCCAGGTCGGACGCGTTCAGGTCGGCCATCTTGATCTCGGCGATCTTCTTGACCTGGGCACGGGTGACCCGCCCGACCTTGGTCCGGTTGGGCTGACCACTTCCCTTCTCGATCCCCGCCTCCTTGAGCAACAGGTTCGGGGCCGGGGGAGTCTTGGTGATGAAGGTGAACGTCCGATCGGCGAAGATCGTGACCACGACCGGGATGACCATCCCGCTCTGGCTTTGGGTCCGGGCGTTGAACTGCTTCACGAACTCCATGATGTTCACGCCGTGGGGGCCCAGGGCGGTTCCCACCGGGGGTGCCGGTGTGGCTGCGCCCGCCGGGCACTGCAATTTGACCATCGCGTTGATCTTCTTTGCCATCGCTGCTCCTCTATGCGTTCGGCGGAGGGAAACCCTTCGCTCAGAACTCCCGCGATAACCCGCGCGGTGGCGGGGGGAGGCTAGTGCCCCCTCAACTGCAAGTAATCCAGCTCCACTGCCGTGGGCCGGCCGAACAAACTCACCGTCACCCGGACCTTGCCCTTGTCGGCCAGGACCTCTTCCACCGTACCGCTGAAGTCGGAGAACGGCCCCTCGGTGATCTCCACGACCTGGCCGATCAGGAAGGGGATCTCCTCCTTCGGCTCGGCCTCCGCCACCGCCTCGGCGATGCCGAGCAGGCGGTTGACCTCGTCCTGCCGGAGCGGCTGGGGCATCTTGCCGGTGCCCACGAACTTGATCACGCCCTGGATGCTGTTCACCACGTGCAGGGCCTCCTGGCTCATGCCCATCTCGACCAGGACGTATCCGGGGTACAGCTTCCGCTCGACGTTGACCTTCTTGCCGTTCTTGATCTCGATCACTTCCTGGACCGGGACCAGGGCCTGGCGGATCAGCTTCGTGTCGGCGGGCCGGGGATCCTCCTCGATTCGTCTCTGGAGGAGCCCTCGCACCTTGTTCTCGTGCCCAGCGGTTGTCTGGATCGCGTACCAGCGGTATTCCATCTATGTCCTAGCGCGCGAGACGCGCGATTCCTTCAACGAGAATCAGTTGGAGCAACCAGTCCATCAGGCCGATCGTGAGCCCCAGCACGATGGAGAGCACGATGATCATCCGGGTGGCCTTGATCAGCTCCGGCCGGGTGGGCCAGGTGACCTTCCTCAGCTCCTCCCGCACCGCTACCAGAAAACCCGTGGTGCGGTGGAAAAACCCGGTGACCCGGTTGGAGCGCTGGACCTGCACCGTCTCCATGGCTACTTGGACTCCTTGTGCGCCTTATGCCCATCGCAGTGGGGGCAGTACTTGCGCCGCTCGACCCGCTCCGGGTGCTTCCGCTTGTTCTTATTGGTGAAGAAGTTGCGGTTCTTACACTCGGTGCACTCTAGAATGATCTTTGTCTCTCGGCATTTTCTCTGTCTTCACTCGCTACTTCAGAATCTTGGTGACGACGCCGGCGCCGACGGTGCGGCCGCCCTCGCGGATGGCAAAGCGGAGCCCCTCGTCCATCGCGATCGGCGTGATCAGCTCGATCGTCATCTGCACGTTGTCCCCCGGCATCACCATCTCCACCCCCCCCGGCAGCTCCACGCTCCCGGTCACGTCCGTGGTCCGGAAGAAGAACTGCGGCCGGTACCCCTTGAAGAACGGGGTGTGCCGCCCCCCCTCTTCCTTGGTCAACACGTACACCTCGGCCTCGAAATGCGAGTGCGGCGTGATCTACCCCGGCTTCGCCAGCACCATCCCCCGCTCGATCTCGTTCTTCTCGATCCCCCGCAGCAGCAGCCCCACGTTGTCCCCCGCCTCCCCCTGGTCCAGCAGCTTGCGGAACATCTCCACCCCCGTCACCACCGTCTTCTTGCTGGCCCCGAAGCCCACCAGCGCCACTTCCTCCCCCACCTTCACCACCCCCCGCTCGATCCGCCCGGTCGCCACCGTGCCCCGCCCGGTAATCGAGAACACGTCCTCCACCGGCATCAGGAACGGCTTGTCGATCTCCCGCTTGGGCTGGGGGATATAGCTGTCCAGCGCATCCAACAGCTCCTGGATCTTCTTCCCCTGCTCGCTATTGGGGTCCCTGCTCTCCAGCGCCTGCAAGGCACTCCCCTGGATGATCGGGGTGTCGTCCCCCGGGAAGTCATAGCGAGCTCGAGCAGCTCCCGCACCTCCAGCTCCACCAGCTCCAACAGCTCCGGGTCGTCCACCATGTCCACCTTGTTCATGAACACCACGATGTAGGGCACGTTCACCTGCTTGGCCAACAGGATGTGCTCCCGGGTCTGCGGCATCGGCCCATCCGCCGCACTCACCACCAGGATCGCCCCATCCATCTGGGCCGCCCCCGTGATCATGTTCTTCACATAGTCGGCGTGCCCCGGGCAGTCCACGTGGGCATAGTGCCGCTTGGCGATCTCGTACTCCACGTGCGCCGTCGCGATCGTGATCCCCCGCTCCCGCTCCTCCGGCGCCTTGTCGATCTGGTCGTACGCGGTAAACTGCGCCAGCCCCTTCTTCGCCTGGATCGCCGTGATCGCCGCCGTCAGCGTCGTCTTCCCGTGGTCCACGTGCCCGATCGTCCCCACGTTCACATGCGGCTTGGTACGCTCGAACTTTGGCCTTCGCCATGGTTCTCTGTCCGTCTCCGGTGTGTGAGCTGACTCGAGAGTCAAGCGAGTCTCGAGCTCCTGCCTCTCAGACTCTCAACCTGAAGCTCGCGCGCGGGATTGAACCGCGGACCTCATCCTTACCAAGGATGCGCTCTACCAACTGAGCTACGCGAGCGCCCTCTCCGACTCTCCGTACTGCGTGGCTACCCTGCGCGATCTCTGCCTGCATCAGGAACCGTCAGGTCCCTCTGATCGTGAGTCAGAGCGTCAGCTCTGCCCCATGAGAGCGGGCGACGGGACTCGAACCCGCGACCCTCAGCTTGGAAGGCTGATGCTCTACCAACTGAGCTACACCCGCGGACTGCTTCTCGCTTCTCCGTCCGCCCGTCGTCTGTCCGTCCGTCCGCCATGGTGGGGGTAGGATTCGAACCTACGTAGGGCGTTAGCCCGGCAGATTTACAGTCTGCTACCATTAGCCACTCGGTCACCCCACCGAGCCGTCGTCATACCCACATGCTGAGACAGAACCCCGCCGACAGAAGCGGGGTCCGTGTCGAGCACATGAGTTGTCGGGCGCTGCGGAGCTGATGAGGCGAATAGCGACCCCCTAATTCGCTGGCTACTAAATGCTTAGCAGGCGTCGGCTCGAAGCGTCCGAAAATAGACAGACCACTAGAGTAATGGCACTCAACGACTTGTGCAAGGGGTTCGAGGGTCTAAAACCCTACGATTTCGGGCTGCTCCCCTTGCCTGCCAGGGTTTTCATCCGCGCCGGATTCTCATACACCATGATGTGGGCGTATGGGGTGCCGGCGAACATCACGTAGGCTCCGCTCGCGTTGGGCCGGGTTGGAAGCCCGGTCTTGGCGGGGTCCATCGGCCACATCAGCATCCAGTGCGGAGGCTCCTTGACGTTGTGCGTCTTGGCGCTCGGCATCATTTCGATCTGGCCGTCAGCGGTCTCGTAGTGCACCCCGCCCTGCATCATGTACGCGATCCCCGGCTCATTGTTGCTCGGCTTGTCCTTCCGGCTCATCGCCGAGGTCATCCAATCCCAGGCGTTCTTGTCGCCACAGTAGGCCGGGATTCCCATCTGGGGAATCGAGGCACAGGTAAAATCGTTGCTGCCGTCGCGGAGAACGCTGACTTTGCCGTCCTTATCGAACCGCGCGATCCGCGCGTCTTTGGAGATCGAAGACGGAGCACCACCTTCTGCCTTTCGGATATAGGCGGCGTCAGAGGCAGGTGCGGCTGCTTTAGCTGTCTGGGCAAGGAGGGCGGCCGGCAGAGCGAGGATACCGATGGCCGCTGCGCAGGAAGGAGCGATACGCATAAGCGACGACTCCGGGTGGAGTGAGGAGCCGCCAAGCTAGGGCTAAGTACCGTGCCGTGCAACGCTTGAGCCAATTTGTCTCACCGCTGAGCCGACCAAAAAGACAGCCCCGGGATCGCCGGGGCTGAGCGGTTCTGCCGACCGAGCTGACGAGGGGAATCGAACCCCTAACCTGCTGATTACAAATCAGCTGCTCTACCAATTGAGCTACGTCAGCCTGAATAGGCCGAGAAGACGGGTTGGGATAATAAAGGAGGGTAAGTCGGAGTCAGTCAACACGGCGCGCTCGCCGGAGGGCTCTAGAGCCAGAGGAAGGCGGCCTGATCGTGCCCGGTGACTCCGCGCGATCACCCGCTCGTACACCTTGGGTCCGCCTCGCCGTTGGTGAACGCCACAACGGCGCGGGAGCGCGCGAGGTCGGCGATGACGAAGTTGCGGAAACTGTTGTTCGCTCCCCAATGCCACAGGACCTCGCCGTACTCGTCCCGTTGGATCCCCCAGCCCAGGCCCCAGAAGAGTACCCGGTTCAGTTGGATCCGCGGCATCAGCATCGCCCGCTTGGTTTGGGGGCTCAGCTCCAGCCCGCGCTCTGACGGCGGCGCCACCACCCGCACCAGGAAGCGGGCGTAATCGCTCACGGTAGTGAGGAGGGAGCCCGCCGAGCTGGGGATGACGTACAGCGGCACTGCCGGCCACTTGGGATTGATGAGCGGCACCGCCCGGATCGCATCCTCATAGCGCCAGTCGAGCACCGACTTCCCCCATTGCCGCGCCAGATGCTCGGCATCGAGTCCGATGGCCTGATACACATCCACTTCGTTCCCCCGCTCGTCCCGGCCCGCCGCTTTGTGGGATTCGTACTGCGGCAGCCAGATGTAGCTGCTTCGCTTCATTCCCAGGGGGCTCAGGATCTGGTCCCGCATGTAGCGGGCGAACGGTGTATCGGTTATCTGCTCGACCACCCGTTGCAGGTAGATGTACCCCTTGCCCGAATAGCTGAACGTCGTCCCCGGCTCGGCCATCGGCTGCAGCGGGCCGGGTTGCTCCCTCCAGTTCGGCAGACCGGAGGTGTGGGGAGAGCACGTGGGTGGCAGTGACTTTCCGCATGAGCAAATTGTTCGCTTCGGGTGACATGGAGATAGTCGTAGAGGGGCCGGTTCCAGATCGATCCGGTCGGCATCGACGAACCGGAGTACCGCGTAAGCGAGACAGTGGTTTGCCCAGTGACACCGCTTCGAACATCGTCTCAATACGACACCGGAGTCGACCGGCTCGAGCGTCGCCCGCCAAAGCCATCCTTCCAAATCCTGACCGTCGGTGACGATGCGAGCGCGAGTCCGGGGACGTCGGCCAGCTCGAGCATGCGGGAGCGAACGTAGCAGATCGGGACTGGGGGTCCAGTTGCGATCCGGGAGGGGCTGGGTGCGGGTCGACGACGCTCTGCAGCGGCCACAGCTGGCGCGGGCGGCATCGCGCTCAGGCAAGGCGCGCGGCACTGCTCATCACATTGCAAACGGCGCGATCTAGCGAGGACCTCATGGGCTGACCTCTTAACCCCTACGCGGCGCGGGGTCAGCCGCTTCAACGGATCGTGCTCTGCCACGGTACTGAGGTGTAGACAGCGGGAGGTGAAGAATGGTCTGGACCGGAGTGCAGAATATTGCTGTGTCGCCCCGGTGTTACGGCGGTCACAGTCGTGACAGCGGGAAACGCCTAGTCTCAATGAGGAACTCTGACTGTGGCTTGACTACCGGTGACTAGTATGCGCGACCATGCGGCGAACTACTGGGGCCGCCCTTGCTGTGACCCGGAGATGGAATCTCAATGCGGCTGACCTTACGCCATTGAGCTGCCGGACTCTTGCTCGGCCTGCCTTCCATAGCTGTTCTGGGCTGTAGTGGTGACGCGGTCACGGCGCCGACCACCGGGCAGCGTCGAAATCACGACGGTAACCAGCGGACCGGAGCCGGACGCTGATGGCTACACTCTCAGCTTTCGATGGCGGCACCGAGGTTCCAATTGCGGTCAACGCCACCCGTCGACAAGAGAGTGTGGAACCCGGCGATCACAGCATCCGCTTGGCCGGCATGGCGGCGAACTGCACCGCGGATGGCGACAATCCACGAACCGTCAAGCGTTCAACCGGGGGCGAGTGTCCCGGTCCGCTTTTCCATTGCGTGTGGGACCACGACCGGCATTCTGGGAATCAGCGTAGCCACCCGCGGCCTTCCCGGACGCCGATGGCTACACTGTCACCGTCGACGGGGAAGAGCGAGGAACGGTCGCTGCCTCCGGTATGATCAGCCTCGAGGGAGTCACCCAGGGTGACCATCAGGTCGGGCTCAACGGGCTCGCGGGCAATTGCCAGGTTCAGGGAGACAATCCGCGCACCACAACGGTGCTTGCCGGAGCTGAACGTGAGCGCAGCTTTTGAGGTCGTATGCGCGGCGGCTCCGCCGAATGCCGGCACGCTGCGGATCACTACCACCACCACCGGCGGCACTCCCGATCCCGACGGCTACGCCTTTGCGATCGATGGCGGCTCTTAAGCCAGCCTATCGGGGTCAATGCCACAGCCACGTCTACCAACCTGGCGGCTGGCTCGCACAGCGTGCGACTCTCCAAGCTGGCAGCCAACTGCAGTGTTTCAGGAGCGAATCCCCGGTCGGTGACCGTGGGCACCAGCGCGGCGGCCCAGGTGGGCTTTGCCGTCGCCTGCACGGTAGCGAGTGGAACCATCCAGATCACGACCAACACCACGGTGTGCTCGCCCGACCCGGACGGCTACACCGTCGCGGTGGACAACGCTTCGCCGAAGGCAATCGGCGTCAACGCCACATTGACCGTGCCTGACGTGCAGCCGGGTACACACGAGGTCACTTTCGCCGGACTGGCTCCGAACTGTCGTGCGAACGGAGACAATCCCCCTCCAGATCAACGTCACGGCTGGAGTCACCGCGACAGTAATGATGACGATCGACTGTCCCACCCCAGTTCAAGAGGCCAAGATCGCGTTCACTTCATGGCGGCGTTTGCCCGGTAATGGAGGCATCTACGTGGTCAACCCCGACGGGACCGGGCTTACCAGACTGACTCCTGACGACACCGATGAGAGAAATCCGTTATGGGCCACCCGACCGAAACCGCATTGCGTTCTTCTGGAGACTTCGATCTCTATGTCATGAGCGCTGATGGGACCGATCGGAGGAAGCTTACCAGCCGGATCAAGGACAAGCCGTGGCTCCGGCGTGGTCCCCCGATGGAACCACGATTGCGTTCGAGGCAGATTCGATGATCGAGTGCCTGGAGGAGGGCCAGCCGTCATTCTGCCAGCAAACTCAGATCTGGGTGGCTGCGGAGGGGAGGGGCGCGGAAGGTGGTCGCCGGCGCAAGGCCATCGTGGGCACCCGATGGACGCCGCATCGCGTTTCACCGTGGAGATCAGATTCACGTGGTGAATTCCGATGGTACCGTGGATAAGACCTTACCAATCAGCCACAAGGATCCTTCAATCCGGCGTGGTCTCCTGATGGAGGACGCATCGCGTTTGAAGAGCCGTTCAAGTAGCCCGAACGAAGTCCCTGAGATCTTTGTCATGAATGCCAATGGATCGGGCTCGGTGAATCTGACAGCAGGTCGGGGCGGCGACCTGGGACCAGTCTGGTCACCAGACGGCAGGAAGCTTGCCTTTGTCACCTATGATCCTGTCCCGGAGGGCACCAATCACGAAGTTGCCGTGATGAATTCGGATGGGACCGAGACCAAACATTCTTACCCCGCACCCAGCGGCCGACATAGAGCCTCCCTGGTCGCCCGACGGTACCCGAATCGCGTTTATCAGAGGTCTGAACCAGGAGGCGCCAATGCCTGATCTCTACGTGATGAGGCCGACGGTGCGGTCAACCAACATTACCAACAAACCAGACCTTCCGGACGAGCTGCCGACTGGTCATCCCAGATAAGGCTCGGTCAGGTTTTCGGTAAGGCGGTTCGCACCACCTCGATGGATCCGTCCCGCGAGTCTCTGACCTGGAATCCGTGCTCTCTCAGGAGAGCACGGATCCGGTCGGCCTCGGCATAGTTCCGCGCCGCCTTGTGGCGGGCCCGGCGGTAGCCCACTCGCGGGCCCAGTTTTCTGCCTCCCGGGAATTGGACGGAGGATTCTCCGAGAGCTCGCTCGAAGCCGTAGGCTCCCCACTGGCTCTCACCTTCATCGCCACCACCTTGGACGCCACACCCAGCACGCCCTCGGCCCTTTCCCACGCCGAGATGGCCGCCGGCCCCGGCCGGTCTCCGGCATCCAGGGCCGCATTCCCTTCATTCATATAGGCGAACAGGCAGCCACCGCCCGGGGAGCGTTGAGGTCGTCGTCCAGGGCCTCGCCGAGATCCTTGTTCAGCTGCTCCGCCGCCCCGAGAAACGGGCCGAGTCGGCGTGCCGACCTGGCCTGCAGCAGCCGGTTCTGGAACTCGCCCAGCCGGTGCGACCCCTCCCGCGCCGCGGCGAGCGCATCGTCACTCCAGTCCAGCTTCTTTCGGTAGTGGGTTCCGAACATGAGCAGCCGCATGCGCCCCGGCGGCGATCCCATCCTCTCGAGATCCCGCGGGGTGAGAATGTTGCCATACCGCTTCGACATCTTGGTGCCGCCGATATTCAGGAACTCCCCGTGCACCCAGTACCGGGCGAACTCGTTCTTCCCGGTATAGGCGCAGCTCTGCGCGATCTCGTCCTCATGATGGGGGAAGATGAGATCCACGCCGCCGGCGTGGATGTCGAGGACATCGGTGCCCCAGTGTCCGCCGACCAGGTCCAGCGCCATCGCCGAGCACTCGAGGTGCCACCCCGGCCGGCCCCGCCCGAACGGCGCGTCCCAGGCGGCGCCGACCGTCTCGTCCGCCGGACTCGGCCGCCTTCCAGAGGGCGAAGTCGCGGGCGTCCTCCTTGGCGTACTCGTCGCTACGGACCCGCTGGCTCGCTCCGGTCTTGAGCTCTCGCGTGTCCAGCCTGGAAAGCCGGCCGTATGCCGGAAACTTGGCGATGGAGAAGTAGACCGAGCCGTCCTCGCCCTTGTACGCGACGCCCTTCTTGAGCAACCCCTCGACCAGGCGCCACCATGGCCGGGATGAAGTCGGTGGCCCGAGGATAGACTGATGCGTCCCGGATGCGGAGATAGTCGCCGGTCCTCGTGGAACGCGTCGATGTACTGCTGGACGTACTCGCCGCAGGGTAGACCGGCCGCGGCGGCGCCGCGGATGGTCTTGTCGTCCACGTCGGTGAGATTCATGACGTGAAAGACCTCGTAGCCGCTGGCCTCCAGCCACCGGCGGAGCAGATCCTCGAACAGAAAGGTTCGGAAGTTCCCGATGTGAGCGTAGTTGATATACGGTGGGACCGCAGGTGTAGAGCGATACCCGTCCGGGCTGGAGCGGCTCGAACGGCTCCAACTTCCGGCTCAGCGTGTTGTAGAGCCGGAGCGCCATCAGCCGGCAGCTCCGGCGGACGCCGCGGCCGCCACCGCCTCGCCCGGCGCGCGCCCTTGACCGTGACGTGGACCCGGCGCTGCTGGAAGGGGCTCTCGATGGCCTCCTTGGAGAAGCGGTTGATCAGCCGGCGGCGGAACTCCCGGGCCACGTCCCACTGCGAGCCGGGCTGGGTCTTGAGCAGGGTCCGGATGACCACGGAGTTGTCGGTCATCGACTCCACGCCGAGCACCTCGACCGGACCGTCGAGCTGGAGACCCCAGACCGGATCGGTGGAGAACTGGGCCGCCTCGTCCCGGACCACCCCGAGAGCTCGATCGACGTCTTCGGTGTAGGGAACGGAGATGTCCACCACCGCCCGGGCCCAGCCGCGGGTCTTGTTGCTGACCACCTTCAGCTCGCCGTTGGGGATGACGTGCATGGTCCCCTCCAGATCCCGGAGGACGACCACGCGGAGGGTCATCCGCTCCACCACCCCGCTCTTCCCGGCCGCCTCGATCACGTCGCCCACCGCGAATTGATTCTCCAGCAGGATGAAGAAGCCGGAGATGATGTCCCGCACCAGGCTCTGGGCGCCGAAGGAGATGGCCAGGCCGAGGATGCCGGCGCCGGCCAGAATCGGGGCGATGTTGATGAACACGTTGAAGGTGAGCAGGACTGCAAGGGTGATGATGACCACCCGGCCGACGCTGCGGAGCAGCTGGGCGATGGTCTGGCCCCGCTTCTCCCGCAGAGTGGTGACCGAGTCGTCGCCGATCGTCCACCGACAGCTCGATGCGGCGGGCGATGAGATTGACGATCCGAAGGCCGAGCCAGGCCAGGAGCCAGATGCCGAGGACGCGAAACGCGCCCCGGAGCGCGGTCTCGCCGTCCAGCCGGAGAGCGACGGCGACCCGATTCAACAGATCCTGAAGTGAGGCCAGCAGGTGCACCTGCTAACGTTGCCTTGGGCGTAGCACGGCGTCAACCGATTAGCGGGGAGCTAGGAGCTGGGAGCTCGCTAGTAAACGATCCGGCTTCCGGTGACCGGTATGCCAGTGGCCAGGCATTCCGCCAAGACTTCCTCGGGGGACCAGGCTGGGATCGGAATCAGAAGTTCTGCTGCACTGCAGTGAGTGACCCCTGGAAACAATTCAGCGAGTCGCTCCAATCCGGGAAGGTGAGGCAGAGCGGTGACCACCTGGAGTGTACGCCACCGAATCACCGTGTTCGCATCGAGGATCACCGGGCTGGGCCCCTGCCTCAGAGCAACCCGGTTGCAGTGCCGGAGCAGGCAGCCGAGATCGGCACTGACCAGTAACCGCCCATGCGATCGGCGGGCGGTGTCACGGATTCTGAGATGCGTTTGCCGAACACCGAGTCCAGGCGCCAGGTTCTCGGGAGGCCGGACCTGATCCAGGAGAAAGCTGAGCGGGAGGTCTGAGGGAAGCGGAAGAGGCGGCCCTGAAAACATGAGCCAGCATCGCTGGGTCGCTGGCTCATAGCGCCATCAGACTGACGCCAGTGTATCAAAGACCTGCGTGCCCGGATCAGGCTGTCACAAGGTCTCGCCGCGAGGCGAGATATTCCTGACGCCCCGTCGCACCGCGTCGAGCAAGGGAGCCGGGTCGAACCGCACCGGATCCGTGGCGGGCAAGCCAGTCTCCCTGGTCGCCGCCTCACAGGCGCGGCGGGCAGCCTCGTCGGTCATGTCGTAGGTGTTGAGCGAGATGCCAATCACCTTGGTGGGATGCACCGCCGACCCGATAGTTTCGTAGAGCCGGATGTATTCGCTCAACGGCGGAATTCGAAGCCATGCTGCCGGCCGGTAATCGCCGATGTATTCCCGGGTCGATTGGTGACACAGAATCATGGCGTCGGGACAAGATCCGTGCATCAAGCCGAGGGTCACGGCGGAGTAGCCGGGATGGTTGATGCTTCCCTGCCCCTCGACCAGGACAATGTCGGCATCGCGGCTTCCCTGGAGCACCAGCCGCTCAGCCGCGCCCGCCACGAAGTCCGCCACCACCGCGTCAACCGCGATGCCCCAGCCCTCGATCATGATCCCGGTCTGGCCGGTGGCCACGAAGCGGGTCCGGAGTCCCCCGGCATTTAGCCTTCGGATGAGCTGCAGCTGGGCCGTCATCTTGCCGACGTTGCAATCGGTGCCCACGGTCAGGACGACATAAGGCTCGACCGACTTGGCGGCTCCCGAGGCAATCGGAAGGTCGGCCGGCGGCTTTCGAATGTCGAGAATCTTCCGTCCGCTGGCCCTTGCCTTGGTGGCCAGGATCGGATCATCGCCCAGGAAGGTATGCAGCCCGCTCCACAGGTCGCAGCCGGCGTCGAGTGCCTCGCCCAGCCAGCCGCGCCACTCCTCCGGCAGCCGCCCACCCAGAGGAGCGATGCCCACCAGCACGGCAGTGGGCCCCAGCGCCAGACCCGCTCGCATGGACCCAACGACCGGCAAGTCGCCACCGAAGCCGAGCACGTCCTGCACCGTCTTGCCGGCCTGTTGCCGGTCCAGCACTCCCACGGTGCGCTCGGGGAGATACCGAATGACCGAGTTGGCGGTCTTCGAGGTCATCGGGCCGAAGTCGCCGTCGGCCAGGATCAGGAATCGCGGAGCTGTCATAGGCTATGAAGTGGCTGGCACCGCGATAGTGCGCTCGGCATCGGTGGGGACGGTCCCGCTGGGCTTGACCTCGCTCAGCGGATCGCCATAGACCTCGCCCAGCAGGATGTGGCGGATCAATACCATGATGAAGGTGAGGATCGGCACCGCCACGATCAGGCCGGCAAGACCAAAGAGCTTTCCGATCAGCAGGACGCCTGCAATGGTGACCACGGGCGGCAGGTTCACCTGCCGTTCCATCACCACCGGCGCCACAAAATTGGCTTCGATCAGATGCACCCCGATGCCCAGCGCCGCGACGGCCAGCGCCTTGGGAAGGCCGAAGACACCGAGCGCGAAGAGCGCCGGCACCAGAGTCGACAGCAGCGTTCCGAAGAAGGGCACGATGGCGGCGATGCCGGCGAAAACGCCGAACGCCAGAAAGTAGGGGATCCCCAGGATCCAGAGTCCCAGCGTGGTGAGCGCGGCAAGCAGTACCATGGCGATGAGCTGCCCGACCACCCACGCTCGAAGAGTCACCCTGAGGTCGTACAGAATGGCGCGGGCAATCTGGCGGCGCCCCGGAGGAACCAGCGCTATTACCCCGTCGAGGTAGACCCCTGGATGCCGGGCCATGTAGAGCGCCATGACGAAGACGCTCACTCCTTCGATGATGAACTCCACGCCTCCCTTGAGGTACGGCACCAACGCGCCCCGGAGGAAGCCGAACATCTCGTTGAGTGACGTCGCCAGAAGGCCAGGGGCACCGGTGTCGGTGACCCCGCGGCGGAGCACCGGAATGCTGCGGAACAGCCGGTTAATGCTCTGATCCAGCTCGGTGAGGAATTTCGGAAGATTGTTGATGAAGTCCTGGACCTGGCTGGCGACGGCAGGAACGATGAGAAATACCACCCCGACGAGGGCACCCAGCGTCAGCGTCACCGCGGCTCCGAGCGCCAGGCCTGAGGGGATGGCCAGCCGCCGCTGGAGAAAACCGGACACGGCATCGAAGTAGACTGCCAGGATGACGGCCAGGAACAGCACCAACAGCACGTCGATGGTGCGGACCAGCAGGGCCACAATGACAACGGCGAGGAGTATCCACCAGAGGGAGAATCCTCGCCGGCGTTCAGGCTCGCTTTCCGCCATCAGCGCGCCTTCCCCTCATCCCCCTCCTCGATCAACTCGGCGTCGTGCACGTCGTCCTTCCCCTTGCCCAGCTGTTTGGAGCCCTTCCCGCCCCGTCCGGACGGCAGCAGACCCATCTTGGCCTTCAGCTCGAGCAGCTGCTGGTCGGAGCTGCCTTTGTATTCCAGGGCCTCGAACTGGCGGGCCAGCTGGTCGCCGGAGACCTCTTCGTTGAGCTCCGCGGCGGCGAGCGCCTTGCGCTCGGTCGCCTCGATCTTCTCGGCCATACGCTCGAACGACTCGAAGGCGCTCTTGTCGGACAGGCCGGACATGGTCTCCTGGATCCGCTGCTGCGCCTCGGCCCGCTTGGACCGCGCCACCAGAATGTTCTTCTTGCGCTTGGCTTCTTCGATCTTGTCGTTGAGCTGGCGGAGCGAGAGCTTGAGCTGTTCGGTCTCGGCCTTGTGCCTGAGCCAGGTCTCCTGCAGCTGCTGGGCGCCCTGCAGCTGCTCGTTGTAGCGGCCGAGCGCCTGCTTGGCCAGATCGTCCCGGCCCTCCTGCACCGCCATCATGGCCCGCCGCTCCCAGTCATCCGCCTGCTTCTTCATGGCCTCGGCGTCAGACTGCAGCTTCCGCTCGTCCGCGATGGCGGAGGCCACCTGCTGCTTGGCCTTGGCCAGCTGGGTCTTCATGTCGACGATCAGCTGATTCAGCATCTTCTCGGGATTTTCGGCGCGAGAGATGAGATCGTTGATGTTCGACCGCAGCATGGTGGAGAGACGGTCAAAGATTCCCATGGCACTTCACCTTTCGCGGTAAGGCGCCAACGCGCCGAGGTGCGAGGCCAACGCCAGGGTGATCGAGTCGAAGCTGGCCTCGAACTCGTTGTAGTCGAGGTTCTCCAGCTCGAGGGTGTCGGTGAGCACCACGTGGTCGCCTTCCAGCCCGTAAGACCCATGAACCAGCTCCCGGGCGTTGTACTCGAGCAGCTGGCGGAACAACTCGCCCCGGCGAGGCTCGCTGGCGGGTAGCTCCATGACCCGAACCCGGAGAATGACCACCGGCGGGGCGTAGTGGACCACGACCTCCGCGTCGTCCGCGGTCCGGGTGAGCCACAGGTTGGGCTCGACTTCCCGCACGGTCAGGCTGCCCCCGTCGAGGCGATCGAGAAACGACTGGATATCCTCTCGGGTGATCATCGCTCATCTCTCCCCGGTTGCGGGTCCGCCTGGCGGACGTTCGCGAGGAGGCGCTCGGAGAAATCTAATCGCTCCTCTACCTCGGCCAATCGGGCCTTGAGGCTGTCAACCTCGGCCAGTACCTCAGGATCAGGGGATGCCACCGAGCCCCGCATCCGACCGCCAATCGCACTAGCGATTGACCGGAAGATCAGTACCAAGGCCCCCGCGATCGCGATGACGGCGGTGAGGTCGATGACAGTGAATTGATCCGGGCTAGCCAAGAGCAAGCTCCCTTCGAGTCATCGGCTCTCTCCCGGCAGACCGCGGCTCTGCGCCTCGTGCGCCTGAGCCAGCAGCCGCTCGGTGAAATCGAGCCGCTCCTCCAGCTCGGCCACTCGGCCGTGCAGGATGTCGACTTCGCCTAATCGAGCCTGCAGCTGCTCCACGTCGGCCCGGAGCGCGGTATCCACGCTACCCTTCCCTTCCAGCCGCCGGGCAAAGGCGCGCATGAGCGGCCAGAGGATGATCACCGACGCTGCCAGCGCGGCGACCACGATAAAGACCACCGCCGGCGGACCACCGTGCTGCATGAAGATGAGATTGGGGTCGAAATGCGGCGGCATCGGGGGCGTAGGCGTTTGCAGCATCATCGGGCGCTCTCTCCCTTCCCGAGCTCCTTGCGCTCATGGGCTTCAGCCAGAATTCGCTCGGTGAAATCGACTCGTTCGTGCAGCTCGGCGACCTCCTGCCGGAGAGCATCGACCTCGGCCAGGAGCTCAGGATCCTGCGCCGGCTACGCCCGCCCTCGGAGGCGGTCGGCCAACGCCCTCCCCACCGGACTGATGGAGAGAAGGAAGAGGGTTCCTCCTCCGAAGATCAGAACTATTGCGAGTACCCCTTCTATATCCATGCGTCCCGTTCCCCGTGGATTCAGGCTCGAACCTTCGACCCAGCCTGTACGACGGGCGGGCCCTAGTTGTTTCACAACGAAACGGGCATCTTTGAGGGGCGATTGCCATGGAAGGACGCTAGACCAGCTCCACCGCCTGGATGGCGGCCAGGGAAACCGCAATTTCGGTCTCGTCGTCGCCGGCGGGCCGGAGATATACCTCGTGGGCGGTGACGTGGGTGTCCACGCTCATTGGAATCCCAACTACCTCAGTCCGGGCTGTCGTCGTGATCCGGACGAGCTGTTCGTGACCGCCGGCATACCCGAGCAGGGAGATGATCTCTTCGTAGGTCATCTGGACTCCGCTGCGGCTGGAAATCATAATCTAGACTCCGTGGGCGTGCCTCGCCATGTGGAGGTCCAGGAGTTACTCTGGGAGGAATGATGCTCCGATCCGGGTTCATAGCTCTACTGGGGTGGCTGCCGGCCATGAGCTCGGCGGCCTACGCCCAGCGGCTGGCTCCGCCGGAGCGTTCGACCTCCCCAGCTGAAGACATTACCGTGAGTATCACGGCCAGGGCCGGCGGCAAGAACTACGAGGCCAGTGGCGGGGGTAGTTGCGAGCATGCCGCGGATGCGTCCATTCGGGGGGCGTCCGCGTCACTTTGGCTGGTTCAGTTCACGGCCGCGAGGGAAGAGCAAGGTCAAGCAGCTCAATCTCACTCTCTGGCGGCCCAAGGATGGCGACTCGGACCAGCTCTCCTTTTCGCTGGAGACCAAGTCTGGCTCGCATCGGATCGAGACCGGAGGCCCGGGCCAGACCGCCGGTGAAGGCGCGGTGACGATCCTGCCGAGCGGGCCGGGCGGGCGGCTGGAGATCAATGGCAAGGAGGCCAACGGTAAACCGATTCAGGTGACCATAGACTGCTCGGCCTTTGCCGATGTTGCGTCCGACGGAGGCTAGCGCGCTCCTCCGGCGGCCCGCTCCGACCCGGCAGCGATGGGTGGTGCGCCTTTGAGATTCTGATCCAGGTAGCGGGTGATCAGCTCGAACAGGTGCAGCTGGGTGTTGCGCCCCTGGCAGATGCAGTGAGTGCGGTTGGGGTATTCCATCATGGTGAACGGCTTGTTGGCCGCCACCAGCGCATTGATCAGCAGCTCGCTGTTTTGGAAATGCACGTTGTCGTCGCCGGCCCCGTGGACCAGCAGCAGATTTCCCCGCAGCCCTTTGACGTACGTGAGCGGCGATCCCCGATCGTAGCCCGCCTTGTTGTCTCCCGGTAAGCCATTGAATCGCTCGGTATAGACATTGTCGTACAGGCTCCAGTGCGTCACCGGTGACACCACTACCCCGGTCCGGTAGAGATCGGGGTGCTGGAACAGACTGTTGAGGCTCATGAACCCACCGTAGCTCCAGCCCCAGGTGCCAATCCTTCCGGCGTCGACATAGGGCCGCTGGGCCAGCGTGCGGGCCGCGGTTGCCTGGTCCCGAGTCTCCACCACTCCCAGCTGACCGTAGATCGCCTTCCGCCAGCGGCGGCCGAGGGGTGCCGGGGTACCCCGGTTGTCGACGCTGGCGACCAGATAGCCTCGCTGGGTGAGCAGGAGGTGCCAGAGATAGTAGCCGCCCCAGGCATCGTCGACCGTGGAGTTCCCCGGCCCGCCGTAGACGTGAAAGAGCAGCGGGTACTTTCGGCTGGAATCGAAGTCGGCCGGCTTCATCAGATAGGCCGGCATGCTGCTCCCGTCCTCCGCCGGGATAGAAAAGAACTCGACCGTGCCTTTACTGAGACTGGCAACCCGCGCGCGCAGCGAGGCGTTGTCCACCAGCGTGCGGATCACCTCGTGGCCGGGCAGCCGCACCAGCCGGATAAGAGGAGGGTTGCCGAAGCTGGAATAGGTTTCCAGGGCATAGCGGAAGTTGGGCGCCTGATCGTAAACATGGGTGCCGGCTTCGTTGCGGGGAGTGAGCCGTTCAGGCGTGCCCTTCCCGTCGAGCCGGGATCGAAACAGATACCGCTGCGCCGGCTGGTCTGGAGACGCGATGTAATAGACCCAGCCACCCTTCTCGTCCACTCCCGTGACCTTCAGAGCGTCGAACGCTCCCCGGCTCACCAGCCGCAGCGACTTGCCGTCGCGGGACGCGACGTAGACGTGCCTCCAGCCATCGCGCTCGCTCACCCAGGTAAAGCTTCGGCCGCGATCGAGCCAGGTCAGGTCATCCACCGCGGTGAGCCAGGCGCTGTCCCGCTCGGTCAGAATGGTGCGCACCGCGCCGGTCCCTGCGTTGCCCAGCATCACCTCATTGGTGTTCTGCAGCCGATTGAGCCGCTGGAGCACGACCTCATCGGAGCGAGCCGCCCAGTCCATTCGGGCGATGTAATGCTCCCGGGGATCGCCCGCGATATCGAGCCACCGGGTGGGCCCTCCCGCGGCGCTCACGATGCCCACCCGCGCAGCGGAGTTGGCCTCTCCGGCCTTGGGATACTGGACCGGAGTGACCTGAGAATAGAGCGAATCGGTGTTGTTGATGAGGTTGAAGTCTTTGACCTGGTCGGCGTTCAGCTGCCAGTAGGCGACCCTCTGGCCATCCGGGCTCCAGCGCCACCCATCGGCGTGGTAGTTCATCAACTCCTCTTCGTAAACCCAGTCGAAGGTGCCGTTGATGATGGTCCGGGAGCCGTCCGTGGTGAGTGGGGTGATGGCGCCGCTGGCGAGATCCTCCACGTACAAGTTGTTCTCCCGGACGTATCCCACACGCCGTCCGTCGGGAGAAAACTTCGCGAACATCAGCGTGGAGGGCTTGGCATCCCTTCCACCCAGTTGATGGAGACGGCCGGTGCCTCGATCAAGAACCCAGTAGTCGCCCCGGGTGTTCATCCGCCAGACCGGTTCGCTATTGGTGAAAATCAGCAACAGCTGCTTGTCGGGTGACCAGGCGTAGTCTTCTATGCGAAGCGGAACACTGTCGCCCTGCGGAATGAGCTGCCGGGCCACCACCAGAACCTCCCGTCCTCCCCGTTCGGTCTCGTAGCGTACGAGATTCTGGCCGCCGGCTTCGCCGGCCTCCTCTATGGTGGTGAAAGAGGAGCCATCGCCCAGCCAACTCAGGGGCCCGAAGGCCTGACTGCGGAACTCGGCTGAGCCGTAGATGCGCTGGACCGTCAGCTGAGTCGAATCGGCCTGTTGGCCGGAGGCACCGACCGCGATGAGAAGCAGACCGAGGGTGCCGAGCGCAGAACGGATCACGGGAAACCCGCCAAAGAGGATGGGAGAAGATTGAGGGTCTGGTACATTCCGGCGTTGCCGGCGAACCGAACCAGAGGTATTTATCCCTTCAGTACGTACCGGGTTGCACGTTCCCGCCAGGCCGGCGTGGATTATACATTGGAGAAGCGAGAGGTCCATGCTCAGTTCACTTACGCACCGGCAGCAGGCCGTGTTTCTTATCCTGGCGGGTTTTACCATCAACGGTTGTTCCAAGACATCGGACCGGGCGCCGAGCTCGGACCGGGCGCCGAGCTCGGATACCGCGGCGGGCACCAGCAGCGGCGCCACACCGGAGTCGGTCGCCAGCTCTGCCCCCTTGGCATCGGCAGCAAAGCAGCCGTCCGACACGCCGCCCCCGAACCCGAAGCCTTCGATCGATCCCAGTCGCAAGCGCACCAAGACGGCCACCGTCCCCCGCACTGCCGCTACCCCGGCCCGGGACACGACTGCAGCCGCTCCGACTGCCCCGGCTTCGTCCGGTCAGGACCAGGTGCTCAAATACGATGCTGCCACTAATACCGCGACCTTCCAGCTGATTGCGGGGCCCTTCAACTTCAACGGGTACACCAACGGTGGGGCTACCCTGCTGCTGACGCCGAAGGCCAACGTGGTGATCAACTTCGTCAATAAGGACGGAACGCCCCATAGCGCCGCAGGTCATCAGCGGCGACGGTCCCATACCCAATGCGGCGACCGATCCGGCGATCCCCAGAGCCTATACCAACAAAGTGCTCGAGGGGTTGCCCCAGGAAGCAACCGACGTGATGCGGTTTGCCGTGCCGGAAAGCGGTACCTACCGCATCTTCTGCGGGGTGCCGGGCCATGGGTTGTCGGGGATGTGGATCTGGATGAAGGTGGATCCCGCGGCTAAAGCGCCGTCGTTCGGTCCAACGAAATAACGTCGCGAGTCGCGAGTCCGAGTCGCGGTTCAGGTTCGTGACTCGTGACTCGTGACTGCTGACTCTTGATTCGGTAACGCCTTTTCGAGAAACCGACCGGTATAGCTTCCCGCCGCCTCCGCCACTTCCTCCGGGGTCCCCGCCGCCACCACCTGACCGCCGCGTTCTCCGCCCTCCGGCCCAAGATCGATGATCCAATCGGCCGTCTTGATCACATCCAGATTGTGCTCGATGACGACTACGCTGTTTCCCTTGTCCACCAGACGATGCAGCACGTCGAGCAGTAGCCGGACATCCTCGAAGTGGAGCCCGGTGGTCGGCTCGTCCAGGATGTAGAGCGTGCGGCCGGTGTCACGCTTGGCCAGCTCGGTGGCGAGCTTGACTCGCTGCGCCTCTCCGCCGGAGAGCGTGGTGGCCGATTGCCCCAGATGGATGTAACCCAGGCCCACGTCGTTCAGCAGCTCCAGCTTCTCGGCGATCCGCCGCTGGTTGGCAAAAAACTCGAGCGCGTCGGCCACGGTCAGATCGAGCACGTCTGCGATGCTCCGGCCCTTATACCGCACCTCCAGCGTCTCCCGGTTGTACCGGCGTCCCTTGCAGACTTCGCACGGCACATACACGTCCGGCAGGAAGTGCATCTCGATCTTGACCAGCCCGTCTCCCTGACACGCCTCGCAGCGGCCGCCCTTCACGTTGAAGGAGAATCGGCCGGGTCCATAGCCGCGCATCTTGGCGTCGGGCAGCTGGGTGAACAGCTCCCGAATCGGGGTGAAGAGCCCGGTGTAGGTCGCCGGATTCGACCGTGGAGTGCGGCCGATAGGACTCTGGTCGATGTCGATGACCTTGTCGATCTGATCCAGCCCCTCGATCCGGGTGTGAGCCCCGGGGACCACCTTGGCCCGGTAGAAGTGACGGGCCAGGGCCTGATAGAGAATGTCGGTGACCAGGGTGGACTTCCCTGAGCCCGATACGCCGGTCACCGCGACGAACAGCCCCAACGGGATATCGACCGTGAGGTTCTGCAGATTGTTGGCCCGGGCGCCCACGACCCGAAGCCGGTATCCCTCGGGCGCTTCGCGACGGCCGGCGGGCACCGGGATGCGCAGCTCATCGCGGAGGTAACGTCCGGTGAGCGACTCCGGGTGGCTCCGGATGTCTTCCACTGTTCCCTCAGCCACGACCTCGCCACCGAAGCGGCCGGCCCGGGGACCGAGATCGATGACATGATCGGCCGCCTGGATGGTGTCTTCATCGTGCTCGACCACGATGACGGTATTTCCCAGGTCCCGCAGCCCGCGCAGCGTCGCCAGCAACCGCTCGTTGTCCCGCTGGTGCAGTCCGATGCTGGGCTCGTCCAGGATGTAGAGCACTCCAACCAGGCGAGAGCCGATCTGGGTCGCGAGCCGGATCCGTTGGGTCTCGCCTCCGGAGAGGGAGGTCGCCGCCCGGCCCAGGGTGAGATAGTCCAGCCCGACGTCGCTGAGAAAACGCAGTCGGTCGACCACTTCCTTCAGAATGGGCCCGGCGATCTCGGGGTCCAGGCCTCCGCCGCCGTTCGCGCCGGGGCCACCCCGCAGCGGGATGCTCTCGAAGAACTCGACCGCCCGCTCGATCGGGAGCTCCACCACGTCGCCGATGCTCGCCCCGTTCACCAGCACCGACAGGCTCTCGGGACGCAGCCGCTTCCCGCCGCAGGTCTGGCAGGGTTGCTCGATCATGAACTCCTCGAGCGAGGCGCGAACTCCATCGCTGGTAGATTCGCGGTAGCGCCGTTCGATGTTCCGCAGCACGCCTTCCCACTCGGTCTCGAACTCACCCCTGCCCCGCGCTCCGTCGGTGGCGAACTTCACCTCGCCGGGAGCGCCGTACAGGATCGCCTGCTTGGCCGCTTCGCTGTGCTCGCCCCACGCGCGCATTGAGATCGAACTTGAAGGTCTTTGCCAGCGTGGGCAGGACGACCTTGCGGAGATACCCGCTGGGCTCGCCCCACGGCAGGATGACGCCTTCGAGAATGGAAATGCTGGGATCGCCGAGCACCAGATCGGCATTCACCTCCCGGCGGGTGCCGAGCCCATGGCAGTCGGGACACACGCCAAACGGGGAGTTGAAGGAGAACTGCCGGGGCTCGAGCTCCGGAAGCGACAGACCGCAGACCGGGCAGGCGAATCGCTCGGAGAAGATCACGGACTCGCCGCCCTGCCGCACCACTTCCACGATCCCGTCGGCCGTCTTCAGCGCCGTCTCGATCGAGTCGTTGAGCCGCGAACGGTCGCTCGACCGCACCACCAGCCGGTCGACCACGACCGCGATGTCGTGATTCTGCCGCCGATTCAGCGCCGGAACCGAGCCCAGGTCGTAGGTCTGCCCGTCCACCCGCACGCGCACGAATCCGCGCTTACGGACGTCTTCGAGTAAATCCCGGAACTCGCCTTTACGTCCCCGCACCAGCGGCGCGAGGACCTCGATCCGGGTCTCTTCCGGCCAGCTCAGCACCGTGTCGGTGATCTGGCTGGCGCTCTGCCGAGTGACCGGAGTGCCGTCATTGGGACAGTGAGGCACGCCGACCCGAGCCCACAGCAGTCGGAGGTAATCGTAAATCTCGGTGACGGTTCCTACCGTCGAGCGCGGGTTCTGGCCGGTGGTCTTCTGCTCGATGGAGATGGCGGGGGAGAGACCCTCGATCGCGTCGACGTCCGGCTTTTCCATGAGCCCGAGAAACTGCCGGGCGTAGGCCGACAGCGACTCGACGTACCGCCGTTGGCCTTCGGCGTAAATGGTGTCGAAGGCCAAAGAGGACTTGCCTGAGCCGGAAAGACCGGTGATGACGGTGAGTCGGTTCCGAGGAATCGCGACCGAGATATTCTTGAGATTGTGCTCGCGGGCGCCCCGCACCAACAGGAATTCCTGAGCCATAGCCCCGAAAAGTACCCGAAGCTTGAGCCTGGGGTCAACTCTTTCCAGCGCTTCCAGTTTGTGGGCTCGGGCTCTACCATACGTGGCGTTCCGATGGTGCTACATCCGCCTGTGGCGCGCAGCCGTCGGATCCCGGCTACAGTTCATGGCTGATCGCCCATAGCCCACAGTCTCCATGCTTCCACCGGAACCCAGCAGCGCAAACGATGCCGCGCCTCCCAGCGCCGCGCCTCCCAGTCGGGACCGGAGCCAGACCGAGCTGCGGTTTCAGCAGGCCGGTGGAGCTCGCGGCTGGCCCGCTGCCAGGAGAGGCGATCCGTCCGTACCGCGACCTGCTCGAGCTGGAGCCGTCCCATGTCGAGGCCCGGCTCCACTTCGCGCGGCTGCTGGATCACCTGGAGGAGGCGGGAGAGGCAGTGGATGTTCTGTCGGAGGGGCTCCGCCGCGCGCCTGACCAGACCGAGTTCCTGGTCCTCCGGGGCGCCATCCTCGGCCGCTTGCAGCGTTATCGCGAGGCCGATGCAGATCTTCGGCGCGCCCTCCGGCTCCATCCTTCTCATGCTCCGGCCCAATTCGAGCTCGGATTGCTTTCCTGGCGCCGCGGATTGGTGCAGGAAGCTGCAGCGTGTTTTCATCGGGCCCTGGAATTTCAGCCCGACAACGGCAAGACCTATTACTACCTCGCGGACTCCCTCAATCAGCTGGGCGACCTGGCGGGTGCCCGGGCTGCAGTCGAGCGCGCCCTCCAGGTGAGTCCGCGTGATGCCAAAGCGTACCACCTCATGGGACGGGTCCTGGACCGGATGTGCCTCCCCGAGCAGGCTCAGGAGATGTACCGCCGCGGGCGAGAGCTCGCCGGCCTGTGATTCAAGTCATCATAGATGATCTGGCGATCACCCAGGCCGACGCTGTCGTCCGCCCCGCCGATGAAACCCTGGGTCCGGTTACGCCGGCCATGTCCCGGCTGGATGAACAGGCGGGCCCGCGTTTTGCCGAGCAAAGGCGCCTGACCTCCCCTCTCAAAGCCGGAGCGGCCGTGGTCACCGGCAGCGGAGATCTGACGGCCCCATTCGTGCTCCATGTCGTCATCCGGGATTCTGATTCCGGGGTAGGCCGGGAAGTGGTGCGCCGTGCGCTGGTGTCCGCCTGGCAGCGGGCCACCGACTGGGAGCTGGGCACCATCGCCACCCCGTTGGTGGGAGCCGGTGCTGGCCAGCTCAGCGTCGAGGAGGCGGCCACGCTTCTGGCCGAGACCTTTCCCGCCGGGCCCGCGGGGGATGTCCCTCGGAGCTTCACATCGTGGTGGACGGGGACGCCGACAAGGAACTGGTCGAGGCCATCGTGCGGAGGCGCGCTTGATTCGATTGATTCATCTCACCAAGCAATATGGAAAGTTCACCGCCGTCGACGATATCGATCTGGTGGTGCCCAGTGGTGAGCTCTTTGGATTTCTGGGGCCGAATGGGGCCGGGAAAACCACCACCTTTCGCATGATCGCGGGAATCCTCCGGCCCACCAGCGGGACGGTGGAGGTCGGCGGGATAGACATCAACCGCAACCCGCTCGACGCCAAGGCGCGGCTCGGCTTCATCCCGGACCGTCCCTTTGTCTACGACAAGCTGACCGGGGGCGAGTTTCTCCGCTTCGCCGCTGCCCTCTACGGACAGCAGGGACCGGACGTGGAGCGGCGGATCGATGAGCTGCTCGAGCTCTTCGAGCTGAGCCGGTGGAAGGACGAGCTGACCGAGAACTACAGCCACGGCATGCGGCAGAAATTGATCATCTCGGGCGCGCTGGTACACCGGCCCGAGGTGATCGTGGTGGATGAGCCGATGGTGGGATTGGATCCCCGGAGCGCCCGCTTGCTCAAGGACCTGTTCCGCCAGTTCGTGGATCGCGGCGGCACCGTCTTGATGAGCACCCACACGCTCGAGGTGGCCGAGACCATGTGCGATCGGATCGCTATCATCCACGGGGGCAAGATCGTGGCCCAGGGCACTATGGCTGAAGTACAGGAGCAGACCGCATCAGAGGATATGGGGCTGGAGGATCTCTTCCTCAAGCTGACCGGCGGCATGCGGGATCATCAGCTCGACACTATTCTCGACGCTTAATCGAGTGGTTTCTTCCACGGCCATACGGCCGAGCCTCTGGACGGTGCTGACGCCCAAGTGGCGCAGCGCGCTCACCCGGCTCCGGCAGGAACAGTCCGGCTCCGGCGGCCGGCTCCTGCTCCTGGGCCTGGTGGCGCTGATTTTCTGGGCGGCCGCCTTCGGCATCGCGTACCGGGTCCTCAGCTACTTCAGAAGCGTGGAGGACATCGGGAATCTGCTGGCCGGCAAGGTGCTGGGCGTCATTCTCCTGGCTTTCCTATCGATCCTGCTCCTCTCCAACATCATCACCGCGCTGTCCACCTTTTTCCTGGCCAAGGATCTCGATCTGTTGGTGGCGGCCCCGATCGGAAAGGCCCGGCTGTACCTGGCCAAGCTGGCGGAGACCATCGTCCATTCCTCGTGGATGGTGGCCCTGCTGGCGCTTCCCATCTTCACCGCTTACGGCATCGTGTATCGCGGCGGCTGGCTGTATCCCGTCGTGGCCCTGGCGGCGTTCATCCCCTATCTGGTGCTGCCGGCGGTCCTGGGCACCGCCATCACGCTGCTGCTGGTGAACGTCTTCCCGGCGCGCCGCACCCGCGAGCTGCTGGGTCTCGTCGCCAGCGGCGCGGTGGTGATCGTGCTGGTCGTCCTCCGCTTTCTTCGGCCGGAGCAACTGGCGCAGCCCGAGGGGTTCCGCAACCTGATGGATTACCTGGCGGTGTTACGCACGCCGACCAGTCCGCTGCTGCCCAGCGAGTGGACCGCATCCATGCTGATGAACTGGCTGCTCCGGGTGGCCGACCCGTGGCCGGTGGCCAAGCTCTGGACCGCGGCGGCACTGGCGATCGTGCTCGGGGCGCTGCTGCACGGCCGGCTGTACCATCTCGGGTTCTCCAAGGCACAGGAAGGGGCCGAACGAAAGATTCGCCGGCCGCTGCGGGGCCCGTTGGCGCGACGGCTGCGCTATCTCTCTCCGTCCAAGCGGGAGTTCATCCTTAAGGATCTGCGGCTCTTCTTTCGGGACAACACCCAGTGGAGCCAGCTGATCCTGCTGGCCGTCCTGCTGATGGTGTACATCTTCAACATCAAGTCCCTCCCCTTGTACTCGGGCGAGCGGGTGCCGTTCCGGCTGGTGACCCTGATCTCCTTCCTGAACCTCGGCCTCGCCGGCTTCGTGCTGGCCGCGGTGGCCGCCCGTTTCATCTTTCCCGGGATCTCGCTCGAGGGGCGGCAGATGTGGCTCCTGCGCTCGAGTCCGCTCGACGCCGGCGCCATGCTATGGAGCAAGTACTGGATCGGCACCGTGCCACTCCTGGTGCTCGCGCTGATCATCACGATCTTCACCAACTGGCTCCTGCACGCGAGTCAGTTCATGATGGCGGTGGCCGTCACCACCATTGTGTGCTACACCCTCGCCGCCAGCGCGTTGGCGCTTTCCTTCGGCGCCCTGTATCCCCAGTTCGGCACCGAGAACGCCGCGCAGATCCCCACCAGCTTCGGTGGCCTGGTCTACATGATGAGCAGCCTCAGCCTGCTGGCGATGATCATCATGATCGAGGCCGGACCGGTGACCGCCTATCTCCGGATCGGTCTCCACGGCGGCAAGCTGATCGAGATCGTTCCCGAGCTCATTGCCGCCGGCATCGTGATCGTGGCTGTGTGTCTGGCCGCCACCGTGGTCCCCCTGCGGCTGGCGTTGCGCCGCATCGAGATGATGGAGTGGTGACGGTAGATCTTTTCAGCGATACCGTCACCCGTCCGACGGCGGCGATGCGCCGCTTCATGTGTGAGGCCGAAGTCGGCGACGAGCAGCAGCGGGAAGACCCTACCGTCACTCTCCTCCAAGACATGGTGGCCGAACTGCTGGGCAAGGAAGCAGCGCTCTTCCTGCCCTCCGGCACCATGTGCAACCAGGTCGCGTTCTCGGTGCACTGCCGGGCCGGGGACGAGATCCTGCTCCAGGAGCTGGCCCATCCGCTGCTGTTCGAGGTGGGCGGGCCGGCAGCGCTGGTGGGAGCGGTGCTCCGCCCGCTGGTCGGACCCCGAGGGCTCTATAGCGCCGACCAGGTGCGAGCGGCGATCCGCCCGCCGGAGTACTACATGCCGCGGACCCGGGCGGTCTCGGTGGAACAAACCAGCAACGTGGCCGGCGGCGTGTGCTGGCCCCTGGAGCAGCTCAACGCGGTCTGCCAGGTGGCTCATGACGGCGGTTTGGTCACCCATATGGACGGGGCCCGCCTGCTCAACGCCGTGGTGGCGACCGGGACCCCGGCCCAGCAGCTTCGCGGCGTCGTTCGACTCGGTCTGGATCGACCTGAGCAAGGGACTCGGGGCACCGGTGGGCGCGGTCCTGGCCGGCTCGCGAGCGTTTATCGAGGAGTCCTGGCGGTACAAGCAGCGGTACGGTGGCGCCATGCGGCAGGCCGGCATCATCGCGGCGGCGGGGATCTACGCGCTCCGGCATCATGTGGATCGGCTGGCCGAGGATCACGAACGGGCTCGGCGGCTGGCGCGAGGTCTCGCGGCGATTCCGGGCATAGCACTGGACCCGGAGCTGGTCGAAACCAACATCGTCGTCTTCGATGTCAGTCAAACCGGCCTGAGTGGCGAGGCCTTCAACGCCCGAACCCTGGCGAGCCACGGCGTGCGGTTCAGCGTGCTGGGGCCGAACCGGGTGCGCGCCGTTACCCACCTCGACATCCCACCCGACGGCATCGAACGCGCGCTGGAAGCGGCACGCGCGGCGGTCCGGAGCTGATTCGGCGGTTCACCGGCACTGTTTCAGTCTGCGATAAGGTGCAAGAGCGGCATGGCTCGCCGTCATACACCTTGCCATGCGCGACGAGCATCGTCCCAAGCAGGAGTTGATTCATGAGATCGCCGGCTTGCGCAAGCAAGTGGGTGACCTCAAGGAAGCAATGACGGCCCGGCGGCGGATCGAGGATGCCTTGCGCACGGCCCAGGGTCTGCTGCGCTCCCTCACCGACGACGCGCCGGTCGGTCTCGGTCTCTTCCGCCGGGACGGCACTCTCCTCACTGCAAACCGTCCCTTCGCCCGATTGCTGGGCTACGACTCGCCCGCCGAGCTCCAGGCGGTGGGCGGTGTCCTCGGCTTTTTCGCGACGCCGGAGGAACAGTCCCGTGCGCTCAGCGCCATTCGAGCGAAGGACTGCCTGCGTCGAGCAGGCCTACTTCCGCACCAAAGACGGTTGTCGGCGTGCCCACGCTCTGCTCGCGGCAGAGTCCGTGGAGCAGCAGGGTGTCGTCGTCGTGGTGTTGGAGCAAATCCCCCTAGGCGACGCGATCCCATCTCCGGACCAGGGAGGTTAGCAACCGCTCTTTTCCGGCCCCCTCCGCGTAACTCAGGTCCTCAGCCCCGCCCCTCCCACTCCTAGCTTGGCCCTCCCGATAACATCACGCGCGGCCGTCAGCGCAGGTCTCAACTCAAGGAGGAGCCATGCGCACCAGGATCGGGCTCGGCTTGCTCGCGCTGGCGGCCGCGTTTGCCGCCTGCGATCGGCCGGCACCCACCGCACCAAGCGACGGGGCGCCATTCACCCCGCCAACCGCCCAAGCGTTGCAGGAACGGGACGCCATGGACCGCCTGGCCCGGCGGTTCGCCCGCGCTCTCGCCGACCCCGGCTTTCGGGCCTACGTCAAAGGTCAGCTGGACCAGTCGCCCTACGTCGAGCACAAGCTCCAGCTCCAGCGGTTTCTCCATGGCTCGGGGCAGCGTGCGCTCAAGGAAGTTGCCCGGCTCAGCGGCACGCGCTGAGGCAACGGTGGAAGACGACGTGGAGCGGGCCATTCCGCTGGAGTTCTACTTCCCGGTGCCGGCTCACCGGGCGGCCTGGTCGGGAGGGCCCGACCTACTGGTTGCCAGCGCCCGGCAGGATCATGATGCCCCCATCGCGTATGACGTGAAGGGTCGGCGGCAGGTCTTGAGTCCGGACGCGCCGCCGGCAACCCCAGTACTGGCCATCGTGCCGGTGGAAACCGACTTCGGATCCGACGGGCTCACTGCCAATCAGGTGGACCCGATCCCGCCTCCGCCCTTGCCGCCGCCACCACCGCCCAAGCCTCCAGCCGGCCTGTACATGACCTATGCCCATTTCGTGCAAGATTTTGAAGGTTGGTTTAAGGGCGACCCCGAATTTGAGATCCACATTCTGGGTCAAGCGGGCACCACCGATTCCCTGAAGGATTACCAGTGCGCCGGGGAGCCGGCGGGCGGCTACTACCGGTGGGACCTGAACAGCCTGACCTGGAGCGGCAGCAGTGTCTTGCTGTTCAGCCAGACCCAGCTCAACAGCTATAAGGCCGCCCACCCAAATCAGAACTTTCGGATCGTAGCCTTGGAAGACGATGACACCGGCTGCGTCATCAAGTTCGATGCGAATCGATTCAAGAACATGGTGACCACCGTTCAGACCCAGTATCCGAATCTGACCGGCGCCAAGGACACTACCAGTGGCACCTTCGCGAGGATCGTCAAACGTGCCAACGCCCTGCAGAAGATCCTGAGTGCCGTGTACTCGTTCATCACCACTCAGGACGATCTGATCGGCAATGCCATCGAAGACGTGGTGGTGGGGCAATTTTTCGACAACGCAAACTGGGTCGTGAAGGGTGAAGGCAACGTGACCAACGGCTGGATCAAACTGGAGATGAGGTGACCATGCCTTCCCCGCGTAGCATGCTGATCGCGGTAGTGGCCAGCTCCTGTCTCTGGTCTTCTCAGCTTGCAGGACAGTGGCTGATAGGGGTCGAGGTCGGCGCTGATCGTTTCTGGGGTGGCTCGGTCGAAAAGGCTGAGGCTAAACGATCATTCCGTCCGTACCGACCCACGACGTTCGGCATCGGCCTCGAGCGGCGCGCCGGTGCACTGGGACTAGGGCTTCGGTTGCACTACACCGGGGCCGGCATGGCCTTGGAAGGCAGCGATGCGCTGGTGGCGTTCAAGGGAGTTTTCGACGTGTTCGGCTTCAACCCTGAAATCGTCTACCGCATCGCCTCGGTCGGGCGCGGTAACTCCTTACTGCTGCGCGGTGGGCCACTGGTGGAAGTCTGGAAGATCATCGACGAACCCACGAAGACCCGGATCGGAGCGCAGACGGCCCTGTCGATGACCGTCCCCCTGGGGAGTGGATTCGCCGCCTCGGTGTTGGCTGGGGTAGCGCTTACCTCATCGCCTTTTACCAGCAGCCAGATCGGGCCGGACTTCGAGCCGCGGGCTCTGTGGCGGCGCGGTTTCGCTGCCCGAATGGAATATCAGTTGTGAGCTAGGCGGCCACCTGCCGGCCGCAGCCCTCACAGAACCTGCTGTCCGGTTGGAGGGCCGCACCACAGCGGTCACACGCCGAGCGGCTGGGCAAAGGGCGGCCGCAGTTGGAACAGAATACCGCATCGGGCTCCGGTCGGGGGCCGCAGCTGCCGCAAGATCGAGTTGTGCCGGATGAAGGAGGGATGTCCGATGACGTCGGGGCCGAAGCGGAGCGAAGCGCGCGCACTTTGGCGGCAATCATGGTCTCGACATCATCGGACGCCTCCACCTGTCCCCGCTCAAGGCTCTCGAGCCGCAGCGCTTCCAGCGCCGCGGCCGTGTATTTGGCCTTGAGAAACTCGTAGTCGGTATCGGATAGCTTGCCCGTCTCTCGGTCGAACTCGATTTCCTTGAGCGCAGTGAGCGCCACGCCCCGGGGGTCTCCTCCGGATCCAGCGGCTCAACCGGCTGCGGGCCCGGCGCCGACCGCCGCAGCAGCGGTTGAAAGACCAGCCACAGCGCCAGCAATCCCACGACCACCGCGGCCAGGGCCTCGCCTGCCATCAGTCCTCGATCTCAGCCAGGGCCCGGCGCAGTCGCTCCAGCTCCTCGGGGCTGCCGGCAGGGGTGGCAGGAGATGCTGGTCCGGCTGCCGCACCAGTCGCCAGGACTGTGGCCTTCCGATGTGCGATGAATGCCACCAGGCCCGCTCCCGCAGCGGCAATAATTGCCCCGGGCAGAAGGTACCCCGCCAGGTTGAACCCACGGGGCTTCGGCGCCATCAAGGCTTTCTCTCCGTACTTCTGCACGAAGGCATCCAGGATCTCCTCGGCACTCTTCCCTTGGCTTCGCAGCGCCAGCACTTCGCGGTGAAGCTTGGGCGAATAGGTGCAGGAGAAGTCCGTGGTCCGGCAGGTGAACACGTCCAGCGTGCAACCGCAGTTGCAGGCCAGCCGCGTCTCTATGGCCTGAATCTCCGCGTCGTTTCCCCTCGGATCGGTCGGGGTTTGCGGTCGCCCGGTGACCGTCGGGTCGCGGAGCGTTCCCCGAGCTCCTCTCCCGGCGAGAGAATCCTGCGTCGTTTGGGCCAGAGGCAGCATGGCGGCCGCCAGTCCGGTCCGGAAGAAGTCCCGCCGGGAGAGCCTTTCGGCGTCTTTCGGTTTAGCAGCCATGTCTAATCCTTCCCTGCACCCACGAGACTCACCTCGTAGCCCGGCTGGACCCGCCGGGGTCCCGCGATGGTGGGGCCTCCGCCGGGCCACAGGGTTACCAGGCCTCCGAACACCAGAATAAATCCGCCGAACCAGACCCACCACACCAGCGGGTTGATGGTAAAACGGTAGACCGCTTCTTCGGTCCCCTCGACCGAGCCGGCGTATACGATGTACACGTCCTCCTGCAGGTTGCTGCGGATTCCTACTTCAGTCGAAGGCTCGAAGGTGGGACGTTTGAAGCTGTCCACGTGCTGCCGCTTCTCGGACACCATGAGCCCGGCCGGCTTGCCGTCCTTGGCAACCTCGACCGTGGCCGCGGAGACGATTCGGTTGAGAGTCTCGAACTGGGAGACGCCGAGATGGGTAAACCGATAGGCATGCCCGAAGGGACTCCGCATCTCCACCGAGTCGCCTGGCTTGAGAGTCGCCTCCTGCTGCCGCTTGAACGCCATCCCCGCAAAGGCCACGAAGTAGGTCAGGATACCGGCATGGACGATGTATCCACCGTAGCGCCTGCGGTTCCGCCCGATGAGCCGGGCAAACGCCACCAGAGTGGATTCAGCGTGCATCCGCCGGCGAGCCCGGATTCCACGATAGAACTCCTGGCCAATCGTGCCGGCCACAAATCCCGCCAGCGCGATCGCCGTCATGGCGTAGAAGTCCTCCACTCCAAGGGCGAGCAGAACCGCCAGCGTGACCAGCCCCGAGGCCACCGGGGCTATGAACTGTCGTCTGAGATTGGCCGCGGACGCCTTCCGCCAGGCAATCAGCGGACCGATCCCGGTAAGGCCCAGCAGGAGAAGACCTAAAGGAAAGTTGACTCGATTGAAGAAGGGCGGGCCCACCGTGATCTTGCTGCCCCTCACCAGCTCGGAGAGAATCGGAAACAGCGTCCCCCACAGCACCGAAAAGGCGATCCCCACCAGCAACAGGTTATTGAACAGGAACGCCGCTTCCCGGCTCAGCACTGACTCGAGCTGCACCTCGGCCTGCAGGAGCCCCCAACGGGTGTACAGCAGGGTGAACGCAAGGACCGCGGCGACCACCAGGAAGGCCAGAAAGAAGTAGCCCACGTTGGACTGGGTGAAGCTGTGGACGCTGGCGATCACGCCTGAGCGAGTGATGAAGGTGCCGAAGATACTGAGCAGGAACGTCCCGATGATCAGTCCGAAATTCCACCGCTTCAGCATGCCCCGCTTCTCCTGGATCATCACCGAATGGAGAAACGCGGTCATGGTGAGCCAGGGCAGGAAGCTCGCGTTCTCGACCGGATCCCAGGCCCAATAGCCCCCCCAGCCCAGCTCGACGTAAGCCCACCACATGCCCAGGGTGATCCCGATCGAGAGAAACAGCCAGGAGACCAGGGTCCACTTGCGGATCGCGTGGATCCATCCGGTGTCCAGCCGGCGCGAGAGCAGGGCCGCGACGGCGAAGGCGAATGGGATGGTGATGCTGATGTAGCCCAGGTACAGCATCGGGGGATGAATCACCATCCCCACGTTCTGCAGCTGAGGGTTGAGCCCTCTTCCATCCGCGGGGATGAAGCCCAGCCGCTCGAAGGGATTGGCCGCGAAGATCATCACGCTCACGAAGAATGTGATGACCGCCGAGGTCACTCCGGCCACATACGGCATCAGATGGGAGAAGCGGCGCGCGGTGAGCAGCTGTGCCGCGCTCGCAAAGAGGGAGAGCACCACCGCCCAGAACAGGAGAGATCCCTTCTGCCCGGCCCAGAACGCGGAGAAGATGTAGGCCGACGGCAGGTTCCGGGAGGTGTAGGCCCACACGTACTCCATGTTGAAGTCGTGGGAGATGAGGCCCTTCCAGAGCGCAACCGATGCCACCAGCAGGCAGCCGCAGATCGCGTAGACCGAGCGCACGATGGCGGCGCTCAGCTCCGGGCGCCCGCGCCAACTACCCGAAAACGATAGGACGACGCACCAGAGGCCGATAAGGAAGGCGGCCCAGAGCGCAAATTGACCCAGGAGTGTCATGGAGTATCAGGCTTTGGGAACAGCCTCGTAGCGGGAGCCGCATTTGGCGAGAACATCAGTCGCGCGAATGACGCCGTCTCCTCCCAACCGACCTTCGACGACGACCTCGATGTCGCTGGCATCGGTGAAGGTGTCGGGCACCAGACCGTGGTACGTGACCGGATAGGTCTTTACCCCGTCGGAAACCTGGAAGTCGATCCGTCGCGCACCGCGATCGCGATGCACCGAGCCGGGCACCACCTTGGCGCCCAGCTTGAACCCTACGTTCTCCACGAAAGTGGGATCGGCGGCCGTTTTGGCAGCGAGCTCGGTGGGAGTCAGAAAGTAGACTCCGGTCTGCTTCACGCCTTCGGCAATCAGGAAGCCGACGCTGCCCACGATCAGGGCCGCACCGACGATGAATTTGCGACCTGCCTTCATGCCTGCTCCGGGAAGGGCTTCAGCCGATGAATATAGCGCGGATTATGGCGACCGTGCCCAGGCCAAGGCCGCGGAAACCGCCCGGTGCCACCCGGCCAGATGGCGTTCTCGCTCTTCCCGCTTCATGCTGGGCTGGAAGCGGGTAAATCTCCTGCCGGAAAGAAATTCGTCCGTGCTACCCCAGAGACCCAAGGCCAGTCCCGCCAACCCCGCCGCCCCCAGCGCCGTAGTCTCGACCAGATCGGGCCGCTCCACCGGAATCCCCAGCACATCGGCCTGAAACTGCATCAGCCAATCGTTGGCCGAGGCCCCGCCGTCCACCCGGAGTGCCGGGACCGTAAGATGTTCGGCCGATGCCATGGCGCTCAGAAGTTCCGCGCTGCTGTACGCCATCGATTCGAGCGCGGCGCGAATCAGATGCGGCCGGGTGGTCCCCCGCGTCAGCCCGGTGATGGTTCCCCTGGCATTGGGCTCCCAGTACGGCGTGCCCAATCCCACGAAGGCGGGGACGAAATGCACCCCACCGGTATCCGTCACCGCTCGGGCTGCGGCCTCACTCGCCGCCGCGTCGGACAGCAGGCCGAGGCCATCTCTCAGCCATTGAATGGCGGCGCCCGCAATGAAGACGCTGCCTTCCAACGCATAGGCCGGCTCCCCGCCGGCACCGCAGGCGGCGGTCGCCAGTATGCCGGCGGGCGGCGAGGGTACTCGTTCGCCGGCGAGCACCAGCAGGAACGCGCCGGTACCGTAGGTGTTTTTTGCCAGGCCCGGCGACACGCAGCCCTGGCCGAACAGAGCGGACTGCTGGTCACCCGCGAGTCCGGCGATCGGGAACGCGTGCCCCAGGTGAACGGGGTCGGTATCCCCGACTACTTCCGCCGAGCGTACCACTGTCGGGAGGACCTCCAGCGGTACCCCAAAGAGCTCGAGCAGATCCGGATGCCAGTCCCGAGCTTCGAGATCGTAGAGCAGCGTACGCGAGGCATTGGTATGGTCGGTGACATGAGCTCGACCATTGGTGAGCTTGGCGACCAACCAGCTCTCGATGGTGCCGGCCGCCAGCTCTCCCTGGGCCGCTCGGCGCCGGACGCCTGAATCTCGTAGCAGCCATTCCAGCTTGGTGGCAGAGAAGTAGGGGTCGGCTACCAGGCCGGTGTGTTCCCGGAGCATCGACTCCACCCCGGCCTCACGGAGCTGTTGGCACCGGCCGGTGGTCCGGCGATCCTGCCACACGATCGCGGGCGCCATGGGAGCGAGGGTTCGCCGGTCCCACAGCACCACCGTCTCCCGCTGGTTGGTGATGCCGAGTCCCAGCGGCCGCTCCTTGGCGGTAGCCAGCGCCTCGGCCATCGCCTCGACCGAGACCCGAAAGATCTCCTCGGGGTCGTGCTCCACCCAGCCGGGCTGAGGGAAGTGCTGGGTGAACTCCCGATAGCCTCGGCCGAGCACCGAGCCGTCCTGGTGAATCACCAGTGCGGTGGAACCGGTGGTGCCCTGGTCTAAGGCGAGAATGGAGGCCATGCCGAATGCTCAGGTCGAGCTGGTCGCGATTTCGTGGGGTTTGAGGATGCCCTGGTCCGTGATAATGGCGGTCACCAGCGCGGCCGGCGTGACGTCGAACGCCGGATTCCAGACCCGCACTCCTTCCGGCGCCGTGCGGCTGCCCCGCCAGCTGGCGACCTCGTCGGCCTCGCGTTGCTCGATGGGAATGCCGGGTCCATCGGCGGTGCTGCGGTCGATCGTCGAGCTCGGTGCCGCCACGTAGAACGGAATTCCGTGCGCCCGGGCGGCGAGGGCCAGACCATAAGTTCCGATCTTGTTGGCGACGTCGCCATTGGCCGCGATGCGGTCGGCGCCCACCAGCACGCAGGCCACGTCCCCCAGTCGAAGCCGGCTGGCGATCATGCCGTCGGCAATGAGAGTACAGGCCACGCCGGCGTGGGTCAGCTCCCAGGCGGTGAGCCTGCTTCCCTGAAGCAGGGGACGGGTCTCCGGGACCAGCACGTGCGGGGTGCGGCCGGCCTCATATGCGGTATAGACCGGGGCCAGAGCGGTGCCGATACCGCCAGTAGCCAGCGCTCCCGCGTTGCACATGGTACACACGGTCGCGTTGTCGGGGATGAGTGGCGCGCCCAGCTCGCCGATCCGGCGGCACATGGCGCGGTCCTCCTGCCAGATCGCGTTGGCCTCGTCGATCAGCGCGGCGCGCAGATCTTCACCCGTCTCATGCGGCCTGTTCAGCCCGCCGGCGCATGCGATCCAGAGCCCACTGAAGGTTGACGGCCGTCGGCCTTGTCGCCCCAAGCACCTCGCAGGCTTCGTAGATCCTCTCGAGTTCGCCCTGCCCCGCTGCCCTCCCACCCGCAAGCGGTTCCCGCCCCGCTGCCCGACCACCACCCCCATCGCGGCCGCGATCCCGATCAGCGGCGCGCCCCGCACCCGCAGCGTCCGGATCGCCTCCGCTACCGCCGCTACCGTTTCCAGATCGCGGTAGGCCTCCTCCGTTGGCAGGAGAGTCTGGTCCAGAATTCGGACTCCATGGCTGGGAGTCCATGCGATTGGAGCCGGGAGGCAGATGGGCATGGTGGAGAAGATAGTCTAGAGTCGAGAGTCTAAAGTCTAGGGTCAAGCGCTAAGGGGCATTACGTTGAAGCTCGACTCTAGACCTTCGACTCTAGACCCTCGACCCTCGACTCCCATGGCCTCCACTCTCCTCTTCGAGCTCACTGACGGCATCGCCCGGATCACCGTCAACCGGCCGGACAAGCTGAACGCGCTGAATGCCATCGTCATCGCCGAGCTGGGAGATGCCGTCACCCGGATCGAGACCGACTCCGCCGTTCGGGGGGTGATCCTCACCGGCGCGGGCCCCAAGGCGTTCGTGGCCGGCGCCGACATTGGCGAGCTGACCGATCAGGGCGCCACCGGCGGGCGGGCGCGAGCTCTCGCGGGGCAGCAAGTCTTCCGGCGCCTGGAACGGTGCGGCAAGCCGGTGATCGCTGCCGTCAACGGGTTCGCCCTCGGGGGAGGATGCGAGCTGGCCATGGCGTGTCATCTGCGGGTGGCCAGCGAACAGGCGAAGTTCGGCCAGCCGGAGGTAAAGCTGGGGATCGCGCCTGGCTACGGCGGCACCGTCAGGCTCCCCCGGCTGGTTGGGAAAGGCCGGGCGCTGGAGCTTCTGCTCACCGGTGAGATCATCGATGCCCAGGAGGCGCTCCGAATCGGCCTGGTCAACCGAGTTGTGCCCGCAGATCGGCTGCTCCCCGAGGCCGAGTCGGTGTTGCGGACCATTCTGGCTAACGGTCCACTGGCGATTCGAGCCTGCCTCGAAGCGGTGGACAACGGGCTGGAGATGACCGTAGATCAGGCCCTCCTCTTCGAAGCCAACTACTTCGGTCTACTCTCCGCCACCGAGGATATGCGGGAGGGGACTCGGGCCTTTGTAGAGAAGCGAAAGCCCTCTTTTAAAGGAATGTGAGCACCTGCAAATTCGACCCTTCAACCGACTATTTTTTAGAGATGCCACAGAGGGGGAAACCCCGGTGGGCAGGCCGACTCGCGGTGCAATCGTGGGTGCTGATCGTTCCTGCTGTCATTGGACTCGCCACCGCCTGCGGGGAGCGGGATCGATTGACGTTTCCGAATCAGAGCGACGGCATTGGACCGGTCACCTTAATCGACCAACCGGGCGGCATTGACACCACGATCGAGGCCGGCCCCACCTTCTTCGTGAATGGCCGGTCGATCGATAGCAACGGCGTGGATACCGTCTATTTCCTGGTCACCGGAGGCAGCCAAGGATTCCCGCCCTTCCACCCCTCGACGCCCACTGATACCGTGCGCTTCGGGGTTCCGATCTCCACCAATGGGCGCTCCGGGACGGCCGTCGAGCTTCAGGTGTATGGCGTCGATCGCCAGGGCAACCAGGGAGGTCCTGCTACCCGCCAGATCATCATCCGGTAGTGCGTCTTCGAAGGCTGGTGTGTCGGGGCTATCGGAACCTGATCGATCGCGAGCTGGAGACTCCGCCGGCCGGAGTGGCGCTGCTGGGGGCCAATGCCCAGGGCAAGACCAACCTGCTGGAGGCCATCTACTACCCGGTCCTGTTCCGCTCTTTTCGAGGCTCGCCGGACCAGCAGGTGATCGGTGGTACTGCCGGCGGATTTCACGTGGAGGTGCAGGTCGAGGGGGCCGCGGCCCAGAGGATCGCCACGACGTATAGCGGCCGGAAGAAGCAGATCACGGTCGATGGTGCGGAGATCGGCCGGCTGGCCGAAGCGGTCGGAACCTGGCTCGGCGTCGCCTTCTTGCCGGCAGATCTGGCCCTGGCGTCGGGACCGGCTGCTGAACGGCGGCGCTATCTCGATCGCCTGCTGTCGCTGGCCAGCCGACAGTATCTCAGAGCGCTGACCCGGTATCGCGCCGCGCTGGCCCAGCGCAACAGCGCGCTGCGCCAGGGCAAGCCGGATGTGGCGCAGGCCTTCGATGAGGCCCTCGCCGCGTCCTGGAGCCGAGCTGGTGCGTTCGCGTCAAGAATGGGCGGTTGACGCGGCGAAACAGTTTGAAGCCGAGTTCGACTGCCTCGGCGAGTCGGGCCGGGCGCGGCTGCACTATCGGGGACCCGCGGAGCTGGCGGAACCGGAGGCATGGGCGGCGGCTTTGGCAACGGCGTCAGCGGAAGATCGGGCACGGGGAATGACCACGGTCGGCCCCCACCGTGATGACCTGATCCTCGATGTCGGTGGCCGAAGGCTTCGGGAGTACGGTTCCACCGGCCAGCAGCGGAGTGCTGCCATCGCGCTCAAGCTGCTGGAGATCGCGACCCTGCGAGAGGCCCGCGGCACCGAGCCGGTGCTCCTGCTGGACGACGTCTTCGCCGAGCTGGACCGGGAGCGGCAGAGCCGGCTGGCTCTCAGGCTGCTGGGCCCGGAGGAGCGGCAGGTCTTCGTCACCAGCCCGCGGCCGGACGAGCTGCCGCCGAATCTGGATTTGCCGGTCTGGAAGGTTGAGAGCGGGAGAATCGTGTCTTGATGAAGAAAAAGACTGATCCCACATCCCTGGCCGACGCCCTGAGCAGTTACTTCAGGCAAGCGGGCCTCACCAAGCGGGTGCAGCAGGCCGGGATCATCGAGGAATGGGCGGAACTGGTGGGACCGCAGATCGCGGCCGTCACCGCCCCCGAGTCGGTCACCCCCGATGGAATGCTCCGGGTGCGGGTGGCAACGGCCGCCTGGGCCAATGAGCTGAGTCTGATGTCACCCAAGATCCTGGCCCGGCTCAACGCCGGTCGGTCAGGGCGAGTGAAAGAGATCCGCTGGTCGCCCGGTCCGCTGGACCGGAATCAGCCCTAACGAACAGAGGACATGGCCAAAGATCCGAGCACCGTCCTGGACGGTCAACCCGATTACAAAGCGGAATCGATTCAGGTTCTCAAGGGACTGGAAGCGGTACGCCGCCGGCCCGGCATGTACATCGGGTCCACCAGTGAGAACGGCCTGCATCACCTGGTCT
Organism: uncultured Gemmatimonadales bacterium; assembly: GCA_963792265.1. Taxonomy (GTDB): domain Bacteria; phylum Gemmatimonadota; class Gemmatimonadetes; order Gemmatimonadales; family GWC2-71-9; genus CAVVWJ01. The sequence continues at coordinate 41,310 of CAWBVP010000021.1, read as the reverse complement.
ACGAGGTGGTGGACAACTCGATCGACGAGGCGCTGGCGGGTCACTGCGACACCATCAACGTGACCATTCACGCCGACAACTCGATCACCGTCTCCGACAACGGTCGCGGCATCCCAGTGGAGATGCACCCGACGGAGAAGAAGCCGGCGGTCGAAGTGGCGCTGACCATGCTCCACGCGGGCGGGAAGTTCGACAAGAACACCTACAAGGTGTCCGGCGGGCTTCACGGCGTCGGCGTGTCGGTGGTGAACGCGCTCAGCGAGCGGCTCGAGGTCGTGGTGGACCGGGACGGGAATCGCTACCGCATGGGGTTCGTGCGGGGCAAGACCACCAAGAAGCTCGAGACCCTGGGCAAGGCGCGGGGCACGGGCACGACGGTTCGCTTCAAGCCGGATCCGGAAATTTTCACGGTCCTCGAGTTTCACTACACCACCCTGGCCGACCGGCTACGGCAGCTCGCGTTCCTCAACCGGGGCGTCACCATCACCATCAAGGATGAGCGGGAGCAACCGGCCAAGAGCGAGACCTTCTACGCCAAGGGCGGCCTGATCCAGTTTGTCGAGTGGCTCAACCGGAACAAGAAAGCGCTGCATCCCAAGCCGATCGCGTTCAACGCCGTCAAGGACGACGTGGACGTGGACATCGCCCTGCAGTACGAAGATGGGTACAACGAGAACACCTTTACCTTCGTGAACAACATCAACACCCACGAGGGCGGCACCCATCTCACCGGGTTCAAGTCGGCGCTCACCCGCACCATCAACGATGTGGCCAAGCGGCGCGACTTCCTCAAGAAAGAGGATTTCACCCTCTCCGGCGAAGACATTCGCGAAGGTCTCACCTGCGTGCTGCACGTCAAGGTGAAAGAGCCTCAGTTCGAGGGGCAGACCAAAACCAAGCTGGGCAACTCGGAGGTCGAAGGCATCGTCAAGGCGGTGGTCAACGAGCACCTGGGCAGCTATCTCGAGGAGCATCCTCCCGTCGCCCGGGCCATCATCGAGAAGGCCGTCAGTGCCGCGCGGGCCCGGGAAGCGGCCCGGAAGGCGCGCGACCTGGTCCGCAAGAAGTCCGGGTTGGAGAACATGGTGCTGCCCGGCAAGCTGGCCGACTGCTCCATCGACGACCCGGCTCATTCCGAGATCTATCTCGTCGAGGGTGACTCGGCCGGCGGCAGCGCCAAGCAGGGCCGGGACCGCTCCTTTCAGGCCATCCTGCCGCTCCGGGGCAAGATCCTCAACGTCGAGCGGGCTCGCATTGACAAAATTTTGAGCAACGAAGAGATCCGGGCCATGATCACCGCGATCGGCACCGGGGTGAAGGATGACTTCAAGTTGGAAGACGCGCGCTACCACAAGATCATCCTGATGACCGATGCGGACGTGGACGGCGCCCATATCCGAACCCTGCTGCTGACGTTCTTCTTCCGGCAGATGCAGGAGCTGGTGGAAGCCGGCTACGTGTATATCGCCCAGCCGCCGCTGTACCGGGTCGGGAGAGGCAAAGAGGAGTTCTACGCCTACAGCGAGACCGAGCGGGACGACTACTCCAAGCGCCTGAGCAACGGAGAGGGCAAAGGCAGCATCAGCATCCAACGCTACAAGGGCCTGGGCGAGATGAACCCGGACCAGCTCTGGCGCACCACGATGGATCCGGCCACCCGTACCATCCTGCGGGTGACCATGGAAGACGCCGCGACTGCGTCTCAGCTGTTCGACGAGCTGATGGGTGACGAGGTCGAGCCCCGCCGGTTGTTCATCGAGCGGAACGCGAAGTACGTGAGCAATCTGGACGTCTAGAGGGCGGATCTTGCGACCTTTCAACCCATCTTCCCGATCTCCTCTTGACACCCATTCCGCAATTCCCCATCGTGTAGCCGTCGCGAGCACCTGATTACGAGATGGCGTCAAGAGGATAGCCATTCCCCGCGATCTGCACGGCGCAGCAAACAATCCCCCCAACAACCGATTTCGCTAGCGTCTGCTTGACGTGATGCCGGACGGCCGCGTCTGGTGGACCCTTCGTTCACCTGTGCGACAGGAGTCTCTATGTCGCGGATCGCACTCGCCGTCTTCCTGGCCTGGATCATTGCCTGCGCCGACCAGACCAGCGTGACGGCCCCAGATCAGCCTGACGAAGTCTCGACAGCCAGCACCTCGTCCGATCTCGAGCTCGACTTCAGCCGGGAGGGATTTCGGCGGGCGCATACCGCCCTCTCGGGCGGTGCGACAACGGTATTCGACGCCACCGGGACGGCGTTTGGTCACCCGGCGCCCAACCTCAGCGGCGTGAGTGCCGCGCTCCACGAGACCGGCGACGAAGAATTCTCCGCCGTCTTTGTTCCCGGCCCGGCCGCCGAAAACGCGGGGCTCGGACCCGTGTTCGACAATGTGTCCTGCGAAGCGTGCCATCTCGGCGATGGCCGCGGCCGGCCGCCAGAGGATGGAATCTCCTTCAGCTCGCTGCTCTTCCGCTCGAGTGTCGTGGGATTTGGCGATCACGGTGGACCGAAGGCGATCCCCGGCTTCGGGGGCCAGCTTCAGCTCCGCGCCAACGCTGACTTCACCCCCGAAATCCGGGCCCTGGTCTCGTACGTTGAGTCGAAGGGCACGTTTTCCGATGGCACCGCGTACTCGCTTGCGGTGCCGCAGTACACCCTTACCGGCGACTACCTCCCCCTCCCCGCGGGGTTCCTGTTTTCGCCGCGGGTCGCGCCGGTGGTCTTCGGCCTCGGCCTGCTGGAGGCGGTGCCGGAGGAGGAGATCCGCGAAGGGGTCTACCAGCGAGACCGGCACGATGGCATCTCGGGCCGGCCGAATTACGTGTGGGATGAGCGGCGGCAGCGCCGGGTGATGGGGCGGTTCGGCTGGAAGGCCAATGCGCCGAACCTGGTCCAGCAAACGGCAGGGGCGTACAACGGGGACATGGGCATCACGTCGAACCTGTTCCCCGCGGAGTCGTGTGCGGGCCAATATCCGGGCTGCGCGCCGCACCCAGCTGAGGTGAGCGACGAAACTGTCACGGCCGTTGCGTTCTATACCAGGACGCTGGGGGTGCCCGCCCGCCGCGACCTGGACGACCCGAAGACCCAACAAGGCGAGCGATTGTTCTATGCCAGCGGCTGCGACGGCTGTCATACGCCGACGTTGCGCACCGGCGTGCTCCGAGGCGTACCGGAGGTGTCCAATCAGACGATTCATCCGTACACCGACCTGCTGCTCCATGATATGGGACCCGGGCTGGCCGATGGCCGCCCTGATTTCCTCGCCTCCGGCAGCGAGTGGCGCACGGCACCGCTCTGGGGCATCGGGCTCGTCAGCGCGGTGAACGGGCACACCCGGTTCCTGCATGACGGGCGGGCTCGTTCGCTGCTCGAGGCGGTACTGTGGCACGGGGGAGAAGCGAAGCAAGCGCGAGATCGGGTGCTCCACCTGTCCGCGGCGCAGCGGGATGCGCTGGTGGCGTTTCTCGGCTCGCTCTGACCTAAAGGCGCTCGGGGGGTCGGGGAGTTCCCGGCCCCCAGTCGTCGCCGCGAAAACCGTCTTCGGGCCGCTGACTCGACTCCAGGTCGCGCACTTCGCGCTCGGCCCGTTCCAGCTCCTCGTGGTCGATCCCATCGTCCTTGCCCTGCAGTCTGGGACCGGGATAGGTCCGGTCTCGCCGCAGCCAGAGGATAAGCGCGATGAGGGCCGCGAAGGCAATGAGCAAGGTTCCGAATGGAGTAGTGATGATCGGCATCGGTGAGCTCAGTCGGCGAGGATCTCTATTCCGTCGGCGGTGACGCGGTGAGAGATCAACGGGCTTAGCGTCCCCGATTCACCGATCTCGATCGCCTCGCTCAGCGCGCTGAGGCCGATCTCGATCCCCTCCCGGTCCCGGGCAAAGACCGAGGCCAGCGGCTCGCCGGGCTGGACTCGATCGCCGGGCTTGGTGGGAATCACGAAGCCCACCGCCGGATCGATCTGGTCCTCGAGCGTCCGCCTCCCTCCGCCCAACTCCAGAATCGCCCGGCCGATTCGCCGGGGCTCGACCGCCGCCACCACCCCGTGGTGAGGAGCCCGGTACACTTCCACTTCGCCAGCCTGCGCGAGAAGGTCGGGGTCCTCCAGCACCCTGGGGTCGCCCCCCTGGGCTTCCACGATGCGTCCCCAGGTCTCCAGCGCCTTTCCCGAGGTGACGCTCTCCTCCAATCGCCGCCTCGCGTCCGCGGCATCCTGCGCCGCCCCCACCAGGAGCAGCATCTCCACGCCGAGCGCGTAGGTGACCTCCATCAGGTCGGCCGGTCCCTCCCCCCGCAGTCCTTCGATGGCCTCCTCCACCTCGAGCGCGTTCCCGCAGGCTCTTCCCAGCGGACGGTCCATCGCCGTGAGCAATGCCACGGTGGGACAGTCGTGTGACCGGCCCAGCTCGATCATTGTCTGGGCCAGCTCCAGAGCCTGGTCCCGCTCGGGCAAGAAGGCGCCGCTCCCCGTCTTCACATCGAGAACCAGTCCGTTGAGCCCTTCAGCCAGCTTCTTGGACATGATGCTGGCCGAGATCAACGGGATGGACTCGACCGTGCCGGTGACGTCGCGGAGAGCGTAGAGCCGCTTGTCCGCCGGCGCGATCTCGGGAGTTTGTCCCAGCATGGCGCAACCGATCCGTTCGACCTGCGCCTTGGCCTCTCGCAGGGTAAGCGCGGTCCGAAAGCCAGGAATCGACTCCAGCTTGTCCAGGGTACCGCCGGTGTGGCCGAGCCCGCGGCCGGACATCATGGGGACCGCGACTCCGCAGCTGGCCACCATCGGAGCGAGGAGGAGGGAGACCTTGTCGCCGATGCCGCCGGTCGAATGCTTGTCCGCCCGGGGCCGCGCCATACCGTCGAAGTTGAGCCGGTCTCCCGATTCGAGCATCGCGTCGGTCAGCGCCGCGAGCTCCTCGTGCGACAGCCCGCGCCAGACCACCGCCATGAGGAGAGCCGACATCTGATAATCCGGCACTCGGCCGGCGGTGTACTCCCGGATCAGCTCGCGCCACTCGGACGCCCGCAGCGAATTCCCGTCGCGCTTGTGCTGAATGAGAGACGGGATCACCATTCGTCAGCATCCATGGAGTGGACTATTCCTGTGTTGAAGCCCGCGATTCCGATCGGTAGGACTCGCTCTCGCCCTGTTTGCGGCCGCCGGTTCGCTTCGCGCGCAGCAGGCGGCCGACCATATAGCTCTGGGAATCGCCGCCGGCGATGCCCGCGACCTGCCTACCGCCCTCCAGCACTTCGAGGCCGCGCTGGCCCTGGACTCGATGAACTACGAGGCCAATTGGCGCGCGGCACTGACCCTTGGCCTGATGGGCGATCCCTATCCAATGTCGGCGAAGAGTCCCCGGCGCGACTCGCTCTATGCCCGGGCCGAACGCTACGCCCGGAGAGCAGTGACTGCTAACCCGGCCGGCGCCGACGGGCATTTCGCCCTGGCCGCCTCGCTGGGACGCGCCGCACTCATGAAGCCGACGCAAGAAAAGCTCCGCAGCGCCACGCTTATCCGGAGCGAAGCGCTCCGCACCATTGCCATCAACCCCCGGCACGATGGCGCTTACCATATTCTGGGCCGCTGGAATGCCGAGATCATGCGGCTGCCCGCGCTGAGCCGCTTCTTTGCCAAGAATTTTCTGGGCGCCCGGGTCTTCAACCAGGCGTCCTGGAATAACGCGATCTTCTACATGGAAAAGGCGGTGCAGCTCGACCCAGGGCGCATCTACCATCATCTCGCGCTGGCGGACATCTATGCGGACCGGAAACGGCTGCGAGACGCCGGAGCCCAGCTCCGCCTGGTAGACTCCCTGCCGGTCCGTGAGGCGATGGATACCAACTACAAGCAACAGGCAGAGTCCCTGCGGAAGCGGTTGGCCAAACGCTGAGCTATTCCAGCGCTTCCTTCGCTTCCTTCGCCCGCTCTCTGGCCCGCTCCCGGATCCGCTCCAGCTCGGCCCGGATGCGCCGCTGCTTGCGCTTAAGCTCGGTCCGAGTTCGGGAGCCGGCCCGATCCAGCCCCTCGAGCGCGTCTTCCCCCAGCGAACGCATCCGCCTTCTCAGCTTGCTGCGGGTCTTGTCGCCCCGGTCGGGGGCAAAGAAGAGCGCCAGTCCTGCCCCGAGGAAAACCCCGAAGACAATGCCAGCCAGGAATCCGGCCCCGGTTCGACTTGCCGGTGTGGCCGCAGATGGGTCCTCGCCGAGCTCGGCGGGTGTTTCCTCAGTCATCATGAGAGCTGCCTCGATGGGGTCCGTCTGGAAGCTAGCGGCGATAGATACTGCGGCGGTAGATACTACGTCTGATCGATCGATTCGAGCCGCGGAACGAGCCCACCGTGGAGTAGGCTACGCCAGTGGGGCCCGTGGGCCAGCTGCCACCGAATGCGCGGTACAGCTCGACGGCGGAGGCCAGCTGCCCGAGCTGCGCCTGGCTCAGACCCAGCTCGGCATCGAACAGACTCCGCTGCGCCTCGAGCACTTCGACATAGCTCGCAATGCCGCTGCGATATCGAAGCTCCGCCAGCTGCAACGCCCGGCGCAGTGCCTGCGCCTGGGTCTGCTGCGCCACCACCTGGTCCCGCGAAGTCCGCACCCCCACCAGCGCATCGCTCGCCTCCCGCAACGCGATCAGGAAGCTCTGCTCGTACTGCAGCCGGGCCTGATCGGCTCGGGCCCGGGCGGCGGCGGTTTGATTGACCAGCTGGCCTCCGGTAAAGAGCGGTAGCGAGATGCCGGCGAGGGCCTGATAGATCTCCCCGTTCGACGAAAAGAGATTGTCTGCTTTGGGCACCTGGGTGCCGTAGAAGCCGCTGATCGAAATGGTCGGCAGCCGCTCAGCCTGCGCCACACCGATCCGCGCCGTCGCCGCCGCATAGGCCCGCTCCGCCTGCTGGACGTCGGGCCGGCGGGCCAGCAGCGCCGCGGGCAGGGAGTCGGGGACCGAAAGCGCCCTGAGCGCCTGAGTGAGCGTGCCTCGTCGCGCGACGGGCGCAGGCGGCTCACCGAGCAGGAGACTGAGCTGGTGCTCCTGCTCCGCACGCAACCGTTCGGTCTGGGCCAGCGTCGCGGCCGGGACGGCGACCTGGGCCTCGAACTGGCGCACATCGAGCTCCGAGGTCAGCCCCTGCTGGAACCGCCGGCGCGCCAGGTTGAGCGTCGCCTGCCGAGAGATGAGCGTGCGCTCGGCCAGGGCCCGCTCCTGATCCAGCTCGAGCAGCGACAGGTACCCCGTGGCCACGTCGCTGACCAGTGAGAGCACCACGGCGCGCTGGGCTGCCTCCTGCGAGCCGAGGTCAGCCCGCGCGGCCTCGACCCCCCGCCGAATCCGGCCCCAGAAGTCCAGCTCCCAGGCCACATCGGCGGTCAGCCGGAAGGCATCGTACTGGGTCGGGGGGAAGGAGCCGATCGCCACCTGGTTGGTGCTCACGCTTCCGTTGGCCGTGAGGCTGGGGAAGAGGGGCGCCCGCGCGATGCCGACGTCGGAGCGGAATTCCCGGATCCGGCTGATGGCCGTCTGGAGATCCCGATTCTGCGCCAGCGCGGTCCGGACCAGCCCGAGCATGGTCGAGTCGCGGAAGATGTCGAGCCAATCGAGGTTGAGCAGTGAGTCCGGCAGCAGCTCGCCCGGCGGGAGCGGCGCGGCGTTCCCGGTGACCGTGTCGGCGGCCCGGGCGGCAGCCAGGGAGTCGAAGAAGGCGCGGGCCCCGGGACTCGACTGCGCCGTGCCCACCCGAGTGGACGCGGGGACGACTGTTTCCGGGTGATAGCTGGGCCCGGCCGCGCAGCCGCCCGCGGCAAGGCCCACCAGGAGCAACGCCGAATAGCGGATCATCGCGACTCCGGTGACGCCGGCGTAGGCAACGGCTCGCGCGCGCTCGAGAAGGCGCCGGGAGAAGCCCCGCTCCGCCAGTCCCCGAATGGTCGAGAAGAAGAGCGGGATAAAGAAGATTCCGATCGTGGTTGCGAACAACATGCCCGCAAACACCCCGGTGCCGAGCGAATGCCGGCTGCCGGCTCCCGCGCCGGACGCGATCACCAACGGCGACACGCCAAGGATGAAAGCGAACGACGTCATGAGAATGGGTCGGAACCGTTCTCGGGCCGCTTCGACCGCGGCTTCGCGGAGGGGAACGCCCCGTTGCCGGATCTCGTTGGCAAACTCCACGATCAGGATCGCGTTCTTGGCCGCGAGTCCCACCACCGTGATCAGTCCGACCTGGAAGTAGATGTCGCTGGGCGTGCCTCGGAGCCAGATGCCCGAGCAACGCGCCGAGCGCGCCGAAGGGAACCCCGAAGAGCACGGCGAACGGAATCGACCAGCTCTCGTACTGCGCGGCGAGCACCAGGAAGACGATCACCAGCCCCAGGCCGAAGACCAGCCCGGCCTGACCCGATGCGGCCCGCTCCTGGAACGACTGGCCGGAGTAGCCGATTCCGACTCCCTGCGACTCGAACTGTTCCGAGACCAGCTGGTCGATCTCCTTCATCACTTCGCCGGAGCTGCGACCCTGTTTGGGGGTTCCGGTGAAGAGGGCGGAGCCAAACCCATTGAACCGGAGCAGCTGGGTCGGCCCGCTACGGAACTCGGTCCGGACCAGGGACGAGACCGGGATCATCTCCTGAGTTGCGTCCCCGCACGTACAGCCGCCCGAGATCCTCGGGCGTCTCGCGGAACTGCGGCTGCGCCTCCGCCTGCACCCGGTAGGTGCGGCCGTAGAGGTTGAAGTCGTTGATGTAGAGCGTGGACAGGAACGTCTGCAGGGTGCCGAACAGATCGGTGAGATTCACCCCCCGCGCCTTGGCGGTGGCCCGGTCCACGTCGAGATAGAGCTGAGGCACGTTGGCCCTGAAGGTCGTGGTCATCGCCTGCACCGCCGGCAGCTGGTTCACCGCCTGGCTGAAGGCCTGCACGTTCTGGGCAAAATCACGAACGTCCCTGCCCGACCGGTTCTGCAGATTGACCTCGACCCCCGACGTAGACCCGAGGCCGGGAATCTCCGGCAGGTTGAAGGCAAAGCCCACCGCATCCTTCATCCCGAACAGCTTGCCGTTGATCCGCTTGGTGATCGCGTCGATCGACTCGTTCTTGCCTCGCTCGTCCCAGGGCTTGAGCAGGATGAAGATGGTGGCGCTGTTGGTCTGGTTGGTCCGGGTGAGCACGTCCAGCCCGGCAAACGCGACTACGTTCACCACCGCGGGCTCCTCCCGCAGAAAGCCCTCGACCCGCTTGATCACCGCTCCGGTGCGCTGCAGCGATGAGGCATCCGGCAGCTGCATTGCGATGGCGAAATATCCCTTGTCCTCCGTCGGGATGAACCCGGTCGGGACCCGTTTCCACAGCGTGATCGCGAGTGCCACCATCACGACGAACACCGCCAGCCACACCCGCGGCCGGCCGAGCACTCGGCCCACCCCGTTGGCGTAGCGGTCGGTGGTGCTGTGGAACTTCCGGTTGAACCACCCGAAGAAGCCATGGGTGTGCTTGGTCTCGCTGGACTCCTTGAGCAGCATGGCGCAGAGCGCCGGGGTGAGGGTCAGCGCGACGAGGCCGGAGAGCAGCACCGCAATCACCAGCGTGACCGCAAACTGCTTGAACATCTCGCCGGTGACTCCGCCGAGGAACGCGACCGGCACGAACACGGCGCAGAGCGCCAGCACGATCGCCACCAGCGCGCCGGCGACCTGCCGAATGGCCCGGTCCGCCGCCAGCCGCGCCGACAGCCCCTCGGTGGCCATCAGCCGCTCGGTATTCTCGATCACCACGATGGCGTCGTCCACGACGATGCCGATGGCCAGCACCAGGGCGAACAGGGTGAGCACGTTGATGGTGAAGCCCAGCATGAGCAGGCCCAGGAAGGTGCCGATGACGCTCACCGGCACCGCGAGCATGGGGATCAGCGTCGCCCGCCAGCTCTGCAGGAAGAGGAAGACCACCAGCGTCACCAGCAGCATCGCGATCAGCAGCGTGTTCACCACCTCATGAATCGAGGCGTTCACGAACGGCGTGGTGTCGAACGGCACGTTATAGTGCACGCCCTTGGGGAAGCTGCGGGACAGCTCGCCCATCCGCTTCACCACCGCCTCCTTGGCGGCGAGCGCGTTGGCCCCCGGTCTCAGGTAGAGCAGCATCGGTGCAACCGGCGAGCCGTTCAGCCGCCCGGCCAGGTCGTAATTGCGGGAGCCGAGGACCACCTTGCCGATGTCCCGGATCCGGACGATGGAGCCGTCCTCCTTGGCTCGGACCACAATGTCGGCGAACTGCTCCGGGGTCTTGAGCCGCCCCAGGGTCGTGACCGGCAGGGTAAGCTCCGTACCCGGCGGTGCGGGCTCGCGCCCCAGCCGGCCGGCCGGGCTGGTGGCGTTCTGCTCCCGCACGGCACCGGCAACGTCACTGGTCGTGATGCCCAGCTGCGCCATCCGGTCGGGGTCGAGCTGGATCAGCATGGAAAACTCGAGACCACCGAAGGTGAGCGCGTTCCCGATGCCCGGCGTACGCTTGATCTCGTCTTCCACGTACAGCTTCATGTAGTTGGTAAGAAACGCCGCGTCATAGCGGGGATCGTCGGACGTGAGCGCCACCACGCCGAGGATGTCGGTGTTGGCCTTGAGGATGGTGATCCCGTTCTGGCGCACCGCGTCCGGCAGCTGCGGCTCGGCCAGCTTCACCGCGTTCTGCACGTCCACCGCGGCCAGGTCCTGGCTCCGGCTCACGTCGAAGTAGATCTGCAGGCTCATCGTGCCGTCGCTCGCATTGGCCGATGAGTAGTAGAGCAGCCCCTGGAGGCCGGAGAGCTGCGCCTCGATCGGCGCCGCAACCGCCTCGGCTACGTCTTCCGCGGTGGCGCCGGGGAAGGTCGCCTGCACCTGCACCGCGGGCGGGGTGATCTGGGGATAGCGCGAGATCGGCAGCAGCCGGATCGCGAACACGCCGAGCAGCGTGATGATCACGCTGATGACGATGGCGAGGACCGGGCGCTTGATGAAGAAGTAGTGGACTTCGTTGTCTGCCCCGCTGCGCGGGGCCTCTGGGGAACTGATCATTTCGTCTTTCCTGCATCGGGCTTCGGGCTCGCTCCTGCGGCTGCCGTTTCCTGGGGACTGGTGGTAGCGCTGTCGGCCAGCGCAACCGCGCGAACCGGCCGGCCCGGAGCGGCCTTCTGCACGCCATCTACTACCACTCGATCGCCCGGACTCAGCCCCTTGTCGATGATCCAGAGATTGCCGCTCCAGAGTCCCGGCTGCACGTCGCGGGACGCCACGGTGTCACCCTTGCCGACGACCAGCACGAACTGGCGACCCAACGCCTGCTGCACCGCGCGCTGCGGGATCGCGAGCGCGCTGTCGCGGGTAAAGCCGGTGAGCCGCACCTTGACGAACTGCCCGGGAACCAGGAGGTAATCGGGATTCCGGAAGAGCGCCCGGAACTCCTGGGTGCCGGTCGCCGCATCCAGCGACGGCGCCACGAAGTCGAGCTTGCCGGTACGAGGCAGCGTGGTGCCGTCGGGGAGCGTGACCTGGATCTCGAGCTGGCTGCCGGGCTGGATCAGCTTCCGCGCCCCCGGGTCCTGCTTCCAGGCGAGGAGCTGCTGGGCTGAGGGTCGGAAGCTCACATAGATCGGATTCAGCACATCGATCGTGGTCAGCAGATCGGACGGGCCCGTGACCCTGGCGCCCACCTCGAGGTTGGTGCGACCCACCCGGCCCTCGATCCCGGCGCGCACGACGGCGTCGTTCAGGTTCTTTCGGGCCTGTTCCAGGCTGCTCTGGGCCGCGCGGGCCTCGGCTTCGGCGTTGTCCACGTCCTGCTGGGCAACGGCATTCTCCTTGAGCAGCGGCTGGAGCCGATCGAGGGTACGCTTGGCGTTTTCCGCCCGCGCCAATGCCGACTGGTACTGCGCCTCGGGGGTTACCTGGTCGAGGCGGTAAAGCACCTGGCCGGGCTTCACCACGCTGCCTTCGGTAAAGGGACGCGACTCGATGACACCCTCGACCCGAGCCCGCACCTCGACCCTGCGATAAGGCTGCACCTCGCCGGTGATGTCGAAGGAAGTCGGCAGTCGTGCCGGCCGCACTTGCACCACGGCCACTTCGGGGGGCGGAGGAGCGGGTGGCGCCGAATTCTTCTTGCAGGCGCCTGCCAGCAACAGCGACGCGGCGGCAGCGGTGGTCGCGAGCGCGCGAATGCGCGTGGCATGCATCTCCATCACTCCCCTTCTCCTTGTTTCGCCGCCTTAGGCAGCTGCACCAGTACAAACCGGTCGACCATTTCCAGCACCGTCCGCCACATCTCCTCGCGCTCCGGCATGTCGGGATCGTACGCCTGGAACGCCGAGACCTTCTCGGCCACGCCGATGACGGCGTAGCTGATGGTGCGGGCGGCAACGTCCACGTCCAGCGGGCGGAATTCCTCGCTCTTCCGGCCGGCAGTCAGGATCCGGGCGAAGAGACGGCGCCAGCGCACCCCCAACTGCTGGCAGAGCAGCCGCCCCGACTCCGGGAACTCGCCGCTGTCCACCTTAACCACCCGGACGAGGTCGAGGATCCCCGGCTCCCACGCTCGATCCCAGAACCGGCGGAGCAACTGGTGAAGGAGATCACGCGCGGGCCCGCGGTGCCGGGCCAGGCTGGCTTCTTCGTTCTCGACGAATGGCATCAATCGGTCAGCAATGACTTCCTCGAACAGCCTGGCCTTGGAGCCGAAGTAATGGCACACCGTGCCGGCCGAGACGCCGGCTCGCTCGGCCACCTGCGCAAGCGTGGTCCGCTTGTAGCCGTTGCGGCCAAAGACCAGCACGGCGCTGTCGATGATCTCGGCGCGACGCTCGTCGGGGCGGCGATGCCACCTGGGCTCGCGCTCGACTCCCTGCAGTTCCCCTATTGCCACACCCGCTCCTTCCCATGGGGCAAGCTTAGATCAGTAATTGAACGGGGGAATAATAACAAGAAGCGGGAGGTGGGAGGCTAGGAGCTGGGAGCTAGGACCTGTACGAGTGGATTAGCGGGGTTGAAGCCCCCAGCTCTCATCGAAAATCCGGTCGCGGAGCCGGAGCCATCCCGATATCGGGGCCGCGGCCGCCACCGCGACAGGTGCCGCCGCCACCATGTGCCCTCACGGTGTGGCCCCGTTCGCCGGGGAACTCAGCGGTCTTGTCGGTGCCGATCGAGGGACCACTGCTGACCGGAATCACGCGTGACGGTTTTACCGGGCGGAAGCTCCCGATTGCTGGTCGGGGTGGCTGCGGGAGCAGCGGGGACGGGTTGGGCAACTGGCTGCGGGGCGGCGACCACCGGCGCGGGTGCTGCCGCAGGCGCGAGCCGGGCCGCCATCCGGGAACGATGCACGCTGCGGCTCGGGGTCCGCAGCAGCTGGGTCTCCAGCGGCGAAGCGACCTCGACCTGTGCGGTCTGGGTAACCAGCGTCAGATCGCGCTGCGGAACCGAGCTACTGGTCTGTTCCTTCACCTCGGTCCCGCACCCCGCGGCAACGGCCATGAGAGCGGCGAGTGGGAGCAGAGAGATGTTACGCATTGAATCCTCCAAAAACAAAGCGCCTTCACTCTCTAATGTACGACGAGGACGGCCCCCTCGTCCACACTCCCGGGTGTCGCCGTTCAGGCGGCCCGCTCTACCGCCGCAAAGGCCCTCCGTATGCTGGCGAGGTGGTGATAGCTGTGCCGCACCGCGTGATCCTCCAGCATGAACTGGCAGGTCAGCGGGGCGTCGGAATTGAGCGAGAGCGGGGCGGCCCGGTCGAGCTGCTCGTCGCTGAGCGCCCGAATGGCGGCCGCGGCCGCGGTGCTGTTCCGGCGGAGCAGCTCCAGCGCCGCCTCTTTGGTGACGGCGTCAAAATCTCTGGCATGCTGGGCATTCATCTCGTGGACCGCGTCCCAGGTCACCCCCACCACCGGCTTCCCTTCCGCGAGCACCTGGGCCAGCTGGATCTCCAGCGGATACATGGTGGCGACATGATGCACCACCACGCCGACCTTGCGCCCATCCTTGGGCACCCGGGCCTGCCACTCCGCCTCGGTGAGCCCAGCGGCGAACCCGGCCAGCGCGCGTGCCCCCTGCTCCAGCCGCTCGGCTAGTGCGTCGGTACGTTGACTCATTGCTTCCTCTTCCTGTTGAATGGCTGCTCCATTGCAGCGCGCACCATTCTGTCAGGGAAGCCGGGTTCCGCCAATGACCGTTCGTCCCGACTTCTTGCTCCGGAGTACCGCTGGCGCAAACTGAAACGGTTCGCTTATTTACTGCTCCCCCCAAACAACCATACCCGTTCCGGGATCTTGCGTGAGCGAACCATCGAAGGTCGCCCGCCTCCCCGTTGGCAGCGTTGCGTTCGCCACCGCGCTCTACGCGGTGCTCTACCTCGTCTGGGAACAGAGCCACTGGGGCAGCGCGACGATGCGCGACGTCATCGGCAACGTGGCGTTCATGCCGCTCAATCTGAGCGTCATGACCCTGTTCGCCCTCGCCTCGAGACAGGACGTCCTGGATCCGGGCGTTCGTCGAGCCCTGCGCCTGCTCGCGCTCGGCGGCGCGATGGTGTTCACCGGCAACGCCATCTCGACCGGGTACGTCATGACGTTGCACGACAGCCCCCAGGTATCCTGGGCCGACCTCTTTTATCTGACCGACTCGCTGCTCACCCTTACCGCCCTCCTCGCGTTCCCCCTCGCCCGGCGTACCCGGCCGGAGCGGCGGAAGTTGCTGCTCGACGGCGCGATGGTGCTGGTCGGTGGCGGGGTCGCAATCTGGTATTTCTCGGTCCGCCCGACAGCGGCCGCGCAGGGGAGCAGCCTGGTCGTCAACCTGCTGGCGTTCGCCTATCCGCTGGCGAGCATGCTGATCCTGTTCGGCGTCACCACCGTGTTGCTGCGCCGGCCGATCGACGGCAACCGGTGGGCGTTCGGGCTGTTGGTGACGGGGGTGTCGGTGGGGGTGGTCGCGGATCTCACCTTCAACCTGGTGCAGCTCGAGGCGGGCAGCCGGAGCGCGAGCTGGGCCGATGGCGTCTTCCTGGTCTGCTACGTGATGCTGATCGCCAGCGCGGAGACCTACTGGCGCCGGCCGGTTGCCCGGCGCGAGGCCTCTGCCGTTCCCCTCACCCGGTTCCAGCCGATCAGCCCGCTGCCCTACCTCGCGGTCGGCACGGTCTACGTCCTGCTCCTCGTCGTGGCGCTGCGCCCATGGACCGACCCCCTCAGTGGACTCGTCCTCGGAGCCATGCTGGTGACCGGCCTGCTGGTGCTGCGCCAGTTTCTCGCCGTGCGGGAGAACGTGCGGCTCCTCGCCGAGCACGCGGCGCGACAGAACGAGGCCCGCTTCCGCTCGCTGGTGCAGCACTCGTCCGACGTCATCATCGTTACCCGGGCGGACGGCACGGTTCGCTTTGTGAGCCCTTCGGCGGCGCGGGTGTTCGGCTACGACCCGTCGGAGATGCTGCGCCATACGGTATCGGAGCTGCTCCACCCCGACGACCGCGAGCGGGCGGCGACGTTCTTCCGCAGCGCGGCGCAGGCGCCGGGGGTGACCGGCCCGGTCGAGTGGCGTTTTCGCCAGTCCGACGGCTCCTGGCTCCACGCCGAGATCCTGGCGACCAACCTGCTGCACGACACCACGGTAAAAGGCGTGGTGCTCAACACCCGGGACGTCAGCGAGCGGCGGCGGCTGGAGGAGCAGCTGACCCACCAGGCGTTCCACGATCCGCTCACCGGGCTGGCCAACCGCGCCCTGTTCCGCGACCGGGTGAGCCACGCGCTGGCGCTGGCGCAGCGGCGCGGCAGTACGGTGACGGTCCTCTACCTCGACCTCGACGACTTCAAGAACGTCAACGACAGCCTGGGGCATGCCGAGGGCGACCGGCTGCTCATCGCCGCGGCCGAGCGGTTCCTGGCCTGCGCCCGGAGCGCCGACACGGTCGCGCGCCTCGGCGGTGACGAGTTCGCGATCCTCATCGAAGGGACCGAAGGGCCGGAAGGCCTCCCCGACCGGCTGTCCGCCGCGATGTCCCACCCCTTCACCCTCAGCGGCAATCAGGTGCGGGTCACGGCGAGCATCGGCGTCGCCACTGCCTCACCCGACGACCGGGCCGACGACCTCCTGCGCAACGCGGACATGGCGATGTACGCCGCCAAGCGGCGGGGCAAGGGCCGCTCGGAGACCTACGAATCCCGGATGTATGCCGACATCCGCGAGCGGCTCGACCTCGAAGCCGCGCTCCGGGGCGCCATCGAGCGACACGAGCTGACCTTGTTCTACCAGCCCATCGTCAACCTGCAGAGCGGCAGTATCTACGGCCTGGAGGCGCTGCTTCGGTGGGAGCATCCCCAGTTCGGCCGCCTGCTGCCCCCGCACTTCATCCCTCTCGCCGAGGAAACCGGACTGATCGTGCAGCTGGGGTCGTGGGTCCTGGGCGAGGCCTGCCGGCAGCTCCAGGTCTGGCGGGCGGCGCACCCCCGGCTTCCGCTCGCGGTGTCCGTCAACATCTCGGGCCGGCAGCTCCAGGGCTCCGGGCTGGTAGACACCCTTCGCCAGACGCTCACCTCGTCCGGGGTCGACCCTTCGTCGGTGGTGCTCGAAATCACCGAGAGCGTGCTGATGCAGCAGACCGACGCGGTGCTCGAGCGCCTGCGGCAGCTCAAGGGGCTCGGCGTGCGGCTGGCCATCGATGACTTCGGGACCGGGTATTCGTCGCTGAGCTACCTGCAGCGCTTCCCGATCGACATCCTCAAGATCGCGAAGCCGTTCGTGGAGGAAGTCGGTCAGGGAGCCGATCGGTCGGCGCTGGCGCGGGCCATCGTCGGCCTGGGCGACACCCTCAAGCTCCAGACCATCGCGGAAGGGATCGAGCGGGCGGAGCAACAGGCAGCGCTGCTCGGGCTGGGTTGTACCCTGGGACAGGGGCATCACTTCTGGCCCGCGCTCTCGGTGCCGGCAATCGACGAGCTGCTCGCGGCCGATCGGTTCCCCCGCTTGCGGTTGGTCGAAGACACCGCTTAGCCGCGCCGGGCGTTTCTCCATGCACCCGGCGCCACACCCGTCGCCTTCTTGAAGGCCCGGCTGAACGCGGCCTCCGAGTCGTACCCCACCTCTCCCCCGATCGCGGCGATCTTGGCGCTGCTCTGCGCCAGCCGATTGGCGGCGACCTGCATCCGCCACTGGGCCAGGTACTGCATCGGTGGTTGACCGACCAGCTCGGCGAAACGTCGGGCGAAATTGGAGCGGGAGGAGGCCGCTTCCCGCGCCAGCTCTTCCAGGGTCCATGGGTGCCCCGGCCGGCCATGCAGCAGCGCCAGCGCTCGGCCCACCACGTCATCGCGAAGCCCCGCCAACCAGCCGGTCTCTTCCCGCGGCAGCTCCTCCAGATAGCGGCGCAGCAGCTCGATGAACATCAGCTCGGCCAGCCGGGTGAGCACGCTGTCCGCGCCGGGCCGGCCGAGCTGGGATTCCTTGGTCACCTGGCGGGCAAAGCCGTCGAGCCAGGCGCTGGACATCTTCCGCATGTGCAGCAGCCGGGGGAGCGAGGCGAGCAAGGGGTTGAACGGCTGGCGGTCGCATCCCAGGAAGCCGCAGACGAACGTGGCTGCCGGGGGAGCGCCGTTGCCGAGTATGACGGTGTGGGGGTATCGGTCGGGAAAGCTCGTGGTGACCCCGGGCGCGCGGAGGTCTCGCCCGCTCGACATCACGTTGGGGTCGCCATGGGGAAAGACGATCACGTCGCCCGGCAGCATCTCGACCGGATCCTCCCCGATGAGACGCACAAAACAGTGGCCGCCGGTGAGAATGTGATACGAGATCAGGTGCTCGGAGGTGGGAAGGATCTGGGGCCTCAGCTCCTTGGCCGGCGCCGATTCCACGATCCAGGGCGCCGCCGCCTCGACCGCATAGAAGAAGGCGCCGTCGAGACGAACCACCCGCAGCAGATCCGAGAGGGGGTCCATCGCCGGGGAAGCTAGCGGCGGGACGGTAGGACGTAAGACTTGTGATGACCGAACCCATACTCACCCAGCCGCACGGCCTGCGACCGGGTTGCCGACTTCAGTCCGGCGTTCGCCCGCTTTAACAACGACTCGAAGCGGAAAGCGGAAGTTGCGACGACGTAACGACATAACGGCCACCGTTACTAATGAGCATCAGCCCCAGTTTTCGAACTTTTGTCTTGGAGCAGCTTGCCCGCACCACGCCGGGCATCCGGGCGCGCAGTATGTTCGGTGGCGTGGGGATCTACGCGGGCGAGCTGTTCTTTGCGTTGATGGATGACGACACCCTGTACTTCAAGGTGGATGACGCGACCCGCCCCCAGTTCAAGGAGCGGGGCATGCCGCCTTTCAGTCCATATGGCGAAGCCGGCGAGGTCATGCAGTATTACGAGGTGCCCGCGGACGTGCTGGAGGATTCTGAGGAGCTGGGAAGCTGGGTGGCGGCTGCCATCGCGGTAGCCCGGCGGGCCAAAGGCGGTCGTTCTCGATGAAGGAGGTTTCATGGGGCGCATTCTCGTCGCCGTATTCCTAGCGATTGCGGTCGCGCTGCCACTCCACGGCCAAGAGCGGCAAGCGTGGTTTGTCGGGGTCGGGGTCGGGCCTGTGCGCCAGGACCGGCAGGGGAACGGCCTCCTGCTCCGGGACGGCGGCTTCTATCAGATCCACGGAGGCCTGCGGTGGGGGCGGCACCTTGGCGCACGGGTGGACCTGGTGCATGCCTCAATCGGTCGAAACAACGGCGTCGCCTTCTTGCTAAGCGACCCCGCATTCTCGCTAGTGCCTTGCCCCACCGCTCCCTTCGATTGCCAAACCGCCTTCCTGGGGCCGGTGCGAGTCACTGGTCTCTCGACGGGACTCGAGGCCAGCTGGATCGACCGCCGCTTTCTGGTTCGGGCCGGCGCGGCGCCTGGGGTGTACTGGCTCAGCGACCGTCCGCCGGGCACCAGGCCCGTCGTTCCTGGGGTGCACGTCGGCTTTGGCGGAGGATATCGACTGACACCCCGGCTCTGGGCCGTCATGGATCTGCAGTATCACCGGCTGTTCGCCGACGGGAGCAGCCCAGACTGGCTGATACCCGGAAGCATTGGCTTGGAGCTGCGCTAGTGCGCCCCGGGCTTCTTTGGGCGCACCTATGACAAATGACGAGGTCTACGCCGCTGGCTTACTGAACCGGGCGCTTGACCCTGCCACCCAGCCGGCCGAGATCCAGGACTTCCTCCGCGCCGAGCTCGAGCTGCTTCGTGATATCATCAAAGAGGGCATGCGAGTCCTCGATGTCGGCTGCGGCACCGGCCGCCATCTGGTGCTCATGCGAGACCGGCTCCAACTCGGCGTGGGGGTGGACTACGAACGGAGCTACATAGCCGAGGCGGCGCAGCGCGCCGGAGTCGGCCGCCTGCACTTTATCACCGGCGATGCTACCGCCATTCCCGTGGATACCGAATTCGATTTCGCGATCTGCCTCACCAATACCTGGGGGACGATGGCCGACAAGGCCGGCGTTCTGAGTGAGATGCGGCGCCTGGCTCCCAAGCCGCACACCCGGCTGCTGTCGGTTTTCTCGGAAACCTCGGTGGCAGCTCGGCGAGAGTGGTATCGCCGGTTCGGACACTCTGTGGTGGAGAAGACCGACGAATATCTCGTGACTGACGGCGGCCTCAGGTCGGAGCACTTCACCGAGGCCCGGCTTCGAAGCCTCGTAGGTGAGTGTACCATTCGTCCACTCGCCGGCATTGCCCGAGCCGTCACTTTCTGATCTGCCCCAGCCTCAACCATCGATGATTCTATCAAACACCGGCGCGCTAGCGGCTACCATGCTCCTCGCCCGGTTCGGCCTCCGCGCAAGTTGCTCCGGTCGCCGATCACCATCAGCATCTCTTCAGCCCGACGATGGTGGCGCTGCTCGACACCACTCACACCATGCAACCAATCACGGCGCATGATGTCGTGGCGCTGCTCGATTCCGCCGGTATTCGCAAGGCGGTCCTGCTGTCGGTCGCCTACATCTACGGCAGCCCGTCGCGCTCGGTGCCCGACGAATACGCCAAGGTCCGGGCCGAGAACGACTGGAACGCCGCCCAGGCCGCCGAATACCCCGGCCGGCTCATCGCCTTGTGCAGCTTTAACCCGCTGAAGGAGTACGCGCTGGAGGAGCTGAACCGCTGCGCGAAGGATTCCCGGCTCCGCCACGGCATCAAGCTCCACTTCGGCAACTCGGACGTCCAGCTGGAGAATCCAGAACACGTCGCTCGGCTCCGGCAGATCTTTCAGGCCGCCAACGACCACCATATGGCAATCGTGGTGCACCTCCGAGCGTCCATCTCCAGGAACCGTCCCTACGGACCGGTGCAGGCACACGCCTTTCTGGAGCAGCTGCTGCCCGCGGCGCCCGATGTCGTGGTCCAGGTGGCGCACCTGGCCGGCTCCGGTCCCGGCTACGACGATCCGCCGGTCGACAGCGTGATGGCGGTCCTGGCGGACGCGGTACAGAATCGGGATCCCCGAACCCGGCACCTCTGGTTCGATGTCGCCACCGTGGTGGACCCGAAGATCTCGCCGGCCACCGCGGCCCTGGTGGCGAAACGGATCCGTCAGGTCGGGGTCGAACGGGTGCTGTACGGCTCGGATGCGGCCCTGGGGGGCAATCTGCCGCCCCGCGAGGGATGGGCGGCGTTCCACAAGCTGCCGCTCACGAAGGCAGAGTTCGATCGGATCGCAAAGAACGTGGCACCGTATCTCCGGTGAGACGGGCGGATTCCCCAACCTCCAGCGTTCGAAACTGCTCCGAAGCTAGCGCCCGCTCCCGCAACGCCTTCTTCAGCTCACGCACCGGCTCGTCGATCCCCTCCGGCGTCAGCTGAAAAGTGCCGTAGTGCATCGCGATGCTCTGCCGCGCCCCGAGATCCAGATGCGCCTGCACCGCCTCCGCCGGATTCATGTGGATGTCCTTCATGAACCAGCGCGGCTCGTAGGCGCCGATGGGGAGCAGCGCGAGATCGATCCGACCGAGTCCCTCAGCGATCTGGCGGAAGTGGGGACCGTAGCCGGAATCTCCCGCATGGAGAATGCGGAGACCCCCGGCCTCAATCAGAAACCCGCCCCAGAGGGCCCGGTTCCGGTCGAAGGGACCCCGCGCCGAAAAATGCTGGGCCGGCGTCACCGTGATCGGCAGTGGCGCAGTGCTCGAGCGCTCCCACCAATCCAGCTCCTCGATCTGGCTGACTCCGGCCGACCGGAGCAATCGCCGGTTGCCCCGCGGCGTCACCACGGGCGGATGAAAGCGTTCCTCCAACAACCGCAACGTCCCCAGATCGCAGTGATCGTAGTGATTGTGACTCAGAAGCACGAGGGATATTGGAGGCAGATCGTCGAACCGCACGCCGGGCGCCCGGGCCCGCCGAGGTCCCGCGAACGCGAGCGGGCTGGCCCGCTCGTAGTAGACCGGATCGATCAGCACGCTGGCGCTATCGGTCTGAACCAGAAAAGTGGCGTGACCTATGAAGGTCACCACCACCTCGCCAGGCTCCGGTTTCGGCGGCCGCTGCGGCTCGACCGGCACCCGCGAGGGCCACCTGGTCCGGGGCGTGAGCAGCAGGCGCGGCACTCTCCAGAATGGCTGCCCATTGGCGCCATTGGGATTGAAGAATCGGCGGCCATCGAAATGATCGGTCCGGGTTGGCATGCCGGAGAATAACAGTATGATTCTGCCTCTATGCCACACGACTCCAGACCACAAGCCGCCCTCGAGCGCGCCACCGCGCTCGCGCTCGAGTATCTCGACTCACTGGACGACGCGCCGGTGGGCACCACCACGCCGCTCGCCGAGCTGCGGCGCCGCTTTGCGCGCCCGCTGCCGGACGAGGGCGCCGATCCCGTCAGCGTCATCGACGAGCTGGCCCGCGGCACCGCCGGCGGCCTCCTGGGCAGCGCCGGGGGCCGCTTCTACGGCTGGGTGATCGGGGCCGGCCTCCCCTCCGCCCTCGCTGCCGATTGGCTCACCGCAACCTGGGACCAGAACGCCGGCCTCTACGCCTGTGGTCCCGCGGCCGCCGTGGTCGAAGAGGTCTGCGGCGCCTGGCTCAAGGACGTGCTCGGCCTCCCCGCGTCGGCCTCGTTTGCGCTGGTGACCGGCTGCCAGATGGCCCACGTCACCTGCCTGGCCGCGGCGCGGCATGCGGTGCTTTCGCGAGCCGGATGGGACGTCAACCGCGAAGGCCTGGCCGGCGCACCCCGGATCCGGCTCCTCACCTCGGATGAAGTGCACGGCACCACCACCCGCGCGGCAAAGCTCCTCGGCATCGGGGTCGCCAACATCGTCGTCCTGCCGAGCGATTCCGCCGGGCAGCTCACGGCGGACACGCTGCGGGATGCGCTGGACCGGGAGCCGGAGCGGCCCACGATCGTGGTGCTCCAGGCGGGCGACGTGAACTGCGGCGCCTTCGATCCCTTCCCCGAGCTGATCGCCCTCGCGCACGAAGCCGGCGCGTGGGTGCACGTCGATGGCGCCATGGGCCTCTGGTGCAACGCGGTGCCGGAGCTGCGCCACCTCCTTCGCGGGGCCGAGCTGGCCGACTCGTGGGCGACCGACGGGCACAAGTGGCTCAACGTGCCGTACGACTGCGGTTACGCCTTCGTGGCCCATCCGGAGGATCATCGCGCCGCGATGGAGCACCACGCGAGCTATCTCGTGCATGCGACCGACGTACGCGACCAGCTCGACTGGACCCCGGACCATTCCCGCCGGGCGCGAGGCTTTGCCACCTGGGCTGCGCTCCGGGAGCTGGGACGCACCGGTCTGGCCGATCTCATCGCCCGCTGCTGCCGTCACGCTCACGCCATCGTGACCCGGATCGGCGCTCTGCCCAACGCGCGCGCCATCTGCGTCCCCCAGATCAACCAGGGGCTGGTGCGCTTCTACGACGCTCGGCCCGGGCGCGACCGAGGAAGACCACGACAAGCGGACCGACGAGGTGATGGCGGCGATCAACGCCACCGGAGAGGCCTTCTTCACCGGCACCACCTGGCGGGGCCAACGCTGCATGCGGGTGTCGGTCTCCAGCTGGCGCACCACGGCGAACGACGTAGACCGCGCGGTGGCGGCAGCGGAACGGGCGCTTCAAGTGCCCGACCACCAGCCCGCGTGAGGCCAGTCGTGGCCAAGTTGCGCTTTCAAATCACTATGTCCCTCGACGGCTACATCGCGGGGCCGGAGCAGAGCCGGGAGAATCCGCTCGGCATCGGTGGGGAGCAGCTTGCACGAGTGGGTGTTCCCCCTTGCCTTCTGGAAGGCGATGCACGGCCAGGAGGGTGGCGAGTTCAATGCCAGCAATCGCGTGGTGGAGGAATCGTGGGCGAACCTCGGCGCCACGATCATGGGCCGCAACATGTTCGGCGGCCATCCCGGTCCGTGGGACGTGAAGAAGCCGTGGACCGGTTGGTGGGGGAAGAATCCGCCGTACCATCATCCTGTCTTCGTGCTGACCCATCATCCGCGCCCGAGGCTAGACCTCGAGGGCGGCAATAGCTTCACGTTCGTCACCGATGGGATCGAGTCGGCCCTGGAGCAAGCGAAGCGGGCCGCCCAGGGAAAGGACGTGTCGCTCATGGGAGGCGCCCAGGCGGCCCAGCAGTATCTCCGCGCCGGCCTGGTGGACGAGATGGAGCTTCACCTGGCGCCGATGTTGCTCGGCGCCGGCGAGCGATTGTTCGAAGGCATCGAGCGATCTCGGCGATCTCCGGTTGGTCCGTACCGTCGCCGCGCCCGATGTCACCCACCTCAAGTTTGCCAGAGGCTGAGGCACCCTAATCCGGTGGACCTTCTCGACGCAATCGGCAACACCTCGATGGTGCAGCTTCGCAAGGTGGTGCCGCGCGGGTGCGCCGACATCTTCGTGAAGCTGGAGTGGGAGAACCCCACCGGCAGCATGAAAGATCGGATGGCGGTGGCCGTGATCTCCCGGGCCGAGGCCGACGGGCGGCTGAAGCCGGGCGATACCGTGGTCGAGTACACCGGCGGGAGCACCGGGACGTCGCTGGCCCTGGTCTGCGCGGTGAAAGGCTATCCAATCCGGATCGTCAGCTCCGATGCGTTCAGCCGGGAGAAGCTGGATCACATGGCGGCGCTGGGTGCGGAGCTGATCCTAGTCCCCAGCGAAGGAGGACTCACCACCAAGAAGCTGATCCTGGACATGATCGAAGAAGCCCGCCGGCTGAGCCGGGAGCCGCATACCTACTGGACCGACCAGCTCAACAACCACGACAGCATCGCGGGCTACCACCCGCTCGGCGAGGAGATCTGGACTGAGACGGAGGGAAAGGTCGGCGCGTTCGTGCACTCGGTGGGGACGGCGGCCTCCTCCCGCGGGGTTGCCACGGTGCTCAAGCGACACCAGCCGCAAATAAAGTTTGTCGCGGTCGAGCCAGCGGAGTCCGCCGTGTTATCGGGAGGTCCCGCGGGCCCACACAAGATCGAAGGTGTCGGGATCGGCTACACCCCCCCGCTCTGGGACCCGGCGCTGGCGGACGAGATCCTGGCGGTCAAGACCGACGATGCCAAGGCGATGGCAAGGCGGCTCGCCCGGGAGGAGGCTCTCTTCGCGGGGACGTCGTCAGGCGCCAATGTCATCGCGGCGATTCGAGTCGCCGAGCGGCTGGGACCGGGCGCCAAGGTGGTCACCCTGATGGCCGACTCGGGCCTCAAGTATCTGAGTACCGATGTGTATGCGGTAGGGCAGTAAGGCGGTAAGGCGGTAACGCAGCCGCCCGAGTCATTCCGCCTTATCGCGGTACCTCCTACACCTCCGCCGGCATTGGAATCTGGTCCTTGTGCTCCGCCAGCCACCCCTCAAAGGTCTGCAGCTCCGGGTTCAGTGAGCGACTGAAGCCGAGGTTGCGCGCCCCGCAGAAGTACTCGTTGAAGTCGCGCTTGAACTGGAACATGTTGCCCAGGTCGTCGGCACCGGGAAAGCCGAAGCTGCGATAGACCTCGGGGGGCACATTGTTGTAGCGGACTTCCTGGCCCAGCGCCCGGGTGAGTGCCTGGGCCATCTCCTCACCGGTGAGGTGCTCGCCCGCGATCCCCACCGTCTTGTTGATGAACTCCCGTCCCCGCTGAAAGATCGCGTACGCAGCCTTGCCGATGTCGCCGACCGCGATGGCGGGGAGCTTCTTGTTGTCCATCGGAAAGGTGAGCGCCAGGATACCGTCCGGTCCCCGCTGGGGACCTGAACCGAAGTAGATCAAGTTCTCCCAGTAGAAGGCGGTGAGCAGGAACGTGGTCGGCACGCCGAGCTCACGGAAGATCTGATCGGCCTCACCCTTGCCGTCGAAGTGGGGCACCTTGTACTTGCCCTGCAGCGTGGGCATCCGGTTGTCGTTCAGGGGCACCCATTTGCGGGTGTCTTCCAGGGTGGACCAGACGACGTGCTGGAGGCCGGCGGCCTTGGCCGCCTCCGCCAGGTTGCGGACCTGGGTGACCTCCCGCTCGGCGGAGAAGTGCTCCCAGAAGTTGGTGACGAGGAAAGCACCGTAGGCGCCGCGGAACGCCGGGCCCAGGGTCTCCGGCTGGTCGGCATCGCCGGCAACGACTTCGACGCCGGAGTCCCGCAGCGCCTGCGCCTTCTCCGAGTTGGGGTTGCGGGTGATAGCGCGGGGCACAAACTGGCCACCCTTGTCTGCCTGGATGGCACGAACCACTCCCCCGCCCTGCGCGCCAGTGGCGCCGATGACCGCGATGATCTTTTTCTCCGGCATACAAGGCTCCGTCAATTAATGAGTAAATGATGCCGAGGTGGCCGGCATCGCTGTAGCCCGACTCTCCGCCAGCGTTGCCACCCACCCCTCGCGGACACTGGGATACCGCGGCCGCCAGCCGGATTCCTCGCGCAGCTTCCGGTTGGAGATCCGGAGCGAGCGGCTCAGCATGTCGGCGACGGGCCCGAACAGCGGGGTGGCCCAGCGGGGCGGGAACCGGGGAGGTCGGGCGCCGAGGAGCGAGGCCAGCGTCCCGGCGTAGATCTCTCGCCGCACTGGCTCGTCGTCCCCGACGTTGTACTCCCCGGCGGCGGCGGCGAGTGCGGCGACGACGGCCGTGGCCGCATCGTCATGCGAGACCGACGAGATGAATCCGTGCGGCCCACCCGGCAACGGCGCCCATCCCCTGCGGAGCATCCCGATCAGGTCTTTTATCTGGCCGGCGTCTGGCCCATAGAAGGACGCGAACCGGAGCGTCACGCCGGTCCGGCCAGCCGCGGTGAACCGGCGAGCAGAGGCTTCCGCGTCGAGCACGGTGCGATTGTAGGGAGACGGCTGGAGCGGGATCGATTCGTCGATCCAGTCGTCGCCCCGGTCCGGGTACGTGGGCGCGAAGGACTCCTGCAGAAAGATCCGCACGTCGCTCGCCAGCGCGGCCTCGACCAGGTTGCGGGAGCCCTCCCGCCGGATCCGGTCGTTGTCTCGCCACGCCCTGCGAAACAACATCCTCGTTGACGACGACGGCATGTGCGTCGCCAGGTTGATCACGGCGTCCTGGCCTCGCACCGCCGGCGCGAGCGTGGCCGGGTCGAAGAGGTCCACCCTGGTTCGGCTCGCCACGGTCACCTCATGTCCCTTCGCCAGCAACAGCGGCACCACTCGGCGGCCGATGACGCCGGTGGCGCCGGTGATGAGGATCCGCATGGACTACCCGCCCACGGGGGCGGACCGGCCCATGAGGGCCGGTCTACTAGACCGGATCATCCTCACAATCGCGTAGATCCCCGGGATCATCGGCAGAATCGCGGTATACATCCCCGGGAAGTAATACACGCCCGTCGTCTTTACCCAATAGTTCGGCATGTTGGCGACGAACCGGCCGTTCGAGACGGCCTGCGAGATGGTCCCGGCCAGCTCCGGCCGGATCGCCGGCCGGAGGGCCGGAAAGATAAAGTGAGTGAACTCGGCCACGCCGGGGCCGATGAAGATGAACCAGGCGATGAATCCGGCCAGCGGCACCCGCTTGTACAAGCCGAGCGCAGTGAGAGTGTAGATGATCGGCCCGATGAAGGCAAAGATCAGCAGGAAGGAGCGCTCGCTCCAGGAGATGTCGAAGAGCCGGCTCATCGCCGGGCCGAAGCCGGTGAGATACTCCTCGATCATGTGCACCTCGAGGGCCGCGACCGTCAGCAAAAACAGCGGCAGGATGATCGCCGGGTCGAGCGGCCTTTTGAGATAGGTCTTGCGCCAGAGCACCAGGGCGATGAGGCCGGAGCCGCCGACGATGATCACCGGAGGCAGGCCGATCTTGCGGTAGCCGTTGACCATCGCCACCACGACAAAGCCGGCGGCGGCGATCAGGCTGAGGACTTGAGCTCGCTTGCTGGTTTCCATGCCGCTGCCTCCGTGGGGACTGCTCGCGGCGTTCCGCGGTTCACCGGACGCCGGAGAAGAATGATGACATTGATGATGGCGGCAGGCACGAGGAGCGCCAGAGCGATCACCAACGCCAGGGACGGAACCTGGGCAACCGACGTCACGAGATCCCAGCGGCCGATGGCGATCACCCCGGCGATGCCGGCCCAGAGCACGGTCTCCAGCGCGTTGAGCCGTTCGTCCGCCCGCAGGTGGAATCCAGCCGCCATCAATACAATGATGGCAAGGCCGACGGCGGCGACTGGGGTGAGCCAGGGCCAGACGCCGGTCGCCATCGGGAGCACCAGGGCCACCGCGCCGAGCACCTCGGCGAGGCCGATGAACACCACCTGGCTTCGGGGCATCTCGGCAAAGCCGGTCCAGCGCTCCATCCCCCGGCCGAGAATCTTGGGGGCACCGGCTCCGAGAAAGAAGAGCGCCAGGAAAACCTGCACGCTCCAGAGGACGAGATTGGTGACGTTGGTAGACATGGTAACCGCTCCGTTGGTAGTCACCATTGAGACCGGACCAGGCCTCCCGTTGTGACATCCGCTTTCCCGCGAACCAGGCGGTGTCACAGACTGTTGTCTTATCTGGTCTCACTGGTATGGACTGGTCCCATGAAGCCGGAGCCGTTCGATGGCAAATACGCTGGCCGCGGACCTCGAGGTCTTCGAGTCGCACCGGGCGCTGCTCGTCGCCCACGCCTATCGGATGCTGGGCGACCTCGGCCGCGCGGAAGACATGGTGCAGGAGGCGTGGCTCCGCTGGGAGGGCCGGAAGGAAGCCGAGGTAGACTCTCCCCGCGCGTACCTGGTCACGCTGGTCACTCGCCTGTGCCTGAATGAGTTGGCCTCGGCGCGGTCGCGCCATGAGGAGAGTCGCGGCGATCGTCTACCGGAGCCGGTCGACCTCGACGCGGGAGGGATGGGTCGAATGGAAACCCTGGAACAGGTCTCGATGGCCTTTCTGGTGGTGCTGCAGCGGCTGACCCCGGCGGAGCGGGCGGTGCTGCTGCTGCGCGACGTGTTCGATTTCGACTACGCGGAGATCGCGGCGCTGGTAGGCAAGAGCGAGGCGGCGTGCCGCAAGCTGCTGGAGCGGGCCCGGCGGAACGTGGCGACGGAGAAGCACATGTTCTCGGTCTCGCCGGACGTGCACCGGCGCCTGCTCACCGCGTTCACCCAGGCGGCGCGGGATGGCGACATGGACGCGCTGGTCGCCATGCTGGCGGAGGACGCGGTGATGGTCACCGACGGCGGGCCGGAGGGACGGCGGGACGGCCGCTTCCACAACCTGCCCAAGCCGCTGCAAGGCGCGAGGCGCATCGCCGCCTTCGTGTCAGCCACCGCACAGAGCACCGATCTGGCGGCCGAGATCCATGAGCTCAACGGCCAGCCGGCGCTGGTGTTCTATGATGGCGACGCGCCGTTCGCGGCGTTGATGCTGGGGGTGGCGGACGGCCGGATCCAGCGGGTGTTCTTCCACGCCGATCTCGCTCGGCTGGGACACGTTGGTGGCAGGCGGTGATATACGCGGCGGGCTGTGACGGGCGACCTTTCGCCATAATTCCAGGAGCAATAATGTCGGGGCTCGCTGAACCACCGTCTTTCACACCGAGCACCGACATGAGCAAATCGAAAGACCGAGACCGCGACGACCAGGCTCCGCTGAGCAAGAAGCTGGATGAGCTGTACGAGCTCATTGAAGGCATCGAGATCGCCATGTTCACCACCCGCCGCCCGGACGGGCGGCTGGTCTCCCGCCCGATGGCCACCCAGACTCAGGCGGAAGGAACCGATCTCTGGTTCGTGACCGACATCGAGTCGAACAAGCTGGAGGAGCTGACGTTCGACCCCCAGGTGAACCTGGCGTACTACCGCGACCGGACCCGGGAGTGGGTCTCGGTGAGTGGCGTCGCCACGGTCACCCAGGACCGGCGGATCATTCACGAGCTCTACCAGAAGGACTGGAAGGCCTGGTTCGGCGACGAGGGTGGCGACCGCGACGGCGGTCCCGACGATCCTCGGCTCGCCCTGGTGATGGTCGATGTGGAATCGGTGAGCTACATGAAGGTGAACAAGCCCCAGCCGGTGATCCTGTTTGAGGTGGCCAAGGGCATGGTGACCGGCACCCCACCCAACGTCGGCGCCGAACAGCAGCTCAGTGGCGACGAGATCGATAGCAGGCGGTAAGGCGGTAAGTTGTCACCCTGAGCAACGCGAAGGGATCGCGCTTCGGCTCCTTCGCTCCGCTCGAAATGACACCGGGCTGACCGCCTTACCGCCTTTCAAAACGCCAGCGCACGCCCTTCCCCGTCGCCTCGCCGCCACCCTCGGCCGGCTTCCCGGCGGTATCGAACTGATCGTACTTGATCTTCGAGGTGAACGACTTGCCGTCGGCCGACACGGTGATCTTCTCCACGAAGATGCCCCGGCCGCCGAGCCCCCAGCCGCCGCCCTTGGTGATCTCCTCGAAATTCGCCGGCGGCTTGGTCACGTAGAACTCGTACTTGGCCTCGTACGTGTTGCTCCCCGTTTTCCGCCAGATCCCGTAGGCCGGCGGCACCGGCGGCGACGCGTCATAGTTCGACGACTCGGTCATGGTCCCGCCCTGGTTGAACGAGTACATGAACTCCAGGTCCTTGATCGAGGCAAACGCGCCGCTGGTGAACTGCAGCTGCGCCCGCCACTCGCCGACGAAATCGGACGGAGCGGTGTGGCTCGCGGTCAGGCCGACCGCGGCCAGTAGGACAATCGGGACCAGTAACATTCGTGACGTGATGCGCATCGGACGCGTCCCTCCGGTGGAAGTTCGAATCGTGCGCTCGGAGCCGGTGCTGCTTCTTTGTTATAGCGCGAAATTAGGAGTGGCGGTAGGTACGGCGGCGGTAGGTGAGGCGCCGCTGTACCTACCGCCGCTTCAGCTACCCCGCCTTCACCCGGGCGGTTCGCCGGCACCTTATAGTCGTGTGGGGATCCACCCGGTACCCCTCGTCGTAGCGGTCGTGGTGGCGGACCCACGCCATGTCGTGGACCAGCCCGTCCTCGTCCCGTCCCTTGGGCACCAGGTCGAGCCACTGATAGGTGCCCATCAACCCGTCCAGCCCTCGGGAGTAAATCGAGTAGGTATGGTAGATGGTCCCGCTCTCGTCCCGATAGAACACACTCGCCCCCGGCATCTCCATCGGCGCCCAGTCCGGCAGCTCGGGCGGCATCGGCACGAAGTTGTACGATGCCTCTCCGGTCGCCAGCAGCTCCCGGCTGAAGGAGACGTGGTAGTCCCAGTTGAAGTCGGTCCCGAAGGACGAGACCCACTTGAAGCTCCAGCCCATGCGGCGCTTGAACGGCAGGATGTGCTCGATCCGGGCGCGCGACACGGCGGTGAAGGTCACGTCCCGGGCGGCCAGATGCGGCAGCATGGCGTCGAAGTGGTCGGCCACGAACGAACAGTTGGTGCAGCCCTCGACCCAGTCGGGATGGAACATGAAATGGTAGACGATCAACTGGCTCCGGCCCTGGAACAGGTCGCCCAGGGTCACCGGCCCGTCCTTTCGCGGCAAAAGTGTATTCCTTCTCCACCCGCACCATCGGCAGCGCTCGCCGAGCGCGGGCCGCCTCGTCCCGCTGGTGGGTGATCTCCTTCTCCTGCTGCAGCAACGCCTTCCGGGCCTGCAGCCATTCGTCGCGAGTCCCCACCCGGGGGGCCTCGAGTCTGAGTCGTGGTCATGAGTGAGCTTCCTCCATTGCCTGATGGTCGGTCGGGTTCCGCTTCCTTTATATGGTAGTCGTCCGAAGGTGGGGATAATCGACATTAGCTCCCCGGCCAGGATCCGCCGAGCGCCCGGTACAGGGTCACCGCGGCAGTGGCCTGCTGCCCCTGCACTTGCGCCAGCGCCAGCTCGGCTCCGAAGAGGCTGCGCTGGGCATCGAGCAGGTCGAGGTAGCTCGACGAGCCCGACTGGTAGCGCAGCTCCGCCAGCTTGAGCGCCCGGCGGAGGGCATCCACCTGGGTCTGCTGAGCCACGACCTGATTGCGCGACGCGCGCACCCCCGCGATGGCGTCCTCGACCTCGCGCAGCGCGATCAGCACCGTCTGCTCGTAGCGATAGCGCGATTGCTCGGCGCGGGCCCGGGCCACGTCCACCTGCTTGCCCACCCGCCCGCCGGTGAACAGCGGCATCGAGAAGCCGCCGAATATCTGGTAGATCTCGCTTTGCTTCTTGAAGAGGTCGTCCGCGTTGGTGGCTGAAGCGTGCCGTAGTCGCCGGTCACCACGGGGATGGGGTAGAGATCGGCCTTGGCGGCTCCGATCCGGGCGGTGGCCGCGTGGAGCTCCGCCTCCGCCGGCCCGGACGTCGGGCCGGCGTTGCAGCAGGGCCGAGGGGTTGAGCGGCGGGATGGTGAGCGCTCCCAGCACCTCGGTGAGAGTCCGCCCGCGGGGAACCGGCCCCGGGTTGCTGCCCACCAGGACGCTGAGCTGGTTCTCCGTCTGGGTGATCAGCCCCTCGAGCTGGGCGACGCTGACGGCCGGGCTCGCCACCTCCGACTCGAACTGCCGCACATCCAGCTCGGAGATCACTCCCTGATCGAAACGGCGGCGGGCCAGCCGAAAGGTCTCCCGGTTGGCGGCGAGCGTCCGGCGGGAGATCTCCAGCGCGAGGTCCAGCTCCCGGAGCTGGAGGTAGCTGCTGGCGACGTCGCCGACCAGCGTCAGGACGATGGCGCGCTGGTTCTCCCGCTGGGCGAGGAGATCGTTCCGCGCCGCCTCGGTCGAGCGGCGGATCCGGCCCCAGAGATCGAGCTCCCAGGAGAGGCCCGCGGTGGCCTGGAGCTGATTGGTGGTAAAGGTCCCCAGAGCTGCCGATGACGCTCTTGGTGCGGCCGCCCTGCGCGGCCAGGCTGATCTGGGGGAAGAAGTCGCCCTTGGCCACGCCGTACTGGGCCTGGAACTCTCTGATGGTGGCAACGGCGACCCGCACGTCGCGATTGTCGTGCAGCGCCTTCTCCACCAGCTTCCGCAGCTCCGGATCGCGCAACAGGTCGATCCAGGCCAGCCCCGCGGTGGTATCGGCCAGAAAGAGTCCCGCTCCATTGGCCGTGTCGCTCGCGGTGGCGTTTTGCTCATTGGGATTGAGCCGGAGCGTGTCCCGCTGGCCCGCGAGCGAGTCGTAAAACGGCCGCAGCGAATCCGCCGCCGCATCGGAGTTGCGCCAGCTCGGCGGCAGGCCCAGCTCCGGCCGGTGATAGCCGGGCCCCGCCGCGCAGGCCGCGACCAGCCACACCAGACCGGCCTGCCACACGCTCCGGAGCATCTCAGCTCTCGCTCTCACCCTTGGGCGTGACCCCGGCGCCGGCCGGCACCGGGGCGAGTGACGGGCGACGGAGCAGGCGTCGCTCCCCCAGCCGCGCGATCAGGTAGAACCAGAGCGGGATGAAGAAGATCCCGATGGTGGTCGCGGTGAGCATGCCGAAGAACACGCCGGTGCCGATGGAATGGCGGCTCTGGGCGCCGGCCCCGCTGGCGATCAACAGCGGAGCCACGCCGAGGATGAAGGCAAACGAGGTCATCAGGATGGGACGGAAGCGCTCGTGGGCCGCCTCGACCGCGGCCTCGCGGATGGAGCGTCCCTGGGCCCGGAGCTGGCTGGCAAACTCCACGATCAGGATCGCGTTCTTGGCGGCGAGCCCCACCACCACCAGCAGCCCGATCTGGAAGTACACGTCGCTCGGCCAATCCGCGCAGCCACACGCCGAGAAAGGCGCCGAAGGCTCCGAAGGGAATCCCCAGCAGCACCGCAAAGGGAATCGACCAGCTCTCGTACTGCGCGGCCAGCACCAGGAACACCATCAGGAGACCGAGCGCGAAGATCAGTCCGGCCTGGCCGCTGGCGGCGCGCTCCTGAAAGGACTGGCCGCTGAAGGCGTAGCCCACTCCCCGGGGAACGAACGCCGAGTCGGCCACCCGGCGGACCGCGGTGAGCATCTGCCCGGAGCTGAAGCCGGGCCGGGGCTGCCCGGTGACCAATGCGGAGGTGAAGCCGTTGAAGCGCTGCACCAGGCTGGGTCCGCCGCGAAACTCGGTGCGGACCAGGCTGGAGATGGGGATCATGACCCGATTAGGTCCCCGCACGTACAGCTTGCCGATGTCGTCCGGCTTCTGCCGGAAGCGCGACTGCGCCTCCAGCTGGACCCGGTAGGTCCGGCCATAGAGGTTGAAGTCGTTGACGTACAGGGTGGAGAGCATCGTCTGCAGAGTCTGAAATACCTCCGACAGCGACACGCCCAGAGCCTTCACCTTCTCCCGATCCACGTGGACGTAGATCTGGGGCACGTTGACCCGGATCAGCGACTGCACGCCGGTGAGCTCGGGCTGGGCGTTGGCCTGCTGGGTGTACTCGTTCACCAGCCCGGCGAATTTCCGGACGTCGTTGATCCCCCGGTCCTGCAGATTCACCTCCAGCCCCGCCGTGGTGCCGAGTCCGGGAATCTCCGGAAGATTGAACCCGAAGGCGACGGCGTTCTGCAGCGAGAAGAGGAACCGGTTGGTCCCCTGCAACACGGCATCGAGCTGATCCTGCTTCCGGTCCGCTCATCCCACGGCTTCAGCAGCACGAACATGGACGCCGAGTTGGTCTGGTTGGTGCCGAGGATGAAGCTCAGGCCGGTGAAGTTGACCACATACGCCACTGAGGGCTGCTTGAGCAGGTAATCCTCGATCCGCCCGGTCACCTCGGTGGTCCGCTGCAGCGAGGCGCCGTCGGGCAGCTGGACCACGAGGCCGAAGTAGCCCTTGTCTTCGGTGGGGATGAACCCGCTCGGCACCCGCCGGACCAGCACGAAAATGAGCAGCAGCATCACCGCGAAGCAGGCTATCCAGGGTGCCGGACGGGAGACCACTCCTCCGACCGACCGCACGTACCGATTGCTGACCCGCGCAAAGCCCCGGTTGAACCAGCCGAACAGCCGGTTCCCCGACGCTCCCTGATCCGGTTTCAGCAGCACGGCGCAGAGCGCGGGCGTCAGGGTGAGTGCCACGATGCCGGAGATGACCACCGCCACCACCAGGGTGATGGCGAACTGCTTGTACATCTGGCCGGTGATCCCGCCCAGGAACGCGACCGGCAGGAAGACGGCACAGAGCGACAGCACGATCGCAATCAGCGCGCTGGCCACCTGGCCCATGGCCCGGTCGGCGGCGACGGCGGCGGGGATCTTCTCCTCCGCCATGAGCCGCTCGACGTTCTCGATCACCACGATCGCGTCATCCACCACGATGCCGATCGCCAGCACCAGGGCGAACAGGGTGAGCAGATTGATCTGGAAGCCGAGCAGCTGGAGGCCGAAGAAGGTCCCCACGATCGCCACCGGCACGGCGAGCACCGGGATCAGCGTGGTGCGCCAGCTCTGCAGAAAGATGAAGACGACCAGCGTCACCAGGATCAGGGCCTCGAAGAGGGTCTTCACCACCTCGCTGATCGAGGCCGTGATGAACGGCGTAGTGTCGAAGGGAATGAACCAGGAGACGCCGGCCGGGAAGCTGGTCGCGAGCTCCTTCATCCGGGCCACCACCGCCTTTTTCACGTTGAGCGCGTTGGCTCCAGGCCGGAGGTAGAGCCGGATCGCAGCCGTGGGGACCTTGTTGACCCGGCCCTGCAAGTCGTAGCTCTGGGAGCCGAGCGTCACCCGGCTGATGTCCCGGACCCGGACATAGGAGCCGTCGGAGTTGGCCCGGACGATGATGTTGCCGAACTCGGCGGGGTCGGTCAGCCGCCCCAGCGTGGTCACCGGCACGGTGAGCTGATTGCCCGGCGGCGCCGGCTCCCGGCCGATCCGGCCCGCCGGATTGGTGGTGTTCTGCTCCAGCACCGCCGCCTGCACGTCGGACACGGTGAGGCCCAGCTGGGCCATCCGGTCGGGGTCCAGGCTCAGCAGCATGGAGAACTGGAGCGAGCCGATCGGCTGGGCGTCGCCCACGCCGGGGACCCGTTTCAGCTCGTCGATGATGTAGATCCGGGCGTAGTTGTTGAGATAGGTCACGTCATAGCGGGGATCCTTCGAGCTGAGCGCGATCACGGCCAGGATGTCGGTCTGGGCCTTGGTGACGGTTATCCCCTGGCGCACGCACTTCCTGGGGCAGCTGCGGCTGCGCCAGGTTGACCTGGTTCTGCACGTCGACCGCCGCGAGATCGAGATCCCGGGAGAGGTCGAAGTACACCTGCAGGTTCATGCTCCCGTCGCTGGCGTTGGACGACTTGAAGTACAGCAGGCCGTCGAGGCCGGAGAGCTGCTGCTCGATCGGGGCCGCCACCGCATTGGCGACGTCCTCCGCGGTGGCTCCGGGATAGACCGCGGACACCTGGACCGACGGAGGGGTGATCAGGGGATAGCGGTTGATCGGCAGGGTGGCCAGCGCAAAGGCGCCGAGCAGCACGATGACGATCGAGATCACGGCGGCAAAGATCGGCCGCCGGATGAAGAGGTAGTTGATCCTCGGCGGGTCGCTCATGGGCGGTCGCCCACCTGGCCGGTCTCCTGCGGGCGGTCCGAGCCCTGAATCTGCGGCGGGGCCGACGGCGGGGCGATGATAGTGGAATCGACTGCCACCGCCAGAGTGCTGTCGCTCTTCGGATCATAGGCCACCGGCCGCACCGGGGCCTCGGGGCGGATCTTCTGGACTCCATCCACGATGACTTTGTCGCCCGGGCGGAGGCCGCCGTTGATGATCCACTGGGTGCCCTGCCAGGCGCTGGCGCTCACCGGCCGGGTGCTGGTCTTGTTGCTGTCGGCCAGGACGTAGACGAAAGGCCCGTTCAGCCCTTGCAGCACCGCCCGCTGGGGCACCAGAATCGCATCGGTCCGCTTGACCCCGAGGAAGCGCGCCCGGACGAACTGACCCGGCAGCAGGGTGTGCTGGGGATTGGGAAACTCGGCCCGGAGCTGAAGTGCGCCGGTGCTGGGCTGCAATGCGAGATCGATGAAGTTCAGCTTCCCGGTCGAGCGAAACACGCTGCCGTCCGCCAGCGTGGCCTGGACCTCCAGCACGCCCTTGGGCAGCACCAGGCGCTTGGCGGCAATGTCCCGGCGCCACTGCAAGACGTCCTGATCCGAGGGGTTGAAGTAGACGTAGATCGGATCCACCTGGTCTACCGTGGTGAGCAGATCGGTCGGTCCGGACGTCACCGCTCCGACTTCCACCAGGGCGCGCCCGGCCCGGCCGCTGATCTCGGCCCGGACAAAGCTGTCGTCGTAATCCTTCCGGGCCGCATCCGCGGCGGCCCGGGCATCGAGCACCGCCGCGTGGCTCTGGTCGTACGCCGCCTGGGCATTGTCCACGTCCTGCTGGGCCACCGCCCGCTCCTCCAGCAGCGGCTTGAGCCGGTTCAGCGTCCGCTCGGCGTTGGCGAACTGGGCCTCGCTTTCGGCCAGCCGGGCCTTGGCGCTCTCATAGTTCGCCTGGTAGGTCCGGGGATCGATCCGGTAGAGGACCTTTCCCTTGGGGACATCGGTGCCCTCCACGTAGGGCCGGGCGACGATCACCCCCGACACCTGGGAGCGGACCTGCACGCTCTTGGAGGCCGCGGCCTGGGCCACCCACTCGAACTGGCCGGGAATGGTCTGGGTTTGAACGGTCAGCACGGTGACCTGAGGCGGCGGCGGAGCGGCGGGCGCGGCCGCCTTGCGGCAGCCGGCCAAGAGACCTGCCCCTGCCAGAGCGGCGACAACGACCCACGTCGGATACACGGACATCTCTCCTGGCCTGCTGGATATCCGATAAGGTGCTGCTTGATTCGGGGGGCCGCTAGCTCAGGATTGCTTAGTAGGCGGGAAAGCGGTTAGGCAGGGAGGGCGGTAGGCGACCAGGTCATTTCGAGCGGAGCGAGGATCGCTCATCCTGACGTTTCAGCGAAGGAGCCAGAAACGTCAGGCCGCCGATTATCTGGGCTGCCGCCGAGTGGTTCTCCTGGCCTTACCGCTTCCGCTCACGGGTGCCTTACCTTACCGCCTTACCGCCTTACCGCCTTACCGCCTTACCGCCTTCAGAGACTCGCGCAGCACTTCCGACATCCTCTCCTTCACGTTGCGCTCCCAACCCTGCCGAGCGCCGTCGAAGGCGAACTTGTTCTTGCGGACGAATCCGGTGTGCTCCAGCTGGAGCCGGGTTCCGGACGGCGTGGGCGTGAGGGTCCAGGTGACCACGGTGTCGAGTGGCGACGTCTCCGGGCCGCTGCGCCAGGTGTAGCTCAGCCGCTTGAGCGGCTCGCTCTCCAGGATCTCCGAGTGGACGATCCCGTCCCACCACTCCGACGGCTCGGAGCGAAAGGTGAAGCTCTTGCCCACCTTGGGGTCGAGGTCGGTGCTCATCAGCCATTTCTCGACCAGCTTGGGCTCGGTGAGCGCCCGCCACACCTTCGCCGGCGGGAAGGGCAGGTCGTATGACTGCACGATCGATTCGGTGTTTTCGGCCTTCGCGGTCATTCTTCCATCTCCTTGAGCAATTTGTGAAGTCGGTCCAGGCGCTCGGGCCAGAATGCCTGGTAGTGGGTGATCCAATCGAAGAGCGGGCGGAACCCCTTGGGCTGGACCCGGTAGTAGACCAGACGGCCGTCGCGCCGTTCGGTTACCAGGCCGGCCTCGCGCAACGTCGCCAGGTGCTGGGATACCGCCGGCTGGGAGATGCTGAAGCGGGCGGTGAGGTCCTTGACCGCGGCTTCGCCCCGGGTGAGCCGCTCCAGGATGGCTCGGCGGCTGGGGTCGGCCAGGGCGCGGAAGAGAGTGTCTTCGCGTTGCATGGCTGATATATAAGTGATGACTTATGGATTGTCAAGCCGGCGGGCGGGCGGTCAGGCGGACGGGGCGGACGGGCGGATAGGCTATGGGCAAGCGAGTCATCCCGAGCGTAGCGAGGGATCGGATAGGCCTTACGTTTCCAAGACCATCCCTACTTCAAGATGTTTGATATCCCGCTCCACTCGACATGACACTACGCGGCATGATCTCCTTCTTTGCTGAGCGGCTCGATTCGGACTCACGACTTCACCGAGTCGAACCGCCACTTCTGGTACAGCAGGAACGCCACCATCAGTAGCAGCCCGGCCCCGGCACCAATGAGCCAGGGGTGGACGCCCGGCTCCTCCCCCAACAGCCTGCGGGCCAGCAAGGCCACCCCGACCGCGCCCACGACGCTATCAATGAAGGCGACCATGCTCGCCGTGGTGGTGATGAAGCCGACGAAGGGTCCCAGCTGGAGCGCGGGCCAGGCCGGGTTCTCGGGCCACCGGCCTGACTCGGGGGAGAACTGCGCCGCGGCCTCGGGGGAGAGCGTCCGATAGTATCCGCGGATCCGGGCGATGTCGGTGAGGAACTGGATCCCCTCGAGGTTGCTGTCCACCAGGCGCGCCGCGGTGAAAACACCGAGGATGAATACTGCAGGCAGTACTATGGCGACGAAGGGGGTGAACAGCTCGGCCGACCGGGAAGCGAACCCCAGCGCCACCAGCGAGCTGGACAGGGAGAAGAGATAGAGCGATGCCCGGGTCCCTACCTCACTGGTATTGGCGCTGATCGCGGTTTGGAGCACGAAGTGCTCAGTGGTCAGCGCCGACATGAACGCGGCCGGCGGTTCCTGCTGATCCATGGGGGGACGCTCCTTCATGTAGATTGGCGGTGATCGTCTGAGGCGAACGATAACTCCAACCCAACCCCCACCAGGATCGTCCTATGTCTCCCCTGCTCCGCCGTGCCGCTGCGTCCGCCGGACTCGCCGTCTGCGGATGGTCTACCCTGCTCCTGGCTCAGAGCACGGCGGTCGCCGTACCGGACCGGAGCCAGATCCGCCGATCCTTGCCGGTCGCTCCGGTCCAGGCGATGGCCCCGGTGGTTCAGCAGAGCCCCAACGGCCTCTACAAGCTGAGCATCACCGACACGGGGATAGAGCTGCGAGGGCCCAAGGGCGCCGTGACGATCAGCGATGCCGGGATCGTGATCGGAGGGCCGGGCAGCCTCCATGTAATGATTGAAACCAGCACCCTGGACGCGAGGGCCGACCAGGACGTCACCTACCGGGTGGGACGGAACCTTACCCTCGAGTGCCAGCTCGAATGTTCAGATCAAGGCCAGCGGCACCAATGACATCTCCGCATCCGCAGGCGCGTCCCTCACTGGAGCGCGGGTCAGCCTCGGCTGCTCCTCTAATGGAAAGCCGGCGGCTCGGCTGGGCGACCCGGTCAGCTCCACCAGCACCGGTGCCGTGATCACCCAGGGGTCCCCAGACAGTCCTGATCTGCTAGCCTCTCCCGGGGAGCCGACCTCGGCGGGTTATTATCCGTTCAGCGCACCGGCAGAGAGGCCGCGAGATGCAGGCAGGGACTGAAGTCCTGGGAGTCCGACTGATCGGGGTAAGCGCCGAAAGCGGGGGGAAGCTCCTCCTCCGCTGCAGGTTAAAGGCCGGAAGTCTCCCACGTCGAAGAACCCAACTTAAGGAGGGTGCCATGCGGACGTACCTGGCTCTGAGTCCCCTGATGCTGATGGTTTTCACCGGCGCCGAGTCCTCCAAGCCTCCCAGCATCCAGGGCGCCTACCGCCTGGTCGAGCGGGATCTAACCGACGGCACCAAGCAAGTGCCGCCGGACATCGTGGGCATGATCACTTACACCGCCAAGTATCGGAACTTCAACATTTATTGGAAGGACAAGGAGGGGAAACCGGTCTCGATCTCGACCATCGCGCGCTATGAGCTGACCTCCAAGGAGTACCGGGAGACCAACATCTACTCGGTGGTGAACGACCCGAGCCGGGGGAAGGACCCGATCTACGATCTCTCCACCACCAGCAAGGCCTCACCGGTCACCATGAAGGGCGGCCACATGGTGATCCAGCTGCCACTACACGACGAGCCGAAGATGGACTTCCAGGGGAACAAGTTCACCGCGACCCGGGAAGGGGCGTTCGTGGATCACTGGGAGCGCTGCCCTAGAGACCGAGCGTCCGAGACACTGGCGACGCTGTTGCCCGCGCCGGCCACGAGGTCGGTCTTCAGCTCCTCCGGACACCGGAGAAGGTGAAGCGGCTGGCGCGGGTCGGAGGCAGGAGGCTCAGTCGATGCGTCTGAGCTCTACCCTCCGGTTCTGGGCCCGTCCTGAGACGGTCTTGTTCGTGGCAACCGGCTGGGTCGAGGCATACCCGTGGACTTCCATCCGGTCGGCAGCCACTCCATTCTCGATCAGGAAGGCCTTGACTGATTCGGCCCGAGCCAGCGAGAGTCGCTCGTTGACGGCGCGGGACCCCGTGCTGTCGGTATGCCCGGCGACCTCGACCCGCACCACGGGGTTGGTGACGAGCGAGCGCGCCACATCCTGCAAGATCTCCTTCGAGATGGGAAGCAGGACCGCCTTTCCCAGCTCGAAGTTGACGCCTCGCAAGGTGACCCGGGTCTCCCGTTGGGCCATGAGCAGGCGGAGGCTGTCCCGGAGAGCGACGCGGGCGAGGCTATCCCGCAGAGCCAGGATGCGGGCCCGGTTCTGGGTCAGTCGCAGACTATCCCGGAGCGCCGCGGTCCTGACGCTGTCTGCTCTCGCGGCCGTCGCGAGGCTATCGCGCAATGCGCTCTGCCGCGCATCGATCGAACGCACGCTGTCGCGCAGCTTCTCCTGCTTGGCCCGTTCCGCCTGAGCCACACTGTCCTTGGCTGCCTGGAGCCGCAGCGAATCCGCCCGAGCAGCCCGGGCGAAGAGAATCCGTCCGCGCCGCTACGGCCAGGGTATCCGGCCGGCGGGGGGCCGCACGGGCCGGCTCCGGCCGGGGCGGCGACGCTGGAGGCCGCTTGCCGAACAGGAAGTCCAACCCCACCTGCAGTCCCCAATTGATATTGGAGCCGGCGCCGTTGCTGGGGGACGGGATATAGTCGAGATAACTGGCCAGGCGGAGGGTGGTGATGCTG
>CAWBVP010000020.1:0-17213 GCA_963792265.1 uncultured Gemmatimonadales bacterium | reverse complement strand
ATCTGGGCAGCAGCTGGGTGGGGCCGGCCCACTGTCACCTGCCCCGAGTCAGCTGGAAGGCGAGCCAACTCAGAGGATGAGTCGGGATCGACGGCCGCAACGAACCCAAGTTCTTGTGATCTGGAGCCGGCCGATGCAGCTCCCGATGGCCGCTGACTACCCCAGGGCAGCCAGAGTCCGGCCACCACTCCCACGAGGGCGGCAGCGGCCCCGAACGCGAGGGCACGCCTCCAGGCTGGTCTCGCCGGTTCGCCCCGCAGGACAAGCGGAGATACTTCCTCGTCCGACGGAGCGAGCGCCGCGTACCACGGAACGAGCGCCGCCGCAAACTCCGTCATTGTCTGAAAGCGTCGGGCCGGAGAAGGGGCGAGCGCCCGGTTGATCACGGCACGCATGGCTTTAGGAGCGCGGCCACGTCGCGAGCCGGGCGTGGGTGGTGCTCCGGTGAGAAGGTGATGGAGCACCGCGCCTAGGCTGAACACATCGCTCCGCACGTCGGGCGGGTGTCCGGCGATCTGCTCGGGGCTCGCATATAACTCCTCGTCGATTGGGGACTCAGCTTCCGACCGTCGCAGCGGAAACTCGTGGGCGAAGCCTATCAGCTTGACCAGTGGACGCCCGCCGGCCGTCCGGGCCAGGAGAATGGTGTACGGCGAGAGATTCCCGTGAACCCAGCCGAGATCGTGCGCCGCCTGCAGGCCAAACGCGGCTTGCAGGCAGAGATCCAGGGCCTCCTGCAGCGGCAGGGCGCCACGCAAGACCAGAGTAGTCGACAGGAACGCGCCCGTAAGGCGCTCCGCCACGGCGTAGACCAGCCCATCATGAGTCTCGTTCACTTCATGAATGGCGGCGACATTTGGATGCTGGATCTGGATTGCGGGCTGGTGGCTTGGCCGCCCGAGTTCGGCCGAGGAGCCCAGGATCAGGACCGCGACCTCAAGCCCGGTCGGGTACTCGGCACGATAGTGCCGGAAGACCGGGGTGCCCTCCACCTGTTCCCGGACGCGGATCCCGCCACGGAGGATACGGCCCGCTATAGGTTCGCGGCCGGGACTAGCGCCTGGATCGTGCTCGGCTCCGGGGTGGGGACAGGGGGTCTGGGTCAGTGCCTGTCCTCCCATGGAGACCTTGGGTGGTCGGGTCGGTGTCCGGGAGGTTGTAGGGTGCTTCGGGGCATCGAAGTGACGCGTCGGAAGGCGAGGACTCGTGGCTTTGTGGCACCGCTTTCGCCGGGTGTGCATTTATCGATCAGAAAATCCTGGCTGCTGATTTCTACCTTACGTGCTGGTACCGAGGCCGTCAAGCGGCATTCTGCTGTGGTATTGGGTTCACCCACCAGCAATCAAACTGGCGTCCCGCTCGAATCCCAGCTCCCGTAGCCGGAGCTCTCTTCTGGAACGATGGTCCGCGGCTGGTTTGCTTTCGGAACCTGCCCACCCAGGTGTGCGGACCGAGCGTATTTTTGAGCTATATATCGCGCTACGACTGGGTAGCGCCGAAACTGGGGCAGCCTAACTACCGTCCGTCCTCAGCCCCATGTTGTTGAAGCCAATAGCCCGTCTACGTCCCCGTCCACTCTTGGCCTACGGGAGAATCCCCTCTGCAGCGCTCTCTTCTCTCGATCATCGGCCTGGTCATCTGCTCCCATGTGATCGTGCCCGCCACCGCCCTCGAAGCCCAGGCCAAACGGCCCATGGCGCTCGAGGATCTGCTCAAGGCCGTTCGGGTCAGCGATCCCCAACTTTCGCCGGACCAACGCCGGGTCTTGTTCGTCCGCACCACCACCGACCTGGCCTCGGGCAAGCGCAACCCGGACATCTGGGTGGTGCCGGCCGACGGATCCGCACCGCCCAGGCCGCTGATCCAGAGCCCCAAGAGCGACGATTCACCGCGGTTTCTGCCCAACGGCCGCATCGCCTTCATCTCGGCCCGCGAGGGCACGCCCCAGGTGTACACCGCCGATGCCGACGGCAAGAACCCGAAAGCCATCACCCACGTCTCCGCCGGCGCGCAGCCCCCGCTGGTGGTCTCGCCCGATGGCAAGATGGTCGCCTATGTCTCCGACGCCTTTCCCTCCTGCGAGACCGAGGCCTGCAACGCGCGCCTCCGCGCCGCCGCCGAAAAGGATCCGGTCAAGGTCCATACCCTGACCCGCCTCCCCTTCCGGCACTGGAACGAATGGTGGGAGACGGTGCGGCATCACGTGCTCGTCACCACGATCGCGACCGGCGCGACCCGCGATCTCACGCCGGGCGACTTCGACGCTCCCCCGCATAACTACGAGGACCTCGCCCTGGCCTTCTCGCCCGACAGCCGCGAGATCGCCTTCGTCTCCAAGCGCGAGGCGCCCGACTCCGAGATGTGGACCACCAATCACGACGTGTGGACCGTCCCGGTGACCGGCGGCGCGGTGAAGAAGGTGACGCCCAATCCCGCGGCCGACATGGAGCCCACGTTTTCTCCCGACGGCAAGTCGATCGTGGTCCGGGCCCAGCGGCGCCCGGGATTCGAAGCCGACCGCTGGTATCTCGACGTCTACGATCGCGCCTCCGGCGCGAAACACACCCTGTTCGAATCGCCCGACCTGTCGGTCGACGAGTTCCACTTCTCGCCCGACGGGAGCACGATCTGGTTCACCGCCGCCAAGGATGGGGCGGAGAACCTGTACACCATCCCGGCGGCCGGCGGCGAGCCCAAGCTGGTGGTGCAGGGTGGCGCGGTCGGCTCCTTCCAGCCGGCGACCGGATTCGCCGTCTTCGCCCAGTCCAGTCTGGTGGCGCCCACCGAGCTGTTCCGGGTCGGCACCGACGGCACGCACCCGCCAGCTCACCCACGAGAACGCCGGCTGGCTCGGCCGAGTGGATCTGCCGAAGCCGGCGAGCCTGACGGTGGCCGGAGCCGGCGGCACCCCGGTGCAGTACTTCCTGCTCAAGCCACCCAACTTCGACCCCTCGAAGACCTATCCGGTCGTCTTCCTGATTCACGGCGGACCCCAGAGCGACTGGGCCGACGGCTGGTCCTACCGGTGGAACCCGGCGCTCTGGGCCGCGCAGGGCTGGATCGTGGCCGCGCCCAACCCCCGCGGCTCGACCGGCTTCGGCCAGCAGTTCGTGGACGAGATCTCCCAGGACTGGTGCGGCAAGGTGATGACCGATCTCGATGCCGTCTTCGACGCCGTCGCCCGGTCGCCCAACGTCGATTCGACCCGGATGGGCATCGCCGGCGCCAGCTACGGCGGCTACGCCGTCGACTGGATCATCGGCCACACCAACCG
Source organism: uncultured Gemmatimonadales bacterium (assembly GCA_963792265.1). Taxonomy (GTDB): domain Bacteria; phylum Gemmatimonadota; class Gemmatimonadetes; order Gemmatimonadales; family GWC2-71-9; genus CAVVWJ01. The sequence goes on along the minus strand of CAWBVP010000020.1, from coordinate 13,939 downwards.
GTTCAAGGCCGCCGTGAGCCACGACGGCGTCTTCAACCTCGAGTCGATGTCGCTCGCGACCGAAGAGCTCTGGTTCACTGATTGGGAGTTCGGTGGGCCACCCTGGAGTGCCAAGGCGCGGGAAAACTTTGCCCGCTGCTCACCCCACCTGTCGGCCGACAAGATCAGAACGCCGACCCTGGTCATCACCAACCAGCAGGACTTCCGGGTGCCGGTCGATCAGGGCCTGCAGCTGTTCACCGTCCTGCGTCGCAACGGGGTGCCGTCCGAAGGTCTGGTATTCGAGAACGAGGGACACTGGGTGTTGAGCGCTCTGGACAGCAAGCGGTGGCACGAGACGGTCTTTTCCTGGATGGGGAAGTACCTCGCTCCGCTGTCACCGTAAGGGGGGTCCCGCTCGCCTGCGGATCAGTCTCAGAGCGGCTGGTGCCTCGCGCTACCGGCTTACTGCCTCCATTACCAGGGGTGCATGGTCGCTGGTGCCCACGTCCGCTTGAACCACGCAGCTCCGCGCCCGGGCGAAGAGGCCGGCTGACGCCAACATGTAGTCCAATCGCCAGCCGATGTTCCGGGCCCGAAGATTCCGCCAGGGTGCCCACCAGGTGAATAGGCCGGCGTTGTCGGGGTCCATGGCCCGACCCGCATCAATCAGGCCGGTGTCGAGCAGCTCCTGGAACAGCGCGCGCTCCTCCGGGCGCTGGCCCACCGCGTTCGGCTTGCGCTCCCGGGGATGCACGTCCATTTCCGTCCGCGCGATGTTGAGGTCGCCGCAGATCAGTAGCTCCCGGCCGTTGCGACGCAGCTCGGCGGCCCACTCGATCACTCGCCGCATGAAGCCGATCTTGGCGGGATAGTCCTTGCCCCCGTTGGGAACGTACATCGAGGCAATGACCAGATTGTCCAGCTCGGCGGTGACCACCCGGGACTCGAGGTCGAAGGGCGGGTGGCGGTAGACCGGCTCGGCGGGGAAGCTGTCCTTCCGTAGCTGCAGCGACACGCCGGAGTACCCCTTGCAGCAGTGCCAGAATGCGTGGTAGTCCTGCCGCTGGACCACCTCGGGTACCTGGGTCAGCTCTGCCTTGAGCTCCTGGAGACATACGACGTCGGGTCGTTCGCGCTCCATCCATTCGTGCAGCTGGGCAGCCCGGGCGCGCACTCCGTTGACGTTCCAGGTAGCGATTTTCATGGGAAGTGAATCTCAGGTTTTAGACTACCCCTGCTGCATAAGTCTCTCCTGCAGCCCCAGAAAAATGCTGCTCCAGCCGCCCGCGATGCGACTCGAGCTGAGCCGGCGGCAGCCGCCGGTGGGTGAGAACCACGTCGGTCCCGCCCTCGCGCTCGAGAAACTCGACCGTGACCTCCGTCGGCTGGTGGTCGGTGGCCTGGGAGATCCAGGTGAATGACAGCCGCGTCGGCGGCTGGATGACGAGATACTCGCCGGTGTGCTCGAACTCCTCCCGCCCCTGGATCATCACGATCCGGAACTTCCCGCCCACCCGGGGATCCACCTCGACCCTGGCATCCGTCGATCCCCTTCGGGCGCATCCACTGAGCCAGGCTCGCGGCGTCCAGCCAGGCGGCGAACACCCGCTCCCTCGGCACCGGAATGAACCGCCGCACGACCAGAGTCTCGCCGAGCTCCGGGCCGGGCTCACGTCCCGCTGCTCCGGCGGCGCCGGCCTTTGCTCGTAAGCCCCTCCTTCGCCGGCACCAGGAAATCCTCCAGCGCGTCCAGCCGAGTGTCCCAGAACTCCCGGTAGTGGTCCAGCCAGCGGGTCGCCTCCCGGAGCGGGGCAGGGCGGAGCCGGAGCCAATGCTCCCGCCCCCGCACGTTCCGCCGCACCAGGCCCGCCTGCTCCAGCACCTTCACGTGCTTGGAGACCCCGTTGAAGGAGATGGGAAACCGCTCGGCCAGCGCCCCCACGGTGACCTCGCCTCCGGCTATCATGCCCAGCATGGCTCGGCGGGTGGGATCGGCGATGGCGCCGTAGACCCGGTTCAACCGTTGCGCGTCCGGGCGGCTGGACAGATATTCAACCATATGGTAGAATGTCGTTGAGCTTCGAGCGGGACACAAGTGGGTCACGAGTCGCAGAGTCTAGCGAGTCGCAAAGTCTGAAGCCAGCTCGAGCCGCTCACGCTGGAACTGTCGACTCGCTAGACTCGTAGACCGATTACGACGACAGGAAAGAGACGATGCCAACCCCCACGAAAGAAAAGAAAACCAGCCACCCGACCGGAACCCGGGACCAGTGGCGTGCCGCCCGGCTGAAGCTGCTCGAGGCCGAGAAGGCGCTGGTGCACGCAGAGTGACGAGGTGGCCAGGCGGCGGATGGAGCTGCCCTGGGTCCGGATCGACAAGGAGTACCGCTTCGAGACCGACCAGGGAAAAGCCTCGCTGGCCGATCTCTTCCAGGGCCGCTCGCAGCTCCTGATCTACCACTTCATGTTCGGGCCCGACTATACCGCCGGCTGTCCCGCCTGCTCGGCGATCGCGGACGGGTTCAATGGCTTCGCCGTGCACCTGGCCAACCACGACGTCACCCTGGGGGCGGTGTCGCGGGCGCAGCTGCCGAAGCTACAGGCGTATAAGAAGCGGATGGGCTGGACCTTTCCCTGGGCCTCGTCCTACGGCAGCGACTTCAACGCCGACTTCAACGTGTACTTCACCCCGGAGCAGCAGCGCGAGGGAGGCATCGAATACAACTACCAGCGCGAGCCGCCGATGCAGGACACCCTGGTGGGGAAGCAGGGCAAGGAGTGGAGGTCGGAGGCAGGGCGAGGGGACGGTCGAGTGGATGGCGGGCAGGACCGGAACCGACGTAGCCACGTACACCCGGGAGCGGCCGGGCATGAGCGCGTTCGCGCTGGAGGACGGCGTCGTCTATCACACCTATTCCGCCTTTGCCCGCGGGCTGGACGGCCTGTGGGGGATGTACCAGTGGCTCGATCGCGCGCCCAAGGGGCGGAACGAGACCGGCATCTGGTTCCGCCGCCACGACGAGTACGACCGGAAGTAACCCGCTTGGTGCTGCCGGACGGGGCGGACCCCGTCGAGCCGCCAGAAGCGACACGGAACGGCAAAGCTTGTGTCGGACCTGAACGGACTGTTGCACCCATCGCACTACACAGCCGCCCGGACCCCGGGGGCGCTTCGCTTAGTTGGTGAGCGCTAATTCCTTATTGCGCATCGATCTGCTCGACCGACGTGGCGGGAGCGCTCCGAGCTGAGTCCGGCGGCATAGACGATGCAGTTCCCGGCACCAGCTTCTCGGGCCAAGAGGTCTCGCATGCGCTGCCGCGGAAGTTTCTCCCTGACCAACCGATCCTGCGTCGCAGTGTGGACGCTCTTGCTGGCGGCGCTCGCTTGCCGAGACACGAGCTCACCCACCGGGCCTGAGCCGTCCCCACGGCTCACCGCTTCGGCGGCCACCCTCAGCTTCCAGCAGGTGAGCGCCGGCGGTTTTCACGCTTGCGGGGTGACCAGCGCCGGCCAGGCCTATTGCTGGGGCGACAACGATTTCGGGGCGCTCGGCACCGGCAGTAACACCGGCCCGGAAGCCTGCAGTGGAGCAGGAGGGCCCTTTCCTTGTAGCACCAGGCCGGTGCTGGTCGTGGGGGGACACCAGTTTCACCAGGTGAGCGTGGGCATCGCTGCACACCTGCGGGGTCACGACCGACTTCCAGGCCTTTCTGCTGGGGGCCCAACGATTGGGGCCAGCTTGGCGATGGCACTACCACCGCACGATCCCAGCCGGTTGTGGTCGCCGGCGGACTCCGGTTCCGTCAGATCGATGCCGGCGATTCCCACACCTGTGCGGTGACCACCGGGAATCGCGCCTTCTGTTGGGGTAACAATGACAACGGCCAGTTGGGCGACGGTTCCCGGACCCGGCGGCTTAAACCGGTAGCCGTCTCCGGCGGGCTCAGCTTCAAACAAGTCAGCGCCGGCATCGGAGCGTATGGTTTCAGCTGCGGTCTGGCTGCGGACTCCCGGGCGTTCTGCTGGGGCGCTAATAATTTCGCCCAGCTCGGCGATAGCACGTCGGTGTTCCGCCGGGCTAAGCCGGCCCTCGTGGTGGGGGGGCAGAGTTTTCGGCAGCTGGACGCTGGGTACGCTCATGCCTGTGGGGTGACCACCGGCCACCAAGCGTTCTGCTGGGGTGACGGCAGAGGTGGCGCGCTGGGTGATGGCAAAACCCATCGGAGCTACTGGCCCCGCAAGGTAAAGGGTAGTCTGGTCTTCGAGCGGGTGACGTCAGGCTATAGTCAAACCTGCGGCGAGACGTCCGGCAACCGGGCGTACTGTTGGGGTTCGAACAGCTTGGGTCAACTGGGCGACGGCAGCGGGGCTGGACAGCTGACGCCGGTCGCCGTTGCCGGCGGGCTCCTGTTCCAGCAACTCAGCGCGGGTAATCTCTTCGCGTGCGGACGCACCTCGACAGCTCAAGCCTACTGCTGGGGGTACGCATTCTTTGGTCAGCTGGGCACCGGCTCCAGAGCCGACAGTCCAACGCCGGCGGCGGTTCTCGGACCCATCTGAAAAGCGCCGCGAATGAGCTGACCCGCTACCGGCCCCGGAACCACTCCAGGCGGTAGGCCAGCTTCGGGCCTCGACCGCCCTCATAGGCGAGCTGTGCGACCAGCAGCGTGAACGGCTCGGCGTACCGGCCCATCCGGAGCGGGCCGGCGTCCACCGGGTCAAATCCCACGTCGCGGATGAGCCTTGCCGCCACCTTCTTGGCGCCCGGGTGGTTGCCGTAGTACATCAGGCTGGGCCGCTGCTTGTTTCGCTTTCGCTCGAACACGTCGAAGAGGACCTCGCTGGGTACCGTCCCGAAGGCGGCGACGACGTGAGCCTTCGGCACCTTCCTGGCCAGCGTCTCCGCGCCGGATGAGGTACGGGCAATGGCGAGCTTGGTATCGCTCGCGTTCATCGGCAGGGAACAGCTGACGACGACCTTGCCCGAGAGGCTGCCCGCCTGCTTCAACACGTCATTCACCCGGCTCCAGTGCACCGCCAGGAGCAGGGCATCGGCGTGCTCCGCCGCCTCCCGCGGCGTGCCCGCCCGCGCCTTCCTGCCGGCTTCCCGCGCCAGCCGCTTCAGCTTCTCCGGCTTCCGCGAATAGCTGAAGACCACCTCGTGCCCCGCGCGGGCAAAGAGCGTCCCCAGTTTCCCGCCCATCAAGCCTGAGCCCAGAATCCCAATCCGCATTTAGGCCTCCGCATGAGCGGCTTCGCGCCGATGAATGTGCGCCCCAGCGCGTGCCCTTCTGTTCCTCCTTCCGATTCGCCGATCTGACGTGCAGGAATCCGAGAAACTTCCAAGGAGCGCAGGTGAAGCGAAATCAGGCCGTGCCGCTCGCCATCATCACGCTCGCAGTCGGCCGCGCCGGCGATGGTACCGCTCCCATGCCCGATCCCCCGCGGGGAACTCCGGTGGTGTATCCAACGGTGGGACCACCCGACCAGCCCGGCCGCGCTGGATCGGGCCCGGTGACCGGCATAGCGACCTGATCACTGCCACCCGGGGGGCAGACGGCTCGATCCCGGTCCTGCCTGGCGGCCACAGGCAGGTTCGACGGCGCCCTCGCTTTCAGCGCCGGAGATGATCCCGTTCAGGCCGCCGCGGGCGACGTGAACGGCGATGGCATCCCTGACCTGATCGTGCGGCGATCTCTCCAACAGCCTCTACCTCCGGCTGGGCCAGGAGGCGGCGACTTCGGGCCGACCGTGCGGTATCCTCTGCGGCACCACGGCAACCATTTCGTCGGCGACCATGTCAACCGGTACGGCCTGGCCGACGTGGTCGCCTCCCATGACGGCTCCGGCGCCCCGATCTACGTGACGGCCTTCCTGGGCTCCGCCAGCGGCGAGCTGCGGCAGGTTTGGGAGCTGGGCACCCCGACGATTTCACCACCATGGGCGTCACCCATGGAGATTTCACGGCGATGGCAACATCGATATACCTATCCCCGGTCCACGCTCGGCTTCCATCCGGCATCCCGCTGGTAGGCTTCGACCGCACGGTCCATCTCCCGGCTTGCGGCGCCTCCAGCCGCTCAGCCTCCTCCGCTTCCTCCCTGAGCTCGGCCTCGTCCCGCGCATCCGCCTCCTCCGCGTGAGAACCGGTACCGAAGGGGAGCGAGGGGTGCCACACCGCCAGCAGGAGTCGAAGCCGTCCTATTCGTGGCTCTCGCCACAGCTGCCACAGCGCCAGGTCATCCCAGCAGGACCCGCTCGGCCGCGGCCCGCCGCCGCCGGCTGATGGGAAGCGCCTGCCCCCCTTCAGCACCACCACCCGATCGCCTCGGGCTGGGGCCGAGCTCCCGCGCATACTCCGGCATTCACGATGTGATCGATGAATCCGGACGAAGCTCGCCGGATCCAGCCGCCGCTCGATCCATGCATCGCCTCCCTCAATAGTAGGCGCCGCTCGGCGTATACAGCCGGGCATACACCCCGTGGGCCGCGACGTACCGGACATCATCCGTCGCGATCACGAGGTCGCGGGTCCCCACCCGGACCCGGAGCCGCCGCAGGACGGCCGCCCATGCTGCGCACCGGCCTCCGCGTCGTACAAGTCAAGCAACGCAGGCAGCCCGCCGCAGGCTGCCCGCTCCCCGCTGCCCCGCTTCTTCGCGCCCGCCGCACCCGCTGCATGGTGACATCGAACCGGGCCTGGCTCACCGGCTTCATTGAATAGTCCAGCGCCGCCAGCTCGAACGCCTGCACCGCAAACTCGTCGTACGCGGTGACGAACACGACCGCCGGCATCCGCTCCACCCCCGCTCCCGCACCACGTCGATGCCACTCTTCCCCGGCAGCTGGATGTCCAGGAACACCAGGTCCGGCTCCAGCTCCGCCAGCGCCGCAAGCGCCTCGGCGCTGTCCCTCGCCTCGCCCACCACGGTGACCTCGGGATGCTTCCGCAACGAGCCTGCGCAGCACCCGTCGCGAGGGCGGCTCGTCGTCCACGATCAGCGCCCGGAAGCCGCTCATCGTTCCTCGACCGTCCGGCGGAGCGGCAGGGTCACGGTCGCCACCGCGCCGCCGTCCTCACCCGCTCGGCCCAGCGTGAGCCCGGCCGGCGGCCCGTACAGCTGCTCCAGACGAGCGCGGGTGTTGCTCAGACCGCGTCCCCCATTGGCCCGGTTCCAGTCGGCTGGCGGACCCTCGCCGTCATCGGTGACGCTGATGGTGAGAGTGTGATCCTGACTTTCGGCAGCAATGAGAATCCGGCCGGCGCTGATCCGCCGGGCCACGCCGTGCCGGATGGCGTTCTCCAGCAGCGGCTGCAGCAACAGCGGTGGCACCAGGCACTCCAGCAACTCGGGAGGGACCTGCCAGGAGACCCGCAGGCGATCGGAGAACCGCAGCGCCATGAGCTTGAGATAGGTCCGGGCGTATTCATCTCCACCCGGCAGCGGCGTCTCCCGCTCCGACCCCGTCGCCAGGGTTCGGCGGAGCAGGTCGCCCATCAGGTCGAGCGCGTCCAGCGCGGCGTCGGTCTCCTGGTCCCGCACCAGCGCCGACACCGCATTGAGGCTGTTGAACAGAAATGCGGCCGCAGCTGTGCCCTGAGCGCGCCGAGCTGCGCCTCGGCCAGCTGGGAGCGGAGCAGGGTCGAGACCCGCTCCTCCCGCCGCATCCGCGCGGCGCTCACCAGCCCGTGGCGCACGCCGAGCAGGCCGGCGTACATGACCGCGGTGAAGGGAATGTTCTGCGCCAGCATGTTGGCGAAGATGAGCGGCAGCGGCCGGCCCATGCTGGCCGCGACGCCGGCCAGGAGGATCCCGGCGGTGGTCGCGGCGGCGTGGGCCAGGCTGGCGCCGACGATGGCGGCTCCGTGCACCGCGAGGTACCCCGGCGAGAGCCCGCGCTCCACCGGAAACCGGCGGCCGAGGGCGAAGATCACTGGGGTGAGAGCGGCCCAGAGCAGCCAGGCCGGCGTCTCTCCGACCAGTGCCTGCCAGATGGTGAGCGGCCGGCCTCCCAGCCGGGAGAAGGTCAGCCAGGTCATCATGTTCAAGAGCGCGGGAATGCTCCAGACCGCGAGGAGGACATACCAGCGCGGTCTGGGGTTTACATCATCGGCTCGATCGGCCTGGGCCATGGCCCAACTTACTGATGAACTCTTCCGGGCCGACACATCCTGGGAACCGTGGGGTCCGGTCATCTTCCCGGCCAGGGAATCGGGTCCGGCCGCGGTGAGATCCATGGAGACCGGTCCCTGCGCCGGGATCACAAAGGCGAGCTTCAGGGTCTTATCCTGGAGCTTGATCGAGTCGATGGGGACGGGCGGCACTCCCACCGGCCCGATGTTCCCCCAAAGCCGGCTCCGCTTCGGTTGATGGTGAACTGCCCCTCCAGCGGCTGCTGCGGCGTCTTGATGGTGAACCGGTAGCTGCCCGTGGGATCCCACGATCCCGGTGTCAACGAGGCCGCAGCGGTCGAGCCGGCACTGGCGCGCTGGGTTGTGGCGAACGCCGTCATCGCGCTGTATTGCAAGCAGTCCCGGCACCGCCCACTCGGGATACTTCTGCTTCATCGTCGCCACCAGCGCCTCATAGCCCGACGATCTGCTGCCGCACGGCGTCGAAATCCCTGAGATAGCCGGCCATCGCGTCCTACCGCGGCGGGGGAGTCAGAGAGACCGGGTCGCTTGTGTCCCGCGATCACGATCCGGGGCTTGAGCGCCGCGATGCGCTTGAGCGACCCTTGCCAGGCGGCTCGGCTCTCCGGCGTGGAGGCGGCGAGCCAGGGATGCACTCCGTTGAAGACCACGTCGCCCGCGAGCACCGCCTTGAGCGAGGGAATCCAGAGCACGCTGTTGCTGGGCTCGAGCACGTCGCCCTGGAGATCGGGAATCACCTCGACCGCTGCGCCATCCACCGTGAGATGGGTGCTGGGGAGCGGAGCCGGAGTCACCACGCTGTCCGCCATGAGCTCGGGCTTCCGGGCCTTCTCGCCCGCAAAGTAGGTCGCGTAGGTCTTCTTGAACTCGGCCAGGGCCTTCGGCGTCATGTAGACCGGGGTGCCGGGAAAGCGTTCCACGATCACCGCGGCGCCGGAGTAATGGTCGTGATCCGCATGGGAGATCACGATCGCCTTGAGATGCTTGCCGGTCGCGGCGATCGCGTCGGCCAGCCGGCTTGGCGTCGGCCAGGTGATACTGCGCGTCCCAGAGCAGGGCTTCGTGGGGGCCCACGATGAGGACCGCGTTGACGTCGTAGCTGGTGCTGTCGGCCAGGACCTGTTCCAGGTGGAGCCGCGGAGCCGGAGCCGAGGATTGGATCAGGGCAGCGGCGGCGAGCAGCAGGGCGGGGCGAAGCATGGATACCCTCCACGAGAGCGAGGCATGGGAAATCGGAGCTCGATGTCGAGAGGGTAGGGGACTAGAGCAAGGGGAGCAATTCGGTTTGTGGTAAGCGGCGGGAACGATGTTGTGAGCGGTCGGACAGGCGGTAAGGCGGTAAGGCGGTAGGGCGGTAAAGGTGTCACCCCTTTTCGGCTCCTTCGCTGCGCTCAGGATGACAATCGACCGACCGCCCGTCCGCAGGAGCCGGGTTGCAATCCGGTGTCATCCTGGCAACGTTGTGACACATGTGTCGGCGCCTATTCGCGCCTTGGCTGTCATTGGCAGGGAACTAGGAGCAATAAATCTATGAAAGCGCCCCCTCTGCGAGCTGTGGCCCTGGCCCTCGCCTGCTTCGCGTCTTCAGCCGCGGCCCAGGCGACCGGGACCCTGGACCTCGGACTCTTCGGTCAGGCGAGCTACTTCGATAACAGTCTCCGCATGGATCAGGGCCGAGGGGGACCCGGCGTGCGGCTGGGGATCTTTGTGGTGCCCAATATCGACCTGGAGGCAGAGGGGGCCTTTGTTCCTACCGATGCCAGCGGGGGCCTACTGGTCCACTACATACCGCTTCGCGGCCGGGTGGTGCTCAACATCCCCACCAGCGAGCACGGCTCATTCCTGTTGGGCGGGGGATACGTTCGCAACCAGTACCGTCATGACCTCCATTTCAACGACAACGGCGTAACCGCCTTGGTGGGGGCCAGGTTCGGTTTCCCCGGCAGCATCACCACCCTGCCGGTCTGGCCAGTTATCTCGACTATATCCCGTCCCCCAGCAACGGCGCCGGCTCCAATATCAATTGGGGACTGCAGGTGGGCTTGGACTTCCTGTTCGGCAAGCGACCTCCAGCATCGCCGCCCCGGCCGGAGCCGGCCCGTGCGGCCCCCCGCCGGCCGGATACCCTGGCCGTAGCGGCGCGGGCTGATTCCCTTGCCCGGGCTGCTCGGGCGGATTCGCTGAGGCTCCAGGCAGCCAAGGACAGTGTGGCTCAGGCGGAGCGGGCCAAGCAGGAGAAGCTCCGCGACAGCGTGCGTTCGATCGATGCGCGGCAGAACGCATTGCGCGATAGCATCGCGACGGCCGCGAGAGCAGATAGCGTCAGGACCGCGGCGCTCCGGGACAGCCTGCGACTGACCCAGAACCGGGCCCGCATCCTGGCCCTGCGGGATAGTCTCGCCCGCGTAGCTCTCCGGGACAGCCTCCGCCTGCTCATGGCCCAACGGGAGACCCGGGTCACCTTGCGAGGCGTCAACTTCGAGCTCGGAAAGGCGGTCCTGCTTCCCATATCGAAGGAGATCTTGCAGGATGTCGCGCGCTCGCTCGTCACCAACCCGGTGGTGCGGGTCGAGGTCGCCGGGCATACCGATAGTACCGGATCCCGCGCCGTCAACGAGCGACTCTCGCTGGCCCGGGCCGAATCAGTCAAGGCCTTCCTGATCGAGAACGGAGTGGCTGCCGACCGGATGGAAGTCCACGGGTATGCCTCGACCCAGCCGGTCGCCACGAATAAGACTGTCTCAGGACGGGCCCAGAACCGGAGGGTGGAGCTCAGACGAATCGACTGAGTCATCCCAGCATGGAGGGCGCCCGCCTAGCAGATCAGGACGCTCGAAGACCCCTGAGCGATGAAGGGGGTCGCGGCGTTGGTGCTGTTGACCTGGTCGCCCAGCCGAGCCGCCGGCTTTCCACTCAAGCAGCCGAGGCTGAGCCGGAAGCCGGTGACGGTCGCTGCTCCTCGCGCCCAGATGTCGCTGGTCCCGCCGGCCCTCATATGAACGTTCGAGGTGGCATCGAGGTTAAAGTTGGCACCGACCCGGTAGGTGACATCCCGGTCGATCCTCGCGTCCATGTTGCCGGAGGCGATGGTGACCTGTTGGGTGCCCGGCCCGCCGATGGTGATGCCGGCGTCATTGATCAGCACCGTACCCTTCGGGCCGCGCAGCTCGATGCCGGTGTCGGTGATGCTCAGCTGGTAGAGCCCGTTGGGGCTCTGCTGGGCGGCCGGCGCCCCGCCTGGACCGGAGCGACGGGAAGGCGGCGGATCTGGCTCCGGTCCGGTACGGCGACCGCCGTGCTCTGGGCCAGGAGCAGGGTAGACCATCCGCAGACGGCTAGTCCGGCGGAGGCGGCGGCACGGCGGAGCAGGGGAGACATAGGGACATACCTGGTGGGGGTTGGGTTAGAGTTACGCCTCAGACGTCTCCGGGCCGCAAGCAGCTTCATGTCGGACCGCACCCAGCAGTCGTGACCGGTGAACGTGTAGCCCTGCGTCGAACGAGCCAGCCGGCCTCAAAGTCCGCCGGACGGCGGAGCCGGCCGGCGTACCGCTCATGCCGGACCGGCGGACGACTGGCCCTGAGTCCCGATCGGCTTCCCCCAGGATCGGACGCCTTAGCCTCACCTGCGGACGACGCAGCCGGATCCGTTGGAGATTCGTCCTCACGCCCGACGACGCAGCCGCACTGCCGGGCGATCTCAGCCGACCGCCGACCGGTCAGCCTCATCGACATTACCGGTCAGCCGGATCGGTGAACGTCAGCGGTCGATGGATGACACATCACCTCAGTCCGAAAAGAGACACTGTCGCTCGAACGACTCAGCCTAGCCGACTGACGACTCGCTCCGGATCGACCGCCCTCTCGCCCCTCCACCGGCGAAAACTCGCGTAGTTGGTCGAAATCTTCGGGTTTGTCCCCGAAGATTCACACTTTTCCTAACTACAAATGCAAAATTTTTCTCTGGAGACACAAAGTTGAAAATTCTCCACTCGGCACACTGTTCTTCTCCTCCTTTGCCGGCCGGATGGATTACTGAGGCCCTCCGGACCTACACTCCTGTGTGCGCCGGACTGGTGTCTCAGTCGCCGCCGGCAGATCAGAGAGAAGGAACGTCGTATGAATGCCAAAATTCGTCGGACCCTGGAAGATGGCGGCGCGGGTCCTGAGCTTCAGCCAGGCTCACCCTGATCCGCCCGGATATGTCGCCGCGCTCGTCCCGCCTGGAAGCGACGCTGGCTCGGGCCGGGCAGCTCGTAATCCAGCAGCGGGACGGAGAGCGAAGTCCGCGCGGCTACCCGACAGAAGGAAGAGGTTCGTCGAAGCCTCCGGCGGACTCACCTCCTGCATCTGTCGCGGGTCGCGGAGGCCGCGGGAAAGAGCGGCCCGAGCTGGAACAGAAGTTCATGCTCGCGCCCGAAGCCACGCCCTATCTGGCATTTCGGGCGGCGGCGCAGGGCATGGCCGCCGAAGCCGCGAACGAGAAGGAGGTGTTGCTGAAACACGGCCTCCTGGAGACGGCGCTCGAGAGTCTCACCCAGGCGCTCCAGCAGTTCGATCAGGCGGTGGAGCGGGGCATCGGCCGGCAAGCCCATATCGGGGCCCGGGCCGAGCTCCAGTGATCGCGGACGAGGTGATCCAGATTGTTCGGTTGATGGATGGGGCCTACCGCTTCCGCTTTGCCAACGACCCGGAGTTGCTCGCGGCCTGGGGGAGCGCCAGCAACACGTTCGGGCCGGTGAGGCAGGCGGTCGGTCGCTCGGACGGTCAGGCGGTCGACAACCCAAAGCCGGGTGACGGTACTAAAGGAGAAGATCATGCAGCGTAGGGAGGTCATTCAGAGCGCAGCGAGGAAACGTATAGGCCGTCCGATCTCTCGCTGCGCTCGAGATGACTTGCCGATCGCCTGATTGCCTTTCCTCCGTCCGCCCGTCCGCCTGTCCGCTCGCTTGACAATCAATAAGCAATCACTTATGTATTATCCATGCAACGCGAGGACACCCTCTTCCGCGCCCTGGCCGACCCCAGCCGCCGAGCCATCCTGACGGCTCACCCGAGGGAGGCCGCCGTGAAGGATCTCACGGCGCGCTTCAACATCTCCCAGCCGGCGGTGTCCCAGCACCTGGCCACGCTTCGCGAAGGCGGGCCTGGTCTCCGAACGGCGCGACGGGCCGCCTGGTCTACTACCGGGTCCAGCCCAAGGGTTTTCGCCCGCTATTCGATTGGATCACCCACTACCAGGCGTTCTGGCCCCAGCGCCTGGACCGACTTCAGCAACTGCTCAAGGAGATGGAAGAATGACCGCGAAGGCCGAAACCCGATCAATCGTGCAGTCATACGACCTGCCCCACCCCCCGGCGAAGGTGTGGCGTGCGCTGACCGAGCCCCAGCTGGTCGACGAGTGGCTGATGTGCAACGACATGCAGCCCACGGTCGGCAAGAGCTTCACCTTTTGCGCGGAGCCGACCGAGTGGTGGGACGGGATCGTCCACTGCGAGATACTGGAGGTCGAGCCGCCGAAGCGTCTGAGCTACACCTGGCGGAGCGGCCCGGAGACGTCGCCGCTCGACACCGTGGTCACCTGGACGCTCACACCCACCCCGGCGGAACCCGGCTCCAGCTAGAGCACTCCGGATTCGTGCCCAAGAACAAGTTCGCCTTCGACGGCGCTCGGAGGGCCGCGGGAGTGAAACGTGAAGGAGAGGATGACGGGAAGTGCTGCGCAGTCTTTAAAGGCGGTAAGGCGGTAAGGCGACTCCTCGGGCCTTACCGCCCTCCCGCCGCTTTACCTCCCACCGCTTC
>CAWBVP010000019.1:0-13019 GCA_963792265.1 uncultured Gemmatimonadales bacterium | reverse complement strand
GGCGCGACAGCCGGCCCCGCCGTCGGGGCCGCTGCCGCTGGAATCGATAGACGAGGTGTTGCTGATGATGGCGTGGTTCCGGGCTCACCCGGATGCGCTGAAGCGAACGACGCCGTACGAGCAGTGGATGTAGTGAATCCGTGGACGATCACTGAGCCGTGGCCGCCGGCCTGATTCAGCCGTCGGCGGGGGAGCGGCAAGTCGAGGCCGAAAAAGAACCGGGTGCCCTGGCCTACAGCACTCTCGGTGCCCAAAGCACCCCCCATGAGGGTGACCAACTTCTGGCATACGGCCAACCCCAGTCCCGGCGTCGAGAATGCGACGCGCCCAAGCTGCTTGATTGGCCGGAAGGCGGAAGTGATGATATCGAGTGTTTCCGCGTTCATTCCCGGACCAGTGTCTCGAACCTCAAACAGTACTCGACCCGCGCCCACGTCCTTGGCTTGCAGCCGCACCGAGCCCCGGGCCGTGAATTTGAGAGCATTGGTTGCAAGATTGAGCAGAACGCGCTGCAGCGTCAAAGGATGGCCGACTCGGCAGTCGATTCCATGACGTTGGAACTCGATAAGCAGGCCCTTCTCTTCCGCAATGGGGAGCACGATGTCCCGCACCGCGTGCATAGTTTCGTCCAGGGAGAACGCGATCGGCTTGTGCTCCAGCATCAGATCTGCCCCTCTGGCCAGATCGAACAGATTTTCGGCGAGCGTGCTTATTCCCAAGGCCGCTCCATAGACCAGACCAAGATGCCGCTCCAGGGACGCCGGCAGCTCACCGCGCTTCTGACGCATCGATTCGGCCAGGAAGAGAATGGAGGCTAATGGCGAGCGCATGTCATGGGCGATTTCCGCCAGCAGCTCGAGTGCGTCCGGCCCGCCGAGACGACTCCGGAACCGCTGCACTATGTCATGCTCCAAGTGTTCTTGGACCCGCTCCAATGCGTCCAGGACCCGCAGCACGCCGGGGGCAACATAGGTTGAGGCCCGAGCGGTGGCGAGAAAGGACCTGCGGAGGGAGTCCACCAGTCGCCGGGCAGGCAGCCAGGTGGGGACTTCGATGTGCGGCACGGTACCCGTTTTCGCGGCGACACTGACGGCACCGATGATTTTATCCAGCTCGGTGCGGACATCCTCGAGCGGAGTCTCATCTAAGGCGGGTTCCCACGACAACATCGTATCGAGGGCCGCGACTTCGAGCATCAGCTCCGCGGCCTTGGTCAAGCGGGCTGCTGCGTCCGCTGCCGTCGATGACCTATTCGCAGGATTTGCTAAGCCGTTGACTGGGGGCAGCTCGGCGTGGGCGTGGCGGCGTTCACGAAGTCTCCTTCCTTCCAAGGCAACCTCTCCGCCGCTAAGGAGCCTCCTGGCTCCGAGTGCCGTGCTTCTCGAGCAATCGATAGAGAGTAGTGCGATCGATACTGGCCAGACGGGCTGCTTTGGACATGTTCCGTCCCGCGCGGCCCACTAAGCGGGCGAGGTACTCTTTCTCGAACTGGGAGACGAGGCGCTCTCGCGCGGTGTAGAAGTTTTCACTCATCAGCTCGACCGGAAGCGTCGTTGTTTCCTGCTTATGCCCTCCGGATGATCGGCGGGAGGCCGGGAAATCGGCCGGCGCAATGCGCTGCCCCGGCTCACAGAGTACGGCAAGGTGCTCGATCAGATTCTGCAGCTCCCGCACGTTCCCCGGCCAGGTGCGTCCGCAGAGAAAATCCGTAGCCGCTTCGGTGAGAACAGGCATCGTCTCACCCGGCCGGCGATGACGCCGCCAGTAGATCTCCAGGAAATGGTTCGCCAGCAGCGGGATGTCTTCCAGACGCTCGCGCAGCGGCGGGAGATGAATCGGCACGACGCCGAGCCGATAGTAAAGATCCTCCCGCAGAATGCCGCCGTTCACCGCGTCCTCGGGGTCCCGGTTGGTGGCACTGATGAATCTCACGTCCACAACAGCGTCCTGGGTTTCGCTGCCTACCCGCCGTACTACGCCGTCCTGTAAGACCCGAAGCAACTTGGATTGAATGGGATGCGACATCTCGGTGAGCTCGTCGAGGAACAACGTACCCCCGTTAGCCACCTCCAGCAGACCCGGTTTGTCCCGGTTTGCACCCGTGAATGATCCCTTTCGGTGGCCGAACATCTCCGATTCCAGGAGTGGTTCTGGCAGCGCGGCGCAGTTTATCGGCACCAGGACCCGATCGGCCCGACGGGAGTACATGTGGATGAAGTGCGCGATCACCTCTTTCCCGGTCCCGCTCTCGCCGGTGATCATCACGGTTGCGTCGGTGACGGCGACCCGGCGCGCGAGATCTACTGCGTCCTGGAACGCGGGAGCCGCCCCCAGCAGAGAGAGTTGCCGCCCGTTGGCGGCGCCCTCGTCGAGCGGCCCGACCGAGTCGGCCGAGGGCCGGTTAGACAGGATGGCACAGGCAGCGCGACCCGCCAGCACCTGTAAATGCGAGGGGGCGAACGGTTTCGGGAGGTAGTCCCAGGCTCCGCGCCGGAGGGCGTCGATGCTGGAGCCCACGCTCGGCTTGCCCGTCATCATCACGACGATGGCCCTTCGATTTGCTGCCAACGCCGCCGCCAGGACCTCGGTCCCGGTTACCGGCGTCATGTACAGGTCAACAAAGACTATGTCGAATGGGCGATGACTGAGCAGATCGAGAGCTTCATGGCCACTCCCGATGTGCGCTACGATGAAACCTTCGGCGGCGAGGAGACCGGCACACCCCTCCCGCAAGGGCCGGTCATCATCGACGACGAGGATGCTGATGGCACTTCTGTCTTGCGGCGCTGAACTACGATTGGTGGGATCGCTTTTTGGTCTGATCGGATCGCTTGGCAGGGATGCAGGCGGTGCCCGACTGGTCATTCTAACTGATCCCCTCACGTGCCTTGGGCGGAGTGGAGCGGGACGCCTCTTTCCTCCCCCCAATTCACGGAGGGGGAGTATTCATCTGACCAGCGGCCCCAAATTTCGGCAGTAAGACGGTAATAACGCTGGATCCCAGATGTGTCAAGACACCGCAAGACATCAAAAGAGGAAGTTCAGGATCGGGCTTCCGGTGGGACATCGTCATAACTCACGATATCAGCGCCCTCCTGCTGCTCAATGGCGTAGCGCACGGCCAGTGCTGCGCGCCGAAGCATTTCCATGACGCTGACATGCGATTCTCTCAGATTGGCAGACGCACAATAGCCGGCCCGCGCCGAGGGCGCCGGCTGGGGGTGCCCGTTCGTCGGCGGCGCGACCAGCAGATCCTGTAGGCGGCGGAACATGCCCGTCGCCCCGGCCGAATCGGATCCTGGGGCAATGACTCCCAGTTCGGAATCGGAAAGCCGGCCGACACAATCCGCCGCTCGCCCATGGGGACGCCACAGCTTCGTGAGCTGACGGAGTCCCGCCTCCGTAGACGCGGCAGAGGGAGCGCTCCCATTACGGGGGGCCGGCGCGATCGCAATACATGCGAGAGGTGCCCCCACTCGGCTTAGCACGGCCTCGATTTCACCAGCCCTTCGGGACAGCCCCCTGCCCTTGAGCAGACCCGTAGCCAGGTCGAGATCTTCGGAGAACTGAGCCTCGGCGGCCACCTTGGCAGAGACGAAAGTGTCGAGCTTGATTGCGAACACCTGCGGTTCCAGTAAGGGTCCCCACAGATCCCACGCACCCGCCCGAAAGAATTCGGCTCGTTCGGCCGCGCTCAACGAAACCATGCTGGTGATAGCAATGGGTACCGACTGGCCGACGCGGGGATCGTCCCGCAATTGACGACAGAGTGCCGCCCCGTCCGAATCCGGTAGCCGGCGATCGATGATCACGGCGTCCGGGCGCTCGCTATCGAGCTGTTCCAACGTTTGCTGTGCGCTCGCCCTCCGCCAGACCACATAGCCGTGTTCGACGAGAACGGCTTCGATCGAACGGGCCAGCCAGTCCTCTTCGTTTACCACCAGCGCAATCGGGGGGCGCGCCATTCTGTGAGGCTCGATCATTGACGCTGTACCTCCCAAGGGTCATTCGGCTCTAAGAAAGACCGGGCTGCTGATGCACCCGGCTGACATTTCGTGACAAATTCTGTTGCAGTCCGAAAACGATCATCAACTCCCACCGGGATGAAGCCGCCCAACCAGGCCAAGTGAGATGGCGGTCGGCGCGGCGGCGGACTGTCGATGATCGCTGTGAGTTTGTCGCAGATGTGATACACATCGTACGAATCCAGCCCACCCCTATTCTTCCCCAGCACAATGCCAACCACTTGTTCCTCAATCACTTGCTCATACCGGCGGTTTGGGGCCGTACGAGCATGCCGAGTGCATGATGCATTTTCACGAATGAACACTCCCACCGGATCCGACGTAAAGATCTGAACTCAACCCGCCCCAAGCGGCGGCTGGCGTTTTATAAGAGGTCAAGATGCCGCAGTTTTTGGTCCAACAATTTCTCCGCCACCGTCGCGTCACTGCACTCATAACTCATATCGTATTGATTACGACCGCGTACGCCGTCGCCTACGCGCTGCGTTTCGATTTCCAGATTCCCCCGAAAGCACTGGCGCAGCTTTTCGCGACCCTCCCGTACCTGCTCGTGTTGCGCCTGGTGGCCTTTGATCTCGTCGGCCTGCACCGCACCTACTGGCGTCATGTCGGTCTCCGCGAACTGTTGGCGATCGCGACGGCGGTGACGTCCAGCTCCATAGTCTTTGCTTCCGGTGTGCTTCTCTTCATGCCGGCGCGGCGGGTTCCGCTGTCGGTCCTGGTTCTCGACTGGATCTTGGCCATTTTCCTCTTCGGTGGCGTCCGCTTTATAGCCCGGTGTGCCCGGGAAGGCCAGCTTCCGTTACGGCTCGCCCGAGGCAAGCGCACTCTCGTGGTCGGCGCCGGTGACGCCGCTGAGCGGTTGCTCCGGCAGTGCATGCACGACGGCCAGCGCAACATGCACTTCGCGGGGCTGGTGGATGATGACCCCGGCACGCACCAGATGTCGCTGCACGGGGTGAGGGTCCTGGGTCCGATCAATGCGGTCCGCCGCGTCTGCGCGGAATGTCGCATCGAGCTCATCGTGATCGCGGTACCCTCGGCGACCGGGGAACAGATGCGCCGAATCGTCGAAAGGTGTACGGAAGCAGGAGTTCCCTACAAGATCCTGCCATCGCTGCCCGAGCTGCTGGAGGGCAGAGCTCAGGTCGGTCAGCTTCGCGATGTCGAGATCGACGACCTTCTGGGCCGGCCGCCGGTTCGGTTGGACCTCGAGCAGGTGAAGCAGGCCCTTGCGGACCGAGTCGTCCTGGTAACCGGGGGCGCAGGCTCCATCGGTTCAGAGCTGACCCGGCAGATCGCTGACTTCGGTCCGCGCCAGCTTCTGGTGCTCGACCAGGCCGAAAGCCCGCTGTATTTCGTGGACCTCGAGGTACGGCAGAGCCATCCCGGCCTGAACCTGGTTCCCATCATTGCCGACGTGACCGACGGCGAGCGCCTGGAACAGCTCTTCGCCACCCACCGTCCCGAATACGTGTTTCACTCCGCCGCGTATAAGCACGTCCCGCTGATGGAAGCCAACGTGGTCGAGGCGGTTCGCAACAACGTCGTGGGCACACTGCAGGTCGCCGACTGCGCCGCTCGTTACGGAGCCAAGAGTTTCGTACTGATCTCTAGCGACAAAGCCGTGAATCCTTCGAGCGTGATGGGGGCGACCAAGCGAGTGGCGGAACGGGCCATTCTCGGTCTGCCCGGTCTGCGGGGCTCGGGGACCGATTTTCGGGCGGTGAGGTTCGGTAACGTCCTGGGCTCGGACGGCAGCGTCGTTCCGCTGTTCCGGCGCCAGCTGGCCGCCGGCGGCCCCCTCACGGTCACCGATCCCAAGGTGCGGCGCTACTTCATGACCGTTCGCGAAGCGGTCCAGCTCGTCCTCGAAGCAGCAACCCTACCAGAAGTAGCCGGACGCATCGCCATGCTCGACATGGGAAAACCGGTTCAAATCCTGGAGCTGGCCGAGCAGTTGATCCGGCTCTCCGGGCTGGAGCCATACCGCGACATCAGGGTCGTATTCACGGGACTGAGACCGGGCGAGAAGCTGGACGAGGAGCTCAGCTCGATTCTGGAGGATGCGACCCCGACGTCTGCGGAAAAAATCCGGGTGATCGAGATCGACGAGATCCATGGCGCCGCCCTGGAGCGTGGCCTTCGAAAGTTGTCGGCTGCCCTCGTGCTCGGCGACCGAGATGCCCTCCTCCGGGGGCTCTCCGGGCTGGTGCCGGAGTATCGGCCGCTGGACAATGGCAGTGACCAGGACCTGGTGCCCAACTTGGCCGCGGTCCGTCCCAACCGGGTGTCGCCGGCAACGGGTCTCACGCTCCGCCAGGCACCTCGTCTGGTGGATGCGCTCGGGGCCCAGGCTTAGGGCCGGACTGTAAGCAGGCCCGAGCAGCTGTGGGCAAACCGGACAGCCTCGATCGTGTCACTGAGACCGAGGGCGTGCCCGTATAGCTGTCAGCGGCGCGAGGTTACGAGGAGCCGCTGAGGCCTACGGCTCTCCTGTGTCCTGGCATGCGGCATGCCCCC
This sequence comes from uncultured Gemmatimonadales bacterium, assembly GCA_963792265.1. Taxonomy (GTDB): domain Bacteria; phylum Gemmatimonadota; class Gemmatimonadetes; order Gemmatimonadales; family GWC2-71-9; genus CAVVWJ01. The sequence continues at coordinate 6,471 of CAWBVP010000019.1, read as the reverse complement.
TTATTCGGGAGCCCAGTGTGAGCGCGATCTTCGGCTACTTCCGGCTGGACAGCAGCGCGGCAAGTCGGGACCAACTTGTCGGCATGTCCGAGCGGCTGGCCCACCGCGGGCCTGACGGCTGCGGCCTCTGGATTCGCGGCGCAGTCGGGCTGGGGCATCACATGCTGCACACGACCCCGGAATCGATTGGTGAACGGCAGCCGTGGGAGATGCAAGAGACTGATCTCGTGGTGGTGGCGGACGCCCGGATCGACAATCGAGCTGAGCTGATTCGCTCACTTGGCGGGGCGAGGAGTGCCGGCGTAGGTGTGCCCACCGACAGCCAGCTCATCCTGGCGGCCTACCAGCGTTGGGGGGAGGAGTGTGCCAACCGGCTGTTAGGCGACTTTGCGTTCGTGATCTGGGATGCCAGACGGCAGTCGCTGTTCTGCGCCCGCGATCCGATGGGTGTAAAGCCGTTTTACTACCATCACTCGGCCCGCTTGTTCGCTTTTGCGTCGGAGATCAAGGGCCTGCTCGCATTGCCCGAGGTTCCCCGCCGGCTCAACGAGCTGCAGCTCGCGTACTACCTCGAGGCTCGTCTCGATGACTGCGCGATGACGTTTTACGACGGTATTGTCCGCCTGCCGGCCGCCACCTACCTCCGGGTGGGGGTTCCCGCCCTCAGCGCGAGCAGCTATTGGACGCTTCCCTCGTCGGCGGAGCTCCGGCTCCGGGACGATCGCGAGTACGCCGACGCCTTCAAGGAGCTCTTTACCGCAGCGGTGACATCCCGGGTGCGGAGCGCCTTCCCGGTGGGTGCAACCCTGAGCGGGGGGCTGGACTCGTCGTCGATCGCGTGCGCGGCCCAGGCCCAGCTCGCGCGGCAGCGGGGTCCTCCATTGCACACCTTCTCAGCGGTTTTTCCGAACCTTCCTGAGAGGGAACGGCGGGTGGCGGATGAAAGCCGGTACATCGACACGGTACTAGCCCGCGGCGGGTTCGTGGCGCACCGGATCGAGGCCGATCGGCTTACCCCGTTGTGCGATCTGCCGGCCATGCTGTGGCACCAGGATGAAGCCCCGATCGGGTACAACATGTACATGCATTGGGCGCTTTACGGAGAGGCGGAGCGGCAGGGCGTGCGGCCGTTCCTGGACGGACTGGACGGCGATGCCTGCGTAGGGTATGGCCTGGACCGCCTTTCCCAGATGGCACGAGACGGTCAATGGGCGGGACTCGAGTATGAGATCCGCGCACTGTGTGAGCGGTATCGAGAAGCGGGGCCCCGGCCGGAGGTCTTCGCCCGCCAGCATGCGACCGTCCATTTGGACGAGTGCGCGAAAGGGTGGCGTTGGATTACCTGGATCCGGTCGGGCCGCGAGCTGGTCCGCCGCTTCGACCTCTCATGGCGCGAGCTGTTGCTCCGCCATGCGCTGCGCCCGCTTATCCCAGAGTCGGTGCTGGCTACCTGGAGGCGACTCCGCGGGCAGCGCCCGAGACCATCATTGGTGAGCACTGCCTTTGCGCGCCGGGTCCGCTTCACCGAGCATCTCTCCAAGCTTAATGAGGAGACTGAGCGTCCCCTGGGCTCGCCGGCTGAAGCGCATTGGCTCGGCGTACGCAGCCCCCTCTACCAGTATGCCCTGGAGATGGCCGACAAGGCTGCTGCACGGTTCCATCTGGAGCCTCGCTATCCCTTCTTCGACCGCCGGCTCATCGAATTCTGCGCCAGGCTGCCGCTGGAGCAGAGGCTCAGCCAGGGATGGACCAGGGTCATCTTGCGCCGGGCGATGGAAGCAACGCTTCCACCCGAGATCCAATGGCGGACGGCGAAGCAGGATCTAAGTCCCAACTTTCATCGGGGACTCCGGGCGGATGATCGGCGTTTCGTGGAGCGGGCCATCGCCCGGACTACGCCTCATCTGGACAATTACGTCAACTGGTCTGCGCTGGGCGCGGCCTATCATCGGTTCAGCAACGGCCGCCGGATCTCGGGCCAGGACGATGACGGGGCCATGTATCGGGCGGCCGTGCTGACCCATTGGCTCGACGGCGGCGATTGGGAGCGCCCCTCGGTTCTTCATGGAGCGGGGACTCAGTGATGGGTTGCCCGCTCTCCTGCTCTCCGCATCTCTCATCGCGGAGTTACCACTCTCAACCAGAGGAGGTGATACGAATGGAGAATGACAGCAAGAAAGTCTGGCGTACGCCGAAGGCAGCGTGCTACGGTGCGTTTGCCGAGGCGACCACTCAGGCTCTGGGATGTCCACCCGTCAAGTCGTTCGGGTTTAGCGACGGCATCATTCCTGAATCTGCCCCCGGTGGTACCCATCGGGTGCTCATGATCCTGGGTGACGGGGACCTGGCGGCTTGCCGTCGCAAAGTCTGGTCTACTCCGCGGGTGCGCCAGTTCGGGGCATTCGCGGGGGAGACCCGGCAGCCCCGGGTCAAGACGGTGCTGGGATCGGACAGTTTTTGTCTCTCGCCGGTCCAAGCCAACTCGCCCGATCGGATTGGCTGTCTCGCTGTAAGCTGACCCGTGACGCCGTGGCTCTGGGTGTTTCGCCGAAGTGGGTGAGGCACCCAGAGTTGCGGCGGTGAGAAGGAGGTCGTCATCGGAACATCTGCCAGTATACGCAGCCCTGCCATGCCTGCGGGGAGAACACGGGCACGGCCCGCTGCTCCCCTGCTAGCCAAGTTGTACTTCGCGAGCTACGCGGCGCTCGTACGTTTGACCGCCGGCTTAGCTGCCTGCTTCACCGGGGTTTGGCTTGGGCTTCTGCCTCGGCGCGTGCTGTATACCATCGACGCCGCCTACTACGATAGTCAGCGGTATTATCGCACGGATGTCTACAACCGAAGAGGGCTATGGCCTTGGGAGCAGCGTGCATTCGATACCTACTTTGCCGGCTGTAGGAGTGTGCTGGTGGCAGCGGCGGGGGGCGGCAGAGAGGTCTTGGCTTTGCGGCGGCTGGGCTTCGACGCGCAGGGCTTCGAGTGCCATCCGGACCTCGCTCGCTTCGCCAACCAATTGCTGGAGCAAGACGGTCAGCCGTCCGATATCAAGCTCGCAGCCCGAGATACCTGTCCCGATTTCAGCCGCACCTATGACGGGCTTATCGTCGGATGGGGGGCCTACATGTTGATTCGCGGGCGGGAGCAACGGATCGAGTTCCTTCGGCAACTGCGGAAACATGCAGAGCTGGACACGCCGGTCTTGTTGTCATTCTTCCATCTTGCGGGTGGCATCCGCCGCTACCAAATCGCCGCGGCCATCGGCTCTGCACTTGCCTGGGTCTTGCGAGGCGAACGGGTGGAGGTGGGGGATTTCCTGGTACCGAATTTCGCACACTTCTTTACTCGCCAAGAGCTCGAGGGTGAGCTTCGGGCAGGAGGTTTCGAACTGGTCTTCTTCGCCACCGACGAGTACGGCCACGCGGTGGGCCGAGCCACCTGAGCAACCGCCGCTTCACCTCGCAGGCTGGGTGCCGCTTCAGAGCTAACCTCGCGGTCCGTTCGAGTACCTCCCTTTAGATGAGCTGAAACTTCGTGATTGCTCTGACTTCATCTATCCGCAGCTGGCCCGTGCTGGGCTTTCACCTGATGGGCAAGGGGCTGAGCCGGCAAAAGATTGCACTTGGCTGCAGCCTGGTTGCTTCGGCAATCTGCCCACGAGTAGCGATTTGCGCGGGATTCCTCGACCGCACCTCCGCAACCCCCGTCAGGCTTGCTGGCAGCCAGATCGTTGCATTTAAATGGGCTTTCCCCGCTCTGGGACTTGAGGATTGTATGGGGCACATCCGTTGCAGGAAGCTACGGGGTAGTCCCTCGTGCTAAAATCTTCACCAGCGCGTGTTCCCGAGATCGCCAGAGGCCTGCCAGCCGTGCAGGTCCATGCGCATCACCTCGGAGTCAGCCCATGATAAGCCTCTTGAGGGGGTTGCCCCAGTTCCGGAGTGGCCTTCGCACCCGCACGATCTTCCCCGACATGACTGCGGCTGCGCTGTTTATCTGCATCGTGCCGCTTCAGAGCTGCGGCTGGCAAGGCACCGAGCCCAGCGCGCATGTCTACGAAGCTCCTGCAACGATCGATGCAACCGGCACCACGGACGTCACGGATCAACTTTTGGCGTTCTTCGCCACAGTCCCCGATGGATCGACCATCACATTTCCCGCCAATGCCAGCTACCGGATCGAAAACACATTACTTCTCAAGAACCGGTCTTCCTTAGTCTTTGACGGGAACGGAGCCACCTTCTTCGCGACCACGGATGGCAGTGGTGTCACGCCGGATCCCTTGATTCAAGGCGCTCCGGGAGATTGGCCGCGGGGCCGACGGCACTGGATGTTTGTGAGTGGGGGATCGATCACCGTCAAGAACATGACGATACGGGGGGCGAACCCGAACGCTGGTCTGGCCGACTCCGGCCTACATCGCCGCCTTGGAGGCGCAACACGGGATCGAGTTCATGGGGTCAATGGCTCCGAGGTAAGCGGGGTTACCATCACCGACATCTATGGCGACTTCCTGATCGCAAGTGCGTACGGTGACGTCTGGACGTCACATGCGTGGTGGCACGATAACACGTTAGTCGTAATGGCCGGCAGGGGGTCTCGGTAACCGCGGGTCAGGACATTCTTGCGTGGAACACGACACCATGTCCGGAATTCCGCCGATCGGCCTTCGACCTCGAGCCCTGGTCGGGAACGGGCGGCTGCAAGCGGATCACGATCCGCAACAATTCAATTAACGGTGTGCGCTTGAACTTCCTCGCGAACCAGGGTTCCGGCACCAGTACCCACGAGGACATTACGGTCGAGAATAACACCAGTGATCGGACGACCCCTGAAGATATCGAGCGGCTCCCCGACATCTCCGTGCGCCGCTCGCGCTATATCATTCGCAACAACACCAGCGACGTGGAGTACGGGAGTCCTTCGCCGCTGATGAACTTCTTCAACGTCGATGGTCTCCAGGTGACCGGCAACGTGAATCCGTTGGATCCTGCTCGGAGCATGATTGGGGTACAAACCACGGGATCATGCGCTGTCGTTGTCAACGGTAATGTGTTCGCTGGCGCAGCCAGCGAGGCGGATATCCAGCCGTTTACCTGTCCTTGATGTTGGCTGCCACGAACCGGAGGCGTAAGCTATTAATCTGGCTTGATGATGTAGCACGGTGACATCGCAAACGGGAATTTACGGATCTCTATTTCCTTGCCTAGGAAGTACTCACGTCAACGGCTTGCGTCTCACCCGGAAACACGCCGTAATCGTCCAGCAGAATCACGCCCCCGCGACACACTCGAGGGTAGAAGTAATTAAGGATCGTCGACCGCCGGTTCATAGATGTCAGTATCAAGATTGAGAAAGGAGATCTTGAGTTGCGGGTTTTTGGCGATGTATTCAGGAACTGTGACGTTTACGTCGCCTTTGATTAGTTCTACGTTACGGAGAACACGTTCTTGTTGAGGACCATTTCCAGCTGATCCGGACCGATACCCTCCTCGCCGGAGTCGCTGATGACCCGGCCCTGAATTTCTTATCTGGCTCGAACATCATTTCCGGGAATTCACCGAACGCGTCAAAAGCGATGATTCTCTTCGCGATGCTGTTGGAGAAGAGTTCACGAAACATCGCTAGGCGAGTCAGGGACGCGCCCTTGAAGACTCCGCACTCAACGATCGTCCCCGGCAGGTCCAGCGTCCAATTTGAAGGATTCGTACTCGAGAGGATCTTTGAAATACGCGAAGTGTCGCAGGAGAGATAGAAGTTGTTTTCGTATTCGAAGGCCCTTTCGGGCTGGGAAGAGTTAAATAATATTATCCGCTAGCTGAGCATGTCCCATGTAAGAATGACGTCAGGTAGGATGTCACCTCTCGCCACCCTTCCGACCACCAGGTCGAATTGGTCTGCAGGGATGCCGGTTCCTGGACGCTTGGTGGTCGACTGCTTCGCGACAATGGTCGAGGCCCGCACAGATCGGTTCCTCAGTCACTACGCTACGCCTCGCCAAGCGCCTCGCCGACTCCTCGCCAGGCTGGACCCGGCGCTCCCCCCTCCCGTCGCGCCTGCCACAGGAGCCTCAGGTTGTTCGTTAGCAGCCGGAGATCGGCCGGATCCATCGAGTGATAGTGATCGTTCCCCGGCTTCGTCTTGTCCAGCGTGAAGTGCTTCTCCAGAATCGTCGCTCCCAGCAACGCCGCCCCGGTCAATCGAGCCATACCCGGGTCAGGCCGGGTATGATCGGAATAGCCGATCTCCGGCCAGGAAACAGTCCCCGGAGATAAGGAATGGTGCCGAGCATTGCCTCTTCATATTCCGTCGGGTAATGGAGGACGCAGATGGAGAAGCATGATCTATTGGGGCTCCGCCGAGCTTCCAGCTCCTCTACTGCCCGGAATATTTCGCTGGTCGTTGAGGCACCCGTCGAGAGGATGACTGGCTTGTTCTTTTCCGCCACCGCGCGCAGCAGGGGCACATTGGTCA
>CAWBVP010000018.1:0-92317 GCA_963792265.1 uncultured Gemmatimonadales bacterium | reverse complement strand
CGCACCCGTGGCAAGGAGCAACGCGCCGAACTCGCGGGTACTCCCATCGTCGAGACGGATCCGGCGCGCTCCCGGCTCCAGCGCCAGCACCCGGCGGTTGCGGACGATCTCTATCCCCCGCTCCTGATAAAACTCGGGGGGATGCAATGGAATCCAATCCTCCGAGGCGGTACCTGCCAGATAGTCCTTCGACAGATTGGGACGATCATAGGGGGCGTCGGGATCGGGATCATACAGCGTCACTCCTCCCTCGTACCCGTCCCGGCGTAACGTTTCGGCCGCGCATTCGCCCGCCGCTCCGGCACCGACGATAACCACCGATGGAGGTCCCGATCGGGGACGGCTGCGGGGCGCGTTTGGCGTCCGGCTTCGGCGCCTTACCGGTGACGTAGACTTTCCCTGCCCTCCGCTCGACCTGCCAGCAGGCGACGTCGTTGAGCCCCGGCGGACGGAGCGACTGCCCGGTGCGAAGGCTGAAGCAGGCGTGGTGCCAGGGACACCGGACCGTGTCTCCCACCATCAACCCTTCCGGCAGCGGTCCGCTGTAGTGGCTGCAGACCGCTCCGATGGCAAACCATTCATCTCCCCGGCGCGCTAGGAGAACCGGCTTCCCCCGAGCGTGCCCAGCGAGCATCCCTCCATCGGCGCACTTGATCGATGGGAACGCCCGATTCGAGATCGGGGCCGGCGAGTTCGGTGCCTTCACCGCCCATGATAGCTCCTGGGGAGTCGTGGTGGCCGCGGCAACCTGCCTTTGCATTTTCAGTATACCTCAATCGCTCGGCAGTCGGCGATTTTCATCCCACGGCCTCGTCCGTCAGCCCACCGAAACGCCGCTCCCGGCCGGTCAAAGTCCCGCACGGCGGCCCGCAGGTCCTCGGCCCCGAAATCCGGCCACATGGTTGGCATAAAACAGAGCTCAGCGTAGGCCGCTTCCCAGAGCAGGAAGTCGCTGAGGCGCCGCTCGCCTCCGGTGCGAATCAGGAGATCGAGCTCCGGTACCGGAGTCCCGTGATCGACGATCGCCACCAGGCGCCCGAACGAGTCGCGCGAGATGGCGTTGGGACGGAGGCACTGGGCGGCCCGGAGGATCGCGTCGCGCGCCGGAATAGTCGATGGCGATCCGGAGCAGCAGCCGGGCGCCGCCCGCGGTGGCAACCTCCGCGGCCTCCACGGCCCGCAGCAGGCCGGGGCCGAGCCGGTCGCGCCGGCCGATGATCTCCAGCCGTACGCCGTTGGCCACACAGCGCGCCGTCTCGCCCCGGAGGTGCTCGCGGAACAGTCGCATGAGCCAGGCGACTTCTACCGCCGGCCGCCGCCAGTTGTCCGAGGAGAAGGCGAACAACGTGAGGATCCCGACGCCGGCGTCGGGGGCCGCCTCCACCACTCGCCGCACCGCGCTGGCTCCCTCGCGATGTCCGGCGCCGCGGGGAAGCCCCTGCCGGGTGGCCCAGCGACCGTTGCCGTCCATGATGATCCCGACATGGAGGCCATCGGGTCTGGTGGGCGAAGGTCTTTGCGACATAAAGTTGATCCTCAAAAAAAGGATGGCTCAGCGCTCCCGGGTGCTGTGGATCAGCGCTTCCATGTGGTCGAGGTAGCGCTCCAGCGCGCGGCGACCCAGCGGACTCAAGCGATACTCGGTTCGGGGCACCCGGCCCTCGAACGACTTGGTGCACGACGATGTAGTCCGCCTCTTCCAGCTTGCGGGCATGGACGCTGAGGTTGCCGTCGGTGGTCTCGAGCAGCCGCTTGAGCTCGTTGAAGCTGAGGCTGTCGTTGACCGCCAGCGCGCTCACGATGGCCAGCCGCATCCGCTCGTGGATCAGCCGGTCGAGCTCCAGCGGCCCGTGACGCGCTCCGTCGCCGCGGATGCCCTGGAGCCGCTGGGAAGCCTTGCCTCCGGCGGAGCCCGACGAGGCCAGGTTGGACTTAGCCACCATACCTCCTCGCGATGATGAGTCCGAAGATGATGTGAAGTCCGCCGAAGCCGGCGGCCAGGAGCCAGTCACCCCAGGCTCGGCGGAGCCAGCAGCGCGATGGCGCCCAGCGCCATGAAGCAAAAACCCATGATCGGCACCACCCGCACCGAGAAGGCGCCGCCGGTGACCACCCCGGTGCCATAGAGCAGGAGCCAGGTGCCGGGGAGTGCGCTATGCAGCCCGGCCCGCACCAGTGCGATGGTGAGCAGCACGCCCACCACCAGGGGCGGAACGTAGCTGAGGACGAACCGGCGACCCGAGTAGGAGAAAACCGTGGTCCCCGCTCGCCGGGCCTTCATCACCATGGCCCAGCCACCGATGGTAAAAGCGAGAACGGAGGCGGAGAGCCAGATGGCGAGCCACTCGGTTTCCCGGGGTCGATGGTAGGCCAGAGCAGTGGCCGCCAGGGCGGTAACCCCCATGGCCACACCGCCCCATCCGGGCACGGCGGTGAACGCCGTAGCCCGTTCCATGGTCGAGCGGATGAAGGAGAGGTTGTCCATTGCCCGGGCGTGGAGCGTCGGGGCGCCGGGCGGCTCCGGGGGCGTCGGGCGGAGAATGGTCATGGATCCAGTCTAGCAGCCAAACGCCGTTTCATCAAGTGCTTTGTAACATAAAGCAGCACACGGTCACCGGGCCGGCGCACCGCCCTTGAGATCGGAGGTGCACTGGGGGCAACGCACGGCTCCGACCGGAATCGGCATCCGGCAATAGGGGCAGTCCTTGGTGGATGGCGCCGCGGCGGCCTCCTGCGGCTTCAGCCGGTTGGCCACCTTCACGACCAGGAACACGGCAAAGGCGACAATGAGAAAGGTCACGATGTTGTTGACGAACTGGCCGTAGTTCATGGTCACTGCGCCGGCGGCATGAGCATCGGCCAGGGTGGGATAGGGCGGCGGCGCTTTAGGTCCGGCTTTGAGCAGGATGAACAGGTTGGCGAAGTCCACGTTGCCAAGCGCGAGTCCGATCGGCGGCATGATCACGTCGTCCACCAGGGATTTTACGACCGTGCCAAACGCCGCGCCGATGATGATGCCGACGGCGAGGTCCAGCACGTTGCCGCGCATCACGAAGGCCTTGAACTCCTTGAGCATGACGGGTCCTGGATGAGGGTAGGACAGGATATACCGGCGAGGTAGAAATTACGGAAGAGCGGACTCCACCGGCTGACCCGCCGCACGCCACTCGGCAAAGCCGCCGGGGAACAACCGCACGTCATTGAACCCGCGGGCCCGGAGGATGCTCGCCGCCATCGCGGCCCGCGCGCCGGTCTGGCAATGCACGATGACCGGGCGATCCCGGGGAATCTCATCCAGTCGCTGGTCCAGCTCGCCTACCGGAATGTTCCGGGCCCCGGGGATGTGACCCGCCTCCCACTCCCCTGCCCCACGCACGTCCAGCACTGATCCGTTGCCGTGCGCCCCGAGCCGCCCGGTTACCTCTGCCAGCGTTACTTCCGGGATGCTCTGAAGCTGGCCTCGTGACCCGCGCCATGCGTCCACCACCTCGCTGCCGAAGTAACCGGCCAGACGGTCGAGTCCGATCCCAGCCAGGTCGCGCGCCAGCTCGTCGGCCAGCCCGGCCTTGGCCTCATCCACGAGGAGGTAGAAATCCTCATCGTACGGCAGCAGCGACCCGGCCCAGGTGGTGAAGCTCCGCTTGGCCGGAATGTTGATCGTTCCCGGTACGGCTCCCTGGGCAAAATCCTTGGCTGGCCGGGTGTCGACGATGGTGCCACCACGATCCAGCACCGATATCAGTGTGGCGAACGGCAGAGCAGGAAAATCGTCGCCGGCCGTCCAGCAGCGGGGGGCCCGATTGATTGATTCGCTTCATCCGGGCGAAGTACCGGGGCGGATCGGGCTGACCGGCCAGAACCGCGCGCACGAACTCGGCTTCATCCTCTAGCGCAAACGCCCAGTTGAACCGGGTCTCGTAGCCCAGGGTCGAATGGGGGACGGCACTGAGCGACTTGCCACAGGCGGAGCCGGCGCCGTGACCGGGCCAGATCTGCAGAAACTCCGGCAGCTCGCGGAAGCGCTGCAGGGATTGAAAGAGGCGTCGCGCCTCCGTCTCCATGGTACCCTTGGCCTGCACCGCCCGCTCCAATAGGTCGGGACGCCCCACGTCGCCAACAAAGAGAAAATCGCCGGTGAACACGCCCATCGGCTCCGACGCCGTCTGCGTGTCCGTAAGGACAAAGGCGAGGTGCTCAGGGGTATGACCGGGCACATGAAGCGTCCGCAGCTCGATGGCGCCGACCCGGAAACAGGAGCCTCCCTGGAGCAACGTGGCCCGCGCAGCGGCGGCATAGTGGTAACTCCAATCGGGCCCGCCGGCACCTGAGAGGTAGAGCCGAGCGCCGGTTCGGTGAGCCAGCTCTCGCGCCCCGGATACGAAGTCGGCGTGGATATGGGTCTCGGTGACGTGACCAATCCGCAGCCCTTCCTCTTCGGCGGTCCGCAGATAGCGGTCTATGTCCCGATTGGGATCGATCACCAGCGCTTCCCTCGTGGTGGGGCAGCCGACCAGGTAGCTGGTTTGAGCCAGCTTGGGATCATGGAGGCGTTTCAGGAGCATCGCTCCATGATCTACCGATGCCAAACCGGATGCAAGCGCGCCCACGGGCTTACCTTCCGGGCCGATCTGCTTCCTTATATAGGGGTGTGCGGCCCGGGACCGACCCGGCGTCCCCATTACAATCCCGTCGCAGTCTGACTACGCCGATGACACATCCTCGCGTATCGCTACATTTCCGGTTTCCGGAACGTCCGCTGGTCTGCTCGTTCTGGCGTTGGCTCGCCGGATGTGGGCATACCGAGGCTTTCACCACCGCGACCGACGGGCAGCGACCACCTTTCAGACGCCACCCCCCCGGTACGGCTCACTTTCAATCGGGCGGCGGATCGGAGAGCCGCGTGGCTCGCCGGACGGCTCGGCCATCTGTACTCGACCCAACCGGCAGGCCGAGCGGATCATGATGTGTGCCTCGCGGTACTCCCGCCAGGCGGGGGAAGGCAGCGCGAGCTCCTCTGCGACCTCTTCTCCAATGCGGGCGAGCTGACCGACGCGATCGAGTCAGCCGCTCCCGCGTCCGACGGACGCCTCGCGTTCGTTGCGGCCTCCGGCTCGGTGGGCGGCCCCTTACGCCTAATCGGCAGTAGCTCGCGGTCGCTTCGGTGGAGGATCCGGCGACCCGCCGCGCCTTGCTCTCCATCCCCTACACCATTCCAGGCGGTCGGCTTCATAGTGGCATTTCTCAGCTCCATTGGCTGGGCTCCAACCGGCTGCTCTACCTCGGTGAGGCAGTGGTCGTCCAGCCGCCCGTGTCGGCTGTGAGCTGGATACGCTACGGACCGGTGAAGACGCGGTATGGCTCACAGTCGACGGGACACCCGCGTCGCCCCAGACGATCGCAGGAACCGATTACGCCTCCGGCGTCTCACCCGGTAGGAATGAGGACGAGGTCTACTACACGCTGGGTGGGGATAGCCGAGTCTTACCGACAGATCTGTCGAGCGGCGGCACCGCCGTGGTTCACGACTTCGGCGCCGCCGGCATTGCGCGGGACGTCCACGTCGTCGGCAATCGGATGACGGCGGTAGTCGGCGGCCGGGTGACATTCGCAGTCGACCCATCGATCGGTCCGACCCAGTGGGACAGCGGTGGAGCGCTGCACGTAGTGAATCTTCAGGACGGCAGCGACATAATCCTCGACGGCCCCGGACTGTTTCGCCGGCCCCAGCTCTCTCCCTCGGGTGACGCCATCGTCGCAGAAGTCTATCCTCTGCATCATCGACCCGGTCACCAATGACACGACTGTGAGCCGGGACGGAGACCTGTACTTGTTTGGCCAGCCGTGAGTCGGTCGAATCGAGTTGCCGCCGCTCTCGTCGCCCTGGCGGGATTCGTCTACCCCGCCCGCGCTGCAGGGCCAGGCCGAGGGCGCGGTGGCGGGCAGGGTATACGACGCCCACACCGGGGCCAGCCTGCACCAGGCCCAGATCCTGGTCGACGATCGGACCCGGGGCGTCGCGGACACGGGCGGGGTATATCGGGTCCGCGGGGTCCGCAGCGGCTGGCACCGGGTGGCCGCCCGGATGATCGGGTACCGCAGCGTGGTCCACGACAGTGTCTTTGTGCGCGCCGGGGCAACCGTCACCGTGGATTTTCCGCTGGAGACCAACCCGCTCGAGCTCGCCCCGCTGGTGGTGACCGTCGCCGGTGGATCCGGTTTTGGACCCGCTGGCCACGGCCACCGAGCAAAAGATTCGCGCCAGCGATCTGCGGGAGCTTCCGGTCAGCTCGCTGGAGGAGGCACTCGCGCTATCCGCGGGAAGCGTGGGGGAGAGCTATCGCGGCGGCCGCCTGGGAGAGGAGTCCTTCATTCTCGACGGTATGGGGGTGAAGAATCAGCTCGACGCCTCCCAGGGCGGACTGGGCCTGCAGATTCCTCCCGATGTTCTGAGCGAGGCCTCGTTGGTCACGAACGGCTTCTCCGCCCGCTACGGCCAGGCCTTGTCCGGGTTGATCAACGTCGTCACCAAGGAGCCAGGGGACGAATGGGAAGGCCGCCTCGGCTATGAAACCGACCGGCCACTCGGCGGAAGTGCGGACCTCGGTCTCGATCGCTTCATTGCCCAGGCCGGGGGCCCGGTGGCCGGCCGGATTGGAGTCGTGGCCGGCATCGACGTGACCGGCCGCCTCGACGCCGATCCAGTCAACGCCCCGGCTCCGACCGACCCGCGCGATCCCCGTACCGCAATTCCGGGCCTGCTTCCCCACAACAGCGGAGAGCAGTGGAGCGGTTTGGGCAAGATCACGCTTCCGGTCACCGATCGGGTGACCTTCAGACTGCTGGGCCTCCACTCCGAGGACCAGCGCCTGCTCTACGATCAGAGTTACAAATACAACCTGGACCTGGCCCCGGCGCAGCGGCTCGCAGGCACGCTTTTCAGCGGTCACGCCCAATACGCCAGCGGACCCAACACCCAGAAGCCACTGATCGTGGATCTCCGGGTCGGCCGGTTCACTCGCGAGTTTCTTCGGGGAACCCTGGAGGCGGAGCCGGACTACCACTTCGGAGCGTTGACCGGAAAGCGATTCCACTTTATCGGAGAGGAAACGGCCCGCGCTCAGAGCCAGTCCACCGATCCGATCTCCGGACTCAAGACCCCGCTACTCAGCAGCAGCTCTCCCTGGGGAGTGCCGGCCTTCTTCGTGGGTACCGGCTCGCGGGGCGATCTGGCTTGGAGCCGCTTCGGAGAGACCCGAGGACAGCTCGATGCCACCTACGGAGCAGGCGAGCGGGTCGATCTCTATTTCGGGGGCGAGCTGGTGCGGCAGCAGGTGCGCACCTTTCAACGGGTACTGGGTTATCTGCCGGTCGGAACCGGCGACAGCGTACCACCCGCAGCGGCCTCGACCTTCTCCCCCACCAGCGCGGCGGGATATCTGGAGGCCCAGGTTCGGATCACCGACCTGGCCTTCACCTGGGGACTGCGGTACGACCAGTTCAACGCCGGCAGCGCCCTGGCGGCGGAGTCTCGCGGTGCCCGCCGCAAGCTGAGTCCCCGCTTCGCGGTTTCGACAGTGCTGAAAGGGGCCACCTTCGTGGCGAGTTATGGTCGCTTTGTCCAGGCGCCGGACTATCAGTACCTGGTCGATGCCGCGTTCGACGACAGCACCCGGACCGGACGCTTTCGCCAAGGCAACCCCAATATCGGGTTCGAGGACGCAAGCCAGTACGAGTTCAGCCTCCGGGTCCGCCCCACGCCGATCACCTCTCTCCGTCTGGGCGTCTACGTAAAACGGCTCGACGGTCTGGCCGCATCGGTGCCGCTCGGCGTGGATCCCGATTCCACCATCTTCGGCAACGCCGACGCAGGCAGTGTGAAGGGTCTCGAGCTGGTGTTCGAGCGCGAGCTACGGGGGGATTTTCCGCCCGGGCGGCTTACACCCTGCAAAGCGCCGACTGCCACGGCCACCGATGCCTTCCTGCTCAACCGGCTGATCTCCATCGATCCGGTCACCGGCGACACCACCCGTCCTGCCCGGGCTGAGTTTCCGCTCGACTTCGACCGGCGCCATACCTTGACCGTCATCCTCAGAAGCCGGCTATCGGAAACGACCGGGCCTCGCCTCTTGGGCGTGCGGGCGCTCGCCGGGTTGGAGGCCGCCGCGATTGGCCGACTCAGCTCAGGCCTGCCGTATTCCCGAACCGACGCATCGGGGGACTCACTGGTAGGGTTGCCCAACGGATCGCGCCTGCCCGCGACCTACACCCTGGATCTGTTGGTGCGCCGCCCGCTGACCCTGGGTGGGGTGCGCGGCGGCCTGTACCTCGACCTGCGCAACGTGCTGAATCGAAGGAATGTGGTGGCGGTGCGGCGAGAGAGTGGCGAGCCGGGCCCAACCGACGCGGAAGTGACCGCACTGGCGGAGTCGGCCTACCAGGCGCATCCGGAGGAGATTCCCTACGAATCCCCCCGGTACCGGGCCTTTGCCGATGGCGACGGGAACGGATACATCGAGGGACGGGGAGAGCTATTTCCGCTCTATCTCGCGGCGGCGCGAGACTTCACTCAGCCGCTCTTTGCGTACGGCCCACCCCGGCTGATCCGGCTCGGCGTGGAGCTCTTGTTCTGAGCTAGATCTTCCTGGAGCAGCGCTTTGTTGATGGCCATCCCGGCCTCGGCGCCTTCCGCGGCTGCTACGATCACGAACTGGGCGTCCTTGGAGCTGTCGCCGGCGACGTAGAGACCCGGCACATTGGTGGCCTCGCAGAAGCCGGTATCCACCGCGCCTTTCTCGGTGAAGCGGCATCCCAGCTTTCTCGCCAGATCGCTCCGCTGCTGATGGCCCGAACATACAAAGAGCGCTTTCCGGCTGAGCGCCGGCCCTTCGTCGAACACGACTCTTTCCAGCTTGCCGTCCCTACCCTCGAGCCGGACAATCCGCTCCTCCCGGATCTCGATGCCGGCCCCGCTCAGCTGCTCCAACGCACCCTCCGGGATATCGCTGGGCCCATCGGTGCAGAGCACCACGTCCCGGCTCCAGCTGGTCAGCGCCAGGGCGAGGCCGGGACCTTCCTCGCCCCGGCCGTAAACCGCGAGCGGCTGGTCCCGCCACTCCCAGGCGTCACAATAGGGGCAGTGATGGACGCTGATGCCGTAGAGCTGTGCCAGTCCTTCGATCTCGGGGAGCTGGTCAACGACTCCCGTTGCCAGTAGCAACTTGCGGCCGTGATGCCGACTGCCGTCCTCGCAGACCACAGTGAAGCCCGACGGGCTGCGCTCCGCATCCACGACCAAAGCCCGGCGGAACTCGACGGTGAGATACTGCCGAACCTCCTCCTGGGCCAGCCGGATAAATTCGAGCGGATGAATGCCGTCCCGAGTCAGATAGTTGTGCAGCCCGGCCGCTGCGCGCGTTGCGCGGCTCGCCCACGTCGCACACCAGCACGGTGCGCCGGCACCGGCCCAGCATCATTGCCCCGCTCAGCCCGGCCGGCCCACCGCCTACGACTATGCAGTCGTAGGACATTTACGCGTGGCCGGCCGTCTGCTTCGGGCTGCTCCGCTCTGACGCTTCCATGACCTGCTTGAAACGGCGCAGATCCTCCTCCACCTGCTTCGACGGCTCTTCACCCAACAGCTTGGCCACCGCGGCTCCCAGCTTCCCGGCCGGCGGCTCGTAGCTCAGCACCACCAGGACCTCGGTGCTGATGCCGCTGCCCAGGGGCGTAAAATGGACCGAACCCGCGTTGTTCACGTCGGCGCCGGGCAAGGACCTCCAGGCGATCAGCTCGTCGTCGATCTCGTTGTGGATGACCGCATCCCACTCCACCCGGGTGCCCGCCGGGGCCTTGGCCACCCAGCGCGACCGGTTCTCATCCAGCACCGTTACCGACTCGAGATGGTCCATGAAACGCGGCAGGTTCTCCAGGTTGCGCCAGAAGCGGTAGACCTCCTCCGCCGGCCGATTCACGGTGATACTCTTCTCGACCTTGATCCCCTCGCCGCGATGGACGCTCGCGACCCGGCTGACCGGCCGGGCCGAGCCGAGTTCCGGCCGATGGCCCGGTTCACCGGACACCGGCCGGTGACCGCCCGGGAGATCAGGTTTGCCGCCAAGGGAAGCAGCAGCGGACGCAGCCGCTTGCGCCGGAGCGCGACGGCGGCAACTGCGGCCGCGGCCAGACCGGAAACCAGGCGCTCGGTCTTCCCCACGTTGACCGCGTTGTCTTCCAGTTCCCGTCTCCGAAGATTCTCCCACCGCTCTGCTGAGTCGATGCCGTTGTAGGTCGACGCCATGGTCCGGTCCTCAAATCTGATTGTATTTGTGTGCGGCTCGATCGCCCAAGCGAGTGAGCCAGGATGGTGAGAGCCAGGATTGACTCTCGGCTCCAGTCCGACGGCCGCGCGGCAACTTGCCGGCGTCGGGAAGCAACCGGTCTACGAGACCCAGGGCCTTCGCGGTGATGCCCGGCGCCAAGGCGCTCGCCACCGCGGCCACCCGGGTACTCAGCGGAAACAGCACCTCGGCATCGCCCCGGCGGCAGGCCGCGAGGATCCGGCGAGCCGCGCTTTCCGCGCTGATCGAGAGTCCCGGCAACGCATCGCTGATGCTGAACCAGGCGTATTCCGACTGCTGCTGGCCCCGGAAGATCGCGTTGCGGGGGCTTCCGGTTCGCATCAGGCCGGGGCAGACGGTGATCACTTTGATCCCCTCGGCCGCAACCTCGGCCCGGAGCCCTTGAGAGAACCCAACCGCGGCGAATTTGCTGGCGCTGTACGGCACCAGGTGGGGAATGCCCAGTTTTCCGCCGATGGAGGTGATGTTGACGATCCGCCCGGTCCGGCGTGACCGCATGCCCTGAAGCACCACGAGCGTGGGATAGAGCATGCCCCAGAAGTTGGTGGCCATCGCCTCTTCGTAATCGGAAACCGACATCGTCTCGGCAGGGCCGACTTCGATCACCCCGGCGTTGTTGATCAACACGTCCACCGGGCCCAGGCGCTGCTCGACCTCCTGGACCAGCCGGCCGACCGACTCGCGATCGGTGACGTCACAGGGAACCGCGATTATGTCGGCGCCCAGATTCACCAGCGAGGAACGGGCCCGCTCCAGCGATTCCGGGTCCCGGCCGCAGATGGCAATCCGCGCCCCATGCCGGCTCGCCTCCCGCGCAAGGGCCAGCCCCAGCCCGCGGGATCCGCCGGTAATCAGGACGACCTTGCCCCGCAGCGTATAGCCCTGCGGGCGCAACCTGCCGGCTGCCCATATAGCGCCGAGGCCGGCGGCCAGCAGCAATCGTCTTCTGTCAGATGCTCTTCGGAGCACTTATTCCGGTTCCTCGACAGACTTCCGTCGAGTCGCCCGGTCCCCGACAGCGCGCTCGTGCTGCTCGTCGTCGAGCTGCGCGCTGAGTCCGTCCCGGTGCTCCGGATCGGCGAACTCTTCCCGGGGGTTGGGGAATTGCGAGCCCATGTGTTCCGGGTCCCGGGGCTCCTCAAAATCCAGCTGGCTCGGGAGCTCGCGAGTCCCCGCGTCCTCTTCGAGGGCGAAGCTCCGGCGCTCCTCCTCGCTCATGGCCGCGAACTTCCGGCTGATGTTCTTGCTCATGACTCCTTGCTCCTCGTAGTTGCCTCGAGCAGGGCCTTCATCCGCCCAAGGTCCTCGTTCAGCTTCCCCCGCGGGTCGGAGCCCAGCAGTTCGGCCACTGCCTGTCCCGCCCCGCCGGCAGGCGGATGATAGCAGAATCGCAGGTCTACTCTGGTGCCCGCTCCGGTGGGGACGAAACGGATGATCCCCGCGTTCTCCAGCATCGAGCCGGGCTCGCTCCGCCAGGCGATGACCTCGTTGGGCGTCTGCTGTGTCACCGTCGCGTGCCACTCGATCGGCACGCCGCCCGGCCCGCTGACGCTCCAGTGGGACCGTCCCTCTCCCAGGTCTTCCACTTCGCGGACGTGAGACATGAAGAGCGGGAAATTCTCGTAGTTGCTCCAGAACTCGTAGACCTGTTCCACCGGGGCATCGATGTGCAAGGTCTTCTGGATATCCACCGCCCGGCGGCGGTCGAGGGTGGGAAGACCCGACCCGGTAAACGCATCCCGGCCGGTAGCCCCAACCAGCATGCCGGCTCCAACGGTCCGGAGCAGGGCTCCGAAGGTGCCGCGGCGGGTGAGGCCGTAGACCGCCAGCGCCCCCCCGAGCACCCGCAGCGCCGTCGTGGAAACCGGATCGGTGAAGGATCGCAGACCGGAGAGATTCAAGGTGGCCAGCTCCGAGGCCCTGGATATCGCCGATCCGGGCGCCATAGCGAAGCAGCCCCGTACCATACGATTCACCCGCCCCCGACTGGAGAGCACGACGGGCCTCCTCCAGCAACGGGCTCAGCGTCTTGGCCAGCCGATCACGGCGGAATCTGCCGAGATCGGGATCCAACAAGTACGCCAGTCCGGCCCCCAGGGTCAGACCGCCGATGAGTGTTTTCGTGCCAGCCATAGACTCCTCCGAGGCGCGGGATCAATCGCGTAAGAGCACGTCGAAATCTGGCGCCTCTCTATGCGTTGACAAAGTGTGAATCTTCCACGAGGGTTCTGTGATGAGACTCACAAGTTGAATGAGGTACCGGACCCCGAAATGATTCGGCCGAGTGGTCAAATTGGCCCCGTCGTTAAAGCCGCAGTGAAGGCAACGGCCCTTCCTCAAGCCTATCGAGTTCCACTCGAGCTTGCCGGAGCTGCGGGATGGCTCCGGGGAGAAGGAGGATTGTCCTAAAGCGTACCCACAAGATCGGTCGGGCAGAGTCTATTCGCTAACGCACGAGCGCAGCATGCAGCCTCAGTACTCGATTGTCGCATTCTCCCATCTCCGCTGGAATTTCGTCTATCAGCGCCCTCAACATCTACTTTCCCGGCTCGCCTCCACCCGACCGGTATTTTTTGTCGAGGAGCCGGAGCTGGATCGTGAAGCTCCAGCCCGCTGGGAGCGAAGCAGTCCCCACCCTAACGTGACCGTGCTCAAGCCCCGGACACCGATCGAGGCGCCGGGCTTCCATGCTGATCAGCTGCCGGCACTCGAGCCGCTCATCGCCGAGCTGGCGGCGGAGCTGGCAGGTACTACCGTGCTGGCCTGGCTCTATACCCCCATGGCACTGCCTCTGGCCGAAGCCCTCGGTCCCGCTGCGATAGCGTACGACTGTATGGACGAGCTGTCGCTCTTCCTGGGAGCGCCACCCGAGCTACTCAGCCGGGAGGCGGCCTTGCTGGAGTGTGCGGACGTGATGTTCACTGGAGGACCCAGCCTCTACCGCGCCAAGCAGGCGCGGCACCCGAACGTGCACTGTTTTCCAAGCAGCGTGGATGCCGGGCATTTCCGCCAGGCACGGGAGGGGTTGTCAGAAGCCTCGGATCAGGCCGGGCTCCCGCACCCACGGCTGGGCTTTTATGGCGTCATCGATGAACGGCTCGACCTGGCGCTGTTGGATACTGTGGCTCGGGCCCGGCCGGATTGGCAGATCGTCCTGGTCGGGCCCGTGGTCAAGATCGATCCCGCCAGTCTGCCCCGTCGCCCGAACATCCATTACTTCGGACAGCGCTCGTACGAGGAGCTTCCCCGCTATCTCGCGGGTTGGGATGTCTGTCTGCTCCCGTTCGCGCGGAATGACGCTACCCGGTTCATCAGCCCCACGAAGACGCTGGAATACATGGCGGCGGAGCTTCCCATCGTGAGTACCCCGATCACCGACGTGGCCGAGCCCTACGGGGACATCGTCTATTTGGGCGGTACGGCGGAAGAGTTCCTCGCTGCCTGCAACGCGGCTCTTGCCGCTGGACCGGAAGAACGAGCCCGGCGGGCAGCGGGTATGCGCCGGGTCCTGTCCGGTACCTCGTGGGGAGTTACCGTCGCAGCCATGGAGAAATTGTTAGCCGGCTTGAGCATCAGAAAGGGTTCAAGGTTTTCGCATGCCACCTAAGGATCTGGATTCATCGTCATCATCAGCTTCCGTCGTTGTCATCGGCGCCGGTCCCACCGGGCTGAGCGCCGCTTATCATATCGGGGAGGATGCGCTGCTCATCGAGCAGGCCGACCGGGTGGGGGGATGGTGCCGGTCCGTCGAGGACAACGGGTTCACCTTCGACATGGCCGGCCACATCATGTTCTCCAACGACCCCTATGTGCACGAGATGTACCAGCTGCTGCTGGGCGATAACGTCCACTGGCAGGATCGTGAGGCCTGGATCTACAGCAAGCAGGTCTACACCCGCTATCCCTTCCAGGGCGCGCTCTACGGGTTGCCTCCGGCGGTCATCAAGGAATGCATCGTCGGCGCCATCGAGGCGCGGTTCGGCAGTCTCACCGCCAAGCGGCCGGCTGCCGACAAGGGGAGCAACGGCGACTACACCGGCCCGGAGCGGCGGGGAATGTTTGAGCCGCTGATGAAGGCCAACGGCGCCCGCAAGCCGAGGGCGTATAGTGGTACCGAGCGCAGGCTGACGGCGCCCAAGGGCGCACCCAGGAATTTCGAAGAGTTCATCTACAAGGTGTGGGGTGAGGGAATCGCCCGGCATTTCGCGATTCCCTATAACCGAAAGCTCTGGGCGGTTCCTCTCGACGAGATGGAGACCTCCTGGCTGGGCGGGCGGGTCCCCCTGCCCAATCTGGAGGAGATGATCGAGGGCGCGCTGTCGCCCTCAGCGAGGCCGATGGGGCCGAACGCCCGCTTCGGCTATCCACTCCGCGGCGGCTTTCAAGCGCTCATGAATGGCTTCCTTCCCCATCTCGCCGGCGAGCTGCGACTCGACACCAAGGTGACCGCCGTCTCCCCCTCGGAGCACACCGTCACCCTCTCTGATGGCAGCGTGATGTCGTACGAGTATTTGATCAGCACCATGCCCCTCCCGGCGTTGGTGCGGGTCATGGGAGACGAAGCGCCAACCGAGGTACGCAAGGCGGCCGCCGGTCTCCGGCACGTGTCGGTCCGCTGCGTAAACCTCGGGGTGGGCCGGGAAAACCTCACCGAAAAGCACTGGATCTACTATCCGGAAGAGACCGTATTCCACCGCATCTTCGTGCAAGGGAACGCGAGCCCTCACTGTAATCCACCGGGCGGCTTCGGGCTCACCTGCGAGATCACCTACTCCGACGCCAAGCCGCTTCCCGCCGACGGCGACGACCTGACCCGGCAGTGTATCGAGGATTGCCACCGGGTGGGATTCTTCCGGAAGGACGACCCGATCTGGGCCGCAAACCAGGTAGACATGCCGGTGGCGTACGTCGTCTATGACCATGACCGCGCCGCCAACGTCGCCGTGATTCGGGAGTGGCTGTCCAGGCAGGACATCGTGCTCGCCGGTCGCTACGCGGAGTGGGAGTACTACAACTCGGATCACGCATTCATTGCCGGAAAGAAAGCGGCCGAGCAGGTGACCGATCTGCGAAGGGGCGGGCTGGTAGAATCGGCCACCGCTGAGGTTGTTAGCGAGTGAGGGGTGAGAGGTGAGAGGCGAGAGGATCAGGTTGACACCCCTCTCACCTCTCACTTCTCACCTCTTACTATTCCTTCCTATGACCGACCTACTCCGCCGCCGTCCCGAGGACTTCCTGTGGGCCACCGGGATCGAGAACACCTTTGTGCCCCAGACTCGGCCGGGCCACCGCGCCCTGGACGAATACCAGCTCATGGGCCACTACGACCACTGGCGCGAGGATCTCACCCTGGTGCGCAACCTCGGGCTCAAGATGGTCCGCTGGGGGGTGCCCTGGTACCGGCTGGAGCCGTTTCAGCCCGGTGAGTTTGACTGGCGGTGGACCGATCAGGTGATCCCCTACATGGTCCACGACCTGGGAATCACCCCGATCGTGGACCTGATGCATTACGGGTGCCCCTTCTGGCTGCGCCGCGAATTTGCCAGTGACGATTACCCCGCCGCGGTGGCGGCTTACGCCGCGGCTTTTGCCCGCCGCTACGCCGGACTGGTCCGCTGGTACACCCCCCTCAATGAGCCGATCGTGACCGCCCTCTTCTGCGGGCAGCGGGGGCTCTGGCCCCCCTACCTTCGCAGTGAGAGCGGCTACGTCCAGATCCTGCTCCAGGTCGTTGAGGGGATCATCCAAACCAGCGCCGCGCTGCTCTCGGTCGATCCCAACATAGTGCTGGTGCATGTCGAAGCGACCGGCTTGAGCCGGACCGCGCGGGAGGATCTGCATGCGGTGGCCCGGGAGGAACAGTCCCGCACCTTTCTGGCCTACGATCTTCTGACCGGCCGAGTCACCCCCAGTCATCCGCTGTTCCCCTGGCTGGTACGCAGTGGCGCCTCTCCCGACCGGCTGGCCTCCATTGCCTCCCGGCCGGTGCCGTTCAACCTGATGGGACTCAACTTCTATCCCCAGTGGTCCACTACCCAGCTCTACATCGACCGGCGGGGCCGGCTGGCGTATCAGCCAGTGGAGCAGGACGGCGCCGGATTCAGCCAGCTGATCGAGGATTACTACACCCGCTATCAGCTGCCGATCATGGTCACCGAGACCAGCGCCAAAGGCGACGAATCGATCAGAGCCCGCTGGCTCGAGGCGTCCGTCGCCGCCATCCGGGTGCTCCGCGGCCGGGGCATCCCCGTGCTGGGCTACACCTGGTTTCCCCTCTTCACCATGATCGACTGGAAGTACCGCTTCGGCCGCGGGCCGCTCGACGAGTACCGGTTGGATCTCGGGCTGTACACGCTGGATGGGACCGAGCGCTGGCGGGCGACGCCGCTGGTCGAGCAGTTCCGGAGTTATGTGACCGACTCCGAGGCAGCAATCGGCAATATCGGTGTCGAAGAGTCCTCGACCATGCCGAACCTCATGACTGACGACTCCCGACTCTTCCGCTCCTTCTGGATGGCCGGCTTCGAGTCCTCCTGTCACATCAACTCCCGGGGCGAACGGCTCGACCTGATCGCGGCGACGCAGCACGACGAGATGATCGCCGAGGACTACGCCCGCCTGGTGGCCATGGATATTCGAACCGTGCGGGAGGGGATCCGCTGGCACCTGATCGATCGGGGACGGCGGATGGATTTCTCCTCCCTGCTGCCGATGGTGCAGGCCGCCGAACAAAAAGGGGTTCAGGTGATCTGGAATCTGTGCCATTACGGCTGGCCGGAGGACGTGAGCCTTTTCACCTCCGGGTTCGTGGAGCGCTTTGCTCGCTACTGCGGCGCGGTTGCGCGGGTCATCTCGGACCACACCGACACGGTTCCGTTCTACGTTCCCATCAACGAGATCTCCTTCCTCGCGTGGGCCACTGGCGAGAAGGGCTACATTTTCCCTTACGCCCGCGGCCGGGGCGGCGAAATCAAGCAGCAGTTGGTCCGGGCTGCCATCGCCGGCATGGAAGCGATCTGGGAGGT
Organism: uncultured Gemmatimonadales bacterium; assembly: GCA_963792265.1. Taxonomy (GTDB): domain Bacteria; phylum Gemmatimonadota; class Gemmatimonadetes; order Gemmatimonadales; family GWC2-71-9; genus CAVVWJ01. The sequence goes on along the minus strand of CAWBVP010000018.1, from coordinate 74,934 downwards.
GGATCCCCGAGCCCGGATGATCCAGGTGGATCCGCTGATCCACGTCATCCCGCCGAAAGGACATCCCGAGCTGGCCCGGGCGGCGGCCGACCAGCGCGCCCGGCAGTTCGACGCCTGGGACATGCTCGCCGGCGGTCTCGACCCATCACTCGGCGGACACCCGCGCTACCTCGATGTCATCGGGGTGAACTTCTACCACTCCAACGAGTGGGAGTACCCCGATCAGCGGCTGCGCTGGGAAGACGTGCCCCGGGACCGGCGCTGGATCCCGCTGCGCTACCTGCTGGCGGAGGTCTTCGCCAAGTATGACCGGCCCATGATTGTGTCGGAGACCAGCCACTTCGGTGCGGGACGGGGGCGCTGGATCGCGGAGGTGGCGGAGGAGGTGCGCCTCGCCCGGGAGCTGGGCGTGCCGATGGAGGGGGTCTGCATCTATCCGATCATCGATCGGCCCGACTGGGAAGACCCCAACCACTGGCACAACAGCGGGCTGTGGGATCTGCGGGTGGACGGCGCGAACCGGCTCGAACGGGTGTTGTGCGAGCCGTACGCGGACGAGCTCCGTCGCGCCATGCTGTCACGCCCGTCGTAACCGACGGGCTTTTCGTATCGTTGCGCTTGGACGCGCAGCCGGCCCTCAACGCCAATCCAATCATGTAGGCCCGCCGCAGGCGGGCGTGTTGGTTACGAGATCGCCGCCGGTGGGATGGTTCCGGGCTCCCACCGTGCCGGCTCGGCGGCGGCCACGTTGGCCATTCGGGCGATCATGTCGCGCATCATGATGGTCGCCACGGGGTGAGTGCCCAGGTGATCGCGGAGCCGATAGGTGCAGATCATCAGCCGCCCCCGATCGATCGGCCGCTCAGCGACCAGGGCCACGATGTGGTGCACCCAGCCCACAAACAGTCCCGAGTGCACGTTGGCCGCGAAGTCGCGAGGGCTCAGCCCGACGATCACCGTCTCCGGGGTGAGATCGGCAAAAGCGAAGTCCACCGTGCCGCCGGTGGGGATGCTGCCGAACAGCTTGTCCTGCCGGATCCAGCTCATGCTGCTGGCCCAGTCACCCTGCCAGCTCCGTCCACTCCTCTGCGCAATGCTGATGGCCCCCAGGTGCGCCTGCTGCGCCTCAGGCGACTCGGCCAGCCACAGCACCCTCCCGCCATTCTGGGCGTACCAGCGAAGATCGTCGGTCATCCGCTCGACTACGACGAGGTCGGCGGAACTGTCGTCGGTGAGCTCGTAGCCCATTGCCGCGAGCCGGGCGGCCAGGCGGGGCAACCCCGGGACCGAAATGCGGAGCGGCCGCTCGCTCGGGGCCAGCCGAGGGAAAAAGTAGAGCTCGTGGTGATTCCGGGTCACCACCTCGCCCCCGGCGCTGAGCAGGCGCATCTCCAGCCTGGCCCGCACCGAGTGCTCCACCCAGGGCACCTCGAAGACCACGGTGCCCAGGTTGGTCAGCTGGGCCCGCTCGGGGATGATCCCCTCGAATGAGCCGTGAATCTCCGGCCACACGTCGAGGTTCCACTCCAGCCGGCAGCCGCGGAGGTCGCTGGAGGAGAAGTGAGACAGCGCCAACCGCACCTCACAGCGCTCGCCTTCCCAGAAGGCGATCCGCTCCCAGTCGGTGGGCACGATGGCGTCGGGGTTGTTCACCTGCCCGATGACATCGAAATAGGTCTTCGGGTTGCGGCACATGTCCAGCAATCCGTTGCTCTCCCAATGCACGTCGGTGAATTCGGTGATGACGTAACCCACGATGCTGGGATGCCGCCGCATCTGTTCGATCTGGTACTTGAGCGCGGTGAACTGCATCCGCTGGCTGGCGGCGGACAGGTCGGAGAGCGTGGGGAACACCTTGTCGAGATGAAATGCCTTGAACCGCTGTTCGATCCCGTGGGGGTACACCACGCCGTCGCCCCACTCGATTCCGGTCTCGAACCACCAGGGCTCACCGTGGTAACACTCCTTCAGTTTCGCGACGTCGGGCAGGCCCCAGTTGCCGAACTCCGAGACCACCATCGGCTCGCTCCCCCGCCGGTGTACTTCGGGGGCTTGCTGCCGGGGCAGCGGATTCCAGGGATCCCGGATGTACTGGCGCCATGACTCGATGCTCTCGTACACGTGGGCAAAGGTCCACGGCGGTCGGCTGGCGAAGGTCTGGACCCAGTCCTTCCACTTCTTGTAGTGGTCCGGCATCGCGTAGTAGTTGTGAAAGTCCTCGATGTCGGTAACCACGTGAAAATTGGTGAAACAGGGCGAATTGCCCACCACCAGTCGGTAGGGGTCCAGGGTCTTGAGCTGGGTGTACATGTCGGCCAGCCAGGCCCGGTGGCTCGCGTTTACCGCCAGGTCCACACCCCAGTTCTCATTGACGATGGTCCAGATCACGATGGAAGGATGGTTCCAGTCCCGTTCCACCATGCCGAACATGGTCTCCTTGGCCCGGCGCTTGGCCGCCTCCGTCAGGTCCTGCCAGTTGGGAAGCTCGGTCCAGATCAGGATCCCGGCGCGGTCGGCGGCATCGTAGTAGCGGGGGTCGGTGATCTTGATATGGGTCCGCAGCAGGTTGAGCCCCATCTGCTTGGCCTTGGCGAACTGATCGTCCAGCTGGTCATCGCTGAAGGGCGTGTAGATGAGGTGGGGGTAATAGTCCTGATCCAGGGCGCCCCGGACGTAGAGCACCCGGCCGTTCAGCAGCAGGTGCCCTGACGGCGACGTGCCGATCGTGCGCATGCCGAAACGCGACGAGTACACGTCGAGCGGCTCGGCCCGGTCGTCGCTGCCGTCGAGCAGCGAGGCCTGCAGCTCGTAGAGGTTGGGGGTGGTGGTGTCCCAGAGCATCGGCTCGGGGATCGGGATCGTCAGCTCGCTGCGCTCTCCCGGCCGGTTCCCAACACGAACCGGTGCCGCCGTACCTGGCCTCGCGGATCGGTGACGTTGAGCCAGAGGCCGACGGGCTGGTCGGTCGGCTGGCTGAGGTGAACGTCCACTCGCACCCGTTCGCCCGGGACATCCGGGGTCATGCGTAGACGGGTGATATGGGTGGGGGATCGCCGCTCGAGATAGACGCTCTGCCAGATACCGCCGATCGGTCCGTACCAGCTCTGCTTTCCATGGGGGATCTCGGCGAAGCTGAAATCGGGGAGATCCGCGTCGTTGCCGGGATCGAGCACCCGGACCACCAGCTCGTTGCTGTCCCCGGGGCGGAGGGCCTCGCTGACGTCGAGCTCAAAGGGGAGGTAGCCCCCCTCGTGCTCGCCGACCTCCTGGCCGTTGAGCCAGACGGTGGCGTGGTAGTCGACGGCGCCGAAGTGGAGGATGGCGGTAGGGCGGGACAGGCGGTAAGGCGGTAGGCTCCTCGTCCCGACGCTCGAAACGACGCCGATACCACGCCACCCCGCTGTAGTCTCGAAGATCGTCGAACTGGGCCTGCCACGGACCCGGGACCCGGATCTTCCGGACGTCGGTTTCCGGGAGATTCTTGAGGCTGAGATTTTGCTTCGGATCCGGAAAGAACTCCCACTCACCATCCAGGCTGGTCCGCTGACGATTCACGACTTGCTCCCCACCACCGCGCGGATGCCTCGGCGCCGCTCCAGCCAACTGGCCATGGCGGCCCCGAGCAGCCCGGCGGCGGCGGCGGTGAGGGTCACCACGGTGATGCCGTACGCAAACACCCGAGGCTCGGTGATGGTCTGTCCCAGAGGGCCGTGCCCCACCAGCCAGGCGGACAGGGGACCGAGGGTCACGTCCAGAAACCCGACCACGGCCGCGGAGGCCACGCCGGCGACGAGGTTGGACCGCAAGGCCGCCAGCAAGCCCACCGCAAGGTAGACCAGGACGGACACGACGCTGAGGGTCGGGTAGGGAAAGCCGAGTGGGCGGTCGGTGAATGCGCCTACGATGTCCAGCGCAAGCAGAAAGGCGGCGGCGGCGAGTATCACCGGCGTCACCCGTCTCACAGTCTTCCTCTCGTCATCTTCGCGTCTCCGGGGCCAGCTGGGGGTCGAGCGGTGGGTGGTGCAGGACCGTAAGCTGTATCGAAGCGGCGAGTTCTACAAGGACTGCTTACTTTTGACTCGTTCCGCGGCTCCCCCTCAACGGAGTCTTCATGGTCGCGATCTTTCTTGCCATCGGTCTGGCCGCCGGCGTGCTCTCGGGGATGTTCGGGATCGGCGGCGGCATCCTCATCGTCCCTTCGCTCATTTTCCTGGCCAAGTTCTCTACCAAGATCGCGCTGGGCACCTCACTCGGCGCACTGCTGCTGCCGGTCGGTCTCCTGGGGGCCTACACCTATTACCGCGACGGCAATCTGAACCTCCGGGCCTCGCTGCTGATTGCCGTGGGCCTCTTCTTCGGAGCCTGGATCGGAGCCAAGCTGGCCCAGCATCTCTCGGGCGCAACCTTGCAGCGGATGTTTGCCATCTTCATCGTCCTGATGGCCGTCCGGCTGTGGATGGAAGCGGGAAAGGGTTGAGCGTAGCGCCATGACCAGCACCGAATCCAGAGCCGCCGAAATCACCCTGACCTCCCCGGTCTTCGAGCAGGGAGGACGGATTCCGTATCTCTACACCTGCGAGGGCGACGACATCTCTCCCCCGCTCCAGTGGAGCGGAGCGCCGGTCCAGACCCGCAGCTTTGCGCTGATCTGCGAAGATCCCGACGCGCCGCGGGGCACCTACGTCCATTGGGTGCTCTACAACATCCCGAAGGAAACGGTGGAGCTGGCCCGGGCCGTCCCCACCCTGCCGGAGCTTCCCTCCGGCGCGCGCCACGGCCGCAATACCGCGGGCGACCTCGCCTATGCCGGACCCTGTCCGCCTCCGGGTAAGCCGCACCGCTACTTCTTCCGGCTCTACGCCCTCGACATCCTCCTCAACCTGCCTGCCAGGCATGACCCGAGCCGAGCTGGAGAAGGCCATGGACCAACACATCCTGGCCCAGGGAAGCATCATGGGGACGTATCAGCACAGGCAGGAAGGCGGAGCCCTACTCCGCCTTCTCCGCCGTCTCCGCCTTACTTTTCAGAATGCCGTTACTCGCCCTCACCGCCCGCGGCCTCTACTGCGAAGCCGGCGACTTCTTCGTCGATCCCTGGGAGCCGGTCGATCGCGCCGTCATCACCCACGCGCATGGCGACCACGCCAGCTGGGGCTCGCAGCGCCTACCTCACCTCCGCTCCGCGGGCGTCGGCGTCCTGCGCGCGCGGCTTGAGCCTGGGGCGAGCGATTCGGGGCATTGCCTACGGCGAGCCGGTCTCCCTCAACGGCGTGACCGTCTCGCTGCATCCGGCCGGCCACATCCTGGGCTCCTCCCAGGTGCGGATCGAGCACCGGGGCGAGGTGTGGGTCGTCTCGGGCGACTACAAGACCGATCCCGATCCCACCTGCACTCCGTTCGAGCCGGTTCGCTGCCACACCTTCGTCACCGAGTCCACCTTCGGGCTCCCGATCTATCGCTGGCCCCCGCAGGCCGAGGTATTCGAGGAGATCAACGCCTGGTGGCGAGCCAACGCGGCCGGCGGGAAGACCAGCCTCCTCTTCGGCTACACCCTGGGCAAGGCGCAACGTCTGCTCGCCGGGACTGGATCCCTCGATCGGACCGATCCTGACCCACGGCGCGGTGGAACGGATGACCGCGCGCCTATCGCGACGCCGGCATCGCGCTTCCGCCGACCCGGTATGCCGGCACCGCCGAGCGCAAAGCCGATTCCCGGGGCGCCATCGTCATCGCGCCTCCCCACTCCGAGCGGCTCGCCCTGGCTCCGGCGGTTCGGCGCCCTACTCGACCGGCTTCGCCTCGGGCTGGATGCTGGTGCGGGGCGCCCGGCGGCGGCGCTCGCTCGACCGGGGCTTCCCCCTCTCCGACCACGTGGACTGGCCCAGCCTGCTCGGCGCCGATCGAGGCCACCGGAGCCGGCGAGGTCTGGGTGACCCACGGCTACACCGGGCCGGTGGTGCGCTGGCTCCAGGAGAAGGGCATCGACGCGAAGGCGGTCCAGACCCGGTTCGAGGGCGAGCGGGACGACGAGGTGGCCGAAGAGGCGGGGCAGCCGGGAAGCGGAGCAGCGAGCGAGCTGCTCGAGCCTGTGAAGAGCTTCGCTCGGCTCTTCGCCGCGATCGATGAGACCACCGCCACCAACGAGAAGGTCGCGGCGCTGGTCGACGTACTTCCGCAGCGCCCCGCCGGCCGACGCCGCCTGGGCGGTGCACTTCCTCAGCGGCCGGCGCCCCAAGCGGCTGGTCGGCATCCCGCAAGCTGGCCGCCTGGGCGGCGGAAGAGGCCGGTATCCCCGACTGGCTGTTCGAGGAGAGCTACCACGCGGTCGGCGATCTCGCCGAGACCATCACCCTGCTCCTGCCGGACGACCGGCGAGTCGAGCGAGCTGCTCGCTGGCGCACTGGGTCGAGGAGCGGCTGCTCCGCCTCCGGGGCGAGGACGATGACGTGCAGCGCGAGGTGCATGGTGCGCGCCTGGCGGGAGCTGGACCGGCAGGAGCGCTTCGTCTGGAACAAGCTCATCACCGGAAGCTTCCGGGTGGGCGCCTCGCAGCGGCTGGTCGTCCGGGCGCTGGCCGAGGTGAGCGGGGTGGACGAGGGCGTGATCGCCCATCGGCTCATGGGCGCGTGGGAGCCGACCGCCGGAATTCTTCCAGCGACTGATCGCGCCGGATACCCGGGACGCCGATGTGAGCCGGCCCTACCCGTTCTTCCTGGCGCATCCGCTGGAGGGCGGAGCCCGCCTCCCTGGGCGACTCGCAGGAGTGGATCGCGGAATGGAAGTGGGACGGCATCCGGGCCCAGCTGATCCGCCGGGCGGGGCGCACGTTTCTCTGGTCGCGGGGCGAAGAGCTGCTGGCCGGCCGGTTTCCCGAGGTGGAGGAGATCGGCGCGCTGCTTCCCGAGGGCACCGTCATCGACGGCGAGCTGCTTCCCTGGGTGGATGGCGGCCCCCTGCCCTTCGCCCAGCTCCAGCGCCGTATCGGGCGGAAGAATCTGGGCCGGAAGATTCTGGACGAGGTGCCCGTCGGTCCTGGTGGCCTACGACCTGCTGGAGGAAGCCGGCGCCGACGTCCGGTCGCTTCCGCTTGAGCGAGCGGCGCAGCGCGGCTGGCCGCCTTGCTCGAGTCGGTGCCGCGGCGGGCGGCTCATGCTGTCGCCCGCGGTCGACCGCCGCCAACTGGGAGCAGCTCACCGAGGCTCGCCGCGGCGCTCGGGACGCCGGTGCCGAGGGGCTCATGCTCAAGCGGCTATCCTCGCGAGTACGGCGTCGGCCGGCGGCGGGGGACTGGTGGAAGTGGAAGGTGGATCCTCTCACCGTGGATGCGGTGCTATCTACGCCCAGCCCGGGCAGCGGCAAGCGCGCCGGACTCTTTACCGACTACACCTTCGGGATCTGGGAGGGGAATCACCTGGTGCCGTTCGCCAAGGCGTACTCCGGGCTGACCGACGAGGAGATCCGCAAGGTGGACGCCTTCGTCCGGCGCAACACGCTGGAGAAGTTCGGCCCGGTGCGCACGGTCAAGCCGGAGCTGGTCTTCGAGCTGCATTTCGAGGGCATCCAGCGCTCCAGCCGGCACAAGTCGGGAATCGCGGTGCGGTTTCCCCGGATGGCGAGCTGGCGGACCGACAAGAAGGCGGAAGAGGCGGATACGATTGAGACGGTGAGGGCATTGCTGAAGCGTGAGCGGAGGACAGTGAAGCGGTGAGGGGCGAGTAGAGCTAGTCGAGCCCGCAGGATCGACCTGACCAGTTCGAGGGGACGTATCCCGCCTCCCGTTTCCCGTCCCGCTCACACTGTTATTTAAGACATGCCCAACTACATCTGCGCCACCTGCGGCGTTCAGTACGCCGACACCGCGGTCCCGCCGGAGCGATGCACCGTCTGCGAGGACGAGCGGCAGTACATCGGCTGGGAGGGACAGCGTGGACCACGCTGAAGGAGCTGCAGGCCACCCACAGGAACCAGCTCGATGTCGAGGGGCCCGAGCTGATCAGCCTGGTCACCGAGCCCACCTTCGCGCTCGGGCAGCGGGCGCTGCACGTCCGGACCCCGGACGGCAATGTGCTCTGGGACTGCATCACCCTGATCGACGACCGGAGCGTCAACGCCATCCAGGCGCTCGGCGGCGTGTCTGCCATCGCCATCTCCCACCCCCACTACTACTCGTCGATGGTCGAGTGGAGCCGGGCCCTGGGCGATGTGCCGGTCTATCTCCATGCGGCCGACGGCGAGTGGGTCATGCGTCCGCATCCCGCGGTTGTCTTCTGGCACGGCGACACCCATCAGCTGGCGCCGGGACTCACCCTCATCCGGCTCGGCGGCCACTTTCCCGGGGGAACGGTGCTGCACTGGGCCGGCGGCGCCGGCGGCAAGGGCGCCCTGCTCAGCGGAGACGTGATTCAGGTGGGACAGGACCGGAAGACGGTGAGCTTCATGTACAGCTTTCCCAACTTCATCCCGGTCAACGCTGAGACGGTGCGCCGGATCGTGGCGGCGGTCGAGCCGTACCCGTTCGATCAGATCTATGGGGCCTGGTTCGGTCGGAACGTGAAGGCGAACGCGAAGGAGGCGCTTCGCTCTTCCGCCGACCGCTACATCGCGGCAATCACCGATGATACATCGTCACGCTACGCCGCCTTCGGCGGGCCTAATGACGTCGGGCCTGGACGCCCAGCCGGCCCGAGCGCGCGTCAGCGCATGAATCGTGTTGGCCTCCGAAGGCGGGCGTATCTTTATCAGCTATGACGGATGATGAAATCGTAAGCGCCAAACCACGCCGAGGCGGATCCGCGCTGGCGGTCGATCTGCGCCGAGCTCGAGCTGCCCGCCGGCGGGAGGAGAAGGCCGCCGAAGCCGCGGCTGCTCCGCCCAGGCCGAGCCGAGCCCTCTCCGACCGTCAACTGCAGCAACCGGGAGCCGATCGAGTGCGTCCGCGAGTGGTTCCAGTCCGAAGGCTGGGAGCCGTTCCAGTTCCAGGAGGAGGTCTGGCGGGCGTATCTCGCCGGTGAGAGCGGGCTGATCCACGCCGCCACCGGCACCGGCAAGACCTACGCGGCCTGGATGGGGCCGGTGCTGGAGTGGATGAGGGATTATCCGGCGGGGCAGCGGGCAGCGGGCCGGCGGGCAGCCGAGGGGAGCCCGCCGCTGCGCATTCTCTGGGTCACTCCTCTTAGAGCACTCGCTGCGGACACCCAAGCCGCGCTGCTCGCCCCGGTCGAAGACCTCGGCCTCCCCTGGACCGTCGAGTCCCGCACCGGCGACACCGCGCCCGGGATCCGAGCCCGGCAGAGCCGGCGCCTTCCCACCGCCCTCGTCACCACACCGGAAAGCCTGTCGCTCCTGCTCACCCGCGACGATGCCGCGGAGCTGTTCCAGCACCTCGAGCTGGTGGTGGTGGACGAATGGCACGAGCTCATGGCCTCGAAGCGGGGGGTTCAGACCGAGCTCGCCCTGGCCCGGCTCCGCCGTTGGCGTCCCGGTCTTCGCACCTGGGGGCTTTCGGCGACGCTGGGGAATCTCGAAACCGCGCGCGACACTCTGCTCGGCATCGACCCGCGAGCGGCTTGCGAGCGCCCGGCCGCATCGTGCGCGGGCTGGTCCCCAAGGCGCTGGAGGTGGACTCGCTCATTCCGGAGACCATGGAGCGGTTTCCCTGGTCGGGGCAGATCGGTCTCCGGCTGCTGCCCGAAGTGATCCGCGCGATCGAGGAGGGCCAGACCTCGCTCGTCTTCACCAACACCCGGGCCACGGCCGAGCTCTGGTTTCAGGCACTGCTCGAGGCGCGGCCCGACTGGGCCGGGGTCATCGCGCTGCATCATGGCTCGCTGGACCGCGACACCCGGGAATGGGTGGAAGACGGCATCCGGGACGGCCGGCTCCGCTGCGTGGTCTGCACCTCGACCCTCGACCTCGGCGTCGACTTCACCCCGGTGGACCGGGTGCTCCAGGTCGGAAGCCCCAAGGCCGTGGGCCGCTTGATTCAGCGCGCCGGCCGGAGCGGCCACCAGCCGGGCGCGGTCAGCCGGCTGACCTGTGTTCCCACCAATGCGCTGGAGCTGGTCGATGTCGCCGCCGCGCGCGATGCGCTGGGCGCCGGTGCCATCGAGTCTCGCCTCCCGGTGGAGCGTCCGCTCGATCTGCTGGCGCAGCACGCCGTCACGGTCGCGGTAGGCGGAGGGTTCCGTCCCGACGAGCTGCTGGCGGAGGTACGCACCACCCGGGCGTATCGCGATCTGACCGACGCCGAATGGCGCTGGGTCATGGACTTCATCACCCGCGGCGGCGCGGCGCTGAGTGCGTATCCCGAGTACAACAAGGTGGTCGAGCGGGACGGCCTCTACGTCATCCGCGACCGCGGCGCAGCCATGCGGCACCGGATGTCCATCGGGACCATCGTGAGCGAGGCGGCGATGAAGGTCCGCTTCGTCCGGGGCAAGACCATCGGCACGGTGGAGGAGAACTTCATCGCCCGGCTCCGTCCCGGCGACGTGTTCACCTTCGCGGGACGGACGCTCGAAGTTCGTCCGGGTACGCGACATGACCGCGTGGGTGCGGCTGGCCCAGGAGGCGACGTCGGTGGTGCCGCATTGGACCGGCGCCCGCCTGGCCATCTCTCCCGAGCTGGCCGCCGCGGTGCGGGGCAAGCTGGACCAGGCCCGGCAGGGGATGTTCGACGGACCGGAGATGGAAGCGGTGCGGCCGATCCTGGAGCTGCAGGCCCGCTGGTCCCGGCTCCCTGCCGCCGACGAGCTGTTGATCGAGCGGGTGAAGACCCGGGAAGGCCATCACCTGTTCTTCTATCCGGTCGAGGGACGGCTGGTGCACGAGGGTCTGGCCGCGCTCTTTGCCTATCGACTGGCCCAGTTGGCTCCGATTACTTTCACTCTGGCGGCCAACGATTACGGGTTCGAGCTGCTGTCTCCCGACCCGGCCAGGCTGGAAGAGGCGCTGGAGGCTGGGCTGGTCTCGCCCGGACCATCTGCTGCACGACATTCCGGCCAGCCTCAATGCGGCCGAGCTGGCCCGGCGGCAGTTCCGCGAGATCGCGCGGGTGGCGGGGCTTATCTTTCAGGGGTATCCAGGGAACAACAAGAGCGTGAAGCAGGTGCAGGCCTCGAGCGGGCTCCTGTACGACGTCTTTGCCCGCTACGATCCGGAGAACCTGCTCCTGTTCCAGGCCCATCGCGAAGTGTTGGAGAAGCAGCTGGAGCGGAGCCGGCTGGGCCGCGCGCTGGAGCGGATGGCGAGCGGGCGGATCAGCGTGGTCGAGGTCGAGCGACCTACCCCGCTGGCTTTCTCCCTGCTGGTGGATCGGGCGCGCGAGCAGGTGAGCAGCGAGAAGTTTCTCGACCGGGTGAAACGGCTTGCTTACGCCGCTGGAGCGGGCAGCGTCGAGCGGCAACGGTGCAGCGGCAGGATCGGTACGCTTTGCACGGGGACGGGGCCGAGGCTTTCGATGACCGATGTCGCACTCACCATCGTGGGAGAGGAGGTCTACCTCCTCGCGGAGCGCGCGCTGTACTGGCCCAGCGCGAGCACCCTGGTGGTGGCCGACCTCCACTGGGGCAAGGCCTCGACCTTCCGGGCGGTCGGGATCCCCGATTCCCATCGGCACTACCAGCGACGACCTGGCCCGGCTCGACAGCGCGCTGACCCGCACCGGCGCCCGCCGCATGGTCGTGTTGGGCGATCTTTTCCATGCCAAGGCCGGCCGGGTCGCCTCCCATACCCTCGCGGAGCTGCGGCGCTGGCGGAGCATGGCCGTCACCGGTCGAGATCCTGCTGGTGCGGGGCAATCACGACCGCCATGCCGGCGACCCGCCCAACGATCTCCGCATCAACTGCGTCAACGCGCCGGCCTTCGTGCCGCCGTTCGTGTTCCGCCACGAGCAGGCCGATTCGCACGACGGCTATGGCCTGGCCGGGCACGTCCATCCCGGCATTACCCTGGTCGGACGAGGACTGCAGCGGGAGACCCTGCCCTGCTTCCTGGTCGGGAGCCGGGGAGCGTTGATCCCCGCGTTCGGCAGCTTCACCGGCTTCGGGAATGTGGAGCCGGGGCCGGGCGAGCGGGCCTTTGTCGTCGTGGAGGGTGAGGTGCTGGAGGTGCCGGTGCCGGTGGACCTGGAGTCCGGACGCCTATCCGACGCCGTTGCACGAGATGTCGCAGACCGATCCGAGCGTAGATAAAGTGGCGGTCAGATAAGGATCGGTCTCGGCAGCCATTCAGAGGCGACAGCGTCATCGGCTAGCGATCCTACAGCAGGCCGAAGTCAGCGGATATCCGCACTAGCGGCTCACGGACCATCGCGTCATTCGCCGCATCCACGAGCAGAATTTTTTGGGTGGGCTCCTACCCACACGAAGCTCCAATCCAAATCCCACAAAAACATCTTTTGGAGATCGTGAATCACGCGATGTCGTGAGCTCATCGGGCCTGCGATCCCTCTGTGTCCTTGTGCCTCTGTGGTGAAAGCTGTTGCGGAGCCTCATCGGGTCAGTGATCGTGGCCTACCGGTTCAGGCCGAAGTAGATTCGGATATCCTGGCTCGTACCTAACGCGACTCCGATCAGGAGCAGCTCATTATGATTACGCCCCCCGCCCCCGTCTCCCGGCATTCCTGCCGCTGCTGGGCGCCCTGTTGGTCCTCAGCGGTTGTGCGTCCGTCACCCCGATAGGCCAGCTCGTCAGTGACCCAGCCCGATATAATGGAAAGACGGTCAAGATCGAAGGACAGGTGAAGGGCGCCTTGGGTGGGCTCGGAGTCGGCGCCTACGAGGTGAAAGATGACACCGGCACCATCCCGGTCGTGAGCCAGCGGGGAGATCCTCCTCCCACCGGATCGAAGATCGGCGTGAAGGGAAAGTTCCAGGCGCTGGTCACCCTCGGCATCAAGAGCCTGGCGCTGATCCGGGAGGAGAGCCGGTTCTTCCCCCATTAGTTCGAAGGCAAGAGCCAGGCCGGCCGAGCTCATGGGCCGGCGCGTGCCTGAAGACGGTAGGCGCCTCCGTTGACGCCCTGAACGTCCACCCGGTACCGGCCCGGGGCCAGCGTCAGGGTGACCCGAGAACAGAGATTGTCGGTGGCCTGGTTGATGTCGTCGTTGGAGCCGAGCGGGGTGCCCTGGGCATCGAAGACTCCGATGACCGTGTCCTCCTCCAGCGCAAACCCGCAGGCTCCGTCGACCGCGGAAGTCTCGAACGTGTACTGCCCCTGCTGCGGGATCAGAACCCGATAGGAATCGTTGTCGTCCGGACTGGTGTCGCCGATCAGATATCCCCCGACCACCAGAAGATTCGCATTGCCGAACCGGTCATTCGGCTCCTGCTCGGCCGGACGTCCGACGGAGAACGAGGCGTGGTGGGTTCCTGCCCCGGTCACGTCGATGGCGGAGGGCGTTGCGGTACCGCCGAATGCGCCCCAGCGCCGGCCGGGAATCCCGATCGCCTGGTCAGCGTCCTCGTCCTCTCCCGCATACACCTGATAGGATCCGCTGGTCACCCCGGAGAAGGTGTACGCCCGGCTCGTGGCGGCGACGGTCTGAACCACGCCGCCGGTGGCCGCGTCGTAGAGTCTCGCAAACAGCTGCCGGGGAGGAGCCAGGGTCTGGGTCAGGCTGTTCCGCGCGTTGACGATGCCGGCTCCGAACTTGTCGTCCCTTCCAGCTGATCCGGCGTCCACGGCGTAGCTGGTCAGCCGCGACCTGAGCTCCGCCGCGGTCAGTCCCGGATTCTGGGCCAGCAGCAGCGCGGCAACTCCGGTCACATGCGGGGTAGCCATGGAGGTGCCATCGGCAAAGGCGTAGGCCGGCGCCGCCCATCTTGAAGTCCCAGATCAGCGACAGCACGCCGAACGTCGCATCACCATCGTCAAAGTCGCCGCCGGGCGCCGCTATCCCGATGGTAGGCCCGAAGGATGAATACGACGCCAGTTCTCGGTCCGGCCCGACGGCGGACACCGACAGCACCTCGGGGAAGGACGCGGGGTAGCTGGGGTCCGAGGTGCCGTCATTTCCCGCGGCCGCGACGATCAGGGCGCCGGCGTTGGTAGCGGCGATGACTGCGTCATGGATCACCTTGCTTGTGGTGGGGCCTCCCAGGCTCAGGTTGATGACCTTGGCTCCGGGACTCGCCTGCACCGTGGCTCCATTACCGTCGTCCGCGGGAAGGCCCGCCGCATACAGGATCCCCTGCGCCACATCGTAGTCAGTCCCGGCGTCATCGATATCGAGCACCCGCACCGGGCGGATCCTGACCGTCCAGTTGATCCCGGTGGCGCCGAGCCCATCGTTTCCTACCGCTCCGATGGTGCCGGCCACGTGGAGGCCGTGGCCACCGATCGAGTCGGCTCCTCCATCACAGATCGCTGGCACGGTCGGGTCGGGGTCGTAGCCGTCGCCGTCGCCCGCGCGGGGGACGCGGTGCCGGAACAGGCTGTGAAGTCGTTGGAGACGAAATCGTAGCCATCGGTGGTGAGATTGGCCGTGATGTCGGGGTGATCGAACCGGATCCCGTCATCCACCACTCCCGACGAGCACCGCCGAAGACCCGGTCGTGATAGCCCACGCCTCCGGCAGATCGATCATTCCGTAGTGCCAGGCCTGTTCCGGATAGAAGCGATCGTTGGCGGCTCGGATCGGCATCCTGCCGGCGTCCCCAAACACCAGCCCGTTGGGCTCGACCGTTGCCACCGCGGGGTCACGGCGCAGCTCCGCCGCGACACTGGCGACGTCACCCGGGCTCTGCACTCGAATCCGGGCCGCCATGACCGAGGGCGAGACTCCGGTGACCGCGGAGGCCCGCGCCGACAGATGCGCCTGGACGTGGGCCCGAATGGCGCTGCTGACCGCCGCTCCCAGCGAGCGCGACGCCAGTGCCCGGGATCCCATCGCCGGAGCGCCGAGGGAAGCCGCGCGGTAGGTGACGATCAGCTCGGCCGGCCTGGATCGCGCTGACCGGGGCGAGGTGCGCCGAAGCTGTCCGCGTCTGCAGTGACCGGAATTTTTGCCGGCCCCGAGCGCTGAGCGTCGTGGCTCGGGTTGGATTCCCCCGCGACAAAAGCCGGGTGGAGAGGCTGATCGTTCCGCTGATCGTCGCCACATCGGCGCTCCCGGTGGCCGTGAAGACCACCGATGCTCCGGGGATGGCCGAAGACGGTGGCGGTCAGGGTGTTGGGACCCGGAGCCGGGCCCAGGGTCCAGCTGGTGACCGAGGCATGGCCGCTGGCGTCGGTGTTGACGGCGGCCGGCTCCACCGCGCCGCCTCCGGCGGTGACCTGAAAGCCGACCGCAACGCTCGCCACCGGATTGTTGTCCCCGTCAGTGACCGCTACCGAAGGAGCGGTGGCGACGGGAGTGCCGGGACCGGCGGTCTGCTGATCGCCGGCCAACGCCGTTATCACTGCGGCGGCCCCGGCGGACAGATCGATCGTCCCCGAGGTCGCTCCCGTCAGCTCCGGCGCGGTAAACGCCAGGGTCCGGGAACCGACAGTTCCGTGAATGCCCAGTCCGCTGAAGGTGGCCAGCCCGGCGGCCGAGGTATTCACCGTGGCGGAGCCGGTCAGGCTGCCTCCGCCGCTGGCGATCGCCACGGTCACCGGCACGCCGGCCTGCGCCACGGCGGCTCCCTGGTCGTCCTGCAGCTGCACCGCCGGTGCCGGCGTGAGGCTGATGCCGCTCTGCGCCTGGGCCGGAGGCTGAACGGTGAGCGCCAGCTTGGTGGCATGCGGAGGAGGTGGCTCGATGTTGCTTCCGCCCCCGCAGGCCGCGAGGAGCGCGAGCACGACAACGGATTGAAATCTGACGTGCGCCAAGGGAATCTCTGAGCCAGGCGAATTCGGGAAGGGTGAATAGATGTAGCGCAAAAACGGATCGTCCGCCAGATTCTCTCGCGGCAGGCTGTTCCCTGCTTCATTCTAATGGTGACCTATGCGATTTCCGACGCTGCGAACGTTCGCGATCGTGGCCGCGTGCACCGCGCCCCCGCTGCTGGCGCAGGAAGCCGATGTCGACGAGCCGGGTGCTCACCGGCTGACCGTGATGGCCGGCCTGGGGAACACCTTCGCCGGCTTCGGAGGAACCGTCGAATATTGGTTTCCCCACCAGGCTTCGGTGGTCGCCGGGCTCGGCACCGGGCTCGACACCGGGGTGGAGGCAGCCCTCGGCCTGCGGCTCTTCACCGGTCAGCGCCACCGGCTGTTCCTCGAGGCGGTCTACGCTCCGATCGCCGTAAGCATAGGTCCAGGCAGCGAACGGGCCCGCTACGGCCCCGGAATGACGGTGGGATACGGCTATACCTCTGATGGCGGGTTTTCCGGCCCTCTTCGGACTGGGGGCCGGGTTGCGACCGCGGTTCATGCAGTGGAGCTGATGGCCAACCTGGGCTTTGGCTATACCTGGAGACGGTGAAACCGGGGTGGGGCCGGCCTCGTGATGTAGCGATGTCGATTCCCGGCCGGCCCGAACGACTATCTAGCGTCCACACCGTCACCCCATCTCTGAGGACCCCATGAAATACCTCTGCCTGATCTACGAGAACGAGAAGAACTGGGAGACCATGGCCGCCGGCCCAGTACGGGGCCATCATGCACGAGTACTTCGACTTCACCGCGGACATCGCGAAGAACGGCAAGCTATCGGCGGGCGAAGCGCTGCAGCCCACCGGCACCGCCACCACCGTCCGGGTGCGCAACGGCAAGATCTCCACCACCGACGGCCCCTTCGCCGAGACCAAGGAGCAGCTGGGCGGGTTCTACCTGATCGAAGCCAAGGATTTGAACGAGGCCATCCAGGTCGCCTCCCGCATCCCTACCGCGCGGTTCGGCTCGGTCGAGGTGCGGCCGATCGAGGATTTCTCCAAGGAGCGCGGCGAGTGCAAGGCGAGCGGCGCAGACGGCGAGTGCCGTGATCGAAGAGCTCTTCCGGGCAGAATCTCGGCGGGTCCTGGCCACCCTCATCCGCCTCCTCGGCGATTTCGATCTGGCCGAGGAGGCGCTGCAGGACGCCTTCGCGGCGGCGGTGGAGCGCTGGCCGGCGGACGGGGTGCCGCCAATCCCCGGGCCTGGCTGGTCTCCACCGGCCGCTTCAAGGCCATCGACAGATTGCGCCGGCGGGCGAGGTTCGACGCCTCGCTCGCGTCGTGGCCGAGCGTCTGGGCGACGGCGTCACCCCGGCGCATCGAGCTGGACGACGAGGGGGTCGACGACGACCGGCTCCGGCTCATCTTCACCTGCTGCCACCCCGCCCTGCCGCCCGACGCCCAGATCGCGCTTACCCTGCGGGAGGTCTGCGGTCTCACCACCGAGGAGATCGCCCGGGCGTTCCTCATCGCCCGCGCCCACCCTGGCGCAGCGGATCGTGCGGGCCAAGGCCAAGATCCAGGCCGCAAAGATTCCCTATCAGGTCCGGCGCGGGCCGATCTGCCGGAGCGGCTGGACACCGTGCTCCACGTCATTTACCTGGTCTTCAACGAGGGCTACTCCGCCTCCTCCGGCGCCACCGCTGACCCGGCACGACCTCTCGGCGAGGCCATCCGGCTGGGGCGGTTGCTGGTCGAGCTGCTGCCGGAGCCGGAGGCGCTGGGACTCCTGGCGTTGATGCTGCTGCACGAGTCGCGTCGCGCGGCCCGCACCACCGCCGACGGCGAGCTGGTCCTGTTGGCGGAGCAGGACCGCTCGCGCTGGAATCGGGAACAGATCGCCGAAGGCGTGGCTCTGGTCGAACGGGCGCTGGGCTCCCGGCAATTCGGCCCCTACACCTTGCAGGCGGCCATCGCTGCACTCCACGCCGAGGCGCCGGCACCGGAGGCCACCGACTGGGAGGAGATCGTCGGGCTGTACGACGTGCTGCTCCGGGCCGAGCCATCTCCGGTGGTGGAGCTCAACCGGGCGGCGGCGATCGCCATGCGGGATGGGCCCGCGCGAGGGCTGGAGCTGATCGACGAGATTCTCGGCCGGGGCGAGCTGGCGCGACTATGCGCCTGGCCCACTCGGCGCGGGCGGAGCTGTGTCGGCGGCTGGGGCGAACGGCAGAAGCGATCGAGTCCTACCGAACGGCCCTCGAGCTCACCCGGCAGGAGCCGCAGCGGCGGTTCATCGAAGGGAGGCTGGGAGCGTCTACAGGTGGCCATCTCCTCTCCCGATCTCTAAATTCCGGTCTCCTTCGGACCGTGAGATCGTGAGCAGCACCCTGCAGGAACAGCTACAGCGGGCGCTGGGAGAAGCCTATCTCCTGGAGCGCGAGCTCGGCGGCGGCGGGATGTCCCGCGTCTTCGTCGCGCTCGACCGCGTCCTCGGCCGAAAGGTCGTGGTGAAGGTGCTCCTCCCCGAGCTGACCGCCGCCGTCAATGTGGAGCGGTTCCGCCGGGAGATCCAGCTCGCCGCCCAGCTGCAACATCCTCACATCGTTCCCCTCTTGTCAGCCGGCGAAGCTGATGGTCTGCCGTATTTCATCATGCCATTTGTGACCGGGGAGTCGCTGCGGGCTCGAGTGGCCCGGGAAGGAGAGTTCCCGGTCGCGGAGACCGTTCGCATCCTGCGCGACGTCGTGTCCGCTCTGGCGTACGCCCACGGCAACGGCGTGATCCACCGCGACGTCAAGCCCGACAACGTGCTCCTTTCCGGCGGGGTCGCCGTCGTCACCGACTTCGGCGTCGCCAAGGCGGTCGAGCGCTTCCGCGGGTACCGGTACCCGGCCTCACCTCGCTCGGAGTCGCGCTTGGCACCCCGGCGTACATGGCCCCGGAGCAGGCCACCGCGAGCCCCAATATTGATCACCGGGCCGACCTCTACTCCCTCGGCGTCGTCGCGTACGAGATGCTCACCGGGCATCCCCCCTTTGAGCGGGCGCTCGGCCCAGCAGATGCTTGCCGCTCACGTGATCGAGGAGCCCGAGCCGGTCGAGCGCCGCCGCCCCGCGGTTCCGCCGATGCTGGCTGCATTGGTGAGAGATTGTCTGGCCAAGCGGCCGGCGGATCGTCCGCAGACGGCGTCCCAGGTGATGCACCTGCTCGATGCAATCGCAACACCGAGTGGAGGAACGTCGGCTACCTCGGCGGTGCGCCTACCGGTCCATTCGGAGCCGAGCGCCCGCAAACGGAAGTGGCTGGTTCCGGCAGCACTGCTGGCGTTGGTGCTGCTGCTGGCGGGAGGAGCGATGTGGCTCAGACGCACCTCGCCGGCTGCCATCCCCTTGCCGGGAGCTTCGGCCTCCGCTGACACCGGCCTGGCCGTGCCGCCACCGCAACCGGCCGCCGTGGCGCCACCGGCGGCTCCCTCACCAGTCACAGCGGATGCACCGCGCTCGAAGATCACCCGGCGCGAACGGCCCCGGGCCGAGCCGGCCAAGCCCACCCCCGCAGTGGCGCCGGAATCCCTTGCCGTTACGGCGGCGGCGGAGCCCCCACCGGTAACGCCACCCGCTCCGCCACCCCCGGCGGCGACCACGCCGCCAGTTGCTCCGGCCCCCCTGCCTGCCAAGGCTGCAGATCATGCAGCCGAAATCAGGGGGGTGATTGCCGAGTACGCCCAGGCCATCGAGGCGAAGAGCCTTCCGGGCCTGCAACGGGCTTACCCCGCGATGACGGGGCTGCAAGCGCGAGGTTGGGAGCAGTTCTTCCAGCTGGTGCGCGACGTGAAAGCCCGGCCTCTCGATCGCAGGGCTCGACGTCTCCGGCGGAACGGCCGACGCCCAGGTCACCGGCACCTATACCTACCTTAACACCAGCACCGGGCGCACCGAGAGCCAGCCGGTGTCATTCCATGCGTCGTTCAGGAACGAAGGGGGAAAGTGGAGGATCAGTCAGGTGAGGTGAGGTCTAGGGTCTAGGGTCTAGGGTCTAGCGCAAAAATGATCCGACTTGGGTGAGAGCATTAATGCTTTTAGTCTCGAGAAATGAAGATTGTCGGAGACGCAAGCTGGAGGGAGATGGTGGGGGATTTCAGGAAGCTCGAAGTCTGGCAGAAGAGCCAGAAGCTGGTGGCTTCAGTCTACAAACTGACCGGCACTTTCCCCTCTGCGGAGCGGTATGGCCTCAGCTCTCAAATGCGCCGTGCAGCTGTGTCGGTGTCGAGCAAACCTCGCAGAAGGTTGCGGTCGCATGGGAGACATCGAGCTCAGACGCTTC
Source organism: uncultured Gemmatimonadales bacterium (assembly GCA_963792265.1). GTDB lineage: Bacteria > Gemmatimonadota > Gemmatimonadetes > Gemmatimonadales > GWC2-71-9 > CAVVWJ01. The sequence continues at coordinate 54,810 of CAWBVP010000018.1, read as the reverse complement.
GTTCGAATCAGTCTGGGCTCGCTCTCAGAACTTGAATGCGAACTGCTTTTGGCAGGTGACCTGCGATACCTAGAGTCACCGGTTGCGTCGGGCATTGTTGCTGAGATCCACTCTATACGCGGCATGCTCCAGAAACTCCACCAGGCGCTACCTGCCAAGCCAACGGGCATCTTCCCTCGACCTAGACCCCAGACCCTAGACCCTAGACCCACTAGCTCACAGCTCTCTGCTCACCCTAGAAGTTGTACTCTAACCCTCCCGTCCAAATCACGTCGGGCCGTAATCCACCACGATTAAGCGACCATCCCCCGTTAGCCACGAAGGTGAGTCCAGACGCAGCGGTGAGTTTCATGCCCACCGAGCCCACGACAATATCGTCCCGGCTGTCGGGAATCACCGTGGGGATGATCTCCCGGTGGTAGGGGGCCTCGACATCACCGGGCCGGGCACCTGGAGCGGGCTCTCGCCCACCTGCAGCGCCGACAGGACGTCGATGGCCAGCGTCGCCCAGGGCGCCATGAGGTGGTCGAAGCCGAGCGTCGCCAGCACCGCGTCGTTCTCGAATTGGCCGCCGCGGTAGAGGTAGCCGAAGTTCGCGTGGGGCGAGAAGGCGCCGAAGTGGGCCGAGAGGATGGCAAGTCCTCGAGCCGCCCAGGCGCCGGAGCCGAGCAGGTTGCTTTCGCTGCCGGTGGGGAAGCGGACGTCACCCAGCACTGAGACCGAGAGCGGCTCTCCCCGGCGGAGGCTCACCTTGACCCGGCCATCGACGTCGCCCAGACCGGTGGAAGACCCATCCACGGTCCGGCTGGCGGTGAGAATGGGATTGTCCGGAGTCCCGCCGAAGAAGTGCACCGCGGGTGGCGGGCCGAAGGGATTGATCTGCGCGTTGCTGGTGCCGTCGAACGAGATCGACACCAGTGGGAGGACGACACCCACGTCGATCCGGTCGCTCACGCCGTAGGTGAGCAGGAAGGAAGTCACGTTGAGCTGGACGTCCAGCGCGAGGTTCAGGTCGATCGTTTCGTTCTCCAGCGTGGGGACGCCCGAGCAGGGAGCAGTCTCCGCCGGCAATCGAGTCGCACCCCGGGAAGTCGGTATTGGCGTGGGTGAAGGTGAAGCGCAGATGGTTGAGATCCACCCCCCGGAGGGTCTTGAAGTGCACGCCGGTGCGGGCAAGGCCCGCGAGCATCCGGCCCCGGCCCAGGGTCTGAGCCCGCTCGCCGAGGATCGGGCCCGAGGAGGTCGACGTCCGGGTGGGCACGCCACCCTGAAAGCTGAACGTGGAGCCGCCACTGGTGGCGCTCACCGGGACGTTGGAGACGTTGCTGCCGATCGAGTTGGTCAGGAACGAGATGATGGTGCCGTTACTGGCGACCGCCGCCGGGATGAAATGGTTGCCGTGGATCTGGACCGACGCGGGATTGTTGGGACTGCTGCTGCCGCCCAGGTTGAGCGGGACGCCATTGGATCCGAAGATGAACAGCTCGGAGAGCTTGTCCTTGAGGTGCTGGGCCTGGAGCGGCTGACCGGTCAACAACACGAACGCGGTGGCTACGAGAAGGCGGCGCATGGGGGTACATGTTGAAGCCTGACGCGCCGGGCCGCAAGAAGCCGGATGCCTCCGGCCTAGGGGCCGACCATGACGATCTTCGCCACCGAAGGAGTTCCCGCCCCATTGATCAGGAAGAGCATGTACGGCCCCGGGGGCGCGATGGTGGCATTGGGCGGCGCGGTGGCGCTTACCGTCGACTGGCTCGTGGCCGCGAACGTCAGCCCATAGATCAGCTGGCTCATGTTGAACGCGTGGGTGACGGAGGAGAGCCGGATCAGAGTGCCCCGGGTGACGGCGCCCGCATCGGGCGTCTGGACGGTGAACAGCTGGCCGTAGGAGAGCGTGGAAGGCGCCGAGGTGATCGTCGGCCGTGCGGCCGGGCTGCCGTCGGCATTGAACAGGTAGGGCGGGCTGAACACCTGAGCCGAGAACTCGCTGTTGGCGAAGGCTATGCCCCCACCCTCACCGCTGCCGCTGGAGAGCACTTTCCCGCTGGGCAACAGCAAGGCCGTCCCATGATAGGTTCGGGTCTTGCTCTCCGGAGCCATCATCGTCCAGGTCTCGGTCTGGGGGTTCCACAGCTCGGCCTCGTGGACCGCACCCGCCTGGCTGTTGAACCCCGGGCCGCTGGTGCCGCCGGTCACCAGCACACTGCCGTCCGCCAGCAGCGTCGCATTCATCTGGCGGCGGGGGAACGCCATCCCCTGGACGCTGCGCCACGAGGGGGCCGGCTGGTTGAGATCGATCACCTCGGCCGATGCGGTGGGTGGGTCGCCACCGCCGGCGTACAGGATCTTGCCCGGGGCGTACATCACCGCAGATCCCATGGTCCGGTCGGCCACATTGCGTTCCGCCACCGGGATCCACTGGCCGGTTCCGGTGACATCGAGATACTGGGAGGTCTGGGGGAAGCCGGCCAGGAACACCTTGCCGTTCGGCGCGACGAACATGGCCGGGTAATACGGATTGGGGATCGCCAGCGGGGCGGTGGTCAGCTGGCGCCAGGCACTCCCATTCCAGACCTCGGGGATGGTGACGTCGGCCAGCGTGGTGTCATGGCCGGAGACCGCCAGAACCTCGCCGTCAGGGAGGGAAGTGATGGTCGGATAGTAGCGGCCCTGCGCCATCGAGCTGGTGGCGCTCCAGCTTCCCGATGCTGGATCGAAGATCGTGGCCAGCCGCAGCCCTCGGGTGCTGGCGCTGGTGCCTCCCACCACCAGCAGCCGGCCATCCCGGAGAATGGTGTGACCGCTGCAGTACATCCGGAAGGTCTTGGTCACCGGGGTGAAGCCGGCACGGGGATTCGCCGGATCCCACAGCTGCGCGTCCCCCCGGTCACCCCACATGAGCACCTTCCCCGTCGCCAGCAGGTGCATGTGCACGTCGACCACCGGCGTCGAAAACGCCGCGTCCCAACGCCCCATTCCGGTGCTGGCCCCGGTAGCGGTATGAGTAAAGGTCAAAGGGGAGCCGACCAGGCCGTCGGCGGTGGCGAGGGTGGTCTGCTGCCCGGCAGTGCCGCCCAGAGTTCGGGTGACCGACGCCTGGCCGTCCGCGCCCGTCAGGGATGAGGTTGCACTGAGGCTCCCACCGCCGGTAATGCTCCAGGTGATAGCCGCCCCCGGGACCGGATTCCCAATGACATCGCTGACTTTGACCACCAGCGGAGCTCCGAGCACAGCCCCGGCGGTGCCGGTCTGGGCATCCCCGGAGACCTTCTCGAGGGCCGCGCCACCGGTCGGCCGGCAAGTAACCGAGAAGCTGATATCGCTGGTCGCCCCCACGGTTACTGAGACGTTCCTGGACAGCTCCCCGGCAACCGTGCAGTTGACCGAGAGATCGCTCAGAGCGACCGTGTGAGCCCCCGCCGAAACTCCGTTGAAGCTCACATTGCCGGTGGTCGCGACGCGCTGGCCCGGACTAATCCCATCCAACTGCACGGCGTAACCATCGGGGTCACTGGATGCTCCCGAGGTGGCGACGCTCACCCGGATTCCACCGGACGTTGAAGCGCAGGAAACCGCAAAGCTGAAATCCGCGGTGCCTCCCGCCGCCAGTGAAGCCGAGCGGGGGTTCAGTCCCTGGACCGAGCAGTTACCGGCCACCCCGGTGAGCAACACGGCGTGCGTCCCGGGCGCAAAGTTGTTCAGGGTGGTCACCCCATTGGTGCCGATCGGCTGGTCGGAGCCTCCGTCGACCGTAAATCGGTACCCATCCGGGTCAGGATCCGAGCCGGTTGTGGCCGTCGTGATCCGCAGCGTGCCTGAGTTGGGGGGCGGAGCGGCGCAGGTCACTTCAAAGGCGACGGTGGCGTTGGCTCCCGCGGCGATCGTTACGTCCCGCAGGTTATCCCCCTGCAGCTGGCAGTTCCCGGCAATCCCGCCGAGGCCGACGACGTGGGCTCCCGGAGCCAGAGCCGGCAGGGTGACGGACCCATTCACCCCCAGAGCTCCCTGGTCCGCGCCGTCGAGCGTGATACTGTAGCCATCGGGGTCGAGCGACGGACCCCGGGTGGCGGCGGAGACCTGAAGACCGCCAGTCGTGGCAGCGCAGGTCACCTGGAAGGTGAAGGTCGTCGTCTGGCCGGTCTGAACAGTGATGCTATTGGGATTGGCGACCGCAACGCTGCAGTTCGGCGCTATGCCGGCGAGCAGCACCGAGTGCGTTCCCGGACTGACCGCACGGGTGAGAGACCCGCTCGACGCCACTGCCTCGGGGGGCGCCGCGTCCACCTGCACCGTATAGCCATCTCCATCAGGCTCGACGCCGTCGGTCGTGGTGGTGATCTGCAGGGTTCCGCTACCGGGCGGGACCACCAGCGAGTCCCCTCCGGCACAGGCCAGCAGGCCAAGGACCAATGCCCGATTGAGGAGGTGGAGGTTGCGACGGGTTACGGTTGGGCTCATAAACCCCACGCTGGCTTGCAGGACGGACCGCACTGCACCCTAACTTACGGCAGGTCCACCCCGCTGGTCCGTGAGATCGAACACTGCTCCGTTCCGGACGGGTTGGCCCGTTGCCGAAGCGAGCCTACCTGATGGCGGTCAAGCCGGCGTCAAGTACTTGTGGGATGCGGGACCGCCCCTAGGTTGAACCTCTCCGCAGTTTGGATTCACCAACGCAACCGTAGCAAGGCGCTTTATGCAGGTCCGCCCGCGCCTGGCAGTTGCTGGTCTCTTCCGGCCGGGCGAGAAGTCCGCCGTTTGTAGAGCTATGCGCTATCCGCTATGCGCTCACTCCCAGCATTCTCCCACTCCCAGCTCCCGGCTCTCCTCCTCCAAGGAGTTTCTCATGCGCGCGCTTTATGCTCTCCCGCTGACGGCCCTCTGCGCCCTGGCGGCGTCCAGCTGCAGCGACAACAGTCCCACCGCGCCCGCCACTGACCAGAGCACCAACCTGATTTCCTTCCTCCCCAGCCACAACAGCCTCCGCAGCAAGCTGCGCCAGATCCTCACCGAGCATAACGGCGGCCTCGGCTTCGACATGTGGGCCACCATTCTGGATCGGGACGGCAAGGTGGTGGATATCGTATTCAGCGGAAATAACCGGGGCGACCAGTGGCCCGGCAGCCGGGTGATCTCGGCCCAGAAGGCGAACACCGCCAATGACTTCAGTCTGAAGGGCTTCGCGCTCAGCACCGCCAATCTGTATGCCGCGGTCCAGCCGGGCGGGAGCCTCTTCGGCCTGCAGGAGAGCAATCCGGTGGATCCCGAGGTCGCCTACGGCGGCAACGCGGCCGACTTCGGCACCACCAACGATTTCATGATTGGCAAGCGGATCGGCGGGATCAACGTGTTCGGCGGCGGGCTGGCGCTCTACACCCCGGCCGGCCGGCTGATCGGCGGCATCGGCCTGAGCGGCGATACCGCGTGCACCGATCACATCATCGCCTGGAAGCTGCGGCACTCGCTGAACCTGGACAACGTGCCGGCGGGGCCGGCGCCGAGCAACACCGACAATTTGATCTTTGCGGTAGGCAGCATCGACGGGTTCGAGCACCCCAAGTGCTTCGACCTGGCGGGCCAGGGCAACCATGTTACGATCATCAATAACTTGCCGACCACCGACCCGGTGGGGCCGGGAGAGTAGAGACTAGAAAAAGCGTGAGCGGGAACAGAAAGAGCGTAAGCGGTGAGCGGGTAGCTGTTTCCCGGTTACCGCTTACGTTCACATCACGCCGCTTGTGACTTGGCAATCGCGACCCGCAGACTGCCTTCCCCATTCGAGTTTCCCTATGCACCAGAGCTGGAGATTGCTGGCGGTGCTCGGCTTCCTTCTCACCACCGCGATCGGCGCCACGGCGCAGGTCGCACCCGCGCTGACGCTGCAGCACGCGACTCTCATCAATCCGAACCGCCATCCCATACCGGATGCGAGCGTCGTTATTCGCGATGGCCGCATCGTCTGCGCCGGCACGGCGACCGCGTGTCCCCGCCCGGCCGGCTCGAAGCCGGTGGACCTGAGGGGGAGTTACCTGGGACCCGGGCTCATCGATGCTCACGTGCATTACGGACAGACGGGATGGGTAGACGGCCGTCCGGACGCCATCGATCTCCGGGCCCAGTATCCGTACGACTCGGTCGTCCGCTCCCTGGAGCAACACCCCGAACGCTTTCACCGGGCAAACCTCTGCAGCGGTGTTACCACCGTGTTCGATGTCGGAGGATTCCCCTGGACCTACGATCTGGACCGCAGGACCCGCTCGGCCGGCGACGCGCCCCGGGTTGTCGCGGTTGGTCCGCTACTCGCCACCATCACCGTGGACCCCCAGATGATGGGCCAGTTCGTGTTCATGTCCGACGAGGAGACCGTGCGCCGAGCGGTGCGGGAGCACAAGGCCGGCGGCGCGGAGGCGATCAAGGTCTGGTACATCCAGGTCCCCGACTCGCTGCATGCTCATGCCAAGGCCATGCTGATGGCGGCGGGAGACGAGACCCGGAAGGCGGGACTCCGGCTGATCGTCCACGCCACCGAGCTTCCCAGTGCCAAGGACGCGCTCGAAGCCGGAGCCAACGTTCTGGTACACGATGTGGAAGAGGGCAACGTGGATGCGGCGTTCATTCAGGCGGCCCGGCGGAACGGCACCATCGTGATCCCGACCTTGACGGTGTTGGAGGGGTACGCGGATGTCTTTGCCGGCCGATCACCCGGGCTGCGCTATCCGCTCGATTGCGTCGATCCGGTCACCCGGCGCAAGCTGGAGACCGTGCTGCCCGACAGCCTCCGAAAGCGGGGGAACGCCTTCTGGACCAGTCCCCGGGCCGCGAGCCTCATGACCACTTCGATGGCGAACCTTCGGAGGATGTACCGGGCCGGCATCCCGATTGCCATGGGGACTGACGCCGGCAATCCCGGCACGGCGCACGGGCCCAGCGTCTACCGGGAAATGGAATTGATGCAACAGGCGGGCATGCCGGCGGGAGCGGTGTTCGCCTCAGCGACGATCGTCGCGGCCAGAGCGATGGCGCTGGACCGGGAGGTCGGCTCGATCGCGACCGGGAAGCGGGCCGACCTGGTCGTCTTCGACGCCGACCCCACCGCCGACATCCACAACGCGCGCCAGGTGCGCTCGGTCATCCGGAACGGGGTGTTGTACTCGCGCAAGGAGCTTCTGCCAGAGGAATGAAGCGCTTTACTCCCGGGCATCCGTGGCTGAGTCCTGGCGGCGATCACGCTGCTGTCCTGGCGGCGATCACGCTGTCCCTGGCGCCGATCACGGCGAGCTCTGGCGGCGATCACCTGTCTGGCGCCGATCAGCTGTCTGGCGGGATCACGCTGAGTCTGGCGCAGTTCATGCTGGTCTGGCGTGTCTGCGGCGCTCGACGAGATCTGCGTGACCCTGGCGGGGATCACGCTGAGTCTGGCGGCGATCACGCTGAGTCTGGCGCCGATCACGCTGAGTCTGGCAATCGGTCGCCGATCACGCGGACTCTGGCAATTCGCTGTCGGCGGATCTGCGCTGTCCCTGGGCGGGGATCAGCGCTGAGTCCTGGCGGGATCTGCGCTGACCCTGGCGGGGATCACGCTGAGTCTGGCGGCAATCACGCTGACTCTGGCGCCGATCACGCTGAGTCTGACGCCGATCACGCTGAGTCTGGCGCCGATCACGCTGAGCGTGGCAGGTCGGTGGCTGAGCCTGGCGAGGATCTGGCAGTTTCGGGCGAGGATCCGTCTGTTCCTGTCGCCGATCTGCGCGACCCTGGCAACGATCTGCGTGTCCCTGGCGACGATCTGCGTGTCCCTGGCAAAGTTCTGCTCTCTCTGCAAAGTGATGGCGTTCACTGGCGGACTGGTGGATGTCGTTGCCGGCGTGCAGGTTGTCCCTGTCGCGCCCTATTTTCGCCGTGGTCCCGCATGCGGAGGTCGGCCGTGAGATCGAGGGGTTTGGCTCTGGTTGTGGTTGGAACCGTGCTGGTTCTGGCTTCCCCCGTCCAGGCTCAGGTTCACGAGCACGACGATCACGCGGCCCAGGCTCACCAGCTCGGCAAGCTGGGCCAGGTCACCTTTCCGGTCTCCTGCAGCGCCGGAGGCCGGGCGCCGGTTCGAGCGGGCCATGGCGGTGCTGCACTCGTTCTGGTGGGAGGAGGGCGACGCCGCTTTCAACCGGGTGCTGGAGGCCGACTCCACCTGTGCCATGGCGCACTGGGGCCTGGCGCTGAACGCCTGGGGCAATCCCTTCGCCGGCGGCCCCACCGGAGCTGCGCTTAGCCGAGGCGCCGAGGCGGCGGCCCGGGCGTCCTCGCTGTCGGCGAAGACTCCGCGGGAGCGGGGATTCATCGCGGCGGTGGCCGCGCTCTATCGCGATCCCGATGCGACACCCAACGCCGTCCGGCTCCAGGCCTACGCCGACACCATGGCCCGGGTGTACCGGGATTATCCCAAGGACACCGAGGTCGCCACCTTCTACGCCCTGGCGCTCGACGCCACGGCGCCCAAGACCGACACCACCTTCGCCCAGCAGAAGCGGGCGGCCGCCATCCTCAATCCGCTCTTCGCGCGCTATCCCCAGCATCCCGGTCTGGCCCACTACATCATCCACTCCACCGACTCGCCGCAGCTGGCGCACCTGGGCCTGAGCGCCGCGCGGCGCTACGCCCGGATCGCCCCGGCGGCGCCGCACGCGCAGCACATGCCGTCGCACATCTTCGTCCGGCTGGGCTACTGGGACGAGGCCATCGCGTCGAACCTGGTGGCGTATCGGGCGGGCGTGGCGAACGCCAAAAGCCAGGGGATCCCTCCCCCGGGCGAGGTGCTTCACGCCCTCGACTATGCGGTCTACGCCTATCTCCAGCGGGGCCAGGACTCCGCCGCCCGGGCGACGGTCGCGACAGCGCAGAGCCTGGACGTTCCGGCGGGCAAGAGCCTGGTGGGCGATTACAACCGGACCGCGATGGCGGCGAGGATCCCGCTGGAGACCGGCGACTGGGCGGCGGCGGCGAAGTTTCCGGTGGCGCCGATGCAGGGCGTGGGGACTCCGGTCATGCTGAGTCGCTTCACCCGCGCCATCGGGGCGGCCCGGAGCGGAGACCCGGCGGCGGCTCGGGCCGAGGTGGCGGCGCTGGACTCGATCGCGGCGCAGATGGCGGAGAAGAAGGAGCCCTACTGGTCGCGGGTGGCGGGGATCAAGCGGGACGCCGCTCGAGCCTGGGTGATGTTTGCCGAGGGCGACACCGCCGGCGGGCTGGCGCTGGCCAAGGCCGCGGCGGACACCGAGGAGGTCACCGACAAGCATCCGGTGACGCCGGCCGAGCTGTTGCCGGCGCGGGAGCTGGAGGGCGACATGCTGCTGGAAGCGGGACGGTACGTCGAAGCGAGGCGGGCTTATCAGGTGACGCTCGCACGCGAGCCGGGACGGGCGCGGAGCCTGTTCGGCGCGGCCCGGGCGGCCGAGCTGGCCGGAAACCGAACAGCGGCGAAGGCCGCCTACCGGGAGTTCCTGGCGCGCATGAGCAAGAGTGACGGCGAGCGGCCGGAGCTTACCACAGCTAGGAAGTTTCTCCGCAGTTGATCAGGACTCCTTAACCTCCTATCCGGTCTGGAACTCGAACCGAATCTCCCCGCCAGGAACACCACCGGGACCGAAGCTCCGCTCCACGAACTCCATGTTGCCGTCCCGACCGATCAGCATGACGGTGGACGAGCGGGTGCCGTAGTCATCCGAAGCGATGAAGGCGGACGACAGGAGCGACTCCCATTCGGGTCTCACGCCAGTCGAAGGCAGCAGCGCGTCGGCAGCCCGATTGCGATCGGACAGCAGCGCGAACAGCTCGGCGCTGAGGTCGGCCGCGCCACTGCCGAGCAGCTTGCCCAAGGCATTCTTCGACGCGGCCACCTTGGGCCAGGGTGTGTCCAGCAGGTGATTGCTGAGGCCGTAGACGCCGGGTTTCAGATGGCGAATCCGGCGTTGCCGGTTGGAGAAGTAGAAGACCCCCCAGGGGTCGCCGGCGATCAGGTTGAAGCCATTATAGAGATCGGCCTCCGCTCGCACCCGCTCGACGTGCTCCAGCGCGCCCACGTCTCGGGTCAGGAAATCGCTGACTAACAGTCCCCGCGAGCGGGGCGCGGGAGTCTCCCGCTCACCCTGGCGATAGTTGGTGACTGCGGCGAACCGGCCGTGCCCGTCGATGCCGAGCCAGGTACCACCGGCCTTGAGGTCGCGTCCCGCCAGGACCGTCGGCGCGTCGGCCCAGAACTCGGCGGTTGCGGTGGGCCGGTCGTAGAACTCGTCCCGGTTGGCGGCGAGGATCAGCGAATAGTCGGGATGGGAATCGAGCGCGAGCAGGACGAGACACATGCGGGAAGATAAAAGCCTATTGGACCACGACCTCCACCGAATCCGCCGCCGCGGCGCTCTGCACCACCACCCAGGTCCGCCCGGCGGCTAACCCCTGCAGCTGCACCCGTCCATTCGTGGCCGCCAGGATGGCCACCGCGGGATTCCGCATGACGAAGGCGAGTCCCGCCGAGCTGAGCGCTCCGGACCTCGACCACTGCGGCTCTTAAGCGCGCCTGCTCGCCCGCCGCCAGGGTGACCCGGTCGAATAACGTGAGGATCCATTCGCCCGACGTGACCCGCTCCGTCGACGGTTGCGCCACCCGATCGGCCGAGCAGCCCAGAACCGAGAGCGACAACGCGGCGAAGGCTCCAAACACAGTGGGCGAAGACGAGCGCATGGAGCCTCTCGATGAACAGTGCGCTGAGGGTGGCAGGGAGATCGACCTGAGTATAGCGCTTTCAAGAGTCTCTGCCAGAGGCGGCTGCAACGCTCTAGCCCACGTCGTCTCCCCAGGCTAGGATAGCAGACCACCGATATCATCGCCGCACCATCGCCGAATCCCCGGAGCTCTTATATGGCGCACACCCCGCTGTTCGAGCAGTTGATCCACGCCTTCCGCGTCGCCGGAGAATCGGTGACCACCGGCAAGCCGGTGGACGCGATCCTCGAGCAGCAGGCCCGGGACCGGATCAGCCGGCGCGACTTTCTCGGCGCGAGCGCCATTGCCGGCGTCACCCTCACCGGCCTGCCGGATATGGTGCGGAAGCTCGGGGTGGTCACCGCGCCCCGCGTCGCGATCGTGGGCGCCGGGCTGGGCGGACTGACCTGCGCCTACCGGCTCCGCCAGGCCGGCGTGATCGCCACGGTCTACGAGGGCAACACCCGCCTCGGCGGACGCTGCTGGTCGATCCGCGGCGCCTTCAACGACGCCCAGGTGGCCGAGCACGGGGGCGAGCTGATCGACCAGGCTCACACCGAGATTCGCCAGCTGGCCCAGGAATTGGGCCTCTCCCTCGACAACCTGTTGTCGGCCGAGCAGAACGGCACCGAGCCGTTTTACTACTTCGGCGGCCGGCGGCAGACCTTCGCGGAGACGACCGACGCGGTGAAGCAGGTCTGGCAGGCGCTGCACCGAGACCTGTCGGCCGCGAGCTACCCCACCACGTTCGACAGCTATACCTCGGCCGGATTCGCCCTCGACCACATGTCCATCCTGCAATGGATCGAGAGCCGGGTGCCCGGCGGTCACGCCTCGCCCCTGGGGCAATTGCTGGACGTCGCCTACAACATCGAGTATGGGGCCGAAGTCAACGACCAGAGCGTGCTCAATCTTATATACCTGCTGGGTTACTCCGGCCCCGGGCAGTTCCGGATCTTCGGCCCGTCCAACGAGAAGTATCATGTGCGAGGGGGCAACGATCAGATCGTGAGCCGGCTGGCCGCGGCCCTGGACGGACAGATCGAGACCGATGCCGCGCTGTCGTCGATCGCCCGCCTCTCCGACGGCCGCTACACCCTGACGTTCGGCGGCGGCCGCACCCGCCGCAGCGTCACCGCCGATCAGGTGGTGCTCGCCCTGCCCTTCTCCAAGCTCCGCGAGGTGGACTACAGCAAGGCCGGATTCGTGGAACCGAAAACGTTTGCGATCAAGGAGATGCCGATCGGCGCCAACGCCAAGCTGCATCTCCCAGTTCACCAATCGGCACTGGCGCACCCTCGGCAACAACGGCGACAGCTACGCCGATACCGGCTATCAGGACACCTGGGAGGTAGCGCGAGCCCAGGGTGGCGCCTCCGGCACTGCTGGTGAACTACACCGGCGGCGACACCACCCGGAGCCAGAATCGGCCTGACCGCCGAACAGGCCGCTGGACGATTCCTAGCCCAGATCGAGCCGGTGCTTCCGGGTCTGGGCAAGCGTTGGAATGGCAAGGCAACGATGGATTACTGGCCGAGCAACGTCTGGAAGCCGGGGCGCCTACTCCTATTGGCGAGTGGGCCAGTACACCCGCTTTGCCGGCTCGAATACCAGACGCTCCAACAACTGCCACTTCTGCGGCGAGCACACGTCGATCGACTCGCAGGGCTATCTCAACGGCGCCGTGGAGACCGGCCAGCGGGCCGCGGCGGATGTGCTGGCAGACCTCAAGGTGAAACGCTAGGAGAAGTAAAGACGGGAAGGACGGGAAGGACGGGAAGAGCTGCCACAAAACTCCCCAGTCATTCGCTCCTACCACCAGCGCCTAGCCTGACCCTGGTGATTCAAACTGCGCCGACTGTAGCACTAGATTCACCCGCGATGCCAACTGCCCTGAAGACGCTGGAGCTCCGCTGGCGCCGGGCGCTGCTTCGCGCCGGGCGGCGGCCTTTTACGGGCCAGCTGGCGTCCGAGCCCCGGGACCTGCTCCAGCTCCCGGCGGCACCCCGGATTCTGCTGATCCGGATGGAACGGATCGGCGACGTCCTGGTGAGCGTGCCGGTGCTCCGCGCCCTCCGCGCCCGCTATCCCCAGGGTCAGATCGATCTGCTGGTAAGCCGGGCCAATCTCGCCGTCCGTGACGCAGTGATGCCGTTCGTGGACCAGGTCTGGTCGCTACGACAAAACGGTGCGATCCGCGCTCGGGCTGCTGCGCCAGCTCCGCCGAGGCCGCTACGACGTGGTAGTGGATCTGGTGGACAACCCCTCCGCCACGGCGCAGCTGGTGATCCGCTGGTGCGGGGCGCCGGCGGCGGTGGGTCTGCTCCATGCGGAAGCCGGCGGGTATACCCACGCGGCGCCGCTGCTGGACCGCAGCCGAGTGCATGTGGTGGAACGCCTGGCGCAGCTGCTGCTTCCGTTTGGCATCGACCCGGCTTCCCAATCCTTGGACCTGGCCTACCCCCTCAGCCCCGGCGACATCGAGGCGGCTCAGCGTACCCTCGGCCCCACCTGGCGTCCGCTCCGCCTGGGGATCAACCTCTCCGGCCGTGAAGCCGGGAAGCAATGGGGCTCAGCCAATTACATCGCGGTGGTGCGGCACCTGATGCGCAACGATCCCCGCTTCGCCATCAGCATCTGCGGCGCTCCCGGGGACGCGACCGAGGTGCGCCAGGTGGCTTTTGCCACCGAGGCCCAGGCCGTGCCGCCGACCTCGTCGTTGAAGGAGTTCGCCGCGATCGTACATGAATTCGACCTGCTGCTGACCCCGGATACCGCGGTGGTCCACCTCGCCGCCGCCTGGAAGATCCCCACCGTGGCCCTCTATCACTCCGATCCCACGATCGCTCCCTGGCTCCCCTACAACACCCCCCACCGCGCTGTGGCCCACCCGGGAGGAATTTCGGCGATTCCGGTGGACCAGGTGATCGCCGCTCTGGAGGAGCTGATCAACGAGCGCTTTGCCGTGGTGGCTAGGAAGTAGGCCGGCCCGCAATCTTGTCGAGTCCGCGGTCCGGGTGTATTACCTGGGAGGCCCTTACCTCGATCCCACAGACCTCACCACCATGGATCAACTGATGCGATCCCGCTCGTTTAGCTGGGCCCTCGGCCTGCTGGCCCTGGGCTGTGCCCACACTCCTTCCTCAGCGCCCTCCGGGGCGGCCCCGCTCGAGGTGGCATTCACCCCGGCAAACCCCTTTGCCCAGCCGAGTCCCCTGCAGTACGAGGCACCGCAGTTCAACCGGATCCGGAACCGGGATTACCAGTCCGCGATCGAGGAGGGGATGCGGCGCCAGCTGCGAGAGGTGGATAGCATCGCCCGGCAGACGGCGGAGCCGACCTTCGAGAACACCATCGTGGCTCTGGAGCGCACCGGCGTTCTGCTCACCCGGTCGCTCAAAGTCTTCGGCGGGGTGGTGAATGCCAACACCAACGATACGCTACAGGAAATTCAGACGGCGGAGGCGCCCAAGCTCGCCGCCCACACCGACGCTATTTACCTGAACCCGGGGCTGTTCCAGCGGGTGGAGAGGGTCTACGACCGGCGCGCCACGCTGAATCTGACCCCGGAGCAGATGACCCTGCTGGAGCGCTACCACCGGGACTTCATCCGGGCCGGCGCCAAGCTTTCCCCGGCGGACAAGACCAGGCTCAGCGCGCTCAACCAGGAAGAGGCCAAGCTCTCCACCGAGTTTCAGAACAAGCTGCTGGCCGCCACCAAGGCCGGCGCCCTCGTCATCGACGACCCCGCCCAGCTCAAGGGACTGAGCAAGGACGACCTCGCAGCGGCCGCCCAGGCAGCCAAGGAGCGAGGCCTGAAGGGCAAGTACGTGATCGTGCTGCAGAACACCACCCAGCACCCGCTCCAGGCCTCGCTCGCCAATCGGGCGGTGCGCCAGCGGCTCTTCGAGGCCTCCACCCGCCGGGCCGACCGGGGCGACAGCAACGACACCCGAGCCGTCATCCGCCGCCTCGCCGTGCTCCGGGCCCAGAAAGCGGCCCTGCTCGGCTTTCCCGATTACGCGGCCTTTGCGCTCGACAATCAAATGGCCAAGACGCCCGAGGCCGCGATCGGCCTGCTGGGTCAGCTGGTACCTCCGGCCACGAGGAAGGCCCGGGCCGAAGCCGAGAAGATGCAGGCCATCATCGACCAGGAGAACGGCAACTTCAAGCTGGCTCCGTGGGACTGGCAGTACTACGCCGAGCGGGTGCGCCAGGCCGAGTACAACCTGGATGAAGCGAAGATCAAGCCCTACTTCCTGCTCGATCGGGTGCTGCAGGACGGCGTGTTCTTCGCCGCCAACCGGCTCTATGGCCTGAGCTTCAAGGAGCGGAAGGACCTTCCGGTATATCACCCCGACGTCCGGGTCTACGAGGTGTTCGACGCGGACGGCAAGTCGATGGCCCTGTTCTACACCGACTATTTCAAGCGGGACAACAAGGGCGGCGGCGCCTGGATGGACAGTTTCGTGGATCCATCGGGACTGATGGGCACCAAGCCGGTGGTCTACAACGTCTGCAACTTCACCAAGCCGGCGCCGGGGATGCCCGCGCTGCTGACCTTCGACGACGTCACCACCATGTTCCACGAGTTCGGCCACGCGCTGCACGGCATGTTCGCCCACGTGCAGTATCCCACGCTGCTGAACGTGCCCCGCGACTTCGTGGAGTTCCCCTCCCAGTTCAACGAGCACTGGGCCCTCGACTCGGCGGTATTCGCCAACTACGCCAAGCACTATCAGACCGGGGCGGCCATGCCCCAGGATCTGGTGGACCGGATCAAGAAGGCCCGCACCTTCAACCAGGGCTTTGCCACCACCGAGTATCTGGCGGCCGCGCTGCTGGATCTGGCCTGGCATCAGCTGCCGCCGAACGCAGCGGAGCCGGACGTGGAGCAGTTCGAGCAGCAGGCGCTGACCCGCTTCCAGGTGAATGTGCCGGAGGTCCCGCCCCGGTATCGCACGCCGTATTTCGCGCACATCTGGGGAGGTGGCTATTCCGCCTCTTACTATGCCTATCTCTGGAGCGAGCTGCTGGACGACGACGCCTACGCCTGGTTCCAGGAGAATGGGGGCATGACCCGGGCGAATGGGCAGCGCTACCGGGACATGATCCTGTCGCGCGGCAGCACGGAGGATGTGGGGACCCTGTTCCGGGCCTTCCGCGGCCGGGACCCGAAGATCGAGCCGTTACTGGAGCAACGTGGACTGGTGGAGACGCCGGATGAGAAATAGGGACGGGCCGACCTTTGATCGCGGGTCTACTCAGCCTCCTGCTCTCGGGTTGCGGCGAGGTCTGCGATGTCTGTTCGACCTCTGCAATCGTATACGGCACGGTCACAAAAGCAGGAGTGCCAGTGGCGAGCACGTCGGTGACCGTGCAGGCGTTTCAGAACACGCTGTACCGGCGGCGCGGTGTCTGGCCCCGATGTGCTGGGCACGGGGAGCGATGGCCGTTACCGGGGCAGCATCCGCAGTGGGTCGGGTCCGTTTACAGCCTGCATCCGGGTCCAAGTGCCCGACATAGGTCCACCCAGCAATCCCACGGTGACCGTAGAAGGCGCGACAGTCCGCTTTCGGGAGGACTTCGGCGGCAACCTGAAACACGACAGCGTTCTCGTGGACGTAACCGTGCCCTAAACTTTGTTTCCGCTGGAGGAGAGCCCGGATGAGAAATGAATCCGCCCTGGATGCAGGCCTGAGGGTGCCACCCCGGGTCGTCGCCGCCCGGCGAGCGCGCCGCTTTTATGTGGGCATGGCGATCGCCATCGCGCTGACCGTGTTCGCCGGATTCTCCCGGACCTATTTCCTCAAGGCCTACTACGGCACGCCGGAGCTGAGCACGCTGCTCCATATCCACGGCGTGGTGTTCACCACCTGGGTGCTCTTCCTGGTGGCGCAGACCAGCCTGGTCGCCACCGGCCGGACGTACATCCACCGCCGCATGGGCGTGGCCGGAGCGGTGCTCGCCCTGCTCGTGTTCGTCATGGGGTCGCTGACCGCCATCCTCCGGGTCAAGGGCGGCTCAGCGCCGATTCCCGGCGTATCGGGCCTTTCCTTCCTCGCCATACCGCTGTTCGACATGGCTATGTTCGCCGGTCTGGTGGGCAGCGCGCTCTACTTCCGCCGCCGGCTCGAGACCCACAAGCGGCTGATGCTCCTCGGCACCATCGGGCTGTTGGCCGCCCCGATCGCCCGATTTCATCTGGGTGGCCCACCCACTTCTTCGGCTTGTCCGACCTCTTCATTGTGGTGATGGTGGGATACGACCTGCTCACTCTCAGAAAGGTTCATCCCGCCACGCTCTGGGGCGGCCTGGCGCTTGTGGTGTCGCAGCCGCTGCGGCTGATGATCTCGGGGACGCCGGCGTGGCTGGCGTTTGCGGGGTGGTTAACGCAGATAATCTCATAAGAATTTCCACCACAGAGGACACAGAGGGCTCCTCATCCGAACGAGCTCACGACATCGCGGGAGCCGACCATCATCAACCAGAATTATTTGTTGTTAGTTTTTACCCCGCACAAAGTTGTTGCGATGCCGGAGATCGCGATGTCGTGAGCCGTATGGCTAGATGATCCCTCTGTGTCTCTTGCCTTGTGGTGAAGATTTGCTTCCTTTCAGGTTTCCATCTCAACCGAGCTATTTTAAAGTCCCTTTTACCGGAGTAGCTATGCGGTCCTTGCATCTCGCGTCATGCCTTTTGGTGTTCGCAGCCCCGGCCCTCATGGCCCAGACCACTGCGACCGCCAAAGCACCAGCCTTGAAGTGGGCTCCGGCCCCGGCCGTGTTCCCTAAAGGCGCCAAGATGGCGGTAGTCAGCGGCGATCCGAGCCAGGCCCAGCCGTTCGAGGTCCAGCTTTCCTTTCCCAACGGCTATCGGGTTCCGCCTCACTTCCATCCCACCGATGAGACGGTGACGGTGAAACGAGGCACTCTGTTGGTGGGCATGGGTGACAAGGTCGACCTGAAGCAGACCCAGGCCATGAAGGTGGGAGCCAGCGCCACGGTGCCGGCCCAACAGCATCACTACGCCATCGCGCGAGGCAAGACCCGGATCGACGTCAAGTCGATGGGACCATTTGCCTTGACCTATGTCAATCCGGCCGACGACCCCCAGCATGGGCACACGCCGTAACCTGAGCGACCGGCTGCGCTCCTGGACCGAATCGCTGCTCGCCGAGCGGCGCCAGATCCGGGGGCTGCCGGTCCGGATTTTCAATACCCGACACGACATCGATACCGCCGATGTGATCGAGCGTCTGACCCAGGCGCTCGATCTCATCGCCCGCTATGCGCCCCACCGGTTTCGCCGCCTGCAGCAGGACTTTGCCGGAATCATTGTGCGCCGGTTTCCCTGCCGCGGCGCGTTCTTCCACGACAGCAGAGAATGTCTGGTGGAGCTCACCTTCACGGTGAATCCCCGGCACACCCTCGCCGAGATCTCAGCGTCGATCGTGCATGAGGCCACCCACGCTCGAGTAGCCAGCATGTGCGGCCCGCTGTCCCTGGAGCTGAGGCCCCGGGAGGAGCGGCTCTGCCGGCAAGGCCGAGCTGGAGTTCGGGCTGGCACTGCCCGATGGTGCGGTCGTGGTGGAGCGGGCCCGGGCCTCTCTTGCCCTGGCGGATCAGGAGGTGGCGCCGGCGGTGGATTGGGCCGAGGGGGCTCGACGGATTGCTGAAGTGGACGCCCGGCAGCGGCTACTATAGCGCGACGGCCGGCTCGGGTTCCAGCCGGTTCTGCCACCAGCCCTGCGCATCCTCCCGGGTCCAGGGCGAGTTCAGCTCACACTTCGCCAGCCTGTCCGCCAGCTCCCACGCACTGGCCGGCCGCTGCGCAGCGAACTTGGCCAGGCAGTCGAGCACGATCGCGTCCAGTTCGGCCGGAACCGGGAACGGACTGTGGCGGGACGGCGGCTCCGGCACGGCCTGGATGTGTCGGGCGATCATCTGCATCAGTCCGTCCGCCACGAATACCTGCCGGCCAGTCAGCATCCAATAAGCGACGCACCCCAGCGAGTAGATGTCGCTGCGATGATCGATCGGCTCGCCCGAGGCCGTCTCGGGTGAGAGGTAGGCCGGCGTGCCGGCCAGCATGTTGGGCGACGTGAGCCCGGGCTCCGATGGCTCCGCCGGACCGGCTCGTTTGACCAGGCCGAAATCGAGCACCTTCACGAAGTCGCACTCCCGCCCCATCCGGCAGACCTGGATGTTGGCCGGCTTGATGTCGCGGTGAATCAGGCCGCGGGTATGCGCCTCGCCCAGGGACTCGCAGATCTGCTTCAAAATGTGGATCGCACGGGCGGGAGGCATTGGGCCGTGCTGGGAGACCAGGCTCTGCAGGTCCATCCCATTGAGCAGCTCCATCACGTAGTAGAAAGTCCCGTCGCCAGCCACGCCGAAATCGTAGAGCTGAATCGTATGGGGCGAGCGCAGCGCGGCGGCCGCCCGGGCTTCGCGGCGGAACCGCTGGACCATCACCTTGGCTTGCTCCGGCGTACCGGCGCCGAGGGTCTCAGATTTGATCAGCTTGATGGCCGCCGGGCGGACCAGGAAGCGGTGGGTCGCCTGCCAGACCTCGCCCATTCCCCCTCTGGCAATGAGGTTTCCCAGGACGTAACTGCCCATTTCCCGGGCCTGCCTGACCTCGCGCCCGAGTCGGGTGATCAGGTGGGAGACCACCGGCGCCATGGCGGCGCAGAGATAGTTAGGGATCGAGAGCAGCAAGATCTGCCGGAGGCTCTCCGGTTCCGTGCCGAGCGCCTTCCAGATCAGGGCGCCGAGCGGGCCCCATCGTGGCCGCCGAGAGTGCGGTGACCAGCGTCTTGCGGGGAGAAGCGGGTATGATCGGCGCAAAGAGCAGGATGATGACCGCGATCCATGACACCCCTTCGGTAGGACCCTGGTCAGCGTAATCCAGGAAACCGACCGAGAAGGCGGTAAACACCTCATACACTAGAGCGATGTTGAGCACTAATCGGGGGTCCACCCTGCGCCGGCGGGTAAACCCGAAGAGTCCCAGGGAGACCACGACATTGGCGACAACGACCAGGTCGTAGAGCGCCTCCCACTTCAAGTAGGAGGCCGCCCGTTCGGCCGGGATGTTGCCGGGCACGGCGTAGACGAAGTTGAGCAGGAGGAGATTGGCCGACCAGACGCAGGCGCTGATCAGGCAGATGGTTCCCAGCCGGCGGGACGCTTCGCGCAGGAGGTCTTCCGGCAGGCTGTAACGGGCGCTGCCCGCCGGGGGAGAGGGGGGGCAGGTTGCCCCCCGTCTCGGTCTCGATGAGCCGGAGGTCAGCAGTCGGGAGTCCGGAGTCGTCACTCATGGACTGATTGAATGGGTATAGCAAGGGTACGGCGGGGGGCGGGGCGGCGCTAGTCGCGGACGGTTGGGCGTATTTATTTCACCTAGAGCTAATACAGGACTCCGAGAAAAGCAATGTCCTCTGTGGTAAATTTTGCACTGACTAGTGAGGTTTGTGCTCAATGTCCGCTTGCTCTCATCCACCATCGCGCTGAGTCTTTCGGTTTGCGCCGCGCTGCCGGCGCAGGAGCCCACCCCGAACAGGCCGCCGATTCTTCGCTGGTTACGCTCGACCGGCTCTTCAACTCGAGTGACTTCACCCCCGAGCGGCTGGGACCGGTGCGCTGGCTGGAGGACCGCCCCGCCTACGTGAAGCTGGAGGCCGACAGCACCGTGCCGGGCGGACGGTCGCTGGTGCGCTATGACGCCGCCTCCGGGAAGCGGGACGTGTGGGTGCCGGCCACCCGGTTGATTCCACCGGGCGATACCGCCGCGCTCTCGGTCGAGGACTACACCGTCTCACCCGACGGGCGCCGGCTCCTCGTCTTCACCAACTCCAAGAAGGTCTGGCGGCAGAACACCCGGGGCGATTTCTGGGCCCTCGATCTCGCCAGCTGGCGGCTCACCAAGCTCGGCGGCGCCCAAGCCAAACCATCCACCCTGATGTTCGCCAAGTTTTCCCCCGACGGGGGCCGGGTGGCGTACGTGCGGGAGAACAATCTCTACGTCGAGAACCTGGGCGATGGCCGAATCACCCAGCTCACTCACGACGGCTCCCGCACCATCATCAACGGCACCTTCGACTGGGTCTACGAAGAAGAGCTGAATCTGCGCGACGGGTTCCGCTGGAGCCCGGACGGGCAACACATCGCCTATTGGCAGCTCGACGCCTCCGGGGTGCGCGATTTCCTGCTGATGGACGACACCGACTCGCTCTACTCCTTCACCGTTCCAGTGCAGTACCCCAAGGCGGGCACCACCAACTCCGCCGCGCGCGCCGGTGTGGTCAGCGCCAGCGGAGGCCCCACGGTATGGCTGCAGGTTCCCGGCGACCCCCGCAACAACTACATCGTCCGGATGGACTGGGCGGCCAGCTCCGGCGAGGTCGTGCTGCAACATCTCAATCGGGCGCAGAACACCCTCGAGGTGATGTTGGGCAACGCGCAGACCGGGAAGATGCGCACCGTGCTCACCGAGCGCGACAGCGCCTGGGTCGACGTCGGCGACGACCTCCGCTTCATCGAAGGGGGCAAGAGCTTCACCTGGATCAGCGAGCGGGACGGCTGGCGCCATCTCTACGTGATCTCCCGGGATGGGAAGAGCACCCGGCTGGTCACCAAAGGCGCCTTCGACCTCCACAATCCCTTCAGCCCCTTCGGCGAGCCCGTCGTGGTAGGCGTCGACTCGGCGGCTGGCATCATCTACTACACCGCGTCACCGACGAACGCGACCCAGCTCTACCTCTATCGCAGCCGGCTCGACGGCAAGGGCCAGCCGGAGCGGGTCACGCCGAAGAATCAGCCGGGATATCACCTGTACCAGATCTCCCAGGACGGCCATTGGGCCCTGCACACCTACTCCTCGCTCGGCACCCCTCCGGTGGTCGATCTGGTGCGGCTTCCCTCCCACCAGGTGGTGCGTACCCTGGTTCGAAATCAGCGGCTCAGGGCGACTGTCGCCCGGCTGCGCCGGGGCCCGGTTGGATTCGTCAGAGTCGCTGCCGGCTCGAACCTCCAGCTCGACGGCTGGGTGATGAAGCCGGCCGACTTCGACTCCACCCGGCGGTATCCGCTCTTCTTCCTGACCTACGGTGAGCCGGCCGCGCAGACCGTGCTCGATCGCTGGACCGGCGACTACCTCTGGCACCTGATGCTCACCCAGGAGGGCTACGTCGTCGCCTCGGTGGACAACCGGGGGACACCCGCCCCCCGGGGACGCGCCTTTCGGAAGGCGATCTACCGCAAGCTGGGCGTGCTCAACACCGCCGATCAGGCGGGCGCGGCCCGCACCATGCGCGGGTGGCCCTGGGTGGACTCGACCCGGGTGGGCGTGTGGGGCTGGAGCGGCGGCGGCAGCATGACCCTGAACCTGATGTTCCGCTATCCCGACCTGTATCAGACCGGCATGGCGGTGGCGCCGATGGCGGAGCTCCGGCTCTACGACACCATCTATCAAGAGCGCTACATGGGACTGCCGCAGGACAACGTGGAAGACTATCGGGTGGGATCGGCCATCACCTACGCCGACAAGCTGCGGGGAAATCTGCTCGTGGTGCACGGCTCGGGCGACGACAACGTGCACTACCAGGCCACCGAGCGGCTGGTGAATGCCCTGGTGGCTGCCAACAAGCCGTTCACCCTGATGGATTATCCCAACCGGTCCCACTGCATCTGCGAGGGCGAACGGGACGACCCTGCACCTGTTCTCGCTGCTTACCCACTACCTGGAGCAGAATCTGCCTCCCGGCCCGCGTCCGGCGGTCCGGGCGTCTCGGTAATCGCTATTGGCTATCCGCTACGTCGCGCTCAGTGCTCGGCCAACTCAGCTGGGACTCCACCGACGTTTTGCGAATAGCCAATAGCGAATGCCGATAGCATAGGCCAATAGCCCTCTATCCCGGCGGCGAAACCAATCCAATTCGGATGTTGGATTCGTAACTATGCAGGATGACCGACGGCGGGCCTTGCCCTGCCCCACTGGCCACTCCACCTCAGGCTAAGCACGCGTGCACGATGACCCCTTTCGCGTTCTCCTCCGTCGAATGGCCGACGGGGACGAGGCGGCGCTGGCGCTGCTCTATGACCAATGGTCCCAGCGGGTCCACAACCTGGCCTTCTGGATCCTGAAGGATGGCGATGAGGCCGAGGACGTGGTGGAGGAGACCTTCTGGCAGGCCTGGCGGACGGCGAGCCGCTATGACGAGCGGCGGGGCGGGGCTTCGACCTGGCTCCTCATGATCGCCCGCAGCCGGGCCCTGGACCGACTCCGGGCGAGGCGACGTCTGGTGGACTGGACCGCCTCGCCCGCAACTACCAGCGCCTTTCTCGATCTTGCCGGGGCCGCGAAGCCGGAGGCCCCTGATGACCGTTCGGAAACCGCGGAGCGTCAGCTGACCGTAGCCGCGGCGTTGGGCGCGCTTCCCCTGGAGCAACGGCAGGCACTGGAGCTGGCATTCTTCGGTGGCCTGTCCCACTCCGAGATTGCCGCTCACATGGCCGAGCCGCTCGGCACCGTGAAGACCCGGATTCGGCTCGCGATGCAGAAGCTTCGCCAGCTCCTGAAACCCCTGCGGGAGGATGATCGGTGAGCCCGCTCAGCCATGACGAGATGCAGGAAATGCTCCCGGCGGCCGCCCTGGAGATACTCGACGCCGCCGAGCTGCAACTGGTGATGACTCATGCCAGGACTTGCTCCGAGTGCGCCGGCTTGCTGCGGGACTATCGGGATGTCGCGGGTTCTCTCTTGCTTGCAGCTCCAGAGCAACAGCCGGATCCCCGCCGGTCAGCCGCCATCCGGGAGCGTCTCCTGACCCGCGCGGGTACCGCTGGAACCCACATTTCGGTGGCTCGCCGCTTCCAGGCAGACCGGTGGAGTGGGTGGCTGGTGGCTGCCGGCCTGGCCGGCGTGCTGCTTATCCACCATGGCATCCATCGGCCGCTGGGGAATGGCTGGATTGCAGCCGGCGTGCTGATGTTGCTCCTCGTTGCCGTGGTGTTGTACGCCCGGGTCTCGACGGCGCCGGGCTTCCGAGCTTGAGGGTCGGCTTTCCAGCCTGGAACGGCAAACGACAAAGCCCCCCGGATAACCCGGAGGGCTTTCGCACCGCTGAGCCTCTGAACCTCTAAGCGACGATGAAGAGTCCCGCTATTGCCAGCACCTGCTCCTTGGTGAGCGGCTCGTCGAAAGCCTCCGCTGCCCGCGTCGTCGGTGGCCGCTCCGTTGACCGCGTCTTCGCCGGCATAGACCGGCGCCAGCTGGGGCACGTCGCTCTGGTTCCCGGTGATCCACCCCTTCTGACCCCGGAGCCGCCGCACCGCGGAGGCGTGGCGGGCCTCGACCGAGTGGATCTGCAGCGCGGTGGTCAGGATGGCATCGTCGGTGATGAGATTGGCCGCCTGTCCCTTGTACGCCCGGACCCCGGTGTCCTCGAAGCCCTGGACAGCGTCTTGAAGGTCGCGTAGTTGGCGAATGGATCGAAGGTCCCGCCGGCGGTGAAGTCGAAGGTCGGCTTGGCCACGGCACTGGCGCCGAGCGCGCCCTGGAGCAGGGCCACGTGGGCCGATTCGTGGCGCGCTGATCTGGGCGAAGATCGGCTGGTCGGTTGACGGAATGATCCCCGAGCTCAGGCCGGTGCGGTAGTACTCGTCTTCCAGATACTCCAGCGTGAGCGCGAAGTTGAGCACGTCGATGATGCCCTGAGGCAGACTGCTGGACTGGGCAAACGCGCGCTTGGCCATCAGGCCGAACATCACCGGCATGGAGGCGAGTGCCGCAACGCCGGCCAGCTTGCCGCTCCGGCCACCGCATCGCGCCGGGACACGACCCGATCCATGAGCTCGGCATCGAGGGAGCCGAGAATGGTCTTGGTCTTTCATGATGTGGCTCCTCAGGTGGTCGGCAGATTGTTGGCGGTCACGGTGGTGGTGATGAACGGATCGGCGGCGGTGAGCACCTCGGCCGGGGTCTTGGCCTGGTCCAACCCGTTGGCATCCACCACGTCGCTGCCGGCGAACGAAGTCGGCTGCAGCAGGTCCCGAATCGCGGCGGCATGGCGGGCCTCCACCGACACGATCTTCCCGGCGGTGAGCAGATTCGCGGGGGTAGTCGAGGAGCTGGCCGGCCCCATTGTAGGCCGCGACGCCGAGGTCCTCGAAGGTCTTCGCCGTGCCGAGCACGCTGGCCCGATCGGCGAAGTTGACGCTGGTGAAGTCCACCTGCAGATCGGCGATGGCTGAAGCGCCCAGCGCGGCCTTCAGGAAATCGCGGTGGATGACTTCGTGGTTCTTGATGTCGCTCAGAATCGTCTGCTCCGCCACCGGCGCGCCGCTGTAATAGGCGCCGGCCACCACCTGGGTATAGAACGCCGCCTCGAGCTGCTCCAGCGCATAGGCGTAGTTCAGCACCCCGGTGTCGCCGGTACCGAGATCGACCGCACCGCCCGTAGGTACGGGAGTGTTGCTGGTGTTATCGCTGCAACCGACTGCGACGACGGCGAGGGTCAGCCCGGACCACTGCAAGAACTTCCGCCGGCTGGTGGTTCGGGCCAGCCCGTCGAGAAAGCCGAGCTCGCCATCCTTCTCAGGTAACCTCGTGCTCATTGTCCCCACTCCTTGATCCGTCATTGAAGTGATCGCACTCGTTTCGGCCGCAGCCTCGTGCCGCGGCCCCATGGGTGTACGAACCAGAACACGGTTCTGGATCTGCCCCGGCTCTTGTCTACCGTTGCGAAGTAGTTGTGGTGCTGCTGCCGAACCCCTTGTTGAGGCCGTCGGCTGCTTGCTGCTCTGCCTCCTTCGCCTCGTCGACCACCGACCCATGCCGAAGAACTCGTGGGTGACCCCGTCATAGTTCTGGTAGTCCACCTCGACCCCGGCCTGCTTGCAGCCGGTCCGCCAACTCCTTGCCTTCGGAGCGAAGCGGGTCGATCTGCGCGGTGATCACTGTCGCCGGCGGGAGTCCGGAGAGATCCGCGTGGACCAGATCGATCAGCGGGCTCTTGCCGTCGGCCGGAGCGCGCAGGTAGCTGCTCGAAGAACCACTCCATCATCGGCTTGTTGAGCGGCTTGGCGTCGGCGTTCTCCTGATAGGATGCGCGTGTTGACGTCGGAGCCCGCGATGGGATAGACCAGCACCTGGTAGACCGGCAGCTGCACGCCGCTGTCGCGCGCCATCATGGCCGACCGCGGCCGCCAGGTTGCCGCCGGCGCTCTCGCCGACCACGGCCACCCTGGACGGGTCGCCCTTCAAGCGCCTTGGCGTTCGCCAGCACCCACTGTACGCCGCGAACGCGTCCTGATGGGCGGCCGGGAACTTGTGCTCCGGCCCCTGGCGGTAGTGCGCCGAGACCACGACCGCGTTGGCGAGGTTGGCCAGCGCGCGAGGAGACGCGTCATAGGTGTCCAGATTGGCGATCACCCAGCCGCCGCCGTGGTAGTAGACCACCACCGGGAACGGGCCCGCGCCCTTCGGGGTGTAGATCCGGACCGGGATCGGTCCGCCAGCACCGGGGATCGTCCGGTTCATCACGCTGCCCACCGGCTCCGGAGCGGTGCTCTTGCCCTGCTTCTTGAGCAGCGCCTTCACCGCATCCGCCGGGCTAGGCTGCTTCCGCGCCTCGGCCGCAGGGAGCGCCGTAATCGGCCTTGGGTGCAGGGCGGCGAGCTGGTCCAGCACCGCCTGCATCTGCTCGTTGGGCTTGGCGGGCGCGGCCCGTACTCGGCACCGGCGGTGAGCGCTCGAATCGGCGGCAGCGCCGTTCGCTTGCGCGGTTTCCATCCGGCCGCGCTGAGCGGGAGAACAGGCGAGGCAGCCAGCTGGAATGCGACACTGACGGTAAGGATTCGTGACGACATGACCTCAGAACCTCCGGCATCCGATAGTGGGAGGCGGGTGAACCGGCTGGTGCCTGGGACTCAACGCGCAGGTAATGGAGTTTGGAGTTACCGCGATCGGCCGTGAGAGTGGGCGATCTGCGGAGAACCGGCCCGCAATACAATGGTTGCAGGCATGGCTCGTCGGTGAGTCCGGTCACCTAAAATAGCGACGAGATATGTGTTTGAGGATGATCGAGTAGACTGCGACGATACCGAGGATATACGCCGCTACTCTGATTTTGGATTTATGCGTGAGCTATCCACTGCCGATCGAGATCCGCCGGACCGGTTCACGGGCGTAAGCCGGGGATGACGCCTGAAGCCTCCACCGCTGCCCGACAGCGACCAGCCTGATCGATCTCGACGAGACCTTTTTGCCGGTTGGTCAGATGCGTCAGATCGCGCGAGTTACGGCCGTCGAGGAGGATACGATTGAGGGCGAGATCGAGCTGGGACCGGATCACTGGGTCTACCCCCAACACTTTCCCGGCGATCCGATCTTTCCCGGAACCCTGATGATTGAAGGAGCCGGGCAGCTCTTTGCGCTCTGGGCCTGGGCCCAGGGAGTGCGGGGACGTCCCCGGTTGGTCCGCACCGGCGCCGAGTTTCACAATCCGGTGAGCTCAGACTCCTCCCGTCTCGTCCTGAAAGCCACGCTGCAACGCAAACGTCACCTGTACTTCGGCAGTGTCGCGGTCTGGTCCGAAGACACCAAGGTGGGCTCAGTCGAAGCCGTGCTGGTCTTCCTCTCGCCCTCAGGAGCAAGTCAACCGACGGTGCGGTAGGTGATATATTATCGTGGCGGCTTGCCGGGCGGCGGCCCATCCGGCGGCGGGCCGGGCTCGAACATGCCCGGTGGGGGACCGGGCGGACGGGGATGCTT
Organism: uncultured Gemmatimonadales bacterium; assembly: GCA_963792265.1. GTDB lineage: Bacteria > Gemmatimonadota > Gemmatimonadetes > Gemmatimonadales > GWC2-71-9 > CAVVWJ01. Next base: position 27,284 of record CAWBVP010000018.1, on the reverse strand, counting down.
CCGCCGGATCTCCGCTGCCTTCGTGCGTTGCTCCGGGGTGAGCACCGAGTCTATTGAGCGCCGAGTGCGGGCAATGATCGAATCCAGCGTGGGCTGAACCTGTCCCCGCACCGCTCGCAGCTCGCGTCCCCTGCGATCCATGATGGAGTCGATCCGGGTCTGCTGTTCCGGTGAGAGACCCAGCTCCCGGGCAAATCGGGCTCTGAACTCCCGGTCGCGGGGCGGGCCTCCCGGTCCATGCCCGTGGCCGAACCCGGCCCCATGGAACATGTGGGGCAGAAGTACCAACCGGTCCAGCGCCACTCCAGCAAAGCCGCCGACGATGGCCACCAGAAGCAACACCAGCACGGCCATGAGCGGTCCCGGGGGCGGTCTCCTCGAGGCGGGAGCCGTCATTGGGTCAATACCTGCTCGAACAGCCAGTCGTTGCTCTCCGGTGCGATGAGGTGCGCTGCCACCTGGCCGCCAGTGGACGGCTCCGAGAAGGCTGCTGCGATCAAGGTGCTGTCGGCCCCCGCCTCTGCCGTGGTGCTGCCGAGGCTGTCGGTCTCAACGTTATTGGGCAGGAGCAAGCCGGCGGCAAGGGAGGCGGCAACACCGACCGGCAGCGCAATTCGCACCCACCCGGAGAGCCAATCCCACCAGTGCCCGGTCGGAAGCTGCAGCTCGGCCAGCCGGGGACGGGCCCGAGCCATGATTCTGCGCCGCAGCTCCTCGCCCCGAGCGGGATCGGGCTCGGGATCGGCCCGTCTCAGCGCGGCGGCGAGCTGCGGATCTCGGTCCGGCTCACCCAACAGCCACTTCATTCCGCCCATCCTTTCAACGTCTCTCGGAGGGTTCGCCGCGCCTGGTGCAAATGCCACCGGATCGTCACCTGACTCACCTGAAGCATGTTCGCTACCTCCTCGGTCGAATGTCCGTCGATCTCGAACAACGTCACGATCAGCCGCTGGCGGTCGGGCAGCGCTTCCAGGGCCTTGCCGAGCGAAGCCTTGAGCTCGGCGCGCTCCATCTCCTGCTCCGGGCTCACCCCTCCTGCTAAGGTTTCGGGATCGTGCGGCTCGGTGCGCCGGACCTTCTGCTTCCGCCGCTGATCCAGCCCCAGGTTGACCAGCAGGCGGGTGAACCAGGGCCCGAACGCTCGGCCCGCATCGAAGGTGCCGATCCGGTCGAGGGCCCGGAGAAAGGCGTCCTGGACCAGGTCATCGGCGTCATCCGGGTCCTGCATCAGCCGCCCGGCCACCAGCCTGGCGCGGCCGAGATAGCGGCGCACCAGGACGTCGAAGGCTGCGGAATCGCCGTCCTGCACCCGGAGCAGCAGCTCGCGGTCGCCAGGCTCCTCGCCGGCCGAGCCCCGGTTGACCGCCAGTGTCTGGATCCCCATCATGGCGGTCCGCCGGTGCCTCTGAGTCGAATCTCCAATTCCTCGCGGTGGCTCGGTCGGTCCGGCCCTCTCGACCTGATATACGCAACAGCCGCTGTTTCGTTGGGCAACACGGCTTTGCGGGCCACGCCAATCGGGTGATAGTTTCCCAGTGCCAAAGCAATCTTCATGTTCTGGAGAATGCTCCGGTCGCGGGCGCGCAGCAACGCCTGGCTGCCAACGGACCGACCCTGCGGGCCGTATCTCAGCCAGAGCTATCAATCATCCAACCGCCCGATCGGAGTGCATTTATGTCTTTGACTACCATAGGCTTTTTCTTGATCCTGGGGACTGGTCTCGTGAGCACGTCGCTGGCTCAAAGCTCGCCTGGCGGATACGGCCCGGGGAATCCAGGCATGCGGGCGGGAGGCGGGTACGGCCGCCACATGGGCTCCCACGGGGGTGGCTCCCGGATGCTCTCGTCGGAGACCATCGAAGGCCCGGCAGCTCCCGACGTGATGCGAGACTCGATCGGGCTGAATGGCACTCCACTCCAGACCTACACCCGCCGGTATCAGAATTACATGGCCAACACCAAGGTCACCCGCGACAGTCTCCGGAGCGAGGTGCAAACCATGCGGGCTGCTTTCGAGAGCGGCGATCGCTCGGCCGCCCGGGACCAGCGGGATCGAATGGACCAGCAGTCGAAGGAGCTGGCCAAGCAGGACGAGACCTTCGATAACGGATTGAAGGACATTTTGAGCAAGGACCAGCAGAAGCAATACAAGAAGTGGAAAGACAATCGGGACAAAGCGGAACGGGCGCAGTGGAGTAAGCGGTAAGAGTGTTCGGTCGAACCCGGCCTCTGGGCCTTGGCCTCAATGCTCGCACCCGCTCCGCGGGCCAGGGACCCCAGCGGCCGCAGTATTTTCGCGCCTGGGAGACGCTCACGAAATACCGGTTCAACCTCCGGACCGGGATCGCGAGCGCAGGTCTTCATCTTCTGGTGATCGGGTTGCTCCTGTTCTCCACTCGGCCCGCTCACTCTCCCTCAGGAAATAGACCACAGCAAAATTCCACGCCGGTTGCAGTCACCATGATGTACGTGCCGCCCAAGCCGGTGGCGGCCAAACCCAGAGCACATCTACCCCGCCCTGCTCCGAAGCCCGCTCAGGCGGCCCCGCCGAAGACACCGGAGTCTCCGCTCCCGGCGCCGATCACCACCGCGAAGGCACCCGAGAACGATGATCCGGCCGCGATGAGTCCGGAGCGGAGGCCGGCCAAAGCAGAAGCCAGGACCGAGGCCCCGGAGCGCCGCGAGGTGGTCGAGGACGCAATGGTGCTCGAGGCTCGCCGCATCTTCGGCCCCAAGCAAGGGCCCACGGACGCGCCTCTGGCGGGCCCGGTTCAGGCCGGCCGGCCGGTGGCACTGATGGGCGGCGGGTCCCACTGCAGTTGGGACGGAGACGACGCCGGCTCAGACGGGGGCGGTCCAGAGAACGGGGTGGTCGAGGGAGTGGTGCGCAACGAGCACGATGGCCAGCCGGTTCCCGGTGCTTTCCTTCAACTCCTCGGCACCGGCTCCGCCACCTTCGCCGACGACGCCGGCCACTACCGGCTCCGCTTCGACCCCAAACTGGTGGACCGGTGTCACAGCCAGATCGTGCGGGTGACGGCGCCGGGCTATCGTGCGAGGACGATGGTGCTGGCCTACGGGACCTGGTCGGACAATGTGGTGGATATGAGTGGGAGGTGAGAGGTGAGAGGTGAGAGGTGAGAGGTGAGAGGTGAGAGGTGATTGCTCCCGCCCAACGTTTTGCCGACCGACCGTATCCCCTTTGATCCCGAATGCGCCGAGAGCTCACCCTCACTCACCTCTCACCTCTCACCTCTCACCTCTCACTGGTTGGCATGGAACGCTCGATTCTGGTGGTGGATGACGAGGAGCTGCTGCGCCGGTACGTAGCGCGAGTGATTGCTGAGGACGGCTATCGCGTGTTCGTCGCGGGTGACGGCTTCGGGGCGCTGGCCCTGTTTGACCTCGGCGCTCCCCCGATCGATCTGGTCGTCACCGATGTCCTCATGCCGGGCATGGATGGGGTCGAGTTGGCGAGACGTCTGGCCATTCGCGCCCCGGCCCCACGGGTGCTGTTCGTCACCGGAGGACACGGTCTCTCGGATCTTCCCGGGCCGGTGCTGTGGAAGCCGTTCCTGGCGGACGACCTCCGGGACGTGGTTCGCCGCCTGTTGGACCCCACGGTGGATCAATCGGAGGAAGGACCGGACGCAAAAACGGCGCGGTTCGCGCGCCGTTCAGCCCCATCTGGATTGACCGTTTAGTAAGCCGGCCCTGAGGGCCGGCGTAATCATCGGCGGCCGTTTCCCCCCTGCGGACCCTGCAGGTGGGCCTCCACGAACCAGAGCCACTTGTCCACGCCGCGGGAGATCTCGGTCAGAATGTCTTGAGCTGTCGGCGTCCTTCAACTCGTCCAGGTCCTCGATCGCCTGCCGGGCGGAGGCCCCGAACGCGGCCAGCGCGGTCGAGAGCGCGTCCACGTGCTCCAGCCCGGCCGCGATATGGAGGGGATATTCCGGGATGGTCGTGCGTCCGGCGACGGTGCGAGCGGTGCCTTCGGCCACTCCGCCGAGCTGGACCACCCGCTCGGCCAGCAGATCGACGTACTCTTCCACGGCCTCGTTGACTTCGTCGAACAGCTTGTGCAGGGCGATGAACTGAGGACCCTTCACGTTCCAGTGGGCCTGCTTGCACTGGGTCTGGAGATCGATGCAATCGGCGAGCCGCCGGTTGAGCAGCTCGGCGACCTTGGCCCGGGTCTCCACCGGGAGGTCGTTCTTGGTCGGGAACAGCCGGGTGGTCTGGGACTCACGCTGGGAACGTGAGGCTTGCTGCCGGGCTGGCGGTTCGGCCGTCTTCTGCATTATCGGGGTACTCCTCTCGGAAGGGTGACACCGCGTCGCGCGGGGCGAGTGGCCTCCGCGGCGGCGGTGCGAAGGGCTTCGAGTAAACCATCGAGGCTGGCGCCGCTCAGGCCCGCTCCTGGTACGCTCCGGTGGCGAGCTCCATGTGAAACCGGGCACCGGAGCACCGGCGGGGCCCCGGCTATGGTCGCCTTCGGTGACCGGCCGGCTTAGGAGGGTGGTCATGCCCCTGCCAACAATATTGATGGGGTGGAGGTTCCGGACAGTGAGCGGGGTCGCATGCCTGAATCCTAATGGCGGGAGCACCGGTGGGAACCAGGGGATTCTCCCCGGAGGTCCGCCGAGATCACTTCCTTAGCACCAGATGCTCGCTGGTCGACAGGCCGAGCTCCTCCCGGTACCCCAGCCGGTTCAGCATGGCGTGGACCCGGTCGGTTCCCTGGGTGCCGATCACCTGCTCGTGCAGCTCCAGAACGATTTTGGTCACGCTGGGTAGCTGGGCCCCTTGGAAGAGGTCGCGCTCCGCACCCTCGGCATCGATGATGAGCAGCGTAGGCTGATAGCGGTGGACCACGTAGTTCAGCGCCTTGCCCGGAACCTCCACCGGCCGGGTGCCGCCTCGGCGGCGGCCGACCGACGAGGAGACCAGATGTTTATCGCGGAAGATGGTAACCCGGCCGGCTCGCGCTCCCACCGCGCACATATCCAGGTGAGGCTCGACACCGTTCAAATCGTAGGTTTCCCGGATGCAAGGTTCGAGGTCCGGGTCAGCCTCGAATGCAAAGACCCGGTTCGATCCCAGCCGCTTGGCGCAGTAGGTGGAGACCAGGCCCAGGCCGGCCCCGACTTCCAGCACCACATCGTCCAGCTCCAGTAGCGCTCCGATGAGCTGAAGCTCCTGCCGCACGTAGCCGCCTTTCGACAGAGCTCGCTCGACCCGCCGAGACATGTGGCGCCCCACCCGGAGCTGGACTCCCTCGATGGTGATGACAGGGCGTCGCAGTACCCGGAATTGGTAGGCCAGCCAGTGCGAGGCCTTGCGGAGAGTTCTCCGCGGCCAGGAGCGCGAGCGGGTTGGCATATTGATGGATAATCTAGCGGCCGCTCGGCACTATGACTGGCGCCAGGCTGGCACGAGGAAGGGAGAAAGCTAGGCAGCCTTTCGCTGGGGCGACGCGGGGGAACCGGGGAGTGAACGAGCCAGGGCGAGGGTTACCTTTACCGCGGCACGAGGTGGAACCGGGGCAGCTTCGAAGGCATCGATCCCCTCGCGCTCCTCTTCCGGCACGTCTGCCCACCCGTTGTAATCGCAACTGAACACGACTGCTCCTGCTCCTCTCCGAGGCCCACCCCCCATGTAGGGGCTTGACGCCTCCGGAGGCAGAAAGGTTGCAAGCAGTGTACCGCACCTGGGGGCTGGCAATGGGTACCGTTTCGCGCCGCCCATGGCCCCTTTCGGCATACTGGGGGGACTTAATGACCCACTGAGGGGGCAGTGTGGTGCTATTTTGGGACTTCCCTTCCCAGGAGACTGGATGCCGGACCACGTTTACAAGACCATCGAGCTGGTCGGTTCCTCCAGCCGTGGGATGGAGGATGCCGTTCAAAAGGCCATCGGCAAGGCGGCTGAAACGGTGCGTAACCTTCGCTGGTTCGAGGTGCTGGACACCCGAGGCCACATCGAAAAGGGGAAGGTGGCCCACTGGCAGGTGACGCTCAAGATCGGGTTTACCCTCGACGAAGAGTGAGCCGAAGCTAGGGGTCGAGCGCTTTCCGGGGCGACGGCGGGGTGGCGCAGGTGTAGATGTAGCCGATGGAGCTGACCATTCCCTTGTCCCGGCGCCATACGTCCGCCACCAGGGAGACGCAGGGCGCGAGTGGAGCGGCGAGGTCATCCATGATCCACGCACCCTCAGCAGTCCGGCCCACATGGGCGACGGTCAAGGTGGGGTAGCGAGCGACCAGCTCATCCCGCCGGAGGGCACGCGGAAGCTGAGACCGATCGGTGATGGCGGCCACCAGCCGCTCGTGCCGATCGAAGTAAAGAGTGTAATGGCCGGCTCCGATCTCGAGCCGGTAGCGGGGTCGGACATTCAGGCCCCCGGGAAGCTGACTATTGGCCCCGACGGTGTCCGGATTGCTGCCATGTCCCAGCGGCAAGTAAACGCTGTCCTGCAGCTCCACCGCGAAGATCCGGAGCGCCGAGATGAGCGTGGTCTGTCCCAGGACCAGCTCCCCGTAACTGGGATCGTTTCCCAGTGAGGGATCGGTGAAGATGGCCGGCCGGGACGAGAGGGTCTGCGCGGAGCAGGGTTTACTCGCGAGCAAAATGACGGATATCGGGAGAGCCAGCAGCAGGGGGCGCATGGACAAGTCCTCGGAATACCGGAGACCGATTCCTACCGCAACTCATGCGCCCGCCAACGGGTTGAGCTAAAGTCGCAGCGTCGTCATGTGTTAGAGCGGGAGTGCGCGGAGTTGCAGTACCAGCGTCAACGCATTCTACCAGACATCAGGGGCTACCGGTGCCAAGTGGCCCCTTGAGCACGCCGGCGTTCCTGATCCGGCCGGCAACGCCGGCGGATGCGGCCGACCTGGCGCGGCTCCGCTACGAATTCAGGACTGAGTTGGACCCGGCGGTGGAGGCGAAAGAGCGCTTCATGGAGCGCTGCGCCGAGTGGATGGCTGCTCAGCTCGCGCCCGGGGGAGCATGGCGCTGCTGGGTGGCCGATTCCGGCGGCGCCGTGGTGGGAACCGTCTGGCTCCAACGGATCGAGAAGTTACCCAACCCGGTTGGGCACCTCGGATACCACGGTTATATCAGCAGTGTGTATGTCACGGCTGACCGGCGCGGCGCCGGGATCGGCTCCGCCCTCCTGGCTGCCTGCCTGGCCCGGTGCGAGGCCGAAGCCATCGATGCCGTTTTCCTCTGGCCCACGGAGCTCAGCCGCTCACTGTACCAGCGGCACGGATTCGCGGTGCGGGATGATCTCCTCGAGCGTCGCTTCTAGCGCTGGTTGGACCTGAAAACGAACGCGCCGGCTCTTCGCCGGCGCGCCGTTGTTTCCGGATGGATCGTTGTTAGATCACTTTCCCCCGTCTCACCCGGAAGTCCACGATATTCTGCATCCAGGACCAGAGCGAGTCCTGCTGCTCCATCCTGGCGGTCGGCACGAATTGACGGCGCCAGCCGGCCATCACGTCCGCGTCCTGAGTCCAGAGCCGCACCCGCTTCCGGGGCACCAGCTTTTCCCAGCGCTGGGCTACCCGGGGCGAAGCATAGAGCAGCCGCACGGTCACGCTCCGGGAGATGTACTCCAGAGGAGTGACATTGATGCGGCGGTAGAGGTCGTCGCCCTTGACCCCCGGCATGTCAGGGATCCCATCGGAGAACATCACGATGCTGAGCGGCTGGAGACCCAGATTCTGCCGCTGCACGTGCACCGCCACCCGCTCGAAGAAAGCGTTGAAATCGGTGATCGGGTCGTCCTCCGGGAACCAGGCCTTGAGGCTGGCCGCAATCTGGGAGGGCGATTTGCCGGTGAGATCCTGGATCGGATGAAAGGTCTTGGCCTCGCCGGTCTTCTGTCCACCCATCGTGCCGATGAACACTTCGGTGGGCTGGCGCAGCTCCCGGAATCCCTTCATGTGGGCATAGATGTAGAGCGACGCGAAGTCGATCGCATCCTCGTAGTGCTCGCCCTTGCGGAACGAGCCGGAGACGTCCAGGCCGATCACCAGCGTGGATTTGGGCGGCGGCCCGTCCTTGGGCATCTGACACCCGAGAGTCAGCGCGGCGAGGGCCGCGACGAGAAGCGCGCGCTTCATGCGGCCACCTGCGACGCCGTACGGCCGGTAGCCTTCCGCTCGATGCTGAGCGGCGTTGCCGACAGCACCTCTTCCAGGGAGCGGAACGGCAGGGTGAAGTGCGGCCGCCCCAGCAGCACCACCAGCCAGAAGTTGAACCCCGAGGCCATCAGCTGCAGCACCGGGAGGGTGATCAGCTCGAACATCTCGCGAGCTTCGGCCTTGAACCATTCGATCTCGGCCTTGAGGGCCGTGATCGGAGCCTTCCAGAAGTCGGGCTGCTTGGGCGGAGCGATGTCCACCGAGCTGCCGTGGCTGATGGTCTCCCGGGCCAGCACCGCGATCAGCGCCGGGGTGCCGTAGCGGCCGAAGAGGAACCAGGTCATGCCCCGGACGCCAAGCCAGCCGGCGAAGGCGAGACCCAGAACGCCGACGATGCCGAGGTTGAACCCTTGCTGGGCCATCCACGGGGTGATCGCGTCGACCAGCTCACGATAGAGGAAGAGCACTTCGAACGCGGCGACCACGATCTCGATGATGGTCATCGAGATGATGGTGCCGTACTTCTTGGTCTTGATGGCGTCGTTCAGTGCCTGCACGCAGGCAAAGCTTCCGCCCACCAGGAAGAAGAGGAAGATGTAGAGCAACGCCGAGAGCATGACCGGATTGGGCTCGAACCCGGTCAGATCGGACAGCAGCTCGTTCATCGTAGGACGCAGCGTGAACGTGAAGATGGTGGCCTCGATGGCGGACCACAGAATCAGCAGCAGGAAGGCCAGCCATGGCACCCCGGGCTTGAAGTAGCGGCGCGAGGTCCAGTCGAGGATCGCAAAGGGCGAGTTCAGGGCACCCTTGATCGCGTTCCACAGGAGCCGGAAGAAGGCCCGGACACCGCTCCAGATCCAGCCGGCAAACACGAAGAGAAACTGCGCCATGCCCGCCCAGTAGAACCAGATCATCCGGCCTACATCCCACCACGACATCAACAGCGCGGTCAGGAAGTAGCCGCGGCCGGACCGGAACGGCAGGGTGTAGAGGGAGGTCATCGTGGCCCACATGCTGACGATGAGCACGGCGACCGGCAGCAGGAGCAGAGTGGCCTTGAGCACGGCGAGCCCGGCGGAGCCGCTGAACACGAAACCGAAGACCAGGTTCTGGAGGTCGAGAATCCAGGACATCCCAGACCACATCCAGCTCCACAGCTGGGTCAGCATCCAGCTCCACTGTTCCGGCTGGGCGGTCTGGACGGTATCGAGGGTCGGTAGCATGCGCGTATCCCCTCCGGCAGTTCGCAGGATGACAGAAATTGGTGACGATGGGTTTAGGCAGTTCGTGGGGGGAAGCGCAAGCGACGTGCCGGGTGACTGCAGCCCTCGGCGCACCGTCGTTACCGGGATGTGACCAGCAGACTTGGGTCACCCCGAGCAAGTACCCTGCCGGGGTGAGATTACGGGTCCAGCGGCATGCAGCCGACCAGCGTTGACGCGAACTGCGCTGCGCCCAAAACTGGTCGGCGGCGTGACAGTTATTGCACTGGCTCGCGTGGGGAAAGACCCTATTCTCCGGCGGTCCCTTCGCGTTTATCTGACAGCGCGTGATAGGGTGGATGGTCACTTTGAGCGCACGATCGCGATCGGGCGCCTTCAGCAATGAGCGGAGACCATGATATGACTGAGACTTCCTCGAAGCCGCTTCCGGCTGGAACCCAGGCCCCGGATTTCACCTTGCCCAGCGGCCCCGATAGCAGGTTCAGATTGTCTGATCTGAAAGGCCGGCCAGTGGTGCTGGTATTCTATCCGGCCGACTGGAGCCCGGTTTGTGGAGACGAGCTGGCTCTCTACAACGAGCTGCTCCCTGAATTCCGCCGCCATGAGGCCGAAGTAGTGGGCATCTCGGTGGACGGCGTCTGGTGCCACCGCGCCTATGAGGAGGCGCGGCACCTGGAGTTTCCTCTCCTCGCTGATTTCGAGCCCAAGGGTGCCGTGTCTCGTGCCTATGGCGCGTACCGGGCTGAGGACGGCTTCTCCGAGCGGGCGCTGTTCGTGCTCGACCGAGACGGCGTGGTCCGCTGGAGCTATCTCTCACCCATCAATGTGAACCCCGGAGCCGATGGTATTCTCGCTGCGCTCGAGGCCCTGCCATCGCCAACGGCCAATCTTGGAGCCGCGTCATGAGTACCCGACTGGTTCCCCCGCTCAGCGACCGCGACCACGTGATTGGCCCTGCCGACGCTCCCGTCACGCTCGTGGAGTACGGCGACTACGAATGTCCCTACTGCGGTATGGCCTTTCCGATCGTCTCTTCAATCATTCAGCAGATGGGGGATAGCCTGCGGTTTGCCTACCGCCATTTCCCCCTCACCCGGCTCCATCCCCATGCCGAGCACGCGGCGGAGATGGCCGAAGCTGCCGGCAGTCGGGGGAAGTTCTGGCCGATGCACAATCTCCTGTTCTTGAACCAGCATGCGCTGGACGATGAAGATCTGCTGGCCTACGCGGCGCGGTTGGGCATCCCACCGGAGTGGGCAGCGACGGCGCTCATGTCCCACAGCTTCGCCGAACGGGTGCGGGAAGACTTCATGAGTGGGGTGAGGAGCGGGGTCAACGGAACGCCGACGTTTTTCATCAACGGCGTCCGCCACGACGGACCCTGGGACGAGCCCGCTTTGCTGGAGGCCCTCCAGACGGCGGCACTGGCATCGTCAAGCTGAATCGGTTGCGACTTCTCGACGCCCTGGCCGCCCTGGCGCCGCTACAGTGTAAGTTTGGAGATCCTGCTGGTGTCGCCGAACGGCAGTTCAGCCGGACGGCCGGCCAGCCCGACCATGGACCTGGAGGCACAGCCATGGCAGTGACCAAGGCAGTCCCGCGGGAGCAGCTGGCGGAGTACTTCGACGAGTTCACCAAGCGTTTTCTGCGGGACGATTCGCCCGAGGCCGTCGATGTTGAGGTGATCGAGCCTGATCTAGGTGAACAGGTGATGGCGCAGGGTGCCCGGTTGCTGGGCATCACCTACGATCGGCACAAGAACTCGCTGGAGTTCGAGCTGGAAGCCGGCGACCACCGCATCATCGAGCCGGCGGAGGTGTGGGCAATCGAAGAGGAAGACGGTTTCATCACCGCGGTGGAGGTCGTCCACGGGGATGGAGCCCGCGAAGTGGTGAGCGTCAAGCGGGTCGGCCTCCGGCGCTAGAGGAAAAACGGCAGCGTTCTTTGTGACATAACCCCGGGCGCCCGCCTCCAGCAGCGGCATAATCCGGAAGCGATGCCATGACCGGCCGACTCGAAGCCATTTGGATCAAACGGGCCCACCGAGGGCCCATGGACCCGGTGTCCACCGGCAAACTGGTGGCCGGTCGCGGCTTGGTCGGCAACGCCGATCAGGGCCGCCGGCGCCAGGTGACGGTGATCGAGCGGGAGACTTGGGACCGCTTGATGCGCGAGTTGGACGGCTCCATCTCACCCGCCGCCCGTCGGGCAAACCTCCTGGTCAACGGTATTCGGCTGGCGGACAGTCGCGACCGGGTTCTCCGGGTGGGCCGGTGCAGGCTCCGGGTCGGCGGAGAAACCCGACCCTGCGAACGGATGGATGAGGCCCTTCCCGGATTGCGGTCGGCGATGGCGGAGGGGTGGGGCGGTGGCGTGTACGCCGAGGTGCTGGATGATGGCGAGATTGCGGTGGGCGACGAGGTGCGTGGGAATGAGCTGGGAGCCGGGAGCAAAGCGCCTGGCTCCCAGCCCCAGCTCCTAGCTCCAGCTCCCAGCTCTAGGCCTTCATCTTCTTTGCCTTCAGCCGCACAAAGGCGTAGTTCAACGCCGGCAGCGAGTTCTGATCCGCCGCCCGGTGGAAAAACTCCGCGGCCTTCGCGCTGTCGCCCTTGCCTTGATAGGCCAGACCCAGGCGATACAGGGTGTAGGCGTCTTGCTCATTTCCCTGGGTCAGCTCTGCAATAGCCTGATCAAATTGCTTGTCCGCCAGGGCGATGGTCCCCTCCAGCTGATGGGCCAACCGGATCTCGCCGTCGTTCTTCTTGGCGGTGACCCCTTTCATGAAGTAATCGGCGTGCTGCCGGGCCCCCGCCAGATCGCCGGCCTGGACCGCCACTCTTCCGAGGTTGTAGTGGTGCACCAGCCGGGCATCCTCCTTCACCTCCGGGGAAAGGTCGGAGCCTACCTGTAACTCGAGAGCCTGCTCGTAACGCTTGCCGGCCTCCTCCGGCTTGCCCGCCTCGAGCAACACGTCGCCCATGGCCGTGACATCACCTGCCATGGCCGCAGCGTCATGGATCTTGTCCGCCACCGCATACTCCTTCTGCAGTTCCCCCAGCGCGCGGTCGAAGTTGCTCTCGTCCGCATAAATCACGGCATTGGTGAAGTACGAATTCCGCCGATCGCCGTCATTGCGAGCCAGCTGATACAGCTTCCCAGTCTCCACCCGCGCGCCGTCGTGGTCGCCCCGGTACATCATGTTGGTGGCCACGCCGATCCGGGAAGGCGAGAAGTTCTGATCGGTTGCCAGCGCCTTGCGATACATCGCGATCGACTCGTCAAACCGGCCCATCTTCATCAGCAGCTCGGCGTACGAGTCGTAGGGGTTGGGGTCGTTGGGGATCAGCTCGATGTACTTCTTGAAGGCCTTCTCCGCCTCGCCGAACTCTCCCGCCTGGCGGTGGGCATAACCCAGGAGGTTGTAGGCCGGGGCGTAGTCCGGCGCCAGCTCGACCGACTTTTGATACTGAGCGATCGCCTTGGAGTAGTCCTGCTGGCCGAAGTAGGCGCCGCCCAGGAGGAAGTGAGCTCGTTCGTCGCCGGGATACGCGGCCGCCAGCTTTTCGTAGTAATCCCGCTGGGTCTTGGTATCTGCGTTGGCACCGGCCTGAAGGCCGAGGATCATGAGCCGCTCGCCTTCGGTAGCCTTGGGGGACAGGGCGACGGCTTGCTTCAGCTGCTCGAAGAACTCCTTGGCGGTGGGAGAGTTGAGCGCGAGGCTGTATTGCGCCAGCGCAAACTGGGGATCCTTGGCCGCCGCCTGCTTCAGGATTTCCCGGGAGTCGTGGGCCCGAAGATTCTCGCCCATCGTCCGTCCCTTCAGGTACAGCTGTCTGGCTTCGACCGACGAGGTGGTGATGGCGACCTTGCCGGCTCCGCCGCCGCTCTGCGCGGATACTGCGCTGGCGCCCAGGCACAAAAACACCGCAGCCAAGGCGAGTCCCGAACGCGAACGTAATGCGGTCGATCGTTGCGTCATGAAACCCTCCAGAGATGATGATGAAAGACGGATAGGTGTGCTGGAGCGCGGATGAGGGCCCCTATGAGGCTCTACTGCAGGCTCTTTCGAAAAGATTCAGGCGGAATACCTTCCCGGCATGCCCGACCTGCTCGCCGCCCGTTCCCAGATGGCGGTCTCGCTCGCCTTCCATATCATCTTCGCGGTCGTGGGTATCGGGATGCCGGTGCTCATGGTCATCTCCGAGCGGCGCTGGCAAAAGACCGCCGATCCCATCCATCTCGACCTGGCCAAGCGCTGGTCCAAGGGCACGGCCATTCTGTTTGCGGTCGGCGCCGTGTCCGGAACGGTGCTGTCGTTCGAGCTGGGGCTGCTCTGGCCCGAATTCATGCGACTCGCCGGGCCCATCATCGGGATGCCGTTCTCGCTGGAGGGGTTTGCCTTCTTCACCGAGGCCATCTTCCTGGGGATCTATCTCTACGGTTGGGACCGAATCTCTCCCCGCGCCCACATCTGGGCCGGCATTGCGGTGGCAGTAAGTGGGGCGGCGTCGGGAATCTTCGTGGTCACCGCCAATTCCTGGATGAATACGCCCGCGGGGTTCGACCTGATTGCTGGCCGCGCGGTCAACGTGGATCCGATCGCGGCCATGCTGAATCCCGCGGCCTTTCAGCAGACCCTGCACATGACCCTCGCCGCCTACACGGCGACCGGGTTTGCCGTCGCCGGGATTCATGCCTTTCTGCTGTTATTCGATTCCCAGAACGCCTTTCATCGCCGCGCCTTCACCGCGGCGCTCCTGTTGGGAGCTCCGGCGGCAGTGCTGCAGCCGATCTCCGGAGACATCAGCGGCCGGGCGGTTGCCGTGCAGCAACCGGTCAAGCTTGCGGCAATGGAGTCCCACTTTGAGACCATGGCAGAGGCCCCGCTTACGATCGGCGGATGGCCCGACGTGGATCGACGCGAGGTCCGCTACGCCATCAAGATCCCCTACGGCCTCTCGCTCCTTGCCTTCCATGACCCCCGCGCGGTGGTGAAGGGGCTGGGAGACTTTCCCCGGGAGGACTGGCCCAATATTCCCATCGTGCACTTCGCCTTCCAGATCATGGTCGCTTTGGGCACCTACCTCGCCCTGGTCTCGCTCTGGGCCGGCTGGCTCGCCTTCCGGCGGAAGGATCTGACCGCCAACCGGACGCTGCTCCGTGCCATCGCCCTGGGTGCCCCGATGGGCTTCATTGCGATAGAAGCCGGTTGGACCGTGACTGAAGTCGGCCGGCAACCCTGGATCATCCAGGGCGTGCTTCGCACGGCGGACGCGGTGACCCCGATGCCCGGCCTGGTGGTGCCGTTCCTGCTCTTCACGCTGCTGTATTGTTTCCTTGGCGTCATCGTGGTCTGGCTGCTCTACCGCCAGATCATTCGAAGCCCCAAATCCATCGAATGGTCCCGGATCTACGCACCGGGTCGGGTGCGCAGTGCCTGAGCTCAGTCTGGCGGACGTGGTGGCCGCGTGCCTCGCGCTCTCGCTCAACGCGTACGTGCTGTTCGGCGGCGCGGACTTCGGCGGTGGGGTCTGGGACCTGCTGGCCTCGGGCCCGCGGCGGAACCGGCAGCGGGAGTGCATCACCAGCGCGTTGAGTCCCATCTGGGAAGCCAATCACGTCTGGCTGATTCTCGCCATCGTACTGACCTTCAGCTGCTTCTCGCCGGTGTTCGCCCGGCTCGGCATCGTGCTGCATATCCCGCTCACCCTGATGCTGTTCGGGATCGTGCTCCGGGGGTCGGCCTTCACCTTCCGCAGCTACGACACCCAGAAGGATGCAGTGCAGCGCCGCTGGGGACGGGTCTTCTCCAGCGCCAGCGTCATCACTCCCATCCTGCTGGGGATCTCGATCGGGGCAGTGGCATCCGGCCGGGTGGGTCGGGACACCGAAGGCGGCTTCATTCAGCGATTCGTCGAGCCCTGGTTGACGCCGTTTGCCTTCAGCGTCGGCCTCCTGGCGCTTGCCCTGTTCGCCTTTCTCGCGGCGGTATACCTGACCCTGGAGACCCGGGATCGCGACCTCGCCGACGACTTTCGCCGCCGGGCGCTCGGCTCCGGCATCGCTGTCTTCTTCGCCTCCGCTCTGGTGCTCCTGCTGTCTCACCGGGGGGCGCCGCTGGTGCGAACCGGCCTGATGGCATCGCCCTGGGCGCTGCCGTTGCACGCGCTGACGGCGGTCGCCGCGATCGGGGTACTGGCGGCGCTCTGGTTCCGCCGATATCGTCTGGCCCGGCTCGGAGTGGGACTCCAGGTCTCCCTGATCTTCTGGGGCTGGCCGCTGGCGCAGTATCCCTTTCTGCTGCCGCCGAACTACACCATCGCGAATGCGGCGGCACCGGACACGACGCTACGCCTGACTCTCATCGCCCTGGGGGTCGGTGCGGTGGTGCTCCTGCCGTCGTTGTGGTACCTCTTTCAGGTCTTCAAGACCGTTCCGGCCGACCCCGGTGATCGAAACCTATGACCACGATACACACCGACCGTCTCGAGCTGTTCCCCCTGAGCGCGGCGGCCATCGATGCGTTGCTTCGAGGGCGATGACGGCCGGCTTCGATCGCTCACCGGCGCCATCATTTCCCGCACCGCTGGCGCCGCCGCCCTACATGGCCGACTCGCTGCCGGTCGTGCGGGACCGGCTCCGCTCGGAGGACCGTGAAGCTGAATGGTGGAATTGGCTGATCGTGCGGCGGGACAACCGGGAAGCGGTCGGCTCGGTGGCGTTCGGGGGGAGGCCGGATGCGAGCCGGTGCGGTGCTGATCGGGTACGCCATGTACCCCGGCCGCGAGGGGAAGGGCTACGCCACTGAAGCGGTGCGGGCGATGGTGGAGTGGGCCTTTGGCCAGCCTGGAGTCCAGGTCGTACGGGCCCTGGCACCGGTCTGGAACACGCCCGCGGTGCACGTGGCGGAAAAGGTAGGCATGCGGCCGGTGGCGTCAGACGAGGATGACGAGATCGGGGAGGTCCTGGTCTACGAAGTCGCGTCCCTCACCCGCGCCCGTGGGTAAGCCGCTTGATGGTGGGAACCAGTATCAGGAGGAAGACGCCTGCGAGTATCGAGGTGATCACAAACATGAGGAAGAAGTCGGCCCTGCCCCCCAGCACGTGGTAGACCTCACCCCGCTCCACCGCCTTGACCGTCCCCGCAACGTACCCGCCGAGCAGGCTGGCGGCGAAGAGTGAGAGGAAGAAAATCCCCATCAACGCCGAGGAGTACTTGACCGGCGCCACCTTGCTCACGAAGGAGAGTCCCACCGGATAGAGGCAGATCTCCCCGCAGGTGATGAAGAAGTAGCAGGCGATGAGGTAGGCCGGGCCCACCAGCGTCCCGGCATCGCTCCGGTAGGCGCCCAGGGTGATGATCATGTACCCGAGGCTGAGCAGCAAGAGGCCGTAGGCCATCTTGGTGGCCGTGCTGGGCTGGCGATCCCCCAGCCGATCCCACAGCAGGCCGAACAGCGGCGAGAGGGTGACGACAAAGAATGGGGTCGCCGATTGGAACCAGGCGGTGGGCACCTCGGAGTTAGGCAGTAAACTTCCAATGAAGCCGGTCACCGAGCGGTTGGTGCGCTCGAGCGCAAACAGGTTCAAGGACGAGCCGGCCTGCTCCGACGCGAGCCAGAAGAAGGTCGCGAAGAACACCACGATGACGATGGCGAGCACCCGGTCTCGCTCGTCCGGCGTAAGCGGCCGCTTGGCGGCGACCGTGTCGCCCACCCGGGTCAATCCCGCGGGTACCAGACCGATATTGCCCAGGTAGCGCTTGCGGAACGTGAGGTAGACGATGAGTCCGAGGACCATCCCCACCCCGGCGGCACCGAAGGCATAGCCCCAGCCGAACCGGGGGTCGGCCGCGAGGTAGCCGCAGATCAGCGGCCCGATGAAGGCACCCAGGTTGATGCCCATATAAAAGAAGGTGAAGCCGGCATCACGGCGAGGATCGTCTTCCTGGTAGAGCTGGCCCACCATGGTGGACACGTTCGACTTGAAGAAGCCGGTCCCCAAAACGATGAGGATCAGCCCGAGGAAGAAGAGCGACTGCCGCTCGAACGCCAGCGCGAAGTGACCCAGCGAGATAATGCTTGCGCCGATCACCAGGGACTTGTGCGTGCCCAGGAACCGGTCGGCGAGGTACCCGCCGAGGATGGGAGTGAACCAGACCAGTCCGGTGTACCAGCCGTAGAGCTGGCTGGCGGACTGTTGGCTCCAGCGAAAAACGCCGGCTTGATCGACCAGGTAGAGAATCAGCAGCGCCCGCATGCCGTAGTAGGAAAACCGCTCCCACATCTCGGCTACGAAAAGAAGCGCCAGGCCGGTCGGCTGGCGCAAGCGCGCGCCGTGCGGCGTCAACGGTGGGCGAACTGCGGCTGTGGCCAAGTGGGCTCCTTAAGGCGTGAGCGGGACTAGGACAAGCGTAAGCGGTAAGCGGGAGAAGCGACACGTAACTCGCCATTCGGAGCTCTGGGCAACGTTCACCGCTCACGTTTCTCCTTTTCCCGCTCACGCTTTTCAAGATGTCCTCTAGTACCACCCTGATCGATCTTTCCGTCCATCCGTACCCGCACGTCGTAATTCTCCCAGTACATGAAATTCTTCAGCGCTTCCAGAAACGCGGGGGTGGCGCTTCCCTGCTTTGCCGCCAGCCATTTCTGGGGTTGGTTGGCCGGCTCGGTCAGCAGGATCGGCTCCAGCTGAGCCACAATCGCTGGGCTGATCGGGACCAGGTCCTGCGCCCGGCTGGGGAAGAAATGCAGCTTATGCAGCGCCAGCAGCCGCTCCAGCTCCACGATCGGGTTGGGCGCGTCGTAGACCCGGATGTCGATGAACCGGTCATTGGCCCCGAGGTAGCCGCCGTTCTTCCGGACCACCAGGAGCGCGGCGGACTGCATCCCCCGCTTGTCGCCGCCGCCCGCCTGCCCTGCCTTGAGCGCGGCCATGAGCCGGTCGGCCAGATCGCCCCGGCTGCGCTCGAAGGTCTCCGCGAGATTTTTTACCGTCTGATCCGACACCATGATGTTCGCCTGCGCGGAGTAGCCTCGACCCACGATCACCTCTCCTTTGCCACCGGGGACGTTCCCCTGGCCCGAAGGCGCACCGACTCGCCCGCCGGCCCAGTCGAAGGTCGACTTGCCGGTGAAGCTCGCCGCATTTCCCCGAGCGTCCACCATCCCCACCTGACGGTCCTGCAGCATGGTGTCGGTTCGCATCACGATGCGGAGCGCTTCCTCAGCCGTCGCGCCCTGGGCGATCAGGTCCAGCCCGCGCTCGCCATAGGCGGTGTTTCCCAGGCTCTGCGTCGCGACAGCGCCTACGCCGGCGCGACCCCAGGGCACGATGCCCCCCACGTTGGGAAATTTCGACTGCACCGCGACACCGAGGTCGCCGGTGACGGAGTCGTAAGCCACGATGCTGTAGGTGTGGGCGAGCTTTTCGAAGTGACGGCGGCGAGACGACGGGCTGTTGAGCGGTAAGCGGTGAGCGGTAAGCGGTAAGCGGGAGGGTCGAGCAACAGGACAATGCGAGGGGCGCGCCGTCCGATTCGGCGCTCGGTTGACCAGCACCCCCGCTCACCGCTCACCTGCTTACCGCTCACGCTTTTGTCTCGTCTCACGGTTGTTTCCCCAGCTTGCGCTTCAAGAACGCCAGTTGGGCCTCGACGGCTTCCTTCAGCTTTCGGTCGGTTTCCGCCCGAGACTCATCCTCGAGACCCGTCCCGGGACGCTCGCCCCCGGCTGCTTGCAAGTCCCGCCATGCAGCCTCGACCGAATCGAAGGCAGCGCCGGGCCGAGCGGCCCGATATTCCGCCATCATCTCGGCCACCTCGCGCTCGGCCAGCAGCAGCTCGTCCCGCTGCACCGCCAGCTTCCGCTCCAGCACCCCGACCCGCTCCCGGTGGCGGGCTGCATACCGTTCGGCCAGCGCCACGGTCTCGGTATCGGGTACGTCCGCCGCGAGACGGCCCCGCCGCTCGGCGTCGGCCAACTGCCGCCGTTCGATGGCAAGCTCCCGTTCGGTCGCAACCAGGGCGCTCTGCATGGTGGCGACGCCGACTTTCGCCTCCACCAACGCCTCGCGTAAAGCCGCCGCCCTGGCCCTGGGGTCGGAACGGGAATGATCCCGGAGCAGCCGGTCCAAGCGAGCCTTCAGGCTCTCGAACACGGCCCAGCCTCGGTCATGGGTGCCTTAGGTGAATGCATCCTCAAGGGAGACAGAATGTTACGGGCGCAAGTGGGAGCCGTCAAGCAAACTGCCCTCTATGCCACTGGGCCGTTCGTGGGTATTATCGGATACTCCTTTATAACAACGGGTTAGTCGGACCTTGGAGGGCAGCAGTGCCGCTTACCCTGCGCAGCTTTCTGGAGACGATCCAGCAGCTTCGTACCCGCCATCGGCGCCGGCTCGCGTTCCTGGCCCCGGCCCTGGAGCGCCGTCGTCCCCGCATTGCGGCGGAAGACTACGCTGCCCGGCATTCCATCGAGCACACCCTCGACCGCAAGGCTGAGCTTCGCCGGCTGGCCCCCACCTGGCCGCCTGCGGCGCGACGCTACTACCAACTGCTCACCTACGAGCTAGAGGGTTTGCGACAGGTCGTCGATGCGCTCCACTCGGTCACCGGGGGACGGGAGCTGGAGGAGTGCCTGGCGGAGACAGCGGTGCAGATGGAGCGGCTCGAGATCGAGGTGGCCTGGTGCCGCAGGCTGCTGGGACGGACCGGCCAGCCTCGGGCCTTGCTCGGGTGATGCGGTGCCAACCGAGCGTGCAGGCTTGGACCAGGCTCGCTGGATTGGACTCTGGTCTCGCCTGGGGGCTCAGGGCGGCGGACTATCGATCTTCGACCACCTCGTAGCCGCCTACGCCGAACCGGCCCGGGCCTACCATACCGCAGATCACATCGTTGATTGTCTTACCCAGCTGGACCTCAGCCGTCCTTCTACGGAGCGAGTCGATGAGGTGGAAGCCGCGATCTGGTTCCACGACGCGATCTATGTGCCCGGTGGATCCGATAACGAGGAGCGCAGCGCCCATCTAGCAGAGACTGCCCTGCTGGCGTGCGCGGGACCGGCAGACACCTCCCGCCGCATTGCGGAGCTGGTCCTGGCCACCCGCCATCTCACGATTCCACGCGACCCCGATGCCCAGCTGCTCTGCGATGTCGACCTGTCCATTCTGGGTCGGGCACCGGAAAGCTTCGATGAGTTTGAGCGCCGCATCCGGCGAGAGTATCAGTGGGTGCCGGAGCCCGCCTACCGCGCGGCCCGAGCGGAGGTCCTCTCCGGCTTTCTTGGCCGGCAGCCGATCTACCAGACGGAATACTTCAGGAGTCTCTACGAGACCCAGGCGAGAGCGAATCTCGAACGAGTCATCGCTCAGCTGGCCAGGTGAGGTGGGCGTCTCATTCCCGTGACCGCCGCCGTTTGGTGGACTTGGTCGTACGCCGATGGTGGGTCGCGTGCGCCGCCATTTCCTCTTCCTGAACCGGTTCGGTAGCCGCCGGCGCTTCCTGCTCCGGAAGGCGAGCGGATGGCGTGGCGCTGGATCCATCGGAGACGAGATCGACGAGTGCCTGCGGTGGAGTGCCGCTCACTGCCCGGGAAAGGAGCGCGGTGCCCAACGCGGTCAGTATCTCCCCTCCGATCCCTCGGGTACGAAGACCCTTGACGGCCATGAGTCCGCCGGTCGCGCCGAGGATCAGACGGGTCCTGGGCGACCACCGCTCCTGATCTTGTGCACCCACCGCCGGAAACCGATCACTGAGCTGGCGGCCTAGTTCCGCACTCCTCTCCTGGAGTAGCGCGCGGCGGCGCGACCCGCTGTCGGGATCGAGCAGATACATCGTCCCCGCGCCTACAACGACTCCGGTGATCAGCTGTCCCTGGCCTGACATATGCTCTCCTCTCCTTACAACCCGGTAGGATAGGTCTCCGGCGGTTCTCCCAGGTCCCACCCTGGCGTGCGGTCGAGTGGCTCAACCGCCTGGGTCTCGTCGAAGTGAATTACCGCATCGAACTGGTGGGGCAGCCGAGCCTCGAAATAATGGCTGAGACGCTCGGTCTCGGGCCGATAGATCACCCCAATGGCTCGCTCCAGACGCACTTCGTTCAGCGCATCGATCAGATGGGCGCCACCTCTCAGTGGCAACAGGAAGTTGGCGTTGTCCGCTTCATGAAGTAGTGCCTCCCAGCTGCCCGGCATACCCGGCCGCACCCGCTTCCGTTCCGCTGGGGCATCCCAGTCAGCTTGCTGCGGTCACCGTGCCCCGATAGGTGCTGAAACCCACCAGGACCGCTGCCTTCCCGAATCGCTCCCGGGAAAGCTGGCCGACGTTCCACTCGCCGGCACGGCCCATGGCGGTGGCACGAGCATCACCTATATGGGAGTTGTGCTCCCAGACGACGACCTTGCTTCGTCCTCCCTGCTGGTCGAGATGCGCCAGCAGCGCTTCGAGCGTCTCTGCCATGTGGCGGTCGCGCAGATTCCAGGAAGAGACCCGCCCCCGGAACATAGTCCGGTAGTACTCCTCGGCATTCTTCACCAACCGGGCGTTCTGCTCGGCGTAGAAGAATTCGTCCCTGGGAATCTGCCCGTCTCGCCGCGGCTGATCGGCGGCCTGGCGTTGCAGATCCACCAGTTGCTGGACCGCCTGGTCCTCGCACGACCGGGTCAGCCCGAACTCGGCCGCGTATCCGTACGCCTGGGTGTCCTCCCCGAAGTCCTCGAAGCAGGAATATCGATAGCGTGCCCGCTGGGCCGCTTCGGGATCGACCCTGTCGAGGAACCCGATCACCGCTTCGATGGAGCTGAAGAGGGAATAGAGATCGAGCCCGTAGAAGCCGACCCGTTCCTCGGGGCGCTGCAGGTCGTTGTGCCGCCGGAGCCACTCGACGAAGTCCAGCACGTCCCGGTTCCGCCACATCCAGCGGGGAAACCGCTCGAACCCACCGAGCGCCTCCAGCGCGGTGTGATCGTCGCCCACCTCCCGCACCCAGCGGTTCACCCGATAGGCATCGGGCCAGTCGGCCTCCACCGCCACCGCATCGAATCCTTTTTCCTGGATCAGCCGGCGGGTAACCCGGGCTCGCTCTCGATAGAACTCGTGGGTGCCGTGACTCGCCTCGCCCAGGAGAACGACTCGGGCGTCACCGATCAGGGCCAGGAGCGCATCGTAATCGGTGGCCGACCCGGTCAGCCGGCGGGCCGCGTCGCTAATGGTCTGGCTGAGAGAAACCGTAGTCGTGGCTGGCATCATGGCTACGCCGCAGAGGCACTGCCCGCCTGCAGCAGCCGGCGGACCTCGGCGTCACTGATTTGGGAGAAATCGTCGTACCAATTGCCGACGGCGAAGAACGGCTCCGGGCTCCCTGGCGCAGACCACGTCGTCTACTTCGCTCCGGAGGCTGGCGCAGGTTTCGGGAGGCGCCACCGGGACCGCCACCACCAGCCGCTCCGGATGCTGCGCCCGGAGCGCCGCCGCCGCGGCCCGCATGGTCGAGCCGGTAGCCAGTCCGTCATCGACCAGGATTACTGTGCGGCCTTCTATCGCTGGTGGGGGACGATCATCCCGATAGAGCCGCTCCCGCCGATGTAGTTCCTCCGACTCCTCGGCCGCGACGCCGGCGACCACTCGCTCCGGAATGCCAAAGGCCTTGATCACCTCGTTACTCAGAATCCGAACCCCTCCTGATGCAATGGCGCCCATGGCCAGCTCCTCGTGGCCGGGCACGCCCAACTTCCGGACCAGCATCACGTCTAACGGCGCATTCAGGAGACGGGCGACTTCATACCCCACCGGCACCCCACCCCGAGGCAACGCCAGCACCAGGAGATGGGGGTCGCGGGTGTAGCGCTGGAGGGCGGCAGCCAGTTGGCGTCCAGCCTGAAAACGATCCCGGAACCGGGCTCCGTTCATAGTCACCCCCGGCGGCACTTCGACCGCGAATAAAAAATGCATACGTGGCGCTTTCATACGAAGATGTGAGGAGCGTCACAGGAGCAGCGCGTCGCGGGACGATTCCGGCTTTCCTCGTTATCTTCTTTCCATGCATCGCCATCTGGGGCTGGGAATTTTTTTGGCGCTGGCTTGCGGGCGGTCCCCGGACCAGAGCCGCGTCGGCGGGGCGGCCTGCGGATTGGCTGCTCTGGCCGGACCGACCGCCCTACTGACGCAATTCAGTGTACCCGAACAAACCCTGGCCTCTCCACCGCGCCATCTCCCTGAGCGCCTGGTGGTTCGGGCGGTGGCCGGACCGGCATACCCGGCGATCGTCGGTCGCTCGGACTCGCTGTGGGTGATCGGAGTAGAGGGAGGTCTTCCGGCCAACGTCAAACCGGGGTTTGGCGTGCTGGTAATGGACAAGAACGGAAAGGGGCTGGGGGTGATGCTCTACGAAGGGGCGCCGGTCGAGGGTGCGCCGCCGATTGGGACGGTATCGGTGGGGAATGTCACGGTGCCGCTGATCGGGATTCAGGTCGATCCAGCCAAGATTGAGGATCCCACGCTGCCCTTTCTTCCCCGACTCGGTGCTCCAATGAGCCTGCCTCGCATTGCCGTGAGCGGGGTAGTCCGCAGCTGGGACGGGGGCGAGCGGACCGGCGTCAACGCGGCCTATGTCCGCGCGCTGCTCTCCGCGGGCGGCGTCCCGCTGATCCTCTCGCCTCTCATGGGCGCCTCGCTGGCTGGCGCGAGCGCTCGACGGCGCAGATGGTCTTCTGCTCACCGGGGGAGAGGATATCGAGCCGTCCTGGTACGGGGCTCAGCCTTCGCCGCTGCTGAGTCCGCCGAGTAGAGAGCGCGATCTCCTCGAGCTCGCCCTGTTCGCCATAGCTCGGCAACGGGAGCTGCCCATCCTGGGAATCTGCCGCGGCATTCAGCTCATCAACGTCGCCATGGGCGGAACCCTGTTCCAGGATCTTCCCTCCGAGCGTCCCGGTGCCGTGAATCATCGCCCGGACGGAGCCCGGAATGTCGGAACCCATCGGCTGCGGCTGCAGCGAGGTAGCCGCGCGGCTGACGCGCTCGGTGGCAACAGCGTGACGGTCAACTCGTCCCATCACCAGGCCATCAAGGATCTCGCTCCGGGGCTGGTCGCAACCGGATGGACGGAGGACGATCTGATCGAGGCAGCCGAGTCGCCGGACGGCTCCCCCTGGTTGCTCGCAGTGCAGTGGCACCCGGAGGAGATGCACGCGGACAGGGATGCGCCGGACCGCGGTCTGTTTGCGGCGCTGGTGAACGAGGCGAGCTTAGCCCGCCAAGGTCTAGTGGGAGAACGAAGGAAAGAGAACCCGGTCGCTCACGCCGTTGAGCGCACTTCGTAAGGCAGGGAAACCGGTCGGCTGCAGTTCGGAGCACGGCCCCGAGGCCGTACTCTTCGGCCAGGACATGGTCGGACGCCAGCCCAAAGCCACGGCTGCCCAGCGCATCGTAGTAGCTCACGTCCGGCCCCGCTTTGCGCAGTCGTCGAGCGGCGATATAATCGGGAAACAGCCCGCTCAGCCAGAGCGCGTAATTCCCCAAGTGGAGCATCAGCTTGAAGCGGCGGTCGCCCGCCGTGGCCTCCAGATCGGCCAGGATGTCCACCAGATAGCGGTGTCTCTGGTCATCATTCCAGTCGACCCGCCAGGCTCGGTCCCGCTGACCGAACTCCAGCAGCAGGGCAGCGAGGTAGTCGGCCAGATCGCGCTCCTCCAGACCGGAACGGCGGAGCGCATGGCGAACCAGGACGTAAAAGAAGAGCGCCTCGGACGGAAGCAACATCGAGCGGACGGTCAACAGCCGCTCGAGCAGGTCGGGCGCATCGAGCAACGAGTCAGGTCCCTCAGTCGTCAACCGCCGCTCCAGATAAGCTCGACGGTGCGCGGAACCACGGCTCAAAAGCAGGATCACCAGCTGCAGGTCTGCCGCAGTCAGGCGGCCCCGCGTATTAGCACGGATCATGACAAACCCTCCATCGACTGAAACTCGTCGGCCCGACCCGATACTCCTGGCGTCGAGGTTGACCTGGACCTCGTCCGCCGCCTCACCACTTTCGGCCAGGAGGTTGCCGGCACGCTGCGCCGGGCCTCGGTGATCGACCTGCTGGTGCGGCACGTCAGGGAAAGCCTTGCGCCCAGTGAGATCGCCGTGGCCCTGTTCGAGCGCGAGGCCGAAACGATCGACTTCGTACTGGGCTGGCCACCGGGCCGGTCCAACCCCCGTCCCTGCTCGAGCTGGCGAGCCGGAGAGGCCCCCTGCTGATCCATGATGGACTCGACGCCCTGCTCCGCGATGCCGGCCTTACCCCTCCCCTTTGACGGCGGGGAGCTGGTTGATCGCCCCGTTCATCGCCAAGGGTAGAGTAACCGGCGCCATCGCGGCGCGCGGTGAGGCGGGTCGCTACGGTCCGGCCGACCTCGTCCTCCTGGAGGGCCTGGTGTCTCAGGCCAGCATTGCCCTCGAGAGCGCCCGGCTGATCGACCTGCACGACGATGGCCGGCGAACCTGGCAGGAAGTGGTGGACGCCATCTCGCCCGCGCTCTGCATCGTGGACCGGAGCGGGGCCATCCGGCGGGCCAACCGCGCCTTTGCCGACCTGGTGAATGCGCCTCCCGCCAGCTCATCGGCCGCCCTGGCAGGCCTTCATTCCACCGGAATGGGCCCTGATCTACAGCGGGCTCTGGACCAGCAAGGAGCGGGCCGGGAGGTGGAATTACGCACCGGCGAGCGTACCTATGCTGTTACGGCCGTTCCGATTAGCAGCACCGACCGGTCCGCGGTTGTGCTCCTGTTCGACGACCAGACCGAGCGCCGCCGCTTGCAGGACCAGCTGATCCAGTCGGAAAAAATGTCGGCCATCGGCCAGCTGATTGCCGGGATCGCCCACGACCTCAACAACCCGCTCGCCTCGGTGGTCGGCTTTGCCGACTTTCTGACCGAGGTCCCCAACGTCCCCGCCAGCATCCGGGAGCCTCTCACGGTGATTCGCGAGGAAGCTGAGCGGGCGTCCAGCATTGTGAGAAACCTGCTGGGCTTTGCCCGGAAGCAGGACCACCAGCGGCGGCCCACCGCCCTCAAGCCGCTGCTCGACGGCACCTTCGTGCTGCTGCGCAACCAGCTCATGGCCCAGCGGGTGGAGGCCCGCATCGAGGTCGAGCCCGACCTGCCCATGCCCGACGTGGACCCCAACCAGATCCAGCAGGTCTTCGTCAACCTGATCAATAATGCGGCACAGGCCATCGCCTCTACCGGGCGGCCCGGGTACCATCATGGTGCGGGCGCGCCGCTGGCTCGACGGCGTGGCCATCGACGTGACCGACGACGGCCCGGCATGTCCGAAAGCTGGCCGCCCAGGTGTTCGAGCCGTTCTTCACCACCAAGGCCGAAGGCGAAGGCACCGGACTCGGCCTCTCGATCAGCCAGGGCATCGTGAAGGAGCATGGCGGGCGGATCATGCTCTCCAGCGAGGAGGGCAAGGGCTCGACCTTCACGGTCCAGCTCCCGCTCTCGACTCGCACCCCCACTGCCGGCCGCGGACTCGCCGGCACGGGCCCCGACCAAGCGGCTGCGGGTCCTCGTGGTGGATGACGAGCCGCACATTCTGCACTACATGCGGGCCACTCTGGAGGCCTGGGGACACAGTCCCGGTTGTCGCGGGCGACGGGGAGGAGGCGCCTGGCCGCGCCACCCGCGAATCGTTCGACCTGATCATCTCGGATCTGCGGATGCCACGGCTCGGCGGCCGCGAGTTCTACGAGGAGCTGTCTCGGCGCAACCCCGCCATGGCGGGGCGGCTGGTCTTCAGCACCGGCGACACCGTGCGGGGCGATACGCTGGCCTTCCTGGAGACTCTCGACCGTCCCTATCTCCACAAGCCTTTCAGCCTGGCCGAGCTTCGGACCCTGCTTGCCGATGTGGTTCGGGAGAGCGGGCC
>CAWBVP010000017.1:0-7549 GCA_963792265.1 uncultured Gemmatimonadales bacterium | reverse complement strand
AGGCGCTGGCTCGAATTTCCCGCGAATCCTTCGACCTGATCATCTCAGATCTGCGGATGCCTCGGTTCGAGCGGCCGCGAGTTCTACGAAGAGCTGTCGCGACGCAACCCCGCGTTGGCGGGGCGCCTGGTCTTCAGCACCGGCGACACGGTCCGGGGCGACACCCTCGCGTTCCTCGAGACGCTCGACCGGCCCTACCTGCACAAGCCCTTCAGCCTGGCCGAGCTTCGGACCCTGCTTGCCGATGTGGTTCGGGAGAGCGGGCCCCACCTCTCGTGCGCGACCCCGGAGCCCTGCCCGCCGATATACTCGCCGGGGCCGTGACCCCGGCATCGTCCACGTCGCCTCGGGTCGGGAGTGGCGCGGAGGGCAACGCCAGGTATGGCTGCTGGCCCGGCAACTCGCTCGGACAGGACACAACCAGGTAGTGGTCACCGGCGGCCAGAGTGAGCTGGCCCCGCCGTCTCCGGGCTGACGGGGTGCGGGTGCGGCCGGCGCCCTGGCGCTCCGGGCTGGACCCGGAGTGGTCCGGCTATCCTGGACGAGTTGCGCGGCCGCCCGGCGATGCTTCACGCGCACGACGGTCACGCGCTGACGCTCGCCGGCCTGGCCGCCGGCCCTCACCGGGACACCGCTGGTGGTCACCCGCCGAGTGACGTTCCCCCTCCACAACCGATTCTTCTGGCAGCCGCGCCTCACGAGTCATCGCCATCTCAGGGGCGGTCCGTGAAGCGCTGGAAGCCGATGGCCTCTCCCCGGAACGGCTGGTTCTCGTCCCTTCCGCGGTTGAGCTCCCGACCCCGCCTCTCGCCCCGGATGGTAACATCCGCCAGCGAGTCTCGAAGTCTCCCTAATACTGGACAACTGGCGGTCAGTCTCGGCGCATTGACCCCCGAAAAGGACCAGTTCACCCTGGTTGAGGCGGCAGCATTGCTGGTCCGGGACTTGCCCGACCTGCACTGGGCCATCGTTGGCGAGATGGGCCGCTTCGAGGCGAGCCTGGAGCGCAGGATTGCGCAGCGGGGGCTGCAAGGCCGGTTTCATCTGCTAGGGCACCTGCCCGATCCTCACGATGCCCTTGGCCGGAGCCGACGTCTTCGTGCTCAGCTCCACCGCGGAAGGACTCGGCAGTTCGATCCTCGCGGCCATGGCGCGCGAGGTACCGGTCGTGGCAACCCGGGTCGGTGGAATCCCTGATTTCCTTGGAGCAGGGGCAGGGTTGTTGGTGTCTACCCGCAATCCGGCCGAATTGGCCCAGGCGGTTCGGCGGACCCTGGACGATCCGGACGCTGCGCCAGGATCATCCTGGTGGCCCGCAACGAGCTACAGCGATTCTGGTTTCCGCGCCATGGCAGAGCGGGTTCTGACGGTTTATCGTTCGTGCGCCCATTCTCTATGACGGCTCATGATTTACGTTTGTATACCGAGCTACAATGAGGCCCCGACTATCGGGCTTCTGCTCTGGAAGGTTCGGCAGGTCTTTGCCGGCTTTCCACGGGAGTACCAGCTCCTGGTCTGGACGACGGCTCGACGATGGTACCGCGGAGGTACTCGAGCGATATACCCGGGTGCTGCCGCTGACCGTTATCCGCCACCAGGAGCGCGTGGCTATGCCGGCCAGTGTCGAGGAGCTGCTCCGGCAGGCGGTGGAGCGTACCGATCGCCCCAAACGGGATTCGGCCATCTCTCATGCACGCGGATTTTGCTCATGGCCCCAATTTCATTCCCGATCTGGTGCGCCGGATCGAGAGTGGCGCCGATATCGTGATTGCCCAGAGCCGGCTCGAGGGCGAGCCCTCCCGCGCTCGGCGCCTGGTCCGCCGGCTGGCTCCGGTGTTGCTCCGCGGCGTGGTCTCGGTGCCGGGGGTGTCCGATGTGGTCTCCGGATTCTCGATTTTCCGCCTGGTTACCCTGCGTAATGCCTTTCGCAATCAGCCGGCACCGCTGCTGACGACTGAAGGCTGGGCAGCCAACGCGGAGCTCTACGACCGCGCGGCTCGCTATGCCCGGCGGGTGGAGACCATCTGCCGCCGTCGAGCGGCGGGACCTCCGGCAGCGGCCCAGCCGGACTCAATTCGTGGGATGCGGCCATGGTCGTCTGGCGCTCCCGCGGACCGCTGCGGCACCTGCCGGCTCTCGCCGTTCCGGCCGATGCAGCCACCTCCCGCGAGCAGCCAGGAGGAGGTGGCCGACATGAGGCTCCTCAGCCTGATCTGGGCCTTGGCCATCCAGACGGCCGCCCCGGCGGCGCCGGTGGTTTCCTACCCCTTTGCGGTCGGCGAGAAGCTTTCCTATTGCGCCAAGCTGGGGATGCTGACGCTTGGGCTCCGGCACGCTCGAGGTTGCCTCGATCGATACGGTGCGCGGGGTCGAGAGCTTCCGCTTCCGCTTCCGGCTTGCAGGGCAAGACCATGTTTTACTCGCTGGACGACGTGCTGGAGTCCTGGGTCGGCACCGTCAGATCTGAGCTCCCGCCGGTTTGTGCAGGACTTCGTGGAGAACGACAAGACCTACAAGCGGCAGTACGAGATCTACCCCGACTCCGGCTTCTTCCGGGAGCACGGGCGAGACCAGACGCTCAGGCCACGCCGGCGGAGCCGCTCGATGATGCCGCTTTCTTCTACTTCGTGCGGATGACGCCGCTCGAGGTCGGCAAGAAGTACACCTATGACCGGTACTTCCGGAAAGACAAGAACCCGGTCACGATCGAGGTCCTCAAGCGGGAAAAGATGGACCTGCCCGATGGCAGCAAGGTCGCAGTGCCTGGTGCTGCACCCGACCATCGACACGAAGGGGCTCTTCTCCAAGCGTTCGGAGACCCTCATCTGGCTGACTGACGACGCCCGTCGGCTGCCGGTGCAGATCCGCAGCAAGTTTCCCTTCGGAACCATCACCCTCCGGCTCAAGGATATGGACCTTCCCGGCACGACGACGTCCGCCATGAGCCGCTGAGCGTGCCGTATCGCGAGGCCGACCTCAGCTCGCGTCACGACCATTCCGGTCGCCGGCCGGCGGAACAAGGTCGACCCCGAGCTGCTTGCCTCACCCCCCGGACCCGACCGCTCCTTCACCGCCTTCCTCGACAGCCTGCCCGACGTACTCGCCGCCCGCGACCTGCGCCAGGTCATCGATGCGGTCGTCGGCGCCAAGCGTCGGGCCGCGGCGTGATCCTCCTGCTGGGCGGCCACGTGATCAAGGTCGGTCTGGGCCCGCTGGTGAACGCCTGGCTCGCCCGGGGATCGTCAGCCACATTGCGCTCAACGGCGCCGCCGCCATCCATGACTTCGAGCTCGCCGCGCTACGGCGGCACCAGCGAGGATGTGGAGAGTCCGGCCTCGCCGATGGCAGCTTCGGGATGGCGGAGGAGACCGGCGCCGAGATGAACGCGGCCATCGCGGCGGCTGCCCGGGCCGACCAGGGCATGGGCGAAGGACTGGCTCGCGCGCTGGCAGACCGGAAGCAGCTCCCGGGCGCCGAAGCTTCGATCCTGCTGGCGGCGCTGCGAGCACAACGTGCCGGTCACCGTGCACGCGGCGATCGGCGCCGAGATCATTCATCAGCACCCGGCCTGCGACGGCGCCGCGTCGGCGCCACCAGCCATCGCGACTTCCGCCGCCTGGCGGGATCGATTCCCGATCTGGATCAAGGCGGGGTGGTCCTCAACTGGGGCAGCGCCGTGATGATGCCGGAGGTGTTTCTCAAGGCGCTGACCATCGCGCGGAACACCGGCGCCGGCCGTCCTACCCACTTCGTCGCGGCCGACTTCGACATGCAACGGCATTACCGGCCCCGGGTGAACGTCGTGCAGCGACCCACTCGGGCCGGCGGCACCGGCTTTCTGCTGACCGGCCACCACGAGCTCTTGTTGCCGCTTCTGGTCTGGGGTGTCCTGGAAAAGCTCGATGGCTAGTAAGACTGGGTTGGCGCTGTTGCTGGTGACCGGAGCCTGCGCTCCGGCACGGATGCCCGAGGCTCGGCCCATCGTCGGAGGTGGGAACGAGGTAGAGATCAGCAGTGTGATCGAGCAGGCCCTGGCAGCCGACAGCCGCGCCCGGCCGGCTGACTCACTCTACTCCCCGCATGCGACGGTGATTGCCGACGGTCGAGTGCGGCGCTTGCCGCCCAGGTTTGCCGGTGTCGGGCCTGATGGCGAGGTTGCCATCACCAGCACCCAACTGGAGATGAGAGGGACGGCGGCGTGGGGCGACGTGGAGTATCGCTGGGAGTCAAACCGATCCAACCGGGCCGAGGTAGCCCATGCCTCATTCGTGTTGACGCCGGCACAAGGGCGGCGGGGCTGGTGGATAGTGCAGGCGCACAGCTCGGTAGCGAGATAGCTGGGAGCTCCGGGCTCCTAGCCGTGATTGCCCGCAATCATCTCCCGCACCCTCGCGGCAGTCTGGGGCGCTACCAGCTTCAGGATCAAGTAGATCACAAAGCCCAGGAAGGCGAGCCACAGGAGGCCGAAGAACAGCCCCAGCACCAGGCCGAACAGGCTGAATACCAGCTTGAGGACGAGCAACGCCACCACGGCAAAGATGGCAAATCCGAGCAGATTCCGGAGCATATCAGTTCCTCGAGATCGCGGGTCAGGCTGCAGTACGCCCCGACGTTTCAAATAGTTTCATAGGTCCTGCGTGACTTCCCACTATGACGTGATCGTGGTCGGCGCCGGCGCCATCGGCGCCGCCTGCGCCCGGGAGTTGGCCGCGCACGGCCGCCGCGTGCTCTTGGTCGAGCAGGGCGGAGACCGGGGACAGGCCTGGCGGGCGGCAGCAGGGATGCTGGCGCCGCAGATCGAGGCCGACGCCAGCGATCCGCTCCTGCGCTTCGGTCTGGCCGCCCGGGAACACTATGAAGGGCTCGCCCCTGCAGTTTTAGAAAGCACCGGGATCGATATCGGGCTCTGGCGCGAAGGGATTGCGCGGATCGCCGGTGAGCCAGCCGAAGCTGCTACCCTGCAAGCGAAGGTAGCTTGGCAACAGCGGCAGGGCTACGCTTGCGAATGGCTCGATGCCGAGCAATTGCGGGTGCGCTGGCCCTGGCTCGGGCCTGCAGTGGGAGCGCTCTGGGCTCCCCGAGATGGAGCGCTCGATCCGGAGCGGCTGGTCGCTGCGCTACTGGCCGATGCCCGGCGGCTGGGCACGACGGTGGTGGACGACCGAGTGACCGCGGTAAGTCAGAGCGGCGATCGCGTCGGTGGCGTCCAAGGTGAAGCCGCGCTGTACCGAGCCCCGGAGGTGGTGATTGCCGCAGGAGCCTGGTCCGGCCAGATCACCAATCTGCCGCGCCAGCTTCCGGTCAGACCGGTGCGAGGCCAAATGGCCGCCCTGCCGTGGCCGCAGGGTGTCGCGCGAGCAATCCTATACCGCAATGATTGCTATATCCTGGCCCGTGGCGGAGAGGCCATTGTCGGGTCCACCATGGAGGAGGCCGGATTTCGGCCGGAGGTCACCGCTCAAGGCGTGGCCGGAATACTGGCCGCCAGCCTGACCCTTTGCCCCGCACTGATCCGGGCCAAGGTTCGACGGACCTGGGCCGGGCTCCGGCCGATGACGCCGGACGGTTTACCCGTCATCGGGGCCGAGCCACAGCTCTCGGGTCTCTGGTACGCGACCGGGCATGGCCGGAATGGGATTCTCCTCGCCGGACTCACCGGCCAGCTGGTGCGCCAGTTGATGGACGGCGAGAGCCCATCCGAAGACCTGAGCGCGTTTACCCCAACGAGATTCGGGTTATGAGGATCCTCATAGCACTCGGCTCGCTCCTCTTCGTGGTACCTGGTTCGGTCTCCGGTCAGGCCCCGGCCCATGTCGCCATGGAGCGAGCCGGCTACCTCGCATGGCTCAAGGAAGCTGCCAATTCGCCGCTCTTCGCCGTGGCGCAGCGGCCGGTAGGAAACGGGCTTCGGCTGGGACCGCCCGATGCCGACATCCCGCTCGACGGCGTGGGTGAGCACCGTTTGAGCGTAGAGGGCGGGATTGTCCGGCTCCAGGGACCGGCGGACACACTACAGGGAGGCAGCCGAGCATTTCAGCTGGGCGACTACAGACTGTTTCTCAGCAGCAGTCCTTCCGGCCCGGTCGTGACGGTCTTTGGGCCGCGGTCCAACAAGCAGCCGCCGAGCTACTACCCGTACCACCCATCGTTGGTGTTCATCGGTCCAATGCTTCCTGCCGAGCAGCCGGGAAAGGTGCGGGTGCTGGGAGCCGACGGGGTCGAGGTTGAAGCCACCGAGGCTGGTTCGGTTCTGATTCCCTTGGGCGGCGGAACCCGCCTTCGGGTGCTCCGGATCCCGCTGGGAGGCGAGGAGTCGGAGCTGGAGATTTTTTTCCGAGATGGTAGCAATGGCGATGGCACCTATCCCGCCGGCCGTTTCGTGAGCCTCATTCCGGCGGGTGATCGAAAGTTTCGTCTCGATTTCAACATGGCGCGGAATCCATTCTGCGCTTACAACGCAGTCTATGCCTGCCCGTTACCGTGGCGGGGTAACGTCGTAACCCAGCCGATCCGGGCGGGAGAGCGGTATATGGGAGGGGGACTCGAGGCACCCCAGGGGGAAGGCGAGCCGAAGTGATAGTGGCCCTGCTGATCCAGGGATCGGTGGCGCTGACAGCCGGGCCATCGCCGGCCGGCTCCTGGAACGCGATTCTCGACCTTGCCGGCGGACAGCTCCCGTTTGTCCTCACCATCGAGCACCAGCGCAGAGGCTGGAAAGGCGAGCTCTGCAACGGCTCCAGCTGCCAACCCTTCTCGGCGGTGCGGCTGGAGGGCGACAGTTTGCTGCTGGAGATCGCCGACTACGCTGCGATCTTGAAGGCGGCCCTCCGGCCTGATTCGCTGGTGGGATACTATCACAACGTGGGAAGCAACGGCCCTCGAACTATTCCGTTCCGGGCCGCTCGGGGCCGGCCGGCGCTGAGCACCGGATCCCGGCGCCTCCTGGGACGGTGGGACGCGACCTACCTTCAGGACCAGGGGACCAGTCCCCGCGTGTTCGACTTTCGGAACCAGTCCGGTCGTTTCGAGGGCTGGATCATCTCGAGTACAACGGACTATGGCCCGTTCACCGGATCGGTGGCAGGCGACAGCTTCGCGATCGGGCTCTTCGACGGCTCCTTCGTGTATCTCCTCACCGGCAAGCTCCAGGGCGACACCCTGCGGGGAATCTTTCACGCCGGGCTGCGAACTCAGACCCCGTGGACCGCGGTGCGGAGTACTGGCGTGCCGTTTCTCAAGTCACCCACCGAGGTGACCGGTGCGGACACCACCGAACGGCTCCGGTTCAGTTTTCCTGATCTGAACGGGCGCCGGGTGGCTAGCAACGATGCCCGGTTCCGAGGGAAAGTCGTGTTGCTCGATGTCTTCGGCACCTGGTGCCCCACCTGCCACGAGGCAACACCGGAGCTGGTTCGGCTATATCGTCAGTATCATGCTCGGGGACTGGAAATAGTGGGACTGGCGTTCGAGGCCACGGGTGACAGCGCGGTAGATGCCCGTCAGGTTCGCCGCTATCGGGACAAATTCGGTATCACCTACCCTTTGCTCC
>CAWBVP010000016.1:152500-155312 GCA_963792265.1 uncultured Gemmatimonadales bacterium | reverse complement strand
GGGGTTTGGGGCTCACAATCGCCAGATGCTGGCCGACCAAGGCGTTGAGGAGAGTGGATTTGCCGACGTTGGGCGCGCCCGCGAGGGCCACGTGGCCGGTTCTGTCTCCGAGGCATGCATTTCAAGATAGGGGCTTTGAGGAGTTATTGGCTATAGCTAGATAAACCCTACCAGCAGCGGTGCCTGGTAGGGTTTTCAAAGGAAAGGCTGGCGACGGCCTACTCTCCCGCGACCTCGCAGTTGCAGTACCATCGGCGCTGCAGGGCTTAACTCCGTGTTCGGAATGGGAACGGGTGTGGCCCCTGCGCGCTAGTCGTCAGCCGTTTTCAAGGGTCTAGGCTCGAGGTCATATTGAGACTCTTGACCCATCAATAGCGACAACGAGGAATGGATGGTTTCGAAATGCGAAGAAGAAGAGATCAAACTTCACGGGCGATTAGTACCGCTCGACTGAAGCGCTTGCGCGCCGTGCATCTGCGGCCTATCAACGAGGTAGTCTCCCTGGGCCCTTTAGGGGGCTTATGCCCCAGGAGTGTTCATCTTGGGAAGAGTTTCCCACTTAGATGCTTTCAGCGGTTATCTCCGCGCGACATCGCTACCGGGCGATGCCCTTGGCAGGATAGCCCGTACACGAGCGGTCGCTTCGTCTCGGTCCTCTCGTACTAGAGACGACGTCCCTCAACACTCCCACGCCCACAACGGATACAGACCGAACTGTCTCACGACGTTCTGAACCCAGCTCATGTGCCACTTTAACCGGCGAACAGCCGGACCCTTGGGACCTTCTCCAGCCCCAGGATGTGACAAGCCGACATCGAGGTGCCAAACCGCGCCGTCGATGTGAACTCTCGGGCGCGATAAGCCTGTTATCCCCAGCGTACCTTTTATCCGATGAGCGATGACCCATCCACACGGGATCACCGGATCACTTAAGCCGACTTTCGTCCCTGCTCGCGCCGTCGCGCTCGCAGTCAGGCGGGCTTCTGCTTATACACTCATCGTGCGATTACCGACCGCACTGAGCCCACCATAGCGCGCCTCCGGTACTCTTTAGGAGGCGACCGCCCCAGTCAAACTACCCACCTGCCACGGTCCTCGACGGTGTTGCCGTCGGAGTGAGAACGTTAGTAAAACAAGGGTGGTATTTCACTGTTGCCTCCCTGATCCCCGAAAGGACCAGATCAACGGCTCCCACCTATGCTACGCAGGTCATACCGACGTTCAATGACAGGTTGTAGTAAAGGTGCACGGGGTCTTTTTGTCCTGTTGCGGGTAATCGGAATCCTCACCGATACTGCTATTTCGCCGAGCTTACGGAAGAGACAGCTCCCAAGTCGTTACTCCATTCGTGCAGGTCGGAACTTACCCGACAAGGAATTTCGCTACCTTAGGACCGTTATAGTTACGGCCGCCGTTTACCGGGGCTTCGGTTCGCAGCTTCGCCTTGCGGCTAACCGCTTGCCTTAACCTTCCGGCACCGGGCAGGAGTCAGAGCGTATACGTCGGCTTGGACAATGCCTTGGCACGCTCCTGTGTTTTTGCTAAACAGTCGCTTGGGACGATTCTCTGCGGCCGGCTTGGGCTCCCCTTGACGGGTCACCTACAACCGGCACCCCTTATCCCGAAGTTACGGGGTAATTTTGCCGAGTTCCTTTTCCGTAAATCACTCGAGCACCTTAGGCTTCTCGCCTCGCCCACCTGTGTCGGATTACGGTACGGTCAACTGCAGTCCTGGTCTGCGAAGCTTTTCTCGACAGTGTGCGGCAGCCACCCTTGGCGGGGCCATACGGCCCCTTCGGCATCGGCTCTCGGCTATCCGGGTCTTTGAGTCCCCGGAAACGCCTACCACCTTGCAGCGGAAAATCCACCACCCGCCGGTGACCTTGCTCCTGTGTCCCTCCTCAGACTCGTAACGGCTTACAGTTGGTACGGGAATGTTGACCCGTTTCCCATCGTCTACGCCTCTCGGCCTCGACTTAGGGACCGACTGACCCTGAGCTGATCGACATGGCTCAGGAACCCTTAGGCTTACGGTGACAGGGGTTTTCACCCTGTTTCTCGCGTACTTAATCCGGCATCCTCACTTCCCACCGCTCCACCGGAAGGCTTCCGCCCCGGCTTCACTGCTGTGGGAACGCTCCCCTACCCCTCACTGCTTGCGCAGTGAAGACCTAGCTTCGGCGGGCGGCTTGAAGTCCCGACCATTATCGGCGCGGCTACGCTGGACTGGTGAGCTATTACGCACTCTTTAAAGGAATGGCTGCTTCTAAGCCAACCTCCCAGTTGTCACAGCATACCCACATCCTTTGCTACACTGAGCCGCCACTCCGGGGCCTTAGCTGAGGCTCTGGGTTCTTTCCCTCTCGCCACGGTACATTAGCGCACCGCGACTGCCTCCCGGGCAGCATTCAACAGGCATTCGGAGTTTGGTTGGGGGAGGTATCGTTATTCACGACCCGGACCCATCCAGTGCTCTACCTCCTGTGAACTCATTTCCCGAGGCTATACCAAAATATATTTCGGGGAGAACCAGCTATCTCCGAGCTTGATTGGCCTTTCACCCCTACCCTCAAGTCATCCGAGCGGTTTTCAACCCACAACGGTTCGGTCCTCCACCGCCTGTTACGGCGGCTTCAACCTGCTCAAGGGTAGATCGCCACGGCTTCGGGTCTACGCCCACGTACTTAGTCGCCCTTATCAGACTCGCTTTCGCTCTGGCTCCGGCCCTAAAGGCCTTAACCTGCACGTGAGCAGTAACTCGCCGGATCATAATGCAAAAGGCACGCCGTCAGACACTTGCGTGTCCTCCGAC
>CAWBVP010000016.1:0-150000 GCA_963792265.1 uncultured Gemmatimonadales bacterium | reverse complement strand
CTTGTCAAAGAGCATTTGGAACAAGGCCGGCGCCTAAAAACGCCGACAGCCCGTCAACCTAACTATCCGCCGGGCCTGGGTCAAGGGTAAGCATCGGTGAGCGAATGATTTCGCCTGCGCTACCGGACCCCTACCTCCCGGGCCGGCCCTGTGCGGAATGAGCCCGATTATATACCGAAGCAGTACTGATCTGTCAATAGCGGGAACTACTTGAGGATCGTGCGCTCTTACCGTAAACCCGTCGCACTGTCCAGAAGTTCCCGCCAGCAGCCTATTTAACCCCAGTTCGAGGCCGGCAACTCTAACCCCGCCGGCTGGGCAGGCGCAAGGGTCGGTCTGGGGTGATACAGAACACGGTCGCTGCTCCGACGCGCTCCTTACGTTGTCAGCCGCTGCCACACCTGCTGGCGGTTGCGCCCGCGAGAGACAAAACATCCGAGTTCCCTACCGGAGTCAGGACCCACCAAGGAGACGACAATGGCGAAGCTCAAATCGCTGGACGACCTGCTCGTCCACGAACTCCAGGACATTTACAACGCGGAAGGCCAGATCCTGAAGGCCCTCCCCAAGATGATAAAGGCCGCGTCCCATCCCGAGCTGCAGAATGCCTTCGAGGAGCACCTGGAGCAGACCGAGGGCCAGGTCGAGCGGCTCAATCAGGTCTTCAAGCTCCTCGGCGTGCCCGCCAAGGGCAAGAAGTGCGACGGCATGGCTGGGTTGATCGAGGAAGGCAAGAAGACCATGGAGGAGGATGCCGAGCCGTCAGTCCTGGACGCGGCGCTGATCGCGGCCGCCCAGAAGGTCGAGCACTACGAGATCGCCAGCTACGGGTGCGTGTGTACTTACGCCGAGATGCTGGGCTACGATCAGGTGCACGACCTGCTGGGCCAGAATCTCGAGGAGGAAGAGACCACCGATGAGCGGCTGAGTGGGTTGGCGGAGAGTGTGATCAACGTGGCCGCCGAAGAAGCCGAGGAAACGGAGGAAGAGGCATCCCGCTGAGCCAGGGCGTCAGCGACTTGACGCTACCGGGTAAAGGAGGAGGGCGGCTAGGGTTGTCGCCCTTCTCGCGCATCCACCCAGCCCATCTCGGCACCCCCCGCTGCCGGGAGGGGCTGGCCATCGATGATCACTCGAGCCTGCTTCCGGGCGAGGCGGCTCCGGACCCGCGCGAGCAGCAGAATGGCCACCACAGCAAGGCCCAGCACGAGTCCCCACCATAGACCAGCCGGCCCCAGACCGGCTACAAAGGTGAGATAGGCGCTCATCGGGATGCCCAGCAGCCAGTAGCCGAGCAGGCAAATCAGCATCGGCGCCCGGGTATCGCCTAAACCCCGGAGAATGCCGGCTCCCACTACCTGCAGTCCGTCGAAGACCTGGAACACCCCCGCGATCCGAATGAGCATAACGGCCACTGCGATGACATCGGGATCGCGGGTATACAGCCGAGCCAGGGCCCCGGGGCCAGTGAGGAATGCCGCCGCGGTCAACGACATGAACCCCGCCCCACAGGCAAAGGCAGCTCGAGCGGCGGCCCGGGTCCCGAGCGCGTCCCCCCGTCCGACGGCGCGGCCCACCAGGACCGAGGCCGCATCACCCACCCCCAGCGGGACCATGAAGGTGAGGGCCGCCAGGTTGATGGCGATTTGGTGCCCCGCCATCTCCCGGGTTCCGATCCATCCCATCATCAGGGCCACCACGGCGAAAGCCCCAAACTCCAGCACATGCTGGGCGCCGATCGGGGCACCGAGGCGGAGCATTCGGCGCAGCGGCTTCCACTGCCAGGTCTCGGGCCGAACGGGATAGACCAGCGGCGCGAGCTGCCGCCTTGCCCCCAACCAGACTCCCAACACCAGGAGTCCCCGACTGACCGTGGTGGCCCAGGCCGAGCCCGCCACCCCCATAGCCGGGAAGCCCAGGTGGCCAAATATGAGAATCCAATTCAGTAACGCATTGGCCAGATTGGCAGCCAGGATCGCGCGGACGATGGGGCCGGTGCGTCCCAGAGCCTGAAGGCTCTGCCGAAACACGATGAACAGAAAGAATGGAAGCACGCCAGGCGCAGTGAGGACTGAGTAGCGTGCGGCAAGCGGTATGACTTCGGCCGGCTGGCGAGCCAGCGAGAACAGCGGCGCCGCCAGGGTCAAAAGGACGGACGCGGGAACGGCGAGGAGCAGGGCCATGATGCAGCCGCGCTGTACCGCACGGGCGACAGCGGGGTCATCCCCCGCCCCGACCGCCTGCGCCACCACCGGGTCCAGAACCATCAACGTCCCCATGCCGAAGACGGCAAGGGAAAAGAAGAACAGGTTCCCCAGAGCCACCGCCGCCAAGGCCTGGGCCGAGACGTGGCCTACCATGATGGTATCGACCACCCCCATGGCCATCATCCCGACCTGGACCGTGACGACCGGCACCGCCAGCCGCAGCATGGGACGCAGCTCCGCCCGTCCGGGCAGCAACCGCCCGACTAATGGGCCCATGGGCCGATGTTTCCTGGCTCGGGAGTACCGATCTGGACGGGAGGGACTCGCTTTTGAGATCGTGGAGCAGCTGATGCGCCCGGCAGGATTCGAACCTGCGACCCACAGCTTAGAAGGCTGTTGCTCTATCCAACTGAGCTACGGGCGCCGAGAAGAAAGCGCTTCAATTATAACGGCTGAGAAACCAGCCGCGCATGCCGGACGTAGAGCCTGAATACCTACCTGTCATCCCTGCCTTGGAGGCCTGGTGTTCCGACTTCCCTTAGTGCTGACTGCCTTGCTGATCGCCTCGCAGTCCCACGACGCAGTGACCAAGCCCAAGAACGGAGAGGAGCTCATCGCGCAGATGCGCGAGCGGTATGCCGGCAAGTGGTACCGGACCCTCACCTTTACTCAAAAGACCACCCTTCCAGACGGCAAGGTCGAGACCTGGTACGAGGCGCTCGAGCTGCCGGGCAAGCTCCGGATCGACATTGCACCCCTCGACAGCATGAAGACCATTCTCTTCCGCAACGACTCGGTCTATGCCTTCGAGCAAGGCAAGCTCAAGGACGCCAAGCCGCTGGTGCATCCGCTGATGGTCCTGGGGTTCGACATCTATGAAGCGCCGGTGGCCCAGATCGCGGCCAAGCTTCGGGGACTGAACTTCGATCTGACCAAGCTGCATCAAACAACCTGGCAGGGACGGCCGACGTATGTCGTAGGCGCTGAGGCCGGCGATACCACCAGTCCACAGTTCTGGATCGACGCCGAGCGGCTCTACTTCGTGCGGAGCCTGGAGCCTTCGAAGAAGAACCCAGCCGTGACTAACGACACCCGGTTTCAGAAGTACATCGCGCTGGGCGGTGGCTGGGTGGGGATGGAAGTACTCTTTCTGTCCGGGGGAGAGCAGAAAGTCAAAGAGGAATACAGCAATGCAAAGACCAACGTCAAGCTGGATCCCGCCATCTTCGACCCCGGCACATGGACGGCGCCGAAGTGGATCCGATAGTGCTTGCGCACAGGTGATTTTCCATCGGGGCGCCGGGATTTGAACCCGGGACCTCCTGCTCCCAAAGCAGGCGCGCTACCGGACTGCGCCACACCCCGCGAGTGATGCCGAAGCAAGAGCTTAACGGCATTCCTAGCTCGACGCAAAACTCCTAAGTCGGCTTCGAAACCCCGGGGCCTCAGGGCTTGAGGCTCTGCGCCAAGGCGCGCAGAGCTCGGCCCCGATGGCTGACCCGGTCCTTCTCCTCGGCGCTGGCCTCACCAAAAGTCTTGCCCAGCTCCTCGCTGAAGAAGAGCGGATCGTAGCCGAACCCGTCGCTGCCTCTTGGCTCCTCCAGGATGCGGCCGGTGCAGTCGCCGTGACAGATGGTCGGGACGGCGTCCGGCGTGCGCAGGAACACCAGCACACAGCGATAACGAGCGGCTCGCTGTCTCTCGGGTGCTCCGGCCAACCGGCGCAGGAGCTCGGCGTTATTCGCCGCGTCCACCTCGGCGGGAGCTCCGGTTGCGCCGGCCCAGCGCTTGGAGTGCACGCCCGGCGCGCCGCCCAGCGAGAAAACCTCGAGCCCCGAGTCATCCGCAAAGGTGGGCAACGAGCTGAGCCGGCCGAAGTACTCGGCCTTCCGCCGCGCGTTGGCCTCGAAGCTCTGGGCCTGCTCCAACGCGTCGCCGGCGGAGGTCTCCCGCAGCCAGATGTCATCGGGAAACACAATCTCGAGCCCGGTGGGAGCGAGTATCCGCCGGATCTCCCGCTGCTTGCCGAGGTTGCGGGTGGCAGCCAGAAGCTTCACCGCAGCACCTTCCGCTGGGCCTGAAACAGCTCGGCGATACCGCCCTCTGCCAGGTCGAGCAGCGCCTCCAGCTGGCCCCGGGTGAAGGTGGCGTGCTCTCCAGTCCCCTGCACCTCCACGAACTCCGCCGGTTCCACCATGACGATGTTCGAGTCCACCCCGGCGTCCTTGTCCTCGGCATAGGCGAGATCGAGCCGCACCTCGCCTTCGACCACTCCGACCGACACCGCCGCGACCAGCTGACCGAAGGGAGACGGCTGCGAGGTCCGCTCCGCCAGCCAGGCGCAGGCATCCGCCAGCGCGACGCAGCCGCCGGTGATGGCCGCGGTGCGGGTGCCGCCATCGGCCTGAAGCACGTCGCAGTCGATTCGGATGGTGAACTCGCCGAACGCCATGGTGGCCATGGCCGCCCGCAGCGACCGGCCGATGAGCCGCTGGATCTCCTGGGTCCGGCCGCCAGGCCCGTTCCGCTCCCTCGAGGTTCGCTCGACGGTGGCGCGGGGGAGCATGGCGTACTCGGCAGTGACCCAGCCCTCGCCGCTGCCCTTCTTGAAGGGGGGCACTCCCTGCTCGACGCTGGCCGTGCAGTGAACCAGGGTTCCCCCCATCCGAATGAGGCAGGAACCTTCGGCGTAAGGGTTGGCCCGGCGCTCGAGCACGAGGGGCCTCAGTTGATCGTTCCGCCGGCCGTCAGGACGAGGCACGAAGACGCTCCACGATTGAGGATGTCGAGAATCCACCGACCAGCGGAACCCGCACGACCCGGCCACCCCGGGACTCCACCCAGTCGGCCCCCACGATGGCGTCCCGAGAGTAGTCGGCGCCTTTCACCAGCACGTTCGGGTTGAGCGATTTTATCAGCTCCAGCGGAGTCGCCTCGTCGAAGAGGACCACGCAGTCCACCGCGGCCAGCCCAGCCAACAACCCGGGCCCGCGAAGCCTCGGGGGTCACCGGCCGGTTGGCGCCCTTGCCCAGGCGTTCGCGCCGACGCGTCGCTGTTGACTCCAACGATGAGGACCGCGCCCTCGCGCCCGAGCCGTTTCCAGCAGCTCCACGTGGCCCGGATGCAGCAGGTCGAAGACGCCGTTGGTGAAGACGACCGGGCCGATCTGGCGAGCGCGCCAGGCGATGGCTTCGGAGCGGCTCGCGCACCTTGCCCGGGAATCGGTCATGACTTGGCCGACTCAGGCGGGGAGGAGCCGAAGAGCAGCTTCAGTCCCGGCGGCGCCACAAAGGTCGTGGCCATCACCATCAGCAGAATGGCGCCGAAGACCGCCTCGTTGAGGATGCCCGAGCGCCGCCCGATATCGGCGAAAATGAGCCCTACCTCGCCCCGAGGTACCATCCCGACACCCACCACCAGCCGGCGGAAGTTGACCCAGGGCGCCGCCCATCCTGCCGCCACCTTGCCCAGGATGGCCAGGCCGGTGATCGCCGCCGCCACGCCCAGAATACCGGCGACCCTTCCTGCGTGGGATCGAGCAGCCGAAGGTTGACCGAGGCCCCCACGCTCACGAAGAAGATGGGGGTGAAGATCGAGGCCACCGGCCGGACTTCTCGCTCGATGGTGTCGAACTGATTGGTGCCCGACAGGATCAGTCCGGCGGCAAACGCGCCGATGATCAGCGCGCTGCCGGCCAGCGATGCGACGGCGGACAGGCCGAGCGCGAACGCGACGGCGAAGACCAGGAGAACGTAGCGGACCCGCATTCGGACCACGAGATCAAACAGCCGGGGCACCAGAAATCTGTCCAGCCAGCACGGCAACCACCAGAAATCCCACTGCGACGGCCAA
The DNA here is from genome assembly GCA_963792265.1 of uncultured Gemmatimonadales bacterium. GTDB lineage: Bacteria > Gemmatimonadota > Gemmatimonadetes > Gemmatimonadales > GWC2-71-9 > CAVVWJ01. Next base: position 143,940 of record CAWBVP010000016.1, on the reverse strand, counting down.
GACCCGGAGAACGTCGAGCGTACTCAGCGAGCTCCCCGCCGCCATGCCCGAGACCACGGTCAGGATCACCAGGCCGATGACATCGTCGATGCACGGCCGCCCCGATGATGATCCTGGCTTCCTGGGTGTGCATCCGGCCGAGGTCGGAGAGCACCCGGGCGGTGATCCCAACCGAGGTGGCCGTCAGCGTCGCCCCCACGAAGACGGCAGCCGTGGTGAGGTCGCCGCTTCCGCCGCTCGCCGCGTGCGGCGCATAGGACCAGTAGAGAAAGCCGAACAGCGAAGGGGAGCGCCACGCCGACGGTGGCCACCGACAGCGAGGCGGTCCCGACCCGGAACATCTCCTTCAGATCGGTCTCCAGGCCGATCTCGAACAGCAGCAGCACCACGCCCAGCTCGGCGAGCACGTGCACGATCTCCGCCGCGGGACCGTCGGCCGGAACGATGCCCAGCACGCTGCCGCCGAGCAGCACGCCGGCGACGAGCTCGCCCAGGACCGCCGGCTGTCCGAAGCGCTCGGCCAGCTCGCCAAGGAGCTTGGCGGCGACGAGCATCGCGGCCAGCAAGAATAGAGAGAATGAGAGTTCGGGAATCGAGGCTAGGGCGCTCCGCAACGCTGGCCAGGGCTCACCACTGTGATTGCGCCCCTTCCACGATGTTGACCACCAGATCGTCGAGGGCCTTTCTCCGCCCGTCGGCCTCCCGGCCAGGCTCGTAGGTGCCCGCGGACGGTCAGGCCACTGCGCTGCCAGAGCGGCTTTTCCCTGCTTCTGATCGAGAATCTCCACCGAGACGGTGATCTGGACCTCACGCTGGGTGACGGTCACCCGGCTGCTGTCTCCTCCCTGGTAGGCCACCGGGAGGTCGGGCTCGTACCGGGTGATCGACCCCCGCACCACGGCGTCGGCCTTGGCCTCGGTGGATTGGCGGAGACCGAGCCGCGACTCGACCGCCTCGCGCACGGCCTGGGAGATCTCCTGGGTGAGAGTCGGCTCCGGCGTCTGATTGTCGAAGGGCAGGACGGCCACGGTCTTGATCGACGGCGGCAGACCGCCGCCGGCGAAGCCGTAGAGGCAACCGCTGAGCGCAAGTGCGCTAAGGCTTACGAGGAAGCCAGATCTCAGGCGCAAAGGAGTCCCGTGCAGTCGAAAGAAAGGTGAGGTCCAGTCGGGCCGGACCGCTCGGCACCGTGAGCCGCGCCTTCAGCGGGTTCCCGTCGGTGCCGAAGGTGGTTTCCGCCCGGCCGAGCAGCTCACCGGCGCGATGCACCTGGGCCACGAGACGGCCCGGCTTTGCCGGCAGTGCGAACGTATTCGACCGTGTCCGAGGCACCGGCGTACTGCCAGGCCGTGATTGAGTCGATCGAGAGTCCCCGCAGGGCCATGTCCGGACCCGGAGGCCGGGCGATCCCGAACATCGCCCACATCAATGGATAGTTGGGAACCAGCCTGGCGATGGCGTCAGGTGGCTCCATCCACACAGCCTCGGTCACCCACCACCACGGCGGAGGCCGCACCGCTCCCGAAGGGCCCGGCGACATCGAATCGCAATGAATCCGGTGGCGCGATCCGGGCACTTCCCCGCCCACCCGCACTGCCGCGCTCGTCCTGAAACAGCCACTTGAATCGATGCAGCAGATGTTCCGGCGGGATAGTCGAGGCAACCCATTGGTCCACCTGCGCTCTGGCGTGACCGGCTCCAGCCGCGGCCGGCACGACGGGACCGGGAGCGCTCCGGCACCCCGCCCCAACCAGGCCAAGATAGGCCAGGAGGATGGGGCGGTCAAGCCCAACATATTGTGGCATCAGTAGTTATAGCCAAAGAAGAAGTGCACGAAGCCGGGTCGCTGCTGTTGGTCGCTGAGACTGTAGCCTTGGTATCCGCGGTCGGTGAACCGCCGGCCGATGTCCAGTCGGATCACCGCGAGGGGCGCGAGGGCGAGGCGGAGGCTCAGGCCATAGCTGCCCAGCAAGGCGCGGTTCGAATCGTGATGCAGCAGCGCCTTGCCCAGGTCCATGAAGAGGCCTCCCTGAATTTCGGGGAAGTCGAGGTCCCCAAACGGGGTTCCCAGGGTGAGGTGAGTCAACAGCGGGAATCGGATCTCCTGATTGAGCATGTACGCCCGGGTACCGACGATGTAGCCGAACTCGGGGTAGCCGCGCAGGCCGGTCGTGCCGCCGATGTTGGTTCGCTTGGGGCGGTCGCCGCCGCTATAGAACCCGTACGCGCGGACGGCGTAGGTGCTGCGGGAGCCGAGCCGGAAGTACCGGCGCCAGTCCCCACTCAGCAGATAGCTGTCGAACCGGCTGTTGGTGAAGTCGCTGGAGATCCCGGCCGTGAGGCTGACCCGGCCGCCGTCGATCGGCCCGGACGGAATCCAAAGCGAGTTATCGTGCACGAAGCTCAGAAAGTGCGACGCGATCCAGCCGACCCGGCGCGGCTGATCCACCGGAAGGGTGAAGTCCACCCGGTCGGAGTGCTCCACGACCACGGTGCCTTCGATCCGGGTGAATCGGCTGAGCGGATAACGCAGGAGACCGATCCCACCCCCCGCGGTCTCATCATAGGCCACGACCCGGTCGCCTTCGAAGTTGCGGCCCTTGGTGCGGAAGGCGCCGAGTCCCCAGTTGAGCCGCCGGGCGCGGTTGAGGTAGATCGCCGTGGCGTTGATGTTGTCGACCAGACTGCCGAGGTTCTGACCCTGGAATGAGCCGACAGAGCCGAACAGCAGATTGTCGCCGAGCAGATCGCTCATCAGAAACGCGACTCCCTGGGCACTGCCATATCCAGGCACAAACACGGCATCGCCCGCCGCTACGTCGAGGGTGAGTCGCTTCCGATAGGGCTCTCCGGATGCTTTGCCGATTGCGGTATCGCTCCGCGTCGCCCAAGCCCACTGCCCCGGCGGCGGACCGGAATCGAGGGAAAACCGATCGGCGCGGGCGCGGGTATCGGCCGGGTAGCGGTACAGGTTCCAGCTGAGGTCCTGGAACCCTCCGACCAGCAGCCCACTGCTGTCGGGAAGGGGCACAGCATCGAATGCGCCGCTCCAGGCGGAGGTTTCGCGCCGGCCCTCGCCCAGGGTGTCGGTGGAGAAGACGTTCAGCACCCCATCCCGGTCCGAGGTGAAGTACACCCGTCCGTCCGATCCCCAGGATGGAGTTTCGTCCACCCACTTGCCGCGGGTGAGCTGACGGATGCCGCCCGGTGGCAACGTCGAGGATGAAAAGATTGACCGCGCCCTGGAGTCCTCCGGTGGTGCGGTCGGAGGCAAAGACAATGCGGCGGCCATCCGCGGTTGGGCTGGGATCCAGGTCCTGATACCGGTCTCGAGTGAGAGCCTCCAGGGTGCCCTTGGGGAGCCGCACCCGGTAGAGATCCGAGATCCCGCTCTCCGAAAGCCCACTGAAGACAATGCTGCGGCGATCCGGCATCCAGGTGGGCGAGAGGATCGATACCAGCCGATCGAACTGATATCGCCCCGCCATCTTCCCCCGTTTGAGATCCCAGATGACCAGCGCGTCCCGATCGCCATAGCGCGCGGCAAACAAGAGAAACCCGGGCCGGGATGCGTCCATGCGGGAATCGAAGGGGTGGAACGCCTCCAGCTCAGCCGAGCGCCCCGCGGTGACCACCTTCTGGGGACGGCCCCCGCTCAGCCGCTTGCGGTATGCCGTGATATAGCCATTGGCAGGCGAGAGGTAGATGACCTCGCCGGAGCCATGGGGGGTGGTGTCGGGCACGAAGGCCGCCTTGACCGCGAGCTTACTGACCTCCTGACCGAGAATCGTCAGCGGGGCAAGGCTGTCCACTGCGGGATAGAACGCTCGGCGCATCGCCAGCTGAAATTCATCGCTCAGCTGATCGAGGGTTCGGCCATAGGTGGCCTTAATGGCCTCCTCAAACGTGTCGTAGCGGTTGAGCTCCTTGTACATCACGGCGACCCGCCAGTCGCCATACTTGTCGGCGAGAAAGCGGTGAATCTTCCCGCCGAGGGGATAGACGATCCCGCCGGTCACGTAGGTCAGCTGGCGGAACGGCGGCAACCGGCCACTGATGGTGAGCTCCCGGAGGATCATGTAGTCGCGGGCATCTTCCCCGGCGGACCAGAGCTCGGCCAATCCCTCGGTCCACCAGAGCGGGAAGCTGAACCGGGCGGAGCGCGGAGCGAGATAGTAGCTATCGGCCTGCAGGTCCAGCTGAAACACGTGCACCATCTCGTGCCGCATGGTATGGCGAAACTCGGCAAAGTTGCCCCGGAATGGCAGGGCGACTCTCCGCTTCATGAAATCGGTGGCGCCCAGCAGTCCTTCCGGCGGGGTGAATGGCAGAATGTTGGTCTGCTCGAAATCGGTATGCGACGCGTAGACGATGAGCGGAATTCGGGCGGCCACTTCATGGCCGAACTGCACCGACAGGGTATCGTAGCTGGCCTCGGCATACGCCAACGCCGCCGGGGCCAGCTCGGCCTCGGCCGGGTAGTAGTAGAGATCGACATGAGGGCCCCGAATGATCCGCCAGTCCAGCTTGCGGTACTGGATCTTGTTCTGACCGAAGGCAAAGAACTGGGCGTGGAGCGGGTGACGGAGGACGGAGAAGACGGAGAGGACGGAGAGGACGGAGAGGACAGACACTCCGAGCCGATCATGCGCCGACGCTGGACCTCATCGGACTTCGCACAATCCTCTTCGGCTCGCCGCCTCGCCGTCCTCTCCGTCATCTCCGAATCGTCCTGATCACATCGCCCTGAGTGATCCGCGCGAGGGGAGCGACGTTGCCGACCACCCGCCCGAACACCGTGTAGGTGCCGTCGAGGTGAGGCTGAGGGGACAGGGTGATGAACCACTGACTCGCCCCGGTGTCGGGACCGGAGAGTGCCATGCCGACCATGGGCTTGAACCCGTATCGGTTGCGGTTGATTTCGTCCCGGATAGAGCCACCCGGCCCACCGAAGCCATCGCCTCGGGGATCTCCGTCCTGCACCACGAAGTTGGGCACCACCCGGTGCCACCGGTTGCCGTCGAAGAAGCGTCGATCCAGCAGCCGGAGAAAGTTAGCCACGGTGAGTGGCGCGTCGGGCCCGAACAGCTCGATCTCCAGGACGCCACGCTGTTCGGTTTCGACGAATATGTGGGGACGGGCCACCGAATCGGGGGCGACCAGAAACCGGCGCGCCACGTCGCGATAATCCTGCAGCGTGCGGCCGGTGGCGAGTGGATAGGCCGGGCCCCACCGGTTCGACGCCTCCGGCCAGTTGGTCTCAGCCCAGCGACGAAGCAGATAGTTGCCCGGGCGAGGGACCGTCGCCCAGAAACTCCCGATCGACCCTGGCCGCTGCGGCCGGGCTGCGCCGCCGAATGGCGAGGATAGCATTCAAGGCGGAGAGTGACGCATCCGGGAATGAATCCCGGGCCGACCGGCCGTACATCGCCGTGAGGGCGGCAAGGTCGACGGGATCAGCGGTCCGGGTGAGCACATCAGCGGCGACGCTCCGCACCCCGGCATCGGCATGGGTCAACAGCCGCCGAGCGGCTCTGGTCCAGGGTGCGATTGGGACCTTTCACCGCGTCGGCCCAGGCCTGGAGGCCGGCAGCAATGACCCGACCATCCCGGTCTGAGTAAACCAGGGGTCGCCGGAAGCACCGGCCCGGGCCCAGCCTTCCGCGGCCGCGGCCCGCTCCCGCCAGTCGGCGCTGCGCTGCCACTCTTTTACCGCCGAGCCGAAAGCCGCAGGATCGCTGCGGGCCAATCCGAGCAACGCCTCTCGGCGGAGCGCGAATCCACCCTTGCCCTGAAGTACCCGCGCCAGCCTGCTGCCGGCAACCGAGCTCCCGAGCTCGCCCAGGCTGGCGGCGGCCTGGACTCGCACATTGGCATCCTGATCATCGATTCGAGAGGCCACCAGGGGTGCCTGGCTGGAGTCGCGATAGGTGGCGAGCGACCGAAGCGCATTGATCCGCACGCCCGCATCGTCATCGTCTACGGCGCGGGAGAGCAGTCCCGCCACGGTGGCCGGCTCCAGCTTGGCGGCCACCGCGAAATCCCGGTTGAGAGCTCGCGCCGCGACCGCGCGAGTCCCGGGGTCGTCGGCTCGAAGTGCCGCAATCAGGTGATTCGCGGCCGCGGGGGCGCGGAGGCGCGCCAGGGAGTAGACCGCTCGCCAGCGTACGGTCAGGGTGGTGTCGTCGGCAAAAGGCAAAAGCGCCGCGGTCGGCGCATCCTCTCCCAGGCGCCAGGCCTCGAGCAACATCTGATCGCGGGCCGGCGCCGGATCCACCTGGGTGAGCGCTACCTTGCCGTTGAGGACCGAGGCAAAGAACTCGGAGGCGAGCGACCCCCAATCTTCGCGAGGGCGGTGACGGCCTCGTCGGCACTGGCGGTGTCCAGTGCGGGCAGTCCGGTGAGACGCGCGACCAGCGGTTCCACGGCGGCTGAATCGCGCAGCAACCCCAAGGCAAACGCAGCGGCAACCCGCACGGTTGAATCCGGCTCATCCAGCAGGTGAACCAGGAGCGGGGTGGCCCGGAGGTCGCCGATCCGGCCGGCGGCCAGGGCGGCGATCCGGCGAACCATGGTGTCGGGCGCGGCGAGGGCCCGCTGAAACAGCTCGGGCTGCCACTCCCGGGCATCTTCCGCCGCAAGCACCGGGGCAAGCTGCTCGACGACCGCTTCTTCCTGAGCCCGGACAGCTGCAGGCAGGAGTAGCCCTACGCCGAGCCAGCACAGCACACCCGCTGATCGCATGCTCAGAGTTTGACGGGATCGGGGATCGGGTGGAGCGCGTCTCGCACCACGGAGGGTAAACGGCTGAGCGACATGCGGGTGTCGAGCGCCAGCAGGCTGGTGGAAGCGGTGGCGAGCAGGCGGTGGTCGTCCGCATGCTCCACCGCATAGCCGAAATCGACCCGCCGGGAGGCAACCTCGCGGACCCAGCAGCGGATGCGTATCAGGTCGTCGTACCGGGCGGGTTGGCGATAGCGGATAGCCACTTCACTCACCGCCAGCCGTAACCCGGCAGCCTCCAGCTCGCGGTAACTCATGCCGCTCCGGCGGAGGTGCTCGGTTCGGGCGATGTCGAGCCACACAAGATATCGGGCATGATAGACGACCCCCATCTGGTCGGTCTCGGAATAGTTGACCCGCACGTGGGTCTCCGAGACAGCCGGAGACTGGGTCGCCATGAAAGCCTCACCGGTTGTAGACGCTCGGGGCGCTCTTGCCGTCACACCGGTTGCCCGGCGGTGTCCGCGTTGGACCTACGTGGCCCGCCATCACGGCAGGGGGGTCCATCTTTGGCGCCGTGTTGGGCCACTCCCTTGTCATTGTCTCCGATGCCCACTTAGGCGTGGCGTCGTCCGGCGTGGAGGAGGCGCTGCTCGAGTTCCTCGATGCCGTGCCTACTCTGGGCGACTGCCTGCTCATCAACGGAGACCTCTTCGATTTCTGGTTCACCTACTCTCGGGTCATCCCCCGACGGGGATTTCATGTAGCCGCGGCGCTGGCCCGGCTGCGACGCCAGGTGCCGATCGTGATGGTGGGAGGAAACCATGACCGGTGGGACAGCGGGTTCTGGCAGCGGGATCTGGGTCTCAACTTCCACCCGCTGCGGGCCACCTTTCGGATCGGAGATCGCACGGTGGCCGCGATCCACGGGGACGGGCTGACCGAGCCGCGGTGGCAGGCCAGACTGATCCACCGCCTCATCCAGCATCCTGCGACCGCCGCGGTCTACCAGTTCCTCCATCCCGATTTCGGGCTTCGCCTGGTGGACCTGCTGAGCCCGATGCTGGGCGACCACACCGTCGACGAGACGAAGTTAGCACGCGCAGGGGACCGCCAGCGAGAGTGGGCCGAACGCCTGCTGGCCGACGAGCCCGAGATCGATCTCCTGATCATGGGGCATACCCACCGAGCGATGCTCTCGACCTCGGCAACCGGAAGGCAGTACCTCAACCCCGGGGCATGGTTCGATGGATTCCGCTACGCGGTGGCGACGGAATCCGGTGCCGAGCTGTGCCGGTTCAGCCCAGCGGCACGACCTCGGCCTTCCCCAGTCGCTCCCCGATAAACCGCGAGCCGACCTGCCGAAAGCGGGCCTCGTCATCGCTCACTACGAACCGGTGGTAAGGCTTCCCCTCTGCCGGCGCGTCGAGCCCAGTGGCTCGAAGCGCGCTCTCCACCGCGGAGGCAGTCTCCTCGCCGCTGTCGATGAGCCGGGTTCCCTGGCCCATGATTCGCTGCAGCAGCGGCTTGAGTAGCGGATAGTGGGTGCACCCCAGCACCATCACATCCACTCCGCACCGCTTCAAGGGATCGAGATACTCGGTGGCGATCAGCTCCGCCGCAGGGTGCTCGAACCAACCTTCCTCCACCAGTGGCACGAACAAGGGGCAGGCGCGCTGCTCGACCGCCGCGTCCGGCTTGACCTTTCGAATGGCTCGGGCGTAGGCGTTGCTCGCGATCGTGCCCGCGGTGCCGATGACCCCGATGGGACCGTGCCCCGTTGCCGCTGCCGCCGCTTTGGCGCCGGGCTCGATCACGCCGATCACAGGAACCGGCGATTCCGCCTGCAGCGCATCCAGGGCGTGCGCGGTACTGGTGTTGCAGGCGATGACCACTGCCTTGACTCCCTGTCCCAGAAGCCAGTGGAGGATCTCCAGGCTGTATCGCTTGACCGTATCGGGCGACTTGGGGCCATAGGGCACCCGCGCAGTATCTCCGAAGTAGATGGTAGACTCCCGGGGCAGCCGCTCGTAGATCGCTCGAGCCACGGTGAGGCCGCCGATGCCGGAGTCGAAGATGCCGATGGGGGCCCGATTCATCGCACGCGGATCGGCAGAGAGATAGCCGCCCCCACCCCACCGGGTACGGCCTGAAAGCGGAGGTCGCCGGGAAAATCGGCGAGGTGGGCCGAGACGTAGGCCTCCAGACCCGCAAAGAGGTGATTAAAGGCGAGCAGGATCCACCAGTCCTCGTGCTCCTGACGCTTGTCGTTGGCTCGGGCCGAGTTGGTGCGCCGGAGATAGCGCAGCTCGCTGCGGGTCTTCAGCGTCATCCCCAAAGTGACTCCTTCCCAGGCCACGAAGATCCCACCGGCCAGCTTGCGATTGAGTCGGGCCTGGCCCCAGCCAGGGATCAGCATGGAGCGCCAGAGCGCGTTGAAGGGACTGATGTACTGGCGGTGCAGCGTGTCGGGTGGGGCGGATGTCTGCTGGGTCGGGGGACGGGCCGGCGTCGGTGCGGCTTGCGCGACCAGATCGGTTATTGCGCCGAAGCCCAGCACGAGCGCCACCAGAAGGATCCAGCAGACTGCGGACCCAGGGCGCGGGTGGCGGGAGCGTGTGGGAATCGAACCCACCGGAGTCGCCGGAGGCGTCTCCATCGCGGTTTTGAAGACCGGCCAGACCACCAGGCCCGATCCGCTCCCGTCGCTCGGAAGGTAAGAGGTGAGCAGGTGAGAGTGAGAGGGTGCTCCGCGGCCGGACCAGTCCCGCTGACCTCTTACCTCTCACCGCTCACCGTCGGCAATCGCCTCGATCTCTACCCGTGCCCCTCGGGGCAGCGCCGCAACCGCCACGGTCGACCGGGCCGGCCGGTGGGACCCGAAGGCTCGGCCGTAGACTTCGTTCATCGCCGCAAAATCCGCCATATCGACTAGAAAGACCGTGGTCTTCACCACCTGGGCCATGCTGCTGCCGGCCTCGACCAGTATCGCCCGCAGGTTCTCCAGTGCCCGACTGGTCTGCTCGGCGATGCCGCCCGCTACCAACTCGCCGGTCTTCGGATCCAGCGCGACCTGCCCGGCAGTGAACAGGAACCCGTTGACCCGGATTCCCTGGCTATAGGGGCCGATCGCCTTGGGTGCCCCGTCGGTGGCGACGAAATTGAGCGGCATCAGAACAGCCCTTCGATAGTGCCATCAGGCAGGACTCGGATCGACTCTGCGGCCGGGACCTTGGGCAGTCCGGGCATGGTCATGATGTCGCCCGCGAGGGCCACCACGAAGCCGGCGCCCGCCGAGGGATAGACGTCCCGAATGGTGAGACGAAACCCGGTCGGGCGGCCCAGCTTGTTGGGATCGTCGGAGAAGGAGTACTGGGTCTTGGCGATGCACACCGGGGTTCGTCCCAGTCCCATGGTCTCACATTGCGCGATGTTCTTCTCCGCCGCGGCGGTGTAGTCCACTCCCGCCGCGCCGTAGATCTCCCGCGCGATGGTCTCGATCTTCTCCTTGATCGGTTTGGCCACGTCGTACAGCGGCTTGAAGGCAGCCTTCTTCTCATCCAACACCGCCAGGATCTCCCGCGCTACCGCTTCCCCCCCGGCTCCGCCTTTGGCCCAGACCTCGCTCAGTGCCGCCCGTGCACCCCAACCCTTAGCAGCATCGAGCACGCGTCTTCAGCTCGTCTTCGGTGTCCGAGGTGAACCGGTTGAGCGCCACCACCACCGGCACCCCGAACTTCTGCACGTTTTTCACGTGGGCTTCGAGGTTGACCAGTCCCCGCTTGAGCGCGGCCACGTCTTCCTTGCCCAGGGCGTCCTTTTTCACTCCACCATTCATCTTGAGCGCCCGCACCGTCGCCACCACGACTGCGACCTCCGGGTTGAGGTCGCCGAAGCGGGCCTTGATATCGAAGAATTTTTCCGCGCCCAGGTCGGCCCCGAAGCCGGCCTCGGTCAGCACGATCTCGCCCAAGGAAAGTCCCAGCTTGGTGGCTACGATCGAATTGCAGCCGTGGGCGATGTTGCCGAAGGGGCCGCAATGCACCAGCGCCGGCCCACCTTCGAGGGTCTGCACCAGATTGGGTAGCAGCGCGTCCTTGAGCAGGAGGGTCATTGCGCCCGAGGCCTTGAGATCAGCCGCGGTCACCGGCTTCCGGTCCCGGGTTAGGCCCACGATGATCCGGCCGATCCGCGTCTCTAAATCGCTGAGGTCGGTGGCGAGGGCCAGGATCGCCATGATCTCACTCCCCGGCACGATCACGAAGCGCTCTTCCCGCACCGGGCCGGCGTTGATGCCGCCGAGGCTGATCACCATGGATCGAAGGGCGCGGTCGTTCATGTCCATGCGTGCGCGGCCAGGTGATCCGGCGGGGATCGATGCCCAGGGCGTTCCCCTGGTGGAGGTGGTTGTCGAGCATGGCGGACAGCAGGTTATGCGCCGACGTGATGGCGTGGAAGTCACCGGTGAAGTGCAGGTTGATCTCGTCCATCGGAACCACCTGCGCGTAGCCGCCGCCGGCCGCTCCGCCTTTGACCCCGAACACCGGACCCAGGCTCGGCTCCCGAATACAGACCACGACCTTCTTGCCCAGACGTCGAAAGCGCCTGGCTCACTCCCACCGTCACCGTACTCTTGCCCTCGCCGGCGGGAGTCGGATTGATGCCGGTAACCAGCACCAGTCTTCCTTTGGGCTTCCGCTTGGCGATAGCCTCCGCGCTGATCTTGGCCTTGTAGCGCCCGTAGGGGAGGATCTCATCCGGCCCGAGCCCTATCTCGGACGCGACGTCGGCGATGGGCCGGAGTTTGGCAGCCTGGGCGATGGCGATATCAGAGGGAACCTGGCTCACTTCTCACCGTCTCCATGAAGTCGGAACGACCGCGTCCGGCATTCTCGCCCGTGGCCGCGATGAGCTCGTCAATCGGAATCCCCCGCACCGCCGCCACCCGCTCCGCCACCTGACGGACAAAGCCGGGCTCGTTCCGTTTTCCCCGATGCGGCACCGGCGCCAGGTACGGGCTGTCGGTCTCCAGCAGCAGCCGATCCAATGGGATCTCCCGGACGGCATCGTCCAGGCGCCAATTCTTGAAGGTGACCATCCCGCTGAACGACACATAGTGGCGGAGGACCAGCCCCGCTCGCAAGAGTCCCATGCCGCTGCTGAAGGAATGAAGGATGGCGGTGACTTCAGGATGGTGGGCCAGTATCGCGGCTACGTCGTCATCCGCGTCCCGGGCGTGGATGACGGCCGGCTTGCCCGCCTCGGCGGCGAGACCCAGCTGAGCCTCGAAGGCGCGGTGCTGATCGGCTCGGGGAGAGTGATCGTAGTGGAAGTCCAGACCGGTCTCGCCCACCGCGACGACCCTCGGGTCGCCCAGCCGCTCCCGGAGCCAGGCCTCGGCCTCGGAGTTCCACTCCCGGGCGTCGTGCGGATGGATTCCCGCGGTAGCCACCAGGCGGGGCTCCGCTGCCGCCATCGCGAGCGCCGCCTCCGCACTGGACCGGGATTCGCCGATCACCACCACCCGTTCCACCCCCGCTGCCCACGCCCGCTCGAGCACCTCGGGCCGATCCGGCGGCAAAGCGGCGTCGGCGAGGTGACAGTGGGTGTCGACTAACTTCCCCTTCACCCAACCGTCTGCGGCTTCCGGCTCGGCGCCGGAGGCGTGGCCTTCCGGGGACCCAGGTGTCCCCGCGCGGCGGGGCCGGGCCAACGCTTCTCGATGGCCATGAGCACCGGCGAGGCGATGTAGATCGAGGAGAAGGTTCCGGTGAAGACGCCGAAGAGCATCACCAGGGCAAAGGGACGAATGACCTCGCCGCCAAAGATGGTCAGGGCGATGAGGCTCGACATGGTGGTCCCGTGGGTCAGCACGCTGCGCGGGAGGGTTTCGTTGATCGAGCGGTTCAGGATCTGCTCGAAGGTGTCGTGCTTGTGCCGGTGCAGGTTCTCCCGCACCCGGTCGAAGATGATGATGGTGTCGTTCAGCGAGTAGCCCACCATGGAAAGCACCGCGGCCACCACGGTGAGACTCACTTCCAGCCGGAGCACCCCGATGAATGCGATGGTGGCGAGAATGTCATGCGCGGTGGCGATGACCGCGGCGAGCCCGAAGCGCCACTCGAACCGATAGGCGAGATAGGCCAGCACGGCAAAGAACGACAGGAAGATGGCCAGGAAAGCCTTCTGCCGGAGCTCGCCGCCGACCTTGGGACCCACCGCCTCCGTCCGAAGCACGGTGTAGTTGCCGACCCCGAGCACATTGTCGAGTGCATGGCGCACCGCGTCCGCGGTGGCCTGGGTGTCGTTGGCGTCGCTCCCCGCCTTGGCCACCCGGGCCCGGATCACGTACTCGTTTTCCGCGCCGAACTGCTGGATCTCGGCGCCGTGCAGGCCCTGCCGGTCGAGCCCAGTCGCGCAGCTGCGCCACATCCACTGGCTTCTTGCTCTGGATCTGGAGCAGCGTCCCCCCGGTGAACTCGATGCTGTAGTTCAGCCCCTTCGCCAGCAGGAAAATGAGTCCCGGAATGAGAATGGCCGCGGTCAGGCCGTAGGCATAGTGCCGGAGGCCAATGAAGTCGTACTTCGCGTTCGAGAAGAGTCTCAGCATGTCAGATGCTCAAGGTGGACATGGCGGGCCGGCGCTGCAGCCAGATCATGAAGAAGGTCCGGGTCACAAAGACTGCGGTGATCATCGACGCGATGATGCCCAGGATCAGGGTGACCGCGAATCCCTTTACCGGCCCGGTGCCGAACTGAAAGAGGAACAGCGCGGTGAGCACGGTGCACACGTTGGAGTCCACGATGGCGTTCATGGCGTGCTTGAACCCTTCGTCGATCGCGAGCCGCACGGTCTTGCCATGCAGCAGCTCCTCCCGGATCCGCTCGAAGATCAGGACGTTGGCATCCACCGCGATGCCGATCGACAGCACGATGCCGGCCAGGCCAGGCAGGGTGAGGGTCGCGTTCACCATCGACAAGCCGCCCAGGGTGAACAGGATGTAGAGCGCGAGCGCGACGACCGCCAGGACGCCGCTCAACCGGTAGAAGACCAGCATGATGAGGATGACGAGCGCCGTCCCCACCACGCCGGCGGTGATCCCCTTGTGAATGGAATCGCTGCCGAGGCTGGCGCCGACCTGCCGCTCTTCCACGATCTTGAGCGGGATGGGCAACGCGCCCGCCTTGAGCGTGAGCGCCAGGTCCTGCGCCTCCTGCAGAGTCTTCCCGCCCAGCGTGATCTGACCGTTCCGTCCGATCCGGCTCTGAATGACCGGCGGGCGGCCCTGCACCTTGCCATCGAGCAGGATGGCCATGTAGTCGCCGACATGCTTGCCGGTCTCTTCGCCGAACTTGCGGCCGCCGGCCCGGTCCAGCTCGAAGGTGACGATCGGCCCGTTGGTGAGCGGGTCAAGCTGAGCCTTGGCGTCGACCAGGTTGCTGCCGGTGACGATGCTCTTGTCGTCCAGCGCGTAGAGGTAGCGCACCGGTTGCACGCCGACGCTGGTCGGAGCGGCGCTCCAGCGGAGGGTGATGCCACGGGGGAGTTGCCGGGCTACCGCTGGAATGCTCAGCAGGCTGTCGACTCGAGGATAGGCAGGCTCCGGGACCCCGTACTCGCCGGGCAGAGCGCCGGAGGGCTGAATCAGTCCAGCCAGGACGCCGCCGATCACGGCCGAGGTGTCCTTGGCGTCCTTGGCTGCTGTCCTTTCGCCCGGCCTTCGCTGGTATCGCCGCCCAGCAGCTGCTGCACCGCGGACGGCTTCTCTGCCTGGTCCTCGCCCTTCACACCGAGATTCCGCAGCGTGCGGTCCATCGCGGGAGCGCCTTCTCCAGGGCGCCGGTCTTGTCGGTGATCTTGAATTCGAGGAAGGCGCTGCGCTGCACGATGCCCTTGGCCCGGGCAGGATCGGTGATGCCGGCCAGCTCGACCACGATCCGGCTGTCGCCCACCTTCTGGACCAGCGGCTCCTCCACCCCGAACTCGTCGATCCGCTTCCGCAGCACCGTCAAGGCAAGGTCGAGATCCTTCTTGGGATCGGCGGAAACCTGTTTGGACTGATCCAGCTCGAGAGCGAGATGCATCCCGCCCTGAAGATCGAGGCCCCGTTTGAGCGGCACCCGGGTGACGGTCACGTCGTGCATGACGCCGTTCGGGCCCGGCTCCCGGGTGGTAACATCCCGGGGGAAGAGGAAGTACACCGAGGCAGCGACCAACAGGCCGATGATCAGCAGGCGCGTACGAATGGAAGCGAACATCGTGGATCAGGCTCTCAGGCGTGTGACACGCGGCTAGTGTGAGTCGGAGCCTCGGCCAACGCCGCCTCGGCTCGCATGCGATCATGCTGCAGCTGCTTCTTCAGATGCTCCACGGAATCAAACCGTTCGATATCCCGCAGGTGCTGGACCCACTCGATGCGAACCCACTCGCCGTACAGGTCGCCCTCGAACCCGAACAGATGGGCCTCCAGCACTCGACGGCCATCCTGAAATGTAGGCCGGGGTCCCTGGTTCATCATCCCGCCGGCGCTGCCGCCTCGCCACTCGACTCGCACCGCGTAGACTCCATCGGGCGGCAAGAGCTTCCGGGGCGAGAGCTCGGTCAGATTAATGGTCGGTACGCCGAGCAGCCGCCCCCGGCGCTCCCCCTCCCCTACCCGGCCGACCACGCCATAGGGGCGGCCCAACATGGCACCGGCCAGCGCCAGGTCGCCGCCGGCCACAGCCCGGCGGATTCGGCTGCTGGAGACGTGCTGACCGGCAAAATCTACCGGATCGACCACGTCGACGGCGAAGCCATGAACGGCGCCCAACCGGCGCAGGGTCTCCACGTCTCCACTGCGTCCCCGTCCGAACCCGTGGTCATGCCCGATCACCAGCTCGCGCACGGCGCAGCGGTCGAGCAGCACCTCCTGCACGAAGCCCTCCGGCGTGAGACCGGCCAGGTGGCGGTCGAACCGGAGCAGAACCACGTAATCGAGCGGGGAGAGGGCCAATATTTCCAGCCGCTCGGGACCGGTAGTGAGGAGCGGCGGTGCCGCCTCCGGATTGACCACCTCGAGGGGGTGGGGATCGAAGGTAACCAGCACACTCGCTCTTCCCGCTGCCCGAGCCCGGCGGTCGATCTCCCGGAGCACCGCCTGGTGGCCAAGGTGGACGCCATCGAAAGAGCCCACCGTGACGGTGGTGCCATTGGGCAGCAGCGGGAGCGGGGCAGCGGGGCCGCGGGGCAGCGAGGTCACGCCGGCTCCGGGCTTTCAAGCACAACGGAAGGACGGAGCCATTCACCGTCAGACCGGGCTACACCAATGAGCTCACCACCAGCCAATAGGGCCACCTCTGCCCCGCTGCCCCGCTGCCCCGCTGCCCTTCCGTCCACTACTGCTCGACCATGAATAACATCATGGCGGGCGGCAGCGTCGAGATCGACCCCCGGCATGTCGTGCAGAACCCGTCGCGCCGGCAGCACGGCCGACGGGGTCACCTGCTCGAGGAGAACCGCGTCCTCCACCCGAAGCGAGCCGATCGCCTCCCGCCGCAGGCTGGTGAGGTGGCCACCTACGCCCAGCCGGTCGCCCAAATCGCGGGCGAGGGCCCGGAGGTAAGTCCCCGCGCTCACCGCAGCGCGGAAGGTGAGATCGGGCGGCTCGTACTTTACCAGCTCGATCCAATGCACGGTGACCTTCACGTCGGCCAGCTCCACCCTCTCACCCCGCCGGGCCCGCCGATAGCTTCTTTCGCCGGCCACGTGCTTGGCCGAAAATTGCGGCGGCTGTTGCGGCTGCGGGCCCAGGAATCCGACCAGCGTCTCCCGCACGGTTGCCTCGTCCGGCACCGCGACGGCGGTATCCAGGACCGCTCCGGTGAGGTCGTCGGTGGTAGTGCGAACCCCCAGCCGGGCGGTGGCCAGATAGGTCTTGGACTGTGCCTCGACAAACCGCGCCAGCCGGGTTGCTCTTCCCACCAGGACCACCAGCAGCCCGGTGGCGAAAGGGTCCAGGGTACCGGTGTGTCCGGCGGAGCGGGTCCCGACTCTGCGCCGCACCTGCTGTACTACGTCGTGTGAGGTCACGCCGGCCGGCTTGTCTACCAGCACTGCGCCGATCAGTCCTGATCCTCCCGCCGAATGGTGTTCAGCAGCTCGTTGATCCGGGCCGCGTGCTCCAATCCCCGGTCGAGCTCGAAGTGGAGTTCGGGCACCGAGCGGGTGGTGAGCGTGCGGGCGGCACGGGATCGGAGGAAGCCGGCTGCGCTCTGGAGGCCCTCGAGTGCCCGGGTCTTGTCGCTGTCTTCGCCGGGGACGCTGACCATGACCCGCGCGTGAGACAGATCGTTGGTCACCAGGACGGCGGTCACCGTGACGAAGCCGACCCGGGGATCGCGGACCTCGCGAGCCAGCGCGTCGGTGATGACCTGTCTGAGGGTCTCAGCCACCTGCTCGGGGCGGCGCGACGAGCCTTTCACCGGAACACCGTCGCGGTATCCATGATCCGCACTCCGTCGGCTTCCTCCACCAGGCGATCTGCGGCCCGGAGAGTCTCCTCGACCACCCCGCGGTCACTGCCGACCGCGGCGCAGACGACCTCGGCGCGCTGCCACAAGTCCTGGTGGCCGGTTTCCGCCACCGACACGTTGAGCGTCCGGCGCAGCCCCGACGTCAACGGCTTGAGCACGCTGCGCTTCTCCTTGAGGGAATGACAACCCGGGAGGTGCAGATCCCAGGTGGTGATGGCGACGATCATAGTCGGGAGCTGAGCTGGAGCTTGGAGTCAGGAGCTGGGAACCGAGTCTGAGCTCCTAGCTCCTGGCTCCTAGCTCCCTACTCTCCCCGGTTGCCGGAGCCAGCGTGCGCTTGATCTCCTCCATCCGGAACGACTCGATCCGGTCGCCCACCTTGAGGTCGTTGAAGTTCTCGATCCCGATGCCGCACTCGAGTCCTTCGCGTACCTCGCGCACGTCGTCCTTGAACCGCTTGAGGCTGGACAGCGACCCGGCGTAGACCGAAGTGCCGTCCCGGATGACCCGCGCCTTGGCGGTCCGCTGAATGGTGCCGCTCCGTACGGTGCAGCCGGCGATGGTGCCCACCTTGCTCACCTTGAAGAGCTGGAGCACCTCGGCCTCGCCGAGCACGGTTTCCCGCTCCTCCGGTTTCAGCAGACCTTCGAGGGCGTTGCGCACGTCTTCCACCGCTTCGTAGATGATGCGGTAGGTCCGCACGTCCACCTGCTCCCGCTCCGCCGCCGCTCGGGCGTTGGAATCGGGCCGGACATGGAAGCCAAGGACGATGGCTCCGGAGGCCTTCGCCAGCAGGATGTCGCTCTCGGTGATGGCACCGACGCCGCGGTGGACCACGTCCACCCGTACTTCGCTGGTGGTCAGCTGCGCCAGTGCGTCGGCCAGGGCCTCCGCCGGACCACCCTGATCGGCCTTGATGATGATCCGGAGCATCGAGACCTCGCCCTCCTTGAGGGCGCGGCTGAAGTCCTCGAGCGACGTGCCTTTGGCGCTGCGGCGGTTCTGCGCCTCGCGCTCGAGCCGCTGCCGCTTCTGGGCAATGTCCCGCGCCTCCACGGCGTCGGTGACCACCGCAAAGACGTCGCCTGCAGCGGGGACGCCCTCGAAGCCGAGGATCTGGACCGGGATGGAAGGGCCGGCCGCCTTCACCGTCTTGCCCCGCTCGTCGTAGAGCGCTCGAACCCGTCCGGAGAATTTCCCGCAGATGAAGTTGTCCCCGCCGACCAGGGTGCCTCGCTGCACCAGGATGGTGGCCAGCGGGCCCTTGCCGGGATCGAGAGTGGCCTCGAGGACGGTTCCGTGGCCCTTGCCGCCGGGATTGGCCTTGAGGTCGAGGATCTCCGCCTGCAACAGAATCTGCTCCAGCAGGTGATCGATGCCGGTGCCCTTCTTGGCCGAGATCTCGGCCGAAAGGGTGGTACCACCGAACTCCTCCAGCACCACGTTGTGCTGCAGCAGGTCCTGCTTGACCTTGGGGACGTTCGCGGTGGGTAGATCGATCTTGTTGATAGCCACGATCATCGGCACGCCGGCGTTGCGGGCGTGGCTGATAGCCTCGACCGTCTGGGGCATCACCTGGTCGTCCGCCGCTACCACCAGCACCACGATATCGGTGACCTGCGCGCCGCGGGCACGCATGGCGGTAAAGGCCTGGTGACCCGGGGTGTCGAGGAAGGTGATCTCCTTGTCCCCGGGCAGCTCGACGTGATAGGCGCCGATGTGCTGGGTGATGCCTCCGGCCTCGCCGGCGACGATGTTGGCCTTCCGGATGTAGTCCAGCAGCGACGTCTTGCCGTGGTCCACGTGACCCATGATGGTGACGACCGGTGGACGGGAGACCAGTTCCTCCGGGCTGTCCGTCGGTCTGATCCACCTCAGCTTCCGCCGCGTACTCGTCTTCCTTGACTGCCTGGAAGCCGAAGGCGGAGGCGATCAGCTCGATCTGGTCGAAGTCGAGCCGCTGATTCACCGTCACCATCAGGCCCAGCTCCTTGAAGGCGAACTGGACGATCTGGGTGGCCGGGACCTTCATGGCGGTGGCGAGCTCGGAGACCGACACGAACTCGTTGACCCGGATCAGGGTCTTTTCCCGCTCCCGTTCCTCGGCCAGTCGGCCGGCCTGGACCTCGCGGAACGATGGCTCGTCGGTGCGGCGACCCTTGCGTCCTGCCGGACCCTTCATGCCCTGCAGGGTCCGCAGGATGTTGGCGTGTACCGCTTCCTGGTCCACCGATGAGCGCTTGCCCTTCTTGCCTTTCTTTCGCCCGCCACCCTTCTCCGCATCGGGACCGAAGGTGCGAACCGGGGCTTGGCGGTCGCCACCGGGGCGACCGGGGGCGCCGGGACGAGAGGGGCTGCTCGGGCGAGCCGGCGCAGCCGGCGCGCTGCTGCTGAATACCGGCTTGGGGCCGCGGCTCGGGGGCGGGGCCGGTCGCTGTACCCGGGCGGGATGAAGGGTGCCCGATTGGGGACCGGCGCCGCCGGGGCGGGACGGAAGAGCGCCGGCTCGGGTGCTCCCCCGTTCACCGGCTCCTCCTCGGTGGCGACCTCGGTGTCCTCGGACTCCGGCGGCGCGGGCGGCAGATCCTTGAACAGGGCGCGGGCCCGCTCCTCCAGGGACTGGGCCGGGGCGGCCTCCTCGACTTCGTGGATGACCGGGCGCTCCAGCTCCAGCGCGGCCAGCTCGGCGGCCTTTTCCGCCTGCACCTGGGCCTCGACCTGGGCGACCTCCGCGGCGGTACGGCGCCGCTTGGCCGGCTTGGCCTCCACCGCGGCCGGGGCGGGCTCTGCCTTGGCGGCCTTGCGCCGGCCCTTCTTGGCCGTGGGCTCTTCCGCGCTGCGGCGCTTTTCCCGCTCCCAGCGCACCCGGACCGCGGACACCTGGTCGCTCTCCAGGGCCGAGAGATGGCTGCGCACAAAGATGTTCATGTCCTTGAGCATGTTGAGGAGCTGCTCAGGAGCGACGCCGAACTCCGCTGCCAGATCGTGGACTCTTGTTTTAACCACTCATTCCTCCATCACGAGCGTGCGGCTGCCAGCTGCACCATGCCGCCGGCCAATGCGCGGTCCCGCACGCCTACCGCCATGACCGGCGGCTTACCCAGTTGCGCGCCGATCGCTGCGGCACGCGGCCCCGGCAGCAGCGGCACCCCCTTGGCGCTCGCCAGCCGGACCACCTTTTCTACGGCGCGGGGCTGGCGTCTTCCGCCACCACCACGCACCAGCACTTCCCTGCCTGCAACTCCTTGCGCACCGCATCGACTCCGACCACGACCCGACGGCCCCGATACCCCAGCCCGATGCAGGCCCAGCAACCCGCTCATGCCTTGGGCCGCGACTCCTCGCCGCTGTCCTCGTCGGTCAGCTCGGAGAGGAACGCCATCAGCTGGTCGGCGGTTTCCGGGGTCATTCCCGGGATCTTGGCGATGTCCTCGCGCTCGAGGTCGAGGATGTCGTTCAGCATCTTGTAGCCGGCGCTCTCCAGGATTCCGGTGAGATCGGGCGAGAGGCCCTTGAGCTCGCTGAGCGGCACCTTGCCGGCCATCTCTTCCTCGGGAGGCAGCGGCGCGAACAGCGGACCTTCACCGCCGCGCTCCAGCCACTCCCGGCTGGAATAGAGGTCGATCTTCCACCCGGTGAGCTCCGAGGCAAGCCGGACATTCTGGCCGTTGCGGCCGATGGCGAGCGAGAGCTGGTCCTCGTCCACCACGGCCTGAATCGTCTTGGCCTCGGGATCGGAGAAGACCTTGGCGACGCGGGCCGGCGCCAGCGCCAAGCGGGCGAACCGCTCGGGGTCGGGCGACCAGGGCACGATGTCGATCCGCTCGCCGCCCAGCTCGTTGACCACGGCCTGGACCCGGGAGCCCTTGAGCCCGACGCAGGCGCCCACCGGATCGATCGCATCGTCGCGCGAGATCACGGCCACCTTGGTGCGGCTGCCTACCTCGCGAGCGATGGCCCGGATCTCGACCACCTGCTGCTGGATCTCCGGCACCTCGAGCTTGAAGAGCGCTTTCACGAAGAGCGGATCGCCCCGGGACAGGATCAGCCGGGGTCCCTTGGGCGTCTCCTCCAGCCGCTTGAGCACGGCCCGGATGGTGTCGCCCTGGTGGAAGTGCTCCCGGTGATTCTGCTCCCGATAGGGGACGATGGCTTCCGCCTCGCGGAACTTGTTCAGCATGATCACCAGCTTGCCCCGCTCGATCTGCTGGACCTCGCCCGAGAGCAGCTCTCCCACCTTGGACGCGAATTCCTCCCGGATCCGGGCCCGCTCGCCTTCCCGGACCCGCTGGATGATGCGCTGCTTGGCGGCCTGCACCGCGAGCCGGCCGAAATCGACGAAGGGGACCTCTTCCTCCAGCATGTCACCGATCGCGAAGTCGGGATCCTCGTACTGGGCCTCCTCCAACGTGATCTGCGCAGCTCGGGTCCTCGACCGCCTCCACGACCTGCCGCAGGCGCACCACCTTGATGGTGCCCTGCAGCTCGTCCACGCTCAGCTCGAACCGCACATTGGGGCCGAACTTCCGCACCAGGGCGGCATGAATGCCGTCGCGCAGGAGCTCCAGCAGATCGGAGCGCTCCAGTTGTTTCGTCGTGGTCAGCTCGCGGAACGCGGCCAACATCTCTGTCGAACCTGCCATCCTGTTTACCCCCTACCGCCGTTTACCGAACACCTCCGCATCCGCCACCAAGTTCGCTTCCCGTATCATTTCGAACGCGAGCGTCACGTCCGTGCCGTCATCCCGCCGGACGATAACGTGCTCGTCATCGGGAACTGCAACAATTCGGACTCGATTGCGTCCCGGCAGGGATTCCGCCCGCACCCGGGCCTCGCGTCCGACGAACCGCCGCCAATGCTCCGGCCACCGGAGCGGCCGCTCGAACCCGGGCGACGAGACCTCCAACACGTACCGCGGCCCGACCATCGCCCTGGTTTCCAAGAAACGTTCGAGGGACCGGCTGATAGCCGCACAGTCGTCGGCCGTCACTCCCTGGCCAGGGCGGCTGTCCGGGCGGTCCACCCGTACCTGCAGGATGGGGCGCTGCAGCGTGCCGGTTCGCCGGAGATCCACCAGCTCGAACCCGAGCCCGGCAATGTGATCGCGAATCGGAGCCAGCAGCGCGTCGGCAGACATCGGCGGAGAAGGAAAAAAAATGTGGGGGAACTCCCCCACATCGACAGTCGGCCCATACCAGCGCCTCCCGGGACAGCGTTAAATATTATGCGGGAAGCGGGTTGGAAGCAAGCATCCCGATGTAAGCCACCATCCGCCCATCGCTGCCTCGGGATCCCCGGTGGCTGTAAAACGAGGAGCGGTCATGGGCCGAACACCAGGTGGAGCAAGTCACCTGAGAATGCCCAGCGCTCCCGCCTGCTCAGCCAGTCGCTCCCGGAGATCGAGGTGCCACGGCCCGGCTCCTTCGAGCCGGCAGACCGCAGCCAGTCATGACTTCAGATCCTACCTCATAGCATGCCCCACATATGCCGACACCGCAATGCATTACGACATCGGCCGAACCCACAGCCAGCGCCGGAGCCGATCGAGTCCCCGGCCCAGGATTCCACCGGCCGTCCCCCGCCAGCCGGCATGGAGCAATGCGATGCCTCGCCCCGGGGCCACGAGATATACCGGCACGCAGTCGGCGATCGTCACGGTAAGCAGGATCCCGGGTCTGGTGGTGATCCACCCATCGATCCCCTCCACCTGGATCCATCCCCGGCCGGCATCGAGCCCCATGATCTCGACGCCATGGACCTGGTTCCCCAGAGCCACCGCCAGGAACTCGGGCATCGCGCCGACGAAACGCGAGCCAGCGGCTCATCACCTCGCCGACTGGCTGGTTGACTCCAGAGGCCGAGATCGAACCCAGGGCCCGCATCGCTGCCGCGCCCGGTTATTCCGGCGACAACTCCGTACTGCTCTTGCCAGCCGGGAATCTCGTACCGGGGATTGGACCTGGTACCGGGATTTCACTCGGATTGGAGATTGTCGCGACTGCCCGCCGCCCGGCTGCCCCGCCGCCCCGCTGACTACCCATCCACCCGCTCGATCTCAGCCCCGAGGGCGCGCAGCCGCTCGTCGATGCGCTCGTACCCCCGTTCGATCTGGCCGACGTTGTGGATGGTGCTGGATCCCTCCGCCGCCAGGGCCGCGAGGAGCATGGCCATGCCGGCGCGGATATCGGGCGACTCCACGATGCCGCCCTTGAGTGGCGAGGGGCCCGAGATGACCGCCCGGTGCGGATCGCAGAGGACGATGCGGGCGCCCATGCCGATCAGCTTATCCACGAAGAAGAGCCGGGACTCGAACATCTTCTCGAAGACCAGGAGCATTCCGGAACACTGGGTGGCGGTGACGATCGTGGTGGACATCACATCGGCCGGGAATGCGGGCCAGGGGCCGTCTTCCAGCTTCGGCACGTGCCCGCCCAGGTCGGGCCGGATGCGCCGCTCCTGCCCCGGGCTCACGCTGAGCTTGGTCCCTTCCACCCGAGGCCGAATCCCCAGCCGTTCGAAGCCGAGCAGCGTGCTGCGCAGATCCTCGGCCCGGACCGGGTCGATGGTCACCTCTCCGTTGGTCACTGCGGCGAGACCGATGAAGCTTCCGATTTCGATGTGATCGGGACCGATGGCATACGAGGTGCCCACCAGGGGGCGCCCGCCCTCGATCGTATAGATGTTCGACCCGATGCCGCTGATCTCGGCGCCCATAGCCACGAGCGCCCGGGCCAGATCCTGCACGTGCGGCTCGCAGGCGGCATTCCGAAGCACCGTCGACCCTTGGCCATCACCGCGGCCATCAGCGCATTCTCGGTCCCGGTGACACTCGGCTCGTCGAGAAAGATGTCGTCGCCCTTGAGCCCCTTGGCTTCCAGCTCGTAGCGGTCCCCCACCATCACTGATGCGCCCAGGTGCTCGAGCGCCAGGAAATGGGTGTCCACTCGGCGCCGACCGATGACATCGCCCCGGGAGGAGGCAGGGTGACGCTGCCGAACCGAGCCAGCAACGGGCCGGCCAGCAGAATCGAGGCCCGATCTTGGCGCACAGCGCCGGATCGAGCGGCTTAGGTTTGACGTTACGGGTATCGATCCTTACGGCGTTCGGGCCGGTCCATTCCGCCGTCGCGCCGAGATCGACCAGCAGCGCCAGCATGGTTTCGACGTCGCGGATGCGGGGGATGTTTTCCAGATCGACCGGACCGTCGGCGAGAACGGTGGCCGCCAGGATGGGAAGTGCAGCATTTTTATTGCCCGCCGGACGCACCGTTCCCTTCAACGGACGGCCGCCGCGCACGAGAAAACGAGGAGGCATGGCCAAAGCTGGCCTGACCAGCGAATCGCGTCAAGCGGAATCAGGGGGTTGCGATGCTGCCGAGACCGCTTTGTATTAGCGAGAGGGGGGCGGACCGCCGGCCCCGGACTTTGGCGCTCGAGCAGTCGGTGCAGGCTTCCCGGAGGACTGGCATATGAGATTACTCGCACTTTTGCAGGTCGGCACGGTCCAATCGTGGGTCGGGCCGGTGATGGCCATATCCCTCGCCATCATTGCCCTGTCGTTCCTCGTCGATCGCGGCCGCGTTGGCCTTTACCGCGCTCAAGCTCTCCGGGCAGATCCGCAAGATCGCCACCATCGTCGATGGACTGCAGGACGAGGTCGGTCGCACCCTCAAGACCGTCCGCCGGCTGACGGAACAGGCCCAGGACGTCATGGTCCTGGTCCGGCATGAGGCCGGAGCCTTTGCCCAGACCGCACGCCGGCTCCGCCGCAAGACGGTGCGGGCGGTCGACCGGGTCGAGACCAAGCTACAGGAGCTGGAGACGCTGTACGACGTGGTGCACGATGAAGTCGAGAACGCCGCGCTCGATGCCGCCGCGGCCCTCCGCTCGGTGCGCCGGGGCAATGGCATGCTGGGCCGGGTGCGACGGATCCTGGTGCCGAGCCGCTGATGACCCTTCCCCGCCTCGCGCTGGCTATGGTGGGCGTGGGGCTGTGTCTTCTGATCGTTCCCGAGCAGGCCCACGCCTGGACCCCGGGGACGCACATCTATCTGGGCGAATCGGTCCTCGCGAATCTGTCGTATCTGCCCCCCGCCGTGGCCGATCTACTCCGGGCTTTTCCCTTCGACTTTCTCTACGGCAACATCGCCGCCGACTCCTCGATCGCCAAGCACTACGCGCCCCTGGGCCGACATTGCCACTACTGGCACGTGGGCCAGGAGATCCACGATCTTGCCGCGTCCGATGCGCTGCGGGCATTCGGGCTGGGATACCTCAGTCATCTCGCCGCCGATACCATCGCCCACAACTACTTCGTTCCCCGGCAGCTCATGCTCACCAGCAGCACGGCGGCGGTGGGACACTCCTACTGGGAAACCCGGGTGGAAGCGCACCTGGGCGACGCCTACTCCAAGGTCGCCAAGGACGTGATTCTGCTCGATCATGCTTCCGCCGACGCGCACCTGGATCGGATCATCGCCCCCACGATTTTCAGCGTGCGCACCAACCGGAGATTGTTCCGGGGCATGGTGCATCTCACCGAGACCACGAGTTGGCAGCGGGCCAGCCAGGTGGCGCGGGAGTACAGCCGGTGGTCGCTCACCGATGCCGATGTAGAGCGTCACCTCGGCCAATCCTTCGACTTCATGATGGAGCTGCTGACTGAATCGGTTTCCTCGGCCCGCCATCTCGACCCCTCGGGCGAGCGGCCGCTCAAGACGGCCAAGGAGATGCGCCGCCGGGTCATCCGCGAGGCGGGCCGACGGGATACCGAAGAGCTGCAGCAGGCCGCCAACGAACACTTCGGACTCCCCGACCGGGCGCTCGTTTTCTGGAGCAAGATCTCCAAGAAGTTGCCGTGGGGCGCGGCGGAAGGTACCGCCCCCTCCCCCAAGCGCCTCGTGAGCGGCGACCGCTGAGCGCTTTGCTCATTCGCGTTGGCCGTACGGATATCCGGACGATCGCCCGCGGTCTCCTTGCCGGCTGCCTCTTGCAGGCGGCGTTCGCGCCGCATGCGGCCTGGGGCCAGGATACCTTGCCTCCCGCACGCCGCGACTCCGCGTCCGGTCTGGACTCGGCTTCTCACCTGAGCCTCACGGTCGAGCCCGCTTCTCTTATAGAAGGAACCCTCGGGTGGCTTCTGGTACGCCCCAGCGTTGAGGCCAACGTCGTCGGCGGTGAAGCCGCGGGGGAGCCGATTCACTTCCACGCCTCCGACAGCGGGTTCAAGGCGCTGATCGGGGTACCGATGGATGTGGGCGACTCACTTCCGATTTCGGTCTTCCTCCAAGTGGGCCAGCGCTCCGACACGATCCGCACCTCAGTCCGAGTGGGTAAAGGGGGCTATCCCAGCGAGGTGCTGGCGGTCGCGCCGGGGTTCGTCCGGCCGGACAGCATATCCGCAGCCCGCATCCGAGCCGAGCTGGCCCGGAGCAGAGAGGTGTCGCGTCGGTCACAGGAGCGACCCCAGATCTGGCGAGGCCCCTTCCGGCTGCCGCGCCCCAGCCGGATCACCAGCCCGTTTGGTACGGCCCGGGTCTATAACGGTGAGCTTCAGGGACGCCACCTGGGGACGGACTTTGCCGGCGCCATCGGAGCGCCGGTGCGGGCCGCGGGCCGAGGCGTAGTGGCGATGGTGGCGGACTTCTATCTGGCGGGACGGGCTGTCTATGTGGATCATGGGGCCGGCGTGGTGACGGCCTACTTTCACCTGAGCCGGGCCTACGTGAGAGAAGGCGACACGGTGGTGGCGGGACAACGGATCGGTGCCGTGGGCCAGAGCGGCCGGGTCACCGGACCTCACCTGCACTGGGTGGCGCGCTACGGTGCGATCTCGGTAGATCCGATGAGTCTGCTGCAGCTGGAGAAGAAAAAGGGTACCTAGCGCCCAGTCCCGGCGGTCTCTCGCAGGCGCTGCTGTAATACCGGCTGCACCCCCTTCGGATCGGCCTTCCCCTTGCTTCGTTTCATGACCTGGCCCACAAAGAAGGCCATCAGCTTGGTCTCGCCACCCCGGAACCGAGCCACCTCACCCGGATGCTCCGCCAGCACCTCATCCACCCAATCGGTGAGCGCACCCTGATCGCTGACCTGGACCAGACCCAGTCGCTCGGCGGCTGCCCGAGGGGATTCGTCGCCGGAGCGGGCCAGCTCGCCATAGATGCGTTTGGCCGCCTGATGGCTCACCGTGCCTTCGCGGACCAGGTCGATCAGGCCGGCCAACCGTTCCGGCGACACCGGGAAGGCTCCGCTTTCATTATAGGAGGTCCGGACGTCGGCCATGATCCAGTTGGCCGCCGTCTTGGGGTCGGCGCCGACCTGGACCACCGACTCGAAGTAGTGAGCCAGAGCTGCTTCGCTGGTGATCTCCCTGGCATCGTAGACCGGTAGCCCGTACGCCGATTCCAGCCGGGACCGCTTTGCGTCGGGCAGCTCCGGGAGGGCCGCCCGCTGCTCGGCAATGAAGGCAGGCGTGAGCACCAGTGGCGGCAGGTCGGGATCCGGGAAGTAGCGGTAGTCGTGACTCTCCTCCTTCGACCGGGTCGGCTTCACCTGCCCGGTGGCCGCATTGAAGAGTAGGGTAACCTGTTCGACTTTCCGGCCTGCTTCCACTAACCCCGTCTGCCGCGCCCGCTCTGCCTCCAGCGCGCGCTCCACGTTGGCGAACGAGTTCATGTTCTTCACTTCGGTCTTGGTGCCGAGCTTCGATTGACCGGCGGGGCGAATCGAGATATTGGCATCGACCCGCAGGCTCCCCTGTTCCATACTGCATTCGCTCACGCCGGCGTAGACCAGAATCTGCCGCAGCGTGGTCAGATAAGCCCGAGCCTCGGCCGGCGACCTGAGATCGGGCTCGCTCACGATTTCCGCCAGCGGGATGCCGGCACGATTGAGGTCGACCGCCGTTTTTCCGGGGATCCGGTCGTGCAGCAGCTTCCCGGCATCTTCCTCGAGGTGCAGCCGGGTAATGCCGACGCGGATCCGGCCCCGCTCGGGCGACTCGAAGGTGACGCTTCCACCGGTGGCCAGCGGCCGGTCGAACTGGGAGATCTGGTAGCCCTTGGGCAGATCGGGATAGAAATAGTTCTTGCGGGCGAACACGCTGGTCTCATGCACGGTGCAGCCCAGCGCCAGGGCGGCCTTGAGTGCCCAGCCGGATAGCCTCGGCGTTAGGGACCGGGAGGGCACCCGGTAGGCCGAGGCAGACGGGGCACACGTTGGTGTTCGGCGGATCGCCAAAGCTGGTGCGATCGGCGCAGAACATCTTGGTGCGGGTCCGCAGCTGGACATGGACCTCGAGCCCGATCACCGTTTCCCAGGCCATCAGCGTACCTCCGCCAGCGGATCCAGGCTTCGCTCGAGGACCTGGGCTGCGGCGAGCAGCCGTTCCTCGCCGAAGTATGGAGCAACCAGCTGGGCCCCGATCGGCAGACCCTCGCTCCGGCCGACCGGCAAGCTCATCGCCGGGAGGCCGGCGAGGCTCATCGGGCAAACGAACACGTCGGCCAGATACATCGCCACCGGATCTTCGGTCTTCTCGCCGGCCTTGAAGGCGGGCGTCGGCGTGGTCGGGGTGAGCAGCAGGTCGATCCCCGAATCGAATACCCGCCGGAAGTCCTCGGCGATCAAGGCCCGCACTTGCTGGGCCTTCTTGTAATACGCGTCGTAGTAGCCGGCGCTCAGTACGTAGGTGCCAACCAGAATCCTGCGGCGCACCTCCTCGCCGAACCCCTCGCCCCGGGTGGTGCGATACAAGGACCGGATATCGCCTTCGGGCCCGATCCGGCGCGTGGCCGTAACGGACTCCATCGTAGCGCGCCAGATTCGCCGCTGCTTCCGCCGGCGCGATGATGTAGTAGGTGGGCACCGCATACGCGGAGTTCGGGAGTGAGACGTCGCGAATCTCACCGCCGAGCTCCCGGATTTTCTCGGTAGTGCGGCGAAGCGCAGCCGCCACGCCGCGTCCAGATCCGCGGGGAAATATTCCTTCGGCAGGCCAACCGTCAGGCCGCGCAGGTCGGGGAGTGGCTTCGGCACCGGCGTGGGAGCGCGGTCGACGGTGGTGGCATCGAGTGGATCGGGCCCGCTGATGGTGCTCAGGACCCGCGCGGCATCAGCCACCGTGCGCCCGAAGACCGACACGCAGTCGAGCGAGGAGCCGAACGCGACCAGCCCATAACGGCTCACCCGTCCATAGCTCGGCTTCACACCCACGACTCCGCAGAAGCTGGCCGGCTGCCGCACCGAGCCACCGGTCTCCGATCCCAGCGCAGCCGGCACCACGCCCGCCGCGACCAGTGCAGCTGAGCCGCCGGAGGACCCGCCGGGCACCCGGGTCGGATCCAGAGGATGCTTTACCCGACCGAAGGCGGAGTGTTCGGTCGACGAGCCCATGGCAAACTCGTCCAGGTTGGTCTTGGCCGCGATCATGGCGCCTGCCGCCCGGAGCCGTTCAACGACGGTGGCGTTGTAGGGCGACACGTAGCCTTCCAGGATCCGCGACCCACAGGTGGTCGGCTGCTCCACGGTGACGATGTTGTCCTTCAGCGCCACCGGCATGGCCGCCAGAGGACCCGGGCGCCACCATCGCGATCGACCCGGGCCGCCTCGGCGTCGAGCAATTCCTGCGACCAGTGCAGCGTTGCATTGAGATCGCGCGCCTCAGCTCAGCCGTCTCCCGGTCTCGGCCGCGACGTCCCTACTGCCCTCGCCGTCACTGATCCTCCATGGCGCCATGACGTGGCACCAGGAAGAAGCCATCGGCAAACTCGGGCGCCATCGCGGCCGGCGGCCGGGCGAGGGGCATTGGGCCCTCCACGTCTTCCCGGAGGGCGACAGATTGAGGACCGGCGAGGAACGGCTCGACGGCGTTATCCGCTGGCACCTGGTTCAGCTGGGCCACATAATCCACGATCCGGTTCATCTGCTCCACCAGGCGGCGGAACTCGCTCTCCTTCACCGCCAACTCGGCGAGCTTGGCTACGTGGAGAACCTCGTCCAGTCCGATGCTCATGCGCTCTCCCATTCTCGTTCCAACCCGGCGTAAGCCACCAGCAACTGTTTGATGCCCACCTCCTCGTCATCGAACGCGACCGAGACCTTCAGATCCCGTCCGGTGCCGGTGAGACCTCTGATGGTGCCGCTGCCGAATCGACGGTGGCGGACTCGCTCACCTTTGACGTAGCGGGGAGTATCCTGCGAGGCCTCTTCCTCGGCGGACGCGGCGGACGGGAGCTCCGGCGGGTCGGCAGCCGGATGCTCAAATCCACAGGATCTGAGTCCCTGACCGGGCCACTGCCCTGCCGCCCGCCGCCCCGCTCGCCCGCCCCCCAGTCGGGCGCCCACAACGAGGTCGTCCGCCGCTCTTCCACTATCCCCGGGGGAATGGCCCGGAGAAATCGGGAGGCAATGCCCGGCCGGAGCTCTCCGCCCCGGCGCCGAGCGCGGGCCCAGGTAAGGTAGAGCTTGTCCTTGGCCCGGGTGAGACCCACGTAGCACAACCTGCGCTCCTCCTCCAGGCCGGACGGCTGCTCTTCTGCCCGAGCCAGAGGGAAGAGGCCATGCTCCATCCCGGACAGGACGACCACCGGCCACTCCAATCCCTTGGCGGTGTGCAGGGTCATGAGCGTGACGCCTTGCTCTTCCCCGATCACCGTATCGGCGGACGAGAGCAACGCGGCTTCAGCGAGGAATCGTTCCAGCGGGGTTCCGGTCTCGTCGTCCGCCGGAACCACCTCCTCCGACCAGTTGGCCGCGCTGGCCACCAGCTCACGTACGTTCTCCCAGCGGTCGGCGCCCTCGGGACCTTCGGCATGGAGAACCGCCTCATAGTCGATGGCTCGAATGATCTGCTCCAGCAGGTCGGCGGGCGGCTGCTGCTGCGACTTTGCCGCGTTATCGATCAGCGCGGCGAACGCCCGAAAGGCCTCTCGCACGTTAGGACGCAGCTCCGAGATGCGGTCGGCAATACGGGCGGTCTCCAGCAGCGGTTTGCTCCATTGCGATGCCGTCTGGCCCAAAATGGCCAGGCTGGTTTCGCCCAGCCCGCGCCGGGGGACCCCAACGGCTCGAAGAAAGGCCTCGTCATCCGCTGGATTCGCCACCAGCCGGAGATAGGCCAGCAGATCCTTCACCTCGCGCCGCTCGTAGAAGCTGATGGCGCCGATGAGCCGGTACGGCACTCCCGCCCTGCGGAATGCCTCTTCCATGGCGCGGGACTGCGCGTTGGTGCGGTAAAGCACGGCCATCTCGCTATAGGCCCAGTCGCCTGCCGCGCATCGCTTCTGCAGCTCGCGGACGACCCACTCGGCCTCGTCCCGCTCGTCAGCGGCCGCCACCAGGGTCACCGATTCCCCGCCCCGGCGCCGGGTGGTGAGGGTCTTGCCGATCCGGCCGCTGTTCTCGGCAATGACGCCGTTGGCCGCGTCGAGCACGATCTGAGTCGAGCGATAGTTCTCCTCCAGCCGCACCAGCTTGGCGCCGGGAAAATCCTTGAGGAAATCCTGCATGTTGCGAACGTCGGCCCCGCGCCACCCATAAATCGACTGGTCGTCGTCGCCCACGGCGCAGACGTTGCCATGGGCGCCGAGCAATCGCACCAGCTGGTACTGCGCCCGGTTGGTATCCTGGAACTCGTCCACCAGAATGAACCGAAAGCGGCTCTGGTAGGCTCGGAGCCGGTCCGGGTGCTCGCGGAATAGCGTCAGCGGGTGCAGCAGCAGGTCGTCGAAATCCATCGCGTTCGCCGCTTTGAGCGCCGGCCCCAGCGCTGCATATACCTCCGCGGCCACCTGCACCAGGCGGTCGAACGCACCCGACGCCAGCTCCGAGGGCGGTACCATCCGATTCTTAGCTGCTGATATCAACGACTGGACCGCCCGGGGCGGGAACAGCTTGGTCGAGTGACCCTGGCGCTCCATCAGGCGGCGGATCAGAGCGACTCGGTCGTCCTCGATCGTAGATAGTGAACTGGCGGGTGAATCCCAGCAGCTCGGCTTCCCGCCGGAGCAACCGGGCGGACAAGCGAGTGGAAGGTGCCGATCCAGAGACCTGACGGATCGCGGCTCAGCAGCTGACCGATCCGGTGCTTCATCTCGCCGGCGGCCTTGTTGGTAAAGGTCACCGCGAAGATCTGCTGGGGAGGGACGCCGTGCTGATCGATCAGCGCGGCGATCCGCATGGTGAGCACCCGGGTCTTGCCGGAGCCGGCGCCGGCCAGCACCAGCAGCGGCCCCTCCACGTGCTCGACCGCCTCGCGCTGTGCCGGATTGAGCGCATGCTCCAGCGTCCGGTCGGACGCTTCGATCATACTTCCCGCCCGGCCAGCGGCACCCGGATCAGGAAAGCAGGTTCCTCGCTCGGTCGGCTCCAGCATCAACGCACCCTCATGAGCATCTTCGACCACCCGGCGGGAGAGTGCCAGGCCAATCCCCCAGCCACCCCGCTTGGTGGTGATGCCGGGCTCGAACAAGGTGCGACGAAGCTCCTTTGCGATCCCCGGTCCATCGTCGATTACCCGGATTGCGCCCATGTCATCATCGGCGCCAACCCGCAGGATAATCGTGCCGGGACGACCTTGCAGCGCGTCGATGGCGTTCTTGACCAGGGACTCGAGCGCCCATTCCAGCAAGACCGGATCGCCCAGCACTGTGGGGCCCGCACCGGCCGCTTCCACCCGCAGATTCGATCATGTTGGCATGGCGCGGGAGGCGGGGCCGGAAATAGCCGGCAACCCGATCTGCCAGCGCGCCCAGCCCGATGGGCTCCCGCTTGGCGGGATTGCCGATCCGCTCGAATCGCTGAGCCACCCGATCCAGGCGTTCGGCATCGGCGGAGAGATGGTCCGCGAGATCCGGCGGCGGAGTGGCCCGGGAGCGAACCCGTTCGATCCAACCCTGGAGACTGGTGAGCGGCGTGCCCATCTGGTGGGCGGCTTCGCGAGCCATTGCTACCCAGAGACGATCCCGCTGCGCAGCCATGGCGCTGCGATAGGCGAACACCGCCACTGCCACCATGACCGCGATGGTGAGGCCCTGCAGCACCGCGAGGCCGATCAGGTTGCGTTGGGCCGGAAGCGGTCCGTAGTGCACCGTACCCACCGCCGCATCGCTAATCGGCGGGTTTTGCCGGTCGAGGCGAGCGGCGTACAACCTCACCCGGGGGTCGTCGAGCGGAGCCTCGAACGGCAAGTTGGCCGCGGCGGTCACCCGCCCGCTGCGATCGGTCACCACCAGGGGAAGTCCCAGCGCTCGCACCTGCTCGCCCAGCCGCAGCAGCGCCTCGGCCTCGGCGCCGGCCCGGGGATCGTTGAGTCCCCCGAATACCCCGGAGTAGAGCCGGCTGGTAGCCGTGGCGTCGGCCTGGAAGTGACGGAATATCAGAAGTCCCGGTGCCGAAGCTCAGGCCCGCCAGCAGCGCCACCAGCGCCACCACCATTCCCGGCGCCAGGCGCTGAAGCCGCTCGCTACCCACGCGGGGTCAAGCGCTCGACGCCGAGATACGGCACCAGCACCTCCGGCACTCGTACCGACCCGTCGGGCGCCTGGTTGTTCTCCAGCAGCGCGATGATGGTGCGGGGAACGCAACGCCGGACGCGTTGAGTGTGTGGACGAATTCGGGCTTGGCCTTCGGCGCCGGCCGGTAGCGGATGTTGGCCCGCCGAGCCTGGAAATCGGTGAAGGTGCTCGAGCTGGAGACCTCCAGCCAGGTGCCGACCCCGGCGGCCCACACTTCGATATCGTAGGTGCGCGCGCTGGCGAATCCGGTGTCCCCGGCAGCCAGCTCCATCACTCGGTAGGGCAGCCCCAGCCGCTGCAATACGGCCTCCGCGTGCCCGGTGATCAGCTCGTGCTCCGCCGGCGACTCGCTCCGGCTGAACGATCCGAACCAATTCCACCTTGTCGAACTGATGCACTCGAATCAGGCCGCGGGTGTCTTTCCCGTGGGAGAACGCCTCCCGCCGGAAGCATGGGGTATAGGCCACGTAGCTGGCCGGCAACGCCCTGGCCTCGAGAATCTCGTCTCGCATGGATATTGGTTACCGGGACCTCGGCCGTGGGAATGAGGAACAGATCGTCCGCCGGTGAGGCGTAGACCTCCTCAGCAAACTTGGGGAGCTGCCCGGTTCCGGTGAGGGTAGCGCGGTTCACCAGATACGGAGGGGCCACCTCCAGGTATCCATGCTCTCGGGTGTGCAGATCGAGCATGAAATTGGCGAGGGCGCGACCGAGCCTTGCCCCCATCCCGGTGAAGAGCGGAAATCCCGAGCCGGTGATCTTCACGCCGGCGGGCAGATCGAAGAGTCCCAGCGAGGCTCCCAGGTCCCAGTGAGGCTTGGGGCTGAAAGGCGAACGCGGGGCGGCTCCCCAGGTACGCACCATCGCGGTTGGCGGAGGCATCGCCTTCGGGCACCTCATCGACCGGGAAATTCGGCACCGACAGCGCCCGCTCGTCCAGCGCGGCTTCGATCTCGCGCAGCTGCAGGTCCAGCACTCGCACCTCCTCGCCCGAAGCTTTCAAGCCGCTCCATCAGATCGTCGGCCGATTCCTTGGCCCGTTTCCGCCGGGCGACCTCGTCGCTGGCCGCGTTGCGCTCGGCCTTGAGGCTCTCCACCCGGACCAGCAGCTCGCGGCGCTGGCGGTCGAGCTCCAGCATGTCGTCGAGCGTGGCGCCGAGCGACGGGTCGCCCCGCCGCATCAGACTGGCGCGGGTGCCGGCCGGATCCTGGCGGAGTCGCTTGACGTCGATCACGCTCAGCGTTTAGGCAGACCGGGCTCGAGGCCCTTGAACCCGCAGTTGTCGTCGATGAGTACCCGGAAGGCGACGGTCCGGGCGACGTCGTCGAAGCGACGCATCTTCGACCTTGGCGTACTTGGGGACGCCGATGGCGCAGGTGATCCGGCTGCGGACGACGTAGCGCTCGCCGAGGGCGATCGGGATGGCCGGTCGGTGATGTATCCGTTGCTGGGCGCCAGCTTGATGGCCTCGAAGCTCTGGTTCGGGCCAGAAAGCCCGGATTCACCGCTGGCGGTGGGATCGATGCCCAGCGCCGCGCGGGGCAGGAATACA
The DNA here is from genome assembly GCA_963792265.1 of uncultured Gemmatimonadales bacterium. Taxonomy (GTDB): domain Bacteria; phylum Gemmatimonadota; class Gemmatimonadetes; order Gemmatimonadales; family GWC2-71-9; genus CAVVWJ01. Next base: position 108,635 of record CAWBVP010000016.1, on the reverse strand, counting down.
TGACTGCCATCGGATTCGCACATTGTAGGCGAAATCGAAGTCGACCGAGAGGTCGGTGCGAATCCGCCGGCCCCCTCCAATGCGTACCCGCTCGGGGTGGAGACCGGAGTGCCGACCAGGGCCCAGAGGGTGTCGGTGCGCTCCACATTGGTCAGGCGTGGCGTCGGGCAGGCCGTTCGAATCGCTGCAGGCGGCCGCGGCCAGCAGCAGCGCGACAAAGGCAAAGTGATCTCATGGAGCCGGAAGGTTAAGCGCTCACGCAGAGAGGAATCAATATTTTTCTTGACTTCACCGAGGGCGACTCATACGTTGCCCGAGGCATTTCTTCCACGACGGAGCGAGCGATGGCGGTCTTGAGCGAGGTGGTGCGCGAGCTGGCCGCACGAGACGGCGTCGAGGCGGTGCTGGTACTCAGCGCCGACGGCCTTCCGATCGAGCACGCCGCTCGCGGATCCGTCCGAGCCCGGAGTCCGTCGCCGCCCTGACCGCAACGCTGGTACAGTATGCCACCCGCCTGGGTCTCGGCGCCGCCCGGGGCGCCCTGCAGACCGCCGTCATCGAATACGAGCGCGGGCTCATGATCGTGGCCCAGATCGGCGCCGGCGACTCCCTGGCGATCCTCGCCACCCCCGATGCGAACCTGGGCGAGCTGCTCTACGACCTCCGGCAGCACCGGCCGGCGCTTGCGGCGTTGCTGTAAGCGGGGAAGCGGGGAAGCGGGGAAGCGGGTCAGCGGAGCTACAAGCACGGCATCTCCCACTATACATTTCCGGCACTCAGATCCGTACATCTCATCCAAGCGTCAACCACCGGAGCGTTCTCCATCCTCATGTTCAGGGCTGCCCCGCTTCCCCGCTTCCCCGCCGCCCCGCCTCTATGAGATGGGCCGTCATTCTCGCCGGCGGCTCGGGGACTCGCTTCTGGCCGCTGAGCACCCCGGAAAACCCCAAGCAGCTGCTGCCGCTCGCCGGCTCCACCTCGACCGCCGAAGAGTCGATCGAGCGGCTCGCCGGACTGATCCCCCGGGAGCGCATTCTGGTGGTGACCGGCGCCGGCGCTGGCTCCCCGGCTGCAGCAACGGCTCAAGCTTTCCGCCGACAACATCCTGGTCGAGCCCCGCGCCGCCTCCACCGCTCCGGCGCTCATCTGGGCCACCATGGAAGCTCAGCGGCGCGATCCCGAGGCCGAGGTGCTCTCGCTGCACGCCGATTGGGCCGTGGGCGACGCGGCGGCATTTCGCCGAACCGCCGATGCGGCACTCACCACCGCTCGCCAGCACGAGCGTCTGGTCACGGTCGGCGTGGTCCCTCCCGGCCCGAGACCGGTTACGGCTATATCGTGCCCGGCCCGCCACTGGGCGACGGGGCCCGCATGGTGGCCCGCTTCTCGGAGAAGCCCGACGCGGCCACGGCGCTGGATTTGATGGCCGCGGGCGCGCTGTGGAACAGTGGCCTCTTTGCCTGGACCGCCGAACGCCTCCTGGCCGAGGTCGAGGCCCACACCCCGGAGGTAGCGCCGCACCTCCCCGCCGCTCCGTGCGGGAGACGTCGAGGGCTTCTTCCGGAAGGTCACCCCGATCTCGATCGATGTGGGGCTGCTGGAGCGCAGCGCCTCGGTGGCGGTGGTGAGCGGCGCCGTTTGCCTGGGACGACATCGGCACCTGGCAGGCGCTGACCCGGGTTCGGGCCAAGGATCCCCACGGCAATGTCGTCGTCGGCAACGCCTTCGCCCATGAATCAGACGACTGCATCGTGTGGGCGGAGCGGGACACGGTGGTGTTGAGCGGAGTGCAGGATCTCATCGTGGTCCAGGCCAACGGGCGGATCCTGGTGATGCCGAGCGAGCGGGCGGCCTCGATGAAGCAACTGCTCGACGCCTTGCCGCCCGACGATCCGCGACGTGCGTTCGTGACCACGCTCTACCTGCTGGAGCCCGACTCACCCGGGTGCGGCTTGGGCTCCCTTTGCCGGCGTCCGGCCCACTGGCCGAGCTACGGGCGGGCATCTGGCGGGTGCGGGAGCGGTGGGAGGCGGCGATCGGCAACGATGCCACTGCGATTCTGGGAGCTCATGCCGCGGGCTTTGCCGAGGGCGACGAGCCGCCCATTCAAGCCCCCGCATCAATCCAGGGGCCGGCGCTGGTGGCGGCGGCGTGGTTTGCCCCCACCGGCGTCCCCATCACTCCCGCGTTCGGGCACTCGCCGGCTGACTCACGGGGACCAGACCGTGGGTTGGATTGTGGCCCGCAGGCGAGCGCTGGGAAGGTCCCCACGAGAAGGGTCCCGGGATGCCGGTTCGACGGGCGTCCTCCTCCATGGCACCTACGACCTGCTGACGGCGTTGGAGCAGCTGCTCCCGGCCGATTGCGCCGATTTCCTGGCGGCGCCCAGCGACGGAGTTCCCGAGGGCAGCCTGGTCCTGGGCGATCCCAGCCAGGTGATCTCGCTGGGCGCTACCGTCGAGCCGGGCGTCGTGTTCGACCTGCGCCATGGCGCGGTGGTGCTCGACCAGGGAGCGGAGGTCCGCAGCGGCACCCGGCTGGAAGGCCCCATGTACGTCGGCCCCGGCACCCGGGTGCTGGGCGGATCGCTCCGAGCTTCGGTTTTCGGGCCCGAATGCCGGGTTCGGGGCGAAATCGCTGCCAGTGTCTTTCTGGGCTACGCCAACAAGAGCCATGACGGATTCGTGGGGCACAGCGTCCTGGGGCATTGGGTCAACCTCGGCGCCGGCACGACGACGTCCAACCTCAAGAACACCTACGGCTCCGTCCGCCTCGAGGTCGATGGCGAACGGATCGAGACCGGGCGCTCGAACCTGGGCAGCCTCATCGGGGACCATGCCAAGACGGCCATCGGAACCCTGCTGGCCACCGGGACGGTCGTCTCGGTCGGGGCGAACGTGTTTGGTCCGCCGACGCCGCCCAGGTATGTGCCGCCCTTTGCCTGGGGCTGCTCCGGCAGCGAGCGGATGACGGAAGACGGATTTCTTCGGGTTGCCGAACGGGTCATGCTCCGGCGGAACATCCCGCTCTCGGCCGAGCGGCGGGAGTCGCTCCGGCTCACGTATGGGCGGAGCACCCGATGATCACCCTGTATATGCTGGGATCGGGATCGCGGGGAAATTGTTGCGCCGTGGAGTCCGAGGGAGTGGCGCTGCTGATCGATGCCGGATTCAGCGCCCGGGAGATCGAGCGGCGGGCGACGTCGGTGGGTCTCGATGTGGGACGGATTGCCGGCATTGCGCTGACCCACGAGCACGGCGATCACAGCTGCGGAGCCGGCGAGGCTGGCTCGGCGGCTCGGGGTGCCGGTGCTCACCGGCCCGGGCACCTGGCGGCGCTTGGTGCACCAGGATGAACGGCGCCGAGCACCGTCCGCTGGGGCTCTGTGCCAGGGTCGAGCTGGGCCCGTTCACCATCGAGGCCTGCCCCACCAGTCACGATGCCGCCGATCCCCTCGCGCTGGTGGTGCGCGGCTCCGATGGGCACCAGCCTCGGAGTGGCCTACGATCTCGGCCGGCCGACCACGGCGGTGCGCTATCTGCTACGCGATCTCACCGCGATCGTGCTGGAGGCCAACCACGACGAGGTCCAGCTTCGGACCAGCGAGTATCCCGCCGTGGTGCAGCGCCGGATTGCGGGCTCCGCCGGCCACCTGTCCAACCGGGCCGCGGCGCAACTGTTAGCCGAGCTGCACCATCCGGGGCTGTCGGTCATCGTGCTGGCCCATCTCAGCCAACAGTGTAACACCGCCGAAGTGGCTCGCGAGGAGGTGAGACATGCTCTTCGACGGGTCAAGTTCCGGGGCGCGATTCACGTTGCGGAGCAGGACACGCCGCTCCCGCCCGATCCAGCTGGTCCCGAGGACTCACTATCCAGCTCGCCCTGTCACTCTAGACTCGCCCTCCCCGGTGTCGTCTGCACCTACGGTTACCGGACAGTGAGCGGGATATACCCGGGCGCCGAGATCACAATCCCTTCGCATGCACCGGGCCGGGTGACGGTCCTACCTGGCTTGCCTCTTACACCATCCGGCACCTCGGTCTCCGCGGGGCTACAGGCGAAGGCGTGAGTGAAGCCCTGGTTGGCGTTGAAGGTTTGCGCTCCAACGTTGACTGTTGCCGCAACCGGAAGCCGGGTCTCATAATCCTCCACCCACACCGTATAGCTGGCGGCTGACCCGTCACCGGCCTGGGATCCACACACGCGAACAGCTTCCGCAGTCCCTGCCACTCGGCCAGGAAGACCCCGAGCTTACCGGTCATGGCGTTTGCGTACTTGATTGCCCCGTTCACGTTCGGATGACCCATCGATGCGCTGTTGCACAACGGGTCGTTCCCCTGGCCTGCCGCGGAGCAGTACGTCTTGCGGGCATTCAGCATGGGATCGTTCTCGCCGATGTTGAACAAACATCTCTGCGACGCGCCGTACCCGTTTAGCGCGGTGAATCCCGGGTCCGCGTACACGCATCGGTTTGGTGTACGCCCATTCTGTGCGGCCACCGCGTTGCGCAGGCCGGCGTCGGCTTCGCCATAGAAGGCGCTGCAGTTCGCGATCAGCTGGTCCTTGACGAGGGGCGTCACTACAACGGATGCAGGGCCGAAAACTCCCGTGAGCAACACGGTGACTTCCGGGGTCGAGCTGTCCGACGTGATGATGGGGAAATAGCCCGGCACGATGAACTTCGCTGTGGGGAAGAGTCCCACCGCGGCGGGGAGCAGGTAATTCATGCCGTGGCTGAGCGAGTCACGGGTCAGCTCACTGATGCTGCCGCTGCTATGCCAGGGTGCGATGATGCTCACGACCCCGATGTCGTTGATCCCTCCGTTGAGCAGGACCAGGTCAATCTCCGAAGCAGTAATGCCCCGGGTCCCGAAGGTGTCGAGCGCGCGGTGGAGCTGGGCGTAAATCGACGGGTAATGATCCGGCACTTCGGAGGCATACACGCCGGCGGCGTCCTGCACCGCATCGGGAAGGATGATGGCTCCCGAGTGGGCGAAGTTCTGGAAGGTCACCTCTCGCCCGGGGAGATTGGCGCTGACCCAGTTCTTGACCAGGGTGGCGAACTTGAGGTCCTCGGTCAGCCCCTGGCCCCACATGATCGAGTCGCCGAAGGCAAGAATGTTGAACGGCCGGCTCGCGCCGCTGCAGGGCCCCCTGCGGGGCGCTCACCGATCGGACCCGCGAGCCCGAACACGTCGCGCAAGCCTCGGAGTGAGAGACAGCTCGCGCGCCGCCGCCGCAAAGGCGGAGGCGTTGCGGAGGAATCCGCGCCGGTCGACGGGCCCCGGGTCATGGCCGGGCACACCGGCTGAGGACGACCTGCACACTGGGACGAGGGTTCAGTTCGCCCGGAATCTCTCCAACTCCTTCAGCGCTGTAGAAGGAGGTGACGGAATAGGTATACAAGCCTGGCGCCAGCCCCGGGTCCACATACGACGTGCCTCGAAGCGGCTGAGCTGGTGATCGGCGTGGTCGTCGCGGAACACGGTGTAGCCGGTCGCATCGGGCGCAGGCTCCCAGTGCAGCGTGATCGTCGTGCCCAGCGAAGTCGTGGCCGAAGCCCGGCCGGCGGGAGGCCCGGCGGCATGGTGACCGTGGCGGGTCTCGCTGCTGCCGGGCCGGTACGGACTGGTGTCGGGATAGGTCGCCACCACCGAGTAGGTGTAGCTCGTTTTCGGGCTGCGGCCCGGGATCGGTGTAAGTCATCGGCGGCCCACCGGACACTCCGGTGTTCCGCAGGGCATGGTCCTCGGGGGCGGTGGACCTCCCGAGACGCCGGGAGTCCTCGGGCCGCCAGTTCCTGGGGGTGGCCCGTTGTAGGCAGTGGGTCGTAGGCCAAGACCAGATTGGGATTGACCGCCCGGGAGTTGATCAACCTGGGGCTGCCCCACCGGTGCTCCGGTAGAGCTGATACCCATTGGCTTTGGGAACCGGGGCATAGGTGACCTTCGCCGTCGTCGGACCGAGCGCCCTCGCGTAGTTCATGGCGGGACGCGGGTCCCGTCGGGCGAGTGTCTTTCATTTGTGCGCTCCAACTGGGCCCCAGGACTCAGATGCGCTCCCCGGACCTGGGCCCCAGCGAGCTGGAAGGGCACACCACAGGCCAGGAACAGAAGCCCAAAGTGCTGTCATGGAACCGGGACGCTGGCGGCAGCGCGCTCCCACAACCGGATGTAGCCTTCGGCTGACCGGAACAGCGGATCGAGATCACGATCGCTCAAGCCATCATTCTTAAGGTCCTGCACAAAATCCGCCAGCAATCCGAAGTGAGCCATACCCTCCGTGTTGTAATCGAAGTCGCGGTTTCCGCTGTGACTCTTGCCCAGAGAAACCCCGGTCCGCGTCGTGAAGGGGTAGGAGACTTGGGAGGCTGGATTCTGGCCATTGCAATGATTGTCGAAGCGAGGACCGGTCAATTCGTTCAGGAATTGGTCCGTGGCAAGACCGACGGCAGCGATGTCGGGGCCGCCCATTTTATCGACCGCGTAGAGATAGCCCTGAGCGAACGTTTTCGTCGTCCCATCGCAGTCGTTGGGCACCGCAGCGCGCCAGCTCGGCGTATAGGTCTGCGCCTGCCCCGGAGTGACGCCGACCGAAACCATCCCCCCATCCTGTCTTCATGGTTGCGAGCCAGGCATCGGACTTGTCCCGCTCGGAGCTGTGGCCTGGCATCGCCGTACCGACGAAGCCGGTGTGGCCACTGATCACGGGGTAATGACGGGCGGTGGTCAGGGCGAGCACCTCGTCGGTAGTGTGCATCCCCATGTGATCGATGTCGATGATCATTCCCTTGTTCATCATCGACGTGATCAGGTGGGCACCGAGCGGAGTCAGGTGGCGTTGGTTGCACTTCTGGGCGAAGCGGGAGGAGCAGTCCTCGTCCTGGGGAGTAATGCCGCTGAGGAACCCACCTTGAGTCGCGGCCGCGCTGTTGAGCCCGAAGAGGAACTTCTCGGTTCCTCCGCCAAGCGCGTAGCCGCCGAAGGCGTTGTCGGCGAAATGGACCGGATAGAAGATGGCGGACCCCTTTGTTGTAATACTCTGCCGAGCTTGGTACTCACAGTGGCCGAGTCGCACTGTCCGATGCCACAGTCGAAGAGCTTGTCCACCTCGATGCCGAGGACCACCGCGAGCTTGCCATCGAGGATGATCTGTCGCGCTTGTTGGGGATTGTACGCAATGCGGAACCACCCACGTCCGGCACCGCCGCTCTGGCTGTCGATGTACGCCTCCATGTCCTTGGCGGCCTGGATCTGAAGGTCCACCGCTTCCATGTCGTCGCACGCTCCGACCGGGAGCATGGTTGATGACTCAGCAGATGAGACCGTTGTTCACCGCGTGGGCGACCATGAGACGCAGGCCACCCTGATACGCGCGATAGATCCAGTCGGCGTACATCTGCTGATGGTCGAGGGTGTTCCAGGTGGGCCAGCCATCGAAGTTGGGATAGCCACCGGTGTGGTGTCCGATACGGAACCCGGCCTTGATGTTGCCCAGGGCGTCGGCGGTGCCGCCCAGCCCGTGAGAGGGATCGCAGTTGGCCAGCGCAGTCTCGATGGGTCCGAACGCCGCTCCCCAGAAAAGACCACCACCGGCAGCAAGGTTGGCGAAGGGATGCGTGTGGGTGTCTGCAAAGCCGAATACCATGGGGTATGGCGTCTTCACCTTAGCCGTCACCGAGATCGTCACCGGCGGTGCACCGCCGTAGGACTGCCCGGTATAGACCGGGTTGTACACGGCGTCGATCCGGTACACGTAGTCCGTGATCGGCTTCACGGTCCCGTCCCGATAGCTCTGACCGGTGCCGACGTCGGCCAGCTGAACGTTGTCACGAAAGACAACGTACTTGGTCGCCCGCACCGCTGGATTCCAGCTGATGTCCACCCGGTTCGCAGCGGCGTTGACCCCGGCAATGGTGAAGGGTGGCGGTGGCGGCATCGTCACCGTCACCGGCTGGGCTCCGCCGGACGCGCTGTCCCGGTAGAAGGCGGCGACCGTGACCACATAAGTGGTGGCCGGCTGCAGCGGTTCCAGGTTTTGGGTCGACAGGGATGAAGTCGTGAAGGTAGGCTTTTCGCTCCGCTCCCGGAGCACGCCCCCGGTCTTGACAGCCATGCCACAGGTTTTCGAGGGTGGAAGCGTGTCGCTTTGATAGAATACCCGGGACTTGCCTCCGGGTGTTCCGACGCGAATGCTAGATCCCTGCGCGCAGGGGGGCAGTTGCCACTCGACCGTCACCGCGAATGGACTGGTGGCCGTCACCCGCACCTGGGTGGGAGCAGCGCCTCTCGCCCGGAGGTCTCCCACCTGGGGATCCTTATTGGGAATCACCATCGGCACCGCCGTGGGAGCCAGCTCGCCCGGCCGCACAACCGGCTGCGCCACCGGCTGTGGCGTCACGGGTGGCAGGGCGGGCCCGACGGTGGGCCCAACCACTGGCTGCCCAGGCAGGGGCTTCGGTACTTGAGCGAGGAGCGATGTGGCGTGCGCAAGAAATACGAGCACGACAGCCGAAAGCGCGGTTGAATAGTGGGTATGCCTCATGATCTGGTGCTCCTCAGGGGCCTGAAAGGTGACCATCTGCGCTGTCGACTTCGTGCGGGTCCGAGGTTGGACGGCCTCCCTATCGGACCGAGTCAATCCGCTAATTGCCCTTCGCCTGCAATTCCATCCGTTCGCAATACAACTCTGCGGTTAGCCGGGAAATGGTTTCCGCCCTGGAATCCTTCGGCTGCGGTGCCAGCCGGTAGATGCCACAATGGAACAGGTTCACTCGACCCACTTCGGTCTGCGTTGGGTAGGAGAGGAACACGATGGCGCCGTCGCGCTCTTTGTCATCGCCATTATTGCCGTTGATCAGAAAGTCGTTCTGCCAAGCCAGCCAGGTCTGCGCGCTCGATTCGGCTAGAGAAATCTTTAGGCTGGGGTAGTCTATGGTGGCGGGAGTCTTCTCGTAGTCGCGCAGTTCGCCCACCGCGCTCTCCACAACCTGCTGCTTGATGGTGAATGACTCGATGCGATTCACTTTGCTGCCGTCAAGACCCGCCATCTCAAACCTGAAGCCTGAGCTGAGCCACTTCTGCTGAGACTTCGGCGCAAAAGCCTTGGCTCCGGAGGCATTCGTGAGTCGAGTGTATTCCGGGAAAGGGTGACGGTCAGACTGGCCGATTCCTTGCCTGCGCCGTCGAGCGCCGGGATTGTTAAACCAGTGGGAAGGGCGTGGAAAAAGCTCAGCTCGCTCCGAATGGCACCGTTGTAGTCCAGGCCTTGAACGCTGCCGTCCTTTCGAGTGGGCTGCCCTGAGAGCGTCGCGCCAACCCAGTCGAGCAGCGTCTTGGACTCGAGGCCGGTCTCGAAGGAGATGTCCTCATATTTGACACCGGCCACATGCTTCTTCTGGATGTGATCAGGTCCCAGCCGTTCGATGACGACATCCGATGTCGCAGTACCCCCTGCTACACTGTTCAACGAGGCCACCTGAACGCCGCTCAGCGTGAGCATGGACCTTCCGGTGGCATATGACCGCACCGCAGCCGTTGCGGCCTGTGAACTGCTCGACGTGGCCGGGGCGCTCGCGCCTCCTCCTAATTGCGTCACCCCGTTCGAACCGCCAGTCACCGCTGTAACTGGCGCCGCAGTGGATCCGGCTGGGGGTGTGCTGTCGGTCGTGGCCGCAGCCGTGGTCTGGCCGCTGGGCTGGGTGATAACCTGAGGGGTCGTGGGTTGGCCTGGTGATTGTGCCACGGGGACCTCGGCTCGAGGCACCGCTAAACGGGGTTCGCTGGTACGGCTCGGCACCTGAGCAACGGCCCGGCTGCTGAAGCCGGCGACCACAAGCGCCAATATGGTCCAGCCATCTACCACAACTCGGATCCGCATAAACGACCCCTTCGTGGGTTCAGTGTTTGCCAGCCTTGGGTTACATCCGCTCCACCTGCAAGTACATCACATAGGCCGTGCGCAAGCGGCTCGCCCGGCGGCGGCACGTGGTCGAACAACAGGACCGGAATAACGCCGACCGGAACCTGGAGATAACCCAATATCCACGCGGGGTAGTTCGGGACGAGCATGGTTGGGCTGAGCGGCGCCGGCGGACTATTGAGCGCCTGCTCGATCATCTCGCGGGTCAGCACGATGGCTCGCCGAGGCAGTGCTTTGGCGGAGGGATCGAATCCGATGGGGAAATCATGAGCCGAGGGATCGAATAACGGTAACGCGAGCGCCCAGGCCGAGGGATTTCCCATGCCGCCCAGAACGGCCGCCCCGACAATGGTGGCCAGTTTGCTGAAGTTTGGATCGCCGTTCGGTGTGACCGCGCCCGGAGGGGCAACTACACCCAGGGTGGTTTGATGCAAAGCCTGCTGCACGGCCTGGTCATACCAGATCTGGGACCCGGCCGCGAGCTCGGAACTCTGCCACTGGTCGAACCCCGTAAGCTTCCCGTCCCTCGACCACAGGCTCGGCAGAATGACGACCGCGTCACTGGCGTTGGTAAGATCTCCGCTCCAGATCTCGAACGGGAAGGTCACGCGATTGGGTGGCGTTCCGTCCTGACCCCGGAACCGGGCATGGCCGGCATCCGGATAGCTGTCTCCATTTTTCAGGCCACCGCTTGCGTTGGCCGTGCCGGCGCGGAGTCGGTTGAAGTCACCACCATCCGTCTCGCCGAAAACCCGGCCATTGATGTCACCCAAAACCTTGGTGTGGCGGGCATCCTGGTCCATCACTTCTCCGTTCTGGCGGTTGAAGTGCAGCATGATGAACCCGCCGTACACGTCGTCATGATGGCTGTGCGCCTGCTGGACCACGCTGAAACCATTGGCCACCACCCGATATCGCCCACTGGTGGCGGGAGCCGGGGTGGGAGGAGCAGGTTGGGGTGCGGGGGCTGCAGCAGGCGTGGCGCGCGGGCGGCGGGGCCGCGCTGGGACAGCCACAAACTGGTGCGGGTCCCGCGGCGCCATCGTCACGTGGGTGAGCGGCTGTCCCGGTAAAAGGGCAACGCTACCCTGAGGCGCTGCCCCACCGGCCTTACCTGGTGCCCCGCCAGCCTGGGCCGGTGCGCCCCCCGCAGGTGACGCTGCGCCACCTGCCGGGGAAGCTGAGCCACCGGCGGGAGGAGCTGCGCCACCTGCCGCGGGAGCTGAGCCCCCTGATTGGGAGGCTGCGCCACCTTGGAGGCGGCCCCCCGCGAGCGGTCCCACCGGTCGAAGTTGTTCCACCGGACTGTGAAGCCGCCCCGCCGGCAGACCCGCCGCTTTGCGAGGCTGCACCGCCAGCCTGGAGAGGCTGCCCCACCGCTCGTCGCCACCGGCGCTCCCGCCCGGTGGAACCAGAAAGCTTCCGTTGGACCGCCGCGCTATAACGGAAATTCCCGTTGCCGAGCTTGGTCATGAGACGGTATTGAACCAGGACGTTCGCTGGCACGCCCGTGTCGGTATACCCAGTGCCGGTGATTGTGGGTGTACTCAAGTTGCTGAAGCTGGCGGAGCCGATGGCTCGCTGGACGTAGTAGCGCTGGGCGCCGGTCACCGCGGTCCAGCTGAGGACCACGGTGGTGGCATTGGTTGCGTTCGCCTGCACCGTCTGCGCCGGCAGCGCCATAACACCTGCCGCTCCGAGCAGACGACTGTGGCTGAGATCCGCCTGATGACCGCTGACATAGGACTGTCCTCGTAGGTGCGGGTTGGCTCACTGCGTCCGTGCGATCACCACTCGTGCGCTGCTGGGCGGCCCGCCCTCGGGCGGGGCCTCAGGCAGCGGCTGCGATGTGCCGTAACCCAGCGCGGTCAGTCGGTTCGCCGCGACTCCGTTGCTCACCAGAGCCGCCTTCACCGCAGCTGCCCGATGCTCGGACAGCACCTGGGTGGCGCCCGGTTCGGCCGGGGCGGGCAGCGGATCGACATGGGCCTGAATCACGAAGTTGCCCGGGGTGCCGTTCAATACCGCGGCGAGTCGTTTCACCAGCTCCCGCCCGGTCGCGTCGAGCACGTAGGTGTTGCCGATGAACCGCATCATCCGCAACTCGGCTTGGCCCGATGCTACGGCGACGCTGAGGTTGTCTCCATTCCCTGAGGCCCTGAGCGCCGACGGCACCAGTGAGTTGGTGACCCCGCCCACGGTCGTCTGCGCAACGCTGGTCGCCTGAGCCGCGGCACCAGAAACCAGATTGCTGCCGGTTGCTGCCGTGGCGTCGACCATCTGATTCGCGGTGCTGGCGAGGTTCTCGGTCGTTTGATTCTTGACCTCGTTCGCCTTGTCCTTCAGGTGCTTGCCGAGCTTCTTGAAAAATCCACCGCCACCCTTTTCCGCCGGCTGGGCCGCTGCCGGCACCGCGGTTGGAATCGGCATTGGTGTCGCCGGGGCAGCGGCATAACTGGTCGGTTGACCGGTCGGTGCCGGAGCCCCATTCGCTGCGGGTGCCGGTGCATTTGTCGGCGGGATGTATGCCTGCTGGGCAGGAGCCCCTGAAGGTTGCTGCGGGCTTCCCGGCTGCGCTGGTGCGTACGGCTGGTTAGCGGGTTGGGCGTAGCTCGGCTGCCCGGTGCCCGGAGTAGTCGCCGGCGGCACATAGGGCTGTCCCGGAGCTACAGCGGGCTGCTGCGCGTATCCCGTGGCCGGGGTGCTCCGGCCGGCTGCTGCGCGTAGCCCGTAGCCGGGGTGCTCCCGGTGGGCTGCTGCGCGTATCCGTTAGGCGCTCCGGTAGCCTGCTGCTGACCATACCCTGCTGCAGGAGCTCCAGCCGACTGCATCACAACCTGGATCGACTGGTCGGCCTGCACGTTCTCGAGTCGTTGCTGCGGCGCGAGGGACTGAGCCGGATAGTGCGCCGACACCACTGCGTACGGCGCGGTCGGCGCCGTGGCGCAGAGGAACCGATGCCGTTCATCTCCCCAGGCAAAGGCATCGGCCGCAGGCGATGCCAGGCTCAGGTCGACGTCCCATCCGCTCACTTGCTGCCCATCGGGACGAAGCGGCGCTCTGCCACTGGCATCGGTCACCACCACTTCGATGGCCGTGCATTGGGACGGGGCGAGCGGGTTCTGCATGGCCCGCATGGTGATGATCAGCGGTGAGGCCTGGCCCTGGGCCGGAGAGCTGACTGGTGTGGCCGCGAGCCCGAAGAGCAGTTGTGCCGCGGCTGCCACTGTTGAGCCGAATCGGATCCTGAGGTGAGACATGGGTGCCTCCAGAGTCAGCGGCCTTGGTTCGCCGCAGTTCGTTATTTGGGTCCCTTGCTTTCGGACAGCACCACCCGGGGATCCTTATCGGAGCCGCCCGCGACTGCCGTCAACCGGTCCTGGGGCACGCCTTCTCCCACCAGAACCGCCACGACCACTGCGGCGCGCTTCTGCGCCAGGGCCTGGCTCTGAGCCTTGGAGCCTTGATCTTCAACTTTCACTTGCACGGTATAGTGCTTGGCCGTGGGCACGATTTCCGCGGCCGCATTGTGCAGGCCGAGCACGAGAGCAGATTCAGCACCGGATTGGATCTCTTCACTTCCTGGCATCCAGGGCAACTGACGCAGCACCAGTCGGCCCTTCTCGGTGGTCAGCGTCGGGGGCGGCTACGGGTTGCGTGGTGGCCGGCGGAGCTGTTGCCGCTGGTTGCTCGACGGCGCCGGGAGTCGCCCCGGTCATCATCTGTTGCATGGCCTTGATCTGCGCCGGATCCATTCCCATCGCCTGATACTGCGCCTGCATCTGCTTCAACTGCTCGGCTGACATACCGGCCCCAGGCCCCGCCGCACTCGCAGCCTGCATCTGCATTTGCATCGCTTGGATCTGGGCCGGGTTCATTCCCATCTTCCGATACTGCTCTGCCATTTGCTTCATCTGGCCGGCTGACAGGCCAGCACCCACTGCCCCGGTCGTCGGAAGTCCGGGGAGCCCGGCGCCGGGCACACCCTTCGGCATCGCGGCCGATCCCAGGTTCCCCATCAGTCCCATGCCTCCGCAGGGATTGGCCTTGCCGGTTGCAGCACCCAACGCCGCGCCCGCAGCCGCTCCCGCAACGCCTCCTTCCCGTTCTTCGCCGGCCGAGCCCTTGTCCAGGGCGCCCGCGATCAACTGCCCGCCAGGCACCATGTTGCAGGCCGCCGTCTTGGCCACCGTCTGGACCAGCTTGTTCTGGGTCAGCGCCTTCGCCTTCCCAAAGAGGCCACCCTTCTTGCCGAACAAGCCGCCGCCTTTCTTGGGTGCGGGCTGGGTGGTATCTGCTGCGGTCTGCGATTGGGCCGCACCGGCTACGGGAAGGGCCAGCGCGAGCGCGATCACTGCCAGATGAATCGAACGCATATGCTTCCTCCTAGACGGCATCGTTAGCCGGCGGAACTGCGGTATCTCCTTCAACGGCATTGCGGTCGCCAGTTGCGGACTGCATGTTCAGATCGAGGCCGAACCCACCACCAACCAGCCGGACCAGCTGTTCGCCGGTGTCGAAGCTCCGCTTCTGTCCGGAGCCCAGCCGCTCGACCAGCCCAGCCACACGGTCCGGCTCGGTCGCGGTGCGGGTCAGCCGGACCATGAAGTATTCGAAGCGCTCTGCTACCCCGCCCTCCTCATCGGGCTCATGCGTCATCCCAGTGGCCTCGTCTGTGTGTTAGGAACCGGGTCGCCCGACCGCAGTCACTGCGGTGTCGAACCGTGGAGACAGCTTAGCGGTGGCCCCGCAGCCGGCCGTCAAGATCGGTGTCAAAGCCATGGCGCCTGCGGTGTTGCGTGACGACCTCCCGGCTCCTGCTCCACACCCTTGGCGAGCTCCGGCTCGAGGGCGACTCCGCAGCCCGACTCTCGAGCCGCCGGAAGGAGCTGGCCCTGCTCACCTATCTCGCCCGCCGCGCGCCGCGGACGATCGGGCGGGGCGAGCTGGCCGAGCTCCTGTGGGGTAACCGGGATGCGGTGAAGGCCCGCCAGTCGCTTCGCCAGGCTTTGCTGGAGCTGAAACGCACGGTGGGAAATGGCCTGGATGCCGGCACTGAGAAGGTGGGATTGACCGGGGACGCGGTCACTCTCGACCTGGCCTCCTTCGAGAGCGACCTGGCCGCCGGCCGCTGGCGGGAAGCCGTAGGCCGCTGGTCAGGAGAGTTTCTCGCCGATATCGATGACCTGGGTGGCGAGGACTTTCGGATCTGGCTGGAGGCCGAACGGGAAGCGTGTCGTCGCGGGCTCCGGACCGCGCTGCAGGGCTTAATTGAAGAGGCACGCCGCAAGGGATCCTGGGCCGAAGGCGTCCGCTGGGCCGAGCGCTGGGTGGAGACCCTTCCAGGGGAGGAGGCCGGGTACCGGAATCTCCTGGAGCTGATGAGCCTGGACGGCCGCCCCGGTGAGGCGCTGGTCCGCTACGCCGGATTCCTCACCCAGCTTCGAGCCCTGGAGCTGGAGCCCACTCCGGCTTTCCTCCAGCTCGGTAAGACGCTCGAGCGTGACAGTGCGCGAGCCCCCGCCCATCCGACTCCCAGCTCGGCCGCCCTGTTTACTCCCGATCTGGTCGGACGCGGGCCGGCGATGGCGGAGCTGTTCGCGGCCTGGGCGCGGGTGCGGGCAGGTAAGCCGGCCACCGTTCTGGTCGAGGGCGAAGCTGGAATCGGGAAAACCCGCTTGTGTGAGGAGTTTCTCGAGCGGCTCAGCGGCGAACGCTCCCCGCCGATCGTGGCGCGGGCTCGGGGTCTCAAACAAGTCGAGCTGACCCGACTCTCACCTGTAGGCGAGATCCTGGGGACGCTCACCGCCGCCCCTGGTGCTGCCGGCGCCTCGCCCCGGGCACTGAGCGAGCTGAGCCTGGTGGTCCCGGCACTGCGCGACCGATTCCCCCACTTGCCCGAGCCCACCGGCACTCAGGTTGCGCTCGAAGACGCGCTGGTCGAGACCCTCAAGGCCGTCAGCGAGGAGCGGCCCGTCGTCCTCTTGGTCGACGATCTGCCCCGGGCCGACGAACCCAGCCAGCGTCTGCTGCGTTCGGTCGTTGGCCGTCTTTCCACCGGAGTTCTCTTTCTCGCCACTGCCCGGAGCGGGGAGGACGAGCCCTCGTCAGCCTATGTCGAGCTCGCCTCCGAGCTGCACGCCCGGCGGTTGAAGCTTCATGTACTCAACCCCCACGAGGTGGAGAGTCTGCTGGGCTCGATGCTCGAGCTCCCGGCTTCGGAGCGGCAGCGGCTGGCTCGGCGGCTGCACGCGCAGGGTGGCGGCAATCCGTTCTATCTCATCGAGCTCACCGCGGCTATGGTGGATGAAGAGCTGCTTACTCCGACCGAATCGGGGTCATGGCACCTGGCCCCGGCGAGCGACGAGCAGGTTATTCCCCTCCCCGCCACGATCCGGGAGGTAGTCGCCCGCCGTCTCGACCGCCTGAGCGGCGAGGCGCGGGCGGTGCTGGACACCGCTGCCGTGCTGGGCCGGAGCTTCGACCCGGCGATGATTCCTCAGGTTTCCGGTCTCAGTCCGGCCGCGAGCACGGTGGCGCTGGAGGAGCTGATTGCCCGGCGCATGCTGCGGGGATCGATCGAGGCGCCGTCCCGCCAAGAGTTCACGCACGAGATCATCGGCCGGGTTGCTTACGACCGGCTTTCGCCCACGCGCCGGGAGCAGCTGCATCAATCGGCGGCACGAGCCTGGCAAACCCGGCGCCGATCGTCCGGTGCCAAGGTGGCCATTGACTATCACCGGGAGCGGGCCGGCTCCCGCCGGGGATCCACTCGCTGGATCAGACGGGGTCTGATTGCCGCCGCCGTGATGCTGCTGGCGGGCTTCACCGCCATACGTGCTAATCCCCCCGTCGCAGCGCGCCAGCCTGCTCACTCTGCTCACCCGAAGCAAGCCGTCGCTCGTGCCCCAACGGATCGTGATCGCTCCCCTGACCAACCACACCGGCGACAGTGCCCTTGCCGGTCTGGGCGCCATGGCAGCCGATTGGATTGCGCAGGGACTCATGCGGACAACCCAGTTTGAGGTGGTCGATCCTGGCACTACATCCCTGGCGGGACGCATTGTCGACCGGATTCCAGCATTTCTTCGGGATCGCAATCCGGCGATAGCGTTGGCGGACGAAACCGGTGCGGGCACGGTAGTGTCGGGTGACCTGTTCCAGGAAGGCGACAGTCTGAGGGTGTTAATGCAAGTGATCGACGCCGGGACCGGAAAGATCGTGCGGGCGATCGATCCGGTGAGCGGTCCGGTGGGAGCACCGTCCCGCCTCGTCGCCGCTCTGGGCAATCATGTCCTCGCCGCGGTGGCTTCTGCCGTGGACACCACCAGCCGCGGCTTTTCCGCGGCGTTGGGAGTGCCCCCCTCATACGAGGCCTATACCGAGGTCAGCAAGGCCTGGGAGAGTTTCTTCCGCGACGATTTCGGGGACGTGTTCCAGCGGCTGCAGCGCGCCAGCGTGCTCGACAGCGGATACATGACGCCGCTGCTGATGCGGGCATACGTGGAGACCCGGCTCTCTCATTGGCCGCCGGTGGACACGCTGGTTCGTCGATTGCAAGCGCACACCAATACCCTGCGACCCGCCGAGCGCGCGGTCCTGGCGGGACTCGAAGCCGATCTCCGGGGCGACCTCTGGGGCCGGCTCCGCG
Organism: uncultured Gemmatimonadales bacterium; assembly: GCA_963792265.1. GTDB lineage: Bacteria > Gemmatimonadota > Gemmatimonadetes > Gemmatimonadales > GWC2-71-9 > CAVVWJ01. The sequence goes on along the minus strand of CAWBVP010000016.1, from coordinate 91,063 downwards.
CAGCCCGGGAGCTGATGAACCTCACCCCTGCCTCGGTGGAGGGGTATACCCTTGCCGCCAGCAGCGCGCTCTTCGTAAACCATCCCCGGGAAGCCTTGAATATCCTGTCCCGGGTGGATCCCGATCGAGGCCTGCTTCTGGTAGCGCCATTCTTTTGGATCAATCAGACTCCGGCCTTGCACCGGGCCGGTGACCACAGTGCCGAGGTGGAGAGCGCACGCCAGGGGTTACGCCGATTCCCCGACCGGTTCTGGACCCACCTCAATCTGCTTCTGGCGCTCGCCGCCGAAGGCGACGTGGATGAGCTCCACCACGAGCTCGCCCGAGTCACCCGGGATGACCCGGTCCCGGCAATCGGCGACCGGCAGAAGGCGTTCTACGTGTGGCGCGAGCTGCGGGCTCATGGACATACCGATGCGGCCGCCCGCTGGTTGGAGCCGCTGATCTCTACCCCGGTCACCGCACCTAGCGATACCAACCTCGCCACGGCCCTTCTGGAGGGCGACCTCGAATCGGCTGCCGCCCGCTGGGACAATGCCCGGCGGGTGTATGCCACCAGTCTGGCGAACCACCCCGGCAACACGGAATTGCTGGGACGCATGGGAACCACGGCCGCGCATCTGGGAGATAGCACCGGCGCGAAACGGTTTGATCGGATACTCAGCCAGCTTCCTCCCAAGTATCAATTCGGACGACAGACGTATGCCCGAGCTCGCATCGCCGCGGCCCTGGGCGACAAGGCTGCGGCAGTTGGGTTGCTCCGGACGGCATGGGTGGAGGGAAGACCAATTGCGTTCGACAATCTGGGAGATGAGGACGTGCACACCGATCCGGAATTCGAAGGGTTACGCGATTACTTCCCGTTTCAGTTGTTGCTGCGCATCGACTGATGGTTGAGCGAGGCTGACCAGGACGAGTCGGGGCCACTGTCCTGGCACTCCCAGGTTGCCTGATCCACCGCGTAGCCGGTTCGGGGCAGCAGTTCGGCCGCCACCAGCATCATCCCATAGAACACCAGAATGAGCGAGAGCACGTGGGCCAGGCTGGCGCGATATCGCCAGGCTGAGACCGCGGCCCACCCACCCCCGAGGACTACGGTGAACACCGCCGTCAGATATCCAGCGAGAGGAAAGCCGCAGGTCCTGGGATAGGGCCACCAAGCCATCATGGTGCCAAGCGCCAGCCCCAGCAGCAGCCGGGCCCAGGGCCCGAGCAGGTCCTCCATCGGTGGCGGAACGGTATGGATTGAGGAGCCGGAGCCGAACGAGGCTCCCTGATGAGAGATTGCGCGAGGGCTGGGGGCTTCGCCCTGCAGCCCGGGGAGCTGCGCCAGCAGGCGGTCGACCACGCCTGACATGGGATCCGGTTTGTGGACTGGTGAAGGCTTTGGCATGCGGCTCCCCACTTGAGGGAATGACCGTGCGAGGCATTCGGTCACTCGCCGCATTTGTCATACCGGGGTAAGCCTCATCGTAAGTGGTTGGAAGGCCTTAACCGCCGCCAGAGTGCGACCATCTGCAGCGGGCGATCCACCCGAGCCCGGGAATTACGCGAGGCATCAGCGTGCGGCGGTCGCCTTCAGATCGGTAAAGCGGCCCCCGAAGTAGCTGCTGTTCCAGTAGGCCTTGTGGGCGATCTCTTCCGCTACCGCACGGGCCTCCTCGGGCGAGTCCCCGAACACAATGACCCGGGTGCCTTTGTCTTTCTTCGGCAACCGGCCATCGTCGTTCGCTGCCTCGGCCTCTCCCTTAGCGATGTTCACCGCGCCCGCGAGGCTGCCCTTGGCAAAGGTCTCGGCGCTGCGGGCGTCGACCCAGACGGCCGTCTTGTCACCCGCCAGCACGTAGCGCACGCCCGGTAGATCGGTCTGCACCGTGTTCCCCAGCGCGCGCCAGACGGGAAGTCCCAGCTGGTAGCGGCGGAGGTTGGAATAGCCCTGCTTTACCAGCTCCTCGGAGAGCCGTTTCGACTTCCCGCAGTAGGGGCCATTGCAGTAGAGCACCAAAGCGGCCTTGTGGTCGGGATAGGCCGTGGTGATCTGCTCGACCTCCTTCTCGTAATGATTGATGCTGCCTGGAATGTGGCCGATAGCGTATTCCTGGGCCGATCGCACGTCGAGGACCGGGGTCTTGCCCTCCTTGAGCACCTGCTGCAGCTGGGCGGTGCTGATCTCCGGCGTGATCGGGTTGGACTCGCCAATGATCGCGTCGGTGATCTTGGGCGGGGACTGAGCGGAGAGGCCGGGGAGCAGATTGGTGAGGGTGAGCGCCAGCAGGCAGACGAGCGGCCGATTGAGCGGGATGGTGGTCATAGAACCTCCTCCGGAAACCGTTCCAGTCACCTGATGCCCGAACGCGAAACTACCGCACGGGCCGGCCCGGAGCCAGACTGGACGCGGGAGGGTAAAACAAAGCGCCCCGGGTTGCCCGGGGCGCTTCATTCCAACCGCTACCGATTCCTTAGTACATGCCGCCCATGCCGCCGCCCGGAGGCGCAGCCGGAGCGGGCTTGTCTTCCTTCCTCTCAACCACCACACACTCGGTGGTGAGCAGAAGGCCCGCGATCGACGCGGCGTTCTGCAGCGCCGTGCGAGTGACCTTGGTCGGGTCGATGACGCCGGCCTTGACCAGATCCTCATAGGCATCGGTGGCGGCGTTGTAGCCAAAGTTCTTCTCCTTCGACTCCTTGACTTTAGCCACCACGATCGAGCCCTCGGCGCCCGCATTCTGCGCGATCATCCGGATCGGCTCTTCCAGCGCGCGCCGTACGATCTCGACCCCGATCTTCTCGTCCTCGGTGCCTCTGAGCTTGTCGAGCGCCGACTGAGCCCGGATCAGGGCGACGCCGCCGCCCGGAACGATGCCCTCTTCCACCGCCGCCCGAGTGGCGTGCAGCGCGTCCTCGACCCGAGCCTTCTTCTCCTTCAGCTCGGTTTCGGTGGCGGCACCCACGTTGATCACGGCTACGCCGCCGGAAAGCTTGGCCAACCGCTCCTGCAGCTTCTCCCGGTCGTAGTCGCTGGTGCTCTTGTCGATGGCGCCCCGAATCTCGGCGATACGGCCCTTGATGTCGTCCGGCTTTCCACGCCCGTCTACGAGAGTGGTGTTGTCCTTGTCGACCACCACCCGCTTGGCCCGGCCCAGATCATTCAAGGTAGCGTTCTCGAGCTTGAAGCCGAGCTCCTCCGAGATGACCTGCCCACCGGTCAGCACCGCGACGTCGCGCAGCATCTCCTTACGCCGATCGCCGAACCCGGGGGCCTTGACGGCAACGACCTTCAAGGTGCCGCGCAGCTTGTTCACCACCAGCGTGGCGAGCGCCTCGCCTTCGACGTCTTCCGAGATGATCAGCAACGGTTTGCCGCTCTGGGCGCTCTTTTCCAGCACCGGAAGCAGCTCCTTCATTGCCGAAATCTTCTTGTCGTGGATCAGGATGTAGGGGTCGTCCATCACCGCCTCCATCTTCTCCGGATCGGTGACGAAGTAGGGCGACAGATAGCCGCGGTCGAACTGCATCCCCTCGACCGTCTCCAGCGTGGTCTCCAGCCCCTTGGCCTCTTCGACGGTGATGACGCCGTCCTTGCCGACCTTCTCCATGGCCTCGGCGATCAGGTTACCGATCTCCTTATCGTTGTTGGCAGAGATGGTACCGACCTGGGCGATCTCCTTCTTTCCAGCCGAGGGAACCGAGAGCGTCTTCAGCTGCTCGACCACCGCCTCGACGGCGCGATCGATGCCCCGCTTCAGCTCCATCGGATTGGCGCCCGCGGTGACGTTCTTGAGCCCCTCGCGGAAAATGGCTTGGGCGAGGACGGTGGCCGTGGTGGTGCCGTCGCCGGCGAGATCGGACGTCTTGGTGGCGACCTCCTTCACCATCTGAGCGCCCATGTTCTCGATCGGATCGTTCAGCTCGACTTCCTTGGCGACAGTCACCCCGTCCTTCGTGACGGTCGGTGAGCCGAACTTCTTATCGATGACGACGTTTCTGCCCTTCGGTCCCAGGGTGACCTTCACCGCCTCAGCGAGTTGGTCGACCCCTCTCTTGAGTTTGGATCGGGCATCGGTGTTGAAGAGAAGCTCTTTTGCTGCCATGTCTCATCTCCTGAAGGATTTCGGTTAGCTAATCTTGGCCAGGACGTCCGAAGCTTTGATGATGATCACTTCATCATCGCCCAGCTGAAACGGAGTGCCGCTGTACTTCCCGTAGATGACGCTGTCGCCAACCTTGAGATCGATTGGCACCCGGGCGCCCTTCTCGACCCGGCCGGGACCGACCGCGATGACCTCACCCTGGGTCGGTTTCTCCTTGGCGGTATCCGGGATGTAGAGCCCTCCGCGCATGCTCTCCGCCTCATCCGACGGCATGATGACCACGCGGTCTTCGAGCGGCTGAATCTTGAGGCTGGGCTTGGCTTTGGTAGCAGTTGCCATCGGTACGACCTCCACCACTGGATTGGTTAGACAGTGCTAAACTAATGAGTTTTAATGGTTTGGCACTCAGGGCCTGAGAGTGCTAAGGCCCGAAAGATAAGACCAAACCCACCCCTGTCAAGTCGGGGATTTCGGCCTCCTGCCGTAGCAAGCGAGATGCCCGGGAAGTGCGTCAGGATGGCAGGTGGGCCGGTCGGTGGGACAGGCGGATGCGCAGTTGACAGGTAGCGGGGCAGACAGGCGGGCCGCGGAACGAAAGCGGGCGGGAACTACAGATCGAAGCGCAGCTCGAGTCCTATGTACTGACTTTCCTGCCGAAAGAATTGCCGTTGGGTGGAGAGGCCATCGTGAGCAATCAGCCCAATGCTGATGTCGTGCGCGTTACCCGTGGCAAAGGAGACGCCAATTTTGGCCGACGTGCTCATGCGCCAAGCGGTTGCCGCCTCGGCTTCGGTGAACAGTCCTGCGATCGGCCGTCCCAGCCCACCCAGGAGCCGGCGCGGCTTGCCCCGATAGTCGACCGCCAGGGAACCGGCGGGAGCAGGGAGGTTGAGCTGGTCGTCCAACACGTAGCTGGTGCCGGCCGTGAAACGCCAAACCCCGAGGACGTAACTGGCCCAGCCGGCCAGCACTTCACGGGTCCAGTCCAATCGAGGCGATTGGAACCGGTTGCCGTACTCATCTCCCAGGTGACTGCTCTCGTGGTAGACCTCGACCGTCAGCGCCCATGGTCCCAGCCCGGCAGTGGTGTTCACCCCGACCACCCAGTCGTTGCTGATGAGGGCGCTCTTGGAGTCGGTGAGGCTGAACCGGCCGTAGACCTGTGAACCCAGACCGAAGATGATGGGCCGCGGCCCGCCCTTGAGGGTAACCACCGGAAAGTTTTCGCCCAGGACGACTTCGCCCTCGTGCTCTGCTCCGAACCGGCTGTCACCTCGCTCGGCGGACAGGAGCCGGCCCACAAATCCGTGGACTCGGGGTGAGGCCTCCGGCAGCTCGAAGCTTCGGACGGCGGGGAAAAACCGCTGCTGCCCTGCCCCGGTGGTGACCCAGGTAAGCGCGACAATACCGAGAATGATCGGCACGCGGATGCTTGACATTGCGTATCCGTCTCAGGATTTTGCGGTCCCAACGCATTCTGATCGACCGGTGACCGAAAACTGGGTGGCCGCCATCGGCGGCGCAATGGTGTAAACTGGTATCCAACTTCGGAGCGGGCCCATGTGGAGCTGTCTGTTACCTGCCTTGGTCAGCATCGGAATCGGAGGGACCACGCCCGCCGGCGGTGACCATCGCCATCGATTCCTCCCGCCACGAGCTCACCATCACCAGCGGGCCGTTCGATCTCGCCAACATGCCGCCGATGGAAAGCCATGCGATGATGGATCTCGGGATGTCGCACGACACCCCGGTCCAGAATTTCTCCTGGCCGGTGGATGGTTGGTTCCGGGGCTTCCGGGTAGACCTGGCCGACGCCCAGGGCAAGGCAGTTCCCCGCCATGTCATGCACCATCTCATCATGGTGAACTTTAGTCGGCGGCAGCTGGTCTACTCGGCGGCGGAGCGACTGATGGGTGCGGGCACCGAGACCGATGACGAGATCAGCGTCCCGAAGACCATCGGCGTGCCCATGAAGCCGGGGATGAAGCTGGGGATGTATGTGGCGTGGCACAACGACACCGGCAAGGATCTCAAGGGCGTGTATCTCAAGCTCACCATGCTGTGGACCCCCAAGAATCAGAATCCCCAGCCGGTGAACGCCCTCCCGATCTATATGGACGTCAACCTGACGGTGGGCGGCAGCAATACCTTCGATGTGCCCCCGGGCCATTCGGTGAAGAGCCACGAATTCACCCTCCCCGTCGGCGGCCGGCTGCTCGGCGTGGGCGGGCACATGCATGACTACGGCACCCGAGTCCGGCTGGAGGATGCTGAGACCGGTAAAGTGATCACTCAGGTAGTGGCCGAGCGCGCCCCCGACGGGAAGCTGATCAAGGTGAGCCGGAAGCTCTACGGAGTCAGTGGTGCCGGGCTCCGGCTCAAGGCCAACCATCGGTACCGGGTGGTGGGTGAATACGACAACCCGACCGGCGAGCTGCGGGTCAAAGGGGCCATGGCCCACATGGTCGGCCTCTTCGTGCCGGACGATATGAAGCGCTGGCCGGCCATCGATCCCTCTGATCCGACCTACCAGCGGGACCTCGCGTCACTGCAAGTGCGCGGCGCAGACGAATCGATGTCGGGCATGCATCACGGCCACAGTGGCGCCGCGGTGCACGAGGAGAATCATCAGTAACCCAGTGATGTCCGCAGGGGTGCGAGTGGAGCGATCCCACCGTGCCCCTACGGAATCAGCCGCCTCACTCCTACCCACCGCTTGTACCACCACCTGCCATAGGGATCTTCCGCGCTGAGCGTGCTCACCTGCACGCCCCGGGTGGCGCTGTGAATGAATCGGCTCTGGCCCATGTAGAGTCCCACGTGGGTGACAGCGCCGCCTCGATTCGAGAACGTCAGCAGGTCTCCCGGCCTCAGCTTGGTCAGATTGCGATCCACCTTGGTGCCCTCCCGCGCCTGATCCGTGCTGCGCCGGGGCAGGACAATCCCATGTTTGCCATAGGCGTACTGGATCAGCCCGGAGCAGTCGAATCCCTCGCCATTGGCTCCCGTCCCTCCGAACTCGTAGGGCCGGCCCATCGCCTCGCTAGCCGTCGCGATGATGGAGTCGGCCAGGGTCGCCGGCGGCGACTGAGCTCTCCCCCGGCCCCGCTACGATTTCGCTCGGCCCAATCGGCGCGTTGGGCGAGGGTGGTTGTGCCAGCGGGCGCGCACGCGGCGGACCTCCGCTCAGATAGATCGTCACCCCGCCGGCCAGCTCGAGACCGTCGCGTTTACCGAGTGAGAGCTCGCGCCAGCGCGCTTCAGCGCCCACCGACAGGAAGGAGAGCGGGAAGAGATCGTAGCCGAGGCCCGCGGACCAGGAGCCCCAGAAATTGGACAGGTCACCGGAGCTTTCGGAACCGAGTCCGCCACTCAACCCGGCGATGAGATAGGGACCATCGTGCCCGCTACGGAATGCCGTCAGGTCGGCACCGACCCCCACCAGTCCGCCGGGATCCCCGCCATAGCGATGGAGCACATCCGCATGCAGCTGGCTTCCCAGGATGCCGACGAGAGGACGGGTGATGCCCAGCCGGTAGGAGGTCCACCCGGTCGAATTGAAGAAGCGTCCCATCCGCGCCTCTACCGTCTGGGCCGCCGCGGGGGCGGCGCCGAGTACCCCGAGGACCACCGCGCAGCACCAGATCCTCCGCGAGCGGCCCCCTCTCATGGTCTGGTCCTGACGTTTTCCCGGAGCGGCCGGCCACTCCGGAGATCCACCCGGTAGGCATCGACCGGACGGCAGTGATTCCACAGCAAGGCGCGCATGGTGGAATCGTCCAGCAAAACCGGCGGCGTCCCGGTGTAGAGCAGCGGCACCTGCACCCGAGTCTCACCCCGGCGGATCTCGAGCCCGCGCTCCAGGCAACTCTTGCCGTCCGGACCTTGAGCTGCCCGCGCGAGAGTAAACCAGACCTGGACCCCGCCGGCGGCTGATAGGACCAGGGAGTCGGCCGGTCTCGCGGTCTCGATGTCGCCGGTCTCGCCGTTAGGGCGGGACCGCTGTCCACCGCGGCAGGCGCAGAGGAGGAGGGCGGCCAATGCAACGCGGGCGGGGCGGAGGATTCGCAGCGGGGTCAGCTCGGCTGGGATGGCGCGGGCTCGGCGACTTCTTCCGGCACCTCGGGCACGGTGGCAAAGTCGGTCGTATCGGGGGTTCCGTCTTCGGTCACCGCCAGCACCTCGCGGATCTCGGGGGACCGTCTCAAGTAATGCAGCCACCCGATGAGCGCTGCGAAACCGGCAATGCCACCGCAGACCGCGGTGACCGCCAGGCCTCGTACCGGATCATCGATTTTCATGGCGAGCAGCGCTCCGGCCACGGCCCCAAAAAATGAGGCTGCCCATGCCAGGAACGGCGTGAGCAGCCAACCGAAGATGCGAAAGAACAGGCGGACCCAGCGCATGGGGTCAGGCGGTGCGCTTCCCGATCAGGGACGAAGCGATCGTGGCGACGACCAGCCCGGGCAGGAAAGCCACGGCAAAGGTGCCCAGCGTCCAACGCGCTTCCGGAAAGCCGAGGAGAATAGCCAGGACGGCGAGAACAATCGCTGCTGCGAACGCAGTCAGCAACCCGAGCCCCGCGGAAGGGCGGCCATCTCTCGCCGTCTGATTGGCCAGAATCCAGGCTCCCATCCAGGGCAGGAAGGTACCCACCATCCACCAGACCGGATGGTACCACCAGTTACTGCCACCGCCGATTTCCAGCCACCGGTGACTGTAGGTGCCGATGTTCTGGAGCAAGATGACGTCGACGAGGAGGAACACCGCGGCTGCGCCGAGCCCGATCCCCGCTGCGCCGGCGATTCCCTCGATGGTGAAGGCCCGGGTCCAGAGGCCGGGAAGCATCGTGACCGCTGCGAGGCCTACCAGCAGGATGAGAGCACAGACGATGAGCTCGATGGGGCCGCTGAGAAACCGCGAAGCCAGGGAAAAGAGCAGCACCAGAGCCGGCCTCCAGCAGGCCCGAGCTTCACGGACGCCGCGACAACTGCCGGGACTCCGGTTGCGTCGTACTGAGCGCTCCACTTTCGCGGTCGAAGTCATGCCATCTCCACAATCGGGTGAGAAGTTCAAGTATACCGAGGCGCCGCTTGGCGGGCCAAGGGCCTTCAGGTACCCCACGCGAGAACCACGGCAAGATCGGTGAGCGCCCAGGCAAAGAGCGCACGATACATGCCGCGCTGATGCCCCGATGCGCTCATGCCTGCATAGCTCCGCAGCCAGGGAAGCAGGACCAGGCCCCAGCCGGTGGCGGCAAGCGCCAGCACCCCCCAGCGCCAGCCTTCCCCCCAGCTCCAACCCGCCTTGACCCCGGCCGCCGCGAAGAGCACCAACGCCGCGAGGGTTGCGGCGATTGCAATCAGCAGGCTGCGCCGCACGCCGAGCGTGCGAGCCAGCGTCCGGTCTCCCCGCCGGGCATCTTCCTCGAATTGATAGATCTGGGTGAGCGGGTACAGCGCGGCAAAGAGGGGACAGAACCCTGAGAGGACCAGTCGCCCGACCGGCCCTAGCGGTATCCCGGTCGCTGCCCAGCCGGCATACGGAGTGAGCGTCCCAAAGCCCACCATGTTGATGATCCAATCCGCGCCGGGCACCGCCTTGAGCCGAGCCGGCGGAACCGAATAGAGTACCGATAAGACAAGGCACACCGCATACGCCACCCGGTAGCCCCAGGGGAGGAGCATCGCTCCCGGCCATGCCGGCGAGCATGAGGGTGAGACCAAAACCGGCCAGGAGCGCCGGAGGACGGGGCGGCTGACGCAGATACGCGATGTCGGATTCATCCCGGTCGTACGCGCTGTTGAGCGCGAGGGTTCCTCCATTCAAGCAGATCACCCAGAGCCCGATGCCCAGCAGCGCGGGCCCGAGGCTCTCGCCTCGAAGCGCGTTAGGCAGCCCGACCGCAAGCAGGTAGCCGACCGCGGTGTGGGCCGCGACGATAGGCCATTCGACCGGCCTGGTATGGAGGAGATAGTCGAATCTGGGTCCCAGCAGCCGGTAGCCTGCCTGCCGGGCGCGACTCACCACCCGAGACCGACGTGTCCCGCGGCGATCCGCAATCCCCGCAGGGTGAGGTCGGGGTCGGTGAGCTCGATGGTGCTGCTTGATGGGCGCCACGATGGAGGCAAGACCGCCGGTCGCCACTACCCGCGGGCGCTTCTTCCCTGGCCATTCGGCGGTGATCCGGCGGACCATCCCGTCCACCGCGTCCGCCGCGCCGAACAGCACGCCGGCCTGGATGCATTCCTCAGTGCGCCGGCCGATGACCCGGGCCGGAGCCCGAAGCTCGGTGGCGGGGAGCTTGGCGGCCCGCCGAGTGAGCTGGTCGGCCGAGGTCCGAAGTCCCGGCATGATGGCACCGCCGAGAAACCGGGCGTCAGCGGTCACGCAATCGAACGTCGTTGCCGTACCAAAATCGACGACGATAGCATCGGCTCGGAACAGCTCCACCGCCGCCAGTACGTTGACGATCCGGTCCGCGCCCACGGTGAGTGGCTCATCGACATCGAGCGTTACCGGGAGGGGAGTGCGCGCGTCGATGCTGACCCCGGTGCAGCCGGTGGTGAGCGCCACTCCCTCCACCACACTCTGAGTCACCGGTGGGGCCACCGAGGCCAAGCAGACCGCTCGCACCTCGTTGGGTGAGTGGCCCCCTTGAACGAGGAAGCCTCCGATGGCGCTGCCCCATTCGTCCGGTGTGCGGTCGGGGTTGGTGGTCAGCCGCCAGTGCGCCTGGAGATCATTGCCTTGAAACAAGCCGACCGTGATCTCGGTATTGCCGATGTCGAGCGCAAGGAGCATGGTCGAAGCTATCGGTGAGGAGAGACCGCAGCCAACTCCACCGAGCCGCTGCGGAGGGGAATCTCGGACCGGTCGGCGATCTGCACCAGCAGCGCGCCATCTTCACCCAATCCTCGCACCAACCCACGAACCGGCGCGCCGATCTCCCGCCCGCTGAGCCAATCGCGCTCGGCAAATCGATCCAGCTCCACTGCCGAGAGCCGCTCGGCCTGCAGATCGATCTTCCGGAGCGCAGCGACGACTGGGACCAGCACCTCGTCGATGGTGATCTCCGGACGTACCTGCGCCAGAGACACTGCGGCCAGTCTCAGCTCGTTCGGCACCGGGTTACGCACGTTCACGCCAACCCCGACCGCCACCCACCCCAAGACCCCGCCCTGCCAGCGTGCCTCGCAGAGAATCCCGCCGACCTTCCGGTCGCCCAACATGAGATCATTGGGCCATTTCACCTGGACCGGGCGCGACAGCAGCGGCTCCAGGGCATCCGCCACCGCGAGGCCTACCCGCAGGCTCATCACTTCGATGCCGCCGGTGGCCGGCGGCCGGAACAACGTGCTGAGCCAGAGGCCCCCCGGTGGCGAATGCCAGCTCCTTCCGCGGGAGCCCCGCCCTGCCAGCTGTTCGCCGGCCACGACAATGGTGCCGGCCTCCGCCCCCTCCTGGGCCAGTTGGTGGATGACGTCCATGGTCGAGTCGACCCGGTCGTACTGATAAAGCCGAGCGGTCATCCTAGAACCTCATCATCAGGAGCGCCGCGCCAAACAGGATCCGATACCAGGCGAAGGCGCTGAAGCCATGGCCGGACACGTAAGCCAGAAATGCCCGGACCACAACCAGGGCGGTGAGGAAGGAAACGATAAACCCGACCGCGAAGACCGCTGCGTCTGCGGGAGCCAACGCCGACCAGCTCTTCAGCAGATCGTACATCGTGGCGGCCAGCATCACCGGAATAGCCAGGAAAAAGGAGAACTCCGTAGCCGCTACCCGTGACAGCCCCAGGGCGTAGCCGCCCATGATCGTTGCCCCGGAGCGCGAGGTTCCCGGGATCAGCGACAGCACCTGTGCCAGGCCAATACCCAACGCTGTTCGAGGCGGCACGTCGTTCACGTCCTGGACCCGGGCCGCTGGGGACCTGCGCTCGATGAGGAGGATGAGGACGCCTCCTACCACGAGGGCGACGGCCACCACCGTCGGGTTGAAGAGATGCGCCTTGATCCAGTCGTGAGCCACGAGCCCGACCAGCGCGGCCGGGAAGAAGGCGATCAGCAGGTTACCAATGAAGCGCCGACTCTTCGGGATCGTACCGAGCCGCCAGGACGGTCCGGCCCAATCGCCTGCGGTACAGCCACACGATGGCAAGGATGGCGCCGAGCTGAATAAAGATCTCGAAGGTCTTGGCTCGTTCATCCACGAAACCCAGCCAGCTGCCGACGACGATAAGATGCCCGGTGGAGGAGACCGGAATGAACTCGGTGGCCCCTTCGACCAGACCCAGTATCGCTGCCTTGAGCAGGAGCTCAGGCGACACGGCGGCGCCTCAAGCGAGCACTTCCCGATAGAATCCCTCATACATGGGGACGATGCGATCGGCGGAAAATTGCTCGGCCTTGGCGACGGCGGCCGCCCGCATGACGGCGTGCCGCTCGGGATCCCGGAGCAGCTCCACTGCCCGGCGCCCCATGGCCTCGACCGAGCCGACCGGCTCGAGAATGCCGTTGACTCCATCGTCGATCACTTCCGGCAGACCTCCGGCGCGGCTGGCCACCACCGGTGAGCCGCAGGCCATAGCCTCGAGCGCCGCCAGTCCGAAGGACTCGGTCTGAGAGGGCAGAATGAAGAGATCGCTGCTCTGGAGCAGCGAAGCGACCGAGTCGAGTCGGCCGAGGAAGCGCACATCGGCGTTGACCCCGAGCTCCCGGGCCTCGTTCTCCGCATCCACGCGCTCCGGCCCATCGCCGATCATGATGAGGGTGGCAGGCATGGCTCGCTGGATCCGGGCGAACACCCGGACCACGTCCTTGACCCGCTTGACCTCCCGAAAGTTGGAGACGTGGCTGATCACCTTGTGCCCTGCCGGCGCGATCTGCGGCCTGGAGCCCACCTCGGCGGGGCGGTATTCCTGCAGATTCACAAAGTTCGGGATGACCCGCACGTCACAGCTGACGCAGCCGAAAGCCCGATAGGTCTCGTCCCGAAGGTAGGTCGACACCGCGGTGACCGCGTTCGACTGCTCGATCGAGAACTTCGTAATGCCGTAGAAGCTCGACTCCTGGCCCACCAGCGTGATGTCGGTTCCGTGCAGGGTCGTGATCACCTTCAGCGGCCACTCGCCGTTCAGCATCTGCCGCGCCAGGTACCCGGTGGTAGCGTGAGGAATGGCATAGTGGACATGGAGCACTTCGAGCCGCTCCCGCAACACCACCTCGTGCTGCTTGGACGCCAAGGCCAGGGTGTAAGGGTAATGATCGAAAAGAGGGTAACGCCCCATCCGGGTCTCGACCTGGTGAAAGAAGACTCGTTCGGCGTAGCCCCGAAGCCGGAAGGGAAAGTCGTAGGTGATGAAGTGCACCTGGTGTCCCCGCCGGGCGAGCTCCAGCCCGAGCTCGGTTGCCACGGCCCCGGAGCCCCCGTAGGTGGGATAACAGGTGATACCGATCTTCATATTGGCCTTAGCCTCACTGCGCTTCCCACAAACTCGCAATCTCAGTCGCCAGCTTCTCCGGCGGCCTGGTGGCATCGAGCGTCACCACCTGGCCACACAGCTGATGACGGAACCAGGTCTGTTGCCGTTTCGCATACTGCCGGGTACCGATGGTGATCGCCTCAGCCACGGTTTCGCGGGCCCGCTGGCCGTGGAGATACTCGACGGCCTCCCGAACCCCTATTCCATCGAGACCGGGCGCGTTCGGCGGGTGCCCTTCCGCCAGCACAGCCGCCACCTCCTCGATCAACCCGCGGCGGAGCATCTCCTCGGCCCGGCGGGCGATTCGCTGATGCAGCACCGGCCGAGGCACGGTCAGCACAATGTACCATGGGTCGAGTGATCCCTGGGCTCGAGCTGTTTGTTGCCAGTACGACAGTGGGTGGCCGCTGAGCAGGGCCACCTCGATGGCGCGCGCAGCTCGCTGACGTCCACCACCCCGAAAGCCGGGATCGAGCCGGGCGGCCCAGCGGAGCAGCTCGATCGGCTCCAGCCGTGCGGTCCAGGCATCGAGCGAGCGGCGTTTGGCCGGGTCCAGGTGCGGCTCGGCAAAGAGACCATCCGTGAGCGCCCGCACATACAGCCCGGTGCCGCCCACGATCATGGGCAGCTTCCCCCGGCTGCGAACGTCGGCCAACCAACTCACCGCGTCACGGGCAAAGTGACCCGCGCTGTAGCGGCAGCCGGGATCGACCAGGTCCACACCGTGATGGGGCAGCCGACCTCGTTCCTTCCGGGTGGGTTTGGCGGTTCCGATGTCCAGGCGGCGGTAGACCTGACGGGAATCGGCGGAGACGACTTCGACTGACCAGTGACTCGCGAGGGCCAGCGCCACGGCAGTCTTCCCGACCGCGGTGGGGCCGACCAGGACCGGGATCTTATCGCCGGCCAAACCGGCGCTCCAACTCCTCACGCGGCAGCTGCACGATGGTGGCCCGGCCGTGAACGTCGTGGGGCGGGAGGTCGGTGGCGAAGAGGCGGAGGAGCAGCTCGCGCATTTCCCGCTCCTGCAGCCGTTCGCCGGCTTTCACCGCGGCGCGGCAGGCGTAGGTGGCGGCGAAACGTTCCAGCCGGTTGGCCCACCCGCCGAAACGCCCCCGCGCGAGGTCGGCCACCATCTCGCGGAAACAGGCTTCGGCGTCGAAGCGAGGGTGAGGAGCAGGGACGGTATGGACCACGACTGTTCGGCCGCCAAATGCATCGACCTCGAAGCCCACCCTCCGGAGCTCTTCCCCATGGCTCTCGACCGCGTCGAGCTCCTCGTCCGTCAGCTCCACCGTGAGCGGAAGCAGGAGGCGCTGTGCGGGGGCGCCGATGCCGCTGAGCTGGCCCAGCACCGTTTCATAGAGCACCCGCTCGTGGGCTGAATGCTGGTCGACGATGATGATGCCGTCCGGGCCCTGATAGAGGATATAGCTGTCGAACATCTGCAGCAGCGGCGCCTCGAAGCCGGCGGGTGCATCGCTGTCGCCTTGGGCCGTGTCGTCGGCGACCTCCGGCGGAAACAGGAGACCAAGGATCCACCATCTCGCCGCCGCCGCCGGCCGGAAACGCGGCACCACTGTGCACCGGGAGACCGCGCCAGTCACCCACCGGCACTGCCGCGACCAGCGCGCCGAGCGCGCTACGCACTGCCTCCTCTACCACTCGCTCCACCCCGATTCGGTCGCGAAAGCGAACCTCGAGTTTGGCCGGGTGGACGTTGACATCGACATCTTCGGCAGCCACCTGGATTCTTAGATACAGCGATGGGCGATCACCGGGATGGATGGCCGCACGATAGCCCGCTTCGGCCGCACGGATGAGGAAGGGATCCTTGAAGGGACGACCATTGACGAACAGCTGGGTTCTCCGGCCCGTCGGTTGGGCGTCACCCGGGCGCTGGATGTAGCCAGTGACCTGAAAGGCGCCGGCGGCGTAGTGCACCGGCACCAGGGTGCCGGCGAGATCCCGGCCCCACACCGCCGCCAGCCGTTCGGCGGAGTCCTGTGCCGGCGGGACACTCAGCCGGGTGGTGCCATCAACCCGAAGCTCGAAACCGCTGCCCGGATGAGCGAGCGCCAGAGTGGCGACCGCCTCATGGGCCGCGCGGGTCTCGCTCGCAACGGAGCGGAGAAACTTGCGCCTGGCGGGGGTGTTGAAGAACAAACCGCGGACGGTGACGGTGGTGCCTTGCTGCCGGGCTACGCTCGCGACCCGCTCCAGCCTGCCTCCCACCACACTGAGCTCGGAGCCCTCCCCTTCGCCATCGTGAGTGCCCAGTGTCAGTCGGGAGACGGACGCGATAGCCGGAAGGGCCTCGCCTCGAAAGCCGAAGGTGGCCACGCCAACCAGATCGGCAGCGCTCCGCACTTTGCTGGTGGCATGACGGTCGAGCGCCAGCACGGCATCCTCCCGCCCCATCCCACTGCCGTCATCGCTGACCTCGATCAATACCTTCCCGCCGTTTTCCAGCTCCACTCGGATATGACGGGCGCCGGCGTCGAGCGCGTTTTCCACCAGCTCCTTCACCACCGAGGCCGGCCGCTCGACCACCTCGCCGGCGGCAATCTGATCAGCCACGGCGTCGGGCAGGATGGATATGCGTCGAGGCATTGCGGAAATCTACCCGCTGATGGCGGCAACCGCCTCCGACGCGACCCAGCCCTCGCGCGATCCGGCGGCCTTCACCAGGACCCAGCCGCGATCCCGCCGCAGGATCTGCACGGCACCACCGGCCTCGAGCGGCCCGACTGCCGGCGCCCGGCCGTGGGGCGAGAGTCGGAGCACGGTCTGATCGAGCACGATGGCGATGGGCCTTCGATACCAGGCTCTGAGCGCAAAGCCGCCGGCCGCGGATGCCGCCGCGAACACCAGCAGGACCGTCCACCGATCCCGCAGTCGAGGGCGCAGGACCCACCCGATCCAGCCGACGATCCAGCCTAGCGCGCCCAGCAGCAGCAGCTCTTCAGCGGTGACCGGGGGCGACCAGGTCCACCGAGCCGACGTCGCGTCGGGTGCGGGCGTGAGCCGCAGCGCGCGTAGAATGGTGGGCTCCCTCGGATCGAGCCGTCGAGCCTGGATCCAGGCAGCAGTGGCGCGGCCTTTGGCGCCGAGCCGGTAGTAGGTAGCCCCCAGGTCATACCAGTTGCGCGGCGACTGCGGGCTCCAGCTCTGCCCGACGGGCGAACCCTTCGGCGGCAGCACGAAGGGCGCCCGTCTCATACAGCCCCTCGGGTGGGGGAGCCTGAGCCCCGAGTCGTCCCGCAAACAGTCCCACCAGCAGGGCCACGGTGGCACCGCGGCCCCGCCATCCACGAAGTGAATCACCTAAACGGCGGACCAGTTCCTCGACCTCAGCGATGAGGTTAGTGTCCTCCGCTGCGGGTCCCGGCGGCCCATAGCGGCGCGCGAGCAGCCGCTCGCGCACGGCAGCCACTCGAGCGGCCGTTTCGGCATCGGCTCCCGCTGCCCGGACCGCGGCGGCGAGACCGGGTCGGGTCCGGTGATCAGGATCGGGGACCAGACCGCGGACCACGGCGTCCAGCTTCTCTTCAGCGGCACGAAGCCCGCTGGTGGGCGGAGGAAGCCGCCGTCGTTTTCGGTGAAATCGGCGGCCCCGGGCGAGCACCGCCAGCGGCGGGATTGCGAAGATGGCCAGCCAGCCCCACTCGGGGACCCCTCGACCAATCCGCCAGGCGAGCGCGGGCGAGGATTCCGGCAACAATTCTGGCGGCAGCGCCACCGAGGCCACCGACTCACCTCCGGTGGCCACCGGGAGAGCAGAGGCGGGTACGCTGGCGGTGCGGTAGGCGCGGTCCTTGAGATCGTAGTAGCCATAATTCACGGCGGGCAGCGTCAGCGGTCCCGCCGAGTCCGGAACCACGAGATAGCGGAACGTCTTGGTCCCGCCCAGGCGGCCGTCCGTGGTGCTCACCTGCTCTTCCACCCGATCCACATACGCCCGGGCAGCACGGGGCCAGCGGACGTCGGGCGGCGGCCACAACGCCGTGTTTCCTTCGCCACTCAGCGCGAGCTCCACCGCAACACCTTCACCGGCGTGGGCCGTGGGCGGATTGATCCGGCGCTCGAGCCTCAACCCCGAGCCCACTGCTCCATTGAAATCCGACGGCCGCCCCGCAGTGGGGAGCGCACGGACCACCAGGGTATCCGGCAGGCTGGTCAGGGCGAAGCGCTCTTCCTGGCTGAAGAACTGCAGCGCCAGCGGCGTACTGTATTTGAGCATGGCACCCGGGATCGGGATCGCGCCGGCCACGAGAGGAAAAACCACCTGATGGGAGACGAACAGATCGTATGCGCTTCCTCCAATCATCCGGCTGACCGCGATCCCCGCGGGGGCCGCCTGGGGATAGCTCCACACACCGTCGATGACCGGAGGCTGCAGCGTGGGAGGACGGCGCAGCTGCAGCCGGAGGTCGCGGGGAAACCAGGCCGCCGTGACCACATCCACCTGCTCCCCGACATTCACGCTGTCGGCCGATACCAGCAGCGCGACGGCGGCTTTGCCGCGCGGTGGCGACGGCGCCCGCTCGATCAGCGCCCGCAGCCGGGGATTCAGCGCCGGAGCGCTTGCGTTGGCATTGGCATCCACATCCACGACGACCGCCGACGCCTCGGCGACTTGCCGTCCCTGAGCGACTCGGGCCGGTCCAATGGGCCAGCGGCCCGGTCGCACTGCCCGGAGACGGATCTCCAGCGTGGTGGTGCGGGTGGGTCCTCCGGAGAGCGAAACTTCGGTGCGCTCACTTCGGGAGATGACTTCGAAGCCGTTGACCGGAGTGATGGAGAGATCCATGGGATCGGGCGAGTGGCTGACCGCCCGCACGGTATAGACCAGCTCCTGGCCGACTGAGACTCGATCCTGATCGACCGAGACATGCAGCTCCGGGGCGGGCCCCTGCAAAACGGCGAGCAGCAGAAGGGCCGTCACCAATCCTTCACTCCTCCCGCTGATTTGCCTTGCAGACGGCGCTGCTGTTCCTCTCGGGTCTGCCGCTCACGCCGCTCCATCGAATTGAGGATCTGCTCGGCCTGGCTCTGACTCAGTCCCTGACTTTGCGGCTCAGGCCGGCTGGGGGGAGGCGGCTGCGGCGGCGGTGTCCCTCCTGAAGGAGGTTTCCCACCTCCACCACCACCACTGCTGGGCGGCGGTGGCTGCCGCCGTTCGGCGAGCTCGAGATTCCATTTAGCGCGAGCGGAAGCCGGCTGCAGCCGAAGCGCCTCGCGCAAGCGATCGGCGGCATCGTTCAGCAGCTCCTGCCGCTTGGTGCTGTCGGCCTCCGCCGCCAGCAGGCCCAGCACGCCCAGATTGTAGAGCGCCCGGTATCGAAGATCGGGATCCAGAGATTTGGCGGCCTGCTCCAGCGCCCCCCGGGCTACCTCGTAGCGCCCGGCGGCCAGCGCCGCAGTCCCGGCGTTGTAAAAGGCGGTATCCCGGGCGCTCCGGCTGGACGTCTCCTTGAGAAATTCCGCCGCCGCGCGGGCGGGATCGCCCGCCGCCATGGCGCGGGTGCCCGGAGTCGGGCGCTGGGCCTCGAGCGGTCGCCAAAGCAACAACCCCGCAAGACCCACCAGTGCCGGCCCCGGCCGTACTACGGTGTAGCCCAGCAGTAGCAGCGCCGCCGCGAGCGCCGGAATCCACGCGCGGGGCACCAGGTCCGCGGTCCTCGCTTCCGAGGTGGGACTCCGTTTCATCGCGGCCACGAGGTCGCGCACCGCCCCGGCCTGATCGGGCAGCTCGGAGGGCACGAGGGTTCCTTCCGCGGCATCGACCACCGCCCGCAGGATATCGTCGCGCCGCTGGGTGCGCACCACGTTTCCATCCTCGTCCTGCTTGTACTCCATCAAGGTGCCGGCGGAGTCTCGGATGGGAATCCGGGTCGGTAGCGCCCGCCCCTCGGCCACCATGATGAGCCGGACTCCCTCCTCCTTGAGCGCCTCCGCGCGGGCGACCACTTCGGGCAACGTATCGTGGGCCTCGCCATCGGTGAACACGACCAGTACCCGATCCGCGGCATCGGTGGCCGCGCCGAGGAGGTCCGCGCCCTGGGCCAGCACCGCGCTCAGGCTGGTGCCTCCTTCGCTGGCGAGATCGGGGTCCAACGCGTCGAGGTACATGCGCACCGCGCCGCCATCGACCGTGAGCGGCGCCAGGATGTAGCTCCTCCCGGCGAAGGCGATGAGGCCGAGGCGGTCACCCTCCAGGTCCTGAATCAGACGGCGGGCTTCCCGGCCGGCCCGCTGCAACCGGCTCGGCGCCACGTCTTCCGCCAGCATGGAGCGGGAGATATCGATGGCGAACACCAGGCTGAGCGCCCGGGTATGGGTCGTGACCTCGGTGCGACCGGCGCGGGGGCCGGCGAGACCAACGGCGGCGAGTAGCGCGCACAGCCCCAGCACCAACGGAGCCCAGCCGCCGCGGGAGCGGGCAAGGCGCCCCAGCGACATCGACCAGCGCCGGGCCAGCCGGATGCGCTGGCGCCGCGCGAGCCAGGCACCAAAGCCAAAGGCGAGCCCAAGCACCGGGGCGAGGAAGAGCAGGAGCGGCGTATCGAAGGTCACGGGACCCGTACCACCAGCGTGGTGCCTAACAGCAGCTCGAGGCCCAGCGCCGCCAGGCCCAGCAGAATCAGCGGACGGGTGGTCTCATCGTAGCGGGTGTAGCGGGTCACCTGGATCGGCGTCTTCTCCAGCGCGTCGATCTGCCGGAAGATCCGGCTCAGCGCTTCACTATCCTTGGCGCGGAAGTATCTGCCGCCGGTCTTCTGCGCGATCTCCTGCAACAGCGGCTCGTCGATGCGGACCGGGAGCATCTCGTAGCGAAAGCCACCCAAGCCCCGCCCGGTAGGAATCGGTGCTTCGCCGATGGTCCCGACTCCGATGGTGTAGACCTTGATGCCGAATGCCGCCGCCGTGGCGGCCGCGGTGCGGGGATCGATGAGTCCTTTATTGTTTTCGCCGTCCGTCAGGAGCAGAATGACCTTCGACTTGTCGGGCGCGCGGCGGAGTCGGTTGACCGCGGTGGCGAGCCCGCTCCCGATGGCAGTTCCGTCCTCCAGACTGCCGATCTTGAGATCCATCACCGCCTGTTCGATGACCGGGTAATCCAAAGTCACCGGCACCTGGGTCAGCGCCTCGCCCGCAAAGGCGACCAGCCCAATCCGGTCAGCCGAACGCCCGCGAATGAATCCCACCGCCTGCCGCTTGGCCACCTCCAACCGGTTCGAGGGTGCGAAGTCCTCGGCCAACATGCTGCTGGAGATGTCGATGGTGATGACGATCGCGATCCCCTCCTGCTTGATCTCGACCGTATCGCCGCCGAACCGCGGGCCGGCGGCGGCGAGGCCCAGGGCACCCAGCGCGAGAGCCCGTAAGATGGGAGGGAGCTTGACCCACCAGCGCCGGCTGCTGGCCATGGCCGGGAGGGTGACATCGCTGTAGCGCGCGCCGGGGAGGTCCCGCCGGCGACGCAGCCACCACCAGATCGGTATCGCCAGCAACAGAAGGAGGAGCCAGGGCCGAGCCAGGCTCATGCTGCCTCCCGCAGGATCCGGTCGCGCAGCTCCAAGGTGGAGCGAGACAGCTCCAATGCATCGGCCGACGGGGCCAACCCGAAGCGCGCGTTGTCCAGTGCGCCGAGCAACTCGCCCAGCTCTTCCAGCGGCCACTGAGGACGGGCGGCGGCGAGCTCGGCCATGAGTCGTTCAGTGTCGAGACCGGAGTGGGCCGACGCCACCCGCTCGGCCACGGCCGAACGGAGCCGGGCTGCCGCGACATTCGCCACCGCCCGGTACTCGCCGGCGTCGGCCCAGCGAGCCAGCGGAGGCTCCGGGAGACCCGCACTTGGAGGCGCCGGGCGGGCCGGTTTCCCCGGCGCCGCCACCAGATCTGCAGCGGCACCAGGAACACGAGCGCTGCCGCCCAGAGCAAGATCAGCGGTGTGAGACTCTCTTCCTGGCGATTCACCAGTCCAGCCCGGGGTTGCGGCACCAACACCGAGTCCGGCGCGTTGGCTGGCAAGACGCTCTTCACGTCGAGTCGCACCGGTTCCCCCGGCAACGAGTCCACGGTGCCCCCCGGGCCCAACAGGAGCGGGCCGGGAAGCTCGATGAGCTGGGAGCCAGGTTGCCAGATCACCACTGGATACGCGATCTCGGCCGAGTCTCCGCTGACCACCACCCGGGGCCGCCCCAGCAACTCGACGGGATCGGCTGGATCCCACTCGGCAGCGCGGACGACATGACCCGGTGGAAGAGCGACGGTTCGGCTCAGCCAGACGGTGTCGCCGACGGTTGGATGGGAACCCTGAGCGTAGGCTACGCTGGCGAGGCACGCCGGCGAGGCCAGCCCGAACAGCAAAACAAATCCTGGTCTCATCCGCGGTGGATCCGGCGAGCCCGCAGCGCAAAGGCGCGCCGCAACGGAATGGCGTAGTCGGTACCGGTCTCCAATCGCACGTGGTCAGCACCTGAAGCGCTGAGTGACCGAGCCCGTTCTTCCCGTCGCCGCTCCGCCAGTTGGGCGACTCGATGGCGGACCTGGCGGCTTCCGGTGTCCAGCAGCACCCGGCGGCCGGACTCGGCGTCCACGATCTCGATCCATCCGGATTCGGGGAGGTCGTGCTCCCGGGGGTCATCCACCGTCACGGCGACGACTTCATGGCGGGCGGCCAGTCGGCTGAGCGGTTTCTCCCAGCCCTCGGCGATGAAATCGGACAGCACCACGACGATGCTCCGGTGGCGCAACAGCCGGCTGGCATAGGAGAGGCTCGCACCCAGATTGGTGCGGCGGCCGGCGGGCTCGAACGCCACGAGATCACGAATGACCCGGAGGGCGTGGCGCCTCCCTTTGCGCGGGGGAATCACCCGCTCCACCGCGTCGGAGAAGAGAATCGCGCCGACCCGGTCGTTGTGATAGGCCGCGGCGAGTGCGAGCACCGCACCAACCTCGACCGCGAGGCCCGCCTTGGTGAGCGGCTCCCCGAATCGGGTCGAGCCCGACTGGTCTACCACCAACATCAGCGTGAGCTCGCGTTCCTCGGTGAAGGTCTTGACGAAGGGACTGGCGAGCCGGGCGGAGACGTTCCAATCGATGGCCCGGAAGTCGTCGCCGTGCTCGTAGGCCCGGACCTCCGCGAACTCCATTCCCTGCCCCCGAAATACCGAGCGATACTCGCCGGCAAACAGCGACCCGACGAGCCCCCGGGTGCGGAGCTCGATGGACTTGACTTGCTTGAGGATGTCGGGGGAGATGGTCATGGATTAAAAGCGTGAACCGTGAACGGTGAACGGTGAACAGTGAACGGTAAACGGGTGGGCGGTTGGGCCCGTTTACTGTTTACCGTTTACGGTTCACGCTCTTCATGGAACCTTAACCGCGCCGAGAACCCGGCTCACGACCTCGTCAGTGGTGACGTCCTCGGCTTCGGCCTCGAACGTCAGCACGATGCGGTGGCGCAGGACGTCGGGTGCCAGCGCGCGCACGTCCTCCGGGATGACGTACGCCCGGTCGCGAAGGAAGGCATGGGCCCGCGCGGCCTGGGCCAGGGCGATGGATGCGCGAGGCGAGCCACCGAACGCAACCAGCGGCTTGAGATCGGTGAGCCCAACGAGGCCGGGATCGCGAGTGGCCCGCACCAGGTCGACGATGTAGTCCACCACCTTTTGATCCATGTACAGGCCTGCAATGGCAGCTCGGGCGGAGAGGATTGCGTCGGGGTCGCAGCAGCCGCTCCACCGCGATCTCCTTGCCGCCGCTCATCCGCAGGAGCACTTCCTTCTCTTCGTCCCGGCTGGGATAGCCGACTCGCACCTTGAGCATGAACCGGTCGAGCTGCGCTTCCGGCAGCGGATAGGTACCCTCGCTCTCGATCGGGTTCTGGGTGGCGAGCACCATAAACGGCTCTTCCAACGGATAGGTGGTGCCGCCGATGGTCACCTGATGCTCCTGCATTCCCTCCAGCAGCGCCGCCTGCACCTTGGCGGGCGCCCGGTTGATTTCATCCGCCAGGATGATCTGGGCGAAGAGCGGTCCCTTCTTGACGTGAAATTCCTGGCTCTTCTGGTTGAAGACCATGGTGCCGATCACGTCGGCCGGCAACAGATCAGGGGTGAACTGGATGCGGGAGAACGACGCGTGGATGATTTCGGCCAGGGTGCGCACCGCCAGAGTCTTGGCCAACCCGGGCACTCCCTCCAGCAAAATGTGCCCGCCGGTGAGCAGCCCGATCAGCAGCCGCTCCACCATCGCGTCCTGTCCCACGATGCGGCGGGACACTTCCTTGAGTATCCGCGGGACCGGCAATAGCTCCGCGGGCTTTTTCGTGAGCTTCGGGGCGCTCATTCCTGGGTGGCTCCTCGGGGTGGCTTTCCGGACGCCCTGGCGCGGGTGTCGGTTTCACTGCCTTCGGGGTCGAGCCGGATTGCTTTGTACAGAGCTGCCTCCTCGCGGGGCGTCAGCGGCCGGTACCTTCCCGGCGCAAGATCGGCCAGCCGAACCGGTCCGTAGGAGAGTCGGGCCAGGCGATCGACCTTGAGCCCCATAGCCTCACACCAGCGTCGCACGATCCGATTGCGGCCCTCCGCCAGGGTGAGATCCAGGATGCTGCGCCCCTGAGTGCCGGGGCGCACCTTCACCTCGGTTGGGACTACCGGCCGGCCATCGATCAGGATTCGCTGCTTCAGCGCCTGGGCGATCTCGGCAGTGGGACGACCATGCACCAGCGCAGTATAGTGACGCGCAATACGGTAGCGGGGGTGAGTAAGCCGGTGCACCGCCTCCCCGTCCGTCGTCAGCAGCAGCAGCCCAGTGGTCATCACGTCCAGGCGCCCAACGTAGGTGAGCGCTGTCGAGTCCGGAATGAAGTCGAGCACCGTACGGCGCCCCGCTTCATCAGCGGCCGTGGTCACCACGCCGAGCGGCTTGTGAAAGGCCAGCCAGCGCCGCTCCTTCAGCTTCACGGCCCGGTTCCCAACCGTGATCCTTTGCCGCTCGGGGTCGACCTTCATTCCTAGGGTGGCTGGCTTCCCATCCACCCGCACCCGGCCATCCTCGATCAGCTTCTCCGCGGCGCGACGAGAGGCGACCCCGGCTCGGGCCAGGGCCCGCTGGAGTCGCATTTCAGTCACGATTCCGCCTCCACGTACGCTGCCGCGTCGTCGGCGCCTTCGTTCACGGCACGGTGGGGCCGGAGCGCGATGGTCAGCTCCTCAGCCTTCGGCAGGTCAGCCAGGTCGCGCATTCCCAGCAGCTCGAGAAAGAGTGGTGTGGTGCCGTACAGCAGTGGCCGGCCGAGCGCCTCGCTTCGCCCCACCACCTCGATGAGTCCCCGCTCCTGCAACGAGCGAAGCACCCCGCCGGCTGACACCCCTCGGATCTCTTCGATCTCCACTCGTCCCACCGGCTGGCGGTAGGCGATCACCGCGAGCGTCTCCAGCGTGGCAGCGGTCAGCTTGGGCGTCCGCACGGAGAACTGGGCCCGCTCGATGGCGGCGGCAAACGCCGGCCGGGTCAGGATCTGATAGCCCCCGGCGAGCTCCACCAGCTCGACTCCGTGCTGGTTGAAGTCGTAGTGCTCGCGAAGCTGCTCCAGGGCCACGCGAACATCGGCCGGACCGGCGTCCGGATCCAGGGTAGCCAGGTCCTCCGCGGTGAGCGGCCGGCAAGCGGAGAACAGCGCTGCCTCAAGCAGCTGAGCGAGCGGCATCACGGGCGATCACCATGGGTGAGAAGGGAGTCGGTTGGGTCAACCGGAGCGCGCCTCGCTTCGCCAGCTCCAGGAGCGCGAGCAGAGTGGATAGAACATCTACGATCGTCGGCCGGGACCCCAGCGCATCCAGCCAGCGGATCTCCTCCTGACTCTCCAGCAGGGTCTCGATGCGACGGGTGGCCGTCTCGACATCCAGCGGCCGGGCCACCACCCGGTGGAGCACCGGGAACGGAATCCCGGCGAGGACTCGCTCGACCGCGGAGAGCACGTCGAGCAGATCCAGCTTCAGCGGTGGCGGAGGAAGCGCCGGCGGAGGCGGCAGGTAACCCCGAGCCAGCTGCTCGGCCCGGCGCTCGCCTGCGCGGCCCATCCAGATGGCCACCTCGCGAATCTGCTGATACTCCAGGAGTCGGCGGACCAGCTCGGCACGGGGGTCTTCCCAGCCGTCTTCCTCCGGGCGCCGGGGCAG
Source organism: uncultured Gemmatimonadales bacterium (assembly GCA_963792265.1). Taxonomy (GTDB): domain Bacteria; phylum Gemmatimonadota; class Gemmatimonadetes; order Gemmatimonadales; family GWC2-71-9; genus CAVVWJ01. The sequence continues at coordinate 65,291 of CAWBVP010000016.1, read as the reverse complement.
CAGCATCTGGGCCTTGAGCCGCACCAGGCGACTTGCCATGTCGAGGTAATCGGCGGCCTGATTGAGGCCGAGCTCGTGAATGGCCTGGAGAAACTGATCGGCAATGCGGGCGATGGGGATGTCGGCGATCTCGAGCTGCTCCTCTCGGAGAAGATGCAGCAGCAGATCCAGGGGGCCGGAAAACGCCTCCAGCTCCACCACGAACGCCGGACCCGCACCCAGACGCCAGGGTGGGCGCCTCGGGCTCGCTCATGACATGAAGGCTTCCATCAGAGGCCCACGCTGATAAGGCGAGACGACACGCAGGAGCAAATTCATGCCCATGTAGGCCGGCGTGAGAAGGATCGGCAGAGGTCCGGCCCAGAAAAATCAGCGCGCCAATCGAGAAGATAGCCGTACCGGTTCAAGCCACGGTACCAGGCGCCCGCACGGGGCGGCAGGGCGTGGTACAGCAAGTGAGAGCCATCCAGTGGTGGAATGGGAATCAGGTTAAAGAAACAGAGAATCAGGTTGATCAACATCCCATAGACCAACATCTGTTGTGCGGTGCGGAACACCGGAACTATGCCGGGCGCTAGATCCGGCGGCCACCCCCAGCAGAATGAAGACGACGGCACACACCACCGCCAAAAGCAAATTCGTGGCGACGCCCGCGACCGAGACCAGCAGGTCGCCTTTCACATAGTTGCGAAACTTGCGCGAATTCACCGGGACCGGCTTGGCCCCGCCGAAGGTGTAGGCCCCATGGCTCGCGATCCAGATCAGCGCAGGCACGAGGACGCTCATGATCGGATCGATGTGCGGAATGGGGTTGAGCGTTACCCGGCCCAGCATATAGGCCGTGTCGTCCCCTTGGCGGAGCGCAACGGCCGCGTGGGCATATTCGTGGGCGACCATGGCGAAGACGAGCATGGGAAAGGCGAGTACGAAATTGCTGAGTTGCTCCAGGCGACCGTCCTCGGCGCGGGTGGGTCGAAGGTTAAACGTGGCATAAGGCCAAGTCAAAGCAGCCTGCCGCTTGACCTTGCGAGCTCGGTCGTCTAGCTTTGCCCGCTCAGTTGCCGGAGCCACTCCGGACCGATCCATCCGTTCACCGAGGTTGCCGTGCCCCGTATCCGATCCGCCGCCAAGCGCATGCGTCAGGCCCGCGCCCGTGCCACGCTCAATCGCACGCACCGCAGTCAGCTGCGCACCGCGCTGAAGAAGGTCCGCGCGGCCGCCGGAGCCGAGGCGAAGACCGCGTACGACGAAGCGGTCAAGCTCCTCGACCGCGCCGGGCAGAAGAACATTATTCACAAGAACGCCGCCGCTCGGCACAAGAGCCGCCTGGCCAAGCTGGTGGCGACAAAGAAGAGGGTAAGCGGCCAGAGGTCAGAGAGTAAGAGGGGCGCTGAGAGATCTCTCCAGCGCCCCTTGGTCTTGGGGGACAATGCGGCTGACAAACCAGTTCTGCTCGTCGGCTTAAGTGCCCACATGGAGCGCACTTGCCTCTAACCTCTCACCTCTTACCTCTCACGCTCTAGACCCCTGCCAGCTCGGCACCGCAGCGTTCGCAGTACCATTCGGTAGGCCGATTCAAGGTGCCACACTCCCCGCACTTCAGGGTCTTGGCGACACCCGCCGGCGCTTTACTGACGCTGGGGGTCGCGGTCTGCGGGGGAGCGCTGGTGGCCGTCTGAGCCGCCATGCCCGGATTACTGATCCGGCGCCCGATCGGCCGGGCGTCTTCGGCGCCGACGGACTTGAGGAAAGCCAGCTCGTCAGGAGGAGCGGCCGGCGCCGGCTCGGGCTCGGGAGACCTGGCGAGGTTGGGCGATTGAACCGACGCGGGCTCCGCCATCGGGTCTACATGGGTTACCAGCGGTGCCTGCTCGATCACCTCCGCTCGGACTGGACGGGGAGGAGGCGCCGCCGTAGCGGCGGCGGGCGCTTGCGCCGCAACCGGCGCGGCGCCACTGCGCGGTGAGTTGATGAGGGCCTGCACCTGGGTCAACCGGGCGATCTCCGCTCCCACACCACGGAGCTTGGTCTTGAACTGCTCGATCTCCTGGCGACTCTCCTCGCTCAACCGGCGCCACTCATCCTGGGTGTACTCGCCGACCGAATGGCGCACCTCGGCCTCCGCCAGGGCTTCTTCGGCCGCTCTCCGCTCTCGGTCGAGCTCGGCCTGGGATGCGTGATGCCGCTCGAGCTCTTCTCCGATGGAGGCTCCCCGGCCGCGCAGCTGCTCCATGACGCTCTGCAGCCGCGCTTCATAGTCCCCGCGGATCCGCTGGCGTACGGCCGGCGGAGCCTTGTCGCCCGAGGAATCGAGCTTGGCCAGCCATTCCTCGTACTGGGTGCGCTGCTCGAGCAGCTCTTCAATGGTGAGTTCAGTATCCGAGTTCGTTTTGGCCATGGAAATCACACCCCGCCAAGAGCATGTGCTGTCAGGAGAATTCGGATGGCGATTGCTGCTGTGGATAAGCTCTGAGAGGTAAATCTAAAATCGATAGGCGTCTCGCGGTACCCGCTCCAGCACTTTCCGGCCAGATTGGCCCGACCAGACCTCACCCGCCCCGTTGGTACACCACATTGCCCCGGACGATGGTGGCGTCGGCCCTGCCGGTGAGCCGGCGGCCGGCGAAGGGAGTGTTTCTGCTCTTGGAGAAGAACTCGCTCGGATTGACCGTCCAGGCCGCCTTGGGATCGGTTATGACCACATCGGCCGGCGCGCCCGGTGCCAGGGTTCCTCCGGGCAGATTGAAGATCCGGGCCGGCATGGTGCTCATGCGGTTGACCAGATCGCAGAACGTGAGCAGCCCGGTCTCCACCAGCTCGGTGATGGCCAGCCCCAGTGCCGTCTCCAGCCCGATGATCCCGTTGGGCGCGTCGTCGAACTCCCGCTCCTTGGCGTCGTAGTGATGGGGCGCATGATCGGTGCAGATGGCGTCGATGGTCCCATCTCGCAGCCCCTGCCGGATGGCCTCGCGATCCTCGGGCTCCCGCAGGGGAGGATTCATCTTGGCGTTGGTGTTGTACCCTTCGCAGCTCTCATGAGTCAGGGTGAAGTGATGGGGACAGGCTTCGGCTGTCACCCGGAGTCCTTTGTCCTTGGCGCGGCGGATCAGATCTACCGATCCTCTGGTCGACATGTGGCAGAGATGGATGTGTCCCCCGGTGAGCTCGGCCAGGAGGATGTCCCGCGCCACCATGATCTCCTCGGCCGCCGCCGGAATGCCCTTGAGGCCGAGCCGGGTGGAGACGATGCCTTCGTGCATGGCGCCACCGGCGGAGAGGGTGGGATCTTCGCAGTGGTCAGCGACTGGAATGCCAAAGGTGCGGGCATATTCCAGCGCGGTGCGCATCAGGTGACTGGAGACCACCGGTTTCCCATCGTCGCTCACCGCCACTGCCCCGGCGCCGACCAGCTCTCCGAACTCCGCGAGCTGCTGCCCCTTCTGACCCAATGAGATCGCGCCGATGGGGTACACCCGCGCCTTCCCGGCCCGCTGAGCCTGACTGACGATGAAGCCGATCGCCGCCTGATTGTCGGTCACAGGATCCGTGTTGGGCATGGCGCACACCGCGGAGAATCCGCCGGCCGCCGCGGCCATCGCCCCGCTGGCGACCGTCTCGATATCCTCCTGGCCTGGCTCCCGCAGATGCACGTGGAGATCGATCAAGCCCGGCATCACGATCTTGCCGCCAGCGTCGAGCAGCAGTGCTGCGTCTGGGGTTCCGATGTCCCGCCCCACTGACGCGACCTTTCCATCCTCGAGGTAGACATCCGCCACCCCGTCGGTCCCCCGAGACGGATCGAGGACTCGGCCACCGCGGATCAGAATGGGTCTCACCGTTCCCCCTCTCCCCCGGCCCAATCCGGCGATCCTCCAGCCAGCAGGTACAGGACCGCCATCCGCACCGCGACTCCATTGGTGACCTGAGGCAGGATCACACTGTGAGGCCCGTCGGCCACATCGCTGTCGATCTCGACGCCGCGATTCATCGGCCCCGGATGCAGAATGACCAGATCCTTGGGTGCCCGGGCGAGACGCTCACTGGTCACCCCGAACACCCGGTTGTATTCCCGGAGCGAGGGAAGAAACCCGGCCTCCATGCGCTCGAGTTGGAGCCGGAGTACGTTGAGCGCGTCGGCCCACTGAATGGCATCCTCGATCCGGGGCAGGATGGTGACGCCGAGCTCTTCGACGTGCCGCGGCAGCAGCGAAGCCGGGCCGCACACCCCGACCTCGGCTCCCAGCTTGGTAAGCCCCCAGATGTTGCTCCGAGCCACCCGGCTATGCAGGATGTCACCACAGATCGCCACCTTGAGTCCCTTAATCCGCTGGAACCGGTCGCGCAGCGTCAGCATGTCCAGCAGTCCCTGGGTCGGGTGCTCGTGCTTTCCGTCGCCCGCATTGATCACGTTGGAGCGGATCCGCTGGCCCAGGAACTGGGCCGCGCCGGAGGAGCCGTGCCGGATGACGACCATGTCGATCCGCATCGCCTCGAGGTTCCTGGCGGTATCCACCAGGGTCTCTCCCTTGCTGACCGAGCTGCCGGCGGCGGCGACATTGACAGTGTCGGCGGAGAGCCGCTTCTCAGCGAACTCGAACGAGATCCGGGTCCGGGTGGAGGGCTCAAAGAAGAGATTGACAATGGTCTTGCCCCGAAGCGCCGGTACCTTCTTGATGGCGCGCTCGCTCACCTCCTTGAACGGCTCGGCGGTGTCGAGGATCAGCTCGATCTGCTCGGCACTCAGCGGCTCGAGGCCGACCAGATCCTTGCCGAGGCTCGGCGCGCTCACCTTAACCTCGCACCAGCTCGACGGCGTCCCGCCCGTCGAGCTCGGAGACGAAGACATCCACCCGGTCGCCGGCGCCGGTGCTCACCTTGGTGCCGACCACGTCGGCCTGAATCGGCAGCTCGCGGCCGCCGCGATCGATGAGCACGCAGAGCAGGATCCGTTTGGGTCGCCCGAAGTCGGCGAACTCGTCGAGGGCCGCGCGCACCGTGCGCCCGGTATAGAGCACGTCGTCCACGATCACCACGACCTTGTCGTCCAGATCGGGCAGCCGGGTCTCGCCCACCACCGGCCGGGGGCCGATGGTCTGGAGATCGTCGCGATATAAGGTGATGTCGAGCTTGCCGCAGGGAAGGTTGGAGCCTTCGGATCCGTCGATGAGCCGCTTCAGCCGGCCGGCCAGCTCCACGCCGCGGCGCTGAATGCCCACCAGAACCAAGTCGTCGGTGCCCCGGCTTCGCTCGACGATCTCACTGGCCATTCGCGCCAGGGTGCGACCGATGGCGCGCTCGTCCAGAAGAGGCTTGCGGGAGGGCATCGGGGCGGGAAGCTAGCGGGAAGGCGGAACCGACGGAAGAGGCGTAAACTACGAGTGCTGCCGTTAAGATACGCGGCTCGGAAGAGCTGGTTTCGGCACGGACAGGGAGGGATTCGAACCCTCGGTACGCTTTTGACGTACACACGCTTTCCAGGCGTGCGCCTTCAGCCACTCGGCCACCTGTCCTGAATCGTTGTCGGGCGGCAACTTAGCGGGCCGCGAGAGGGATTTCAACGTGAGCTTCGAGCCGTGAGCGACGCCTTCATCACCGCCGCCGTGCGGACGCCGATCGGCCGGGCCGGAGGCGTTCTCGCCGATTTGCGACCGGACGACCTGGCGGCGGCGGCGATCCGGTCGCTGCTCGCGCGCGGCCATATCCCGGGAAACCGGGTGGATGACGTCATCCTCGGCTGTGCCAACCAGGCGGGCGAAGACAACCGGAACGTCGCCCGCATGGCAGCGCTGCTCGCCGGCCTGCCGGTCGAGGTGCCGGGCCAGACGGTGAACCGGCTCTGTGGCTCCGGATTGCAGGCGGTGGTGAGCGCGACCCACGCGATCCGGGCCGGCGAGGGCAACCTCTTCGTTGCCGGCGGAGTGGAGAGCATGACCCGCGCCCCGCAAGTGATGCTCAAGAGCTCACGCGCCTGGGACCGATCCCCACCGGCCATAGCAGACTCGACGGTGGGTTGGCGCTTCGTCAATCCGCGGATGCCGAAGGAGTGGACCATCTCGTTGGGCGAAACCGCTGAGCGAGTGGCCCAGAAGTACGGCATCAGCCGGCAGGAGCAGGATGAGTTTGCCCTGGCGACGCCAGCGAAAAGCTCAGGCCGCGATTTCTGCCGCCCGGTTTGCCGACGAGCTGGCACCAGTTGAAGTGAATGGTAAGGATGGGATCAGAACGGTCGATCGGGACGAGCCACCCCGCCCCGGCCTGACCATCGACGCACTGGCCGGGCTCGAGCCGGCCTTTCTCCAGGGCGGCACCGTGACGGCGGGCAGCTCCAGCGGGATCAACGATGGCGCGGCGGCACTTTCGGTCGCGAGCGCCCAGGCGATGTCCGTCTCCCGGCTGGAGCCGCTGGCCCGCGTAGTTGCCACCGCGGTGGCGGGCGTGGACCCGAGCTGCATGGGACTGGGTCCCATCCCGGCATCGAGAAAGGCGCTGGAGCGCGCCGGACTCTCAGTCGCCGATCTCGACCTCATCGAGCTCAACGAGGCGTTCGCGGCTCAAGCTATCGCCTGCATCCGGGAGCTCGGCCTGGATCCTGCCAAGGTCAACATCTACGGCGGCGCCATCGCCCTCGGGCACCCGCTCGGCGCCAGCGGGGCCCGGATCCTCACAACTCTGGTGCACGCGCTGCGTCGCACCGGCGGTCGCTACGGGCTCGCCAGCATGTGCATCGGAGTGGGCCAGGGGATCGCCGTGATCGTCGAGGCTACCGGCTGAGCTGGACGAACACCTCCCTCGCCCGCTGCAACGTGCTCAACACCTCGGCCTTCTCCTGGGGGCTGTTCCAGTCCCGATTGCTGTCCACGCCGGCCCGCAGTCGGTCGATCCAGGCGACGAAGTACCCCGCATCGGCCGGTGAGCGAACCTTGGTCCCGCCGACGGTGACGTAGATCGGACCCGTGGTTGCGTACGGGTAGACGTCGAGGATCGGATACGCCGGATGGTCACCCCTGGCGCGAAGGAGGTACCAGCCGCTCTCCTGAACCGGAAGTTTGAGGGTGGTGGACACCGACGTTCGATCCCCACCCAGTGGAACCTCCGCCACCACCTTGCCGTTGCTCACGATCTCCAGATGATCGACCGGAACGATCGACTGCAGACTTACCCGTGCCGTCAGCTCTCCGCCGCCGGCGGGGAGGTTCAGCTCGTCTCCCAACTCCCGGCCATTCAGCGTGAGGCCCAGCAGCGGGCCGTTGGTGGCAAAGCTCCGACCGGCCTTGAGCGCTGCCAGCCACCGGCGATGCTCCAGTGGTGCACCGCTCTTCACGAATACCCGGTTCATGCCCACCGGTCCGCGGAGCGAAGCGAAGTTGGCCATGGCGTCGGTGCCGGCGCCGGCAGGAAGCCGGAAGCCGCAGTTCAGCAGCTGATACCAGACTTTGGCGGTGGCCTCATAGTCATCGACGAACCCCAGCGCCTCGTAGTAGTCCACCTTGCCGAGCGCCACGTCCACCGGCAGCTCGTTGGTGAGGGCCTTGGCGGAATCAGCTGGGTCGGGATAGCTGTCGAAGGGATGAACGTACCCGGTCACCCCACCCTGCGCGTGGGCCAGGTCCATCACCGCGGCGTTGGTGGGATAGAGACTGGCCGCGGCGGTATTCACGTAACCGGAGTAGCCGGGCAGCAGCACGTTGCTGCCGGAGACCAAGGAGGCCGGCGTGTCCCCAGTAGCTGGTGTGGTACTCCTGATCGTGGACGATGAGCGTGGTCGGAGTGGACACCGGATCGGGACGTCCGGTGAAATAGTCCAGGTCGGGAATCCGGCCTTCCTTGTTGACGATCAGGTTCTCCACTACGTGCAGGTCCTCCGCCCGGGCCTGCGCCGCCAGCCGAGCCGGCGTGTTGCGGTAGGCACCGCCGTAGTTCATGTGCACGTGGAGATCGCCGCTGTACCACCCAGCTGGCCGGAAGGTCGGCCAGCCGCTCGAGCGACCACTCGAACCACCCGGGAGGAGTTGGCGGCGACGCTCACCGTCCGGCGGACCACGCGATACTCGGGGCCGTGGGAGACCTCCACACTGAACCTGCCGGCTGGAACGGTGACCGTCGCGGCGCCGGATACATGGAAGTACCCGTACTCGAACCGGCGGGCGGAGCGGTCGTAGCCGTCATCCGCGTGGCGCCAGGCATTGTCGGGAGCATAGCTTCGGCCGTCCGGCTCCGGTGATCGAGACCCGGGCAGGAGTCGGCCGGCCTGCGCCGATCGGTCACGACCAGCTGGAGCCGCCCCACCGGCTCCAGATAGATTCGGCGGTCCATGGCGACCCGCTCTATCTTGCCGCCGGGCACATCGACCAGACTGAGGCCGGTGTTCCCTCGCTCGTTGGTGATATAGGCGATCCGTCGGCCGTCCGGTGACCAGCGCGGCGCCGTGGCGTCACCCTCACCATAGGTGAGCTGAAACGGGTCTCCCCCGTCGGCGGTCATCAGCCAGAGCTGGTGCCACTGGCGGCCGAGGTAGGAGCTGTAGACTACTCGCTTGCCATCGCGGCTCCAGTCGGGCCGGGCCTTCCAGGTGGTCTCCTCGTACCGGAGCTCGCGTGCATCCCCATTGGGTCGAGCCGGCATCCGCCAGAACCCACCGGAGCCCCAGATGTGGCCGCGATTGGAAATGAAGATCAGTTCCTGTCCGTCGGGAGACCACGTCGGTGAGATATACTGATCGTGGGTGCCGTAGTAGTACCGCGGCAGCCCGCTCTCGTGATCTTCGGTGATCCGTAGCGCCGGTCCCAGGGTCCCATCAGGACTCACCGGCGCGATGAAGATGTGCCAGCGCCCCTCGTACGCGGTGGACACGAAAGCAATCCGGTGCCCGTCGGGTGACCAGCGAGGCTCCACGTTCACCGCGCCGTCCGCCAGCAGCGAACGACTCCTGCCGCTGGCGAGATCGAGCAGCCGGAGCTCGATCTGGTCATCATGGTACGAGGAGTAGACGACGCGTCCGGCCATCGGGAGACCAGTCGGGCTGATAATCGTAGCCCGGCCCGTTCGTGACCTGGCGGGTTACCTTGCTCCCGACCTGCTGGCGCCAGAGCGAGCCCTGCATCGAATAGATGAGCTCCCGTCCATCGGGCGACCAGCTGACCCCACTCGGACCGCTGGTGACCTGGGGCAGGTACATCTCGCGGTAGTAATAGCTGTGAGGAACCTTGATCTGCGGAAGCACCGGCTGGCGCTGGGCCTGGAGGGAAACGGGCAGCGCGAGCAGGACCAGCGCGGCTCGGGTGAACCTGAGGAGACTCATGTGCGGCCCGTGAAGGAAATCGGATGACCCGCTATCGCTACGTCGTTCTGGGAAGCGGCCGTCAAGGCACCGCGGCCGCCTACGATCTGGCGCTCAGAGGGGACGCGCGCGAGATCGTGCTCGCCGATGCCTCCGACGAGCGGGCCCGCCAGGCAGCGAGCTGGGTCTCGACCAGGCTGCCATCCAATCATCCGGTGCAGCTCACGCCCAAGCCGGTCAACGGCGGTAACGCCGATTCCGTGCTGGCGCTGCTCCGGAACACCGATGCCGCCATCAATGCGCTTCCCTATCGCTACAACCTCGATATCACTCGCTACGCCATTCAGGCCCGCTGCAATCTGTGCGACCTCGGCGGTCACCCGGACACCCCCACAGCCCAACTGGAGCTGAGTGACTCCGCCCGCCGAGCCCGGATCTCGGTGGTGCCCGACTGTGGCCAGGCGCCCGGTATGTCCACCTCACTGATGGCGCTGGCCCTCAGCATGGTCCCTTCACCGGAGAGTCTCGAGCTCTGGACCGGCGGCCTGCCGCTGGATCCTGCGCCCCCACTCTTCTACCGGCTCAACTCTGCGGTACAGGGGCTCACCAACGAGTACGACGGACCCTGCTACAGTCTGCGGGACGGAAAGATCGTGGCACTCGAGAGTCTCTCGGAAGCCCAGGCGGTAGACTTCCCCCGGCCGCTGGGCCGGCTGGAAGCGTTCTGTGCCTCCGGAACCAGCTCGACGTTCCCCCGGACTTATCGCGGCAAGCTCCGCCAGCTCACCTGCCGGATCGTTCGTTATCCCGGGCACCTGGATGCTATTCGGACGCTCAAAACCCTCGGCTTCTTCTCGGAGAAGCGGCTCACGGTCGATGGTTGCAACGTGTCGCCGCGCCGGATGACCGAGACTCTGCTCGAACCGCTCCTGGCGGGAGACCCGGCCACTGAGGATCTGGTCGTGGTCCGGGTCCATTGCACCGGCCGGGCCAAGCGGCGACCAATCCGCGCCGAGGTGGATATGCTGGTCCAGCACGATCCCAAGACCGGACTAACCGCCATGCAACGCTGTAGCGGCTTCGACGCCGCCATTGTCGCGGCCATGATGGCGGGTGGCGAGATCGCTCCCGGTGTGGCCGTGCGGGAGCTCTCGGTCGACTCGGACCGCTACCTGGCCGAGCTAGCGCGCCGCGGAATGGAGGTCACCCGCAGGGTCAGGGACCTGACCGCCGCCCTCGCCAGTAAATCACCCCGCCGAGCAAAACGAACAGGCCCGCGCCGCCGATAACCTTGAGCCGGAAGAGCCAGGGATCAGCGGTATCACTGGGTGGTATGCTTGCTACCAGCATTGCCCCTAAAGTCAGCAATAGTCCACTCAGCCCCACCAACCATGCGCCGGCCCTCCCTCCGCGCCGGGCGGGAAGCTCGGGCTCCTTCAGCCGCACAACCAGATAGCAGATAAATAGGTAGATGTAGGGGATGAAGTAGATCAGCAACATTGTGTCGAGAACGATGAGATAGGCCTTCTCGACCGTGGTCCCCTTCCCCAGCACGGACAGCAGCAGGAAAATCGTAGCGAGCACCGCCTGCGTGAGGATCGCCACATATGGGGTCTTCCAGCGCGGGTGCACCCGGCCGAATGCAGGCGGGAAATACCGGTCCAGCCCGATCACGAAGGCGACGCGGGCAGGGCCGGTAAGCCAGGCCCCGATGCCGCCAACATTTCCCAGGACGTAGAAGGCAGCCGCCACCGGGATGATCCATCCTAGCCCACCGAGGTCCCGCGCGCCGGCAGCCATGGCCTGGAAGAACCCGGAGACGACGTGCACTTCGGATCTCGGTACCAGCCATAAGACCGAGGCAGTGCCGGCAATGTAGAGAAACGCGATGAAGGGCGCGGCGATGTAAATCGATCGGGCAGCGTCCGGCGTGGGTCCTTCACCTCGTCTCCCATGACCGAGCAGAGCTCCAGGCCGGCGTAGGCGAAGGCGATCGAGGCCCACAGATTCAGCGCCGACATGTCCCTCAGGTTGGGGGTGAGGGTTTGCAGGGTGATCGGGGTAGCCGGACCGCGGGTGAGCAAGGCATGGAGGCCAAAGCCGATCAGTGCCGCGCCGGGAATGTAGGTGCCCACTGCTCCAACGTTCTGGAGCCAGCGACCGGTCTTGAGGCCAACCACGTTGAGCCACACCGCCAACCAGAGCGCGGCGAGGGTGGCTGAGCAGAATGTAGGTCCAGTTGTCCATCAGGCTGGTGTCGCCCCGGCCGATCATGTAGGTGCCGATCACCGCGGTGGACATGAGGAGATTGGGATAGTACAGAATGTTGTTGATCCAGTAGCACCAGCCGCAGAGAAAGCCGTGGCCTTCACCGAAGGCCTGCTTGGTCCAGAAGTAGATGCCGCCCTCGCGGGGGAACCGGGTGCCGAGATAGCTGACCGCGAGACCCTGGGGGATGAAGAACAGCAGTCCCGCGAGCACCCAAAGCGTGAGCGAGCTGGGACCTGCCGCCGCGGCCGTCGCGGTCCAGCGGAGGCTCAGCACGGCGACGATGTTGAACAGCACCAGGTCGCGGAGGGTGAGCACCCGCGGCAGGTCGACGTGCGGGGCGGGGGCTACCGGCTCGGAAACAGCACTCATGAAGAGCGCTCATTTCTTGAGGTATAAGCGCTTAGGGTCGAGCACCTCACGCAGGAGTTGCAGCTCCCGGACGGACGGTGCGTCGACTCGGGCGAGCCGGTCCCGCCGGCGGAGCGGCCAGCCTATCCCCTCGGCCACTTCCGCAGCCTCTATCCCGGGATAGAGTGCCGCGAGCTCCAACTCACCGGTGTCTCCGTTTGCCTCCAGAATGGCCTTGTCGGTGACCACCTTGGCCGGTCCGGCGCCAGGCATGCCGTGCTCCTGACGGCTCCGGCCCTTGGCCTGATGACCGGGGCTGGTGATGAAGTCGACGGCTTCGGGAAAGGCGCGGCGATCCAACCGGCTGATCACCAGCGTCCGCCGCGCATGGATGGCGATCTCGGCCGCTCCACCACTGCCGGGCAGGCGCACCGTGGGATGCTGGTACGATCCCACGACGGTGGTGTTGATGTTGCCGAAGCGGTCGATCTGGGCGCCGCCGAGAAATCCGACCTCGATCCGTCCGTTCTGCAGCAGCGACTGAAACACGTCGGCCATGCTGCAGACCATGAGCGAGCCGGTCACCAGGGCCGGGTCGCCGATGGAGACCGGCAGCCGCTCGGGCACCGCCCCCACCGCTCCCGACTCATAGATCAGCACCAGGTTGGGCGCGTGGGTGGCGCGGGCGAGGTTGCACGCGAGATTAGGCAGCCCGATCCCGACGAAGACGACCTCGCCGTCCCGCAGCTCCCTCGCGGCCACGGCCGCCATCATCTCGGCGGGGCTGTAGCGTGGTCAGAAGCCATAATTCACGCCGGCACAGACCCGCTCTGCCGCGCGCAGCCGCTCGAGGTTGCCGCACCGCTCGACGTACTCCGCCCGATCCGCCACCCCGTAGACGAACTCGTCGAGATATCCGGCTCAGCGCAGCGGGGTCGCGGGAGATCTTCTCCCAGCCGATGTAGAACTCGTTGTCGCGGTCGTAATACCCCTGGGCGTACGAGGGATGGGCGCCCCACGGCTCCACCACCACCGCGTCCACGATCAGGCCGGGGATGACCGTACGGTTGGGATCGGCCCGGATGACCGACTCGTCCACCAGCTCCTCCACCACCACGATGACCCGCCGGGAGGCAAAGGCGGCCTCCTTCTGGACCCCCAGCAGGCCCCAGATCTGGGCGTTGCCCTGGCGATCGGCCCGCTGGGCGTGAACGATAGTGACGTCGGGGTTGAGCGCGGGCACGGTGGCGAGCACCTCGCCGGTGTAGGGGCAGGTCACCGCCCGGATCTGCCGGGTTCACCGCCGGCAGATCGGTGCCCATGTAGTTGCGCAGCGGTCCAGAACGGGAGCCGCGCCGCCCCGGCGCTGAGCCGGGCCACCATGCCGAAGTGGGAGTATTCCTCCAGCTCGAGCGGCTCGGCCCTTGCCTTCCGCGGCCCGGCGGAAGGCGTGCAGCGAGCCCGCCCCCGGGTTGCCGGCCCAGGAGAACACCAGCTTGCGGGCGCATCCCGCGGCGATCATCTGGTCGTAGATCAGGTCGGGGGTGAGCCGGCAGAGCGTCAGGTTCCGCCGGCCGCTGCCGGATGATCTCGTGGCCCGGCGGCAAAGCAGATGAGGTGGGTGAACCCTTCGATCACGACGGTGTCGCCGTCGCGGACATGGGCGGCGATCGCCTCCCGCATGCTGACGACTTTGGAGCGAACGCTCAAGCGAGCTCGCCGAGGCAGGCGTCGATCATGCCCAGCGCGGTGTCCAGGTCGTGCTCGTCGATCACCAGCGGCGGCGCCAGCCGGAGCGAGCTCTTCCCGGCGCCGAGCAGGAGCAGGCCCTGGCGGAAGGAGCGCTGCACCAGCTGCTGCACCAGCTCCGGAGCCGGCTCCCGGGTTGCCCGATCCTTGACGAACTCCATCCCCGACCATGAGCCCCCGGCCCCGCACGTCGCCGATGCACCGTGCTTGTTCATCAGCACGCAGGCGCTCGGCCAGCAGCCGCTCGCCCATTCGCGCGGCGTTGGCCATGAGCCCGCCCTCGACCAGATCCAGGGTCGCGAGCGCGGCGGCGCAGCAGACCGGGTTTCCGCCGAAGGTCGAGCCGTGCGACCCGCTCTCCCAGGTGGTGATCGACTCCTTGGCCACCATCGCGCCGATCGGCATGCCCGAGCCGAGCCCTTTGGCGGTGAGCAGGATGTCGGGCTCGACGCCTTCGTGCTCGCAGGCGAACATCTTGCCGGTCCGGCCCACCCCGCACTGGACTTCGTCGGCCACCAGCAGAATGCCGTAGCGATCGCAGAGGGCCCGGAGGGCGGGCAGATAGCCGGGCGGCGGCACGATGTAGCCGCCCTCGCCCTGGATCGGCTCGACGAAGATGGCGGCCACATCCCGCGGGTCGAGGTGGCGGGTGAAGAGCTCCTGCTCGATCACGTCGATGCACCCGCGGGTGCAAGCCGGCTCGTCGGCGCAAAACTGGCAGCGATAGCGGTAGGCGAAGGGCACGTGGTGCACGTCGGGCAGCAGCGGACCGAAGCCGGCGTGCTGCCGTGCCTTGCTGGAGGTGAGCGTCACCGCGCCAGTGGTGCGGCCGTGAAACGCGCCCGCGAAAGGCGATGATGGCGGTCCGCCGGGTGGCGTGGCGGGCCAGCTTGATGGCCGCCTCGACCGCCTCGGTGCCGGAGTTGGTGAGGAACACCCGCTTCTTCGAGGGCCCGGGCGCCAGCTTGGCCAGCCGCTCGCACAGCGTCGCCATCCCCTCGTAGTAGAAGTCGGAGCCGCAGATGTGGAGGAAGCGATCGGCTGCCTCCTTGACCGCGGCGACGACCTTGGGATGGCCGTAGCCGGTGGAGGACACCGCAATGCCCGCCATGAAGTCGAGGTAGCGGTTGCCGTCCACGTCCTCGACCATGACCCCGCGGCCCCGCGCCACCACCAGCGGGATACTCCTTGATGTAGCAGGTCGAGGTCCACTCCGCGTCCCGGGCGACGACCTGCTGGGCCTTGGGGCCCGGGGGAGGAACCACGATCCTGGGATAATCGCGCTGCGGCCATGAGTGCTCTCCTCAACCCTCGATGACGGTTCGGCTCTGCTCCCGCATGAACTGGGCGACATAGTAGGGCCCGCAGCCGCCCTTGCCGGTGGAGCCGGATCCCTTCCAGCCACAGAACGGCTGGGCCCGGGCCAGGCGCCGGTCGTGGCGCCGGTGCGCTTGTTGGCGTAGCAGACGCCGGCCTCGACCTCGTCGAAGAAGCGGGCGACCTCCGCGGGATCGCCGGAGAAAATACCCGCCGTCAGGCCGTACTCGACCCGGTTGGTCTCGGTGATGCGCCTGATCCAGGCCGCGCCACCTCGCCGACGGCGAGAAACGGGACGAACAGCTCCTCCTGAAAGAGCGAGCTCTCCAGCGGCAGCCGGGCGATGGTCGGAGCGACGAAATGGCCCCGGTCGAAGATACCGCCGGTCAGCCGCTCGCCGCCGAGCAGCACTGTGCCTTCTGTCCGCGCCTGCGCCACCGCGCGCTCGTAGCGCTCCACCGCCCGCTGCATTGATGACCGGTCCGAAGAAGACGTCGCGCTCCGACGGATCGCCCATCCGGATGCGCACGGGTCTTCTCGATCAGCCGCTCGAGGAACGGCGCCAGCACTCTCGCTGCACGTAGACCCGCGAGGTGGCGCTGCACTTCTGATTCTGCAGGCTGAACGCCGGAGCGCATGACGCCTTCGGCCGCAGCATCGAGATCGGCGCTGGCGAGCACGACCGCCGCGTTCTTTCCGCCCAGCTCCAGCAGGCAGGGCTTGATCCAGCGGCCGCTCAGCCCGGCGTGGATCCGCATGCCGACCTGCTTCGACCCGGTGAACACCACGCCGTCGACCCCGGGATGCTGCCAGAGCGGATCGCCGATCTCCTCCCGCCGCCCGACCAGGAGATTGAACACGCCGGCCGGCAGTCCCGGCGTCGCGATAGATCTCGTACAGCTTGAGCCCGGTCCAGGGCGTGTCCTCGGCCGGCTTGTAGACCACCGCGTTGCCGGCCACCAGCGCCGCCGAGGACATGCCGGCCGACAGCGCCAGAGGAAAGTTGAATGGCGCGATGCAGGCGAACACGCCGTACGGCCGGAGCACATCGGTGTTCCGCTCCACCGGGGTGATCCGCGCCATCGGACGCACGAAGCCGTCGGCATCCTCGACCTGCTGGCAGTAGTAATCGATCAGGTCGGCGGACTCTTCCGCGTCGCCCATGGCCTCGAGCCGGCTCTTGCCCACCTCGAGGCTCATCAGCGCGGCCAGCTCGTACTTCCGCTCTCGGATGATGGCCGGCCGCACGCCGGAGCACGGCGACCCGCTCCTGCCAGGGCCGGCGGGCCCAGCCCGGCCTGCGCCCGGCGCGCGGCCGCCACCGCGGCATCGACATGTGTCGGCGTCGCGCAGCGGCGAAGCGTGCCAGCACCAGGCTGGTGTCGATCGGGAGACCGGTCGACCAGCGGCTCGTCGCCGTGTCTCCACCGGCTTGCCGTCGATGTAGAACGGATGCAGTCTGCCCGGCATCGCGCCGGACCCGGTCCAGCGCCGCATCGAAGCGGTGGTGAAACTCCTCCAGATCGCCGCTGGCCGAGGTGTAGGTGATCTTGGTCGCCGTCGTCATCGCCGTGCCTCCACCTGCGCCGCGGTTCGCTCGACTGCCTGGCGCCAGCAGCGATCACCATCTCGCCGATCTGCTCCTCGGTCGATGACGAACGGCGGCGCCAGCATGACGAGATCGCCGGTGCCGTCCTCCAGCTGGCCGGCGTTGGGCCATACCACCAGCCCGAGCTCGAGCGCTGCGGCGCGAACCGATTCGGCGAACCGGGCAGACGCGCGGAAAGGCCGCCGCGGCTCCTTGGTCCGCCACGAACTCGATGCCGGCCAGCAGCCCCCTGCCCCGGACATCCCCGACCCAAGGCAAGGTCCCGCAGCTCCTGCAGCCGCTGGTGCAGCACCGGTCCCATTGCGGCACAGCGCTCGATCAGGCCGATGGCGGCTGAGATACTCGATGGTGGCGACTCCGGCAGCACAGAGCGTCGCGTGGTGGGAAAAGGTTTGCGCGTGGAGGAACGCTGCCCGAGCCCCGGGCCAAGCAGTCCACGATGCCGGCGCGGGGCGACCACGGCCGAGAGCGGCACGTATCCGCCGGCGATTCCCTTCCCCAGGATCATGATGTCCGGCACCACACCGTACGGCTCCAGCGCCGACCAGGTTCCGGTCCGGCCCGCTCCGGTGAGCACCTCGTCGGCGACCAGCAAGATCTGGTGGCGGTCGCAGATGGCCCGGACCAGGGGCCAGTAGTCCGCCGGCGGAACCGACGCGCCGGTAGAGGAGCCGCCGACCGGTTCGGCAATCAGGGCCGCGATGGTGTCCGGCCCTTCTCGCAGGATGATCGCCTCGATCGCCTCACCGGTGCAGGCCGGACACAAGGGCGGCTGTCCGTGACAGGCACAGCGGTACGGATACGGGGCCGGCACCCTGACGATTCGAACCAGCCACTCGCGATAGTACGCCTGGTAGCTGCTCCCGGGATGAGGCCGAGAGCGCGAGAAGCGTGTTGCCGTGATAGGAGGGAGCGAAGGCGAGGATCTTGTGCTTCTCGGGCCGCCCGCACTCGACCCAGTATTGCCGGGCCAGCTTGAGACCCGCCTCGACCGCCTCGGAGCCGCTGGCCAGCGGGTACACCAGCTCGAGGTCGCCGGGCGAGAGCCGGGCGATCTCGGCCGCGAACTCCTCGACCGCGTCGTGAGTAAAGGCCGTCCCGGTTACATAGGCCAGGGTGCCGGCCTGGCACGCCATCGCCTCGGCGATCTCGCTCACCCCGTGCCCCAGGTTGACTACATAGGCCCCCCCGCTGCCGTCCAGGAAGCGACGTCCTTGATCGTCATACAGATAGCAGCCGTCACCTCGAACGATCCGAGGGTATTGACGCGCTCAGCTTCCGGTAGAAGACGTGGGACTCAGGGTACCGGTGGCTGGTCATGGGGAACCGCGGAATGTCGCCGATTGCTCCCGACCCGCGCCAGGGGAGGAAATCAGGCGCCAGTTTGGCCCACATTCTGCATACATAGAAGCCGACCGGCCGCCTTCGGGCCACCGCTGCAACCCTTTCCGCTGGTCGGAACCATGCCATCTCCACTTGTAGTCGACGCATTACGGGAGCAGCTCGTCAGAGTGCTCGAATGGTATCGGCAGGAACGGCCGGCCTTCGGCTGGGGTGTCGTGCTGCACCGGCGGAACGAGCGAGGCAAATTGCGATTCGGGGCGGTGACGCCCGGCGGGGAAAGCCTGCTCCTGAGCCAGCCGCTGCTGGCCGCCTTGGCGGAGGGTCCCTGCTGGCTGGACGGGGCGGTGCGGGTCCGGCTGGCCTGCAGGCAGGCCACCCAGTGTCATCCCTGGCTCGACGCGCTCCATCGGCCGGACCGGCCTCCCTTGGTAGAAGCGCTGGCGGTCTGCTTCGATCCCGACGCCTCCCCCGCCGAATGCGACAGCCTTTCAAGCCATGGCCGGCACCCTGACCCCCGCGACCCTCCCCTCCGAGCTGTTTCTCCTTCTCAAAACGCAGAGTCGACCTGGCTGGCCGATCTAAGCATTTCGAGTCGCGAGCTCACTTCAAAAACAACAAATCCCGATACGTCGGCAGCGGCCAGAGGTCCGCCGCCACGAGGGTCTCCAGCGCTGTCCACCACCGTCCGCAGCTCGGCCATGGCCGGCTTGAGCTCGCGGCTGATCTGCGCGGCGTGCTGCATCGGGATCGGCATCGTGATGCGCCGCGGCCCGCTCGACCGCGCCGTGGCATTGCGAAGCTTGGTGACCAGCTCCACGAAGCTCTCGGAGCGCGCCGTGGTATCGGCGCACTCCACCCCGGCGGCCTTGGTGGCGGCGATCGCCTCCGCCGATCGCTGCTGGTGCTGCAGCGCGGCGGGTAGGATCTGGTTGCGGGCCATCGAGACCATGGTCTCGGCTTCGATGCCCAGCTGCTTGATGTACTTCTCGATGGCGATGTGGGTCCGGGAGTCGAGCTCCGCCTGGCTCAGCACGCCATACTTCTTGAACAGCTCGACGTTCTTCTTGGCCCGCAGGACCGCCGAAGGCCGCGACCGAATCCTTGAGATTGGGCAGGCCGCGCTGCTCGGCCTCGGCGTGCCACTCCTCGGAGTAGTTGTCGCCGTCGAAGATCACCCGCTTGTGCTCCTTGATCAGCTGCTTGAGCACCGCGATGACCGCCGCCTGCAGCTTGGCCGGCAGTGGGCTTGGCCCCGACCGCCTTCTCCAGCTCGCCCGGCCACGTAGTCCAGCGACTCGGCCACGATGGTGTTCAGCACCGTGTTGGGCCAGGCGATGCTGGCGCTGGAGCCGACCGCGCGGAACTCGAACTTGTTGCCGGTGAACGCGAACGGGGAGGTGCGGTTCCGGTCGCCCGAGTGCCGCGGCAGCATGGGCAGGGTCCTGGCGCCGAGGTCGAGCACGCCGCCCTTGATAGTGCGCTTGGGCAGCCCCGCTCGACCTGCTCCAGAATGTCCGGCAGCATCTCGCCCAGGAAGATCGAGATGATCGCCGGCGGGGCCTCGTTGGCGCCGAGGCGGTGGTCGTTGGCCGCGGAGGCGATCGAGGCCCGCAGCAGGTCGGCATGGATGTCCACCGCCCGGATGGTGGCGCAGAGGAACACCAGGAACTGCATGTTGGTGTGGGTCTCGTCCTGCGGGATCCAGCAGGTTGACGCCGGTGTCGGTGGACATCGACCAGTTGTTGTGCTTGCCCGATCCGTTCACCCCCGCGAACGGCTTCTCGTGCAGCAGCGCCTGCAGCCCGTACCGCGGCGCCACCCGCTTCAGCGTCTCCATCAGCAGCATCTGATGGTCGCTGGCGATGTGGCTCGGCTTCGAACAGCGGCGCGATCTCGTACTGGCCGGGAGCCACCTCGTTGTGCCGGGTCTTCACCGGCACGCCCAGCCGATACAGTTCCCGCTCCGACTCGGCCATGAAGGCCAGCACCCGCGGCGGGATGGTGCCGAAGTAGTGGTCCTCCAGCTGCTGCCCCTTGGGCGGCTTGGCGCCGAACAGGGTGCGCTCGCAGGTCAGCAGGTCGGGCCGCCGGTAGAAGAGCTCCCGGTCCACCAGGAAGTACTCCTGCTCCGGTCCCACCGTCGTGACGATCCGCGAGACGCCCTGGTCGGTGCCGAAGATCTTGAGGATGCGCAGTGCCTGCTTGGAGAGCGCCTCCACCGAGCGGAGCAGCGGGATCTTGGTGTCCAGCGCCTCACCGGTCCAGGAGACGAAGGCGGTCGGAATGCAGAGGGTGACGTTGTTGTCGCCCCGCATGAGGAAGGCCGGGCTGGTCGCGTCCCAAGCGGTGTAGCCGCGGGCCTCGAACGTGGCCCGGAGCCCGCCGGACGGGAAAGCTCGAGGCGTCCGGCTCGCCCTGCACCAGCTCGGAGCCGGAGAAGTTGAAGACCACCCCGCCGCTGCCGTCCGGCGCCGCGAGCGAGTCGTGCTTCTCCGCGGTGAGGCCGGTCAGCGGCTGGAACCAGTGGGTGTAGTGGGTTGCGCCGTTCTCGATGGCCCAGTCCTTCATTGACGCGGCCACCACGTCGGCCACCGCCGGATCGAGCGGCTCGCCCCGATCGATGGTGCGGAGCAGGCTGCGGTACACCTCCTTGGGCAGCCGCTGGCGCATCATGCTGCGGGAGAAGATGTCGCTGCCGAAGATGGCATCGATCCGATCTGCCTGAGTCATACCGCCGTTCAGGGAACGCGCAGGGGTGGTCACGGGTGCTTGCGCCTCGTGCAGAAGAGATGAAAGAAAGGAGTCAGAAACGATCAGGCTACGCCGGCCGGTGTCGCGATTGCCTCCTCGATATCGGACATATCCGGATCGGGCAGCTCGGCGTAGACCGGATTCGAGAGATATCGCTCGCCGAAATCACAGACGATGGACACGATGAGCTTGCCGGCGTTCTCCGGCCGTCCGGCGACCTGCAGCGCGGCCCAGGTTATCGAGCCGCTGGAGATGCCGGCGAAGATCGCCTTCCTCTCGTGCCAGCCGGCGGGTCGTGGCGATGGCGTCCTCGTTGGTCACCCGGATCACTTCATCGTAAATCTTGGTGTCCAGCAGTCCGGGAATGAACCCGGCGCCGATGCCCTGCTGCCGGTGGGGCGACGGCTGCCCTCCGGAAAGCACCGGGCTTTCGTTCGGCTCGACGGCAACGATTCGAATGTTGGGCTTCTTCTCCCGGAGGTAGCGGCCGGCTCCAGTGATGGTGCCTCCGGTTCCGACGCCGGAGACGAAAATGTCCACCGCTCCGCCGGTGTCGGCCCAGATCTCCGGCCCCGTGGTCTGGTAGTGGATAGCCGGATTGGCGGGGTTGTCGAACTGGCGCGGCATCCAGGCCCGGGAGCCCAGCCGATTGAGGATCTCCTCGGCTCGCGCGATGGCGCCCTTCATGCCCTTGGGTCCCTCCGTCAGCACCACCTTGGCGCCCAGCGCCCGGAGCAGGTTGCGGCGCTCGATGGTCATGGTCTCGGGCATGGTGAAGATGCAGCGATAGCCTCGGACCGCTGCGACGTACGCCAGGCCGATGCCGGTGTTCCCGCTGGTGGGCTCGACGATGATCATGCCCGGCCGGAGCCGACCCTGCTCCACCGCGTCGTCGATCATGGAGGCGCCGATGCGGTCTTTCACCGAGTCGTAGGGATTGTAGCCCTCGTGCTTGACCGCGACCTTGCCCGGGAGGCCGGCCGCCAGCCGGTTGAGCCGGATCAGTGGAGTATTGCCGACCGTTTGGGTGACATCGGGATAGATCTTGCCGTGCGGCATGGGGGCCTCGACGCTGGGTTCTCGCGAGAATAATACGGCTTGGGCCGCTCCGCTCAGATCCTCGCCCTTCACCGCCTTTACGATCGCCGCACAGGCCGCCGCCAGCTCCGCCAGCGCATCGGCTCCCCACTCGCCCTGGTCGGTCAGATACGCCGAGCAATTCCGCCGGAAGCGCCGCCACGCCGAGGCGGGCGCCGCTGATCGCGCCGGCGATTGCCGCCATGGTATCGGTGTCGCCTCCCACGCCGATGGCGGTGCAGATGGTCTCCCAGTAGTCATCCGGCGAGCGGACGAAGGCATACAAGCTCCAGAGCACGCTCGGCGTGACGAACGCACTGATCCCCTGCCACCGGGGATGGGCGGGATCCAAACCGGCCTCGTGCACGTGCCGCGCCGCATCGTCCGGCGCCAGCGAGCCCCATTCGGCCAGTGAGCGGATGGCCTCCGCCACCGATCTGTCGTCCAATTCAGCGCAGTCGGCAATCTCAGCCAGGAACTGGTTCCGGCCTACTTTCTGGATGCTCCCGGCAAGAAAGACGGCGGACGCCACGGCCCCAGCGCCAGCGGCGCAGCGGGGATCGAGATGGGTGATGCGGCTTTGCTGCCGGGCGGCGAGACAGACCGAGGCGCAATCCGGCAAGAGCAGCCCCAGCGGGGCACAACGCATCGCGCTCCCGTTGCCGGCGTAGGGCGCAGGCGTGCCGGCCTCGTTCCAGGGAACGCCCATGAGCAGCCGCAAGGCGGCGGAGCGGGTTCCCCGCCCGGCCCCGACGTCGCGCCGCTCGTGGAACAGCTCGGCCAGCCGTGCGGGCAAAGGCCGCAGGATCCCAGCCTTGCTGTTCCTCGAAGCTGCGCAGGAGCTCCCGCGCGAGCTGGGTGTCGTCGCTGTATTGCCCGAAGGGATACTGGGGATGGGATCGTTCGGACGCCCGGCCGGTGCGGAGCCACTCATCGACGTAGGTGCGGGCGACTTCAGGCGGCTGGGCCTCGACCACGAATCCGAGGGCATCGCCGAGTGCCTGGCCCAGAATGCACCCAACGAGATGATCGCCGATCACCCTGACACGGGCACCACGTCCCGCCCACAGTGCTTGCAGACCTTGGCACGCGCCAGGATCCGCTCAGCACAGTAGGGACAGTCGCGCTCGACCCGCGCAGCGCTGGGTTCGGAGGTCGCCTGGCTGGCCACTTGGGGGCCGCGCCGTTCCTCCAGCGCTACCACCTGGCTCTGAATCTGGCGGCGGAACTCCAGCGGGTTGGAGATGCGAGGGAAGGACTCCTCGGTGCCGCCGGTGCCGGTGATCGTGATCGAGCCGTAGTCGAACATCCGTCCGATGATGCCCTGATCGACGCTGATGGCCTCGATCTTGGTCAGCAGCGTCTCGATGGACTCCCGCTCGATGAAGCCGTGCTTGGCCAGAACCCGCTTGTCGGTGACGGCAAACTCCGAGCTGACGTAGCGGATGGCGGGACCGGTCGCGAGGAGAAGACCGATCCCGACGAACGCCATGCCGAGGTACCAGTAGTCGTGTTGGAGGGTCTGTAAAATGATGGCGACAAGGACGCCGAGCACGGCCATGAGGATCGAGGCGCCGAAGATGATCCAGTGGAGGCGGGCCCGGTATACGATGTGCTCGCCTGCCAGGAGATGGTCGTCGAGGTAGCTCATGCGGTAGGAAGGTACAGCGGACAGGGTGGGATTCGAACCCACGATACCCGTAAGGGTATACCGGTTTTCGAGACCGGCTCCTTCAGCCACTCGGACACCTGTCCTGATGGGGGAAAGATAAGGCGTGAGCGGGAAAGAAAAAGCGCGCCCGCTCACGCTTTTCTTTACCGTTTACTGAGAAAGAACCGTTTCAGCAGGTCCGCGCACTCCTCGGCCATGAGGCCGCCGACCACCTCGGGCCGATGGTTGGTGCGCGGGTTGCGCAACAGGTCGTACACCGAGCCGGCCATTCCACAACGCGAGTCGTAGGCGCCAAACACCACCCGGCCGACCTTGGCCAGGACGATCGCTCCGGCACACTGGGCGCACGGCTCGAGGGTCACGTACAGCGTGGCGAAGGGCAGCCGATCTTCGCCGACTTTCTGCAGCGCCTTTTGCACCGCCAGCAGCTCGGCATGAGCGGTGGGATCGCACCGCTGCACCGTTTCGTTGTGAGCCTCGGCCAGGATGTCCCCGTCGGATATGACGACTGCCCCCACGGGGACCTCTTCCCGGACCGACCCCGCTCGCGCCAGCCGGAGCGCCGCCTGCATCCCAGTGAGGTCACTGGGCGAAGGCGTACCTCTACGCACTGACCATCTCGGGCTCCCTGGCGCCCCGCTCCACTCGTTCGAACCTCAGCTCGTCGCCCTGCCGCTCGACCCGAATGGTGTCGCCGTCCCGGAAGTTGCCCTCCAGCAGCTCCAGCGCGATGGGATTCTGCAACCGCCGCTGGATGACCCGCTTCAGCGGACGCGCTCCATAGACCGGATCGTATCCCTCTGCCGCAATGAGCGCCTTGGCCTCCGGAGTGACCTCGAGCCGAAGATGACGCTGCTCCAGCAGGTGCTCCAGCCGCTCCAGCTGCAAATCGACGATGCGGACCAGATCCTCCCGGCTGAGCTGCCGGAAGACGATGATGTCGTCCACCCGATTGAGAAACTCGGGCCGGAAGTGGTTGCGCAGCTCATCGCGCACCCGCTCCTCGACTCGTTCCCATCCCTTGGGATCGTGCTGCGCCCCGGCATCGACGATGTACTGGCTGCCGATGTTCGAGGTCATGATGATGACCGCGTTCCGGAAATCCACCACCCGGCCTTGACTGTCGGTGAGCCGGCCGTCGTCCAGGATCTGGAGCAGGACGTTGAACACGTCGGGGTGCGCCTTCTCGATCTCGTCGAACAGGATGACGCTGTACGGCCGCCGGCGCACCGCCTCGGTGAGCTGGCCACCCTCCTCGTAACCGACGTATCCGGGAGGCGCCCCGATCATCCGGGCCACTGAATGTTTCTCCATGTACTCCGACATGTCGAGTCGGACCATGGCGTGCTCATCATCGAACAGGAACTCCGCCAGAGCCCGGGCCGTCTCGGTCTTTCCCACGCCGGTGGGCCCCAGAAAGATGAATGACCCCAGCGGGCGGTTCTGGTCCTGCAGCCCGGCGCGGCTCCGCCGCACGGCGTTGGCCACGGCGGTCACTGCGGCCCGCTGCCCCACCACCCGCTGGCTCAGCTCGTCCTCCAGCTTGGTGAGTCGCTCGCGCTCCGACTCCAGCATCTTCGAGACCGGAATGCCGGTCCACTTGGACACGATCTCGGCGATGTCCTCCGCATCCACGGCATCCTTGAGGTACATGGTGCCCTGCTGGACCTCCTGCAGCCGGCGGTCATCGTCCGCCAAACGACGCTCCAGCTCGGGTAGCTTCGAGTACCGCAGCTCCGCCGCTCGCTGCAGGTCGCCCCGCCGGGTGGCCTGTTCGATCTCGGCCCGGACGGCCTCGATCTGCTCCTTGAGCTGTTTCATCTCCTCGAGCGCGGATTTTTCAGCCTGCCACTGCGCCTTCATCGCGTTGCTCTTCTCCCGTAGCGTGGCGAGCTCCCGTTCCAGACCTTCACGGCGCTCCACCGCCGCGGTGTCCTTCTCCTTGAGCAGCGCCTGGCGCTCGATCTCCAGCTGCACGATCCGCCGCTCCACCTCGTCAATCTCCTGCGGCAGGCTGTCGATCTCGATCCGGAGACGGCTAGCGGCCTCGTCGATCAGGTCGATGGCCTTGTCGGGAAGGAATCGGTCGCCGATATAGCGGTCCGAGAGCGTAGCGGCCGCGATGATAGCATTATCGGTGATCGTTACCCCGTGGTGAATCTCGTACTTCTCCTTGAGTCCCCGCAGAATCGCGATGGTATCCGCCACCGTGGGCTCACCCACGAAGACCGGCTGGAATCGCCGTTCGAGCGCGGGATCCTTCTCGACATGCTTGCGATACTCGTCCAGGGTGGTGGCCCCGATGACGTGCAGCTCGCCCCGCGCCAGCGGTGGTTTGAGCATGTTGCTCGCGTCCACCGCGCCCTCGGCCGCGCCCGCACCCACGATGGTATGCAGCTCGTCGATGAAGGTTATGTAGCGGCCCTGGCTCTCGGTGAGCTCTTTGACCACCGACTTGAGCCGCTCCTCGAATTCGCCCCGGAACTTGGCTCCGGCCAGCAATGAGCCGATGTCGAGCGCCACCAGCTCCCGATTGCGCAACGACGTGGGCACGTCACCGTTCACGATGCGCTGGGCCAGTCCCTCTACGATGGCGGTCTTGCCCACGCCAGGCTCACCGATGAGCACCGGATTGTTCTTGGTCCGCCGGGACAGGACCTGCATGACTCGGCGGATCTCCTCGTCCCGGCCAATGACCGGATCCAGCTTTCCCTTGCGAGCCTCCTCCGTGAGGTTCCGGGTGTAGCGCTCGAGCGCCTGATACTTCTCCTCCGGCGTCTGGTCGGTTACCCGGTGCGAGCCGCGAACTTCCTGGAGGGCGGTGCGGAGATCATCGGCCGAGACGCCGTGGGCGCTGAGAATGGCCCGCGCGGTGGTGCCCTTCTCTTCCACCATCGCCAGTAGCAGATGCTCGGTCGAGATATACGCGTCGCCCAGCTTCTTGGCCTCCGCGTCCGCCCGGTCGAAAATGCGGTTTACTTCGCGGCTGAAGCTGGGCTCCCCGCCAGCGCCCGCCTGAGTGGGGAATCGGGCAATCTCGCGCTCGACCTCCTGCATGACGGCCGTGACGTTGAGGCCGGCCTTCTGCAGCAGCGGCTGCACCACGCCCTCGTCCTGGCCCAACAGGGCCGCAAACAGATGCGCGTCGTTCACCACCGGGTTGCCGCGCGAGCGGGCCAACTCGGCGGCATCACGGAGCGCCTCCTGGGCCTTTATCGTCAGTCGCTCTGGTCGAATCATCGGATCCTCGCATGCCCGCCCACCTGACTTCCGAGGGAGTCCCGGAAGTGATGGATCGGTGAAACGTTAGAACCACCCTGCCGGATGGCAAGGCTCGTACCCTTCAATTCTGCCGCTTTGGCAGCGGCGCGAGGCCCTGAGACCTTTGAGGCTCCTCTTTTGGCCCGGCAAAGAAGAAAGAGGCAGCCGTGAGAAGGCTGCCTCTTTAGATTATCTCCCGCCTGCGATCTTCTTCTGGGCTATCATCTTCCGGGTGAACCGCTCACCGTCTACGATAAGCTGGTAGTAGTAGACGCCGGTGATGGCCTCCCGCTTGCCATCCAGATACTTCCCGTCCCAGAACGCGCGATACTGACCGCACCGCAATCGCAAGCTGTCCAACTTCTCGCTCGATCCGCCGGCCAGGGTCGGAATGGCGATGACCTGCACCAACACATTGTAGATCTTCAGGCTGACTACCGGCTGATGACCCCTTGCGCATACCTCCCGGGAAATTTCAAAGGGAATCGTCGTCGCCGGGAAAAACGGATTGGGGTAGTTCTCCTTCAACTCGACTCGCGGCGGGAGCACATTCGCTTGCGCAGCTACCGGGGAGCCTGCCCCCACCAGAAGCCCGAGCCACCACCCCGGCCACGCCAAGCGGACCATGGGCGCTCCTCTTCATACCAGAGTTGAAAACGGTGGTGGCACCTCCGTGATGCGCGGGATGCAGTGGTGGAACACGACTTAAGGGAAGGTCTAGACTCAAGAGTCTGGAGTCAAGGGAGCCCGACCCCGCACTAGACCTTGGTCTTCAACCTCCGTCCGTCCGCTTCCCTGACCGTGATCCCCCGAACGTCGGCCCACTCCAGCAAAGGGATCAGGTATTTGCGGCTGATGCCGAGCCGGTCACGAACCGCCGCGGGGATGATGGGCCCCTGCCGTCCCATCTCGCTGAGCACCTCGACGAATTGATCGAGTGCGGCCGGGACGTAGTAGCGATCCCGCTCGACGGCCTCTACCTGTCCTCGCGTGGCCGCCAGCCGGAGCAGAGCGAGGAGATCGTGGCGGCCGGTCGACTGTTCCAGCTCGGCCACCGAGGGCGGGGTCAGATGCGCGTCAGCGAGAATGCGCACGACGCGATCGATCTCGGCATCGCCCCCTGCCACCTTCGGAACGAAGCCGGCCAGGATAACCAGGCCCTCGCGCGACCGGAGCCGGCCGGCCCGGGCGAAGTCACCCAGGGCAGCCTCCACGACTTCCTCGGAAGCCCGCAGTCCGTGCCGCAGTGTCTCCAGGGGCATACCTGGCTCACTGGGATGCCGCCGATGAAAGTCGCGCAGCTGGGCCAGCGCCCGCGCTCCAGCCTGCTCGACGACAGCGGAGGTCACCCAGAGGTCGCCCAGCAGGCGCACGGTCGGCTCCCGTCGCGCTATCTCCCCGGCACCCCCGGCCGGCAGGCCCAACAGAATCGCGAGCGACGACGATCGGATGCCGCCGGGGCGGCGCTCCATCAGGCCGCGGAACCGCTCACTGGGATCTCGCGGAAGCCAGCTCGCCGGGCCATGCACTGCCGCGGCGGGGCGGCCACGGATCGAGAACCCTGCCCCCGCCAATCGTCGTCACCGGGCTATAGCTCCGCAGCACGAACCGATCTTCGGCCCGAGCGACCAGCGGCGACTCCAGCGAGAGTCGAGCTACGCCGGTTCCACCGGCCAAGAGCGGCGAGCGGGGAGAAACCCGAGCCATGACCTCAGCGGTGCCCAGCAGAAGCCGGACCCGGGAGCGAGAACGGAGTGGCGCCACTCCGGGCTGGAGGCCGATCTCGACATCCAGCGCTCGGGTAGCGATCCAGGGTAGTTCCTCGGTCACCAGCACCTCGCCCCGGGCCACGGCGGAACGCTCCATCCCGGCCACTCCGACCGCGGTCCGCGCTCCGGGCTCACTCCGCTCCACTGCCCTGCCAAAGCTCTCGAGCGAGCGGACTCGGCCGCGCTGCCCCGAGGGGAGCGCTACGACTGCATCGCCCGGGCGCAGACTTCCCGACCACACCGTACCGGTCACCACGGTCCCGATACCCGGAAGCGAAAAGACCCGGTCGATGGGCAGACGAAACCCGTCCGCCCGGGATCGTCGAGCCACCCTCGAGGCGTGGTCCCGCAGCCGCTCGCGCAGCAGGTCGATACCGGCTCCGGTCCGGGCCGACACCGCGAGCGGTGGATCGAAGGCGATGGGCGAGGCCTGGAGCCGCTCGGAGACCTCCAGCATGACCAGTTGCAGCCACTCTGGATCCACCAGATCCGCTTTGGTGAGCACGGGGATCCCGGCCGGTACGCCGAGCCGCTCGAGGATGACCAGATGCTCGAGCGTCTGGGGCATGATGCCTTCGTCGCCGGCAATCACCAACAGGGCCAGATCGATACCTGAAGCCCCCGCCACCATGGTTCGGACGAAATCCTCGTGACCGGGCACGTCAACCACGCCGGCGATCCGGCCGGCTCCCAGGTCGAGGGGCGCGAAGTTGAGCTCGATGGTGATTTCCCGGCGGCGCTCCTCCAAGAGCCGGTCCATCGGCTTGCCGGTCAGAGCGGTGACCAGGGCGGACTTGCCGTGATCGATGTGGCCGGCAGTACCTATGATCATGCGGCGGCCCAGGGCTGTTGCATCCAGAATTCGAGGGCCGGTAGCTCCGCGCCCTCCCCCAGATGGTAGCGGATGTACCGCGCGAGCAAGCGTCGATGGGCCGCGCCATGCTTGCGGTCGAACGTGGGGAGTGCAGAGGCGGGCTCCAGCAGAGCCACCAGATCAGCGCGAGCCTCCTCCGGAAGATGGGTGGCCCCGTGGTGCGGGGCACAGGTGGAGCACAGCGCGCCGCCGTCGCGGGTACTGAAGGGCAGCGGCCCGGGCGGCAGCGGGGTCCCGTCGATGACGCAGACCTCGATTGATGGGGCGAACCCCAGTACGCTGACCAGCTGCCAGAGCAGCCGAAGACCCAGGGCGTCCACCTTGGCCTGAGCGGCGCTCTCCAGCTCCGCCAGCGCCTGTCGCAGAAGCTCGAAGCTCTCGGGGTGGGCGTCGGCGGGAGCGAATCGCAGCATCACTTCAGACAAGGCGCAGGCGACCGCATAGCGCTCCAGATCCGAGGCGAGGCCGACGTGGAGCTGGCGCACGTCGAAGGCGCTGAGCAGATGCAGCTCCCGGTGCTCTTTCATGTGGAGCTGGGCCTGGCCTTCGCTCAGCAGCTGCAGCGCGGCGCCGAAGCGACTCTTGGGCCGCAACGCGCCCTTGGCTATGGCGCTCTGGACCCCGAAATCCCGGGTGGCCAGCCGCACGATCTTGGAGGTCTCGCTATAACGCAGAGCGGAGAGCACGATGGCGGGCGTCGAGACCGGCGGCATCTGCTACGGAACGGGCTCGTCGGTCGGCTCCATCCCTGCAGGAGGCACTCGGGCAAGAAGGGCCTGACTGGCGCATTGCCCCACCGTCACCGTGCGAATCTCGGTGAAATTGGGACGCAAAACGTGGAGCACCCCGTGGCCGGAACAGCCGGCCTCCAGAGCGTAGACTCGCCCCTGCGAGTCGACCGCGACTCCGGTATTCGCCGGTATGGCCACTCCGTTTCCTTCGCCCCGAAGGATCTTGCGATCGGCGGTGTCGAACTCCATGAGGCCTTCGGTCCGGGAGCTGATCAGGAGCCGGTCGGCTCCGTTGTCGGTCAAGTCGCCGGCTCCGAAGCCGAATCCTCCAAAGCTCGCCACTTCCCGGCGACCCACCGGATCGACCACCGACAGGCGGGCTTCATCGACCGTCGGATCTCCCACCTGCACCACGTAAAGGAATCCATCGCCGGCCACGGTGCTGAACTGGGCATTGCCGGGACCGATCAGCGGGACCGAGTCCACCACGGCGCCCGCGAGACCGGCGCCCGGATCGACGACGCTGATCCAGCTTTCGCCGGCCGGCTTGCCCAGGCTGTCGAGGTTGGCATTGAGGACCAGCACTCGGCCGCGGGTGAAGATGACCTGCTGGGGCGTGGCGCCGACCGCGATACTTGCCGTATCGCCGGTGAACACGTCCACCCGGGTGAGAGTGTTTATGCTGGCGTTGGAGACATAGGCGATGGAATCACTGATGAGCGCCGCTCCCGCTACCCCCGAGCCGGGCGCGAGCGCGATGGTGTTTGCCAGTATCCCTTGCCGCAGGTCCACGAGGGCGATCGCGTCCCGCCCGCGCAGCGGGACCACGGCGGTGCCTCCCCGAGTGGTCACGCTCACCGGCTGCACGTCGGACTCGCCCAGGGGAATGGTGGAAACCTGAGTCGGAGCGGCCACCGGCACGAGACTTAGAGTAGCCCCCGTAGTGTTCAGCACTACGACGACCTCCTCCGGTGCCGGAAGGGGCGCCGCCGTCTCGGCGCAGCCGAGGATGCCTGCCGTCAGGAAAGGGAGCCAGATCGATCGGTCTATCGGCATGGCCGAAAGATCGAAGCACCCTCGCTGCGCCGCCAGTCGTACCCGGTCAGAAACGGAATCTGGCCCCGCCGTAAATGCCCCGAGGGCGCCCGGCAAAGCCGACGACCTGGTCGTACTGCTTGTTGAACAGGTTCTCTACTCGAACGATCCCTGAGAGTCCGGGGCGACCGGCAACCGGTTGGAGAATGTCCACCTCTCCGGCCAGGTCAACGATCGCATAGCCGGGCAGCGCGACCCGCACGCTGGGAAAGGCGTTGAAGTCCACGTCGTCCCGCCGCCCCACATAGGTGACCGAGCCGCCGAGGGTGGCGCGCTCGAACACGCGGCCTTGCAGCGCCAGCTCCGCCGAATGTCCTGGCCGCCGAATGAGACTCTGTCCGTTGGCAAACGAGGCGCTGGGCATCCCGGCGTCATCGGTGGCTTTGGTGTCCAGGTAGGTGTAAGACGCCTTGGCGCTGACCGAGCTGCCGAACGACGTCGTCACCCCGGCCTCGACGCCGCGGGACCGAGCGGCGGCCCCGTTCCGGTAGGTCGGCTGTCCCGGCGCGACACCCCCATCGTACACGATCATGTCGCGAAACCGCTGGTCAAAGTAGGTGGCCCAGAGCGACGCCGGTCCCGCCAGATGCTGTTCGACCCCGACCTCCCAGCTGTTGGAGCGCTCCGGCCGGAGGGTCGAGTCGCCGACCACGAAGGGCGCGTCGCAGAACTGCTCGCAGAAAGTAGGCGCCTTGAACGCCCGGCCGAGTGAGGCACGAAAACGGGTGCCCCCGTGAAGCTGGTATGCGAGGCCGGCCCGATAGGTGAAGAAGGTGCCGAACCCACTGTTGTGGTCCACCCGGCCATTGACGTTTACTGCGAAGCCCGAGGGAAGATCCAGGACACCCTGGGCGTAGTAGCCGACGGTGGTGCGGCCGCGGTCGAAGGGAGTGTCCGGAGTGGTGGCGATACCACCGAAGTTCGAGGTGGTCTCGCCTGACTGCCGCTCGGTCTCCCGTTCGACCTGGGCGCCGGTCGTGAGCGTGAGCACCGAGCTCACGAATCCGTTCACCCGGGCGTCGAGGTTACCCCGCTGATCTCGAGCATTGCGGTGCGACGCGAACCCGAATCCAACGGTGTCGGCGGTATTGTCCGGGCGATCGTCGAACTCGGTGTCACTCCGGCTCCCCCCAGCCGATACCCGCAGCTCCAGCCGGTCGCTCAGCCGTCGTCCCAGGTCCGCCCCTACTGACAGCGCCTTCTCAGCGCTGAACTGGTTGCTGTCCGCCAGCACGCCGGCGAAGTCGGTTGGAAAGTGGAAGCGGTTGTCGGAGTAGCGGACCGACAGAGTAGCATCGCCCTTCGGATCGGGGGCGGCTCGCACCGAGCCACTGAGCACGGTGTTGCCATAGTCGTTGTTGAACGGGTAGGTCCCGTCGGTGGAGAGGCGACTGGCATCGGCGGAGTAGCCGAGCGATTTGCTGCCGCCGAGCACGCCCGCATGTCCGGAGATGCTCCCGAAGGTGCCGGCCTCGGCTCCGCCTTCGAGCGCGGGCCGTCCCTGCCCTCGGCGGGTAAAGACCTGGACCACGCCGCTGACCGCGTCGGAGCCGTAGAGCACGCTCGCCGGTCCTCGCAGGACCTCGATCCGGTCGACGTTGTCGGTCGTGAGGTTGGCGAAGTTGTAAGCGCCCCCTGGCTGATTCACCGGTACGCCATCCACCAGGACCTTGACGTAGTCGCTCTCGCCACCCCGGAGAAAGAGCGAGCTCACTCCCCCGAAGGATCCCACCTGGACGACGGTGGCGCCGGGAACCTCTCGCAGGGCGTCCTGCACGAAGTGAATGCCGCGGGCCCGGAGCTCCTCTCCCCGGATGACGGTGGCCGAGGAAACTACGGCATCGGGCGGAGTGGGGATCCGGGTTGCCGTCACCACCAGCTCCTTGAGCCGGGTGGTGTCCTGGACTTCCTGCGCCGGGAGTGAAGGCGCGATGGTAAGCGCCAGGGCCGCAACGAGCGGCGATTCGGCCACGCAGTGATGCTCGCATCGATGACCCTCCTATCAGGTTTCGCTTCTCCCCCGGGCGCAACGGCACGACCTGAGGTGAGCCGTCGCGACCAGGTGGTCACGGCAACCGGCCACTCGAATACCCGGGACAGCGTTTCGCGGCTGAGCACTTCGGTGGGAGTGCCCGCCGCTACGACGGCGCCCCGGTCCAACAGCACGATCCGGTGGGCGAAGCGAGCGGCGAGATTGAGGTGGTGGGTGATGACCAAGCCGGCAAGGCCCCCGTCGACCAGCTGTCGCACCAGCTCCAGCAGCTCCATCTCATGGCGGACGTCGAGCGATGCCGTCGGCTCGTCGAGCACGAGCGCGCGCGGCTCCTGGGCCAGGGCGCGGGCGATCCGCACCCGCTTCCACTCGCCGCCGGAGAGCGAGTCGACCGGGCGCTCCGCCAGGCTGACGATATCGCACCGCTCCAGCGCGGTGCGGACCGCCGCGTAGATCGGCGGGGCCGGGCGCGCCGAGGGGACCCAGGCGAGCGTAGCGGCCCAGCATCACGGTCTCGGCGACCCGGAGGGGAAAGACCGCTTCTTCCTGCTGCCCTACAACGCCCACCGTCTGAGCCAGCGCGCGGCGGGACCATCGATCCCACCGGGCGACCGTCGACCAGTACGGCCCCGCTCTCGAGCGGCACCAGTCCCAACAAGGCGCGGACCAGGGTGGTCTTCCCGCTCCCATTCGGTCCCACAACCGCCACCAGCTCAGAGCCGTTCACCTGGCAGCTGACCTGGTCCAGAGCGCAGCGGCTGCGTGGCGCCGGTAGCGGAGCGCTGATCGCCCGGGCCTCGAGGATCACCTCAAGGTCCTCCGCAGCAGCAACGCGAAGAGCGGCACGCCGATGAGCGCCGTGATCACCCCGACCGGGAGCTCCAGCGGGCGGACGGCCGTCCGGGCAGCCACGTCTGCCAGCACGAGGAAGCATCCGCCCACCAGGAACACCAGCGGCAACAGGCTGCGATGCAGCGGGCGGAAGAGGATGCGAACCGTATGGGGAACGACCAGGCCTACGAAGCCGATGATGCCACAGGTGGCCACGCTGGCCGCCGTCAGCAGCGCGGTGCTCAAGTACACCAAACGCCGGACCCGGTCGACTTCGGCGCCCAGGTGATGGGCCGGCTCATCGCCCAGAGCGATCAGATCGAGTGAACGGGCGTGATAGAGGAGAACCAGCGAGTGGGATGGTCGCGTAAGCGGTGAACACCGCGAGTGCCTGCCAGGAGGCGGCGCCGAATCCACCGAGCAGCCAGAGAAACGCATTCCGCACTCCGGGAGCGTCGGAGAGCACCATGATGGCGCTCATGAGCGCGCCGGCGAAGGACCCCACGACGACGCCGGAGAGCAGTAGCACGTGCGGATCGAGCCGTCGTCCCGAAACCAGGCTCAGCCGGTACACCAGTGCCACGGCTGCGATCGCACCGAGGAAGGCGGCGATCGGCACCGCCCAGGGACCGCCAGCCCGCGAGGCGATCGCGATCACCGCACCGAGCCCCGCTCCGCTGGAGAGTCCCAACAGATACGGCTCAGCGAGCGGATTGCGGATCATGGCCTGGAGCGCGGCGCCGCACATGCCGAGGCTGCCGCCGACGAGGAAGGCGAGCACCACGCGCGGAGCTCGGAGATCGCGGACGATCGCCGCGGCACCTGCGTCGGCATGCCACAATCCGGCCCACACCTCGCGGAGAGGAACGGGAACGGCGCCAGCGCTGAGGCCGAGGAGGAGGCATGCGATCACCGCCGCCGCCAGGAGGGCGGCACGCCCCGGCGTTCACGGCTCGGCTCCGGCCAGGCGCGCGGCCAGCTCTCGGATGGCGGCCGGCGCTCGAGGGCTCGGGCGGTTGAACTCCGAGCCACTCACTCGCAGGAACCGGTGCTCCCGGACGGCCGGAACTACCTGCCACTCGGGCCGGCTGGCGAACGATGACGGGCCCTCGGTCGTGGTGAAGATCAGATCAGGATTGCGAGCCGCCACCGCCTCGATACTCACCACCCCCGACGAGGCGGTCACGTCGGCGAACAGGTTCTCGCCTCCCGCGCGCTCCACCAGCTCGCTCAGGAAGCTGCCCCGCCCGATGGTCATGGGAGGCTGCTCCCAAACCAGCAGCAGGACCTTGGGGCGCGAGCCTGCGCGGGGCCGGGTAGCGGAGGCGAGCGCGGTGTCGAACACCGCGACAACGGAGTCGGCGGCACGCTGGTGCCCGGTCAAGCGGCCCAATAGCTCGCGCCACCCGCCCGACGTCGCTCAATGCATCGGTGTTGAGCCGGACCTCGGGGATGCCCAGCTCCCGGAGCCGTCCGGCAACCGCGGCGTTCTGGCCCGAGTTGTACAGGACGACGAGATCGGGCCGCCGGGCGACCATCGCCTCGATGCTGGGCTTGATGCCGTCGCCCAGATCGGGGACGGCTTTGGCCGCCGCGGGGTAGTCGCAGTAGCTGGTGCGGCCCACCACGGAGGCATCGGCGCCGATAGCAAAGAGCAGCTCGGTTGCGGCAGGAATGAGCGACACGACGCGGCGGGCAGGCGCGGCGAGACGCAGGGTGTCGCCCGCATCATCGACCAGCTGAATCGATGCCGCGCGCTGGGCGGCGCAGGCGTGCCGCCGACGCAGAGTCGAGAAGAGCAGATCGCGAGCAGCGACGGCGAGAACGGTCTTTCTGAAAATGATTCCGCCCATCCCTGGAAGAGAGAGATGGGCGGTGAGCGACGGCGCGGGGCCGATCGGGCACGCCACCGACCCTCCCCCGAGGGCTTTCATGGTGGCACGAACGGAGAGGTCTCCTGGCTTCGGGACTCCACTCGCCTTCCCGGTTTCCCAGTGGCGTTCTGAGTGGAGATCCTGGCCGACCTGGCCAGGTGCCCGTTACAGTGGCGGGGCCGCGCCGGTTTTCCACCGGCTTCCGAGTAAGCCCCGTTCGTGTTGCTTCAGTTGTTCCGCAGCGGGAGTCTATCGGTTAGTTCTGTCCGCCGCAAGGGATGTCTCCAGCTCGGACTTCAGCCGAGCTCGCTGTTCCAAATAGGAGTTCCACTCCGATGACGGTGTTTCTTCTCGTCGCCCGAGATATCGGGCATCGAGCGCGGCAATTGTGTCGAGCAGGCGCGGCCGGCGGAACCCTCACGTGCCGCTGACGCGGAGACGAAATACCATCCTGCGACCAGCAGGGTCGCGCCCAGCAAGAAGACCAGCGCCAGCAGCAACCATCCCGCCGTGAGGGGAGGGCCCGGCAGTGAAATCCGGATCAGGCCCGGTGCGGGGGTCACGCCGGTCCACCGGCGGAACGAACGGCCTTGGATCACCTGGCTATCGGCAAAGGCCATCCCGGCCCCGCTCACTCGTGCGCCAGTCTCCTCCAGCAGCACGTTGATCTTCTGGCCCGTCGCCTGCACCGGCAGCTCCAGAGTGGAGCGGCCGGCGGGAACCTGATACTGCACCGTGATCTGCTTCTCTCCCGGGGCGATGGGCGCCGTGATCATCAGGGTGTCTCCCCGCCGATGTACCGACTCGGCTGAGACCTCGCTCTCACCGACCTGCAGCCCCGCTGTGCCGGCCGGCAAGGGCAGGCTGATCGATGGGTGCAGAGTGTCCGAGGCGACTCGAGTGCGCTGTCCGCTGTTCTGGAGGACGATCAGGTCCAGAGCTCCCCGGCTCCCGTCCTCACCCGGCCGGGTAACGACCAGGTGTCGAGCCTCCAGCGCTCACGGGTGCGCTGCTCGAGGTGTCGTAGACCACGATTCGGATCGCCGTGTCCGGCCGAGCGGGGTTGGTCGAGACCGGCGGGGAGAAGTATTCGATGCCCGAGTGGCGAGTGCTGAGCAGATAGAACGCGGCCGTGTCGGGTCGAAAGGCAAATCCGAAGCGACCACCACGGTCGGACCGGGTGGAGTCGAGGGGCCCCTGAACGTCGGACCCGATCCGGTGCAGCACGACTCGGGTCCCGGCGACCGGAGTGGAGTCGGCGGCCAGGACGCGGCCGGTCACGCGGAGGGTTTGTGCGAAGACGGGAGGGACGGGAAGGACGGGAAGGATAAGCAACAGTAAGACAGCACGGGCGAGTATTCTGGCGGGCAAACACTTTCCCGTCCTTCCCGACTTTCCCGTCCTTCCCGACCTACGGATTGAACTTCCCGAAGTCCTGCGGGTCCATCTTCTCGAGATAGTCCTTGAGCTTGTCGGCTTCGAGCGACGGGTTGGGCGAGGGCTCGTCGGTTTCCACACCGCTCTGATCCAGCAGCTGGTCGCTGGTGAAGATCGGTGCCCGCATTCTGAGCGCGAGCGCGATGCTGTCGGACGGCCGGGCGTCCACCTGGAACACGTGATCGTCGCGGCGGATCATCAGCTCGGCGAAATAGGTGTTCTCCTTGACCGAGCTGATCACCACCCGGCGCAGGTCGCCGCCCAGACCCACCAGGATCTGCTTCAGCAGATCGTGGGTCAGCGGCCGCTGGGCCTTCATGCCCTGGAGCTCCATGGCGATGGCGCTGGCTTCGGCCGGGCCGATCCAGATGGGCAGCACCCGGGAGCCTTCCTTCTCCCGCAGAATGACGACTGGAGTGTTGGTGGTCCGATCGAGACCGAGATGTGCCACTGTGACTTCGATCATGGGCTCACGCGCTCAGGTGCCGGCATCCCAGCTGGCGAGATATTCCACCTGCTCGGCCGTCAGCGTGTCAATCGCAATGCCCATGCTCTGCAGCTTGAGCCGGGCGATCTCCTGGTCGACCGCGGGGGGAAGCCGGTGCACCGCCTTGCTCATCTTGCCGGCCTCCTTGGCCAGGACCTCGGCGGCCAGCGCCTGGTTGGCGAACGACATGTCCATGACACTCGCCGGGTGTCCCTCGGCCGCAGCCAGGTTGATCAGCCGTCCCTCCGCCAGCACCATGATTCGCCGGCCCTTCACCACGAACTCTTCGACCATCTCGCGCACGTAGCGCCGGGCGGATGCAATCCGGGCGAGCCCGTCCAGATCCAGCTCGACGTTGAAGTGGCCCGAGTTGCCCACGATGGCGCCGTCCTTCATGGCGGCAAAGTGCTCCGCCCGCACCACGTGAATGTTTCCGGTGAGGGTGATGAAGAGATCGCCGAGCGGGGCCGCTTCCGCCATCGGCATCACCTCGAACCCATCCATCCGTGCCTCGAGCGCCGGCAGCGGGTCGATCTCGGTCACGATCACGTGAGCCCCGGCGCCCCGAGCCCGGCTGGCCACTCCCCGGCCGCACCAGCCGTAGCCGGCCACGACGACCGTGCTGCCGGCCAGCAGCAGGTTGGTGGCGCGCACCACCCCGTCGAGAGTGGACTGTCCCGTGCCATAGCGGTTGTCGAACATGTGCTTGGTGTTCGAATCGTTCACCGCGATGATAGGGAACTGGAGCACGCCTTCCTTGGCCATCGCCTTGAGCCGGATGACACCGGTGGTGGTCTCCTCGGTGGATCCCTTGACCGAGCTCACCAGGTTCTTCCGCTCAGCGGCTGAAAGGCCCTCGACCCAGCGCCGGATCGGCGGAGCGAGGTCATCCAACCGGTTGAGCGCGATCATGTGGAGCGCGCCTACCAGGTCGGCGCCGTCGTCCTGGGTCATGTGGGGCCCGAATGCCAGGGCCTGGGCGATGTGGCTGTAGTAGGTCTCGTGACCTTCGCCCTTGATGGCGTAGACGTGCACCCCGTGATCGCGCACCAGGTGGGCAGCCACGTCGTCCTGGGTGGAGAGCGGGTTGGACGCGCAGAGAGCGATTTCGGCGCCGGCTGCCCGCAGGGTCTGCATCAGGTTGGCCGTCTCGGTGGTCACGTGCAGGCAAGCCGACAGCTTGAGCCCCTTGAGCGGTTGCTCCTTGGCGAAGCGGGCGCGGATTTGGCGGAGCACCGGCATGGACCGCTCGGCCCACTCGGTGCGTCGCTTGCCTTCCTCAGCCAGGGTCAAGTCCTTGACGTCGTACTTGGCAGTGGCAGTCTGAACGGTCATGATGCTCCTCAGCGGGCTGCCGACAGCAGGTCCTTCACCCGGTCGGGCGCTTCCCAGGTGAATAAGTCGACTTTCTTGCCGTTGTACTGGACGTCTTGGGCCGGCGTCCAAAGTGCCCGTAACTAGCCGTCGGTCTGTAAATTGGCCGCTTGAGCTTGAGCGCGTCAATGATTCCCTTGCGGGGTCAAGTCGAACACCTCGCCCACGATCTCCTCGAGCATGGCGTCGGGCAGCTGCCCGGTGCCGAAGGTCTGCACCATCACCGAGACCGGCCGGGCCACCCCGATGGCGTAGGCCACCTGCACCTCGCAGCGGCGGGCGAGCTTGGCCTCCACGATGTTCTTGGCCACCCAGCGCGCCGCGTACGCAGCGGAGCGGTCCACCTTGGAGGGATCCTTCCCGCTGAAGGCGCCGCCACCGTGGCGGGCCATGCCGCCATAGGTGTCCACGATGATCTTTCTGCCGGTGAGTCCGGCGTCACCGTGGGGTCCCCCGATCACGAAGCGGCCGGTGGGGTTGATGAGAAACTTGGTGCCGCCGGTACTCCATGCCGGCCTCATCGAGCACCGGCTTGACCACCGCTTGGACAATGGCGTCTCGAATCGTTCCATGGGCCAGCTGGCGCGAGCCGTTGCGCTCGGCGTGCTGGGTGGACACCACGACCGTGCGGACGGCGATGGGGCGGTCGTCCTCGTATTCGATCGAAACCTGGGTCTTGCCATCGGGACGGAGCCATTGGATCTGCGGGTGTCCGTTGAGCCCCTTTCGCACCGCGGCCAGGCGCTCAGCGATCCGGTGCGCCAGGATGATGGGCAAAGGCATCCGCTCGCGAGTCTCGTTCGTGGCGTAGCCGAACATCATGCCCTGGTCTCCCGCGCCCTGCTCCTTCCTGGCGCCGGAGTCGACTCCCATGGCGATGTCGGGCGACTGGCGGTCGATGGTGGTGAGCACCGCACAGGTTCGGCCATCGAAGCCGTACGAAGCATCGGTGTACCCGATCGACTCCACCGTCTCCCGCACCAGGTCAGGGATGTGAACGTAGGTGCTGGTGGTGATCTCCCCCGCTACCACAGCCATGCCGGTGGTAACCAGCGTCTCGCAGGCAACCCGGGCCATCGGGTCCTGGGCCAGAATTGCGTCGAGCACGGCGTCCGAGATCTGGTCGGCCACCTTGTCGGGGTGACCTTCCGTGACCGACTCGGAAGTGAACACGTGACGCTTGGGACCTGCCATGCGCTATGAGTCTCGGTAGTTAGGGGAGACGGTGGGACGACTACACGCTCTTTCCGGGGGGCAAGGTAGCCACACGCCCACGGCCAGGCAACGACGATTGAGGGTCGAGCAAACGAATGTCGATGTACTCGCCAACCACCTCACGCAGCACGCTGGAAACCTCCGCCGCGCTGGCGGCGGCGAGCGCGGCGGCCGCGGCCTTCCGGGTCGATTCCTCCGGGACGGTGCGTACCACCCATTTGACCAGTGGCAGCGCCGGTGGTGACACGCTGAGGGTCTCGTAGCCCAGACCCAGCAGGAGCACGGCGCTCAGCGGCTCCGACGCCATCTCACCGCAGACGCTGACCGGCAGGCCGGCCTGCTTACCAGACTTCGAGCACCCGCTGCAGCTGGCGGACGATGGATGGGTCGTGGGGAGTGAATCGGTTGGCCAGGCGGGCATTGCCCCGGTCCACCGCCATAGTGTACTGGGTCAGGTCGTTGGTTCCTACGCTGAAGAACGCGCTCACCTCGGCCAGCCGGTCCGCCATCAGGACCGCGGCCGGCGTTTCTATCATGACCCCTACCGGAATCGACTGGGCACTGCGGATGCCATCCCGCTGAAGGGCCCGGCCCTCTTCCGCCACGATCTCCCGGGCTTCCTGGACTTCCTGCACCGTGGTGATCAGCGGCAGCATGAGGTGGATGTCATGGTTGGCCGCCGCCCGGAGCACCGCGCGAACCTGCGGACGGAACACTTCGGGCTGATCCAGGCATACCCGAATGGAACGCCATCCCAGGAACGGGTTGGCCTCCACCGGCGCCTTGAAGGCGACGGGAAACTTATCTCCCCCCAGGTCGAACGACCGGATGACCACGGTATGGTCGGGAAAGGCCAGCGCCACCCGCCGGAAATACTCGGTCTGCTCGTCCTCGGTAGGCAGATTGGCCCGGCCGGTGAGCAGAAATTCGGTGCGCAAAAGCCCGACGCCCTGGGCGCCGAGCCGTATGGCGGGCTCGATCTCCTCCGGGAGGTCAACGTTTCCCATGAGGGTGATCGGGTTGCCTGACGGAGTGACCGCCGGCTCGTTCAGGATGATCTCGAGCTGCAATTCGAGCCGGTGCCTCCGGCTCACCTGAACTTTGGCCTCTTCCAGCTCGTCCTGGTTGGGGTCGAGCACGATGGTGCCGCTCTGGCCGTCCAGCAGCAGCACCGTACCCTCGGGAATCGCGGCGAGCGCGCCGGCCACCCCCATGACCGCCGGGATGCCGAGGGAATGGGCCAGGATCGCCGCGTGCGCGGTCCGGGTCCCCTCCTCACTCAGGAGACCGACGACGTGCTCCCGGTCGAGCTGTACGGTCAGCCCGGGCGACAGCTCGTGGGCGACCACTATGACCTGCTCGTCGGCAGGCACCGACCAGAGCTCGCTGTCGGTGCCGTCCCAGCAGCCGGTGGATCATCCGCATCTGGATGGCGTGCAAGTCGGCGAGCCGCTCCCGCAGCCGCGCCGCACCGGACCAGAGCTCCCTGAGCTCCAGGGCCCGGAATTCGTAGGCGGTCTCGGCGCTGAATCGATTGCGCCGGATCAGGGTCTCCACCGAGGCGAGGAACTCCTCGTCCTGGGCCATGAGGATCTGCGCATCGAAGATCCGGGATTCCTCGACCCCCGCACGCTGCAGCACCCGATCCCCCAGGACCCGGAGGTGGGAGACCACGTGGTCCACCGCCTCCCGCAGCCGGCGCACCTCACCCTCGACCTCGTCGGCCCCGACGGTGCGGTCGCCCACCTCGGGAAAATCCCAGCGGATGACCAGCGCGGGAGCGCAGGCCACCCCCGGTGACACCCCGATGCCGCGCAGGACTCTGGTCACTGGACCGTCTCCCCAAAGCCGGTGGCGACCAGAGCCGCCAGCGCCTCCGCCGCCTGTTCAGCGTCAGGGCCGTCCGCCCGGATGGTGATCGAGCTGCCACACTCGGCGGCCAGCATCATCACGCCCATAATGCTCTTCCCATTGACGCCCACGCCGTCCTTGCTGATTTCGATCTCGGAGTTGAACGTGCTGGCCAGCCGAACAATACGCGCGGCCGGCCGGGCGTGGAGTCCCTCGAGATTCACGATGGTGGCCTCGCGCTCGATCATAGGCCCACCCGACGGAACAGGAGGAGCAGGAGCATCGCCAGCAAGGCAAAGCGGACTGACGTGAGGCCGGGACCGAACCAACGCGTCAAGGCAATCCCGGCCACTCCCACCCCGGCAGCCCCGATGGCTGCCGACCAGCCAAAGCCCTTGAGATACCACTCGGCCACCAGCGGAAGCGCCGCGCCCATCGCGAACCCGGCAGCAGGTCCGGCCCATTCGATAGCTCGGGGCAGCCAGGAGCTGCCGATGGCGGCTCCCACCCGCATCCCCGACGCCATGCCGGTGCGCAGCGACCAGAAGCTGGTCCACAGGCGAATGGCGTTGTAGCTGAACAGAAAGCCCATGATCGCCCACCAACCAGCCCCAACCACCACCCCCATCAGGGCAAGGCCCATCAGCGCCGGCACCAGTCCGGCCCAGAAGAGCTCGTCTCCCATGGCCCCCAAAGGGCTGCACAGCGCCGTTCTCAGTCGTGCGATCTGCGCGCCAGGCACCGCCTCGTACTCGGCGCGTGCAGTGGCGCCGAGGGCCAGCCCCGCGAGGTTGGGATTGCAGTTGAAAAACTCGGCCGAGCGTACCACTGCCTCGCCGTGCCGCACCGGATCCACCGCTTTGAGATCCTCCAGCAGTGGCTCGGCGGCGTAGCCCATCCCCACTCCCAGCATTCGCTCGTAGTTCCAGGTGCCCTGAACGGCGAACAGCCGAAGAAACGCGCGGAGTCGCCGATTCATAGGAGCACCGCGATCAGGACTCCTGCAGCCACACCGGCGAGCAGCCACTTGAGCCGGACACCGCGGCCGGAGCTGCGGAATGCTCCGTTGGCGGCGGCCGCCAGCGCCGAACCAATCGCGACGAGAGTGAAGGCCACCGCGGTCTGTCGATCCAGCCGGACTGTCTGGGTGATGGTCGCCGCCAGGACCAGGCCCACGAGAGTCAACAGGAAGCCGCGGAGCGCATCCCGCAAAACCCCGAGGTACTGGAGCCGCCGAATGGCGCTGCTCTCTCCCGCAGCCAGGGCCGCGGCGCGGCGCTGAATGGCGCGGGCATTCCACCGCCGCACGATCTGGAGACTCCAGCCCCCCAGGACTGCCAGCAGCAGACCGAGCCCGGCGCTGAGGCCGAGGCCGAGCTCCCATGGCGCACCCAGGCCGAGTGCCACCGCACCGACCGTGGCAGGTCCGTAATCAGGGTAGCGCGCAGCGCCCACCGGCAGGACATCCAGGGCAAACAGCTCGAAGAGGACCCCTATCCGGACCCCTGCCTCCACGTCACCGGCCAGCCAGCCGGCTACGCTGCCGGCGACCAGCGGACGGGAAATCATCGCCTGAGGCACACTGACCAGATCGAGGCCGACCAGGGTTCCCCATAATAGGAGGGGAATGACGATGTGGGGGTTGAAGTCACTCATCCGAGGGAGCTCAGCGCGACCGGGGTCGTGGTGGGAAGGTCCTGCGCGGTGATCTCAGCCCCGCCCTCCTCGAGGGCGTGCAGCGTGCGCAGCTCCTGATCGGTCAGGTAGACGAAGGGCAGCCGCTCGCGCCGTCCCGGCCGGTGATGGATTCCGCCCAGGTTGATCCGATGGACCACATCCGGGTTGGCAGCATGCAAGGCGGCCATGGTGTCGAGATCTCCGGTGAGCACCAGTCCGCGCTTGCCGTTCGCTTGCCACTCGGACATGTGGGTTGCCGCCTCGGCGATGGTGACAAAGCGGACTTCGATCTCGGGCGCAACCGCCATGCGATACAGATCCTGTTCCCAGGGGCTGGTGGCGACCTGGTCGTCCACCAGAACGATGAGATTGATCCCCAATGGCCGGCCCCATCCGATCACTACCTGGCCGTGGATAAGACGATCGTCTATCCGGCAGAGCACAATCGACATCAAGGAATCCTGATTGACTTT
Organism: uncultured Gemmatimonadales bacterium; assembly: GCA_963792265.1. Classification (GTDB taxonomy): domain Bacteria; phylum Gemmatimonadota; class Gemmatimonadetes; order Gemmatimonadales; family GWC2-71-9; genus CAVVWJ01. Next base: position 20,934 of record CAWBVP010000016.1, on the reverse strand, counting down.
TCCCCGGCCGCGACGGCGCGACTCGCCGCCTCAGCCGGCGAGAGCGAGCGATGGAAGACGAAGTCCACCAGCATCGCGAGGTTTACGCCGGTCACGATCTTCACCGATGGCTCACTGCGAAGGCGTTTCAGCACGGCGATCAGGCAGGAACCGCTGGCCAGGTCCACGAAGACCACGGCCGGACGCCCATTCACCGCGGCAAGGATCCGCTGCTCCAGGGTGTCGCGATCGCAGCCGGAGTTCGAGACCGGGATCAAGGCACCGTTGAGACCGCTGATCTGCTCCGCGGCATGCACCAATGCCTCGGCCAGTGGTCCGTGACACACGACCACGCCTTGCAACTCCTCACTCATAGTCGTCTTGCAGATACTCCTTGACCCCGCGTTGCTCCTTCATCCGCTTGATGAGACGGGCATTGAACGCGGCTGCGACGTCGACTCCGGAGTAGCGCAGGAGGTGCATCATCGACACCACCTCCGAGATCACGGTGATGTTCTTGCCCGGATTGAGGGGCACCACGACCCGCGGCACCGGCACGTCGAGGATAGTGGTCTCCTCCCGGAGGAGTCCGCTCCGGTCGCTGTCTTTGGCGGTCTCCCAATCCTCCAGCTGAACGACCACCTCGATTCGCTTCTGCTGCCTGACCGCCCGCACCCCGAACAGGGCCGGGATGTCGATCAGACCGATGCCGCGGATCTCCATGTGATGGGCGGCGAGCTCGTGTCCCCGGCCGATGAGCACGTCGTTCCCCCGGCGGGTGACCTGCACGACGTCATCCGCCACCAGGCGGTGGCCGCGCTCCACGAGGTCGAGAACGCATTCGCTCTTCCCGATCCCGGAACGGCCCACGAACAGGAGTCCCACTCCATAGACATCGGCCAGCGAGCCATGAAGAGTGGTGCGGGGGGCGAACGCCTCCTCCACAATAGGCTTGATGCGCCGGTAGAACTCGGCGGTCTTGAGCTTACTCCGCAGCACCGGTACGCCTTTGGCGCGGGCCAGCTCCAACATTTCCGGGGGCACTTCCTGGCCCTTGGTGACGAAAATGCAGAACAGGTCGAAGCTGAAGAACTTGGACAGCGACTGCTTCCGCGCCTCGGGAGACAACGAGTTCAGATAGGTGATCTCGGTTTCGCCAAACACGTGGAGCCGGTTGGGCGCAAATCGTCCGGTGTATCCCGCCAGGGCCAAGCCCGGGACCGGCCACCTCGACTTCAGGCATTTGCCGGTCGAGACCCAGCTCGCCGGTGAGTGCCTGGAGCTGGAGTGGGTCACCGCGGCGGGAGAGGAAGTCGCCGAGTCGGAGCATCAGAGGGGGTTGTTCGGCTGGGGGGTGCGGCTCCGGCGAGGACGGTCCGAGGCCCGCTCGACCTGACGCCTGAGCTTCTCCTCCGCCCGATCGAGCGCCGTGCGATGATCGTCTCCCTCCCCTTTGGCTACCAGCACCTCTCCGTGCGCCAGATGCAAGCGGAGCTCGGCCGTGGCCTTGGTGCCGTCGGTGTCGAAGACGACGGTCATATCCATCGGACGGGGAGCCAGGCCACCCAGGCGCTCGACAACCGAGACGGCGTGGGCTCGCAGCGCGTCCGAGATCTCGCAATGGCGTACGGTGATGGTCGTTTGCATGATTGCCCCTTCCGGCTCAGCTGATCGCCGAGCCATTGACGATATCGCTTAAATGTCGCTCGGTAGCCGCGGCGGCGCTCTCCCAGGTGAGTCCCTCCGCAAAACGACGGGCTCGCTCACCCAGACGCGCCACCAGCGGCGGAGAGTCAGCCATTTCGATCATGCGCGCGGCCAAGCCTTCGACGTCGCCATGAGGAATCAGGAACCCGGTATCGCCGGAGCGGACGGAGTCGCGCAGTCCTGGACTGGCAGATGCCAGGGACGGCGTCCCACAGGCCGCCGCCTCGATCACTGTGATCCCCCAGCCTTCCTTCGGTGACGGAAAGACGTTGGCCCACGCCCCCCGCATCAGGTCGATCTTGCGTTCCTCACTCACGAAGCCGTGGAAGGTGACCGCCCGTTCGAGCTCGAGCCGGGCCGCCAGCCGCTCCAGCTCCGGTCGATAGTCACCGGTGCCGGCGATGTCCATTCGAAGATCGGGTCGCCGGCGCCGAGCCAGTGCCAATGCTTCGATGGCGAATCCTATTCCTTTATAACGCTTCAACCGGCCTACGTACAAGAAGCTCGGAAAGGGAGATCGGCGTCCGGGCGGACCGGGCGTGAATTTTCCGCTGTCCACGCCGGGATGAATCACCCGGATGCGCTCGCGGGCAACCCCGCGAGCGATGAGGTCGTCGCGGGTACTCTCGCTGATGGCGTGAAATCCCGCGCGGCGATAGGCCCAGGGTAAGGGCCGCTCCGCGGCCCACACCGTCGCCGCAACCGGCCAGGGCGCCTCATCAAACGCGGTGGCGCCGAAGAGGTGAGGGACGATGGCGCAGAAGGGGAGGCGAGTGCCCCGAGCCAGAAAGAGCGGCAGCTTATTGATGTCTTCGACCAGTACGTCGGGCCGCTCGGCGGCGATGGCCCGGCGCACAGCACTCCGGCCCATGAGCGCGAAGCTGTGGCGCTGGCCCACCCGCTCGATGCTGATGCCCTCGCTCGCTGCGCGGGCGGCTCCGCCCTCCCAGCCAGAGCAGATCAGCCGAACCCGGTGACCCCGGGACGCCAACCGGCCGAAGATCTCGAACAGATGGATCTCGGCCCCGCCCGCATGCGGGTTGGCCCGGTCCTGCCAGTTGACGAGGAGAATGTTCACGCGACGGGAGGGTGAGCTTAGAGCCGGCCGAGTGACCGCGCCACGCCGTCGAGAATGCCGTTGATGAAGCCGGGCGCGCGGGCGTCGCCGAACCAGTGCGCCAGGTGTACCGCTTCGTCGATCGCCACTTTCGGGGGGACCTCGCCCCGCCGGAGCTCATGGATCCCCAGCCGAAGAATGTTGCGCTCGACCACCGCGATACGATTCATCCGCCAGTTCTCCGTGACCTGGGCCATCTGCTCATCGAGCGCGGCGACATCCGCGATCACGTCGGTAGCCAGGGCTTCGGCCCGGTCCAGGATCCGCGGCTCCGGACCGGTGAGCCGGGCCAGACCAGTCACCACCCTCGGAACCGGCGGCGCCCCTTGCATCTCCCAGGCGTAGAGGATCTGGAGCGCACGGGCCCGGCTCTTGGTCTCAATCCTGAGCATGGTGGGCCCGCAACTGGGCCAGGACGTCCGCGGTCCGCAGCGCCGCCGCCGCCGCCTCCTGGCCTTTGTTGCCCGCGCTCCCGCCGGCCCGGTCCACTGCCTGCTGCATGGTATCCACGGTAAGCACCCCGAATCCAATCGGGATGCCATACCGGACCGCCACCTCTCCGAGACCGCGAGTCGCCTCCCCCGCAACGTAATCAAAATGAGGGGTATCACCGCGGATGACGGCGCCCAGCGCAACGAGACAGCTGTAGCCTCGAGTCGCTGCCGCTGCGGCCGCGGCCGCGGGAAGCTCGAACGCTCCCGGTAACCACACGACGTCGATCGCCTCGCGGCCCATTCCCGCCTCGCGGCAACAGGTCAGGGCGCCCTCGAGCAGCTTGCTGGTAATGAGCTCGTTGTAGCGGCTGACCAGAATCGCCACTCGGCCCGAGGCGCTGAGGCGGCCGGAGAAGTCGGGCACGGTGTCAATGAGTGAAGAGGTGACCCAGCTTGTCGCGCTTGACCTGCAGGTAGGTGCGGTTCTCGAGGTTGGGGTCGGCCAGCAAGGGGACACGCTCCACGATCCCCAGTCCGTAGCCCTCCAGGCCCACCAATTTGCGGGGATTGTTGGTCATCACCCGGATCGAGGAGAGTCCGAGGTCGCGCAGGATCTGGGCACCAATGCCGTAGTTGCGGAGATCGGGGGCAAAGCCGAGGCGTTCGTTGGCCTGCACCGTGTCGGCCCCACTGTCCTGCAAGGCATAGGCGCGGAGCTTGTTCAACAGGCCGATGCCGCGGCCCTCCTGATCGAGGTAGACGACCGCCCCCTTCCCTTCCTTGGCAATAAGCTCCATCGCCCGGTGGAGCTGGAAGCCACAGTCGCAGCGCTGGGAGCCGAATACGTCTCCGGTGAGGCACTTGGAATGCATTCGCACGAGGATGTTCGGCTCACCGGCAATGTCTCCATGGACCAGGGCGACATGCTCGGCCCGATCCACGTCGTTGCGATAGCCTATGATGTTGAACTCGCCGTACTCGGTCGGGATTCTGGCTTCGGCCACCCGATGGACCAGCTGTTCGGTGCGCAGGCGATAGGCCACCAGCTGGGCCACGGTGACAAAGGTCAGCCGGTGTTGCTTCGCGATCTCCTGGAGCTCGGGCCGGCGCGCCATGGAACCGTCGGCGTTCAGAATTTCGCAAACCACACCAGCCGGATTCAGCCCGGCGAGGCGCGCGAGATCGACGCTGGCTTCCGTCTGCCCGACCCGCTGAAGCACCCCGCCCGGGCGGGCGCGGAGGGGGAAGATATGACCCGGCCGGCGCAGATCTGATGGGACCGTGGCCGGATTGATGGCGACGTGGATGGTAGTAGCACGATCAGTGGCGGAGATTCCCGTGGTCACCCCGAATCGGCGCTGGGCATCAATGCTGACGGTAAAGGCGGTGGACAGCTCTTCGGTGTTTCGCTCGGTCATCTGGGGCAAGCCGAGCTGGTCGCAGCGTTCCCCGGTCAGGGCCAGGCAAATCAGGCCCCGGCCGTGCAGGGTCATGAAGTTGATCATCTCCGGGGTGGCCAGCTCCGCGGCACAGACCAGGTCACCCTCGTTCTCCCGGTCTTCGTCGTCGGCCACGATGATGATCTTGCCGTTCCGAAGATCGTCGATTGCCTGTTCAATTGTGCCGAAGGTGGTCATGGAGAACCGCGTTGGTTTAACAACTCCGCCACGTACTTCCCGATGGTGTCGGCCTCGAGGTGAACCTCATCGCCCACCCGGCGCTCGCCTAAGGTCGTGTGCTGTAAAGTAAACGGGATCAGCGAGATCTGGATTAGCTCGCTGCCCGGCTTGGCGTTCACGGTCAGGCTCACCCCGTCCACCGTGATCGATCCCAGCGGGATCGAGATCCGGCCAACCTCCGCTGGAACCTGGAGATCGAGCAGCCGGGCATCGTCCTGGTCCAGGACCCGCCTGACGGTGCCGACGCCATCCACATGGCCCTGAACGAGATGGCCTCCCAACCTATCCCCGGCCCGGAGGGCCCGCTCCAGATTGACCCGCTGCCCGGCCCGATATTGACCGAACCGGGTGCGTCCCAGGGATGTCTGGATGACATGGGAAGTGAAGCTGGTGGAGTTCCTGGACTGGACCGTGAGGCAAGCACCATCGACCGCCACGCTTTCGCCCAAGGCGAGGTCGGCATAGGGCGACTCGATGGTGAGGTCCAATCCTTCAGCCGTTTGCTCTGCCCGCTGTACTGAACCAACCGCACTCACGATTCCGGTGAACATCAGCCTCGATCCAGCACCAGGAGCGTATCTTCGCCGAGAGCACGGCGGTCGATCACCCGCCAGCGCTCGGCTTGATCCAGCCCCCGAGCTGGGAGTCCCGAGAGAGCAGGCACCGCCTCCTCGCCTAACCACAAAGGCGCTTGAATCCAGTAGTACCGGTCGACCAGGCCACCCCGGAGCAAGGCGCCCGCGAGCTGACCGCCTCCCTCGACCAGAAGAGATTGGACCCCCTGCTGGCGTAACGTCGCCAGGGCGTTCTCGAGGCTCTCCGCTCGCTGAACCGTTACGCCGGCAGTCTCCAGCCGTTTGACTCGCGCGGCGTCGGCCTCGGGAGCGACCACCACGATGGTCGGGGTTTCCGGGGCGCTTCGTACCAGGGTGAGCTGGGGGCTCAGATCGGCGTCGCGGTCGAACACGATCCGCTTGGGCGGCACCCGGGGGCGGACGGTTCCGCGGACGGTGAGGGAGGGATCATCCAGCCGCGCGGTGCGGCCCCCGACGGCAATGGCATCGAAGCCGGCCCGGAGCCACTGCACGTAGTCGCGGGCCACCTCGCCGGAGATCCAGCGGGAGCGGCCAAAGCCGTCGGCAATGCGACCATCCAGAGTGGTGGCCAGCTTGAGTGCGATGTAGGGCCGGCCAGGATGGGCGACCCGGTGCAGAAAGATGGCGTTCTGGGCGGCCGCAGCCTCGGCCAGGGGGCCGAGCTCGACCTCCAGTCCTGCCTGCCGGAGCTGTTCGCTGCCGCCGGCTGCTGTTGGATTGGGGTCGCGCATGGCGGCGACTACCCGCCGGATCCCTGACCGGATGATCGCATCGGTACAGGGCGGTTGCTTCCCCTGATGCGCGCAGGGCTCGAGGGTGACCACCAGGGTGGCCCCTCGAGCCCGCTCACCAGCACCGGCCAGCGCTACCGCCTCGGCGTGCTGGTCGCCGAATTCCGGATGCCAACCTTCGCCCACCAGCTCGCCACTTCGGAGGATCACCGCACCAACCAGGGGATTGGGCTGCACCCGACCCCAGCCGCGCCAGGCGAGATCGAGCGCGCGGGCCATGGCCTCCCGCTCGTTCATCGAGTCGCTAAAAGCCCACTCGCAGGCCAAGGCCGGCGAAGAACTTTCCCACTGTGGTATCGAAGCCGTCGAACGTGGTGCTCAGATGCTGATCCCTCCCACCCTGGTATCCCACCTCTCCAGTAAGCCGAACCTTGGACAGGCTCAAGCCTGCGTTCACAAAGCTGAGGATGCGCGAGTTATCCAGTGCGACCGGCACGGCCGGCTGCACCACCGACGTGATCGGGTCGCGGAACTGAATCAAGGCAGCGCCGGTGTACTTATCTACTCCCAACCCCATTGCCATGTCCAACACGGCAACCCGCTTGCTCGCGATCAGTCGCAGATTGGTTGCGTGCAGGTCCACCCCGTAACTATACCGGTCTCCGGCCGGAACGTCACCATAGGTGATGGTGGGAATGTCGCGCCGCATGACGCTGACAGACACGGCCGGCAGGATTCCAAGGCCGTTGAAGATGCCAACCCGGGCGCCGTATCCCAGCCCGAGGGCGATGCCGCCGATTTTCCGGGCGCCGGCGTCTACGGTCAAGTTGTGGATCTGGTCGGTCGGCAGCAGCTGAGCCGAACCCAGGAAATCCACCGCCAGCAACCCGGCAGGCATCCCCTTGTAGAGTCCGACGGAGCCTTCGAGGAGCGGTGCGGGAGCGAAGACCTTGTCACCGGCAGGAACGGTCGAGCTGCTGCCGTTGTAGTTCAGGTCGGGGAGGACAACCTCTACCGCGTTGGCTCGCGCAGTGACCGAGAAATGGCCGATGCCACCCAGGGTGGCCGCGGACCCGATCGTCGGATTGCCCCCGCTGACCAAGACCCCGACCACAGGATGCAAGGCCCGGGTGCCGTCAACCGCGGCGGCACAAACCCGCTCCGCGTTGCCGAAATACGTGGTGCACTCGGGGGTCTGGGCAAAGGCCGAGGGTACAATAGCGACGAGACACAGGGCAGCTACGAGGGGTGCGGCGCGCATCGTATTCTCCGTTACGGACGGGCGAAACGCACGGTCCGGCTGCCGCGTTGGATCTCGCCCATCACCCATGTGGTGACCCCGTCTTTGGTGGCAGCCGCCTGGGCGGCAGTCACGGCATCCGGGGGCAGTACGGCGACGAGCCCCACCCCGAGGTTGAAAACTTCCCGCATTTCCTGAGTGGAGATCTGTCCCGCCTGCTGCAAGGTTCTGAAGAGCGGCGGTAGGTCCCAGGTCCCCGGATCTACCGTCGCAGCGCAGCCTTGGGGCAATATCCGCACCAGATTACCCGCAATCCCGCCTCCCGTGATATGGGCTAGGCCGTGCATCCGCCCGAGCACCGGAGCGACGCTCCGGTAATAGCTCCGGTGCACTGCCAGGAGCGCCTCGGCGACCCCAGCGCCGGTGTCACCCAGAGGATCGTTGAGCCCCAGGCCCATACGCTCGAACACGATTCGGCGGGCCAGGGTGTACCCGTTGGTATGCAGCCCGGTAGATGCATAGCCGAGCAGTATGTCACCCGGAACGATCGCGTCCCCATGGAGGGCGCGGTCCTCCTCGACCACCCCGACAATGGTTCCGGCAAGATCGAAGGTCCCGGGTTGATAGAGCCCGGGCATTTGCGCCGTTTCGCCGCCGGCGAGCGCCATGCCGTGGGCCCGGCAGCCACGGGCGACACCCTCCACGATTTCGGCGAGCTGCTCCACCCCGAGTCCTGCCCCAGCGACGTAGTCCATCATGGCGATGGGAGTCGCCCCGTGGACCAGGATGTCATTGACGCTGTGGTTGACGAGATCTTCGCCGATTGTATCGAAACGTTGCGCCTGCAATGCAACGAGCACCTTGGTACCCACTCCGTCGGTGCTGAGAACCAGTGTGGGCTTCCGCATTCCCGCGGGAACTCGCACCATCCCACCGAAGGCCCCAACCTGTCCGGTCGAGAGCGGCGTCCGGGTACCGGCCACGAGTTTGCCGATCCGTTCCTTGGCGGCCTCCGCCGTTCCCAGGTCCACGCCGGCGGCGGCGTACTCCCGCTTGGTCACGTGAGCGCCTGGGCCAGGCTGACGTGGGTCAAATCCTGGAACGCGCGCACTCTCGTTTCCACATCGGCAACGGTGATCCGATCGAAGCCGCGGATACCGAACTCCTCTACGGCATAGGAGCCCATAGCGGCGCCGTATACCATCGCGCGCCGCACATTGTCCTCAGTCACCGACCCGGTGCGGGCCAGGTACGCCATGAATCCGCCGGCAAACGCGTCACCCGCCCCGGTTGGATCGAAGACATTCTCCAGTGGGTAAGCAGGCACGTAGAATGTGCGCTTGGGCTCGATCAGCAGCGCACCGTGCTCTCCCTGTTTGATCACCACCCGCTTGGGACCGCGAGCCAGGATCCAGCGGCCGGCCCGATGGATGTTCCAGTCACCGCTCAGCTCGCGCGCCTCACTGTCGTTTACCATGAGCACATCGACTCGCTCCAGCAGGCGAAGGAGCGGCGCCTTCTGGCTCTTGATCCAGTAGTTCATGGTATCGCACACCACCAGCTCGGGCCGTTTGACCTGCTCCAGAACGCCGAGCTGGAGCTCGGGATCGATGTTGCCGAGGAAGAGGAAGCGGGCGGATCGAAAGGAGGCCGGGAGCCGGGGCTGGAAATCGGCGAACACTCCGAGTCGGGTCTCCAACGTCTCGCGGCTTTGCAGATCGTAGGAGTATTTGCCCTTCCAACGGAAGCTCTCACCGTCCGCCCGTTCCACGCCGGACCAGTCAATCCCGCGGCTGGCGAGACGCTCCAGCTCATGGTAGGGGTAGTCCTTCCCCACTACGCCGACCACCTGCACCGGGTGCAGCACTGAACCCGCGACGCTGAAGTACACGGCCGAACCACCCAGCGCGTCAGCGGTCTCTCCGAAAGGAGTGAAGATCGAGTCCAGGGCGATACTGCCGACCACGAGCAGGCTCATAGGAAGATCACATCCGGTCGGGGGCGGAGATGCCGAGCAGGCGGAGCGCGTTGGCGAGGACGATCTGGGCCGCCCGGGCGAGGAGGAGCCGGGCCTGCTCGGTGGCGGGACCCTCGGGGGCGCCCACCGCGCGGGTGTGGTGATACCAGCCGTGAACTACCGTGGCCAGCTCCCGGAGGTACCCGATGATCCGATGGGGTTGGCGATCGCGCGCGGCCTTTTCTACGATCTCGGGGAAGAGGACCAGCTTCTTGAGGAGCTCGAGGTCCTGGGGAGCCGGCAGTGCCGCAAGATCGAGGGGTCCCTGGACTGAATCGGAACTCCGCTCCGCGGTGCGAAAGATGCCGCTCAGCCGAGCATGGGCCATCTGGACGTAGAAGACTGGATTCTCATCGGTCTGCTTCTTGGCCAGGTCCAGGTTGAACGTCATCTGGGTGTCGCCGGGAAGTGCCAGAAAGAAGAACCGGGCCGCGTCCACGCCCACGTCCTCGAAGAGATCGCGCAGCGTCACAAACTCGCCCGATCGCTTCGACATCTTCACCTCTTCACCTCCGCTGGTCACCTTGACCAGCTGCACCAGGGCCACATCGAAGAACTCCGGCGGATATCCCAGGGCCGCGAGTGCGGCTCGCATGCGAGGGATATAGCCGTGATGGTCGGCACCCCAGACATCCACGACCCGGTCGAAGCCGCGGTCGTGCTTATCCATGTGGTAAGCGATATCGGGACCGAGATAGGTGAGGGTTCCGTCACCTTTGCGGAGCACCCGATCCTTGTCGTCGCCGAAGCTGGTGGTGCGGAGCCAGACCGCGCCTTCCGACTCGTAGGTGAGCCCCCGGCTGCCCAGCAGCTCGATGGCCCGGTCCACTCGGCCGGAGTCGTAGCTGGCCTGTTCGGAAGAGATGACGTCGAACTTCACTCCGAAGTCCTCGAGATCCCGGTCCTGCTCTTGGCGCTGGATGGCGAGGATCAGTGACCGAGAGCGGCGGACGCCCTCTTCCGGCGGAAGCTGGGCAAAGGAGCGTCCTTCGCGCTCGAGGACCTGGCGGGCATTCTCCCGCAGATACTCGCCATGATAGCCGCCATCGGGAATCTCAGCCTGTTGTCCCGTCTCCTGCTGCACCCGAGCCCATAGGCTCAGCGCCAGCTTGTCGATCTGTACGCCGGCGTCGTTGACGTAGAACTCGCGGGTGACGGCATGCGCGGTCCACTCCAGCAGAGCAGCAATGGCATCACCCAGGGCCGCCCCCCGCCCGTGCCCCACGTGGAGTGGACCGGTCGGGTTCGCCGACACGAATTCGACATTCACCTTGAGGCCGGCTCCCCAGGTGGAGCGACCGTAGCTGGGGCCTTCCTCGAGAATCCGCCGGTGGGCGTCGGCGAGCTGGGCTCCGGCCAGCCAGAAGTTGATGAACCCGGGACCGGCGATCTCCGTCTTCGAGACCAGATCCTGGGGGAGATGCAGGTCGGCGAGAACCCGCTCGGCGATCTTCCGGGGATTTCCTCGCTCGCGCCGGGCGAGGACCATGGGCAGGTTGGTGGCCAGATCGCCGTGGGTGGGATCCCGGGGGCGCTCCAGCACGAACTCGACGCCGTCGGCGCCGAGCCGCGAGGCCACTCGCGACAGCTCGGCGCGGATCGCATCGCTCACTCGGAGGAGGCCTTCCCTTTACCGTGCCGGGGGGTGGCCTTGGTGGACGCCGCATCGGACTTCGATGCGGTGGACTTGGACTCGGACTTGGACCCCTCGGACTTGCTCTCAGAGGCAGGCTTGGATTCGGGGGCCGGCTGACCTTCTTGTTCCGGCTTCCGAGGACCTTTGCCGTCCTTGCCGTAATCGGTGATGTAAAAGCCGCTGCCCTTGAACACCAGCCCGGCGCCACCGGAAATCTTTCTCGTAGCCGGTTTACCGCAGACCGGACATTTGGCCTGCGGCTTGTCGCTCATCTTCTGGAGTTTCTCGAAGATGTGTCCCTCGGGGCATTGGTATTCATACGTCGGCATGGCAACTCTTCAATGTAAGTTGAGTCAGCCTCGAAACTTATCGCGCCACGACAGCGCGTTCAAGCAGGCCGATATACGCCCCACATCTCGCGGAGAACATCGCTGATCTCTCCCAAGGTGGCGCGAGCACGGACGGCGTCAATGATGGATGGCAAGAGGGGTCCTGACCCGGACGCCGCTTGGGAGACGGCGCCAAGCGTCGTCTTGACGGCCTTGGCATCACGGCGGCGTTTAAGGTCGGCTAAGCGGGCGCGCTGCTGTGATTCGAGCGCCGAGTAGTCCGGGGTATCGATGGCAAGCGGAGTCGACGTCATCGGTGAACCGATTCACTCCAACAACCACCCGCTCTCCCGACTCCTGCACCTTCTGCAGCTCGTAGGCACTCCTTGCGATCGCCTCCTGGAAGAATCCCCGCTCGATGGCGCGAGCCGCTCCCCCCAGAGCGTCCACTTCCGCGATCAACTCCCGGGCGCCGGCCTCAATCGAGTCGGTCAGACACTCGACGTAGTAACTGCCGGCCAGCGGATCAACTACGTCGGGCACACCCGACTCATATCCGAGGATCTGCTGGGTGCGGAGGGCCAGGGTGGCCGAGGCTTCGGTCGGGAGCGCCAGAGCCTCGTCGTAACCATTGGTATGCAGTGATTGAGTGCCACCCAGTACCGCGGCGAGGGCCTGGACGGTTACCCGTACCACGTTGTTGAGAGGTTGTTGGGCCTGCAGCGTAACTCCTCCGGTCTGGGTATGAAACCGCATCCGCGCCGTGGCGTCGCCCGCGCCGAAGCGCTCTCGTACCAACCGGGCCCACAGCCGCCGAGCCGCCCGGAACTTGGCCGCCTCCTCGAACAAGTTGTTGTGGCTGGCAAAGAAAAACGACAGCCGGGGACCGAAGCTGTCCACCGCCAGTCCCGTGTCCACGGCAACCCTCACGTACTCCAACGCGTTGGCCAGGGTAAACCCGACCTCCTGCACCGCGGTGGCGCCGGCCTCCCGCATATGGTAGCCGCTGATCGAGATGGGATTGAAGCTCATCCCCTGGTCGGAGACAAAGCGGAAGATGTCGGCCGCGAGGCGCAGCGAAGGACCTGCGGGATAGATGTAGGTGCCCCGGGCGATGTACTCCTTGAGGACATCGTTCTGCACCGTGCCGGTGAGCTTGGTCCGCGGCACCCCCTGCTCTTCCCCGGCCACGATATACATCGCCAGAAGAATCGCAGCCGTGGCGTTGATGGTCATCGAGGTAGACACCCGGTCGAGGGGAATCTCGCGAAACAGCTCCGCCAGGTCCTCGACGCTGTCGATCGCCACCCCGACCCGGCCGACCTCACCCACTGCCATCGGGTGGTCGGAGTCGAATCCCATCTGGGTCGGCAGATCGAAAGCGGTCGACAGCCCCATTTGGCCCGCCGCCAGCAATTGCCGGAACCGCCGGTTGGTCTCCTGGGCGGTGCCGAAGCCGGCATACTGGCGCATGGTCCAGAGCCGGCCGGTATACATGTTGGGATAGGGACCGCGGGTGAAGGGGAACTCACCGGGAGTGCCGAGGTCCCGGTCTGGCTCGCCGGCCCAGTCCTCCGGGCCGTAGACCGTCTTCACAAGGCGGGCTGGGAGACGGGACCGCTGGCGCGGGCCGCCGTGCGCCGCATCGTGTCTGCGACGTAGCCGACGTCCTCCCGCGAGCCGATCACCAAGGGGGTGCGCTGGTGCAGCTCGGTGGGCACGATATCGAGGATGCGCTGGACGCCATCCGTTGCCGACCCCTCTGCCTGCTCGGCGATGAAGGCCATGGGACTCGCCTCGTAGAGCAGCCGCAGCTTGCCCCGCGGGTTCTTGGTGTCTGCTGGATAGAGGAAGATGCCGCCGGCAATCAGGTTGCGGTGGAAATCGCCGACCAGTGATCCCATGTAGCGGCTGTTCTTTGGCGCCACCCCGTCGTGCAGGTCTCCCTTCAAACCTTTCACCGCCATCTGGGTGCCTTTGTCCCAGCGGCCGAAGTTACTCTCGTTGACACTATAGTAGGTGCCGATCCGAGGAGTAATGATCCGGGGATGGGACAGCAGGAACTCACCGATGGTGGGATCCAGGGTAAAGCCGTGGACGCCTTGCCCGGTAGTGTACACCAGCATGGTGCTCGAGCCGTACATGATGTAGCCGGCCGCCACCTGTTTGCATCCCGGTTGCAGCACGTCCTCGGAAGTGCCTCGCCCGGTCATGCTGACCCGGCGATAGACACTGAATATGGTTCCCACCGCGGAGTTGACATCGATGTTGGAGGAGCCATCCACCGGGTCGAACAGGACTGCGTATTTGCCGGCCGCGTACTCGGGGGGAACCGGAATGATGTCCTTGTCCTCCTCCGACCCCATCGCACACACCCGGCCAGTGTGCTTGAGGCAGTTCTTGATGGTTTCGTTGGCAAAGACGTCGAGCTTCTGCTGCTCTTCACCCTGGACGTTCTCGTTTCCTGCCCCCCCCAAAATGTTTACCAGGCCGGCACGCCGGATGGCGGCGGCGATGATCTTGGAGGCGAGAGCAATGTCGTACAGCAGGTTCGACAGCTCCCCGGTAGCCTCGGGGTAACGGTCCTCCTGATCGAGGATGAAGCGCTCGATGGTGGTTACGGATGTCTGCAAAGCACCTCCTCCGGGGGATTTGCTCCGAACATCGAACGAAGCCGAGCGATCGCGGGACTGGACCGTCATTCGGCTGCCATCGGTGATGACCGTAACGGCGCCGTCCCGGTCGATCCGCCATGCCGCCACACCGTGGCGCCGGAGACGTTCCAGGGCTTCGGCGGAGGGGTGGCCATACTTGTTCCGTCCGACCGAGATGACGGCAGCCTTGGGTCGGAGCGAATCCAGCCACTCATCACTGGTGCTCCCGCGGCTCCCATGATGGCCCACCTTCAGGAGGTCTACCCGACAGGTCCGCCCGCGCATTTCGGCTTCGGCGGGAAAGCCTGCATCGCCCGCGAACAGCGCCTGAAAGTCGCGGTACTCCACCAGCAGCACCAGAGAGTCCTCGTTCAAGTCTTCGCCCCATCCTGCCCAATGGGGGTCAGGATGAAGGAGGGTGAAACCGACGCTGTCGAGAACGAAGTGCTCCCCCCGGTGGCCCTGGTGCCAGGCGATCCCCTGGGCGGCGAGCTCGTCGAGAAACTCATAGTAGAGTGGGTCAGCCACCGGTTCGCCCGGCTCGACCACCAGTCCGGCCCGGAAGCGGTCGAGGACGGCGGGAACCCCACCCAGATGGTCCGCATGCGCGTGGGAGACGAATGCTACCGCGAGATTGTGGGCCCCTTGCCGGATGAGGAAGGGAACCACCACTCGCCGTCCCGCATCGTTATGCTCCCCCCGAGGACCGGCGTCGATCAAGACCCAGCGTCCCCCGGGCGTCCGCAACAACGCCCCGTCACCCTGTCCTACGTCGAGAAAATGTAACGCGAGACCCGAACCGGTGTCAGCCGAGCCGGGGACCCAGCTCCAGAGTAGCACGATCCAAATTCCGGCGACTCCAGCCCAGCTCCATCGCCGCAGTGCTTCTCCCAGCGTGTTCCGCCGGCCCATGGCCCAGAGGCTGACCGCCAGGGCCAGCACCCAGGGCCAGGCCGAACTCACCTCGGCGGGAACGATGACGTGTCCGGCCGGCACCGATGCGCCGAACGTGGCCAGCAACTCGAGCAGATGCAGGGCCAGACCTGCACCTCCGGCCAACGCACCCGCGATATTCGGCAGCAGAGGAAAGATCAGCAGGCTTGCGAGCACGCCGGGGACAGCCACCGCGGCGAGCGGAATGGCCGACGAGATTGAGCCCGATACCGACGACCGCGACGGCGCCGAGCGCCGCAGCCGTGATCGGCGCCGTAGCCAGGGTGGCTCCCACCGAAGAGCCCAGCGTGCGCCACCAAGGCGTTGCACCGAGGGTGCGGTCGGTCCATCGGCTGAAGGTGGTGGCGCCCCACAGCGCCGTGGCCGAGAGCCAGCCGCCGAGATCGACGATGGCCCAGGGATCCAGCGCGAGAACGCACAAGCAGGTGGCGGCCAGGAGAGCGTTGGGCTCGACTCGACGTTGGCGGATCCGGCTGAACGCGAGGATCACCGCGAGCGCTGCGGCCCGGGTGGCCGGAGCGGGCCAGCCCAGGAACGCGACATACAGCACGCTGGCACCGGCCGCGAGGGCGAGGGCTGGCCCTCGCCTCAGATGGCCCAGCCGGGCCAACAGAAAGACCCACGCCGTAATCACCCCGACGTGGAAGCCGGAGATGGAAAGGAGGTGCACCAGCCCGGACTGAGCGAAGCGATCCTGGAGATCGCGGTCGATCCCGGAGCGCCTTCCCAGGACGAGGGCGTCCACCATTGGCGCCCGTCCCCCGTACAGGGAGCGGCTGGCCCGAGCGAGGGCGCCCCGCAGCCGATCGGAGACGGTGGATCGGCCCGTCCCGTCTCTTATGTCGGCCACGACCAGCGTACCCAGCGGCCGGGCGGCTACGCCGCGGCGCGGTATCCACCGCGCCGTTACCAGCGCCACCAGTCCCACGGCACTGCTCCGGCCGAGCCGGCCACCTCGCCATCAGCGGTCCGTTGCACTCGGCGCCAACCGGCTGCACCGCCAGGATTCCACCGACCGAGTCGGCCGGTTCCAGTAGCCGCACCTTGAGTCGGAGGAGGCCGGCAGGCAGCCGTGCGGCGCAACTATCGCCGCTCCCGAAACCGAGCGATCTCGCCACTGAGCCGACCCAGCAGCAATGCGCCGGCGAGCAGGGTGATCAGCGGCCGTCGCGCCAGCAGCGTAACGGAAAGCGTCACCCCAACGACGCCGGCCAGTCCCCCAAAATGCAGGAGGCCGGTCGCAAGACCGGCCCCGTATACCGCGGTGAACAGGATGGGTGGCCGCAGTCTCACGGCCGCCCTGGTCTCAACGCTGCGACACACCTCCCGACTGCCGCAACGGGGAGCAACGGAGATCTTCCGCAGCGCCTCCATCACGATGACCTCGATGGCCGCCCGGCTCTGCTCCTTCTCCAGGCTCACCTCGGTCACGACGGCTCCCTCCCGTCTCGATACGTACCGCGGCGGAACCCGATTCAAGGCGAAGGTCAGCACATCGTCGCGGCAGATCTCGCAGCCGCAGAAAGCCGGAAAGTGAGGCCGCAGCGTGTCGTATGCCGCGATGACGTGGTCCTCGGCCAGGTTCTTGATCACAGAACCGCCAGGGTCGGCGCGACCACTGCGCCGGTGAAGGTGGATCCGGTAGTGCCGGTGAGACGAACGGTGTGGTATTCGCCGATGGCGCTGAAAGGCAAGCTGAGCAGCACCAGCTGGTTGCTGCGGGTGCGGCCGAGCAGGAGATCACCCCGCTTGGCCGGCCGCTCGACCAGCACCTCATGGGTCTCCCCCACGCGGGCGATGTTCTTGCGGCGAACGGCGGAGCGTACCGCGTCGATGAGCCGGTCCAGCCGGGCGGATGACACCTCGTCCGACACATGATCCTTGAGCCGGACCGCCGGGGTCCCCTCGCGCACCGAGTACTTGAAGGTATAGGCGTCATCGAATCCGGCGTCGGCTACCAGGCTGAGGGTGTCCTCGAAATCGGCCTCGGTCTCTCCGGGAAAGCCGACGATGACGTCGGTAGACAACGTGATGCCGGGGATGGCCCGGCGAAGCTCACCGACGACCTCGAGGTAGCGCTCGCGGGTGTAGCGGCGCAGCATCCGCTTGAGCACCGCATTGGAGCCGCTTTGAACCGGCAAATGCACGTGCTCGCACACCGCAGGCGTGGCCGCCATAGCGGCGATGACGCGCGGGGTGAAATCGGTGGGGTATGGACTGGTGAACCGAATCCGCCGAAGTCCTCCACCTGCCCGAGCGCTTCCAGCAGATCGGCGAAATCATGTTCGCCGTCGTGATAGCTGTTGACCGTCTGACCCAGGAGGGTAACCTCGGTGGTGCCCTGCTCCACCAGGTCGGTCACCTCCCGAACGACATCGGCCAGCTTCCGGCTTCGCTCGGGTCCCCGCGTCTGCGGAACGATGCAGAAGGTGCAGCGATAATCGCAGCCGCGTTGTACCGTGACAAACGCGGTCGGGGCTTTTTCCCGCGCGGGGGCACGTCCTCGTAGTGTTCCCAGGAGCGGAACTCGGTGTCAGTGACGCGCTGGCCGCTATGGGCCAAGCCGATGAGGTCGGGGAGATTGCGATATCCGTCGGGCCCCACCACGAGATCGACCCGGGGCACTTGGGCCAGCAATGCGGGACCCAGCCGCTGCGCCATGCAGCCGACCACGCCGAGCACATCGCCGGCGCGCTTGTACCGCTGCAGCTCACCCACCCGCCCGATGACCCGCTGCTCCGCATTGTCCCGCACGGCGCAGGTGTTCACCAGCATCACGTCGGCATCCTGGGGGTCCTCGGACCGCACGTAGCCTTCGCGACCGAGCACTCCGAACATCAGCTCGGAATCGGCCACGTTCATCTGACATCCGTAGGTCTCGATGTAGACGCGCTGGGGCATGGGCACGTTCATAGTATAGCCGTTCACGGTCTCACCGATATCCCGACCGACAGGATGAATCCACGCTCGGAGTACGCCGTCCCCTCGGAGCGCCAGACATGTTCGAGGGTCAGGTCGACCCCGCCCCGTTGTTGCGCAAAGCGAATGCCGCTTCCGGCTGATATACCGAATTCGTGAGCCTGCTCTCCCGCTACCAGCGGAAACGGCAGGCGGGCGTAATGGGCGCCAAGCCGAATCGGTCTACGATAGGGACGTTTGGGATCGGACGTGTACTCGAGGCCGCCTGACACATCCAAAGTGTTGCTGGATCCGGTTCCACCTTGCTGCAAGAGATCGCTGTTGGCCCCTGACCAGGTGCGAACGATGGCCTGGCCCGCCAGGTCGAGCTTCGCTACCGGGTGCCAGCGCATTCCCAGGCCGAAGGTATAGGGGAGGTCGATCTTGCTGACCGGGGTCGAGTCCCGGTCGACGTTGAGATGGCCGTCTGAGCGAGCCAGAAGCGCCACCGCAAAGCGGGATCCAAACTGACGGATGAGCCCCGCGGACACTCCGATTCCGGTATAGGAGACCTCAGCGGTCTGGTGACTGGACAGGAAATTGGGATCGTCGAATGAGCGGCGCGAGTCCAGCCGATTGGAGCCGGTGATCACATGGAACCCGCCGCCGACCAACCAGCGATTCTGAAAGCCGTACGAACCTGCCAGCCGGAGATCGCTCAGCCCACCGCGGGAGGAAAAGGAATCGGTGACGCCAACCGGAACCCCCCGTAAGTCGATGGTCCCGGTCGTGACCACGGTGAAATCCCGGGTGGTGTAGCTCGAGTAGCTCAAACCCAGCGCGGCTCTCGACTGGCGGACCGGCCCGACGACCATCAGTTGGGGGAAGCGGGTAGTCCGGATCGACCCGGTGCCGGCCGGATTCTCCTGGTGTTCGAAGGCCTCGCTGATGGTAAAGACACTGGTGAGCGTTGTGGCGATGCCGAGCGCAGCCGGATTGAGGCTCGACTCGGGGTCGAACAGCCCAAAGGCGCCCCCGCTGGCCAGCGCCCGGGCGGTGAATGGGCGCCCCGGGTAGCCCAGCCCGCGAACCCCGAACTGAGAGGCTTGAGCCAGGGCTACGCCTGGCGTCACCACGAGCAGCAACAGCGTGAGGGCTCGGCGCACTCAGGGATTCTCGAAGGGGAACGCGAGGAGATAACTGATGTGGAGTTTCGGCCGGACCGCGGGATCGGCCGCCCGGCTCGAGTAGAACACCGGGCTGGAGAAGCTCGCGGACTCGAGCTCCGGCGCCAGGGCGAGGATCAGCGCGTTCGGCCGGCTGGGAGTGCCCTGCCAGAGCTGGACCAGGCGCGCCGCTTCCATATTGACCGGGCCGGTAGTTCCGGCGGGAATGGTATCCGCGGGCACCCTGTCGGCGGCAGACCCGACCGGAGACTTGGCGCCAGATCCGCCAGCACTGTGCGGGCCTGCAACCGCACCGGATCGGTGGGCAGCCCGGTAATGGTGCTGACTGGGGTGAGCTCCAGGGTGGCACGGACGATGGTAGCCGAGTCCCGTATGCGCGGGGGCAAGGCAAACCGAAGCAATGCGCGAGCGGACGGCGCTCCACCCACTGCCAGCAAGGTCGAGTCGTCCGGCTGCTGCACCGCCGGCAGCGAGGTATTGAACTGAGGACCCAGCCCGAGAGTTCTCAGCTTGGCGGTGCCGGTGTCGGGAACGTCTAGAGTGACATAGCTGGTAAACGTCGCGCCGGTGCCTCCGACGATGGATCCCAATCGCAACCCGGTCGGAGTGGGCGAGACCACGCGCACCCCCAGCGCGAGAACCCCACTGTCCGCCGGCGGGATGGCCACCTTCGCGAGGTCGGCACCCTGGAGAACGGTGTGAGGAATGGGGCCAAAGTTCTGGGTGTCCGGCAGACTAATCGTGGTCACCAGATTGGCCGGGACGAACGCGGGATCGAGCGCCGCATAGGTGGTCGTGGAATCGACCAGCGAGGGCAGCCGGTAGAGCTCGATTTGGACCCCGTTCAGGGAGGTGTCCCGAGCCACGACGTTCAGGCCCAGCAACACCGAGTCCACGGTGTACGCCCGCAGGGTATCCCGGACCCCTATCGAGTCGGGCCGGCGGGAAAACCGGATTACACCCCGCTCTTCGAAGCCAAGCAGGCCGTTGGAGACCAGGAGGGCAAAGGACGAATACGGCTGAATGTACCCGCGGAAGCTGCTGTCAGCGCCCGGGATGAGGTCGATTACGTCATCGAATACCTGAGGCTCACCCCCGGGGCAGAGCGCAGGGCACTGGCCCGGGGAGGTCAGCTTCTCCTCGCAGCCGGCAAGCAGAATCCCGGCTGCGAGCACCGCCATTACCCTCCTCACCTGAGCTGCTCCGGCCCGAACGCCGCGGGAAGCAAATCAGCTAGGCGCCAGTTCACCGTCCGCTTCGATCCCACACCATCGATCGAGAGATCGAGTCCAAACTCGGCGAGCACCTGGCGGCACGCGCCGCAGGGAGCCGCGGGCGGATCGATGTCGGAGACGACGACTGCCCGGCGGAAGCGCTTTGCCCCAGCGCTCACCGCGGCGCAGATGGCGGCTCGTTCCGCGCAGATGGTCAGGCCATACGACGCGTTCTCGACATTGCAACCGGTGAAGACCGTACCGTCGGTCGCCTCGAGCGCGGCCCCCACCCGGAAGTTGGAATAGGGCGCGTAGGCTTTCGCCTGAGCGCTCCGTGCAGCTGATATCAGCGAGTCAGTCAAGCCAAACCTCAGAAAGAAACGAGGTGCCAGCCGGTAACGCCGGTCTCGAGGAACTCGGCCACGGTCTGGCCGATGTCTGCGAACGTGCCCCGACGGCCCAGATCCACTGGCCGCACCTTGGGACCCACGGCGAGCAGAGGAACTGTCTCGCGCGAGTGGTCGGTCGAGGGCGTCGTGGGGTCGTTGCCGTGGTCGGCGGT